>NZ_CP019044.1:0-1475000 GCF_001953055.1 Salaquimonas pukyongi | reverse complement strand
GACAAACTTCTCATTGCCGAGCTTGCCTTCAAGCCGCCTGATCTCGCCATCAAGCTTGCCGATTTCCTTTTCGAGCCGTTCGGTTTCCGCCGACTGGTCCACAGCGCCGGCAAGCGGCAGACAGTAAAGCGCGCCGGAAAGCACGATCTGGGCTGCTCCCTTTGGCGCTTCGGATGCAAACTCCACCGGCTCGACACGCGCCAGGCGGTGCAATGCCGGTTCGTGGCGGGCGACGTGTTCGCGGGTTGTCGCGTCCCCATCAACCACCACCAGCGGCAGGTGGGCGCCCGGCTTGATGCCCATTTCCGCGCGCACCGAACGGATTTCGGAGATCAGCGAGACCAGCCAGTTGATTTCATCGGCTGCCGCTTCATCGATCTTGCCCGCCTGCGGCCATTCTGCGTGGCACAGCAGGCTGTTGCGCTGGGCGGTCTTGCTCCACAACTCCTCGGTCATGAACGGCATGAAGGGATGAAGCAGCTTGAACGTTTCATCCAGCACATGGCCGATGCATTCCTGTGCTTCGGCCTTCGCGTCTCCATCCCCGCCGGCAAAGACCGGTTTCAGCAGTTCCACATACCAGTCGCACAGCGTGTTCCAGACGAACTTGTAGGCCACGTTTGCCGCATCGTTGAAGCGGTATTTTTCGATGCCTGCGGTTACATCGGCAACCGTTCTGGACAGTTCGGCCAAAATCCACCGGTTGACGGTCAATTTGACACCCTCGGGATCGAACCTGCCGCCGTGAACTGCGCCATTCATTTCGGCAAAGCGGGTTGCGTTCCATAGCTTGGTTCCGAAATTGCGATAGCCGGCGATGCGGTCGGGATCGAGTTTCACATCCCTGCCCTGGGCCGCCATGATCGCCAGGGTGAAGCGCAGGGCATCTGCGCCATATTTATCGATCAGTTCCAGCGGGTCGATGACATTGCCCTTGGACTTGGACATTTTCGCGCCGTGCTTGTCGCGCACCAAAGCGTGGACATAGACCGTGTGGAAGGGCTCCAGCGGGTCGCCTTCATCATCCTTCATGAAATGCAGGCCCATCATCATCATCCGGGCCACCCAGAAAAAGATGATGTCGAAACCGGTAACCAGTACATCGGTCTGGTAATAGCGGTCGAGTTCGGGGTTTCGTCGGGCCAGCCCAGGGTGGAAAACGGCCAGAGCGCCGAGGAAAACCAGGTATCGAGAACGTCCTCGTCCTGTTTGAGGATTTCACCCGGCTTGAAGTCGTTCATCCGCTCCTCGACCCAGGCCTTCCACGGGCCTTCATGGGCGAGATAATGGTTGACCGCTTCGTCAAGCGCCTCCTCCTCGCTCTTGGCCACGAACACCTGACCATCGGGTCCGTACCAGGCGGGAATGCGGTGGCCCCACCATAGCTGGCGGGAGATGCACCAGGGCTGGATGTTCTCCATCCACTGGAAATAGGTCTTTTCCCAGCTCTCGGGCACAAAGCGGGTGCGTCCCTCCCTTACCGATGCGATGGCCGGCTTGGCCAGGGTTGCCGCATCGGCAAACCACTGGTCGGTCAGCATGGGCTCGACCACCACATGGGAACGGTCCCCGAAAGGCTGCATGATGCGCTTTTCCTCGACCTTGATCATCAGCCCTTCAGCGTCGATGTCCGCAATGACGCGCTTGCGCGCCTCGAAACGGTCGAGACCTCGATATTGGTCGGGAACCAGATTTATTTTGTCGACATAGTCCGCGTCCGGCTCGCCACCTCCTTCGGCGCTGTTGCCGATCAGTTCCATCGCCTTGGCGGCTTCTGCAGCATAGGGTTCGCCATCGTTGCGCATGGCGGCCCTGGTGTCCATCAGCCGGTACAGCGGAATGTTGTTGCGGCGGGCGACCTCATAGTCGTTGAAATCGTGCGCGCCGGTAATCTTCACCGCACCGGAACCAAAATCCGGATCGGGATAGTCATCGACAATGATGGGAATCTGCCGCCGGTGCTCTTTTGGTCCCACAGGGATTTCGCAAAGCTTGCCGATGATGGGCGCGTAGCGCTCGTCGGAAGGATGCACGGCAACCGCGCCGTCTCCCAGCATGGTTTCGGGGCGTGTGGTGGCGATGGAAATATAGTCGCGTGTTTCACGCAGGGTAACGTTTCCGTCCGCATCCTTCTCGACATATTCGTAGGTTTGGCGTTTTCCGGTTTTTGGATCGGCGGCCAGCGGATACTTGAAGTGCCACATGTGGCCGTCGACCTCGATGTTTTCCACCTCAAGGTCGGATATGGCGGTCTCGAATTTCGGATCCCAGTTGACGAGGCGTTTGCCGCGATAGATCAGCCCTTCATCATACAGCCGGACGAAAACCTCCAGCACGGCTTTTGAAAGCCCTTCATCCATGGTGAAGCGCTCGCGCGACCAGTCACAGGAAGCGCCCAGCCGCTTGAGCTGGTTGAATATCAGGCCGCCCGACTCGCTTTTCCACTCCCATACGCGGTCAACGAACTTGTCGCGTCCCATTTCACGGCGGTCGGGCTGCTGGCGCTCGGCCAGCTGGCGTTCCACCACCATCTGGGTGGCGATGCCGGCGTGATCCATGCCCGGCTGCCACAAAACGTCCTTTCCGCGCATGCGTTCAAAGCGGATCAGAATGTCCTGCAGCGTGTTGTTGAGGGCATGGCCCATGTGCAGCGAGCCGGTAACGTTTGGCGGGGGAATGACAATGCAATAGGGCTCGGCGCCCTCGCCGGCTCCGGCCCCTGCGGCAAAGGCATTGGTCTCGTCCCATTTGGCAGCAATGCGCGGTTCGGCGCTTGCCGCATCGTAAGTCTTGTCCAGCATGATGGTCCGGCGGTTTGAGCCTTGAAAAGGCGAACAGAATTGATGCCGGGTGTAATGCCATGGCGCTGGCCAAGTCAACCGGCAGCAAGGGCTTGACGCTGCGCTGAAAAGGTACGGCAAACGTAACGGCGATCAAACTCCCGCACCTGCCGGAGCTTGATCGCCGTTCTTTGTCTGACAACGCTGCAAACCGGTTGTTCAGGCAGATTTTGCCTGCTGCGGCGCATCTTGAGGCGATTGATCCGCACCGCTTTCGCCTGCATCATCGACAATGCGGTCGATTTCCTGTTGCACCATGCGCTCCACCAGGCGCGGAAGGTTGTCATCCAGCCATTCACGGAGCAGCGGGCGCAACACGGCTTCAACCCGTGCCTGGTCAAGGCCGGACACTGCCTGTTTCAACCGGTCCATGGAGCCGGAAACCGCCTGCTGGGTGGAAGGGGAAACCAGTGCTTCCCGGAATTCCTCCGGCTTGTCCCCGCCCATCTGTGCAAGGTTGGATGCCAGTATGGCAGCTTTGGGTGCTTTGCCGGCAGACTGGCCGGATTCTGCGGTCTCGCCCGCTTCCTCCGTTAAGCCATCCCCCGTGGCAGCAATGGTGGTCTTGGGCGCCGTGGGGGCTGCCTGCGGCGGTTTGGCGCCGGAAACGCCGTTGTTGGAAGCTTCTTCAGCGTTGCCTTCGGGCGTGGCCGGTTGTGCCGCAGTCCCTTGCGCCCGGGCCTGAAGCGACTGGGCAAGTTCCGACAGGCTCCCGGCGGAGGCCGGATTGGGACCTGTATTTTCCAAGCGTGGTTCATCGCCCTGCGCTGCCTTGTCGCCGCCGCTCTCAGGCGTTTGCTTGGATGCAACGCTTGCCTCCACATCCTTTGTGGCAACCGCATCGATTTTCCTGTTGATCGATTTGGCCAGATCGGCAAGGCTCCGTGCACCGCTGTCAGATGCAGCATCCGATGTGGTTTCGGCCACTTTGCTGTCCGGTTTTTCAGCTGCCGTTGCACTGGCTGCTTTCACGTCGGTGGTTTCATTCTGACTTGCACCGGGCGCAGACTCATGGCCGTCTGCCTTGGCTTCGCCTTCAAGGCCCTTCGTTCCGCGCAATTGCTGGGCAAGGCCGGCAAAGGTGCCGGAACCGGCTTCCTGCCCGGCGGCCGGCTGGATGGGTGTATGACCTTCCTGTGGTGAAGCGGGCGGTGTATCCGCCGCCGCTGTCGCAGCCTTGCTTTCAGCAGCCGGCTGAACCGGTTTGCCTTTTGCCGGTTCCGGCGGCGTTTGCGGCGCCGCGCCCTCCTCGCTGTCCGAACTGATAATCCGGCGGATGGAAGCCAGTATCTCTTCCATCGAATTGTCTTTGGGTGCTGCGTCCCCCATGGCCCGATCTTCCCCATAGCCCGATCTCCGCTTTGCTGTCCCAATCAGCGCCCTCCCCGTTCCATTGAGGCGCATTGCCCCGCTCATGGGCCAGTAAAGAGCGCTGGCCATCCCCATGGCACGATGCGCTGAAAGCCACGAATCAATGAATGATACCCTATCGGCAAGCGAATTGGTAACCGCTGCGCACATGTGCTGCTACAACCGAAAATGGCTGTGGGATAGCGCGCCGCTACTGGCCGTCGGGCGTGCGCAGACCGTACCACTTGTCCTTGACGGCCTGATAGTGATCTTCAGGCTCATAGCGGGCGACGCTGAGCTTCAGCGTTGGCACATCCAGCTTGCCGATTGCCGAAAGGGCAGCATAGGAAGCGACCACAAGATCGCGGCGCGCCTGGGCCAGTGCAATCTGTGCATTGATCACTTCCTGCTGGGTGTTGAGGACGTCCAAGGTCGTGCGCTGGCCGACCTTGCGCTCTTCGACGGCCCCCTGCAGGGCAAGGTTTGCCGCCTCAAGCTGGGTCTGGTTGGCAATGACGGATGCGCGCGCGGCCTCTAGCTGGGAATAGGCGGAAACCACGGCGGCGCGCACATTGTCGATGGCCTGATCGACCTCGATGCGGCGCTGTCCCAGCACTTCCTTGTTCTGGCGGACCGTCGCCGATACGCGGCCGCCCTGATAGATGGGAACGCTCAAGCGGGCGGTGACGCTGGCTGAATCGCGGTCTGTATTGACGCCAACATCGACATCGCGGCTTATGCCGCCATTCAGCGACAGCGTCGGCAGAAGTTCGCCCTCGGCACTCTTGACGTTGAACAGCGCCTGGTCGACGAGATGCCTGGTTGCCTTGATGGCCGGGTGGTTGGTGCGCGCAACGTCCAGGGCGGTCGTCATGCTGGAGGGGATAAGGCGGGTTACCGGTTTGGGCGAGCGAAGGTTTTTCGGCTCACGGCCAACCACCTGCATGAATACTGCAATGCTCGATTTCAGCTGCGCCTGGGCTGCAGCAAGCTGCGCCTGGGCCGCGGCACGGCGGCCTCTGGCCTGGGCAACGTCAGTGCGGGTGCTTTCGCCCACATCGAAACGGCTTGTTTCCGAACGCACCTGTTCTTCCAGGAAAACCAGCGACTTGCGGCGGTAACCGGCAACGGCACGATCTCGCAGGACATCCATATACACGCTGGCTGCATCGAACAGGATGTTCTGCTCCACATTGCGCAGCGTTTCCCGGCTGGCCATCACGGCAGCTTTTGCCGACCGCACGTTGTTCTGGGTGCGAAAGCCGTCGAACAGGTTCTGGGAAATCTCGACACCGAACCCACCCGGCGCCAGACGCGTGGTGGTTTTGCCAAGGGGGGAACGTGTTTGTGTCCAGCTCTTGCCCTGATAGGCGCTGCCGGCAATCGTGGGCCGGTAACCGGATTTGGCGATTGCGACCGCCTCATCTGCTGCCCTGGTCCCCGCCCTCTGGGCATTGATGGAAGGATTGTTGGCATAGGCCAGCGCCAGCGCTTCCTTCATGGTCTGCGCCAGGGCAGGTTGCCCGCCGGCCAACAAGCCAACACACAGGCAGGCAGCAAAGAGAAACTTCCGGTGAATACGCATATCAACTCTACCCAGTGTCGACCCGCCGCGATGCCCCAAGGATGCCCCAAGAATGCCCCAAGAATGCGATGCGCAGTGCCGGTTCGGGCGCTTCCCCGTGCGCCGTGACAATTGCTGTTCCAGACTGTTTCGGCCGGTAAAGCGGCCACCCGCCACCGGCAGAGCGGAATTCCGACCGATACATGGCCCCATACAAAGCCCCATACAAGGCGTTGGCGGCAATCTGCACCAAATGCCGGCGCCAAAATATCGCGGATTTCCGAATTCAGAATTCTGCAAAGACACTAATGCCTGCTGCGGCAGGGTCAATGAAAATGACCGGTTTCATCGAGGCCGCTCACAAGCGTGGCAAAGAAGCAACAACCAGCCGTTGATTGCATGCGGCAATTCTCACTTAAAAAACGAATTCAGGTTTCTTTTCGAACCCGGGCAAAGGCTGGATGGCGCAATTGAACAGGCTGCGGCCGCTGAAATCCGACCCGTTGCGCATGTAGAGCCGTGCAACGCCCGCATTTCCGTGGCCCTCCACGGCCAGCAGTTTTCCGCCCTCGCTCAGTTGCGCAAACAGGCCGGAAGGAATTTCATCCACCGCACCGCCGAGAAATATCACATCATACGGCCCCTCGGAGGGGTATCCGGCGCGCAGATCGCCTTGAACGACAATCGCATTGTCGTAATCGAGTTCGGAAAGCGTGCTGGTTGCCAAAGCGGCAAGCCCCTCGTCCTGTTCAACCGCAATGACGATGGAGGCAAGACGGGAAAGAACAGCCGTGGTGTAACCGGAGCCGCAGCCCACATCGAGCACCACATCATCCTTCGACACGCCGGCGGCCTGAATGAGCTTGGCCAGGGGGGCCGGCTCCATCAGATAGCGGCCCCTGGCAATTTCAACGTCCTCGTCGATATAGGCAAGTTCCGCCTTTTCTTGCGGCACGAAGCGCTCGCGCGGCACGGTGGAAAGGGCTTCCAGGAGTTCATGGTTGGTGACGTCGCTGGTGCGTATCTGGCAATCAACCATGTTTTGGCGGGCGGTATCGAAATCTAGCATGGCATGTGCCCTATCCGGTTTCTGGCCGACTTTCGGGTCCCGAGACTGACTGCCATTCCCCGGCCGGGCGCCGGTGCCGCGGGGCGGATCGGGATGCCGGCCTGCCGGCGCACCAAGAGCCTGTCTGAGTGCGCTGTAAAAGAGTGGCTCCCCGGGCCGGATTCGAACCAGCGACCAATTGATTAACAGTCAACTGCTCTACCACTGAGCTACCGGGGATCACGTCGGTATCGACCGCGAAGCCTATACAAAGGGGAAACCGGTTTGCCAAGCCGCACAGCAAAAAATTCTTTGTACGGGGTCTGTTTTGCAGCCTGTGTTTGCCACCCGTTCACCTTGCGGTGAAATAAACCGGCCAATGCGGGTGCCTTTTGCCGCCTTCAACCTTGACAGGTTGTGGTGCTTGGCAGATATGGGGCGCCGGTTGGCCTCGTGGCGGAGTGGTTACGCAGAGGACTGCAAATCCTTGCACCCCGGTTCGATTCCGGGCGAGGCCTCCATCATTCCCTCCCCTTTACCGATAGCAATTTATTGCCGTGCCCGGCCCGGGCCGGAAAACGCGTTGCCGCCAATGGCGCGGATATGACATTTCCTTCGCATGACAGGTTTATCGTCTTGCTCCCGGTCTGCTTGGCCAATAGTCTGCCGCGTCAACAGCTTGGCAAAATGCGTAATGCGCGGTGCCAGACAAGTTTGCGGACAGGAAACATGCAATGATCAGGAATTCCACTCTCGAAGCGATCGGCAACACGCCGCTTATCCGCTTGCGGCAGGCCTCTGAAATGACCGGCTGCAACATCCTCGGCAAGGCCGAATTTGCCAATCCGGGCCAGTCGGTCAAGGACCGAGCCGGTCTCTTCATCATCGAGGATGCAATCAAGAACAAGCAGATCGAAAAGGGTGGCATCATCGTTGAAGGAACCGCCGGGAATACCGGAATCGGTCTTACGGTTGTGGCCAATGCGCTTGGCTTTAAGACCGTCATCGTCATTCCCAAGACCCAGAGCCAGGAGAAAAAGGATGCGCTGCGGCTGATGGGGCAGAGCTGGTGGAGGTGCCTGCCGTTCCCTATCGCAATCCCAACAACTATGTGAAAATCTCGGGTCGGCTTGCCGACCAGATCGCCAGGGAAAGTTCGGCCGGAGCAATCTGGGCCAACCAGTTCGACAATGTGGCCAACCGAGACGGGCACACCCGCACCACGGCGCAGGAAATCTGGGAACAGACCGAAGGCAAGGTGGACGGGTTCGTTTCAGCTGTCGGCACGGGCGGCACGCTGGCAGGGGTCGGCGCCGGGCTGAAGGCAAAGAACAGCAACATCAAGGTAGCGCTGGCAGACCCGAACGGCGCGGCGCTTTATTCCTACTACACCACAGGCGAATTCAAGTCCGAAGGCGATTCGATCACCGAAGGCATCGGCCAGGGCCGCATCACCGCCAATCTGGAGGGATTTACGCCGGACTTCTGTTACCAGATACCAGACAAGGAGGCTGTACCGATTGTTTTCGACGTCCTGGAACATGAAGGGCTTTGCCTTGGGGGTTCGACCGGTATCAACATTGCCGGCGCGATACGGCTGGCCAGGGAACTGGGGCCCGGCCACACGATCGTGACCGTATTGTGCGATTTCGGCTCGCGCTATCAGTCGAAACTGTTCAACCCGGATTTTCTGCGATCGAAGGAATTGCCGGTTCCGCCATGGCTCGAACGAACGCCCCGGGCCGATATCCCCTATGAAGACGTTCCCGAAAGCGCGTAAGGCAACCATCCCATGAGCGGACAGACCCGAAAGGCCTTTCTGGACGATGCCTATCTGAGCGCCTGCGAAGGCATGGTCACCGCCATCAATGAGCGCGGCGGCATTGTTCTTAACTGCACCAATTTTTATGCCACCAGCGGCGGGCAGCCGGGCGACAGCGGCCACCTGGAGCGCGCCGACGGCTCGAAAATCGCCATCGCCACCACCGTTCACGGAGATGACAAATCCGAAATCGTGCTGGTGCCGGCCGAGGGCGAAACAGTGCCCGAAGTCGGCGAGACACTCACCGGCCATATCGACTGGGAGCGCCGCTACAAGCTGATGCGCATGCACACAGCCTGCCATCTGCTTTCCGTCGTCTGCCCCTATCCAATCACCTCCGCCAATGTGGGCGAGGAAGAATCGCGGGTGGATTTCGACCTTCCCGAGGCCGGTATCACCAAGGAAGACGTGACGGATCAACTGATGGCGCTGGTTAAGGGCAATCATCCGGTCTTTTCGCAATGGATCAGTGAAGCCGAACTCGACGCCAATCCCGATATTGTGCGCTCGAAGAATGTGCGCCCGCCGCGCGGCCTCGGCGATATCCGGCTGGTTTGCATCGGGGAAAATTCATCGGTGGACAGCCAGCCCTGCGGCGGCACCCATGTGAGCGAAACCCAGGAGGTGGGCGAAATTCACATCGGCAAGATCGAGAAAAAGGGCAAGGAAAACCGCCGTTTCCGGCTGCGATTCGGTGCCCTTGCGCCACAGTAGACAAAACAGGGCTTAGCCATGAAGCTTGAAGGTTCCTGCCACTGCAAATCCGTCCGCTTCAGCGTGGAGACGAACACCCCCTACCCGTATCAGCGCTGCTATTGCTCGATCTGCCGCAAGACCCAGGGCGGCGGCGGGTATGCAATCAACATCATGGGCTGGGCCGATTCGCTGGAAGTCGAGGGCGAGGAACACATCGCCGTCTACAACGCGGTTACCGAGAACGGCATAAGCGACCTGGAGCGCCGGTTCTGCAGCAAATGCGGCTCGGGCCTGTGGGTCTATCACGGTAAATGGCCCGATCTGGTGCACCCGTTCGCTTCGGCAATCGATACCGACCTGCCCGCTGCGCCCGAAACCGTCCACATCATGACGGAATTCAAGGCGAGCTGGGTGGAGCCAGCCCGCGGGCCCAAACACCAGCATTTCGAAGGCTATCCCGACAAATCCATCGAAGTCTGGCATGAGGCGCTCGCCCAGCCGCAAGCAACCAGGGAAAACGCCGATGACTGAGCGCAGCGAGTTCTTTGTTTCAGCGCCGGAACTTGCAGAACGGCTTGAGAACAATCAGCCGAAATGTGTGGATGCTTCCTGGTATCTGCCGGCGATGGAACGCGACGGCAAGGCGGAGTTTTCGACAGCGCGCATTCCCGGTGCTGTCCATTTCGACATCGATGCCATCGCCGATACATCATCGGACCTGCCGCACATGCTGCCCTCTCCCGATGCCTTTGGAGATGCTGCTGGCGCCCTTGGCCTTGGTGAACAGGATGAAATCGTCGTTTATGACGGACCGGGGCTTTTTTCCGCAGCACGCGTGTGGTGGACGCTGAAGGTCATGGGGGCACGGAATGTACGCATTCTGGAAGGCGGGTTCGACCGCTGGAAGGAGGCCGGATATCCGGTTGAGACAGCCACGCCGCAAACACCAAAGGCTGCCACCTTCAAGCCGCGTTTTCAGGCAGACAGGGTTTGGGGGTTCGACCGGATGCTTGCCAATATCCGCCGCGGACAATCCCTGGTGCTCGATGCCCGGCCCTTTACCCGCTTTAGCGGGCAAGAAGCAGAACCAAGACCTGGCCTGGCGTCCGGCCATGTTCCTGGGTCGCGCACGCTGGCCGCCAGCGATGTGGTGCGCGAGGGAAGCCTGTTGCCCGCAGATGAGCTTTCGGCAAAGCTGCGGGAGGTTGCCGCCAACAAGGCCGAACACGTGGTGACCAGTTGCGGCTCGGGGGTGACGGCGGCCATCCTGACGCTGGCGCTTGATGTGTGTGGATATGAAAACCATGCCCTTTACGATGGATCATGGGCCGAATGGGGCAGCCGCAGGGAAGCGCCGGTGGCCCGCTGGGCATAAACCGGTCACCGGAACAGGCCACAGGGCTCGGGAAATCGCAAAACGGAGCAGCAATCCATGGCGGCAAAAAAACCTCGCAAGTTGAAGGCGCGGGTCACCCATCTGGAAATGCCTGCCAGGCCGCACAAGACCTTTGCAGTGCCCACCGTGCCGCGAACCGCCCTGCTGCACGCCGAAAACATGAAGCTGCATTTCTACCGCTATCTGTACGAACAGGTGGGCAGGCCCCATCACTGGTATGAGCGCCGTGTCATGAAAGACGGTGATCTTGCAGCCATTCTTGACGCTGAAACAACGGAACTTGCCGTGCTGTATGCCGATGGCTGCCCGGCGGGCTTTTTCGAACTCAACCTTGCCGGCCTGCCGGAGGCTGTTGAAATCGCCTATTTCGGCATCATGCCGGACTATCAGGGGCTCGGCTTTGGCAAGTGGTTTCTCAACGCCGCCATCCAGCAGGCATGGGATCATGATCCGGCCAAGGTGACGGTTCACACCAACACGCTGGATCATCCCGCCGCCCTGGGGCTTTACCAGAAGATGGGTTTTTCGCCCGTGGCCGTCAGCGAGGAAACGGTCACGACCTGGGAATAGGTTGCCAAATCGCACAATGTGCAGGAATCGGGTGGCTTGCGGCAGCAAACCCCGCCATCTCTCTCCCGTCATCAACACGGGAGAAAGCCATGTCAGTCAGATTTGTCGGAATGGATACGAAAACCGCCCGCCAGTTCTGGGACGGCAGCACGGATGCCTATGGCAATGCACCGATAGAACGCGTTTGCGATGGCGGGGCCATCCCCTGCCGCCATTGCCTGAAACCGGTTGCTGCGGGTGAAGCCTATTTGACGCTTGCCTACAGCCCGTTCGGCGAGCGCCAGCCCTATGCGGAAACCGGCCCGGTCTTCCTGCATGCCGAGCCTTGCGAACGCGCTGCCGATGCAAGCGAACCGGCCGCGATGTTCCACTACAACAACAATGAATACATTCTGCGCGGTTATGATGGCAAAGACTGTATCCACTACGAAGTCGCGGATGTGGTGCCGGCGAGCGAACTTGCTGCAGCCGCCGAAGCGATGCTCGCCCGCCAGGACGTTGCCTATCTGCACATGCGTTCATCGCGCTTCAACTGCTACCAATGCCGCATCGAGCGGGCAGAATAGACCGCCTGCCGCAGGCATGATTGGGGGGCAAAGGGCCGCTCACCGCCACCCCTGGGCTTGTCCCAAGGGCCCGAGGGCAGTCCAAGGGCGAGCACTCCAAAACGCGTTAGCCGGTTATGCAAAACCTGCCCTGTATCCCCGGCACAAGGCCGAGGATGACGAGGTGCAGGTTAGCCGTTCCGGGCCGCAGTTAGCAAATCCCCGGGCACCCCTTGTCTGAAGTGTTTCAAGCCTCAGGCGGTTTCAAGCGCCTTGAGCGGAGCAACCATCTTTTTCTTCAGCGACTGGGCAACGGCCTCATTGGTGATCATGCCGCGATGAACGTTGAGGCCGTTCTGCAGGTGGATGTTGCCGCGAATGGCATCAAGCCCCTTGTCGGCCAATTGCAGGCCGTATTGCAGGGTTGCGTTGTTGAGCGCGTAGGACGAGGTCATCGGCACAGCGCCCGGCATGTTGGCAACGCAATAGTGAATGATACCGTCGACCTCATAGGTTGGTGCTGCGTGGGTGGTTGCCTTGGAGGTTTCAAAGCAACCGCCCTGATCGATCGCAACGTCGACCAGTACCGCACCCTTGCGCATGTTCTTGAGCATTTTGCGGTTTACCAGCTTGGGAGCAGAAGCGCCCGGGATTAAAACCGCGCCGATGACCGCATCGGCCTCGTTGACACATTCCTCGATCGTGTCGGTGGTCGAATAGCGGGTGATGACGCGTCCCCCGAACAGATCGTCCAGCTCCCGCAGGCGCGGCAAGGAGCGATCGAGCATTGTGACGCTGGCACCAAGGCCAACGGCCATCTTGGCGGCATGGGTGCCGACGACACCGCCGCCGATCACCACCACATTGGCGGGCGCAACGCCCGGAACGCCGCCCATCAGCTTGCCCCGGCCGCCATTGGGTTTTTGCAGCGCCGTTGCAGCCGCCTGGATCGAAAGGCGTCCGGCAACTTCCGACATCGGCGCCAGCAGCGGCAGGGCGCCGCGATTGTCGGTCACGGTCTCATAGGCAACTGCCGTGCAGCCGGAGGCAATCAAGCCCTTGGTTTGTGCCGGGTCCGGAGCCAGATGCAGATAGGTATAGAGGATCTGGTCGGCACGCAGCATTTTCCACTCTGCGGGCTGGGGCTCCTTCACCTTGACGATCATGTCGGCCTTGGCAAAGACGTCCTTTGCCGTCTTGAGGATGGTCGCCCCAGCTGCCCGGTAATCCTTGTCGGAAGCATTGATGCCGCCCCCGGCATTGGTTTCGACAAATACCTTGTGGCCATGGGCAACATATTCACGAACAGAACCCGGCGTCAGCCCGACGCGAAATTCGTTGTTCTTAATCTCCTTCGGCACGCCAATGCGCATGGGGCATCCTCCCTTACTGAGCCTCAACTAAGATTGGCGCAATATGCCGCAACCGACACTGCATTTCCTTGCTAATTGAAGCGGGCGACCAAGGGGTGTTTCGAATTTTCTTTTGTGTTGCAGCGTGCTATTCGAAGATCATGCCATTTGAACGCTTCGACAAGATTGATCGTGCGATCCTTAGCGCGCTTCAGGACAATGCACGCATTTCCAATGTGGACCTCGCCGAACGGGTCGGGTTGTCGCAGTCGGCCTGCCTGCGGCGGGTGCAGTTGCTGGAAAAGGAAGGCGTTATCGAAGGCTATCACGCCGTCATTTCCAACCGTGCCATCGGCCAGACGATCACCGCGATCATCCAGATCACCCTCAACGGCCAGTCAGAAGAGCATCTTCGCAAGTTTGAGGACGCGGTTTCCAAATGCCCGTTCATCGTCGCCTGCTTTCTGATGTCGGGCCAGAGCGACTATGTCATCCGGGTCAACGCCCGTGACATGGAGCATTTCGAGCAGATTCACAAAAACTGGCTTTCCACCCTGCCCGGCGTTTCGAGAATGCTGTCCAGTTTTGCAATGCGCATGGTGGTCAACCGCGCCAATGTGGATGTTTCCAGTCTTTGAGCGGCCATTGCTCTGCGCGCGGCAATCCATGTGGCACTCCACACGCATGAACTCCCTTGCAGCTTTGCCTTCAGACAGGCAAAAAGAGAGATGAACGGCGACGGGACGATGAGGCACGCATGCGAAGGTTTGGCAAGATTGCGCTGGTGCTGCTCGTTGTCCTTGTGGCTGTCTTTTTGCTGGGGCCGCGTCCCGACACACGGCAATCCATGACCTTCGACGTCTCAAGCCTTGGCGATGACCTTGATGCCTATCTTGCCGGCAGCGAGGCGGCGTTTTCCGATATCCGTGAGGGCCTGCACAAGGAGATCCTGTGGGCCGATCCGGCCACGAAAGCCAAAACACCGGTGTCGGTCGTATATCTGCACGGCTATTCGGCCAGCCGGGTGGAAATCGATCCGGTGCCGCAGACCGTGGCAAAGGCGCTCGGCGCAAACCTCTTTTATACCCGGCTTGGCGGTCATGGGCGCAGTGGTGAAGCCATGGCCGAGGCAACGCTTTCGGGCTGGCTGGACGATACTGCTGAAGCACTGGCAATCGGAAAGCGGCTGGGCGACAAGGTATTGGTGCTTTCCGTCTCCACCGGCGGCACACTGGCGACCTGGGCGGCAAGCAATGGCGAACTTTCCGCCATGATGGATGCGCTGGTGCTGATCTCTCCCAATTATGCGGTGCATGGCGCCCCGATCTGGCTGCTCAACATGCCCTGGGCTGAAACCCTGCTGCCGCTGGTCCTCGGCTCACAGCGCTCCTGGGAGCCGCGAAACGAAGGCCAGGCCCATGGCTGGACGACCAGCTATCCCAGCAAGGCTGTGTTCCCCATGGGGGCGTTGCTGAAGGTGGTCTCAAGCATCGACCCGGCAAAAATCAAGGTACCTGCCCTGTTTGTCTATTCCATGCAGGACACGGTGGTGGATGCAAAGCGCACGGCAAAAATTGCCGCGGCCTGGGGCGGGCCGGCAAAGTCCGTCAAGATCGAAAACAGCGAGGACAAAAATCACCATGTCATTGCCGGTGACATTCTCAGTCCGGGCACGACCCGGGCGGTGGAGGATACCATCATCGAATGGGCCAAAGACCTGGGCCTATGATATCAAATCAGTTTCAGTAGCCGTTTGCCTGCGGCGTGAAGGAGAACAATGTTGCGTTTGATCATCTTGCGTCACCTGAAGACCGGCTGGGCCCTGCCCGGCCAGCGCGACATAGGGCGGCAGTTGGAGCCGCGCGGTATCGCCGATGCGGAAATCGTCGCAGGCTGGATCGGCGAGCACGGCCTGACGCCCGGCCATGTTTACTGCTCGGAAGCGGTGCGAACACGCCAGACGCTGGATGCCATCACGCCGGCTTTCGAACAGGCGCCGGGCATCACCCATCATCCGGACCTTTATTCCGGCACGGCGGATGACTACCTTGCCGTGCTTGAATCCCATGGCGAAGCTGAAACGCTGATGATCGTGGGGCACAATCCCTCCTGCGCGGCGCTTGCCAACATGCTGCTCGACCGCAATGCAGCGCTTGCCCCCGGCAGCGAGAAGGCATCCATCGCCTACAAATATCCAACCGGTGCGATGGCCGTTTTCGATTTCGACATCGAAAACTGGCAGGACCTGCGGCCAGGGACAGGAAATCTGGTTCATTTCCTGACGCCAAAGCCGTTTCGCCAGCCGGCCAGGTCATGAGCACTGGTTGAAGAGTGGCTTCAACGCCGGTGCAAACCGCTTTGATTTGCGTCCCTTAACTCCCATATACAGGGGGAACAGCGGACCTATCAGACCGTGGAGAACAGAGGGGCACCCGTTTGGCCAGCATCACCAATCTCGCCGATGAGGCGCTGATTGCGCTCGATAACCTGCAGGACAGCGCGAAAAACCTGTTTCAGCCGACGGTGCGCCTCGGCGTGACGGGCCTGTCGCGTTCGGGCAAGACGGTGTTCATTACCGCCCTGGTGCACAACCTGCTAAAGGGCGGCAGGCTGCCGCTGTTTGAAGCCCATGCCAGCGGCCGCATCGCCAAGGCGCAGCTCAACCCGCAGCCTACCATGGATGTGCCGCGCTTTTCCTATGAAGAACACATCAAGACGCTGGTGGAAGAACGCGCCTGGCCGGATTCGACCCGGGCGATCTCCGAACTGCGCCTGACGCTGCACTATGAAAGTGCATCCGCCTTTTCGCGCCGGTTCGGTGCGGGAACGCTCAACATCGACATCGTCGATTATCCCGGGGAATGGCTGCTCGATCTGCCACTGCTGGGCATGACCTTTACCGAATGGAGCCGGCAGGCGCTTGAACTGGCGCAAAAGGGTAATCGCAAGAAACTTGCTGAAAAATGGCTGAAGCTGCTGGCAAAGACCGATGCGGCAAAGGATGCGGACGAGAACCGGGCGATTGACCTTGCACGGGAATTCACCGGCTATCTGAAGGCCTGCCGGGAAGATGAAACGGCGCTGTCGACCCTGCCGCCGGGCCGGTTCCTGATGCCGGGCGATCTGAAGGATTCCCCTGCCCTGACCTTTTCGCCGCTTGACCCCGGCGACGGGGAGAAGGCTGCCTCAACATCCCTTTACGCACTGATGGCAAAGCGGTTCGAAGCTTACAAGGATGTGGTCGTACGGCCCTTTTTTCGCGAGCATTTTGCCCGCCTCGACCGCCAGATCGTTCTGGTCGATCCGCTGCAGGCGATCAATGCCGGGCCGGAGGCGCTGGGCGATCTTGAACATGCCCTGGCCGATATCCTGCGCTGTTTCAGGGCCGGATCGTCTTCCTGGCTGCCGTCCCTGGTGCTGCGTCGCATCGACAAAATCCTGTTTGCCGCGACCAAGGCCGATCATCTTCATCATGAAAACCATCAGCGGCTGGAGGCAATTCTCAACCTGCTGGTCAACCGTGCCGTGGAGCGGGCCCACTATGCCGGCGCCAAGGCCCAGGTCCTTGCCATGGCCGCCGTGCGGGCAACCAAGGAGGGTGTGGTGGAGGAAGGCGGGGAAACCTTTCCGGTCATTCTGGGCGAACCGATCAGCGGAGAGACGATCGGGGACAAGACGTTCGACGGCAAAACGCAGACGGCGGTGTTTCCGGGGGACCTGCCAAAAGATGTTTCCGTACTGCTCGATGAAACCGGCAAGGGCAGCGTTGCCGGTGATTTGCGTTTCGTGCGCTTTCGCCCGCCAAAACTGGAAACCACCGCGGAGGGGCTGACCCTTTCGCTGCCGCACATCCGGCTTGACCGGGCGCTCGAGTTTCTGCTCGGCGATCAGCTGGCTTGATGCACAGGGGAGCATGCCTTCAATGAGCAGGAAACCGAGAAGTTTCGCGGTGAAACAACAATCGGGCGACGGGGATCGTGCCGAACCCGCAGCCACCGCAAAATCGCAGTCAGCCAGGACTGCCCGCAGGCCCATGGCCATCGACGCGGCGGAGAAGAAGCGCGCGAAAAAGGTCAAACTGACCACCCTGCCGGAGGAAGCAGTCGATCCCGTATACGAGGATCTGGTGAGATCCGGTGCCAACTCAGAACAGATGCGCGACCTGCAGAAACTGGAAGCAGAACCTGCTTCCCCTGCCGGTCCACCGCGCACCTTCAGCTGGGGTAAGCTGGCGCTTTCAGCTTTCGGCCTGCTGGCTGGCCTTGCGCTGTCGCTCTGGCTCGACAGCCTGGTGCGAGACCTGTTTGCCCGAAACACCTGGCTTGGTTATGCCGCGCTCGGGCTCACCGCACTGCTGGTCATTGCCGTCCTCGCCATCGCGCTGCGGGAAATCAGGGCACTTTGGCGGTTGCGAAGCATTGACGGATTGCGCCATGAGGCGCAGACGGCCCGCACCGAAAACAACCTTGTCCTTGCCCGCCGGGTTTCGAAAGACGTTGTCTCGCTTCTGGCCGATCACCCAGAAACCGCGCGCGGCCGGGAGAAGCTCGCAGCCCATGACGGCGAAGTGATGGATGGGCGCGACATGATTGATCTGATCGAGCGCGACCTGCTCTTGCCGATGGACCAGACGGCACGGGCAATGGTGATGGGCTCCGCCAAACGGGTTTCTGTGGTAACGGCCGTCAGCCCGAGGGCGCTGATCGATGTGGGGTTCGTGCTGTTTGAAAACGTCCGGCTTATCCGCCGCATCGGCGAGCATTATGGTGGAAAGCCAGGTGTTCTGGGCGCTGCCAGGCTGGTCCGCCAGGTGGTGTTTCATCTGGGTGCCACCGGCGCCATCGCCGTCGGCGACGGACTGTTGCAGCAATTGATCGGCCATGGCCTCGCGGCAAAACTGTCAGCGCGGCTTGGCGAAGGGGTTGTCAACGGGCTTCTGACCGCCCGAATCGGCCTCGCCGCCATGGATATCTGCCGGCCGGTTGCCTTCGGAAAAAACAACCGCCCGAAGCTTTCCGAGTTCATGTCAGAGATCGTCAGGCTGCAGGGGAATGCCCCTTCCGGCAAGCCGGATGGCTGATGCTGCTTGAAGGTGTTGATTTGCCAACCCTGCCCGGCGGCTGTATTGTTTATGACCAATGACCGCCTTTTTTGTCGGCAATATGCGCGGCTGTAACATGATTTGAAGGCTGGCCGAGAGGAATGGTTAACCATTTTGGGTAACATTCCGCATACCAGTTTCGTTGTCCCCGTTATGAAAGAATGGACCATGTTGCGTAGCCTGATCAGTGCCTTGTTCTTCGCCCTTGCCGCATTCGGCTATGCCCATGCGGGCGAAACAGCCTTTTTCAAGGAAGTCCAGGGCAAATGGTCCGGACCGGGTGAAATCGTCGCCGGAAAGTACAAGGGGACCAAATTCACCTGCGTTTTCAACGGCATTAATCCATCCACCAGAACGGGCATGAAAATCGACGGGTATTGCCGTGTGGGGGTTTTTTCACAGCCGATGAACGCCTTAATTGAAAAGGCCGGTGGCAGCTATCGCGGCAAGTTTCTCGATGGCGAAGCCGGGGAAGGCATGGACATTACCGGCGGGCGCTATTCGCGCAACAAGCTGGTGGTCAACATCAAGCGCAAGGACCTTCGCGGCGTGCTGGTTGCCAGCAAGGACAATGCCGATCACATGCAGATGACGATTTCCGTGCGGGTCGACGGGCGCCTGATCCCGGTTATCGGCATGCGCCTTGACCGCATGGCAGGCAGCAGCAACGCCAAAATCGCCAAGCGCAGCTGATCCCTTTCCACCCTATCGCTGTAAATACTGCCCGGACCAGGCATCGGCTGCGTCCTGCAATTCGATTTCCGACCCTTCGCCCCTGGCAATCAGCGCATCAAGGTGTGTTTCAACGGTTTTTCCCTCGATTACCAATTGCGGGTTAAGGTCGAACAGCGGACGGATGACGAATATCCGCTCAGCCGTTCTTGGATGCGGCAGGGTCAGGCCATCCCACGTCCCTTCAATGCCTTCATAGACCAGAATGTCGAGGTCGATTGTTCTCGGACCCCAGCGGCGTGTCGTGCGGCGCTGCAAGCCGGTTTCGATCCGTTTTAGTTCCGCCAGCAATTCAATCGGCGCAAGCGCGGTCGCCATGCGAAGGCAGGCGTTCAGGAAATCGTCCTGATCCCTATCGCCCCACGGTTTGGTACGATAAAGCGCCGAAGCTGCTTCAATGCGGGTCTCAGGCAGAGCGGCAATCTGAGCAAGTGCCGTTTGCATCGCGCTGCGCACGTCGCCGACATTGCCGCCAAGACCGATCCACACCCGTGAAGAGGAACTTCCCGGGGCTTGTTCACTATTGGGGGTAGACAACCGTCACCTCGATGGTGTCGAGAATGCCCTGGACCGGTGCGTTGGGCTTGCGGATGGTGATTTCGGCCCTGCGGATCATCTTGAACTTCTTGCACAGGGCTTTTGCCACCTGCAGCGCCAGTGCCTCGATCAGATAGCGCCGCTGGCCGGTAACAACCCGTTCGATGACCCTGAACGCCTTGCCGTAGTCGACGGTGCCGGTGATGTCGTCGTTTTCGAGCGAAGTGCCGCCATCGACCTTGAGAACCGCATCGACAAAGAAGCGCTGACCGAGCACCTCTTCCTCGTTGTATATGCCATGGCGGGCGAAGAAGGCGCAGTTTTTCAGGGTGATGGTGTAGTCGCTCATTGGGTCCTTCCGGCGGCTTTACGGGCTGGGTTGGCTTAAAACGCGGCCTTCTGCGGCCAGTACGGCATCGGCAATGCGCAACGCATCGCGGTTTTTTGCCACATCATGCACCCGAAAGACAGCGCTTCCTTTCATCCGTGCGATAACGCTTGTCGCAGCCGTACCGGTATCACGGCGGCCGGCAGAACGGCCCGTTACGTGACCGATAAACCGCTTGCGCGAAGTGCCGGTCAAAATGGGATAGCCAAGGGAAAACAGCTCTTCCATGCGGGCCAGCAGGTCGATGTTTTCCTGGTGATCCTTGGCAAAGCCAAATCCGGGATCCAGCATGATCCTTTCGCGCTCTACGCCTTCGGCGGCTGCGGCCTTGAGGCTTTCTTTCAAGAAAGCATGCTGATCGCGGATGACGTCGGCATCCTTGTCTCGCTCACGCCCGGTATGCATCAAAAGACAGCCGCTTGAATGGTTGGCCGCCACGCCGGCAAGCTCCTTGTCGCGCTGGAAGCCCCACACATCGTTGATAATGTGAGCGCCGGCCTTGACGGCAAGAACTGCCGTTTCGGCCCGCCAGGTATCGACCGAAAGCAGAATTCCGTCATTCTTCAGGGCCTCGAAAACCGGCAGAATGCGGTCCTGCTCTTCAGCCGCGGAAATCTCGTTGAAACCGGGGCGCGAGGATTCCCCGCCAATGTCGATGATCGCCGCCCCTTCCCTTGCCATGCGTCTGGCACGGCGAATGGCTGCATCCGGGCGCTCATAGCGGCCGCCATCGGAAAACGAATCCGGCGTTACGTTCAACACGCCCATGATCACGGCCCGCGGGCCGATTTCAATCTCCCGGCCATGGCCGAGCTTCCAGAGGGAAGGAGCAAAGGGATCAAAAGCCATTTCAAGCGACCTGCACAGACGCGCCAAAACCGTTTCAGCACGAACCAGGCGGTAGCGCTGTAACAAATATTTTTCAACCGTGAAGAAGTTGATCGCCGGCTGTCAATATGACAGTTGATCGGAGCCGTTGATGCAAATAGGGTCGAGACGGGGCATTAGCGCTGCAGCAGGCGGCGGAATAATTGGCTGACAGGTTTACATGCAATCCATAAATCCTGGTGAAACGGACGATCTGTCCGTGACGTTCTGGGGCACCCGCGGAACCCGCATGGTCACCGGAGATGGCTTTACGCGCTATGGCCGCAAGACCATCTGCGCGGAAGTGCGTTGCGGCAGGCGCGTCATCGTGCTGGACGCAGGATCGGGCCTTGTGCCGCTGGGCTCTGCCATGATGGGCAACGGGATTCGTGCATTCGATCTGTTGCTGACCCACGCCCATTACGACCATGTTGAAGGCATTCCCTTCTTCGAACCGTTTTACGATCCGGGCTTTTCGATCGGATTTTGGTCCGGCAAGCTGAAAGGGATCGATCGCACGCGGGACATCGTCGATGGCCTCATGAAGGAACCGTATTTTCCTATTCGCCGGGAAAAATTTCGTGCGGGCATTCGATATCATGACCTGGAAGACGGCGCCTCGATTGATCTGGGTGATGGCATCATGGTTTACACAATGCGGCTGCACCATCCCGGCGGGGCAACCGGATACCGGATCGAATATGGTGGCAAGCGCTTTGCCTTCATTACGGATACAGCTCACGCACCGGGCCAGCGCGATGCTGCGCTTGTGTCGTTTTTAAAGGACGCGGATGCCTTCGCCTATGACTGCAGCTATGTGGATGAAGAGTTTCCACGCTTTGCCAGTTTCGGCCACTCAACCTGGGAAGAGGCGGAGCGGTTGAGGAAGGAAGCCGGGGCGCGCCATGTTTTCGGCATCCATCACATGCCGTTTCGCGACGATGCGGCGCTGGACAGGATTGCCGCCCGGATGGAACGGGACATGGCAAACTGCACCGTTACCAAGGATGGCATGCAGATCAGGCTGTAATGTACTGCCCTGGATGTTGCAAGATGTCCATTCATCCCACCGATCACGGATAGCCGGTAGTAGGGCCATAATCATTGGACTGCGGATCTGATTTCCGGTCGGATCTCGGCGACGGTTCCGTTTTTCCGCTGCCACCTTCACTGCCCTGAGATGGCGCTGGCGCCTTTTTGACGGCCGGGTCGAAAGCGGCGCGGATGGCGCAGGTCAGCACCGGGGCACGCCATCCAAGGCGAAAACGATTCTGGCGGGAGGTCAGGGTATAATTGCTATCCTCTCCGGTACGGTCGCCAGAACGCAGGTAAGGCAATTCGTGCGCCTCGCTGGACGTTACCTCGGCAATATCGCAGGGCCGGTTCACGACGACGCAATTGCTGCTTGAACAGGCCTCTATCTCTCCCTTGAACAGGATGACACGGGTCAGGCCAAGCGCATTGACATAGACATCGAAGACCGTTCCCCGCACGCCGATGGTCGACACCGGGGTCTTTACCGTGAAGGCGCCCTTTGGAGAATTGCCGGTGATGAAACGGAAAGCCCCCTTGGCCACCTCGATGGTGCCCTGCTGAAAGCCGTCTGCGCCGACGACAAACTCGTCAAGGTGAATAACGGAGTTTTCGCCGACAATGATGCGGGATTTGTCGTTCAGGCGGATTTCACCATGGGAGTTGAATTCAGCGGAAACAGACTCGCTGGCATAGACCGGGTCCCTGGGCGCAAGACGCCGGTTGTTCAGGGAACCGGTCACCACATTCTTAACCCTGATCGAACGCCCGATCTCCTCAACCGTCTGTGCGGGCGCGGGCGTTACCAGCAACAGCAGCGGAAGTGCCGGCAACAGTGCGCGGACACCGGCTTGCGGCATAACGGACCGGATTTTCTTCAACATGACGGACTCCACATTCGCCTTCAAAAACACCGTCTCCGGTGTCCCTCGCTGCCTGCACAGACTTTCCCGGAGGATGTAACTATTGTGTTGTGTGCCCCGTTTGCGGGGACTACCGTAACGGCTAACCTACCTGACGTAAAGCTGCTGTGACGTGCGTCACACAGCCGGTCTGAACCGTCTTTGTGACTCGCGGCATGATAAATCGCATCTTCAGGGGAAAAACACCGTATGTGCTGGCGATCTCTGCCGGCGTGGTTTTGATTGCACTGTTTTTTTCGCTGTCGCGTCCCGATCTGCTGCGCCCGCTGCAAAACCTGGTGTTCGATTTCTACCAGCAGCTCAAGCCGCGTGATGCATCCCAAAGCGCGGTGGTGGTAATCGATATCGACGAACCGTCGATTGCTGCCAGAGGCCAATGGCCATGGCCGCGCAGCGATCTGGCCGAATTGACAGACCGCCTTTCCCGGGCCGGGGCCGCTGCGATTGCCTTTGACATGGTGTTTTCAGAACCCGACCGGACGGCCCCCGCCTTTCTGGCCGGCAAGCTGCCACCGGACATGGCGGACCGGGAGGCAACCGCAGCAAAGCTGAAGGCCCTGCCCGACCACGATGCGCAATTTGCGGCGGCGATATCGCGCTCGCCCGCGGTGCTGGCATTTTTCGATGCCAGAGGACAAACACGCGACAGTGCCAGAAAGATTGCCGGGGTTAGCTGGCTCGGCGAAGACCTGAACGGCCTGCTCGAACCCCTGCAGGGTGCGATCTCAAGCCTGCCGGTACTGGTCTCGTCCGCAAGCGGCCATGGCCATATCAGCCTGGGGGAAAGCCAGACCGACGACGTGGTGCGGCGCATACCGCTGTTTGCGGCCCAGGACGGCAATGTCTATCCGGCTCTTTCGGCCGAAGCGCTGCGGGTTGCGCTGCAATCTGCCAGCGGAAAGCGCCACTCCTTTCTGCTGGTCACCACCTTTGCCGGCAGGGAGGGAGGCGAAGCAGACCGGGCCAGCGGCGGCTCGGCTGCAATCACCATGGCGCGGCTGGGCAATTTCACCATTCCACTCACCAAAAACGGCGGGCTCGATCTTTATTTTGCGCCCGCAGATCAGACCAGCTTTCTGTCAGCCGATAGGGTTCTGTCGGGCTCTGTTACCGAACTCGCGGACAAGGTGGGCGGCAAGATTGCCCTTGTGGGGGCATCGGCTGCGGGCCTGCGCGACATCCGAACGACCATCCTGCGCGAAGCGGTGCCCGGCGTTGCCATTCATGCCCAGGTGATCGACCAGATCATGCAGGGCAAGTTCCTCAACCGGCCCGACTGGGCGCCGGGCGCGGAAGCCGTGCTTGCGGTCCTGCTTTCGCTTGCGATCATCGCCGCCTTGCCGTTTCTGGGTGCGCTGTCGGCCGCCGCCTTCGGGATGGCGTGCGCGGTTATCGTGCTGGCAGTGAGCTGGTGGGCGTTCTCACGTCACGGGCTTCTCATCGATCCGCTGTTTCCCCTGCTGCTGTCGCTTACCGCCTATTTCCTGACAACATTGCTGCTCTTTGCCTTTGCCGACCGCGAGCGGCGCTTCATCAGAACCGCCTTCCGCCACTACATCGCCCCCAACCTGCTGACGCGGCTGGAGGAAAACCCCGACGCGCTCAAACTGGGCGGCGAAATCCGCGACATGACCGTGATGTTCATGGATGTGCGCAATTTCACGCCGCTTTCGGAAAATCTGACGCCCGAGGAACTGGTCACCTTTTTGAACAATCTGCTTTCACCGCTGTCCGACATTATCCAGCGCCATGAGGGCGCCATCGACAAATATATCGGCGATGCCATCATGGCGTTCTGGAATGCGCCGCTGGATGTCGAAGACCATGGCGGCAAGGCATGTCTTGCGGCGCTTGAAATGCTGGAGGAGGTCGAGCAGCTCAATGAGCGCGATGCGTTCGGCTTCAGGGCGCGCGGCCTTGGCGCGGTGGCAATCGGCATCGGCATCAGCACGGGGCCCGGCTGTGTCGGCAATCTGGGCTCAACGACGCGGTTTGATTATTCGGTGGTGGGCGACACCGTCAATGTCGCTTCAAGGCTTGAAGCGGCAACGAAGGATACGGGTGCGCCCATCCTCGTCTCACAGGCAACGGCTTCGGCAGCGCCCGGCCTTGCCTATCTTCCAGCCGGAAAACTCGATCTTAAGGGCAAAACGCGGGCCGAGGAGGTTTTCGTCCTTGCCGGGAACGAGCGTTGCGCAGAGAGCGCCGGGTTTCAGCGACTGGCCAAGACTGTTTCCCGTCTGCCATCGCTTCCTGCAGCAAAACGGAAAAAGGCCGTCAGCGATTGCCTTGCCGCCGCAAAGCCCTATCTGCATCCCTTCCTTTCACGGTTTTCCTGATTTCGGGATGATTTCATGACCAGCATTGCAAATCTTGCCGGAGCCGGGCCAGAAGATGGCGGACCGGGTGATGACCGGCAAGCCCCCGTCATTGTCTGGTTTCGCAATGATCTGCGCTGTGGCGACCACCCTGCCCTCAGCCATGCCGCCGGCCTTGGACGGCCTGTGCTTGCAGTCTATGTGCATGACGAGGAGACTAACGGCGTGCGGCCCATGGGGGCGGCACAGAAATGGTTCCTGCATCAAAGCCTGTCGGCGCTTGGCGATGCGCTTTCGAAGGCGGGCTGCAGATTGCGCATCTTTCAGGGCAAGAGCGAAACCGTTCTTGGCCGGCTGGCTGAGCAAACCGGTGCCAGCAGCGTTTACTGGCTGCGGCGCACCGGTGGCGCTGAAACGGCGATGGACAGCCGGCTCAAGATGCGCTTTCAGCGGGCCGGCATTGAAGCAAGAAGCTTCAACGGCAATCTGCTGCATGAGCCCAGCCGCTTTCTGACCGGCAGCGGTGGCCCCTACAAGGTTTATACGCCGTTCTTCAAGGCCCTGTTGCGTCAGGGTGAGCTGCGCCCGCCCCTGCCCGCGCCAAAGAAGCTGCAGGCCTTCAACAGCGAGATATCAGGGACCGTAAGCCTTGATGCTATTCGCCTTCAGCCTGAAAAACCCAACTGGGCGCAGGGCTGGGAAACCTTCTGGCCGGCGGGTGAAGCGGGCGCAAGAGAATTGCTGGCGCAGTTTCTCCAGGAGCGCAGCAACGGCTATAGCCAGGGGCGCGATTTTCCGGCCCGCAACAAGGTTTCCCGCCTGTCGCCCTATCTGCGGTTCGGGATCCTGTCACCCCGCCAGCTTTGGTATGCAGCACGCCAGCACCAGGAAAAAGGCACGATCGGCGACCGCGACGCCAGCAAGTTTCTTTCCGAACTTGGCTGGCGCGAGTTCTGCCATCATCTGCTGTTTCACTTTCCGGACCTTCCTGTGCGCAACTTCCAGCAAAAGTTCGATGCTTTCCCGTGGCGCAGCGACGAAACCCAACAGTTTGAGCGCTGGAAGAAGGGACAAACCGGCTATCCCGTTGTCGATGCCGGCATGCGTGAATTGTGGCAGACCGGTTACATGCACAACCGCATTCGCATGGTTGCCGCCTCCTTTCTGGTCAAGCACCTTCTGGCCGACTGGCGGATCGGTGAACGGTGGTTCTGGGACACGCTGGTTGATGGCGATGGGGCGAGCAATCCGGCGAACTGGCAATGGGTTGCAGGCTGCGGCGCCGATGCAGCGCCCTATTTCCGCATCTTCAATCCGGTGCTTCAGGGCCGCAAATTCGATCCTGACGGCGGCTATGTGCGCCGGTTTGTACCGGAAATCGCAAACCTGCCCGACAAATACCTGCATGCCCCGTGGGAAGCGCCCAAATCCGTTCTTGAGACCGGCGGCATCGTGCTGGGAGAAACCTATCCTGAACCGATGGTCGATCATGCCACCGCACGGCAACGGGCACTTGCTGCGCTTAAAGAAGTGAGCGGGCTGTCCGGCAATGCATGAACACCAGCCATTCTGCTTGCCCCAAAACCCTTGCCAACCCTTTGCAGAACATGGAAATATCGCTTCTTGAGGCCGCCAATGGCCGCAGAAAAAGCGGTTTGGCGGCGCAATGGAGGAACCCGAACATGCTCCCGCCGTTTGAGCGAGAGAACAAGGGCAACTGTAAGTTATGACAAAAAGTGCGGGGAACAAGCCTGAAAAATACCGATTTTACAGGCATCCTTTGATCGGAGGAGGCGTAGGGTCATGAAGGGAGCAGGTTCGGTAACGGCAGATGGCGGCGGAAAGTCCGGGCCGCTTGAAGTTACCCTGGACAACATCAAGCAAATTACGGCGAACCTGCCGTTTCACAGCACGGCCATTTTGAAAGCGCTGACCCAGCTCGACACGGGGGCGCTGACGATCGTGTTTCCCAATGGTGCGTCCTACCGGTTTGAGGGCAGCAGGCCCGGCCCGGATGCGGACATCACCCTGCATAACTGGAACCCGCCGCGCAAGGCGCTGATGGCCGGCTCAATCGGGGTTGCCGAAAGCTACATGGACAAGGAATGGGATTCCAGCGACGTCACCGCGCTGCTGGAGTTGTTCTCGGTCAATTATGACCTCGGCAACCAGCTGACCTCACCCGGTTTCATTCAGGTCATTCTCGAGCGCTTCCGCCACTGGATGAATACCAACACCAAGCGGCAATCGCGCAAGAACATTTCCGCCCATTACGATCTGGGCAACGAGTTCTACAGCCTGTGGCTCGACAAGAGCATGACCTATTCCTCGGCGATCTATGAGGATGGCGCCAATTCGCTGGAAGCTGCCCAGGCGGCAAAATACCGTTCACTGGTGGAAAACACCGGTATCGGTGATGGCGACCGGGTGCTGGAGATCGGTTGCGGCTGGGGCGGCTTTGCGGAATATGTGGCGAAGAATACCGACGCCCATGTCACCGGATTGACAATCAGCCAGGAGCAGTTCGACTTTGCCAGTGAGCGCATCCAGAAGGCCGGGCTTGGTGAAAAGGTTGATGTGAAGCTTCAGGACTACCGCGATGAAACGGGCGTTTATGACAAAATCACTTCAATCGAGATGTTTGAGGCCGTGGGCGAAAAATACTGGCCGGTCTATTTCGGCAAATTGCGCGAATGCCTCAAACAAGGCGGCAGGGCAGGTCTGCAGATCATTACCATCGCCGACCGCAGCTATGAAATCTACCGCTCCCGGCCGGATTTCATCCAGCGCTATGTTTTTCCAGGCGGCATGCTGCCTTCCCCTTCCATTTTATCGAATCTGGCTGCCGACGCTGGCCTGAGCGAACATCCGCCCCGCATCTTCCCCCAGGATTATGCGCGTACGCTTGCTGAATGGCGCGACAATTTCTGGAGTGCCTGGGAACGGATTGCCAGGTTGGGATTTGACGAACGCTTCAAGCGGATGTGGGAATTTTACCTGCACTATTGTGAAGCGGGTTTTCGTTCCGAGAACATTGATGTAAGGCAGGTCTTCTACGCAAAGCCCTGACATTGCCCTTACCGCCCGGCGTCGGGGGAACGGGTAAAGGCACGAAAGAAACCAGAATGCGGCTTACCAAGTGGATGACCATCGGACTGCTGGCGCTCGTTGCCGGCTGTACCGCCGTGTCGTCACGTACCAATGTCAATGTCGGCTACTACGATGTGGGCGGCGACTCATTCAGCGAGCTCGATCGCCAGATTGCCCTGCACGGACCGCAAGTCCCCGGCGTCGGCAAGGCGATTGCGGCAACCAGTGTGCGCATGACCCCTGCCATCCGCTTTGGTAATGTCGGCGGACAGTGCCGGGTGACCAGCGCCAAGGTCCGGGTGCATGCCAATGTCACCCTGCCGCGCTTTACCCGCCGCAGGGCCGCCGACAGGAAGCTGAAAAGCGCCCTCGACAACATCGAGTCCTATGCGCGGCTGCATGAGGCGGTGCATGTGTCGATCGCCGACCAGTTTGCCGAGCAGGCCGAACAGGAAATATCCGCTTTGCCGCCCGTTACCGATTGCCAGACCATGCGCGAGCGCATCGCCGCCACCTATAATAAAATCATGAAAGAGCACGAATCTGCCCAGCTGGCATTCGATGCCCAGGAACAGAGGCGGTTTGCAAGACTGCGCAAGGATTCCTGATCTATTACTTTAAATTACTTATATAATTTATTGATATCTATGCTTGTTTTTCGGGAACCTGGACCACCAGGCCATCCAGTTCCTCAGTCACCTTGATCTGGCAGGACAGGCGCGAACTTTCCTTCGGCTCATAGGCGAAGTCCAGCATGTCAGCTTCCATGATGTCGGCCTCGCCGGTCTTTTCCTGCCAGGCGTCATCAACATAGACATGGCAGGTGGCGCAGGCGCAGGCACCGCCGCATTCGGCCTCGATGCCCGGCACGGAATTCTTGATGGCGTTTTCCATCACCGTGGTGCCGACTGCGGCCTCCACTTCGTGGGACTTTCCGTCATGGGTGACATAGGTGATTTTCGGCATGTAGACTTCCTCTTGCAGCTTCTTGCTGCGGCCAGAACTCCGGAACGGGTTTTGTGATGAAGACGCGGCTTGCGGGGTGTGGCGAATTTCCTGACTGCGACGGCCTTGTTGCCGCAGGCCAGATCATGAATTGGCGTTTTCTGCCCGGGCAGTTTGCACTTAAGCAAAGATGGCTGCAAGTCAAGAGCAGCAGGCGGTTGCCGCGATTATCCAGGCAGTCGGCACCCTGGAGCGAAACACCGCCCTGGCTCTTTGATCGGGATCAGGCCCCCAATTCCTCGATATAGCCGATGACCCGTTCCAATTCGGCCTCGACCTCCTGATACCCGCCATGGCGGGGAGATTCCACATCGGCTGCCCGGTCTGCCAGATCAAAGGCCCCGATACCGCGTGCGGCACCCTTCAGCGAATGGGCTGCACGGATGCGATTGGTGACATCGCAGCTGTTGAGCATCATCTTCAGATAGATCCGGGACTGGGTCTTGAACATGGAGAGGATTTCAGCTTCCAGAGCCTGATCGCCTTGTGTCTGGTTTCCCAGATGAACCAGATCGACCGGCTTTGCGTTCCCCTCGCGGTGGCGGGCTTCGACCACATCCCGCTTTAGCGCCATCGGCATAAAACAACTCCTGCTTTACGGTCTCCCGCAAAACAGGTTAGCAGGTGGGGGTAAACAAGTTGCTTACTGACGGGAAAGCGGCAGGTGGCCTCTGTCAAAACAGCCGCCCAATGGAATGGCAAAATCAGGAAAGTCCGCGCTCGGCAGCCTTGCGGCCCTCTTCCGTCAACCGGCAAACCAGCCAGCCGGGCTTTACCGGATTTGAGAACCATGGTTCTGCCAAACCCTTTTCGATACAGCTTTTGATTGTGGCTGGCTTGATTTCCTGGCCGCCTTGGTCAAACAGCGGCAGTTTGCCGCCTGGCTGGCCAAGTCCGAGGCGCAGATAGCGCAATTGCGCCTGGCTGACCCTGCCGGCGGCAGAATTCCCCTCAGCGGCTGACGCCGGGACTTTTCGGGAATTGCCTGATTTTTCAGGCGTTTGGTCCTTGCGTGGCATTTGAACGACGGTCATGACGCACTCCAGGATGGCCCGTTCGGGCGCCGCAAAAAGCGGTTTTCATCATCCGGCAAGCCATAAGGAGCGCGCATCCCTGCCGGTTTTTAACCTTGTTTTAACTATTTGCTGAACAGCAAAGCCGATTTATTGTACCCTCAACCACAGTGTGCCATGTAGATTGGCTTGCGGCAAGACGGCAGCAGGAGCGCCCGGTAACCAGGGTTAACCAGCTGCCGATACGAGGGTGACCAGGGGCGCGGACACGGCTTGGCGATTTTTTCGCAGCCAGCCGCCTTCAATCGGCATCCAGCTTTCTGCAACAATCAAGGCCCACACACGACTGCCATACCGGCAGCCGGGCTTGGCCCGGAGCGGCGAAACGGGGATGCAAGAGTAACCGACCATGGCCAGCAAGTCCGGCAAAAAGCTTGAAACCGATGCGGTAGCCCAGGCCGTCGAGAAGGCACTGGACATTGAGGTCTCCTTTGATGATCTCGATGAAGCCACGCGCCAGGCGGCAGATGACGGCGATGCCCTGTTCAACGAACTGGAGGAAAAGCTTGCCGCTGCCGCCAGTGACTTGCGCGAGGCCGAGGAAAACGGCGATGCCAAGGCAAAAACCGGCGGTTCAAAAAAATCCGGCAGCACAACAAATACCGCTGCCAGCGCGCCCTCGGCCCGGCTTCCCGCCGGCGATGCGCCCGTTGACCGGGATGAAGCGGAAAACCCTTATCTGGTTCCGGCCAATGACGAGACGCGCAACGCGGTTTCCGAACTGGTTTACAGCCTGCAGAAGAAGCCTTCCCGCATGCCGCTGGTTATTGCCGCGATATGTTCTGTGCTGTGGCTGGCGCTGCTTTGGTATTATGTCCGGACAAACGAGCCCGGCCTTTTGGACCCGGCCATTCCGCTGCTTGAACGCCTGAGCGATCCGCAATCCTACATTTATGCCGGGCTTGCCATCATTCCGGTCATGATGATGTGGGCCTATGCCACGCTGCTGCGGCGGGCGCAGGAAATGCGGCAGGCAGCAGGCTCCATGACGGAAGCCGCCATACGGCTGATGCAGCCAGAATCGATTGCCTCTGATTCCATTCGTTCGGTGGGCAGTGCCATCCGCCGCGAGGTTGCAGCCATGAGCGACGGTGTGGAACGCGCCCTCGCCCGCGCCGGACAGTTGGAAAGCATGGTGCAGAACGAGGTCTTGAACCTGCAGCGCTCCTACTCGGACTCTGAAGTCCGCCTGCGTACGCTGTTGTCGGACATTTCGACGGAACGCGAAAGCGTCATCGGACATGCCGCACAGCTTCGCGATTCAATTGCCGGCTCCCATACCGGACTGGCGGAAGAACTGGATGCTGCAAGCGGGCGCATCAAGGGCGCCATCGAAGAAGCGACCAGCGTATTGAGCGACACGCTGCAAACACGCGAACACGGCATTACCGCCTCTCTCGGTGAAGCCGGCGAGCGGCTGGTTTCCCTGCTTTCCTCCAGCGGCACGGAGCTTGAATCCAGGCTTTCAGACCGCACTGCGGAGCTGGAAAAAACGCTGATGGCCAGAACCCGCGATCTCGACGAGCAGATATCGCTGGCCGGCTCCACCGTTGCCAATCTGATGCAGACCCGGTCGACTCAGCTCAAAGAACAAACTGAATCCCTCACCCGGGACTTCGAGGATTCGATCGGCATCCGGGTGTCGGACTTTTCCTCGCGAATGGCAGAAACGGGCGATAGCCTGAAATCCCTGCTGGATGCGCGGCTGGCTGCCCTCAACGACTCCCTGGAAAACAAGGGCGCCGCCTTTGTGGAAACGCTGGGCGGGCGAACCGCCGAACTCGACAAGGTGCTGACCGAACGCACTTCCGCCGTCAACGAAGCATTGAAGGCGCGCCTCGACAGCTTCTCCGGCGACGTGGGCAATCAGTTCGCCAGCTTTACCGGCATGCTGGACGAGCGCCAGAACCGGCTTGAAACCTCCATTCAATCGGTGGGCGAAGGCATCGCCCAGCGCTCCAAGAAGCTGGAAGAGGCGATACACAAGCAGCATGCCGACATCGCGGCATCGCTGATGAACGGCCTGACTGCCGTCAACGCCAAGGCGGCGGAGATCCGCGAAAGCCTCGACGGCGAAAACCGCAAGCTTGTCGAGGGCATGGATGCACAAAGCCAGTCGCTCATTCAGCAACTCGATGCACGCCTCAACTCCTTGACGCAATCGGTGGAAAACAACGCCGCCACGCTAGCCAGCCTGATGGAAGAAAAATCGACCCGGCTTGCCGAAACGCTTTCTGCCGGCTCGGAGGCCCTTTTCAGCGGCCTCGACACCCAGACCATCAACTTCGCCAGCGGCCTGGATGAGAAAAGCGACAAGCTGCTGGGCAATCTCGACCGGCGCACCGAGGACATGATTGCCAAGATCGATGGCAAATCGGACGGATTTGCCTCCACCCTTGAAAACCGCGTCGCGGCAATCGGCCAATCGATAGACGCCAAAACGGCGACATTTGCCGAAGAGCTTGAAGGCCGCAAGAAAGGCATCAGCGAGGTTCTGGACGAGAAACTGACGGAGCTTGGCGGTATCATGGCGACCGGCGAAGCCGGCATCACCAAGGCGGTCGAGAGCAAATACGGTCTTTTCTCGAAGATGCTGGAGGAGCGTCAGAATGCCATTGCCGCCGAACTTGATTCAAAAATCCAGTCGACGGTCGGCGCAATCGATGAAAAATCAGCAGCCATTTCCACCATCCTTACCGAACGGGCGAACATCATCCAGAACAGCCTGGGAAGCGGCCTGACCGAAAGCCAGCGCATGCTGGAAGCCAAGACCAGGGAATTCAACGAACTTCTGGAAAGCCGCTCGAAGGAGCTCTCGGAAATCCTCGATTCCACCGCCCTGCCCCTGGTCGAACAGATCAAGACCCAGGGAGACGAGGTGGCCGGCAAGCTCGGCACTGTCCATGCGTCCGTCAAGGAGGATGTTGGTGCCCTGCTTACCAGCCTCAGCGATGTCACCAGTTCGATGGGCGTGCTGATCGACCAGGCCGGCACCGATCTTGCCAGCATGCGGGAAACAATCTCCTTCCAGGCCGCCAACATGGCAGAGACAGTGGGCAAGGCCCGCAGCGATGTGGAGCAGTCAAGCGATTTGGCCAATGCCACCCATCTGAAGATGGAGGAAACCGTCCGAAACCTGCTGGCCAATATCGGCGACATCGCCGGCCGTTTTGAAAAACAAGGTCAGATGCTTGAGGAAGCAACCTCGCTTATCGACAATGCACAGCGCAATTTCTCCCAGACGCTGGAAGACCGCGAGGGCGCCCTTACCGAGCTTGCCGCTGGCCTTTCGGCGCGTACCAGCGAAATCGAACAGTCGATGGCGGCCTTCGGCAACATGCTGACCAAGACCATGGACGAAATGACACAACGCTCGCGTCTGGTCGGCAGCACGGTATCATCGGAAGTGGGCACGGCAATCGAGGAAACCACACAGCGCTTTTCCGCCGCCACCGAGGCGATGCGCCATGCCGCACAGCAAATCCAGAGCGAGTTGGAAGAAACCCGCAACCAGATGCGCCGCGGTGTCATGGAACTGCCGGAGGAAACCCGCCAGAGCGCCGATGCGATGCGCAAGGTCGTCGCCGATCAGATTGCCGCCCTGCGCGACCTGTCGGAGATTGTCACCAAATCGGGCAAGGCACTCGATACCGCACCAGCCCAGGCAACCCCGGCAAAGCAGTTTGCCAGTGCCGGTGCCAAGCGGCCGATTGCCGCCCCTCGCCCCCAACCTGCACCAAGCCCCCAACCCGCACCGGGCCTCCAGAACGTAGCAAGCACACAGGCTGCGCCCCGCCCGCAAGCGCCAACGCAGGCTCATGCTGCACCCCAGCGGGATTTTCCCCCGCAGACGCAGCGCCCGGCCGCTACCGGCCCCATCCCGGCGCCGCAAACGCCGGCAGAAGCGGCAAATGACGGCTGGGTCAGCGATCTGCTGCGCCGGGCATCGCAAGAAGACCGGAGCGCTCCCGCCAGCCCCTATGCGCCCGGCGGCGGGCGCCAGCCGCAGCAAAGCGACCTGCACCGCATTGAAAGCCTAAACGCGCTGTCAATGGACATTGCCCGGCTGATTGACGATGAAGCCTCGATTGACCTGTGGCAGCGTTATCAGCGCGGAGAGCGCAATGTGTTCACGCGGCGGCTCTATACCCTTCAGGGGCAGCAGACATTCGACGAAATCCGCCACAAATATTCAAGCGAGCCGGAGTTCCGGCGCGCCGTGGACCGTTATGTGGACGATTTCGAGCGGCTGCTGAAGGATGTTGCAGCCAAGGACCGCGACAACATCATGACGCAGACATACCTGACGTCGGATACCGGCAAGGTCTACACCATGCTGGCACATGCCGCGGGCCGCTTCGGCAACTGATATGCAAGCCTGTCTGAAAACTGTCCGGATATCGCGCGCGGCGACCGTGAGCGGCGTTGGCATTACACGCCCGAATAAGTCCATTTGACAATGTCCGCCGACACCAGATCGAAGGCGTCGTCGAGCGCCGTTGCCACGGCAAGGCCACCTGTGCCGCCCAACGGGACCGATGCGGTGAATACCCGGGTGCGCACGACCCGGCCCGTACGGTCGGAGACGAGTTTCACCGAAATCGAGACCTTGGCAACGCTGCCTTCCTGCAGGTTGGCTTCAAAGGCTCTGATATCGCTGGCCAGCTGATAATCGATGACCAGCCCCTCCCCGGGTTTTGAAACCGCCCTCGCCCGGCCCGTATTCTCAAAGGTTTCGACCAGCTTTGCCTGCACAACCTTGGGCAGGCGGTCTGTCCATTGCGCCCTGGCGATATACTCGACTTCCGCTTCGGACGGCTTGATGACGATCTGTTCGCTGTCGAGCACTTTCAGGGCGGTGGGCTCAAGAACCAGCAACTGGGCACGGGTCCCTCCCCGCAGGCCCGGCACGGTTTCCAGCGCCGTCAGATCGTAGGTGCTTGGAGCAGGACCGGCAAGCAGCGACGTGCAGCCGGAAACGGCAAGCGCCAGCGCCAGGCCGGCAGCGGCGGGAAGCAGTTGCATGCGCAAGTGTCTCACCACCACACCCGGCGCCGATTGCGAAATCTGATATGGCGCACCCCGCTTACGCATTACTGATTTACCTCTCAAAGCGCTTTACTTGCCCGAATTGGAGCAACCTCGCGCCACGCCCCATGTCATTGTTCCAGGACCCCTGCATTCCAGGATGCCTGCCGCCCCAAAGGCCGCCTATCGGCGTGGCCTTCCATTGTAGGTGCGCACACCCCCGCCCCCGCCAAGCAGAAAGCGCTGCGGATCGCGCTCGATCTGACCGACCACCCGGTCAATCCGGTTGACCGAACGGCGGGCATCGGTGATCAGCGCCTGTATATCGCCCAATCCGCTGTTGGTAAATCGGCTAATGCCGCCGGTGATCGAGTTGATCGAGGTCTGCATGGTTTTTGCAACAGTGCGGAATTCGGCCAGCGTCAAACGCACATCCTTCATGACATCGCCGCTGCCATCGGCGCCGAGAAAACCGTCCAGCTTGGCCAGAACGCCGTCAACCCGGGTGGAGGATTGGTTCAGCCGTTCGGCCATCTGCCTGGCGTCGGTGATGATCTTGTCGATGTCCTGCTGGCGGTCGGTGAAGGTCTTCGTCACCGTCCGGGCATCGGCGACAACCTGGCGGGCGCCCGATGCCGTCTCGCGAATATCGGTAATCGCCTGCTTGACGGTTTCCGGCTCGACGGAAGCAAGTACCCCGTCGGCCTTGTCCAGTGTGCCCGAGAGTTTGGTGGAGATGGTTTCAAGCTGTTTGGCCACTTTTTCAACCGATACCACCACGCTCTCGATGCGCTCGCCGCCCTTGCGCAAATCGGAGGAGAAGGCCGCCACATTGTCGACCGTGGTTTTGACCTTTTCGGGCTCAACCGCTGCAACGATGCGCTCCAGCCCCTTGGCGGTGCCGTCGATCTTGGAGCCAAGATCGGCCAGCGAATTGCCAATGCCCGAAGCGCTCTCCAGAAACTCGTCGACGCCATCGGCATTGCGGCCCAGCGCCTCCGAAAATGTTTCAAGATTCTTGACGGCATTGGAGACCGGGGTTCGGTTTTCCTCGATAAAGGCTTTAAGCGTGCCAAGGGCATCGTTGGCCTTGCTGGAGACGTCCCTGACTGTCTCCAGAATATCGGCGACCGCTGAAGGGCGGGCGGTAATCCTGGGTATCTGACCGGGCTCGGCGATATCGAACAGCGACTTGGCAGTGGGCGTTCCGCCTTTCAGCGACACGATGGAGACACCGGTCAGCCCCTGGGCGGCAATGGTCGCGGTGGTATCGGCGCGCACCGGCGTGTCCTCATTGACCTGGGCCAGCGCCAGGACTTCGCGCGGATCGTCGGGATTGAACACCACACGGGTGACCTTGCCGACCTTGATGCCGTTGAAATGAACGGCGCTGCCCGGCGCGAGCCCGGTTACCACACCGCGAATGGAAATGGTGATCGGGCGCTGGGCAACGTCCTCATCCAATTGGGCAACCCAATAGATGAAGCCAAAGCTCGCCAGGATGACGGCCATGGTGAAAAAACCCACTGCGACGAAATTGGCCCGTGTTTCCATTATGTCTGCACCAAACGCCGATTGTCCCGGTTGACCAGCCTGGCCCTTTTTCCCTGAAAATAGGCCTGCACCCAAGGGTGGTTGTATGCCAGCATTGTTTCAATATCGCCAGCCACCAGCACCTTTTTTTCCGCCAGAACGGCAATACGGTCACAGACCAGGAACAGGCTGTCGAGATCGTGGGTGACCATGTAAACGGTCAGACCCAGCGTATCGCGCAAGGTGGCAATCAGTTCATCGAATTCAGCCGCACCGATCGGATCGAGCCCGGAAGTCGGCTCGTCCAGAAACAGCAATTCGGGATCAAGCGCCAGGGCACGCGCCAGGGCCGCACGCTTGATCATCCCGCCGGACAGTTCGGACGGCAGTTTGCGGCCGGCATCCTGCGGCAGGCCGACCAGGCCGATCTTTACCCGTGCCAGTTCCTCCATGAGTGCGTTGGGCAGATCGAGATATTCCCGCAAGGGCACCTTGATGTTGTCGATCACCGACAGGGAGGAAAACAGCGCGCCGTGCTGGAACATCACACCGATGCGCTGGTCGAGCGCAAAGCGCTCTTCCTCGGAAAGCTTGCGGTAGTCGTGGCCGAACAGGCGGATTTTGCCGGCATTCATCTTGTTGAGGCCCAAAATGGCCCGCATCAGCACGGACTTGCCCGCCCCCGAGGCGCCGACAAAGCCTAGGATTTCGCCGCGATATACATCGAGATCCAGGTCTTTCAATATCTGCCGGTCGCCAAAGGAGACATCGACATCGCGAACCGACAAGACCACTTCGCCATGTGGCTGGCCGTTTTTTTCCGGTTTTGTTGTCTTTATTGCCATGGTGCGCTCAATAATCGATGGCCGCATAGAACATGGCGAACAGCCCGTCCACGACGATGACGAAGAAGATCGCCTTGACCACTGCAGCGGTCGTTCTGCGGCCGAGGCTCTCGGCGCTGCCTTCCACCTTCATGCCTTCCACCGCTGCCATGGTGCCAATGATCAGGGCCATGAAGGGGGCCTTGATCAGGCCGGAAAACACAGTGGAAAGGTCAATCCCGGCGCGCAACCGCAAAATGAAGTCCTCAATGCTGATGCCGGCATAAAACCGCAGAACAAGGCAGGCACCTGCAAGGGCTGCCATGTTGGCCAGGAAGGTCAGCAGCGGAAGCGCAATGGTCAGCGCAACGAGGCGCGGAAAGACCAGTACGCCAATGGGATTGAGCCCGATCACCGTCAGCGCGTCCACCTCTTCGCGCATCTTCATCGAGCCGATTTCGGCGGTCATCGCACTGCCGGAGCGGCCTGCCACCATGATGGCGGTCAGCAACACGCCCACTTCGCGCAGCAGCAGGATGCCGACCAGGTCGACAGCCCAGACCTCCAGGCCGAAGACACGCAGCTGAAAGGCGCCCTGCTGGGCAATGATGGCGCCGATGAGAAACGACATCAGGGTTACGATCGGCACGGCCCGCAGGCCCATCCGGTCGATGTGATGGACGATGGATATGGGGCGCACGCTGCCGCGGCGGCCGGCTTTGAGCTGCGGGCCGCGGATGGCAGCGCCAATCACGTTGAGCCCCATCAGCGTGTCCACCCACAAGGTGTTCACCACGCGGCCCAGGCTGTTGGCGGTTCGAACCAGCGCGTTTTGCCGCTTGTGGCGGTCAAGATGCTCGCCGACTTGAAAATCAATGGCGCCGATCAGGCGGCTGGCATGGCTGCCGGCATTGACCAGTTCCCATTGAATGCCGTGTTCACCGGCACTGCGCACCAGGCGAACGATCAGCCAGGCACCGGACGTATCGACACTTTCAAGGCCTGAAAGGTCTACCTTCAGCGCGGTTTTGCTGCCCGCAAGGCCGGCAAGCTCTTTTTCCAGTTCCGCCACCGCGAGCGCCATTTCGCCCGACTCGGCAACCAGCCAATCGCCTTCCGGCCTGGCGACCATGCGGTCGTCCTCCCGCAGAACGGGAAGCAGGGCCGCTTTGGCTGGCGCGCCGTTATCGGCGGTTTCGTTTGATGGCTGGATGTTCATACGTTTCGCTGCGGGTTTGCCGCCGGGTTACTCGGTTTTACCTGTGCCAGGCGGACATGATGGTAACAGCCCTTGCCTGTGTCACCGCAGCACCATAAACCTGCCGCAGTCAAATTGAAACGGCGTTGAAAGGCTGATTGCGTGGCAAGAAAACTGAGCATCCTGCGGGAGGTGTTTCCCATCGCCGGAAGTTTCACCATTTCAAGGGGTGCGCGTACCGAGGCGCATGTGGTTCGGGTCATCCTTGAAGACCAGGGGGCTAAGGCCCATGGTGAGTGCGTCCCCTACCCGCGTTACGGCGAAACCGCCGAAACCGTTACCGCCGCGATCGAGGCTGCAAGAACGGAAATCCAGTCGGGCTGTTCGCGGGCCGATCTGCAGCACATCATGCCGGCAGGTGCAGCACGCAATGCGGTCGATTGCGCCTTGTGGGACCTGGAAGCAAAAAAGCGCGGCAAAACCGCAGCCGAGATTGCCGGTCTTGCACCGCTCAAACCCGTGGTAACTGCCTATACGATCAGCCTTGGCGATCCTGAAAAAATGCGTGCCGATGCCCAAAAGGCCGCCCATCGCGACCTGCTCAAGATAAAGCTCGGCGGCGATGGCGTTGGCGAGCGCCTGACTGCAGTGCGCGAAGGCGCACCGCAGGCAACGCTTATCCTCGATGCCAATGAAGCCTGGAGCGAGGCCCTGTTCGAGCCGCTGATGGCGGAGGCGGCAAAAGCGGGCGCTGCCCTGGTGGAACAGCCCTTGCCCGCCGGCAAGGATGCGATGTTGCAGACGGTGTCGCGGCCTGTCCCCGTTTGCGCAGATGAAAGTCTGCATACGCGCGAAGAACTTGGCCAATTGCGCGAGCGCTATGATTGCATCAACATCAAGCTCGACAAGGCGGGCGGCCTGACCGAGGCGCTGGCATTGCAGAAGCAAGCAAGAACGCTCGGCTTTCAGATCATGACGGGCTGCATGGTGGGAACGTCCCTTGCCATGGCGCCGGCCATGCTCATTGCCCAGGATGCCGAATTCGTCGATCTCGACGGGCCGTTGCTGCTGGCTGAGGACCGTAAGCCACCGATCGAATTTCCCGGTTCGCTTATTTCACCACCGCCGCAGGCCCTGTGGGGATGACCCTGTAAAAAGCCAGAAGTGCCAATGCTGCCAGACAGACCGCGGTCATGATGAGAAAACCATGGGCGCCCAAACCGTCATATAGCGGCCCGGAGAAGAACACCCCTGCCCCCATGGCAATGCCACCCAGGACGAAACCGGCGCCCTGGGCAGCGCCGAGATTTTCTTCCGGAACCGCCTCCATGATGTAGTGCATCAGCCCGATGTGGACGGCACCGAAGGAAAGCCCGTGCAGAATTTGCAGGGCAAGAAACGCTGCCCCGCCATCCACAAAGGGAAACAGCGCCCAGCGCAGGGCGCCACCGGCACAGCCCGCTGCAATGACCTGAACCGGTGAAAGACGGGCAAAGACGGCTTTGGAATACTGAAACACTGCAATCTCGGCAAAGACGCCAATCGCCCATAAAAGCCCGATGAAAACGCCTGAAAACCCCAGTGTCTGCCAGTAAATCGATCCGAAACCGTACAAAAGGGCGTGGCTTGCCTGGCCGAGCCCGCTTGCTGCCAGAACCAGCAGAAAGGGCCGGTTGGCAAGCAGTTTGCGCCGTGTGAGGGCTTCTTGCCCATGGGGAGAGGCGGCCTGGCGGCGGCCAATGCGGGGGATGACGAAGGATATCGCTGCCCCCGCCACCATGGCTGCAATGATCGCATGGAGCAGCAGTTGCGGCTCACCTGACGCCAAAAGCCACCCGCCGCCAAGATTGGCGAGCACAAAGACGAGCGAACCCCAGATGCGGATGCGCCCGTAGTCAGTGCCATAGCGGCGCACCCCCGCAAGGGTGATGGCGTCCAGCAGCGGCAAAACCGGATTGAAGAAGAAATTGTAGAGCAATGTCACGGCCAGGATCGGCCAGAAACTACCGGTAAAAAGATACAGCAGGACAGACAGGGCCGAGGCCACATAGAGGTTCGACAATAATACCGAACGGTCATGATATCGGTCGGCAAAGGCCATGACCTGACCGGAAGCCAGCACGCGAATGACCAGCGACATGGAAAGCACCGTGCTGATTTCAAACGGCGTTAAGGACTGGGCTTTCAGCCAGACCGGAAAATACGGCAGGTACAGGCCGACAAAGATGAAATTGGCGCTGAATCCCAGTGCCAGACGGGTGGCAAACCAGGGTGGCGGGGTTTCACCCGCCTGTGGCAGATTCACCGGATCTGCGGCAGTTCTGCCGCCCTTTGCAGCATACCGGGGTCGACATTGCCGCCCGACAGAACCACCAGCACTGTCTTTGCGGCAAAATGCTCCCTGTGCTTGAAAAGGCTTGCCAGCGCCACCGCGCCGCCCGGTTCCACCACCAGTTTCAGCTCGCGGAAGGCGAAGGCAACGGCCTGCAATGCCTGTTCGTCAGAAACAGCAAAGCCCCGACCTGCCAGCTGGCGGTTGAGGGCAAAGCCGATTTCGCCAGGACTGGGGGTGAGCACCGCGTCACAGACCGAACCACCCTCGGCCGGATTTTTTTCCAGCCTGCCCGAGGCAAGCGAGCGCCGGTAATCATCGAACCCCTCCGGCTCACAGGTATGGACTTGCGCGCCGGAAAAAAAGTGCGCAACCGAAAGCGCTGTCCCGGAAGTCAGGCCGCCGCCACCGGTGGGAACCAGCACGTGGTCAAGATTTTCTTCGCCACGCGCCTGCAGGTCCCGGCAGGCTTCAAGCGCGGCGGTTCCTTGCCCTGCAATGACACGCGGATCGTTGAAGGGGTGGATGAAGGCGGCGGCGGTTTTCTCGCGATGGCCAGCGGCGACCTGTTCGCGGTCTTCGTTCATGCGGTCGTAAAGGATGATTTGCGCGCCAAGCCGCCTGGTCCGGTCGATCTTTGTTTTGGGTGCATCGGCGGGCATGATGATCGTCGCAGGAATGCCGTGAAGGCTGGCAGCATCTGCAACGCCCTGGGCATGGTTACCGGACGAGACGGCAATAACGCCGTTGGCACGCTCCTGCGGGGACATGGAGGCAATGGTGTTGTAGGCACCGCGAAACTTGAAGGAACCAGTGCGCTGCAGGCATTCCGGCTTGAGGTAGACGCGGCAGCCCGCCACTTCGTCAAGATAGGCTGAATTGAGCAGCGGCGTGTGCACCGCCATGCCTTCAAGGCGGCCTGCGGCGGCAACAACATCATCGAATGCGGGAGGCACTACCTTGTCCGGCACGGGCTTACTCCAAAGAGCCAAGCCTTTACCCAAGCGCGGCCGAATTACAATAGGTTCAGGCCGCTTCGCGCAGATTGGTCTTGAGTACGGAAAGCAGAATTCCGGCGCAAGCCTGCCAAGTGTAACCAAGGGCGTGGCGGCGGGCGGCGGCGCGGTCAAGATCGAGCGCGCAAAGCGCGGCGCGGCGCAGGTCGGCATCGACCACTCCGCATGCCGGGTCGGTAAGAATATCGATGGGACCGGGCACGGGAAAACCGGCAACCGGTAAGCCGCATGACAGGGCTTCCAGAATGACGTTGCCGAAGGTGTCGGTAAGGCTGGGAAAAACAAAGACATCGGCATTGGCATAGTGTTCTGCCAGCAAAACACCCTTGTGCACACCGGGGAATACGGCGCCGGGATACTTCGCCTTCAGCTTGGGCAGGTCCGGGCCGTCGCCAACGACTACTTTGGTCCCCGGCAGATCAAGCGCCAGAAAGGCATCGATGTTCTTTTCCGTGGCGATGCGACCGACATTGAGGAAAACCGGCCGTTCCAGCCCGGCATAAGGCCCGTCCTTTTGCGGGTTCTCGCGCCGATGGGCCGGATTAAACAGTTCATGATCGACGCCACGGGTCCAGGCCACAAGGTTGTTGAAACCCTTTTTGCGCAACTCCTGTGCCATGGACCGGGTTGCCACCAGGCAGCCATTGCCCGCATTGTGAAAGCGGCGCAAAAAGCCGTAGGTCCAATCCACCGGCACAGGGAGGCGGGCGTTAAGATATTCGGGAAAACGGGTGTGATAGCTGGTTGAAAACCGCCAGCCCAGTTGCAGACAGGCTTTTCGCGCCGCCAGTCCAAGAGGGCCTTCGGTTGCAATGTGCACCGCATCCGGCGCCGCATCGGCCAAGAGCTTGCGCATCGGGCGGGCAGTCGTCAGCGACAGGCGTATCTCGGGATAAGTGGGCATGGGAACGCTGACATGATCCTGAGGGGTGACGGTGATAACGTTGTGACCGCGCCGCTTCAATTCGCCGATAACGTTGACCAGCGTTCGCACGACGCCGTTTACCTGGGGGTGCCAGGCGTCGGTGACGAGGAGAATGTTCATCAGGCGGCCTTGCGCATCCGCCCGCTGCCGGATTTGCCATCTGCCGGCAGGAGGATGGTTCGATCGTCTTCACCGGCATTTTCATCCGCCCAGCGGATCAGTTCCAGATTGCCCTTTTGCGTTTCAACAATGGCGGTGCAGCTTTCCACCCAGTCGCCGGTATTACAGTATTGAATGCCTGCCCGCTCGGCGATGACGGCATGGTGAATGTGGCCGCAAATGACCCCGTCCAGACCGTGTTCGCGTGCCTCGCTGGCGAGTGAAACCTCGAATTCGCCGATGAAATTGACAGCATTCTTGACCTTAAGCTTTGCCCAGTTCGAAAGCGACCAGTAGGGAAAGCCGAACTGACGGCGCACCTTGTTCAGCCAGGTGTTGGCCCACAGGGCGAATACGTAGGCCCAATCACCAAAATAGGCGAGCCATTTGGCGTGGCGAACGACAACGTCGAACTGGTCGCCATGGATGACCAGAAACCGCCTGCCATCGGCTGTTTCATGGACCTGGCGGTCGCAAATCTCGATGCCGCCGAAATGCGAGCCCAGATAACTGCGCAGAAACTCGTCATGATTGCCGGCAACGTATTTGACCTCGGCGCCCTTGCGCACCTTGCGCAGCAATTTCTGGACAACGTCGTTGTGTTCCTGGGGCCAATACCAGGCCTTGCGCAGGCGCCAGCCATCAACAATGTCACCGATCAGATAATAGCGGTCCGCTTCAACCTGCCTGAGGAAGGATAACAGTTGTGCCGCCTGGCATCCTGCCGTACCAAGATGAACATCCGAGAGAAATACGGTTCTGAATTGTTGCACTTAATCGTCCCCATCCTTGGTAGCCGCTGCAGCCGGCTTGCTTGATTTGCATGACGGCGGCTTGACAGAGGTGTGACAGCTTTCAGACAGGATTGTGTACGGTAAGCAGGCGTGATGTGCCCGTTGGAAGTGAGGAGAGGCAGGACATGGATTTGGGAATTGCCGGAAGAAAGGCAATCGTATGCGCAGGCAGCCGCGGCCTGGGGAGAGGTTGCGCCGAACATCTGGCAGACGCCGGCTGCACAGTCTTCCTCAACGGGCGCAACCCTGAGGTCACCAACCAGACAGCAAGGGATATCCAGGAGCGCACCGGCTCGAAGGTTATCGTGGTGCTGGGCGACATTTCCGATCCGCTAACGCAGATGCATGTTTTCGACGCCTGCCCCGAGCCGGACATTCTCATCAACAACAATGGCGGCCCGCCGCCGCGTGACTTCCGCGAGCTAGGGCGGGAGGCAATTCTCGAGGGCGTGGTGCAGAACATGGTGACGCCCATCGAAATGGTGCAGAAATCGCTCGACGGGATGGTGAAGCGCCGGTTTGGCCGTATCGTCAACATCACGTCCCTGTCGGTCTATTCGGCCATTCCCGGCCTCGACCTGTCATCGGGTGCAAGAGCGGGGCTGACGGCATTTTTGGCCGGCATTGCGCGCACCACCGCGAAAGACAATGTCACCATCAACCAGATCCTGCCGGGAAAGATGGATACAGACCGCATCCGCTCCAACCTTGAGAATTCAGCCAGCAAAAAAGGCACGAGCCTTGCGGACGAAGAGGCTGCTTCGATTGCCGCCATTCCTGCCGGGAGATTTGGAACACCAAGCGAGTTCGGCGCCCTGTGCGCGTTTTTGTGTTCGGCGCATGCCGGCTATATGACGGGCCAGAACTTCCTGATGGATGGCGGCCTAAATCCAAACGCATTCTAATTTTAAAACAAGGTCATATAGAGTTTTATTAATGTCAGATATCAAGAAAACAAAAAAACAGAAACCGGGCGGCTACAAGCCGGCCAGCGAACTGGAAGAAGCAGCGCTGCACTTTCACCGCTATCCCCATCCGGGCAAGCTGGCGATCGTGCCGTCAAAGCCGCTGGGCAACCAGCGTGATCTGGCGCTGGCCTATTCGCCCGGCGTTGCCGCGCCCTGCCTGCACATTGCCGACGATCCTGCGATGGTGAGCGACTACACCTCACGCGGCAATCTGGTTGCCGTCGTCTCCAACGGCACTGCCGTGCTTGGCTTGGGCAATATCGGTGCGCTGGCTTCCAAGCCGGTGATGGAAGGCAAGGCCGTTCTGTTCAAGAAGTTTGCCGGGGTCGACGTGTTCGACATCGAGGTCGATGAAACCGACGTGGAGAAGTTCTGCAATGTGGTGGCAGCGCTGGAGCCCACCTTCGGGGGCATCAACCTTGAAGACATCAAGGCACCGCAGTGTTTCGAGATCGAAAAGCGTTTGCGCGAACGCATGAACATTCCGGTCTTTCATGATGACCAGCACGGAACGGCGATCATTGCCGCGGCGGCCATCCTCAATGGGCTGGAACTGGCCGGAAAGCAACTTTGCGACACCAAGATCGTTGCATCGGGTGCGGGCGCTGCCTCGATTGCCTGTCTGAACATCCTGGTCTCCATGGGCGCCAACCGCGACAATATCTGGGTCTCCGATTCAGCGGGCGTCATCTACAAGGGCCGCAAGGAGCGCATGGACCCTTACAAGGAAGCTTATGCCAAGGAGACCAATGCCCGCAGCCTGACGGACATCATGGAAGGGGCGGATGTGTTCCTTGGCCTTTCCTCGGCTGGTATCTTGAAGCCAGAAATGCTGAAGGAGATGGCGGAAAAGCCGATGGTGATGGCGCTGGCCAATCCCACGCCGGAAATCATGCCGGAAATCGCCATGGCGGCACGGCCCGACGCGATGATCTGCACCGGGCGCTCGGACTATCCAAACCAGGTCAACAACGTGTTGTGTTTCCCGTTCATCTTCCGCGGTGCGCTGGACTGCGGCGCAACGACGATCAACGAGGACATGAAGCTTGCCGCGGTCCATGCGATCGCCGAACTGGCAAAGGCGGAGCCGGCCGATGCCACCGCCATGCCGGGCGGCATGACACCCAAGCGCTTTGGCATCGATTATCTCATCCCCTCGCCTTTCGATCAGCGGCTGATCATGCGCATTGCGCCGGCGGTTGCCGAAGCTGCCATGAAAAGCGGCGTCGCCACACGCCCGATCAAGGACCTTAAGGCCTATCAGGACGAACTCTCCCAGATCGTCTTCCGTTCCGGCCTGATCATGAAGCCGATCATCGAAAAGGCACGCTCACAGCAAAAGCGGGTGATCTACGCCGATGGCGAGGACGAGCGGGTGTTGCGGGCTGCACAGGTGGGCATCGAGGAGCACGCTTTTGCGCCGATCCTGGTTGGCCGCCCGAAAGTGATCGAAAAGCGCCTTGCGCAATTCGGCCTTGGCTTGAAACCCGGCAAGGATTTCGAAATCATCAACCCGCAAAGCGACCCGCGCTACCAGGATTATGTGCAAGAATACATGATGCTGACAGGGCGGCGGGGAACGACGCCGGAAACCGCAAGGCTGCTGGTGCGCACCAACACCACGGTGATTGCCGCCCTTGCGGTCCATCGCGGGGACGCCGATGCGATGATCTGCGGCCTTGAAGGACGGTTTTCACGCCATCTCAACTATGTGCGCCAGATCATCGGGCTTGAAGACGGCGTTACGGATGTTGCTGCCCTCAGCCTGCTGCTCACCCAGAACAAGGAGATGTTTCTGGCAGACACCCATGTACGCGAGGAGCCGAGCGAGGATGAAATCGTCGCCACCACCCAGCTTGCCTGCCGCGCCATGCAGCGTTTCGGCATCCGCCCAAAGGCGGCGCTGCTGTCGTTTTCCGATTTCGGTTCGCGCGATACGCCCTCGACCCTGAAAATGCGCAAGGCGGCCGAGCGCCTGCACGAACTCGACCCCGAACTCGAGGTCGACGGCGAAATGCATGGCGACACGGCGCTTTCACGCCTGATCCGCGACCGGGTGATGCCGATGTCGCGGCTCAAGGGACATGCGAACCTGCTGATCTTTCCCAACCTGGACGCCGCAAACATCACGCTTTCGGTTGCCAAGCAGATGGCAGACGGGCTGCAGGTCGGCCCGATCCTGCTGGGAACGGCCAAGGCCGCCCATGTGCTGACGCCGGCGGTGACCTCCCGCGGGGTCTTCAACATTTCGGCGATTGCTGCCGTTGATGCCATTCATCATCAGGAGGGGTAAACGCGATGGCCAAACGCCCCGACACGCTGCGCATCGCGATAGCGCAACAAAATCCGACCATGGGCGACATTGCCGGCAATCTGGCGCTTGCCCGCGAAGCCCATGGCGATGCTGCACGCAGCCATGCCGATCTGGTTTTTTTCACCGAATTGTTCATTTCCGGCTATCCGCCGGAAGATCTGGTGCGCAAACCGGCCTTTCTGCGCGATTGCATGGAGGCGGTGGAAGAACTGGCGAAAGTGACCGCCGATGGCGGCCCCGGCATCGTCATCGGTTCGCCCTATGTGCACAAGGACGAGGTATACAACGCCGTTGCCGTGCTGGACGGGGGCAAAATCAAGACCTGGCGAATGAAGGCCGATCTGCCGAACTATGGCGAATTCGACGAAAAACGCGTGTTTGCCGCCGGCCCCATGCCGGGGCCGGTCAACTTCCGCGGGGTGCGGCTCGGCATTCCGATCTGCGAGGACATCTGGGGCGAGATGGGCGTTTGCGAGACGCTGGCCGAATCAGGCGCCGAAATCCTGCTGGTGCCCAACGGTTCGCCCTATTACCGCGACAAGATGGAGGTGCGTCAGCAGGTGGTGATCCGCCAGATCATCGAATCGGGCCTTCCCATGGTCTATGCCAACCAGCTTGGCGGCCAGGACGAACTGGTTTTCGACGGCGGTTCGTTCGTCATGAACGCCGACAAGACGCTTGCCGTTCAGATGAACCAGTTCGAGGCAAGCGTGGTAACTACCACCTGGCGGCGCGATGGGGATGAGTGGACCTGCGATACCCATGCGCTTGCCCGCCTGCCCGATGCCGACGAGGCCGACTGGCGCGCCTGTGTGATGGGTCTGCGCGATTATGTCGACAAGAACGGCTTCAAGAATGTGGTGCTGGGGCTTTCCGGCGGCATCGACTCGGCGATCTGTGCGGCGATGGGCGTTGATGCCCTGGGCGAGGAACGCGTGCGCTGCATCATGCTGCCCTACAAATATACCTCGAAAGACAGTTTCAAGGATGCCGCCGAATGCGCCGAACTTTTGGGCACGCGTTATGAGGTCATCCCCATTGAAGAACCGGTAAAGGGCTTTCATGCAGCGCTCGATGCCGCCTTTGACGGCACCGATGAAGGGGTAACGGAGGAAAACCTGCAATCGCGGGCGCGCGGCGTTATCCTGATGGCGATTTCCAACAAGTTCGGCTCCATGGTGGTCACCACCGGCAACAAGTCGGAAATGTCGGTGGGTTATGCCACGCTTTATGGCGACATGAATGGCGGCTATAATCCGATCAAGGACCTCTACAAGATGCGGGTCTATGAACTGGCGGACTGGCGCAACAAGCACCATCCGCCGGACTGCAAGGGCCCCACGGGCATGGTGATCCCGCAGAACATCATCGACAAGGCGCCGTCGGCCGAATTGCGGCCTGACCAGACGGATCAGGATTCCCTGCCGCCCTACCCCGTGCTCGACGACATTCTGGAATGTCTTGTGGAAAAGGAAATGTCGACGGAAGAGATCGTCGCCCGCGGCCATGACGAGGAAATTGTGCACCGCATCGAACACCTGCTCTACATCGCCGAATACAAGCGGCGGCAATCGGCGCCGGGGGTAAAAATCACCCGCAAGCAGTTCGGCCGCGACCGGCGCTATCCGATCACCAACCGGTATCGGGACAGGGGATAGATTTCCATTACAACAAAGCCGGTGCAGCAGGCCACATGACCATTTTCACCTTTCTTCGCGATAATGCCCGCTGGATTGGCGGCGGGTTTTTGCTGTGCTTCTTCTCTTCGTTCGGCCAGACGTTTTTTATCGCGCTTTCGGGCGGTGAAATTCGCGCCGAATACGGGCTGTCGAACGGCGAGTGGGGCTCCCTCTACATGCTGGCGACGCTGGCAAGCGCGATAACGCTGACCTGGCTGGGACGGGTCGTCGATCGCCTGTCGATTGCCACAACAACCGCCTTTATCATTCCCATGCTGGGTCTTGCCTGCTTTTTGATGTCCAGGTCCCGATCGGTGGTGCTGCTCGGGCTGACGCTCTACCTGCTTCGGCTGTTTGGCCAGGGCATGATGAGCCACACTGCCATGACGGCCATGGGCAAATGGTATGCTGCAAGGCGCGGCACGGCGGTTTCCATCGCCACGGTCGGCCTTCAGGGCGGCGAAGCACTGCTGCCGATCGCCATGGTATCGCTGTTTGCCGCCGTTGGATGGCGCCACTCCTGGCTTGCCATGGCCGCGCTGCTGGTTTTCATCGCCTTGCCGGTGCTTTACGGCCTGATGCGGGTGGAGCGCGTACCGGGCACCAATGAGGGGCCGGCAAGGCCGCGCGTGGCAAGGGACTGGACGCGGGGCGAGGTCATGCGCGATGCGCTGTTCTGGGTGATGCTGACCGGCGTGCTCGCGCCTTCCTTCATCGGCACGACCATCTTCTTTCATCAGGCCTATCTGGTCGAATTGCGCGGCTGGGAGCTTAATGCCTTTGCGGCCGCCTTCTCGCTGATGGCAGCGATGACGGTTCTGTTCGCGCTGATCTGCGGCCAGCTCATCGACCGCTTCGGCGCACCGGCGATCCTGCCGGTCTTTCTGCTGCCCCTTGCTGCCTCCTGCTTTGCCCTGTCCTTGGTGACCGGTGAAAGCGGCATCTTTCTCTTCATGGGGCTGATGGGCATTTCCTACGGCTTTTTCTCCACCCTGTTCGGCGCGCTGTGGCCGGAAATCTACGGCACGCTGCATCTGGGCGGCATCCGCGCCATCACCGTTGCCCTGATGGTGCTTTCCAGCGCCCTGGGGCCGGGCGTGAGCGGCATTCTGATCGATGCCGGCATTGCCTATCCAAAACAGATTTTCGTCATGGGCCTGTGGTGTCTTGCGGCCAGCGCCGTAATGCTGTTTGTAGCGCGCAAACTCATCGCCAGAGCCAACACCGAACGTCTGGATACCCGACCCGCATGACCGTTACCGTCCGTTTCGCCCCCTCGCCCACCGGCAACATCCATATCGGCAATGCCAGAACGGCGCTGATCAACTGGATTTACGCGCGTCAGAACAACGGAACCTTCATCCTGCGCTATGACGACACCGACCGGGTGCGCTCAAAACAGGAATATGCAGAGGGCATTGCCCGCGACCTTGCCTGGCTCGGCATTACCCCCGACCGCGTCGAACGTCAGTCCGAACGCATGCAGGCACACGAAGCGGCAACGCGGAAGCTGAAGGATGCCGGCCTGCTCTATGCCTGCTATGAGAGCGCAGACGAACTTGACCGTCAGCGCAAGCGGCTGGCCATGCGCGGCCTGCCGCCTGTCTATAACCGGGCCGGATTGCGCTACAGCAAAGAGGAACTTGCGGGGTTTAGCGCAGAAGGCCGCACACCCCACTGGCGCTTTCTGCTGCCAAACCACAAGGGGGATCCCTTCAAGCCGGAACGCACGGAAGTTCACTGGGACGATCTGGTGCGCGGTCCCCAGACCGTCGATCTGGCGTCGCTCTCCGATCCCGTTCTGGTGCGCGAGGACGGAAGCTGGCTTTATACCCTGCCAAGCGTTGTCGACGATATCGACATGGGGGTTACCCATATCATCCGGGGCGATGATCACGTCACCAATACCGGGGTGCAGATCGCCATCTTCGAGGCGATGGGCGCCGATGCACCGGGTTTCGGCCATCACAACCTGCTGACGACAGCATCCGGCGAAGGGCTTTCAAAGCGGTTGGGATCGCTGTCGCTGCAGGCGCTGGCGGACGACCATTACGAACCGATGGCCGTTGCCTCGCTCGCCACACTGATCGGCACTTCAGGCCCGGTGGAGGCGATTGCCTCCATGGACGAACTGGTAAGCCATTTCGACATCGCCTCGGTTACAAAATCGGCGGCCAAATTCGATGTTGGCGAACTGGACAAGCTGAATGCCAGGCTGGTGCATGAGATGCCGTTTGACGCGGTGGCCGGCCGGCTCGCAGCCGCGGGCGTTGGCGGCGGGGAAACGTTCTGGAATGCGGTGCGCGGCAACATCGACAAGGTGGAAGAGGCAGCCTTCTGGTGGCAGCGTGTTGAAAGCGCAACCCCGCAAATCGACGCTGAAGATGCCGAGTTCATTCAAACGGCGGCAGAACTGCTGCCGGACGAGCCCTGGAACGAAACCACCTGGAGTGTCTGGACAGCGAGCGTTAAGGAAAAAACCGGCCGCAAGGGCAAGAGCCTGTTCATGCCGCTCAGAAAAGCGCTGACGGGGGAAGGTCACGGACCGGAACTGGCGGCGCTGTTACCGTTTATTGGACGGGAAAGAACTCTGGCCCGACTATCCTGATACGCGAACTGCCGTTTGCGGCAGGTTCACTTTCACGCCGGTTTGCCAGCGCGATGAGGCGCTTTGCCGAAAGCCTGCCCCCGGCCAGCGCGAGGCCGTCGAGATCGAGATCCCGGTCGATGCGGAATTGGGGAACGGGGATGCTTCTGTCATTCTGCTCAGCCGGATCAGGCTCGGTCCCGGCGACTTCCTCAAACTCGCGTTTTGGATAGCGGCAGGTGCAGGACGTATCGACATTCTTTCGGTAGGCAAAGGCGTTGGGCAGGTTCTGGTAGGGTTCGCCGCTGCGGAAGGAAATCGATTGTTCCGCGTCCCCGTTGGGCATGGGGTGAAAAAAGAGCTCGGTTTGCGTGCCCGGGCACATTTTCTGGCACTGGTCCTCATCGGTGATGAAGCGGTCCGATGTGGTCGAAAAGCTGATGGGAAAATAATAACCGTCGCAGGTTCTCACACACAGGGTTCTGAACGTGCCGAAGCGGCGGTGCATGTTGGGATCAACTTCCCCATGGGCGCCGGTGTCGGAATAGGTCTTGGTTCCGAATATCTGCTCGAGCAGGGTCCTGCGCCCGGAGCGTGCGGGCTGCTGTTGTTGCTGGCGGCGCACGGTGACGGTGGAACGGTCATTGTCGAGGCAGCCATTGTTGCGCATGGAACGGATGATGCGCTCGCGGTCGCGGCTGGTTGCCTTGCGCGGCGCGAGCCGGTCGCGCTGGCGGCGCAGGCTTTCAAGATTGGCAATCATGGCGGCAAGGCTTGAATTGATCCGCTGGCAGACATTGGAACGGCGGCGGTTGCAGCCGTTTCGCCGTGCAGCGCGTTCTGTCTTTCTTATCTGCAGTTCCTGCTGGCGCACCGCACGGTCATATTCCTTGTAGCGGGCGGAGCTTCCCGCGCCCCTGCCCGTCTCCACGGCGGCCAGTTCCGCCTGCAGCGAGCGGCACAGCGCTCTTTGGGCGCTGGCGGGTGTGGCCGCGGCAAGGGCCGTCAACAGGAAGGCAGTGGCCAACAGCAGGCCGGCTGCGTTCCTGCGTCCATATCCTTTGGCCATATGGCTGGCGCTGTCCTTCATGTCCGCCTTTCAAGTCCGCCCCAAACGACGGCGCCCAATATCCTAGAACCTTTCACCTTCATACGGAATCGCTTGAACGCCGGCAATTGGGACTTTGGCAAGGCGCAAATAGCGCAGCAGTGCAGGCACTGTCAGCTTTTTGCAACGCGGTCCGACGGCCCGAGAACCAAGTTCAAACGATTGCAGGAACGACAGGTGTTTCAACAGGTCAAACTCCCGGCTGTGGAAGCTTTTCCAACCTGACTTCGCCGAAATCCTCGCAGGATGGATAAACATCCTGCTGCGGTGTTCTCCTTGTCAGATGCGAAAAATCCTACCATTCAAACGGCTTCCATATGAACGTGAAAGTCTCTTGTTCAGGTGGCCGAATTGTGTCAGCCCAACCCCACTTTCCGTCCGCTTTTACCGCAAACTTGGTTAACGAAGCCTGTTCAGCTTGCGTTCAGGCTGAATTTGCGAAGGTGCAGAAAAGGCGGAGTGCCGCTGAACACCAACAGGGAATAATTGGAGAGGACGATGAGCAATCAGGAATTGATACCAGTCAGGAAAGCCATCGCCACGGCGGTTGCCGCAGCATTTCTCGCAACCATTGTGCTGCCGGTGGCGACAGCCGATGCAGGGCACAAGAAGCGCTGGAAAAAGCACCATGGCCAGCATGTCGTGTATGTGAAGAAACACAAAAAGCGCAAGAAACACCGCAAGCATCGCAGACACGATCATGGTGATGCCCTGGCAGCGGGTATCGTTGGTCTTGCCGTAGGCGCGATCATTGCCGATCAGGTCCATCGCAGCCGCCGCTCGGAAGTCATCTACGTTCAGCCCCAGCCGCGTTATGTAGCGCCGCAACCGGTCTACCGTGCACCGGCGCCGCGCGTCATCACCTATGAAGACACGGTGCGCGCCACCTACGAACCCTGGTCGCCGGAGTGGTATCGCTGGTGCAATGCCAAATACCGCAGCTTCAATCCCTCCAAGGGAACGTTTCGCGGCTATGACGGGTATGACCATTTCTGCGTCGTGAAGTAAGACCCCACTTCCCTTCAAAGGGCGCGCTCGCACGCCTCGACGCAGGGCGAACCCGGTTGCCGGAGACGGCAGCCGGGTTTTTGCTGGACCGGTCCTTTCCGGCAGGTGGAGGACTCTCGCCATTCTGAAGTCCAGCAGGTATTGTTTGCGGAGTGATTCGACAGCGTTGAATGCGGCAAACCATACGAGCGTCATGGACAATACGAACGATCTGTTTGGCGGCAGCGAAGCTGAGCCGGAAATGGGTGGCAACGGCAATAAGCCGGGCACCGGCGGCAAAGCGCCGGCTGCCGGAAAAGGCAAGGACGTCAGCGGTGACTACGGTGCCGATGCGATTGCCGTGCTCGAGGGCCTTGAGCCGGTGCGCAAGCGGCCCGGCATGTATATCGGCGGCACCGACGAAAAGGCGATGCACCACCTGTTCGCCGAGGTCATCGACAATGCCATGGATGAGGCGGTGGCCGGCCACGCATCCTGGATCGAGGTGGAACTCGATGCGGAAGGCTATCTTTCCGTCACCGACAACGGGCGCGGCATTCCGGTAGAGCCGCATCCCAAGTTCAAGGACAAGTCCACCGTCGAGGTGGTGATGACGATCCTGCATGCAGGTGGAAAGTTCGACGGCAAGGCCTATGAGACCTCCGGCGGACTGCACGGGGTCGGCGTATCGGTGGTCAATGCGTTGTCTGCGCATTTGCAGGTGGAGGTTGCCCGCAATCGCAAGCTTCATATTCAGGAGTTCGCTCAGGGAAAACCCAAGGGAAAGCTGAAAGAGGCCGGCGAAGTCCACAACCGCCGCGGCACGAAGGTGCGGTTTCTTCCGGACCCTGAGATTTTCGGCAAGGGGTGCAAGTTCTCCCCTGCCCGGCTGTTCAAGATGGCCCGCTCGAAAGCCTATCTGTTCGGCGGGGTGGAAATCCGATGGACCTGCGACCCCTCACTGCTGGGCGAAAAGGACGAAACGCCGCAAAAGGCGAGTTTCCACTTTCCCGGCGGGCTGCGCGACTATCTGGAAGCCTCGCTTGGCAGCCAGCACAAGGTAACGGCGGAACCCTTTTCCGGCCGCTCGGAAAATACCGGCCGCAATGGCACGGTGGAATGGGCCGTCGCATGGCACGGGGATGACGGTTTCGTCAATTCCTACTGCAACACGATTCCAACCCCTGAAGGGGGCACCCATGAAGCCGGTTTCCGCATTGCCTTGACGCGCGGGCTGAAAGCCTATGGCGAGATGATCGGCAACAAGAAGGTGTCGATGATCACTACTGACGATGTCATGACATCGGCGGCCGCCATGCTTTCGGTGTTCGTGCGCGAGCCGGAATTCGTTGGCCAGACCAAGGACAAGCTGGCGACGGTGGAAGCCCAGCGCATTGTCGAAAACGCCATTCGCGACCCCTTCGATCACTGGCTTGCCGCCTCGCCGGCACAGGCTGCCAAACTGATCGAATGGGTGGTCGACCGCGCCGAGGAGCGGCTGCGGCGGCGCAAGGAAAAGGAAATCAACCGCAAGACGGCAACGCGCAAATTGCGGCTTCCGGGCAAGCTGGCCGATTGCTCGGCCAATGCCACCGGGGGGACGGAACTTTTCATCGTTGAGGGCGATTCTGCCGGCGGCTCGGCCAAGCAGGCGCGCAACCGTGTCAATCAGGCGATTTTGCCGCTGAGGGGCAAAATCCTCAACGTTGCTTCGGCCGGCCGCGACAAGCTTGCGGCCAACCAGCAGATTTCCGATCTGATCCAGGCGCTGGGCTGCGGCACGCGGTCGAAATACCGCGAAGAAGATCTGCGCTATGACCGTATCATCATCATGACCGATGCTGATGTGGACGGAGCCCACATCGCCTCGCTGCTGATCACGTTTTTCTATCAGGAGATACCGGAGATCGTCCGCGGCGGGCATCTGTACATGGCGGTGCCGCCGCTGTTCAAGCTTTCCCAGGGCGGCAGAACCGCCTATGCGCGCGATGAACTGCACCGCCAGGAATTGCTGGAGACGGAGTTTACCGGACGCGGCAAGGTGGAAATCACCCGCTTCAAGGGCCTTGGCGAGATGATGCCGCAGCAATTGAAGGAAACCACCATGGACCCGAAAAAACGCACGCTGCTGCGTGTGGTGGTCGATGAAAGCCCGGAAGCGGCAACCGGCAAGACCGTGGACCAGCTGATGGGCAACAAGCCGGAAGCGCGGTTCAAGTTCATCCAGGAAAACGCCGAATTCGCCACGGACGACCTGCTGGACGTTTAGAGCGTGTCTTGATCCAGATGGCAATGCTAATCCTGAGTTAGCATAAGGAATGAACTTGTTTTATCCTCAAGGAATACGGATATCAGCTGCACGTTGCGATCCAGCAATTCCTTGATCTCTTCGGTGCTGCTGTTTCCACAATTCAGCCAAAGAACTTTTGGCGGCGCACCATTGAGAAAGCTCATCTGCCTGAAGTCAGCATCCTTGGATGTGATGCAAAGCTTTCGCTTTCTCGCATATTTCCATATCTCAATGTCCGAAGCCCGGGAAAGCCCGACATCGTTTACATGAACGGTTGCGGGGAAACGATCCGAAAGATGACCAACCAGCCTCCAAGGCAAGTTTTGGTCAAGCAACAGCATGTCTTAGGCAGCGCCCATCAACCTGCGTTCGCGATCAGCGGCAAATTTCAGGCAGGCAAGAATGTCCGCCTCTTCGAGTTCAGCAAATTCAGCCAAAATATCATCCGAACTCATCCCGGAGGCCAGATATTCCAGTACATCGTATACGGTGATACGGGTGTCCCTGATACAGGGCTTTCCAGACCTCTTGTGAGGATCGATGGTGATGATGCCTTTTGCTTTCATTCAATTAATATGGTGTTATTTGGTCAAGCCGTCAATCAACGCAGACTCTATGGACCAGCTGATGGGCAACAAGCCGGAAGCACGGTTCAAGTTCATCCAGGAAAACGCCGAATTCGCCACGGACGACCTGCTGGACGTGTGATGGCGGTGCTGGCGCTCCCAACAGGTAGCTGCGCTTATTCAGGGTCGGGAAACGTCAGACCGGGCGCCGGCTCCAGACGCTGAACGATGAAGCTCTCGAAAGCGCTGCTCTTCATCGTGGTCTCCAGCCTGGGGACATAGCCGGATTGCGGGTCTACCCAGAACTTGTCGTGGATATCTGCAGTAAAACTGCCCTGCATCTGATAGTCGGCTTCGACCACTTCGTGCATTACGCCGTCAAGTTCCTCCTCGCCGCATACGGCATTTTCAACCGTCTTTGCGCGTTCTGCGAGCGATTTTTGATGGGCTTCGTTGTTTGCTTCCATGTCCCGCACTTTGGCCCAGGTCTTGCCCTTGTCGGTGGAAGAATACAGGACATTGTCGAGCCCCATGGACCATTGGGCATTGGCAGGCTCGATCATCTCGGTCAGCCAGTTTCCCTTGCCGTCCTGATAGTTCCAGTTGACGGTCTTTGTGCCACCCTTGATCTTTTGGGTGACGTGGATTTTCGTCGGCTCTTTCGCCGTGCGGTCGGTCATCAGCTGGACGAATTTTTCTTCGCAAGTTTCAGCCAGTGCGAACGATGCGGACAGGCCGGTGATTACCAAGGCGGCAAGGGCTGTTTTCATGATTGCTCCCTTCAAGGTCTTGCGGTTCAACTATGGAACATTCAATCGCGGTTTTGCGCCAGGGGCAAGGGATCGGGGCAAGGGATATGCGCGGAGCAGCGCAACCCCAATAGCCTGCAGCGACAGTCCGTCCGGTTGACTTGGCCCGCGCAAAGCCCTATGTGCAGCACAAACAGGGCGGATAACGCGCCATGTCAATACGGACATGGCTGCGCCTCGGGTTCGCAACACAGAAAATTGCGACATGCGGGCAAAACGAGCCCGGCCGATACCGCCCTCCTTTCAGAAGCAACAGAAATACCCGCACATGACATTTGATTCGCTCGGACTGAGCAAAAAAGTCCTCAAAGCTGTTGAGGCATCCGGTTACACCATCCCCACCCCCATTCAGGAACAGGCCATACCGCACGTGCTGGAGCACCGCGACGTGCTGGGCATCGCACAAACGGGCACCGGCAAGACGGCCGGCTTCGTGCTGCCGATGCTCTCGCTGCTGGAAAAGGGCCGTGCCAGGGCGCGCATGCCGCGCACGCTCATTTTGGAGCCCACCCGCGAATTGGCCGCCCAGGTGCATGAAAACTTCGAAAAATACGGCCAGAACCACAAGCTTTCGGTCGCCTTGCTGATCGGCGGCGTATCCTTCGATGAGCAGAACAAGATCCTCGACCGTGGCGCCGACGTGCTGATCGCAACGCCGGGCCGGCTGCTCGATCATTTCGAGCGCGGGCGTCTGCTGATGACCGGGGTTGAAATCCTCGTCATCGACGAAGCCGACCGCATGCTCGACATGGGCTTTATCCCCGACATCGAACGCATCGTGAAGCTGGTGCCGTTCACCCGCCAGACGCTGTTCTTCTCAGCGACAATGCCGCCGGAAATCGACAATCTGGCCAAAAAGTTCCTGCAGAACCCGGTTTCGGTTGAAGTTTCCAAACCCGCTTCTGCATCGGCTACCATCGTTCAGCGCGCCGTCGCTTCCCCTGTCGATGACTGGGAAAAACGTGCGGTGCTGCGCAAATTGATCGATGAGGCCGATGATCTGCAGAACGCCATCATTTTCTGCAACCGCAAGATTGACGTCGCCAATCTGTGGAAATCGCTCGACCGGCACGGCTATTCGGCCGGCGCGCTGCATGGCGACATGGACCAGAGCGCGCGGACAGCCACGCTGAAGGCGTTCAAGGACGGCAAGATCAAGATTCTCGTCGCCTCGGACGTCGCGGCCCGCGGCCTCGACATTCCGGAGGTCTCGCACGTCTTCAATTTCGACGTTTCGGTCAATGCGGAAGACTATGTGCACCGTATCGGACGCACCGGACGCGCCGGACGCAAGGGCGCTGCCTTCATGATTGTCACGCCGGTTGACCAGAAGGGCTTTGAGGCCATCGAGGACCTTATCGGCGAAACCATCGAATGGCAGGGCGAAAAGGTTGAATGGGATGCGCGGGCCGGCCGGCGCGGACGCGGGCGCGGCAAGCCTTCAAGACCCGAAAAACCGGCACGCCGGCAGCGCGAAGGCGGGGACAAAGCCAGCGCCAAAAGTGGCGACAGGGGCCGTGAAAAAGACAGCGGCAAAGACAGGGAACGGGGCGGCCGCAAGGAACGCACCGAGGCCAGGGACGCCAGGGACACTGCCCCGGCAGAGCGCAAGCGCGCCGCAAAGGGGGCGGGCCGCGATGATAACCGTTCTGAAAAACGTTCAGGCCGCAGCGGCGGGCGCCGCAATGACGGGCAAAAGGATCTTGTTGCCAGCGACCAGGATCACGCCTTTGGCGGCGAGGAAAACGTCCCGGCGTTTCTGCAGCGATAGCGCAATTGCCATTGAGGTTTTGTCAATCAGGGGATGGGCCGCTCAGGTGGCGGCCTCCTGATAGAGCGGTTCTTCCATTCCCTCCTGCAGGGTAAAGAGTGAGCCGGTTGCGTTGCCATCCTTGGGCTTTGGCGTGGGATTGGGTACGCGCACCGGAACGGGCTGAAGGCGCGGTTCGAACGTTGGCTCGCCCCGCAGGATACGGCTGTTGAATTCCTCCCATTCAAAGGAATTGAACACCGGAAACGCATCCACTGCCACATAGTTGAACAGCAGCAGCGGGCGGTTGGCCTTGCTGCGGTTTGCGCTTGAACCGTGCAGCGTTCTGACATGGCGGATCGAAATCGACCCGGCAGGCGCTGTCAGCGGAACCGCCCGATCAAGAACGTCTCCCAGCAGACTGGCCCGGATACCGCCAACAAAGCTTCCGCCCTGGTGGTGATCATAGACCGGCCCCTTGTGGGAGGCAGGCACCACCATCAGCGGGCCGTTTTCCAGGGTGCAGTCCTCCAGCATGATGCCGGCGGCCAGCATGTCGTTATGGGCTCAATTTGCGCTTGGCGGGCGGTTTTTTAGCACCGGCCCGCATGGCGACCTCAAACGCCTTCTGCGCCCACTGGCGCCGCGCCTCCTCATCGTCCATCAGGTGTTCGGGCATCTGCCAGTAGCCCATGTCCATCTTCCTGCCGTTTCGTTCGTAAACCCACGGCGCGCAGCCTTCTGCCGTGAAATCCGCATGGGTCTGCTCATCGGCTTTCAGGCAGATTTTGCCGTCTTCCAGCGCCAGCGCATACATCAGGCCGTGGCGGAACACGCCAACGCCGCCGAACATGCGCCTGGTATGAGAACCGGGCAGCACCGAAAACAAGTCCTCAAGATGGGAAGCAAATTCCCTGGTGATGGCCATCAGGAAATCCTAGCCATGAGGGTTTTCCGATGTGGCAGCCATTTCCATGTCCCAGAACATGGCCTCGATCTTGTGGCCGTCGGGATCACGCAGGAAACAGCCATAATACGGCGCACCATAATGGGGGCGTGGTCCCGGCTCGCCATCGGGCGTCGCGCCGGCCTTCACGGCCGCGTCCCAGAACGCCTGCACGGCCTCTTTCGACGGCGCCAGAAAGGCGAGGTGAACGCCATTGGCGGTTTCCGCCTTGCCGTTGTCATGGGGTGTCTGCACCCAGAATTCGGGAAACTGCTTGCCATAGGCGACCGCATAAGCGCCCTCCGGCATGCCTTCAGGTTCAAATACCCGCCGTGCACCAATGGTTGGCATGACGGCATCGTAAAAGGCCGTCGCTCTGGGATAGTCGTTGGTCCCGATGGAGACATGGGACATGATGGAGGGAGATTCCATGGCTTTTTCCTCATTGCCGATACAGCCGAGGATTGCGCCGCAGATCGCCGCCGTCAACCGCCATGTGCCAGACCTGCTGACAGGGTTTTGTCAGGAGGAAGGAGGGTGGCGCTGTAGCCCGTCACTCCTGGGCATTCCCTCGGATCTGCGTTGTCCCGACCGGAGCAATCGTGTTGATGCCACCAACCTTCGTCTTCGTCGGGCCTGACCCGCGATCCAGTGCTACAGTTTGTTCCCTGGATCCTCGGCTCAAGGCCGAGGATGACGAAAGTGCGGAGGAGTAATCAGCAGAACTCCGAACGCAGATAACTAACCGCCCGCCTGCATCTCCCGCTCGCGCAGCATTTCCGGCGTCATCTCGGCGGGTTTGAGCTCCACCGATTCGCCGCAACCGCAGGCCGACGTCTGGTTGGGATTGTTGAAGGTAAAGCCGGTCTTCAGCTTGGTCACCTCATAGCCCAGTTCCGTGCCGAGCAGAAACAGCGTTGCCTTGGGGTCGACATAGACATTGCCGGCGGGCGTTGCCACCTTGTCGTCGGCGGGATCGGGCTCGTTCACCAGATCGACGGTGTATTCCATGCCGGCGCACCCGGCATTCTTGACGCCGATCCGGATGCCTTCGGCATCGGGATGTTTGGCGAGGATTTCGCCGAGGCGGTTCTGTGCCGCCTCATTGACGGTAATGACCTCAAAAGCCATGTCGTTCTCCATTACAGGCGGGGTTAAGGCCCGCAGAATGAATCGTATGCGTTAAATGTGGGCATTTGGTTGCCAAAACGCAAGCCGCCTACCACAGCCCCACGGCGATCTGGGCTTCTTCCGACATGCGATCGGGCGTCCAGGGCGGATCGAAGACCATGTCGACTTCCACATCCATGACGCCCTCGACGCCGGCAACGGCATTCTGCACCCAGCCGGGCATCTCTCCGGCAACCGGGCAGCCCGGCGCTGTCAGCGTCATGTCGATCTTCACCGTGCGGTCATCCTCGATGTCGACCTTGTAGATGAGGCCGAGTTCATAGATGTCCGACGGGATTTCGGGATCGTAGACCGTCTTTAGCGCGGCGATGATGTCGGTGGTGATGCGCTCCAGTTCCTCGGGCGGGATGGCGCTGCCGGAAAAGGCAGCCGCGTTCGGCCCGGTAAGGCTCTCGGCCAGATCGGGTTCGGCGATGGGATCGGTATTGGCTGTGTCGCTCATTGTCTCCATGCCTTTCAGGTAAAGAATTTGCGCGCTTTTTCAAGGGCGTCAACCAGCGCATCCACCTCGGCGCGGGTGTTGTACATGCCGAAGGAGGCACGGCAGGTGGAGGTGACGCCATAGCGGTTCATCAGCGGCTGGGCGCAATGGGTCCCGGCCCTGACGGCAACGCCCTGGCGGTCGATCACCATGGAAACATCATGGGCGTGGATGCCCTCAAGCTCGAAGGAGAAGATTGCGCCCTTGTCCGGCGTGGTGCCGAAAAGCCGCAGGGAATTGATCCTCGACAATTGCTCGATGGCATAGTCGCGCAGATCGTTCTCGTGCGCCAGGATCGCCTCGCGGCCAATGCGGTCGACATATTCCATCGCCGCGCCCATGCCGATTGCCTGGGCAATGGGCGGCGTTCCCGCCTCAAAACGGTGCGGCGGCTCGCCATAGGTGACTTCGTCCTCGGTTACATCGAGGATCATCTCGCCACCGCCCTTGAAGGGCTGCATGGCGGCCAGGTGCTCCATCCTGCCGTAAAGCGCACCGATGCCGGACGGGCCGTAGAGCTTGTGGCCGGTAATGCAGTAGAAATCGACGTCAAGCGCCTGCACGTCCACCGGCAGATGGACGGCGCCCTGGCTGCCGTCTGCCAGGATCAGCGCGCCATGTTCATGGGCAATTGCCGCCACTTCCTTCAGCGGCACGATGGTGCCCAGCACGTTGGACATGTGGGTGATGGCAACCAGTTTTGTGCGGTCTGAAAAACAAGCCCTGAACTGTTCCAGATCGAGGCTGCCGTCTTCTGCCACCGGTGCCCAGACCAGTTTGATGCCCATGCGCTCGCGAAGGAAATGCCAGGGCACGATGTTGGAGTGGTGCTCCATCTGGGAAAGGATGATCTCATCGCCCTCCCGCAGATGTTTCATCGCCCAGCCATAGGCGACCAGATTGATCGCCTCGGTGGCGCCGGAGGTAAAGACGATCTCCCCGGCTTTTTCCGCGTTCAAAAACCGGCGGGCGGTCTCTCGCGCTTTTTCATAGGCGTCCGTTGCCGCATTGGAAAGAAAATGCAGGCCGCGGTGGACGTTGGCATATTCATGGCAATAGACATGGTTGAGTGCATCGATCACGGCCTTCGGCTTCTGGGCGGAAGCGCCATTGTCGAGATAGACCAGCGGCTTGCCATAGACCTCGCGCGACAGGATCGGAAAATCGGCGCGGATTTTGGCAACGTCATACATGCCGGAAAGATCATGCTTGTTCATGACTACCACCTGTTAGGTGCGAAAACGGCGCCTCCCTCCTGTGAGGGGGGAAAGCCTGGCAATGCTCAACCATTGAAATCCAGCCAGCTTTCAATACGGCCGATCAGCGCTTCACTCAGCGCCTCATTGCCGATGTCCTCGAACACTTCCTCGACAAACGCCTTTACCAGCAAGGCGCGCGCATCGCGCTCGCGGATGCCGCGGGCGCGCAGATAGAACAACTGCTCTTCCTCGATGTCGGCGACGGTTGCGCCATGGGCGCAGACCACGTCATCGGCAAAGATTTCCAGTTCGGGCTTGGCGGAGAAATCCGCTTCGTCCGACAGGAGCAGCGTGTTGCAGGCCATCTGCGCATCGGTCTTCTGGGCGGGCTGCGCCACCCTTATCTGACCCTGGAAGACCCCCCTGCCCGACCCCGGCACCACATTGCGGAAGAGCTCGGTTGCAGTGGTTTCGGGAACGTTGTGGGCAAGCGTCGTCGTCACGTCGATGTGGGAATCATCGCCCACCAGATTAACGCCCTTGATCGCCAGATTGGCGTTTTCGCCATTGACGGCCACATGAACTTCCTGGCGCACGAGCTTGCCGCCGGCGTTGAATATCAGGATGGTCAGATCGGCATCGGCTCCCAGTTCAACGTTCAACTGGCCGAGCCTGGTCGTCTCAACGCCCAGTTCCTGATCGATCAACCAGACAGCCTTTGCGCCTTTTTCAATAACGAGATTGCAGACGACATTCTGGAAATTGCCGGTGATCGAGGAGTGATGGCGTTCGATGAAGGTTGCCTTTGCGCCTTGTCCGACACGAACCGAATGGCGAAGGTTGGAAGCGGTTTCATCGGCGCAGGTATGGGCCAGGATGACCGGTTCGGCCAAATCCGCGCCCGCTTCGACGGAAAGGTTTACGCCGGTCTCGGCAAGTCCGGCATTAAGCGCTCCGATGGTATCGGCTTCGATCTCCACTCCATGGGTGCTGGCGATTGCGTCCTCGCCCACGGTGCCCGACAGGCCGTCCGGCATGTCGGCAAGATAGCCGATGACGTGGAAAGTATTGGAAAAGCCGAGCGTGTAACCATCCACCAGCGGCGGCAGATCGACCAGGCTTTCCGATGAGAACTCGCTCTGGATGGCGCGCGGCGGCTGGGGATATTCGCGCAGCAGATTTCGCAGATCGGTATAGTGCCAGGCCTCGACGCGGCGCGTCGGCAGACCGGCTTTCTCGATTGCGGCCAGTGCCTTGACGGCCGCGTCCCTTGCCTTGCCCTCGGTCCGGCCAAGGGCTGCAATCAGCCCTTCCTCAGCCGCGGTATGGGTGATCGGGGTTTGCATGTTCATCGTTTCAACCTCAAACCTGCCTTAAGCTGCCCTCAGGCGGCCTTGGCGATAATGTCCGCATAGCCCTGCTCTTCGAGCTGCAGCGCCAGTTCCTTGCCGCCAGACTGGATGATGCGGCCCTTGTAGAGCACGTGCACGCTGTCGGGCACGATGTGCTCCAGCAGGCGCTGATAGTGGGTAATCACCAAAAAGGCGCGTTCGGGCGAGCGGAGCGCATTGACCCCGTCGGCAACGACCTTCAGCGCATCGATGTCGAGGCCGGAATCGGTCTCGTCCATGACGCAGAATTTGGGTTCCAGCAGCGACATTTGAAGGATTTCAGCACGTTTTTTCTCGCCGCCGGAAAAGCCGGTATTGAGCGAACGCTTCAGCATGTCCATGCCAATGCCGAGCTTGGCCGCTGCCTCCTTCACCTTGCGGATGAAATCGGGCGTTGAAAGCTCGTCCTCGCCGCGGGCCTTGCGCTGGGAATTCATCGCCGCCTTGAGAAAGTTCATGGTCGGCACGCCGGGAATTTCCACCGGATACTGGAACGCCAGGAAAAGACCGGCGGCAGCGCGCTCGTCCGGCTCCATTTCAAGGATGGATTGCCCGTTGAGCAGAATGTCGCCCTCGGTGATCTCGTAATCCTCCTTGCCGGCCATGACATAGGAGAGCGTGGACTTGCCGGACCCGTTCGGGCCCATGATGGCGGCGACCTCGCCTGCCTTTACCGTCAGATCGACCCCGTTGAGGATCATCGTATCGGTCTCGGCGATTTTGACGTGCAGGTTCTTGATTTCGATCATTTTCGTCTCTTCCTTCATCTTTCGTCATTCCTCTCCGTCGAAGTAGTCGAGCGGTTCGCCAGGGCGGAAGATGTGGCGAATGCCGCCGCTCATGGCCGACCAGTCGAAGCGGCTGACGACGGCAACCTTGCCTGAATCGGGGTATTCCACGACTTCTGTTTCGGCCATGGTCGATATGCCGAGATATTTGAGCGTTTTTTTGCCGGTGTTGATCAACTGGTGGGCGTTTTCGGTTCCCCCGGCGGGGGCCGCGCAAACATCGCCCGCCTTTACCGGGTATTCCCTGTCGCCAAAGCGGTAGGTGCCTTCGCCTTCAAGAATCACGAACAGCTCTTCAATCTGGTGGTGCGCGTGAAAGGGAAACGCCTTCTTGCCGGCTTCAACCACATGCAGCATGACGCCCATGCCTTTTGAGCCGATCTGCGGCCCGAAGGAGGCGACGCTGGCGGAAAAGCCCGCCCCATTGCCGGTTTCGCGCATTTCAAGGTCGCCGATGTTGATGACCGGTTTCATCTCAATAGCCCATCATGTTCTTGACGAATGGCAGGATGCTTGCCGCCAGGATGCCGACCACCGCGCCGATGGTAATGCGCAGGCCCCGCCCGCCCAAAGAGGGCGCAAACGCCGCCAGCGCGCCGCAGATCGCTGCATACCAGACGATGGCCGTGCTATCGATAATCACCCCACACTCCCCTCAAGCGAGATGCCGATCAGTTTCTGCGCCTCGACCGCGAATTCCATCGGCAGTTCCTGAATGACCTCCTTGACGAAACCGTTGACGATCAGCGCAATGGCTTCTTCCTCTGGAATGCCGCGCTGCAGGCAATAAAACAGCTGGTCGTCGGAGATTTTCGACGTTGTTGCCTCATGCTCGAGCTGGGCGGTGGCATTCTTCGCCTCGATATAGGGCACGGTATGGGCGCCGCATTTGTCGCCGATCAGAAGCGAATCGCACTGGGTGAAGTTGCGCGCATCGGCTGCCTTGCGATGGACGGAGACCTGACCGCGATAGGTGTTCTGGGATTTGCCCGCCGAAATGCCCTTTGAGATGATGCGGCTGGTCGTGTTCTTGCCAAGATGCAGCATCTTGGTGCCGGAATCGACCTGCTGGGCGCCATTGGAGACGGCGATCGAATAAAACTCGCCGCGCGAACCGTTACCGCGCAGGATGCAGCTTGGATATTTCCAGGTGATCGCCGAGCCGGTTTCCACCTGGGTCCAGGAAATCTTGGCGTTGTCGCCACGGCAGTCGCCACGCTTGGTAACGAAATTGTAGATGCCGCCCTTGCCGTCGGCATCGCCGGGATACCAGTTCTGCACCGTGGAGTACTTGATCTCCGCATCTTCCATGGCGATCAGTTCGACCACGGCAGCGTGCAACTGGTTTTCATCGCGCTGGGGCGCCGTGCAGCCTTCAAGGTAGGAAACGTAGGAGCCTTTTTCGGCAATGATCAGCGTGCGCTCGAACTGGCCGGTGTTCATCTCGTTGATGCGGAAATAGGTCGAAAGCTCCATCGGGCAGCGCACCCCTTCGGGCACATAGACGAAGGAGCCGTCGGTAAACACCGCCGAGTTGAGCGTGGCGTAGTAATTGTCGGTGACCGGCACGACAGAGGCGAGATATTTCTGCACCAGTTCAGGATGGTTGCGAATGGCTTCTGAAATCGAGCAGAAGATTACGCCGGCCTTGGCCAGTTCTTCCTTGAACGTGGTGACAACGGAAACCGAATCGAACACCGCATCGACCGCCACCCGGCCGGATTTGTAGACGTTGTCGCCGCCATCTTCGTCAAGCGGGGAAGCTTCGCCCGGCTTGCGCACGCCGGCCAGGATTTCCTGCTCTTTCAGCGGAATGCCGAGCTTCTCATAGGTTGCCAGCAATTCGGGATCGACTTCGTCGAGCGATTTGGGGCCGTCGCCGAAGTCTTTCGGCGCGGCGTAATAATAGATGTCCTGAAAGTCGATCTGGGGGTATTCGACCCGCGCCCATTTGGGCTCCACCATCTGCTGCCAGCGGCGGAAGGCTTCCAGCCGCCACTGAAGCATCCATTCCGGCTCTTCCTTCTTGGCCGAAATGAAGGCGATGACATCCTCGTTCAGGCCCTTTGGGGCCTTGTCGGATTCGATGTCGGTGGAAAAACCGTACTTGTATTTGTCAACGTCGAGTTCAGCGACGGCATCAACCGTCTCCTGCACAGCAGGCATTGGCTCTCTCCATCCTTTGCGGGTTCAACTTCCCGCCAGTTGGTTTCACCTGAACCGCCTGCTGCCTCAGGCAGCGATGCGGTTCACTATGTTGCGGAAGGCGCCGAGAAATGCCTCGGCATCGCTTCCGGTCGATTGCGGTCCGGTGCTGACGCGCAGCGCGCAGACCGCCAATTCATCATCCACGCCCATGGCTTCAAGCACATGGGACTTGTTTACCTTTCCCGACGAACAGGCCGATCCCGAAGAAACGGCAATGCCGGCAAGATCCAGCGAGATCAGCGCCGTTTCGGCCTTAATGCCCGGCACGGCAAAGCAACTGGTATTGGCCAGCCTGCCTGCCGGAGCGCCGTGTCCGAAAAAGACCGGCTGCCCGGCCTTGTTTCCGGCTTCCCCACATATAGTGCTTATCCCGGTTTCAATCGAGTCCCTAAGCGCGGCAATTGCGCCTATTTCACCGGCCGTTTTACCGTTTGCACCTGCTGCCAGGCCGGCAGCAGCCGCAAAACCGGCAATTGCGGCAACGTTTTCCGTCCCAGCCCGGTTGAAATTCTCCTGTCCGCCGCCGCGTATCAGCGGCGCCGGTGAAATCGAGCCATTTGCCAGAACCAGCGCGCCTGCACCCTGTGGCCCGCCGATCTTGTGACTCGACAGCAGGATAAAATGCGCGCCCAGCTCGGTGGCCGAAAACGGTATCCGGCCGAAAGCCTGAACGGCATCGACCACGAAAAACCCGTCATGGGCATGCACCAGTTCGGCAATCTGCGCCACCGGCTGGATTACGCCGGTCTCGTTATTGGCGAACATTACGGCAACCATCGGCGACCCCTGCGCGCGATCATGGCCTGCAAGGGCATCCTTCAGGGCCGCAAGGTCCAGGGTGCCGGTGGCATCCACCGGAAGCACCTCGACGTTTTGCGCGGAAAACCGCCCGCCCGCCAATATGCAGGCATGTTCGGTAGCGCTCACATACAGGGTTGAAACCGGTATCTCGCTGCCGCCAGCGCGCACGACCGGGCAAAGGGCGTGGGCCGCCGCCTCGCTGGCACCGGAAGTAAACACCACCTGTCCGGGGGAAACGCCAAGCGCTTCGCCAAGCTGGCGCCGTGCCTTCTCCACGATAGCACGCGCTTGCCGCCCTTCAGAGTGGATGGAAGAGGCATTGCCACAAACCGACAGCGCCTGGACCATGGCGGCCCGGGCCTCCTCCCTCAGGGGAGCTGCGGCATTGTAGTCAAGATAGGTTCTCACCCTGCTTCGCCTTTGCGATTTGACCTTTGCTTGCGGCCCTGTTCTTGCGGCCCTGTTCTTGCCTGGGCCGTTTCGCCGCTTCAGGACCAAAAGCGCCGTTTTTCCCGCTGATTCCGCATTTTTCTTGTATTCGGCACCTTCAATTGTCTAAAGAAGCGCCCACGAGAAAATTCCACAGACGGACCGTGCTGTGAAGACCGGCCATTTAGAACGATTCTAAATGGTCTTAGACGGGCCGTTATCCAAGGTCAAGTATCCGGGGGTGCAGCGGCCAATGGCTGCCGAAGTGGCGCCCCTATCAGGAGAGACGATGCCAGAAGTGATTTTCAATGGCCCAAGCGGCCGGCTGGAAGGCCGCTATCAGCCTTCGGAAGACAAGACAGCCCCCATCGCGATCGTATTGCATCCCCACCCCCATCCGAAGTTTGGCGGGACCATGAACAACAAGATCGTCTACGATCTTTTCTACATGTTCGTGGAGCGCAATTTTACCACCCTGCGCTTCAATTTCAGGGGTGTGGGACGCAGCCAGGGCGAGTTCGACCATGGCCAGGGCGAACTTTCCGATGCTGCTGCCGCGCTCGACTGGGTGCAGAGCCTGCATCCTGATTCGCGCGGCTGCTGGGTGGCAGGTTTTTCCTTCGGTGCCTGGATCGGCATGCAGCTTTTGATGCGGCGGCCTGAAATCGAAGGATTCATTTCCGTCGCGCCGCAGGCAAACCTGTATGATTTTTCGTTTCTTGCCCCCTGCCCTTCATCGGGCCTGATCATTCATGGCGAAATGGACCGGGTGGCACCGACGAGCGATGTGCAGGGCCTTGTCGACAAGTTGAAGACACAAAAGGGCATCAAGATCACCCAGGATATCGTCGAGGGCGCCAATCACTTCTTCACCGATCAGGAAGACGAGTTGATCGAGCGCTGCGGTACCTATCTCGACAAACGCCTCGGCCTCATCGAGGGCGGCGTCGAGGAAACCATGCTGTTGCGATAAACCTGGCCATAATGGGCGAACTGATAGCAGACATATGGCACTCTCTCAGGGCGCTGCCGCTGTGGGTTCAGATCTGGACGATGGGCATTCTGGTGCCCGTCAACCTCGCCAGCATCCTGTTTATCGGCGAAGCTGACGGCGGCTGGATTGCCTTTCTGGCCATCGCCGGCATTGCGCCAAACCTACCGGTCATGGTGATCCAGCGCGGCTTTTCCAGATTGATGGCGTTTTCCCATGTGGTTTTCTGGACGCCGCTCGTCATCTGGCTGATCCTTTTCAGGCCGCAAGGCGCGCAAAGCTATCAGCTTTATCTGTTGCTGCTGCTCGCGGCCGATCTTATATCGCTCGGCTTTGACTATGGCGATGTTGTGCGCTGGTGGCGCGGTGAGCGCAAACCGGCCGGCCGATAGCACCGGGCTATGCCGGGGTAAACACCCCGGCATTGTTGCCGGACAAACCGCCGATTTTCCAATTGACGCTTTGGTTACAGGCCAAGCGCCTTGTAGCTGTCGGCAACCCGCTGAATGGCGATTATGTAGGCGGCGGTGCGAAGATCGAAATCAGGATCATCGCTGCGCTTGTCGTGCCAGGTTTCCCGCATGGTCGCATAGGAACCGCGCATGGTATCGTCCAGGCCGGAACGAACCAGGGTCAGTTCGTCAGCACCCTTGATGTAGCGCTCCTTGAAGGCCTTGGAGAGCTTGTTGCTGGTTGCCCGCTCGATCTCCTCGATCAGCATGCGGTGGCGTGCTTCCTCTTCGCGGCGCTGCATGCGGCCAAAGCGGATGTGGGAGAGGTTCTTGACCCATTCGAAATAGGAGACCGTCACACCGCCGGCATTGGCATACATGTCGGGGATGATGACGGTTCCCTTCTTGCGCAGAACCTCGTCGGCACCGGCCGTCACCGGGCCGTTTGCAGCCTCGATGATCAAATTGGCGTCGATGCGGTCGGCGTTTTCCAGATTGATGACCCCTTCCATCGCAGCGGGAATGAGAATGTCACACTCGGCCTCGAAGAGGGGCTTGGTTTCCTCGACGAATTCGCCCAGTTCGCAGTCCTTGAAGGAGCCGTGATGGGTAAACCAGTCCTTGGCTTCCTGCACCTTGATGCCCTTGGGATTCACCAGTCCGCCATTGTACTCGAGAATATGGGTGATCTTTGCATCGTCCTCCTCCTGGAGGAACTTGGCCGCATGATAGCCCACATTACCGAAGCCCTGGACGATAATGCGCTTACCCTTGAGATCGCCCTTCAGGCCCGATGCCTTGACGTCCTCGGGATAGCGGAAGAAATCGCGCAGCGCGTACTGGATACCGCGGCCGGTTGCTTCGGTCCTGCCGCGAATCCCGCCGGCATTAAGCGGCTTGCCGGTAACGCAGGCGCGCGCATCGATGTCGGTGGTATTCATGCGCTTGTACTGGTCGGCAATCCAGGCCATTTCCTTCTCGCCGGTTCCCATGTCCGGAGCCGGCACGTTCTGGGAAGGATTGATCAGGTCGCGCTTGATCAGTTCGAAGGCAAAGCGGCGGGTGATGCGCTCCAGCTCGTCTTCGCTCCAGTCGCGCGGATTGATACGCAACCCACCCTTTGAACCGCCAAAAGGCACCTCCACCACGGCACATTTGTAGGTCATCAGCGCTGCAAGCGCCTCGACCTCGTCCTGGTTGACGCTCATGGCGTAGCGGATACCGCCCTTGACCGGCTCGGCGTGCTCGGAATGCACCGAACGGTAGCCTGTGAAGGTATGGAAGTCGCCGCGCAGCTTGACGCCGAACCGCACGGTATAGGTGGAATTGCAGACGCGGATTTTTTCCGCCAGCCCTTCGGAAATGTTCATGTGCCGGATCGCCCGGTTGTACAGGGCATCCACACTTTGGCGAAAACTGGGTTCCTTGCGGTTATTGGACGACACGCCGAATCTCCTCCCTCGGTGGTGTAAGGCTTTCAGCCTGTCATACTGCGACGAAAGTTTAAACTGCTTGCCGGACAAAAATATTGTGAGTGGCGCGTGTCCCGCGGCGTGGCGGGCGCCTGGAGCGTGCCCGGTTTAAATGGAAGCAGTTTGCATGGATGGATTTTTCGTTTCTGGTGAGGAGAACACCGCAGCGCGGTGCCTTGCCACCTTGCGAGGATTTCGACGAAGCCAGAACGCAAAAGACACCACAGCCGGGCACTTAACATCATGAATGTATCGGGTTTTCTGCAATCGTTTGAACCTGGTTCCTTGCCCTTCGGGCAGCGCCGGAAAATACTGACAGTGCCTGCACTGCGCCGCATTTTCCTCCTTGCCGAAGACCAAACTCCCGGCGCTCAAACGATTCCATTTAAGCCGGACACGCTCTAAAAACAGCTTTCCTTACAGAGCCTTGAGCGCGTCAGCCAGGGGTTCAGCGCCATGGCGGAAGGGATCGACCGCAGGCAGGCCGAGCCGTTTTTCAACAGAGCGGCAATATTCCAGCGCCTCGCTGTCCCCCATTGCCGACGTGTTGAGCGAAACGCCCACAGCCTGACAGGCCGGATTGACAATGCGGGCAAGCGATAGAGCCATGTCACGAACCTGTTCCAGCGATGGCATCTGATAGTCCGGCAATCCGCGCATGTGCGCCCTGCCCGGCTCATCGCACAAGATCAGGGCATCGGGCTGGCCGCCATGGACAAGCGCCATGGTGACACCGGAATAGGAAGCGTGGAACAGGCTGCCCTGCCCTTCGATGAGGTCCCAATGGTCTGCCTCATTGTCCGGGGTCAGATGTTCGATGGAACCGGCCATGAAATCGGCGATGACCGCATCGAGCGGCACGCCGTCGCCGGTGATCAGAATGCCGGTCTGGCCGGTGGCACGGAACGTCGCCTTCATGCCTTTGGCGTGCATCGCCTTTTCCATGCACAGTGCTGTGTACATCTTGCCGACAGAACAGTCGGTGCCGACCGGCAGGCAGCGCTTGCCGGTTCGTTTCACACCACTGGCGATGGGGTATTTGACCGACGGAATGCGCACATCGTGCAGCATCCGGCCTGCCGAATTGGCAACCGCCACGAGATCGGGTTCATCGCGCAGCAGGTTGTGCAGGCCGGAGGCAAGGTCATAGCCCATGTCGAGTGCCTGATGGAGAACCGCCTTCCAGCTGGGGGAGATGACGCCGCCCCGGTTTGCAACCCCGATAACAAGCGTTCGGGCGCCCTTATCCCAGGCTTCCTGCAGGCTCATGTCCGGGGCGCCAACATCAGCCCTGCAGCCTTCGAGCCGCAACTGGCCTACCACATTGTCCGGCCGCCAGTCGCCGATACCGCGGGCAACCTTTGCGGCAAGCTGGTCCGGCGCATCGCCAAGAAAAAGAAGATAAGGCGTCTTGATCACAGCGAACTCCCAAAACCTGCCGTGTTGGATGATCTGACGTGGCGCTTGCGCGTCTTTATTCTCCAAAAGGTTGGCCAGCGGCCGCCCACGCCAATTTCACAGTAAACTACACAAAGCTGCAGCCGGAACAATGTTCTTCCAGCGCCACGGATGGAAATGTTTTTCGATCAGGACCCGTTGGCCGAACTCAGCGCCGCAGGCGAGAACAGCACGGAAAACTGTTCGCACCAGATGACAACCGAACCGTAGGCAGAGACATCCGTCTCTGCCGGAATGACATAGGTCTGATCGCCCACATTGCCCTTGAGCGCGCCCAGTGACACCCATTCGGAGGCCAATACATCGGAAGAGGATTTGGGGTCTGGCGCCTTGACCAGCCAGACTTCCAGATCAGGACCGTTCGTGACACGGAAATCGGTCATGCGCAGCAGCGTGGTGCCTGCCCCACCCTGGAGGATTTCAGCCTTGCCGGAGCCTTTGTGAGCACTGTCGGCATCAACAAACGTGCCGCTTTTGAGCGTGGTAAGCTGCAGTTCGGCCGGCAGGCTTTCGGAGACTTCCCGGTCAATCCACAGCGGCGAAAACAGATACCAGAAGGCATTGCCGGCAACAAAACCGAGGATGAAGACAGGAATGGCGATTTTGAGAAAGCGTATCATGGTGGAAGCTCCGGGAAAGAGGATAACGCACCTGCCCTATTGTGCCGCAGTGGGCGTTGCAACTCAATTGACGATGGCAAATGCGTGAGCTGGTTGTGAACTGAACGGAACTAAAGCGCATTCCAACGGTGCTGTTCGGGAATGTCGAGCAGCAGCGTCACATGGTCCATGCCCGTTGCTTCCTCGCGCACCGGATCGCTGCCATCAGACGCAAAGTCGAATGCGGTATAGAAGCCAACTGCGCCGGTATTGGCGCTGGCAACCTGAACCCGCATGGTCTCAGCACCGATGAAACAGCTCAGCAACTCCCGGATGAGCTTCGTCCCAATACCGCTACCCTGGTGCGCCGGTGAGACATAAAGCTGCTGTAAGTCGATGACCTTACCGTCCTGGCTGGCGAAGGCCATGGCGGTGATCTCGCTGCCGGTGTCGGCAACCAGAAACTCGGAGTTCGGTGCAGAGAGGCGGCTTTCCAGCGCCTCGGGCGAATGCCAAATGGCAGTAATCTCATCGACCTTGTCCGCGCCGATGATCGGTTCATAGGTCGCATGCCAGGTCTCGATCAGCAGTTGCCGGATCGCTGCAAGATCGCGTTTTGAAGCTGTACGGATGAAGACCTGGGATGCCACAGGGAAAAATTCCTATTGAGAATAACGGCCCGGTTCAGCCCTCAATACCCAACTTCTCGCGCACCAGCTTGTTGACGGCCTGGGGATTGGCCTTGCCGCCGGTCGCCTTCATCACCTGTCCGACAAACCAGCCCGCCATGTTGGGCTTTTCCTTCGCCTGTTCGGCCTTGTCGGGGTTGGCGGCGATGATCTTGTCGACCTCGGCCTCGATGGCGCCGGTATCGGTAACCTGCTTCATGCCGCGTTCTTCGACAATTTTTCCCGGGTCGCCGCCTTCCGCCCACACGATGTCGAACAGTTCCTTGGCGATCTGGCCGGAAATGTCGCCCGACTTGATGAGGTCGAGGATTTTGCCTAGCTGATCGGGTGAAACCGGGCTTTCCCCGATCTCCTGTCCGGTTTCGTTGAGCTTGCCGAGCAGGTTGTTGATGACCCAGTTGGCGGCCTGCTTGCCGTCACGGCCCTCGGCCACCTGCTCGAAATAATCGGCAATCGCCTTCTCGGAAACCAGAATGGAAGCGTCATAGGCCGTCAGGCCCAATTCGGCCATCAGGCGGTTTTTCTTGTCGTCCGGCAACTCAGGGAGATTTTTCGCCAATTCATCGACCCAGGCCTGTTCAAATTCAAGCGGCAGCAGGTCGGGATCGGGGAAATAGCGGTAATCGTGGGCATCTTCCTTGGAGCGCATGGAGCGTGTCTCACCCTTGTTCGGGTCGAACAGCCGGGTTTCCTGATCGATCGCTCCGCCGTCTTCAAGGATCGCGATCTGGCGGCGGGCCTCGTATTCGATGGCCTGACCGATGAAGCGGATCGAGTTGACGTTCTTGATCTCGCAGCGCGTGCCGAACTCGCCGCCGGGCTTTCGAACCGACACGTTGACATCGGCGCGCAGGGAACCCTGCTCCATATTGCCGTCACACGTGCCCAGATAACGCAGGATGGTTCTCAGCTTGGTGATATAGGCCTTCGCCTCGTCGGCAGAACGCATGTCGGGCTTTGAGACGATTTCCATCAGCGCAACACCGGTGCGGTTCAAATCCACATAGGACATGGTGGGATGCTGGTCGTGGATCGACTTGCCGGCATCCTGTTCCAGATGCAGGCGCTCGATGCCGATTTCAATGTCCTCGAATTGCCCCTTGTTGTCCGGCCCCACGGAGATGATGATCTTGCCCTCGCCGACGATCGGATCCTTGAACTGGGATATCTGATAGCCCTGGGGCAGATCAGGATAGAAGTAGTTCTTGCGGTCGAAAACCGAGCGGTGGTTGATTTGTGCCTTCAGCCCCAGCCCCGTGCGGATCGCCTGGGCCACGCATTCGCGGTTAATGACGGGCAACATGCCGGGCATGGCGGCATCGACCAGCGACACGTTGTGATTGGGTTCAGCGCCGAACTCGGTGGAAGCACCGGAGAAGAGCTTGGCGTTGGAGGCGACCTGGGCGTGTACTTCGAGGCCGATGATGATCTCCCAATCGCCGGTGGCACCGGGGATGAAGCGTTTGGGATCGGGCGTGCGGGTATCGATGAGGGTCATGATGTCGTTGGGCAAAACCGGGCGGTGTACAGCAAATTTGTACGCCCTAATGGCGGCTTGCCGCTGGCAGGTCAAGGAGAATTGGCTCTTGCCGCCCGGCCATTGCTGGCTTCCATGAAAATACCCGTTCCGTTTTCCTATAAAACACGGTCGAGATCGCGGATCAGGTCCTCGGCATCCTCCAGTCCCACTGACAAGCGGAAAATCCCGTCGCCGGCAAAGGCGCGGTAGCTTTCAAGCTGTTTTCCCTCAAGACGGAAAGAAGATTCCATCAGGCCTGCGGTCTCCATCCAGAAGATCAAGGAGCGATGGTGGCCCAGGGAAACGGCGTAGTGAATGATTTCAAGATCGCTCGCCATGCGGGTGGCAGTTGCCTGTCCGGTTGCCGCATCGCCCACCTGAAAGGCAATCATGCCGGAGAAATTATGCATCTGGCGTTTTGCCAGATCATGCTGGGGGTGGCTTTCAAGGCCGGGATAAATCACCCTGGTCACCTTGGGATGGTCTTCCAGAAACTGCGCAACCGCCTGCGCCGTTTCCTCATGCGCTTTCATGCGAAGCGGCAGGGTTGCCGCACCACGGGCGATCAGCCAGGCGTTGAATGGCGACATGATGCCGCCATGATGAATGCCCGCTTCAAGGTTGAGGGCCGCGATATCGGCTTTCGAGCCGGCCACCGCGCCGCCGACCGCATCGCCATGGCCGCCGATGTATTTCGTTGCCGAATGCATCACGTAGTCAACGCCCACAGACGCCGGTCTTGTCGCCATGGGCGAAGCAAAGGTGGAATCGCAGGAAACCTTCGCACCGGCTTGCCGGGCGATGGCGCAGACCGCTTCAAGATCGGTCAGCCGCACGATCGGATTTACCGGCGTTTCCACATGAACAAGACGGGTGTTTGGGCGCATGGCGGTGCGCACCGCATCAAGATCGCTCATGTCGGCGAGTGTTACGTCTATGCCGAACCGCGGCAGGGTTTCGCGAACCAGTTCAGCCACCCCGGCATAGCTGACATCGGAAACCACCACATGGTCACCGCTCGAAAGACTGCACAGAAAGATCGCGGTTGCTGCTGCCATGCCGGAGGCAAAACACATGCAGGCCTCGGTGCCTTCCATCGCGGCGATCTTGCGCGAGAGCATGTCGACCGACGGATTGGCCCAGCGGGCATAAAGATACGGCGCGTCATCTTCCAGATCATGGGCGGAAAAGCCTGCCACCTGTTCGGTGACATAGGTTGAACTCATGACAATGTTGGGGGCCGATGCCCCGGTTGCCGGATCGGGCGCTTCGCCGGCATGGATGGCCTTGGTGCGTTCGCCCGTCATGTTGGATTTTTCCGACATCGATTTTTCCTGAACTGGTCGGGACCCTGTCTTGAGTACGCTGGATGCGCGAACCCTCAAAGCCCGGCGTGGCAGCGTTTGCAAGCACTTTCATGCCGCAGGGCGGTGTCCCTTGCCAAGCCTGGGATTGAGCCTTGCAGCAACAAACCAGCAGGCAAGCAGGCCAGCTCCCGTGGCGGCAAAGACCGCCGTCAGCGGTGCAAAGACGAGGATCAGGCGCGCCGCACCGGGGGTGACGACGGCTGAAACATCGCGATAGGTGGAATAGACAGCCGCCATTTCGGTGCGTTCTGAAGGTTTGACCGACATCAGGAACGGCAGGCCTGCTGCAACGTCGAGCACGACGAGAAAGACGGTGGAAAGGAAGAGTGTGGCCACCGTTGCCATGGCGGCGGCGCTGTAGGGCAGAAAGGCAAGGCCCACGGCAGCAAAGTAAAACAGGGCGCTGAAGCCGAAGCCGATCTGGATGGCAAAGCGCACGCTGCGGGCAACCAGAAAGCGCAATACCAGGGGCGCCAGGAACAGCAGGGCGTTGGAGAGCGACAGCATCATCCCGCCAAGCTGCTCTCCCAGGCCGTTTTCGACGGCAAAAATCGGCAGATAGACGATATAGACCTGCCAGCCGACCGAACGCAGGCAGGAAAAGGCCCAGCCGGCAACCAGCAGCGGCTGAACGGCAAAGCGCTTCAGATAGGCCAGCGGATTGGCCGGTTTTGACCGGGCACGGGTGATGACCTTGCCGTCGCCAAGGCGCAAATACCAGAAGAAGGCGAGCAGGGCGAAGCAGAACACGACCGCGAGCCAGAACGGGCCTTGCGGCCAGATGTCCATCAGCAGAACGCCAAGATAAGGCCCACCCGCCCAGGCAAGACCGGAATAAAGCAGCCTTGCGGTTTCGTTTTTGCCCATGGAAGTGCGGTCGATGAAATCCATGACATAGGCGTTAAAACAGACCGTCATGACCACCAGCGCCACCGTATTGCCCAGCAGCGCGAAAGGGGCTGCCGGGGCGCCCAAAAGCGCTGCGGCAATGTTGGAGGCGATCATCACCACAATGCCGCCGGTATAAAGAAAGCGGCGCGGCACGTGGCCCGCCAGCCAGGGGGTGAACAGGGCGACGACCAGCGAGACCAGCCCTGCGCCGAAATAGACCTCGGAAACGGCCTGGGCGTTGCCCAGGCTGCGGTAGAGCAGCACCGGAAAGACCGAGATGATGACGGCACGGGAGGCTGCCTCAAAGGCCGCCAGAACGGCAAATGCCTGCACCCCTGCCCTTGCAGGGCGGTAGACAGTAAGCGGAATGCGGCGCTGAACCATGACTGCTGCCCAGATTTGACACCGGCAGCCTGCGGACAATGGGATTGGGTACCACATCCCCGCGTGTCGGATAGGAAAAGACTGACCGCGAAAAAGGCAGCCTGACAAGCAGCCAAATGCGGCAATCGGGGTCGCAGATCGCCGGATCAGGCGGCAATTGGTGCCTTTTGTTGCCGATTTGGCTTTGACAAGCCCCTGGCCCCGGCCTTAAAGAACTCCCGCAAACCGGAGCTTTTATGTTCAACGAGACCCGTTGAAGCCCGGCCGGTCGATCCGGCGGGGCAATCACTGAACCCAACCGGCCGCCTCATTCAGGTGGCCCGTTGATGCTTATCCAGTGTTTTCAGCGGACCTCTCACAACCATGGACATTTCACGCGACGAGCAGCGTGTCCTGCACCTTTTGGCGCAGGGCGGGCGCATTGAAATCATCAAACAGCACAGGAAGATCACCGCGACAGTGTGTTTTACCCGCGAGGGCTGGCGCTATGGCGGGCTTGATCTTGAACTCTTCCGCAAATTAAAGCGCCGGCGCGCCATCGCCTCGCGCCTGGGCGGACCTTATCGCATTACAAGGCGCGGGCTCGAACTGGTGCGCGGCCAGATGGACAACCGGTAGGGCTTGCGCAAGTTACGCGGTGCGGCCGTAAAAGGTCCGCATCGCGCTTTCGGACAATGAGATGCCGGGCTCTGAATTGTAGGCCAGCACGGCAAGCATGCGCGTTACCGCACCTTCGGCCGGGGTTACCCGGTGGAGGGAATCGCGGCCTCTAAACAGCATCAGCGTGCCGGGTTCGGCATCGAGCGATTGCGGCTTGATCTTACCGTCGAGCACGGCGGCGACGCCTTCATAATTCATCTCGCCCTTTTGCGAGTTTCGAAGGTCGCGGACATATTCGAAGCGCCCGCCCGCCTGCGGCTTGTGGATCAGGATGGTGGTGGCGAAAGAGGAATTGTCGAAATGCCAGCCAAGCTCCTGGCCTTCCCCGGCAAAATGCAGGTTCACCGCCGAAAGCCGATCGGCATAGGGATGAACTTCCCTTTCCCCGGTCACATGGCTGATGAAGGCCGTAAAACCGGGATCGTTGTAGATCGCCTTGAGCGGCGAATTTTCCCCGATCTGGTCATCGGCAATCAGGCCCTTTGAGGAAACCACCTGCCGGTTGAAGGGGTGATCGCCGGGCAGGGTTTCATCGGTCTGCGTCAAATAGACATTGTGGCTGGTGGTGCAGAAATAGGCTTCCCCGATTTTCGCTTCCCCCTCCGCGCGTACGGCTTCGACCGCCTCAGGCGTCAAGAACCCGTGCAGCACCAGCGCACCGGCTTCGTCGAACGCCGCCTTGCATTGCTCCCTGAAAGCAAGACCGGTGATCGGATAGCGGCTGGAGATGTGATGTGTCATGCGTTTTCGCGCTCCCCGTCCGGCCCTGTTTTGCCGGGATACACAGTCTACCACCACTTTTCCGGTTCGAACCTTCCCGCAGCATCCTCGATGACGTTGGCGGCCTGAAACAGGGTTTCCTCCTCGAATGGCTTGCCGATCAACTGCAGGCCAAGGGGCAGGCCCTGATGGTCGAGGCCGGCAGGAACGGCGATGCCGGGAAGGCCTGCCATGTTGACGGTGACGGTAAAGATGTCGTTGAGGTACATTTTCACCGGATCGGCGGCCATGTCCTGATCGGCGACGCCGAAGGCTGCCGACGGGGTTGCCGGCGTCAGGATGGCATCGATGCCGTCGGCAAAGACCGTCTCGAAATCCTTCTTGATCAGGGTACGCACTTTCTGGGCCCGCAGGTAATAGGCATCGTAATAACCGGCCGACAGCACATAGGTGCCGATCATGACCCGGCGCTTTACCTCCGCGCCAAAGCCTGCCGCCCGGGTATTTTCATACATTTCGACGATGTCCTTGCCGTCAACGCGCAGGCCGTAGCGCACGCCGTCATAGCGCGCCAGGTTGGAAGAGGCTTCCGCCGGGGCGACGATATAATAGGCCGGCAAGGCATATTTGGTGTGCGGCAGGGAGATATCGACGATCTCGGCGCCCGCTGCCCGGTACCAGTCAATGCCCTGCTGCCAGAGCGTTTCGATCTCTTCAGGCATGCCGTCCATGCGGTATTCGGCAGGAATGCCGATCTTCATGCCCTTTACCGATTTGCCGATGGCTGCCTCGTAATGGGCTTCGGGCAGGGGAACGGACGTCGTGTCCTTGTCGTCGGCGCTGGCCATGGACTGCAGCAGGATCGCCGCATCGCGCACGTCGCGGGCAATGGGGCCTGCCTGATCGAGCGAAGAGGCAAAGGCGGCAATGCCCCAGCGCGAGCAGCGGCCATAGGTGGGCTTGATGCCCACCGTGCCGGTAAAGGCGGCGGGCTGGCGGATCGAGCCGCCGGTATCGGTTGCCGTGGCGCCTGCGCACAGATGGGCTGCGACGGCCGCCGCCGAACCACCCGATGAACCGCCGGGCACCAGATCCTTGTTGGAACCCTTTGCCCGCCATGGATTGATCACCGGGCCGTAATAGGACGTTTCGTTGGAGGAACCCATGGCGAATTCGTCCATGTTGAGCTTGCCCAGCATGACGGCGCCGTCATCCCACAGGTTCTGTGTCACGGTGGATTCGTATTTCGGCCTGAAGCCGTCAAGCACATGGGAGCAGGCCTGGGTATGGACGTCTTTCGTGCCGAAAAGATCCTTGATGCCGAGGGGGATGCCTTCCAGCGCGCCTGCTTCGCCCTTTGCCCGGCGCTCGTCGGACACCTTCGCCATTGTGCGCGCCTTGTCGTGAGTCACCGTGACATAGGCGTTAAAAGCCGAATTGGCATTGTCGATGGCCGTCAGATAGGCGTCCGTCAACTCGGCAGACGTAAATTCCTTCGCGGCCATCTTGTCGCGAGATTGAGCGATGGTTAGTTTCGTTAAATCTGTCATTTATCCAAGTTTCTTCATGTAAAATCTCGACCAGCCGGAATCCGGGTAGTCGAGAAACGCGCCGCAAACCGTATAGCCGCTGCGCTCATAGACCTTCCAGGCTTCCTCGAACCCCGGCGCCTCGCCGGTTTCGAGCTTTAACTCCTTCAGTCCCTTTTGGGCCGCCAGGGCTTCGACCTGCTGCAACAGCTTCCAGCCAACGCCCTTTCCGCGTGCCTGAGGGCGGGTATACATGCGCTTGACCTCGCCCATGTTTTCATCGTGCACCTTCAGCGCACCCATGCCCAGCGCCCTGCCCTCACCGTCCCGCGCCAAAAACAGCGTGGTATCGCTTTCGTCGATCTGCTCTGCGGTCATCTGGAACTGAAACTGCGGCGGCGACAGCGGGTTCATGACGGCGTTCAGTTCCTTGATCATGGCCCGCACTTCATCCTGCAGCGGCGTTTCGGCTTTAATCGTGACCTTCGGGCCACCAAGAGACGTAACCACGGGCGCAGGCCTTATTCGACAACCTTCGGAACCATGAAGAAGTGATCTTCCGTCGCCGGTGCATTGGCGACGATGTCATCGGCCTTGTTGCCGTCACTGACCACATCATCGCGCTTTTTCATTTCCATGGAAACGACCGAGGTCATCGGCTCGACGCCCGAAACATCGACCTCGTTCAACTGCTCGACAAAGCCAAGGATCGTATTGAGCTCGCCCTGCATCTTTTCTGCCTCCTGGTCGGAAACGGCGATACGGGCAAGTTTGGCGACGCGCTTGACGGTGGCAAGATCAACGGACATGGGAGAACCTGACGATTACGACGGCAATCGCACTTGTGCGACTTTTGCTACAATTATCACAGCAGCCTATAACGGCAGCATCGCGCCGGTTCAATGGCGCAGCGCCAAATTGCCTACGTAATTCGAGGCATCAAACCTCGATCGAGCCGCCGGCTTCCAGCACCTTCACCTTCTCCGCATCGCCTTCCATCGCCGCGACAAACCCATCGGCCGTCTGGTCGATGATGGGAAAGGAGGCATAGTGACAGGGCAAAATGGTGCTGAAATCAAAAAAACGCCGGCAGGCAAGCGCCGCCACGGCCCCGCCCATGGTGAAGCGGTCGCCAATCGGCACAATGCCCACATCCGGCTTGTGCAGTTCGTTGATCAGCGCCATGTCGCCGAAAATGTCCGTATCACCCATGTGGTACAGCGTCTTTTCGTTCGCCGCGTGGATCACCAGCCCGGCAGGATTGCCCAGATAGACATTGTTGCCGTTCTCCCCGGTCTGTTTTGAGGAAGAATGCACGGCCTGCACGAAGGTGGTGGTAAAGCCGCCGCAATCGACCGTCCCGCCGTGATTTCCGGGATTGATCTGCTTGTCGGACAACCCCTGGCCGACCAGATACATGCAGATTTCGAAATTGGCGACCAGCATGGCGCCGGTTTGCCGGCAGATGGCAAGCGAATCGCCGATGTGATCGTCATGGCCGTGGGTCAGCAGCACATGGGTGGTACCATTGATGGCGCTGTTCTTCTTGTCCTCGTCCTCATAGGGCCCGAAGAAGAAGGGATCGATAAGGATCTTGGCTTTTCCGGTCTCGACACCGAAGGCGGAATGGCCATACCAGGTGATTTTCATGGGTTTCTCCCGACTGCGCGCCGTTTTGCGCGGCTGTTTGCCGACTGTGTGCCCAACTGTCTGTCAACGGCGCGTTGCATTTACCGGTTGAGGCGATCATAGAGGCTCCATGACAACAGGAAAAAAGGCAACTGGCAACATTATCTCAGTTGAGGATTTGAAGGCGCTGCACAAACCCGGCAGGCGCCTGCTCGGGCTTGATCTGGGCACCAAAACCATCGGGCTGGCGATTTCCGACGGTCTGTTGACGGTATCCTCCGCCTTTTACACCATCAAGCGCACGAAATTCACCGCCGACGTGGCCGAACTGAAAAAAATTGCCGAAAAGGAAGGGGTTTTTGGCCTCGTCCTCGGCCTGCCGCTCAACATGGATGGCAGCGAGGGATCGCGGGTCCAGGCGACGCGCGCTTTCGTGCGCAATCTGGCGGCCCATTGCGATCTGCCGGTGCTGTTGTGGGATGAACGGCTTTCCACGGTCGCCGCCGAACGGGCCATGCTGGAAGCTGATCTGTCACGCAAGAAAAGAGCGGAAAAAATCGATGCCGCGGCGGCGGCGGTTATTCTGCAGGGTGTGCTGGAACGGTTGCAGCGGCTGTAAGGCCGTCATACGCATTGCCATTGACGGGCGCACTGTCATCGACAGGATCGTCCTGCCAGTAGGAGGCCAGCATCTCGCGCAGATGAGGCATCCAGGAAGCGCGCCAGCGAAAGGCCGCAATCGCCATGATCAGCGCTGAATCGACCGCGCAGGCTCCGGCAATCATGCCCGGCAGCAATTCGCGCTCGACGCCCAGCGTGCGGGCATAGATGTCGAAGACGACATCATGCAATTCACGCGACAGCATGACGAAGCCGAAAGACCAGTCGTTCACGCTTAACGCAAACCAGCCCCAGAACAGAACCAGGGGGAAAAACCATAAAAACAGAATAACGCGCAAGGTGACCGCCTTTCGTTCGCCGCCAGCATGGGTGAAAGCGCGGCGCCCTGCAACGTAAACCAATTGTTAAGGTTAACGGGGCGGGCGAGGAGCATAGCGGAAGTTTTCCACCTGTCATCCTTCACTGGACAGCCCAAGCACCCAAGCAAGACGGCCTGTTCTCCTGTTGTTGCAAGGCTCCTCGAATTGGGAGCGACGCTGATGAGCACTCCGTCATTCCTGTGCTTGTCACAGGAATCCATGCCTCGAACCATCCGTATACAGACTGTTGGCGACCGGCAGAATGCAACCCACCAGATAGCTGTCAGCGGAGCAGAATGGACCCCTGTGACAAGCACAGGGGTGACGAAATCCCGGCGGTACGCTGGGAACGTTGACCGGGACGCGATTGCTTAGCCCCATGGAAAGCAACGGCAATGATGACGGGCAAGGGCAATTGCGCTATTGCACAGGAAACGGCCTGGTACCCTGCCCCAAAGGCAGCCCATACCGCCCGCTGCTGCCATCTCCCGCCCTGTTCGGAGCGCCCTGCCCTTGCTCGCCATTTTTGAAAGCCTGTTGCCGGTATTCCTGCTCATTGCGCTGGGCGCAGGGCTGAAGGCGATCTGCCTGATCGAGGACGCCCACTGGACCGGCATGGAGCGGATCAGCTATTTCGTGTTCTTTCCCAGCCTGCTGGTCCACACGCTTTACAATACCGATTTTGCCGCCATTCCGGCCAGCCGCTCGGTTGCCGCCTATTGCATCGGGCTTGCGGCCATTCTGGCGGTGGCGCTGATCCTGCGCGTGCCCTTTCGCAGGCTGTTCGGTCTTGACGATCCTTCCTATTCCAGCGTGGTCCAGGGATTTATCCGCTGGAATGCCTTTGTCGGCCTTGCCATCGCCGAAAAAATCGGCGGACCGGCAATGTTCACCGTGGTGGCGCTCGGCATTGCAGTGCTGGCCATTCCGATCAACATCGCCGCGGTTTCGGTTGTTGCCCGCCTGGGCAGCAAGTCGGCAGAAGCGGGCGGCACGGTAAGACTCGTGGCGCGCAATCCGCTGGTCATCGGCACGGCGATTGGCCTTGTTCTCAATTTTTCCGGCATCAGCCTGTATGCGCCCTTTGCCGATGCGATCGAGCTTTGCTCGCGGGTTTCCCTGCCCATGGGGCTGATTTTGGTGGGCGCCGGACTGCGTTTTGTCCTGCCGCGCCAGGCGGTTGCCGCCGCTGCAGCGACCGGGGCGCTGAAGCTTGCCCTGGTGCCGCTGATCTATGCAGGGGTTGCCTACGGGCTTGGACTGCGCGGGGAGGAACTCATCGCGATTGCCGTTTCCGGTTCGGTTCCCACCGCCATGAACGGCTATCTGGTGGCGCGCGATCTGGGCGGCGATGCGCCGCTTTATGCCGCCATTGTGACAATGCAGACCATTGCCGCCTTTTTCACCATTCCGCTGGTCGTGCTGACGGCAAGCTATCTTGCCGGATAAAGCTGCTCGATGATGGCAGCTGCATTCTGGCGGCTGTCCAGCATGCCGTAAGTGTTGCGCCACAACCCGCCGAGGCGGGTTTCCACAAAGGCATCGGCAAGATCGGCAAGGCCGATGCGGCGCAGTTCGGCGGCAGCGGCCGTCAGCGCCAATTGCTCGGTGAGAATACGGGCCGATCCCGGATCGCCCAGTGCCATGCGGGCGGCGGTGCGGATCACATCGACGGTCTTTGCCGCCTTGTCGCCGCCCAGATCGCGCTCGAGCGAGGCAAGCACCGTTTCCAGGCTTTCCGGCTCCCTGGAAAGCACCCGCAGCACATCAAGGCACATGACATTGCCGGAACCTTCCCAGATGCCGTTCAAAGGCGCCTCACGATAGTGGCGGGCAAGATTGCCGTCCTCCACATAGCCATTGCCGCCAAGGCACTCCATGGCCTCATAAATGAGCGGGGAAGCGATCTTGCAGTTCCAGTACTTGATGACCGGCGTCATCAGCCTTGCATAGGCAGCTTCGGCCGGATTGGCGGATGCCCGGTCAAAGCTCTGTGCCAGCCGGAACGCAAGGGCCGTTGCGGCGGCAACATCCAGCGCCATGTCCGCCAGCACGCGCTGCATCAGCGGCTGGTCGATCAGCCTTGCTCCCATGACGGAGCGGTGTCGGGCATGTTCGACCGCCTCCCACAGGGCCATGCGCATCAGGCCGGCCGAACCCAGCGAACAGTCGAGCCTTGTCAGCGTCACCATCTGGATGATGGTCTGCACCCCCTTCCCCGGCTCACCGATCAACTGGCCATAGGCACCACAGATCTCGATTTCGGTGGAAGCGTTGGAGCGGTTGCCGAGCTTGTCCTTCAGGCGCTGGATGCGAAGCCCGTTCTGGCGCCCGTCAGAGAGCCGGCGCGGCACCAGAAAACAGCCCAACCCTTTGGCACTGCCCTGTTTGTCGCTGCCGTCTTCCATCTGGGCAAGGATCAAAAACGCATCGCACATGGGGGCGGAAAAAAACCACTTGTGGCCGGTCAGTTGCCACAGCCCGTCGCCTGCCGGGCGGGCCGTGGTCGTGTTGGTGCGTACATCGGTGCCGCCCTGCTTTTCCGTCATGCCCATGCCGACGGTAACGCCCGATTTCTGCACCGGCGGGCGGTTGGAGGGATCGTATTTGCGCGAGGTGATCAGCGGCAGCCATTCTGCGGCGATTTCCGGCGAATTGCCCATCGCCGCCACACAGGCGCTGGTCATGGTGATGGGGCACAAATGCCCCTGCTCCACCCCGCCGGTCATGTAAAAACGCACGCCGCGCGCCACGTGCTTGTGGCCGGTCTCCGCCCCCTCTTCCCAGATCGAACAATGCAGGCCCAGGCCCACCGATTTTCGCATGAAGGCGTGATAGGCCGGATGGAACTCGACGAGATCGATCCGGTTGCCCTTGCCGTCATGGGTTTTTAGTTGCGGCAGATGGCGGTTGGCCAGCCGGGCCAGTTCCAGCGTGTCGGCAGCGCCCAGCCAGGCGCCATATTGGGAAAAGCCGGCCTTCGTCCCGGCCGGAAGCGCCGAGGCGATGCGCTGCAGCAGCGGATCGCCCTCCCAGGTGTTGATGGCGCCAAAGACCGGCGACTGGTTGAAGACCTCATGGGTGTCGAAGGGGGTATTGTGGGAATCTGCCATGGGGCGAGTTTAGCGGGAAAAAGCCCGGATGAACATTCGGGTCACCAACATCTCTGAAACGTATTCCTATGAGGTGGAGGTGCATGCGGTTGGTTTGCGAAGGCGGTAGACGCGCCATAAATAGCTGTTGTGCGGGATATTCAAGACCACTTTGGGAACCCAATTGGAAAACTAGGTGAGAAGTGAACATTGGGTGACTTGCATAGACAACCGACAGCCCAACCACTGCAGGGACCGAAACACACTATCGTTCATTCATGTGTCGGGGTTGCCCCGCACGACCTCTGATCGCCTCTAGGGTTACATCCGCTTGAACTTCCCCAACATTGGGGTCTAGGAAGCGAACATTGAATCGCTCCTGCAACACGCGGCGTATCCGGCGCCTCCTTTGTTTCGGGTGCATCATGCCCCATGGATCCTGCCGACATTCCCGGGAGGCAGCGGCGGCAAGGTTTCCATGGTTGATTTGGGCACCACGGCCAGCTTTCCTCTCAATATCAACACGGCCATTTACGTAGTTTTCGACAGTTCTATCTAGTTGGTTTTCACATACGAATTCTTTTAGTTCTTCAAGTTGACAGGCAACATTATCACGCAAGAAATTCTCAAGATATTCATCAGAGATGAGGTAGCCTTCGATGTCACGGTCAGCGGTGACAAATGGTTCGGCGCCCAACGCGCGGATGCTAACCTCCCAAGTAGCAATTTCATCAGGCTGCAAAAAGTCTTTGTCCCTGTGCACGATGATTTGACTCGGACTCACATCTCGGATCTGCCTGAGCAAAGGCTCTAGTAGGTGCACTCCCGTAATCCCCTTGTAGGGCAAAATTAGAAATTCATTCTCAGCGTAACCGCTTGCTTCCAACACTTTTCGCAGGGTGCTGTAATCTGAATCCTCTGAGAGTATAACAAAGGCGGGGTTCTCGGCTGCAAGCCTTTCGCGAACGTCCAGTGCGCCCAAGTCGATCAACAAGTCCACTTGATCATCACGTGAAGCAGGATTAGCGCTGCCGTTTTGCATCCAGACGATCACGCAACTATCCGAAAGAGAGTCAATCATGTGGCGCGAATGCGTGGTGAGAACAACTTGTGTATTCCGTTCACTCGCAATTGTCTTGAATACCGCACAAAGATTGCGTTGATTGTTTGGGTGCAAGTGCGAATCTGGTTCGTCAAACACCATGAGTTTTGGTTTGAACAAATGCAGATAAGCAAATATCTGAATTGCCTGAAGCAAGCCAGTGCCCGATAGGTCGAGAGGAACAACAACATCTCCCCTCTTGGTTGAAATGTTTATTGACTCATCAACCTCTTGGTCGAAATTGACTTCGAATTCCAGGTGTTGAAAAAGAGTGTCTAAATCGGTTGTGAATGCTGCCCACGCTTGTCTATCATCGTGTAGACGCAATAACGTATTCCTAAGAAACGCATTGGCGTCGCCTCGAGAAAGTGCCCGGAGCAAGACACCATCCGAAACATACTGTTCAGACTTAGAGACCCCTGCTAGTCCAGGTGAGAAGATTGAATAGGGCTCGTTTAATCCAGCAATGTTTCTGAGATAATCAACATTAGTGGGCTCAACCAAAACATTAGTAATTCGCCCCTTTCGGACCTTCAATTGCGTGTGCTCGCCATCTGAGAAATAGAAGTCCAATATTATTGCTTGATCTTCCGCCTCGCGTAATTTTCCGCCTATCCCCAAAGAATAAGGGTCCAACGACGGAACATAAATCAGTTCTTCAGGGCTGATAGTAGTTGAACGCTGGTTTCGAGAAGGCCATTTGTTCGAAATCTGTAAGGACTGGAAAAGCGTGAAAGCAAAGTGAATAGCCTGAATAATCGTTGTTTTTCCAGAATTGTTTCCCCCGACAAAAACCGTCAGCTCACCTAAGTTAAAATCCACGTTTTCAATACTTTTGAATCGCTGGATGCGCACCCGGTCAATCTTGGCCACAAACATCTCCCCAACTACAGATTCATCAACCCAATCGCTAAAATAGTTGCGGTAACAAGGCTGTCCAATGCATGTATGGCACACTATTTTCTATTGATGCAAACTTCTGAAAGTTGGCTGGAAAATAGGCGCGAAAATCGAAATAAACGTCCGGAATGGGGCAGAACTCCGCGTTCAACCAAGTAAGGCGTGAGTTTCAAACCAATTTGCTACTGCCTTCCCCATCTTTCCCTCTGCTTCCCCCTTGTGGCCTGAGCGTTTCCCCCCTATAGCAGCCGTTTTAATGAGCGCGAAAAAATCCGACCGAATGCCGGGCATTCCCGGCTACGCCTTTCCCCACCGCCATCTGCTGGGGATCGCAGATCTTTCCCCCCACGATATCGAGTTTCTGCTGGAGCGCGCCGACGATGCGGTGTCGGTCTCTAGGGCAGTTGAAAAGAAGAAGGTCGCCCTGCGCGGGCGCACCCAGATCAACCTCTTTTTCGAAGCCTCCACCCGCACGCAATCCTCCTTCGAACTGGCAGGAAAGCGCCTTGGCGCCGATGTGATGAACATGCCGGTGGGCGCTTCCTCGGTCAAAAAGGGCGAAACGCTGATCGACACGGCGATGACGCTCAACGCCATGCAACCGGACCTCTTGGTGGTGCGCCATCATTCGGCGGGCGCGGTGGAACTGCTTGCCCAGAAGGTCGGCTGTTCGGTGATCAATGCCGGTGACGGGGCGCATGAACATCCAACACAAGCCCTGCTCGATGCGCTGACCATGCGGCGGCATCTGGGCAGCATTGCCCGGCGCACGGTGGCGATCTGCGGCGATGTCCTGCATTCGCGGGTTGCGCGCTCCAACATCATTCTGCTCAACGCGCTGGGCGCACGGGTGCGGGTGATCGCGCCCTCCACCCTGCTGCCTGCCGGCATTGGCGATCTTGGCGTCGAAGTCTTCAATCGCATGGAAGACGGGCTTCCCGGCTGTGATGTGGTCATGATGCTGCGCCTGCAGCGCGAGCGCATGGAGGGCGCGCTGATCCCCTCCGTGCGGGAATATTTCCGCTATTTCGGCCTCGACCGGCAAAAGCTGAAACTTGCCAGGAAGGACGCGCTGGTGATGCATCCAGGCCCCATGAACCGTGGCGTGGAGATTGCCTCGGATGTCGCCGACGGGCCGCAAAGCGTGATCGAGGAACAGGTGGAAATGGGCGTTGCGCTGCGCATGGCGGTGATCGAAACCCTGATCGAAACCGCCGACCGGCTCGATCAGCGGCGCAAGAACAAGCCTTCCTCCAAGGGGGCGGCTTCATGAAACCCCTGATGATCGCCAAGGCCCGGCTCGCCGATCCCTCGCAGGATTATGACGGCCCCGCCTCGCTGCTGATTGCGGACGGAAAGATCGAGGCGGTCGAAAAATCTGCCAGCAGGATTGAGGCGCCCGAAGGGGCCGAAATCCTCAATGCACGGGAAAATCTCGTCATTCCCGGCCTGGTCGACATGCGCGTTCATCTTGGCGAACCGGGCAGCGAGTATCGCGAAACCATCGCCTCTGCCTCTCAGGCCGCAGCATGCGGCGGGGTGACGGGCTTTGTGATGATGCCCGATACCAGCCCGGTGATCGACGAGGTCTCCCTGGTCGATTATGTGCGCCGCGCCGCGCGCGACAATGCCCAGGTGCATGTCTATCCCAGCGCTGCCATCACCCGCGGGTTCGAAGGCAGGGAACTGACCGAATTCGGCCTGCTCAGGGAAGCGGGTGCGGTCATGCTCAGCGAGGGCAAGCATTCGATCCGCTCGGCGCTGACCCTGCGGCGGGCGCTCACCTATGCGCGCGATTTCGGCCTGCTGATCGCAAAGGAAACCCAGGACCGCGACCTCGCCTCCAACGGCGTGATGAACGAGGGCCTGACGGCGACCCATCTGGGTCTTGCCGGCATTCCGCGGGAAGCGGAGATCATCGCGCTGGAACGCGATCTGAGGATCGCGCAGCTTTCCGGCGGGCGCTATCACGCCGCCAAGATTTCCACCAGCGATGCTGCCGGGGCCATTGCCCGCTGCAAGCAGGCAGGCGCGGATGTTTCGGCCGGGGTATCGATCAATCACCTTTCACTGAATGAAAACGATATCGGACGCTACCGCACGTTCTTTCGCCTGTCGCCGCCGCTCCGGGCCGAGGAAGACCGCCAGGCGATGGTTGCTGCGCTGCGCGATGGCCTGATCGATGTGATCGTCTCCTCGCACGACCCGCAGGACGTCGATACCAAGCGCCACCCCTTTGCCGAGGCCGCCGATGGCGCCATCGGGCTAGAAACCCTGCTGGCTGCCGCCTTGAGGCTGCATCACAATGGCGATGTGCCGCTGCTCAGACTGATCGATGCAATGTCAACGAGACCGGCACAATTGCTCGGCCTTGAAGCAGGATCGCTGAAAGCGGGCATGCCGGCCGACCTTGCGCTGGTTGATTGCGACGCCCCGTGGATTTACGGAGAAGACCAGATTCGCTCGCTGTCGAAGAATACGCCGTTCGAGGGAGCACGGTTTTCCGGACGGGTATTGCAAACGCTGGTGGGCGGGCGCACAATATTCACGCATAACGCGTAGCACCGGCAGCACTGGTCTGCGCGGGAGGAAGTCATGCCCGATCCGATCAGTTGGTCCCATTCCCTGCCCTATTATCTGGCTGCCCTTGTGTTCGGCTATCTGCTGGGCGCCATACCCTTCGGGCTGATTTTTGCAAGGCTTGCCGGGCTCGGCGACATCCGCAAGATCGGCTCGGGCAATATCGGCGCAACCAATGTGCTGCGCTCGGGCCGCAAGGGCATTGCCGCGCTGACCCTGCTGGCCGACATGGCGAAGGGGGCACTCGCTGCCTGGCTGGCGGGCCGTTTTGGCCCCGATCCGGCGGTGATTGCGGGCCTGGGCGCCTTTTTGGGCCATTGCTTTCCGGTCTGGCTCAAGTTCAAGGGCGGCAAGGGCGTTGCCACCTATGTGGGGGTTCTGCTGGCGCTTGCCTGGCAGGGCGCGCTGGTTTTTGCGGGCGTGTGGCTGGCGGTTGCAGCGGTTACCCGCTATTCGTCGCTTTCCGCGCTTGCCGCCACCCTCGCCGTACCCGCCGTGCTGTACTGGATGGGCGATATCCAGGTGGCCGAACTCTTCATGTTGATGTCCGCCCTGGTCTGGCTGTTTCACCGCCAGAACATCGCACGGCTGCTTTCGGGCTCTGAAAGCAGGATCGGCGGCAAGGGGTAGGCTGTGGGCGGGGAGGAAGACGGCAAATCCGGTACACCGCGATCGCTCTCGCCTGGCGGTTCAGCCGCATCCGGGGCCATTCCCTTAAGCGACGAACAGCGGCTTACCTGGCTGCAATTGCTGCGCAGCGAGAATGTGGGGCCGGCCACCTTTCGCGACCTGATCAACCACTTCCGCTCGGCGGCTGCCGCGCTGGAAGCGCTTCCCGACCTGATCGCCCGCGGCGGGGCGGCAGGGAATATCCGTATTGCCAGCCGTGAAATGGCCGAGCGCGAAATGGCGCTTGCCGAAAAGGCGAATGCCTGTTTCATCGGCATGGGGGAACCTGATTATCCCCCTGCCCTTCGCAGCATCGATTACCCACCGCCGCTTGTCTGCGTTACCGGAAATCCGGGCATCCTGACCCAGAATGCCGTGGCGATTGTCGGCTCGCGCAATGCATCGATCAACGGCATGCGGCTGGCAGGACGGTTTGCCTCCGGCCTTGGGGCTGCGGGCTATGCCATTGTATCAGGGCTTGCGCGCGGCATCGACACCGGCGCCCACAAGGGCAGTCTGAACACCGGAACGATCGCCGTCTTTGCCGGCGGAGTGGATGTCGTCTTTCCCGAAGAGAACGAGGCGCTGGCGGCAGACATCACCGGCAATGGCGGAGCCATCGTTTCCGAAATGCCGATGGGCTGGAAACCGCGTTCGAAGGATTTTCCGCGCCGCAACCGCCTGGTCTCTGGCATTGCCCACGGGCTTGTTGTGGTGGAAGCGGCGCGCCGGTCCGGCTCCCTGATCTCCGCACGTCTTGCCAATGAAGCAGGCAGGCCCGTCTATGCGGTTCCCGGTTCGCCGCTCGACCCGCGCCATGAGGGAACCAACTGGCTGATCAAACAGGGCGCTACTCTGGTTACGGAGGCAGACGACGTGGTGCGCGATCTGGCCGATTCTGTTCCCCCTGCCGGCAACGCCTTCTGGAGCGGGGAAGCGGAAGACGAAGCCGGCGACCTGCCGGTTGCCAGCGCTGATCATGCGCGCCAGGCGGTGCTTGGCGCCCTTGGGCCGGAGCCGGTGGAGGTTGACGATATTATCCGCTTTACCGGTGCCACCAGCGGCGAGGTTCAACTGGTTCTCATCGAACTTGACCTTGCCGGGCGCCTCGAACGCCATGGCGGCAACCGTGTCAGTCTGATTCAGGCGCCTTGAATTCCTCATTGAAGCGGCCGGTCTGCAGGGCGCTGGCCGTTTCCACCAGTGCCATGTCGATCAGGTAGGAAACCATTGGCTCTCCAACCGAAGCGGCCAGTTTCCTTAATTCGACCAGCATTTCGTGGATATAGGTCAGTTTTTCAACCTTCAAGTCCCCGCTGACATGGGTGTTTTCCACCAGAGCGGACAGGCGGCTTTCAGTGACCGCCGGATCGTCGGGATGAAAGACATCCTGTTTTTCTTCTGTTTCCTCTGCCTGTGCGGGATCCTGCGGTTTTGAATGCAAATCCGGTAGCGGTTTGCCAGCAGCCATGGGTTGCTCCCCAATTCCTGATTGCCGCCCGCTTTCCTGTTGCCATCATGCCGATACCCTGCTGCCCCCGGCCTTCCCACTCGTCTTTTCGGTGTGGTTGGCAGGTAGGTAAAATTTTAACGTGTATATTTTCATGTTGCAATCACTAATTGTTTTTTGGTGCGATTTGCCGGTCAGCAGACAGGAAATATACCTGCCGCCCTTGACGGATCGCCTTTGTGCCGCCAAGTCAACGGCCCGGTCGGGGCAGTGCTGCGGCCAAAAAAAAATGCGGCCAACCGCATATCCACCACCGTCAACAAGCTGAAGTGTCCTATGGGCCAGAGTGTCGTAATCGTCGAATCGCCCGCCAAGGCGAAAACCATCAACAAGTATCTGGGCAAGGACTACACCGTCCTGGCCTCCTATGGTCATGTGCGCGACCTGCCGCCCAAGGAAGGTTCGGTCCTGCCGGACGAGGACTTTTCCATGTCTTGGGCGGTCGATTCGAAATCGAAGAGCCGGCTCAACGATATTGCCAAGGCGGTGAAAACCGCCGACCGTCTGATCCTCGCCACCGACCCCGACCGGGAAGGCGAAGCGATTTCATGGCATGTGCTTCAGGTGCTCAGCGAGAAAAACCTGCTCAAGGACAAGGACGTCCAGCGGGTCGTGTTCAACGCTATTACCAAGCAGTCGGTTCTCGACGCGATGGCCCATCCGCGCGAAATCGACGGCGACCTTGTGGATGCCTATCTGGCGCGCCGGGCACTGGATTACCTGGTGGGCTTTTCGCTTTCACCCGTTTTGTGGCGCAAGCTGCCGGGCGCACGCTCGGCCGGCCGGGTGCAATCGGTCGCGCTGCGGCTCATTTGCGACCGGGAGGCAGAGATCGAGGCCTTCAAGCCGCAGGAATACTGGTCGATCACGGCCATGCTGAAGAACGGTGCCGGAGCTGCCTTCGAAGCGCGCATTGCCGAGTTCGACGGCCAGAAGCTCCAGCGCCTCGACATCACCACGCAGGAGCAGGCCGAAACGATCAAGGCCCTGCTTGAAGCTGCCGATCTTTCGGTTTCAAGGGTCGAATCAAAACCCACCAAACGCAATCCCTATGCACCGTTTACCACCTCTACCCTGCAGCAGGATGCCAGCCGCCGCCTCGGCTTTTCGGCAAGCCGAACCATGCAGGTCGCCCAGAAACTCTATGAGGGCATCGACATTGGCGGCGAAACGGTGGGGCTGATCACCTATATGCGTACCGACGGCGTGCAGATTGCACCGGAAGCCGTCCCCCAGGTGCGCTCGCAGATCGAGGCACAGTTTGGCGCCCGCTACGTGCCGGAAAAGCCGCGGCATTATTCGACCAAGGCCAAGAACGCCCAGGAAGCGCACGAGGCGATCCGGCCCACCGATGTGAGCCGCACGCCAAAGGACATGAAGAGCTATCTGAGCGAAGAACAGATGAAGCTCTATGAGCTTGTCTGGCGGCGCACCGTGGCTTCGCAAATGGCCTCCGCCGAGATCGAGCGAACCAGCGTCGACATCACCGCGGCAAGCGGCGGCAAGAAGGCCGTCCTGCGGGCAACCGGCTCGGTTGTGCGCTTCGACGGTTTCCTCGCAGCCTATGAAACGCAACCCTCCGGTGAGGATGAGGAAGACGCAAAGCGCCTGCCGGCGCTCGCCGAGGGCGAAGCAGTGTTGCGCGAGGCAATCGAGGCAAAGCAGCATTTCACCGAACCGCCGCCGCGCTATTCGGAAGCCTCGCTCATCCGCAAGATGGAGGAATTGGGGATCGGGCGCCCGTCGACCTATACCTCCGTGCTTTCAACCCTTCAAAACCGCGATTACGTGACGTTGGAGAAGCGCCGTTTCACGCCTGCGTCCAAGGGGCGCGTGGTCACCAGCTTCCTTGAGAGCTTCTTCAAGCGCTATGTGGAGTATGATTTCACCGCCGATCTGGAGGAAAAACTCGACAAGATCTCTGCCGGAGAACTTGCCTGGAAGGATCTGCTGCACGATTTCTGGAAACAGTTTTCCGCCAGCATCGAGGACATCAAGGATCTGCGCGTTTCGCAGGTTCTCGACATGCTCAACGAGGAACTGGCCTATCTTGCCTTCCCGCCGAAAGAAGACGGCTCCAATCCGCGCGCCTGTCCCAAATGCGGCGAAGGCCAGTTGTCCTTGAAGGTCGGCCGGTTCGGCGCCTTTATCGGCTGCTCGAACTATCCTGAGTGCAATTTCACCCGCCAGCTGGGCGCGGGAGAAGACGCCGATGCAGAAGACAGCGGCCCGAAAGTTCTGGGCCGCGATCCGCAAACCGACGAGGAAATCACCGTGCGTACGGGCCGTTTTGGACCTTATGTACAGCGCGGTGAAGGCAAGGAAGCCGTTCGCGGCTCCATCCCGAAGGGCTGGAACCCGGCTGAAATCGACTATGAACGCGCCATGCAGTTGCTGTCCCTGCCGCAGGAAGTGGGAAAACATCCCGAGACCGGCAAGATGATCAGCGCCGGCATTGGCCGCTACGGCCCGTTCGTGCTGCATGAGGGCGTTTACGCCAATCTCGACAGTCCCGAAGAAGTCTTTACCGTCGGGCTTAACCGGGCGGTGGACCTGATTGCCGAAAAGGCAGCCAAGGGCGGGCGCCGCGGGGCGGCAAAGTCGCTCAAGGACCTGGGAGAACATCCCGAGCTTGGCGGCATGATCGCCGTCAAGGACGGGCGCTATGGCCCTTATGTCAATCATGGCAAGGTCAATGCCACCCTGCCGAAAGACAAGGACCCCCAATCGGTGACGCTGGAAGAAGCGGTGGCGCTGATTGCCGCCAAGGCCGGCGCAAAAGGCAAGGCCAAGACCAGGAAGAAGGCCACCGCCAGGGCCGGCAAGGGCTGAGCGTGACACGCCGAACCCCACGCCCGGCAAAAGAGCGAAAGCGCAAGGAGCGCGGCATTCCGAGCCGCGAGGCGATCCTCGATTATGTTGCGGAAAATCCCGACATGGCGGGCAAGCGCGAGATCGCCCGCGCCTTCGGAATCAAGGGCTCGGCAAAAATCGACCTCAAGGCTTTGCTCAAGGAAATGACCGAGGAAGGCCTGCTGGAGCGGCGCGGCAAACGGCTTTCGCGCCCTGGCGACCTTCCGCGGGTAACCGTGCTGGATATTACCGCCCGCGACCGCGAAGGCGGTTTGCTGGCAACGCCCGCCAGTTTTGATGGCGAAAGCGGCAAGGCCCCGGTCGTACACATGCGCCGGCAGAAATCCGGCGAGACGGCGGCAGGCATCGGCTCGCGGGTTCTTGCCCGCATCGAGCGCGGCGATGGCAGCTATCATGGCCGTATCATCAAGGTGCTGGAAAAGCAGCGCCGGGCTGCGCTCGGCATTTTGCGCATTGGCGAAAACGAGGCGCGTATCGAGCCGATTTCCCGCAAGCAGGATGAAATGATCATTCCCGCCGACGCGCTGGGGGAAGCAAAGGACGGCGATCTGGTGGAAGTGGAGCCGCTGCGCTCAACCAGCCGGTACGGGCTCAAGCGCGGCAAGGTGCGCCAGGTGGTGGGTTCGGCCATCACCGAGCAGGCTGCCTCGATGATCGCCATTCATGCCAACGAAATACCGCACATTTTTCCCGATGCCGTCATGGCCGAGGCGAACGCCGCCAAACCCTTGACGCTGAAAGGCAAAAACAGTGCCGCTGAAACTCATGAAGACTGGCGCGATGTGGCGCTGATCACCATCGATCCGGCCGATGCCAAGGATCATGACGATGCCATTCATGCCATGGCCGACCCGGAGAACGAAGGCGGGCACATCATCACCGTCGCCATTGCCGATGTGAGCTATTATGTGCGGCCGGGCAGCGCCATGGACCGGGAAGCGGAAAAGCGCGGCAACTCGGTGTATTTTCCCGACCGCGTGGTGCCGATGCTGCCCGAGCGCATTTCCAACGATCTGTGCTCGCTGCGCGAAAAGGAGGACCGCCCTTCCCTTGCCGTGCGCATGTGGTTCGACAGCGAGGGCCGCAAGGTGCGCCACAGCTTTCATCGCATCGTGATGCGAAGCCATGCCAAACTGGCCTATGTGGAAGCCCAGGCAGCGATCGACGGTGCCCCGAACGACACATGCCGTGCCTTGCTTGAACCGGTTCTGAAACCGTTGTGGGAAGGCTATGAGTGCCTCAAGCGCGGCCGCAACGCGCGCAGCCCGCTGGAACTTGACCTGCCGGAGCGCAAAATCCTGCTCAAGGAGGATGGAACGGTCGACCGGGTGATCGTTCCCGACCGTCTGGATGCGCACAAGCTGGTCGAGGAATTCATGATCCAGGCCAATGTGGCCGCCGCCGAAACGCTGGAGGCCAAGCGCCAGGCGCTCATCTACCGCATTCACGACAGCCCCTCCCTCGACAAGCTGGAAACCCTGCGGGAATTCCTGAAGGGCCTTAATCTGAGCCTGTCACGCTCCGGCAATCTGAGGGCCGAGCACTTCAACGGCATTCTGGCTGCCGTTGAAGGCAGTGAAAACGAGGAACTGGTCAATCAGGTGGTGCTGCGCTCCCAGTCGCAGGCCGAATACAGCCCGGACAATATCGGCCATTTCGGCCTGAACCTGCGCAAATATGCCCACTTTACCTCGCCGATCCGCCGCTATGCCGACCTGATCGTTCATCGGGCGCTGGTCAAGGCCCTTGGCCTTGGACCCGGCGGCATTACGCCGGAAGAGGAAAAGAACCTCGATGCGGTTGCCGCCGATATCTCGATGACGGAGCGGCGCGCCATGGTGGCCGAACGCGAGACGAAGGACCGGCTGATTGCCGGCTTTTTGTCCGAACGCGTAGGCGAGCGCTTCAACGGCCGCATCAACGGGGTCACCAAGGCCGGATTGTTCGTGACCCTCAACGATACCGGGGCAGACGGGTTTATTCCGATTTCGAAAATTTCGGACGAATATTATGTTTACGATGCTGCGACCCAATCGCTCATTGGCGAACACAGCGCGCTGTCCTATCAGATCGGAATGGATGTGGAAGTCCGCCTTGCGGAAGCTGTCCCTGCGGCCGGCTCGTTGCGCTTTGACATGCTGAGCGAGGGAAAACCGGTTGACGGGCTGCCGCGCTCGCGCCGCACGGGCCAGAACCGGCGCGGCCGGGGGTTCCGTCCGGGGACGGGCCAGTCCAAATCGAGGAAGCATCGCGGCAGAAAAGGCCGCAAATAAGGGAAGAAGACATGCAATCGTTCAGCGAAACCGCCGTCTATGGCACTGAGGGAGATGATCCTGAGCGCTCACTCCTGCAGGCAGCCCGCCGCGGCTTTGCAAAGACCTGCCCGGCTTGCGGCAAGGGAGCGCTCTTCAACGGCTTTTTGAAGGTGCGGCCCAACTGTGAGCGCTGCGGCGAGGAACTCCACCACCACCGCGCCGACGATCTGCCGGCCTATCTCAACATCTTGGTTGTCGGCCATGTGGTGCTCGGCGCCATGATGGTGCTGATGACGTGGGAGTTTTTCGGCATGTGGACGACCATGTTCATCACCATGGCCGTTTCGGTCATCGCCGCCGGGGTATTGATGCAGCCGCTTAAGGGCATGGTGGTCGGCACCCAGTGGGCGCTCAGAATGCACGGTTTCGGCGGGCATGACGACTGAGGCCGACAACAAGGTTTTTGAGGAAATCGCCCGCATCGAAACGATGATCAATTCCGAACCGATGCAGCGCATGCGCCGCAAGGTGCGGGCGGGCGGGCCGCGTGTCATACCGAAAAATGCGGCGACCATCATCCTGCTGCGCGGGGAACCGGGCCGCGAAGAACTGGTGATGGGCCGGCGCAACCGCAATCTGAAATTCATGCCCGGCGCCATGGTGTTCCCCGGCGGCAGGGTCGACCGCGGCGACTGGCGCGTTCCCGCCGCCGATCCCTTGCAGCCGCACGTGCGGGCAAAACTGCTTGAAAACCTGCGCGGCAGACCGGGGATGCCAGTGCCCATGCGCTGGGGATTGCCGCCTTGCGGGAGCTCCTTGAAGAGACCGGCCATCTGATCGGCCGCAAGGCCGCCACCCTGCCCCGCCATCCCGACTGGCAGGCCTACCGGCAAAAAGGCCTTGCCCCCAGCCTGGACAGGCTGCGGCTGCTGGCGCGTGCCATTACCCCGCCGGGCATGCACCGTCGCTTCGACACATGGTTCTTCGTGACGCGGCTGGACGAGCGCCATGTACAGCCTGATGGCGGCTTTGCCCCCTCCGGCGAACTTGAGGAACTCAAATGGCTGACGCCGGAAGCGGCCATGGCCGAGGATACGCGGGAAATCACACGGGTAATCCTGGTTGAACTGATCAACCGGTTGAAGGAAGACCCGCGGCTTGATCCGGCCTGGCCGGCGCCGTGCTACACAACGCAGCACGACCGCTTCAAGCGGAAAATGATGTAAGGCCGGCGTTCTTCCCCCGCCCGCCAGAAGCAAACATCGATCCAGATCGCTGTAACCTGTTCAAGAATCCGGATTGCTCCGCAGAATCTTCCGGGCTACGGATTATCGATGTCCGATAGTCATATCCACAGCTCCGGTGCGGTAACCGACAGCAGAACCGATTTTGCCGGCGCCTTTGCCTCCATCGCCGCCATATCGGCGATCGGCAGCGCCATCGGGCTGTCCTTCCCCCTGCTCAGCCTCATCCTGGAACAGCGGGGCTATTCGGCCTCCGTCATTGGTGCCAATGCGGCAACGGCCGGAGTTGCCTCCATGGCGGCGGTCTGGCTGGTCAACCCGCTGGTCGACCGGCTCGGTGTAGTCAGAACCCTGATTGCCAGCGCGCTGGTGGCCGCTGTCAGCCTCATCCTGTTTTATCTGTTCGATTCGCTGGCGGCGTGGTTTGTCCTCAGGATCACCTTCAACGGCGCGCTGACGCTTTCCTTCGTACTGTCGGAGTTCTGGATCAATTCGGCAGCTTCCGAGCGCCAGCGGGGCATGATGCTCGGGCTCTATGCCACCGTTCTGAGCCTGGGTTTCGGCATTGGACCGGGGATACTGGCCCTGGTCGGCTCGGCGGGCCCCTGGCCGTTTGCCATCGGCACGGTGATCATTCTTCTTTCCTGCCTGCCGATCCTGTATGCCCGCAAAAAGGAACCGGTTCTCGACGGCTCGCTGGGCTCGTCCGGCGGCTTCCTGAAATTCGTTCTGATTGTGCCGCTTGCAACGGGTGCAGTTGCAATCTTCGGCGCGGTCGAGCAGTCCATCCTTTCGCTTGTGCCGGTCTATGGCCAGCGGCTGGGTTACAGCGAGGCAGGGGCGGCGCTTTTCCTGATGATGATTGCAGCGGGCAATGTCGCCTTGCAGATCCCCCTTGGCATCGCCAGCGACAAGGTGCGCGACCGGCGCATCATCCTGTATCTGTGCGGGATAATCGGCGTTGTTGGCGCGCTCATGCTTCCCGTGGCGCTCAGCAGCGGCGCACCGGCATTTCTGCCGCCGCTTGTCCTGTTTGTGTGGGGCGGAGTGATATCCGGCATGTATACGGTGGGGCTTGCCCATCTGGGATCAAGACTCAAGGGCGGCGACCTGGCGCAGGCCAATGCCGCCTTCGTTTTCTGCTATACGCTCGGCATGATCGCCGGCCCGCAGCTTTCGGGCATCGCCATGGAAGCAGCCCCGCCGCACGGCTTTGCCTGGGCCATGGCTGCCTTCTTCGGCCTCTATCTGGCCCTGTGTGTGCAGCGGGCAATACGGCGGCGCAGCCTGTCCGATGGAAAATAGCGTAACAGTGCCGCCACAGGCATGACTTTCACTTGACTTTCAACGGCCAATGAGTAGGTTGCGCGCCGACCAGAGGGGCACAACAGCGATTGCGCCCCTCGATTTATTGGATTGCGGCTAGCCGCGCTTTCTTATGGTGCTGATACAGGCGCCCGGAACACCGGTTCCACGGCAAAAGCGCGTTTCGCCAAACTCCCCGATTTCGACACGTTAACCGGGCTGGAACAGCACCATGGCAAAAGCAACCACCATCAAGATCAAGCTTGAGAGCACGGCCGATACCGGCTTTTACTACGTGACCAAGAAGAACAGCCGCACCATGACCGAAAAAATGGTCAAGCGGAAATATGATCCCGTCGCCAAGAAGCACGTGGATTTCAAGGAAACCAAGATCAAATAGGTTTCCTGCTGCCAGAACATATTGCTTGAGGCCCTGGCATTTCGCCGGGGCTTTTTTGTTTTTCACGCTGCGATGCAGGCGGCTGTACAATGCCCGGCAAGGGAGCCCGGCAAAGGGGGCCCGGCAAAAGGGGGCCCGGCAAAGGGGGCCCGGCAAAGGGGGCCCGGCAAAGGGGCCCGGCAAGGGGGGCCCGGCAAGGCGTACAGCAAAGGGCTCAGCAAAAGGCGCAGTGCGGAAAGCTTGAAATTCTTGGGGAAGAAAGGGTCGGCCGGTCAGCCGGATATGGTACGAGGAGGCCAATAGTCCGGTGACCGACCGACAACCCCACGGACCCAGGAGATGCGGCGGACCTGAGCACTCCGTAGGGAAACTGTTCATATGTCGGGGCTTGCGCGGCTTCTTCTTCAAGCCGGTTTTGTGCAACCGCCCCTTCGGCGCATTTCATTTCCAGGACAGCAAAACCTGCCAATGCCCTGTAGATGGGGAAATATAGAAACAATCTGTCAGGAAAATCAACGATTTCGTAACCATACTCGAAACAGTCGTTCAAGATGGTTAGAGATCAACCTTAACGCGGCACGCCGATTTTCCGCTGAAAACCGGTAATTGCGGCGTCAAAACCCAAGTATTTGCCGGGTTTTTCAGCTTGTGGACAAGGGCGAAATCACCCCGGCCAGTTGCATGAGCCAGGCCAAGGCGGCTTCATGCAGCCTCGTAGACCACCATGTTGCGCCCGCCGCGCTTTGCCTGATAAAGCCCGTTGTCAGCGCGTTTGAGCAGGCTTTCGGGCGTGTCGTCCGGCGCTTCAAGCGATGCAACGCCCAGGCTGACGGTGACGGCCAGCTGCTTGCCGCCCTGGTCCACCACAAAGGGATGCATGGAAATCTCGTTGCGGATCCGCTCGGCGACGATACGGGCCGTCTTGATGTCGGTTTCCGGCATCGCAACGACAAACTCCTCGCCGCCGAAGCGGCAGGCAAGATCGATGTTGCGCACGTTCTTCTTGATGCGGCGGGCAAACTCGGCAATGACCTCGTCGCCCACGTCGTGGCCGTGATTGTCGTTGACCTGCTTGAAATGGTCGATGTCGCAGATGATCAGCGAAAGGGGCGAGTTGCGCTCCTGGGCCTTCTCGATCATGCCCGGAAGATGGCTGTCGAGATAACGGCGGTTGTTGAGGCCGGTAAGGGAATCGGTCACCGCCATTTCGATGGTCTGCTGCACCGAATCGCGCAAAAGCAGGTTGAAGCGCTTGCGGCGCACCTGGGTGCGGACGCGGGCAAGGATTTCATTGCGGTCGACCGGCCGGCGGACATAATCGTTGATGCCCATGTCGAGGGCCTGGATGACCTTCTGTTCCTGATCGATCTCGCTGACAATCAGCAGCGGCAGCATGCGCGTTTTCTCCAGCGACTTGAGCTGGGCGCAAAGACGCAATGCGTCCATGTCTGCCAGGGAAAGGGAGATGATGGCGGCATCAAAATCATTGTCGGCAGCCTTCAGCAGCGCCTCCCGGGGATCGGACACCAGGGTGATGCGGTTTTCGGCCGACAGGTATTTGACGATGCGCTCATACGATGAAGGCTTGTCGTCGACGACGAGGATTTTCGCCTTCTCCGATTCTGCGTTGCGCAGGGATTGCGCCATCAGTTCCTGAACACTGATTTCCTGCCCGGTGGTTGCTCTCAGGCGAAGTTCGTCGGTCAGCATCTTGAGCCGCACCAGGCTCTTTACCCGCGTTACCAGGGCAAGGTCGTTGACCGGTTTTGTAAGAAAATCGTCGGCGCCCGCGTTGAGCCCCTGAACCCGGTCCTCGACCTGGTCGAGCGCTGTCACCATGACAACGGGAAGATGCATGGTGCGCGGATCGGCTTTCAGCCGGCGGCAGACCTCGAAACCGTCCATTTCCGGCATCATGACGTCGAGCAGCACCACGTCGCATTCGCCGTTGGCGCAGATTTCCAGCGCATCGCGTCCGTTATAGGCGGTCAGCACCTGAAAATACTCCGCCATGAGGCGGGCTTCCAAGAGCCTTACATTGGCCTCGATATCGTCAACAACCAGAATTCTGCCTGACATGCGATGGGATCTCTATCGTGCAATGCGTGTAAACGTTGGGAACTAGTCCCGGTTCAAATATGTCTCAATGGTTTCAAGGAAGGTGTTCACCGAGATCGGCTTGGAGATGTAAGCCTCGCAACCGCCCTGGCGTATCCGCTCCTCGTCCCCCTTCATGGCAAAGGCCGTCACTGCAATGACCGGAATGGCATGCAGTTCATTTTCCTCTTTCAGCCATTTGGTGACTTCCAGCCCGGAGACTTCCGGCAGCTGAATGTCCATCAAGATCAGGTCAGGCTTGTGCTTGCGCGCCAGATCCAGCGCTTCCATGCCGTTTCTGGTCTGGATCGTGCTGTACCCCTTGGCCTCCAGCAGATCGTTGAAAAGCTTCATGTTGAGTTCGTTGTCCTCAACAATCATCACGGTTTTCGTCATGCCAAATCCGCTTGCAGTGTTTCAGTCCCCGTAGACCGGCCAATCCGGGTGAGCCCGGCTTTGATCATCGTGCCATTGATCCCGGCAAGGCTAAAGCAATAGTATTGACGAAATGGAAACAAACGTCACCTGCGGCCACGGGATTGAGCCCCACAATGCAGGCTGTTCAGGGTTTCTGTCATTGTCATCAGGAAATACACGCTAATGACCGAGGAAGAAGCCCGAGACATTGCCGTTTCCGGCCTGACCTATATCGCGGAGGACCCGGAGCAACTCAGCCGTTTTCTGGCGCTGACCGGGGTTGATCCCGGCGGCATTCGCACGGCCGTCAGGGAACCGGCCTTTCTTGCCGGAGTTCTCGACTTTTTTCTCGGCTTTGAGCCGGCGCTGCTGAAATTCTCGGAAGCCAGCGAAATAAGGCCCGAACGGGTGGCCAAGGCGCGGCAAATCCTGGGAGGGCCGACCGAACCTTGGCAGAGCACATGACATCATGCCGCATTCCGGCAGATCGCGACTGAGGCACTGGCGGTGACAAAGCAAAAGCCATCGAATACGCGCGAGCCTGCAGTTCCTCAAGAAAGCGCCGCCGCGCCGCCGGCAAAGGGCGGCAACGGATTTTGCCGGGACTGCCTTGCGCCGCTTGCGCAGGCTGCATCTTCCGCGTCTTCCGCGCCGGCGTCCCGGTGCAAGAGCTGCGGCAGCCCGCGGCTGGTCATGCATCCCGAGCTTTCCCGCCTGCATGTTGCCCATATCGATTGCGATGCGTTCTACGCCTCGGTGGAAAAACGCGACAATCCGGAACTGGCCCCCCTGCCCGTCATCGTTGGCGGGGGCACGCGCGGCGTTGTTTCGACCTGCTGCTATGTGGCGCGCATCCGCGGCGTGCATTCGGCGATGCCGATGTTCAAGGCGCTGGCGGCCTGTCCCGATGCGGTGGTGATCAAGCCGGACATGGCCAAATATGTGGCCGTCGGGCGGCAGATACGGGAGATGATGCGCGAACTAACGCCAATGGTCGAACCGCTTTCCATCGATGAAGCGTTTTTGGACCTTTCAGGCACCGAAAAGCTGCACAAGGCGACCCCTGCCCTGACGCTGGCACGCTTTGCAAGGCGCGTGGAAGAAGAACTCAACCTGACCGTCAGTGTTGGGCTTTCCTATTGCAAGTTTCTGGCGAAAGTGGCCTCCGACCTTGAAAAGCCGAAGGGTTTTTCGGTCATCGGTGAAGCGGAAGCCTATGACTTTCTGCGCAAACAGCCGGTCTCGCTGTTTTGGGGCGTGGGCAGGCAAACACAGAAAATGCTGGCATCCGACGGCATTACCGGCATTGCCGCCGTTCAGGACATGGAAGAAACCGAACTGGTGCGCCGCTATGGCTCCATCGGCCAGCGCATGGCGCGGCTTGCCCATGGGCGGGATGTGCGAACCGTCTCGACCAGCATGGCCACAAAGAGCATCAGTTCGGAAACCACGTTCAATACCGACATTTCAGACGCTGGCGAACTCATGCGGATAGCAAGGCGGCTTTCGGAAAAGGTCTCGGCCCGGCTGAAGGACAAGCATCTGGCCGGTCAGACCGTGGTGCTGAAACTGAAGACAGCCGACTTTAAAACCCGAACCCGCAACCGCTCGCTGCCCGACCCGACACAGCTTGCCGACCGGATTTTTCGCATTGCTGCCAGCCTGCTGGAAAAAGAGGCGGACGGCACCCGTTTCCGCTTGCTGGGGATCGGCGTTTCGACGCTGATGAGCGATGAGACCGCCGACCCCGAAGATCTCGTGGACAGGGATGCAGCGCAACGGGCGAAGGCCGAACATGCGATGGATCATATCCGCCGCAAGTTCGGCGACAAGGCGGTGGAGCTGGGGCTTACCTTCAAGGAAGGACGCAAACCGCCTGCAGGGCGCTAGAGCGTGTCCTGGTTAGCTGGAAGCAGTTTGAATGGATGGATTTTTCGTGCCTGGCAAGGAGAAGACCGCTGCAGGATGTTTATCCATCCTGCGAGGATTTCGACGAAGCCAGCGCAAAAGACACCACAGGTGATGCAATATCATGTTGAATGCCTTTTGTTTTCTGCAATCGCCTGAACCTGGTTCCCGGGCCTTCGGGCTGCGTTGCAAAACGCTGACAGTGCCTGCACTGCTGCGCTTTTTGCGCCTTGCCGAAGACCAAACTCCCGGCGCTCAAACGATTCCATCCAACCAAGGCACGCTCTGGGATGTTCCAGGTCAGTTCCGGATGGTGCAATCGCTGTCGTCGAGGAATTCCAGGGAAACGAGCGAGCCGCGCAGGGAATAGTCGGGATAGCGCATGACGAGCTTGCGCGATATGCCGCCCTCATAAAGCAGGAAGGAAACCTCATAAACCGGTGTCGGCTCGGTGGAATCGGTTCTTTCCTTCTTGAAATAGCCGATGGTAACCGGCCAGGCGGGGTCTTCGGCGAGTTCCTCGACTGCTTCTGCCTTTTCACCGGGCAGCAGTTCGTCATAGGTTTTCGCCTCACCGACGATGTTGGTTGTCTTCAACACCTCGTCGGCATCGTCGCCACCGTCGAAAACGTCAAGACTGAAGAACCGGCGCCCTTCCCTGGCGCCCTCGATCACCTTGACCAGATGGCTGGAAATGAAGTTGGCCGCCTCCAGTTCCAATTCGCGCTCCTGTGGCGATGACAGGCTCACATCCATGGTGTCGCGGCGGTTGACGGCAACACCCTTTACGGTGCGGTCAAGCCTGTCATTGACGAAGGACTTGGTCAGAAAGGAGTATTCATTTCCATCCGGCGTTTCGTGGGAAGCGGTGTGCTGATCGGTCGTGAAGATATCGCCGTTTGCATTGACGCGGGAAACAAAGCGGTAACTGACTGAAATTCCGTCGCATTCATCCCCCTTCATCTCGTAGACGATCCGCCCGCTCATCGAATTGATGCCGGAGCGTTCGCTCGCCTGCTCAAGTTCGATCTCATAGACGGCACGATGGGGCTTGAGGATCTCAAATCCCACGGCAGCAGCCGGTGCGGGAGCGAATATTGCGGTCAGCGCAAAACTTGCTGCCGCAATGCAGGTAACTGGATTACTTCCTTGCATGGGTTTTTTCTTCATCAACTCCGGCCACATGGCCCGCTCCCCGTTTATTGAGCCTGCAGGATGTGGCAAAATTGGGTTGCATACAACGGCTTTCTCCGACAATCCTGAAACAAGGCTAATTCTGGTAAACGCAGCAATTTGCAGCCGGTTGCATTTTGCACTTGCAGGAGTCGATCCCATACCTGGTAATGCGTCCGTGACCGCGAAGACCCAAAAAGCACCCTGCCCGACAGACTGGATCAGGCAGCGTCCGATCGCCCATCGCGGACTGCATGATGTTTCAAACGGCGTTTTCGAGAACACCCTTTCAGCTGCTGCGGCGGCAATCGACCATGGCTACGGGATCGAAGTTGATCTGCATCCGTCAGCCGATGGTGTGCCGATGGTCTTTCACGACAACATCCTTGACCGGCTGACCGACGAAAGCGGCAAGTTCCTGGACCGCACGGCCGATGAACTGGGTGCCATTACCATTGGCGGCTCGAAGGACCGCGTGCCCACGCTCCGGCAATTGCTTGATCTGACCGCCGGCAGAAGCGGACTGGTGCTGGAGCTCAAGGGCATTGCGGGTGAGGATGACGGCTTTGTGGCCGCTGTACTGGCGCAGCTTGAAGCCTATGACGGACCTGTGGCCATCATGTCATTCAACCACTGGCTTCTTGAGGACGCACGCAAGCTCGGCACGCAAATTCCGGTCGGTCTGACGGCAGAGGGCGGCGACAAGCTCCATGAGACCCACCACCAGGCCCTGGCGGCCTACGATCCCGATTTCCTGTCCTATGGCATCGACGATTTGCCGAACCGGTTTGTGCACGAATTCCGGCAAACCGGCAGGCCGGTGATCACCTGGACCGTGCGTTCGCCCGAAGCTGCCGCAAAAAGCGCGCTTTATGCTGATCAGATCACCTTTGAAGGATTCTTTCCGCCTCTGCCGCAGGGGGACTGATACCCCATTGATTGGAGCTCATGGATAGCCAAGCCAGTTTCAGCATTCGCATACATGCCTCGATCAACGCGGTGGATGCAGCAACATGGGACCGGCTGGCACAGGTCCCGTCCGGCACCGGCGCCGCAGCCTTCAATCCTTTCGTTTCCCATGCCTTTTTGTCGGCGCTGGAAGACAGCGGCTCGGCGGTGGCCGAAACCGGCTGGCTCGCACAGCATCTGATTTTGGAGAACGACAGCGGCAAGGCGCTGGCCGCCCTGCCATGCTATCTGAAAAACCACAGCCAGGGCGAATATGTCTTCGACCATGGCTGGGCCGATGCGTTCTACCGTGCCGGTGGTGAATACTATCCAAAGCTGCAATGCAGCGTGCCCTTTACCCCTGCAACCGGCCCGCGCTTTCTGACCGGACAAGCGCACAACCGCCAGGCGCTTTCCTATGCCCTCATCAACGGGCTGCAGCAACTGACCCAGCGCCTGGGTGCTTCCTCGGCCCATATCACCTTCATGCCAAAGGCCGAATGGCAGCTTTCACGCGATGCCGGCCTGCTGGCGCGCACCGACCGGCAATTTCACTGGTTCAATCGCGGCTATGAGAATTTCGAGACATTTCTGCAGTCGCTTTCCTCCAGAAAGCGCAAGAACATCCGCAAGGAACGGAAAACCGCACTGTCGGTGCCGGGGCTTGAGATCGAGCACCTTACCGGCAGCAAATTGAGCGAAGCGGCATGGGACGCCTTCTTTGGCTTCTACATGGATACCGGTTCGCGCAAATGGGGCACGCCCTACCTGACCCGCACGTTCTTTTCACATGCCAGCGAACGCATGGCCGACAAAATGTTGCTGGTGATGGCAAAGCGCGATGGCCGGTATGTTGCAGGTGCGCTCAATTTCATCGGCGGCGATTGTCTGTACGGGCGCCATTGGGGATGCGTTGAAGACCACCCCTTCCTGCATTTCGAATTGTGCTATTATCAGGCCATCGAATTTGCCATCGCCCACGGCCTGGCGCGGGTGGAGGCCGGTGCGCAGGGCGAACACAAGCTGGCACGCGGCTATGAGCCGGTTACGACCCATTCGGCCCACCATATCGCCAATGCCGGCCTGCGGCGGGCAGTCGATGAGTATTTGCGATCAGAGCGCCATCACGTGAAGATGGAGCAGGAAATCCTGCGCGATCACCTGCCCTTCCGGCAAAGCGGCGATTCATGATGGCATCCCCTGCCGGGCGGTGCCTGGCGGGCAGTGCCTGGCGGGCAGTGCCTGGCGGGCGGTGCCTGGCGGGCGGTGCTTGAACCAGCCCTCACTTGTGCCCATAGTGTTGCCGGAAAGCGCTGAATTGCCTGGAGGACAGCCCATGCCGGACCCCTATGATGACGAGAACATTTTCGCCAAGATCCTGCGCGGTGAGATGCCAAGCCACAAGGTCTATGAAGACGATGATACGATGGTGATCATGGACATCATGCCGCGTGGCGACGGCCACTGCCTGGTGCTGCCGAAGCGCCCTGCCCGCAATCTGCTTGATGCCGATGATGAAACCGTTGAAGCGGTGGCGCGCACCTCGGCGAAAATGGCCAGAACCGTCGTCAGGGCCTTCGGTGCAGACGGGGTAACGGTTCAGCAGTTCAACGAACCGGCCGGCGGACAGGTCGTCTTTCACCTGCACGTTCATGTCATCCCGCGCTTTGAGGGGGTGAGCCTGAGGCCCCATACCGGCGCGATGGCGGATCAGGAAGCGCTCACCGCCCATGCGGACAAAATCCGCGCCGCGCTGGAAAGCGCGTAACGCTGCCCGCCACACATCATGACCATGGCAGCGGGGTTTCAGCGAGCAAGAACTGGCTTTAAGAAAAGCTCTTAAAATCCTGTTTTAAATTGGTTTCAAGGTTTTGAAGCCCCGTCATCCACGTTGAGAAGTTCAGCTTCCAGGCTGTCCTCAAGCGAAAACTCCTCGCTTGCAGGCGCAGCTTCTGCGGCCTCTTCAACTGCATCGGAGGCAGGATCGGAAGCAGTTTCGGGCGCTGCTTCTGCCTGTGGCTCACCCCCCGAATTAAGGTCGGCCTCCGAGTTAAGGTCAGCATTGGCATCAACCGGATTGTCCCCGCCAGCGCTTTCGGCAGTTTCGCCGCCGGTTGGCGCAGCACCACCTGCTTCGGCTGCAGCGGCGGCCTCTTCAGCCTCGAAGGATTTTTTCAGATCGTCGATCAGCAAGGTGAGTGAGGCAACCAGCTTTGCATCCGGACTGCGCTCAAGTGCTGCGCGGGCTTCTTCAAGCCGCTTTTCCGCCGCATCGCGAATGCTGGCGAGTTGTTCCAACTGTTCCATGACTATAACCCCTTTTGACCGGGCATGGCTTCCCCGGTTTCCGGCCCTGAACCGGCCGCATCTTTCATTTTGTGGTACTTGTTTCGACCGCAAGCTTGTCTAAACGGTTTGTTCTGCTCTGCCAAGAGTTTTGCGGACGGGCCGGAGTCCGTTCGATGACAAACTGTTTCAACTGAAACCCGGCATTGCCGGGTTTCAGTATGTTCAGATGGTGTTTTTGCCTCAGGTCTTGAGCGGAACCTTGGGAACCGAGCCGGATTTGCCCGATTTACCGGTCGATTGGCCACCCTTGCCGGTTGCAGGTTTCGCCTTCGCCTTGGCGGCAGGTTTGCGCGCCGGTTTGCTGCGCTTGGCGGGCTGTTTTTTCGGCTTTACGGGTGCATCCTCCATGGCTTCCAGTTCGATGCGCTCCTTGCCGTCGTCGTCCCGGCCAAGGGAGACCTTCACCGTACCGCCGGTCTTCAATTTGCCGAACAGCACCTCTTCAGCCAGCGGCTTCTTGATGTGCTCCTGGATGACGCGGCCGAGCGGGCGGGCGCCCATCTTCTCGTCATAGCCCTTGATCGCCAGCCAGGCGGTCGCTTCCTTCGTCAGTTCGAAGGTTACCCCGCGCTCTGCAAGCTGGGCTTCAAGCTGCATGATGAACTTCTCGACCACCTTGTGGATGACGGGGGTCGGCAGCGAGCTGAAGGGAATGACAGCATCGAGCCGGTTGCGGAATTCCGGCGGGAACAGGCGGTTGATCGCCTCCTCGTCATCGCCGGTGCGCTTGGTGGAGCCGAAACCGATGGCAGCCTTCTGCATTTCAGAAGCGCCGGCATTGGTGGTCATGATGATGATGGTGTTGCGGAAATCGATCTGCTTGCCGTTGTGATCGGTCAGCTTGCCGTGGTCCATCACCTGCAGAAGGATATTGAAAAGATCGGGATGGGCCTTCTCGATCTCGTCCAGCAGGATGACGCAATGGGGGTGCTGGTCGACGCCGTCGGTCAGCAGCCCGCCCTGGTCAAAGCCAACATAACCGGGAGGTGCGCCGATCAGCCGTGAGACCGTATGGCGTTCCATGTATTCGGACATGTCAAAGCGCAACAGCTCGATGCCCATGGAGCTTGCAAGCTGCTTGGCAACTTCGGTCTTGCCGACCCCTGTCGGGCCCGAGAACAGATAGCAGCCGATCGGCTTTTCCGGCTCGCGCAAGCCTGCCCGCGCCAGCTTGATGGAGGCCGACAGCGCTTCCACAGCCGTATCCTGGCCATAGACCACCCGCTTTAGCTGGTTTTCCAGATTGGCGAGCACCATGGCATCGTCCTTGGATACGGTCTTGGGCGGGATGCGTGCCATGGTGGCGATGGTTTCCTCGATCTCCTTGACACCAATCTGCTTGCGCCGCTTTTTCTCCGGCAGCAGTTTCTGGGACGCGCCGGTCTCGTCGACCACGTCGATCGCCTTGTCGGGCAACTTGCGGTCATGGATGTAGCGGGCCGACAGTTCCACTGCGGCCTTGATCGCATCATTGGTATATCTGATCTTGTGGAAGTCCTCGAAATAGGGCTTCAGCCCCTTCATGATGTCGATGGAATCGGCAATCGTCGGCTCGATCACATCGATCTTCTGGAAACGGCGCACCAGCGCCCGGTCCTTTTCAAAGAACTGGCGGTATTCCTTGTAGGTTGTCGAGCCGATGCAGCGGATTGTGCCGGCAGAAAGCGCGGGCTTCAGCAGGTTGGAAGCATCCATCGCGCCACCGGACGTGGCGCCGGCACCGATGACGGTGTGGATTTCGTCAATGAACATGATCGCGCCGGGGGTATCCTCGACTTCCTTGATCACCTGTTTCAGGCGCTCTTCGAAATCGCCGCGATAACGGGTTCCTGCCAAAAGCGTGCCCATGTCGAGGGAGAAGATCGTGCTCTCGCGCAGCACCTCCGGCACATCATCCTCGACGATGCGCTTGGCCAGGCCCTCGGCGATGGCCGTTTTGCCCACGCCCGGATCGCCGACATATAGCGGGTTGTTCTTCGAGCGGCGGCACAAAACCTGAATCGTGCGGTTGATTTCGGACGTCCGGCCGATCAGCGGATCAATCTTGCCCGAGCGCGCCTTTTCGTTGAGGTTGACGCAATAGGCCGACAGGGCATCGCCTTGCTGCTTGGCTTCATCATCGCCAATGGCGGCGTTTTCGTCTTCCACACCCCGCACGATACGCGGTTCGGAAGCGCCGGGACGCTTGGCAATGCCATGGGAAATGTAGTTGACCGCGTCATAGCGGGTCATTTCCTGCTCCTGCAGGAAGTAGGCGGCGTGGCTTTCGCGCTCGGCAAATATGGCGACCAGCACATTGGCGCCGCTGACTTCCTCGCGGCCGGACGACTGGACGTGGATCACCGCACGCTGGATTACCCGGTGGAAACCGGCGGTGGGCTTGGCGTCCTCATCGAAATCCGTCACCAGATTGGACAATTCGTTGTCGATGTAGTCGGACAACGTGCTGCGCAGGCTTTCGAGGTCCACATTGCAGGCGCGCATGACGGCGACCGCATCCTTGTCCTCGGTCAGGGCCAGCAGGAGATGTTCAAGTGTAGCGTATTCCTGGCTTCGTTCGTTGGCCAGGGTCAGCGCCGTGTGAAGCACTTTTTCAAGGCTTTCGGTAAAAGAAGGCAATGGCTGCTCCGTTCTTCCTCTTCAAGTTCCTTTAATATGGGCATCCTTGTGCCCGCCGCCAATCCCCAGATTGCATGAACCTGTTTGAACCGGCCTGTGTAATCTGCGCCCCATCTATTTCTTCTCCATCACGCATTGCAGCGGGTGCTGGTTCTGCCGCGCAAAGTCCATGACCTGGGTTACCTTGGTTTCGGCCACCTCATAGGTATAGACACCGCATTCGCCGACACCGTTATTGTGTACATGCAGCATGATCTGCGTAGCTTGCTCGGGGCTTTTGCGAAAAAAGCGCTCCAGCACATGCACGACGAATTCCATCGGGGTGAAATCGTCGTTGAGCAACAGGACGCGATAAAGATCGGGCTTTTTGACCTTGGGCGCCGTCTTGGTTGCAAGCCCGGTTCCCGCGCCCTCATCCGTGCCCTTTTTTCCCGCCTGCATGACCAGCGCATCCTCCCGTGCGGCAATTGGGGCCACAGCACGCTGGCCGCCCCCTTGCGGGGACCCCGCAAGATCGTTCAGTGCTGCGATGACGGCTCTTTTCATTTCTTCCTTCACACGGATTTGTCCAACCTGCCAAGGCAATTCATCAGCTTTTGGGCCAATAGCGGCCAGTGGCTGCGCGGCAGATCAAACCGTTACCGACTCAAAAGACTAGGACCGCAATTCCCACCCGTCAATGCATCCCGCACTGCAGGAAAGCCAACCGAAAACCGGCGCCACGGCGCGCTTGCGTGGCCATACAAATAGGTTGCCGTGGCGATGGTTTCATCGCTTCAGGTCAAAAAAATGACAGGCGGCCCCGCGCATAAACCCCTTGGTAACCATGGCCCGTTACTCTCGCTCCAATGCCACGCCCAATACCGGTGTTGGCACATTACCGCGCCACCACCCGGCAGGGACAGCCGGGGGCGTACAAGGGACAGGCGGAAGCCTATCAGGACGGGGATAGTTGTGCGTACCGTATTCGCTACACTCAAGCGCATTCATGCGCCTTTGCTTTCAGCCATGCTTGCAATCCTGACCGCCCTGGCGGTGGCCATTGGCCCGGCGCAGGCAAAGCAGGACTATGCCGGCATTGTGATGGATGCCAAGACCGGCAAGGTGCTCTATTCCCACAAGGGCACCGCCAAACGGTATCCGGCCTCGCTGACGAAAATGATGACGCTCTACATGCTGTTCGAAGCGCTTGATACTGGCCGCGTCACCAAAAAGACACGCATCCGCTTTTCAAGGCATGCAGCCTCAATGCAGCCTTCCAAACTCGGCGTTAAGGCAGGCAGTTCGATTTCCGTACAGCAGGCGATTTATGCGCTTGCCATCAAGTCGGCCAACGATGCGGCGGCGGCCGTCGGCGAGCATCTTGGCGGCACGGAAAGCAAATTTGCCCAGATGATGACGGCAAAAGCCCGTTCGCTCGGCATGAAGAACACCGTGTTCAAGAACGCATCGGGCCTGCCGAATTCGCGACAGCTTACCACAGCCAGGGACATGGCCCTGCTCGGCATTGCGCTGCGTGAACACTATCCCCATTACTACAGGTATTTCTCCACGCGTTCCTTCAAGTTCGGAAAGCGCAGCTATCGCAACCACAACCGCCTGCTTGGCCAGATTCGCGGCTATGACGGCATCAAGACCGGCTATACGCGTGCCTCCGGCTTCAATCTGGTTTCCTCGGTTGAGGACAAGGGCCGTTCGATTGTCGCCGTGGTCATGGGCGGCAGAACGGGCAAGAGCCGCAATGCGCAGATGGCCAAGCTTATCCGCCAATATCTGCCAAAGGCTTCGCGCGGCCGCGACCGGATCGTTGTCGCCAAGGCCGGCGGGGGCGCGGGCAATGTGTTTGCCTCGCTCCTGAAACTCGTCAAGCGTGCTCCTTTGCCGGAGCCAAGCCCGAGAGAGCCCGATCCCGCGCCGGTCGTCACAGCCTATGCAGCGCCAACGCCGGCGCCCTCACAAGTCATAGGCCGTTCACCCGATCCGCTCACAACAGCAAGCGTCAAACCGGCTGCGCCGGTTACCAGCGCTGCAGCATCCGAACCGATTGCGATCCGCGAAAGCATTTCAGGATGGCATGTGCAGATTGGCGCCATGCCCAGCAAGCACAGCGCGCTCGCCCGGCTTGAAAAGGCCCGCAGCGCCCTGCCCGGCCTGTTCGACACCGTCGCCAACTATACCGAGACCGTGGAAAGCGGCGGCACGACTCTGTACCGGGCCCGCTTTGCCGGCTTCACCTCAAAAGACGCCGCATGGGGCGCCTGTTCGCGCCTGAAGAAAGCAAAATTCGACTGCCTGGCACTCAAACAGTGACACAGGCGCAATGACTGGGGGCGGCATGACAGCGTGCAGCCCGGGTAAAGCGTAATCCGGCGGCGTTGTAATCCGGCGGAGTTGAGTAGGGAAAAGACATGTCAGTCAAAAAGCACTCAGTCGAGAAGCACGTCCTTGGCCGCGTTGATTTTGGCGGCAAGAAACTCCGTTCCGCCGGAATCGGGATGCACACTCTTCATCAGCTTGCGCCAGGCCTTGCGGATTTCCGCCGGAGAAGCACCCGGTTCAAGACCAAGAATCTGATAGGCCTCCTGCTTTGTCATGGTGCCAGAAGCCGGCGCGCTTCGCTCCCCTTCCGCCCCATGCGGGTCAGCGTGTTCGCGCCAGAGGGGCATTCTGCGGTCAAGATAAGCTTCCAGTAAGGCGCCGCTCTCGGGATCCTCGCCAATCTGGCCATAGAGTTCCAGCAACTGCTCTTCGGTAAGTGCGGACAGTGTCTTTCCCTCGAAAGCGCCTGCAAGAACCCTTCCCTCCATTTCACCGGTATCAAGGTCGAGTTCCATTTCAAGCGCTGCAGAGCGCACGGTGGACTTTCGTGCACCGCCGCTGGTGCCAATCGGACGGGTTGCCCGCATGCGCTGCCAAAGGGCAAGACCGAATGCTGCAAGCGGTATGCCGAACCCGCCCCGGCCCACCAGCGTTAACAACCCTCCCAGGGCAACCAGCGCCAGGGGCGCGCCCGTTTTCATGCCGCGGGCAAGGCGCTCTGCGGGTGTGGACACAAACAGCCAGGCCAGGCCGCCGGCAAAAAACACAAACAGGACGAGATAGAAGATCGCCGTCATGAAGAAGATTCCAAACGCTCAAGCAGCAGCCGGTCGGCTTTCTTCCCGCTTGACTGAAGCGCTGTAAGTCCGCCGCGGGCATAGCTGGCGACGGCAGCCAGAAGATCGGCAAGTTCCCGTGAGGAATTCGGCCCGAGGCGAAAATAGGCGCCACAGGTCAAGCGGGCCATCTCCCGGAAAGCGCGTTCGGTAACGCCATCGCCGCCCTCCTGAAAAAAGAAGCAACGGGTGCCCTTGAGCCCCAACTGGCCTGCCCGGTCACACAGAAGATCGATGTCCTCCTCCATGGCATCGCCGATGAAAACCAGCGCATCGACCTTCGCCTTGGCATTTTCCTTGTTCACATGGGAAAGAACCTTTCCGATCTGGGTCTGTCCGCCGCGGCATTCGATGCCTGTCATGAGATCGCGAAGGGCTTTGGCGTTGACAACGAAGCGGGATGCCCGGCACTCGCCAAACCCCCTGAAATAAACCAGTTGCACGCTCAATCCGGCGCCGCCGTCGCGGCTTTTTCCCGCTTCATCGACCGCATCGAACATCGATGCCTGCAGCGTCATCGCGCGGTCCCAGCTTGGCTGGCGGCTCATGGTGGCATCCATGGCAAAGACCAGGCGGCCGGCAGCGGTGGTATTCGTGGTTCTGGCAGATTTGATGAAATCGGCGATTTCGCCCGTGCTGGAGCGGCTGGCAAGGTCACCACTGCTTTTGCGGGCTACATCTGATGTGCCCTTCGCGGCGGTAGCGCGCTGGGGCGTGTCCGCACGGCTTTTGTCGTCTTCTGCCATGGGTAATATTTGGGGTGATTGCCGGTGACAGGCAAGGCCCAAACGTCTTGGCAATCAAGGTAATTGCGGCAAAAATGGCCGGGCGCGGCCCTAATCGGCAAAGATGCGCAGTCCCTCAACCGGTTTTTCCGCCTCTTTCATCCAGTTTTTGCGGGCGGCAGCCCGGTGGCGGCTTGCTGAATCCACCGGCAGGCGAAGGGTCGAAACCAGCGCGCGGACTTCCTGGCGCCCTGCAAGGTGGGAAATGCTTGGCTGGCTGCCCAGGGTTTCCTCGTTCAGTTCATCAAGCGCCGTCAGGCCGAGCGGAAACAGTTCGCGGAAAATGACGCGTTCTGAAATGCCGTCTGCCAGGCGGCAGCCAAGCTGCATGGACAGGTTTTTCAGGCTTTCAGAAACACTCGCCTGGTTTCTCGATGAAAGATGGGAAAGCCGGTTGCGCACGACGATCCAGTCAAGCAGTGCATTGTCGACAGAATGCCGGTGCCGGCGCGCCTCGCGCACCATCTGGGCATAATGGGAAATCTCGATGACTTCGCCGGTTGCCGGATCGACCCGGCCCAATACATCAAAATCCACATAGGAATCGTTTAGCGGTGTGACCAGCGTATCGGCCATGGAATGGGCAAGCCGCATCAGGTAGCTGTCGTGTCCCGGGGTATCAATGACGATGAAATCATATTCGTTTTCAACGCGTTGCACGACCTCGGAAAAACGGCGCAGCTCCTCGGACTCATTTTCGAATGCGCTGTCGTGGCTGCCGCGCACCAGGTGATCGTGATGGGGATGGGGGACGGAAAGCTTGTGCTTGCGTGACCAGTTGCGGCGATTTTCAAGATAGCGCGTCAGGCTTAGTTGGCGGGCGTCCAGATCGATGCTCGCCACGGTATGGCCGCTGTTCAAAAGATGCACGATAATGTGCATCGCCGTGGTGGTTTTGCCCGAGCCGCCTTTTTCGTTGCCGCAGACGATAACGTAAGCTTGTCTGCTGCCAGCGCTGCTGCCACCTGTGATTGTATCCGGATACATGACTTGTCCCTCACCCAGAAGTCCCAACCGCAAGTATTATTGTTCAACAAGTGCTCTGCCTGCGCAAGCAAAACCGGAAAATCGAAGGATTTTGTTTCCCCATGGTTAAGATAAGAAACGGGCCAAAACCCGGCTTTTTTTACATCAAAGCAGGCCGAGTTCGGCCAATTCATTGCGCAAGCCGGGCGGCAGTGCAGCAATGCCTTCATCGCCGCTGAGATCGCCTGGTGCGTCTTCGGCGGTCAGATAGCGCCAGCCCTGAAAAGCCCGGCGCGGCTGCCAGCGGGTTGCAATCAGTTTGCCGTCCATCACCAGTTCACAGCGGCGAATGCCCTCCTTGTCGGTAAAGGGGCGAATATCGACGAGGCGTTCGCGAACCTGAATATTGCCCTTGATGACCCAGTACAGCGAGCCGCCATCCAGCAGTTCGTCCATGCGTTTTGGCATCATGCGGGTGACATGGATATGCTCCTCGGCAAGGCCCTCGGCACGTTTTTGCGCCATCCTGCCTTCAATCCAGCTTTGCAGGTCCTCTATTGAGGTGGCGCCAACGCATAATTTCAGCAGGTTCAAGGCCATGGCCGCCAGCTTAGCAGGGCAATTGACCCGGCAACAGGCAGCCACGCATTTGCGCTGATGCTATCCACAGACCGCTTGCCGGGTTTGCCCTGCCGGTCAGCTTTCGGCTTTTTTGCCCGTGATGGTGGCGCCCTGTTCGCTGAGCGCCCCGAAGCCGCCGTCCACATGGGCGATGTTTTCAAATCCCATGTCCTTGAGGGTTTTCGCTGCAAGGGCGGAGCGCCAGCCTGCCGCGCAGAACAGAATGTATTCGCTGTCCTGGGCAAAGACCTCCTTGTGATAAGGGCTTTCGGGGTCAAACCAGAATTCCAGCATGCCGCGAGGGGCATGAACGGCGCCTTCAACCCGGCCTTCACGGTTCAATTCGCGAATGTCGCGGATGTCGACCAGGACAGCACCTGAAGCCTGGCGGGCCAGGGCCTCAGCCGGTTCGTGGGTGGTGATCTCCCTGTTTGCGCGTTCCACCAGGGTTTTGACGCCGGTAATCGCCATGCCGCTTCCTCTTTGTCTGACTTGTTGCTTTCATCCTTCCACGATAAAAGCAAAGCAGCCAACAAAAAACCGCACCGGCAGGCGCCTGGTGCGGTTTTTTATTAATCCCGGTCTTGCCCGGTTATTGCGCTGAAGCCAGCGTTGCAGTCTCCGGGCCGGGTACCAGCCCGCCAACGGCCATTACGGCCAACAACACAACAATGGCTACCACGGCCACGTTCCAAACGGAGCCGGGAGATTTTTCATGAAGCATGTTTGACGCCCACTGAATTTATCGCCGGTTGATCCGGCTTGGTCTTGGCGCTGCTCAACAAGGGCAGCGGGCGGCATTTAAGGATTTGGTAAGATTTTGGCAAGCGGATTCTGACATCAAACGGTCACAATTTGGGATATCTCGCATGCACGCCGTGCATGCCTCGCAAGACCTTTAACGGCCCTATCCCGCTACAGCAGCCAAAGAGGGCAGCAATTGCCCCTTCCCTGCATGCAGCCCCTTCAACAATGCCGGTTTGAAGTGCATAAACAAGCCATGCAGAGCAAAGCCCAAACCATGGCTGATCCGATCGGGCAGGCCGAGCCTGAAGCCAGATCCTTTCGGGTCGATGCGGTCGATCTCGCCAGAGGGCTGGCGCTCGTTGCGATGACCACGTTTCACTTTGGCTGGGATCTGGAACTGTTCGGTTTTGTCGAGCGCGGTTTCGCCACCCAGGCCTGGATGATCTGGTATGCACGGCTGATCGCCTCCAGCTTTCTGGTACTGGTCGGGGTCTCCTTTGCCCTTGCCCATCACAGCGGCCTGAAGGCAAGGCCGTTTTTATGGCGGCTGGGAAAGATAGCCGGTGCAGCCTTTCTGATCACCCTTGCAACGCGATTCGCAACACCGGACATTTTCATCTTTTTCGGCATTCTCCATCACATCGCCCTGGCAACCATATTGTGCATCTTCTTCGTACGGCTGCCGGTACCGGTCCTGCTTGCGCTTGCTGCCGGCGTGCTGCTGGCCGCTTCTTATGCCCGAAGCGAGCTGTTCAATGCGCCCTGGTGGTGGTGGAGCGGGCTGAACGCCGTCATGCCGCGTTCGAGCGACTATGTGCCGGTGTTTCCGTTTCTTGCTGCAGAACTTACCGGGCTGGCATTGGGCAAGTGGCTGATTTCAAGCGGCATGGCCGCTCAACTTGCCGGCAGGCGGGCGAAGGGAGGCATTGCCGCCACGCTTCGTTTCATCGGCCGCAACAGCCTTGTCTACTACCTGCTGCACCAACCGGTCATGCTGGCAATCCTGTATCTGGTTCAACTGGTTATGCGCTGATGTTCAAAAACCGATTCAGGGCGCTGAAACGGCAAAAGCCTGGCTGCGGAGCCCAAAGCCACAGAAATTGGTGCCAGACGGATCGCTATCGATGACGACACTTCAGGAAAAGCCACCCTCGTCCTTTCCCTGGCCGCCGGTTCTTTATGCGGTAGCAATTCTGTCCGCACTGTCTATCCAGGCGTGGGTCTATCCCCTTCCCTGGCTGCCGGGAACGGTTGGGGGCATGGCGTTCATGGCCGGGTTATTGCTGATCGCGGCAGCCGTTTTCATCGATGTGCGGACATTTGCCGAGTTGCGCCGGCACAAGACGACCATCCTGCCGACAAAGGCAGCGAGCCGTCTGGTAACCAGCGGTCCGTTCAGTTTTTCAAGAAACCCGATTTATCTTTCCAATACGATGCTGACGGTCGGGCTTGGGCTGGCGCTTGGCAATGCCTGGCTGTTGCCGGCCGCCTTTCTGGCAGCCTATGCGGTGACCAAACTTGCCATTGAGGGGGAGGAAAAACACCTTGCCCGCAAGTTCGGTACGGCCTGGCATCACTATGCAAAGAAGGTTCGGCGCTGGCTTTAGGGCCAAAACTCACTGCTATTGAGTCTTGATCCTGGTTCCGCCGGGAGGATCAACCGTCAGGTGCCGACGCCGATTTCGGCCAGCCGTGCCAGGCTGGTTTCCTCGACCTGATCGAGTTCGCGCAGCGTTTCCTCGATGTCGCGGCGCTTTTGTTCCAGTTCGCCGCGCTTTTCCTTCACCTTGTCGATCAGGAGGCGCAATTGCCCGGATTCGCCCGGCGGTTCCTTGTACATGTCCTTGATTTCGCGGATTTCGGCGATGGAAAAGCCGAGCCGCTTTCCGCGCAGGATGAAGCTCAGCAACCGCCGGTCGGACTGGCGGAACAATCGGGTGCGGCCGCGCCGCTGGGGGCTGATCAGCCCCTCATCCTCGTAAAAACGGATGGTGCGGGTGGATACGCCGAACTCCCGGGTCAAATCGGTGATCGTGTAGAACTCGCGCGAATCTGGAATGGCAGTGTCCAAGGTCATGCCCTGTTGTTTGGCAGATTTACGTAAAAGTCAACGCTGACTTACGTAAAAGTAAAGTGCCGTGCCAATGCCGTTCCAGTGCCGTGCCAATGCCGTGCCAGTGCCGGTCAGATGCCGAACCACCAGGCTGCCAGTCCCAGAAAAGCGAAGAAGCCGACCACATCGGTGACAGTGGTGACGAAAACGCTGGAGGCAATCGCCGGATCAAGATCAAGCCGATCCAGCAGGATGGGGATCAAAATACCTGCCAGCGCGGCACAGAGCATGTTGAAGACCATGGCGACCGCAATGATCAGGCCGATGTCGGGGCTGGAAAACCACCAGGCGGCGATCACGCCGATAAGCAGCGCGAACGCAGCGCCGTTGAGCAGGCCGACCAAGATTTCGCGGCGAATGATGCGCCTTGTGTTGTAGCTGTCCATGTCGCGGGTGGCGAGCGCGCGCACGGCGACGGTCATGGTCTGGGTGCCGGCATTGCCGCCCATGGAGGCAACAATCGGCATCAGGATGGCCAGTGCCACCATCTGTTCGATGGTGCCATCAAACAGGCCGATGACCGCCGAAGCAAGGACGGCGGTTACAAGGTTGATCAACAGCCACAAAAAGCGCGAGCGGGCAATCTCGAGCACCGTATCCGACAATTCCTCGTCACCGACCCCGGCCAGGCGTTTGATGTCTTCTTCAGCCTCCTGATTGATGACATCGACAATGTCATCAATCGTCATGACGCCGACGAGCCGCCCGCCATTGTCCACCACGGCAGCAGACAGAAGATCGTATTGCTGAAAAATGTAGGCCGCCTCCTCCTGATCGAGCATGGCGTCGATCGGGTGGATGGATTCTTCCATGATCGTTTCGATCCTGGCGCTGCGCCCGGTGCGCAGCAGCCGGTCGAGCTGGACATAGCCGAGAAGTTCGTATTGCGGCGAGATGATGAATATCTCGTGGAAACGGTTGGGGAGCTCTTCCTCTTCCCGCATGTAGTCAATCGCCTGCCCTACCGTCCAGAACGGCGGCACCGCGATAAACTCGGTCTGCATGCGGCGGCCGGCGGACTCCTCGGGGTATTCGAGCGCGCGGCGCAGCAATATGCGATCATCGAATGGCAGGCGGTCAAGAACCTCTTCCTGATCCGCCTTCTCCATGTCCTCGAGAATGTAGATGGCATCGTCAGAGTCGAGGTCCTGGATGGCATCGGCAATGGCCGCATTGGGCAGCGAGCCGACAACGTCCAGGCGGATTGCCTCGTCCACCTCGGTAAGCGAGGTAAAATCGAACTCCCCGCCGGCAAGGCGCACCAGACCCTGGCGATCCTCGGAGGCAAGCGCTTCGAGAAGATCGCCAAGTTCTGATTCATGCAGCGGACCGATCAGCCCCACGACGGCTTCACGATTGCCTGCTGCGACCGCCTCGCGCACGGCCTCGGTGAAGTCGGTGCGCAGGTGGCCATCTTCGTTGTAGAGGGTCTCGTCGAAACCGGGCACGGCTTCATGCCCTTCGCGGGGCGTGCCGGTATCGGTATCCTCCAAGCTCATACAGCCCTCCTCACGCCGGCGCCAATGCGCAGTATCCCCTGCCGGGACAGCCCGGCCTTCTTGCTCAACGGCTATCCCGACGCAATGAAGCGCATCCGGTGCAAAAGCAAGGTCGGCAGCCGAAATTGAACCAAAAATTTACCTTCCTGAACGAAACTGTATACATCCGCCGTAACAGTTGTGTGATCGACTTGCAGAGTGAACCGACAGACCATGCGATGGCCGTAAGGGCAAGCGAGAGCGCGCCGCAGAACCCTGCCGGCACGGGCGAGGGCGAGCTTGACCCGGACCGCCGCCGCACCCGGGGCCATGTGATCCGGTGCGATGCCCACCATGCGGTGATCGCTGCCGAGGTGGACGACCGTCTCGAATACATGGAAAACTACTGGGCAGTCGGACAGATTGTCTCGATCTGGGTTGGCGAGAACCGCGTTATCGGACAGACCGCCAAGGTGGTTTCGCCCGACAATGGCTGGGTGGACGGCGAGCGCAATCATGTGGCCGTCCATGTGGAACTGATCGGTGAAGTGGCGCCCACAAGGGACGGCACCCGTTTTACGACCGGCATTTCCGGTTTCCCGCAATTGGGATGCATTGCCCACCGTATCCGCTCCAGCGATCTGGCGGCGGTATTTAGAAACAATTCGGAAACGACGATCCGCATCGGGCACGTTACCCAGGATCCCTCGATCGAGGCAAAGATCGACTTTGAAAAGCTGCTGAGCCGGCATTTTGCCGTGGTTGGCTCCACCGGCGTTGGCAAATCCACGTCGGTCACCCTGATGTTGCGGAAGATCGTCGAGGCGCGGCCCGACATTCGCGTATTGCTGCTCGACCCGCACAATGAATTCGGCTCTGCATTTCCCAGAAACGGCTATGTACTCAACGCCAGCCGTCTTGTGCTGCCCTTCTGGCTGTTCACGCTGGAAGAGATTGCGGAAGTGATTTTCCGCGGCCAGGACGGCATCGAGGTGGAAAAGGAAATCCTGCGCGACATGGTCGTTACGGCCAGAACGCAGCACATGGAAGAGGCCCGCGACACGAACATGTCGCTGATCCGTTCGGCCAACACCGCAAAACAGCGCATCAATGCCGATACACCTGTTCCCTATCGCATGCTGGACCTTCTCAAGCTGATCGATGACCGGATCGGCAGGCTCGACGGCAAGGCCGAAAAACCGCATCTGAAATCGCTCAAGGACCGCATCGAGACCATCGTCAACGATGCACGCTTCCAGTTCATGTTCGATCCTTCCAAATGCGGCGGCGACCGGATCAACGAAGTGATCTCGGAGATTTTCAGAATCCCGCAGGGGGGCCGTCCCATCTGCATCCTGGAGATGTCGGGTCTGCCTTCAGAGGTGGTATCGTCCGTCGTCTCGGTTTTGTGCCGGCTCGCCTTCGATCTTGCGCTGTCGAGCGAGGGGGCGGTTCAGACACTGGTGGTTGCCGAGGAAGCGCACCGCTACATTCCCGCCGATCCAAAGGCCGGATTCTGGCCGACCCGTATGGCGATCGGACGCATCGCGAAGGAAGGCCGGAAATACGGCGCCTATCTCGGCATCATCACCCAGCGGCCAAGCGAACTCGACCAGACCATCCTGTCCCAGTGCAACAGCTTTTTCGCCATGCGGCTTTCCAACACCAAGGACCAGGAAATCATCGCAGGGGCGTTCAACAGCGGCGCGCAGAGCACGATCGCCTTCCTGCCTTCGATCTCCAACCGCGAGTGCATCGCCTTCGGCGAAGCCGTCTATTCGCCGATGCGCATGACGTTCGAGACGGTCGGTGCAGAAGACCTGCCGGGGGCGCATATTCGCGAGAACCAGGACGCCGTGCGCGCCGGGCGCGAAGTCAACCTGAATGCCGTTGTCACCCGCATGCGCGGCAACCACATGCCGGCAAACCTGACCCAAACAGACGATCCGTACGGGCAGGAACCGGTGCGTGCGGCAACTGCGGCCATGACTTCGCCTGCACCGGCAATGGCGCCTGCACCGGCAACCGCACCGCAAGCAGCACCTGCAACGTTTCATGCAACGCCAGATGCACCGCCACATTCAACACCACCGGGCGGAAATGCCGGGAATGCGGCAATGGCTGATGCACCTGCTGCGCCCGGTAGCAAAATGCCGGACCGGTCGAAAATCGATGCCCTTGAGGCGCTTGCCACCAAGAGCATCGAACAGCGCTATGCGGAGGCAGCCAAAAACCCGCCGGGGGCGCCCAAGGCCCCTGTGGCTCGCAAGGAAGACGGCAACAGCCTTGTCAAGCGGCTGCGCGGATAGCTCTCTCCAGGCTGTATCGACATTTAGAGCGTGTCCGGCTTAAATAGAATCGTTTGAGCGCCGGGAGTTTGGTCTTCGGCAAGGAGGAAAATGCGGCGCAGTGCAGGCACTGTCAGCTTTTTGCAACGCGGTCCGAAGGCCCGGGAGCCAGGTTCAAACGATTGCAGAAAACCCGATACATTCATGATGTTAAGTGCCCGGCTGTGGTGTCTTTTGCGTTCATGCAAACTGCTTCCATTTAAACCGGACACGCTCTGGCGCCTTTGCGCAAGCGGCCGCGTTCCCGCCAAATCGTGAAAAATCCTTGTCACAATCGGGCGCGATAACTACCCTGTCATGTGCTGTGACCGTGCACCGGCCCAACTGACCGGCACGGCAAGGCAATGCCGGATACACGGCAAAAAGCGCGCAACAGCATGCCGGGGCATGCCCGCCCGCCAACAGGAGGTTATCATGAACAGATTTGTTTGGCTTGCATCGGGCTCGATGCTGGCGGTGAGTGCAGGCACAGCGCAGGCCGACTATGTACTCGATATTCTGCACACAAATGATGTGCACAGCCGCATTCAGTCCGTCAACAAATACAATTCCACCTGTGCGGTTGAAGACGAGGCCGAAGGCAAGTGTTTCGGCGGCATGGCACGCATCAAGGCCAGGATCGACGAGCGCCGCGCCGCACTGGCGCAAGACAATGCCAACGTTCTGGTGCTCGATGCCGGCGACCAGTTCCAGGGTTCGCTGTTTTACACCACCTACAAGGGGGAAGTGGCAGCCGAACTCCTCAACATGATCAGGCCCGATGCCATGGCCGTGGGCAATCACGAATTCGACGATGGGGCGGAAACCTTGTCGAAGTTTGTCGACAAGGCCGAGTTTCCGGTGATTTCCGCCAATACGTCTGCCTATTTCGAGCCGCTGCTGAAGGACAAGCTGCCAGGCTATGTGATCGTTGAGAAGGGCGGCGAAAAAATCGGCATCGTCTCGGTGGTTGCCGCCGACACGAAGGAGCTTTCCTCGCCGGGCGACAATGTTGCCTTTGCCGGTGAAATCAGCGTGTTGAAGTCGGCCATTCCCGAAATACAATCCCAGGGTGTCAACAAGATCATCGCGCTGACCCATGTGGGCCTTGCGATGGACAAGCAGATCGCAGCCAGTGTTTCCGGCATCGATGTGATTGTTGGCGGCCACAGCCATTCCCTGCTTTCCAACGGTGAAGAGAGCGCCGCAGGTCCCTACCCTGTCTGGGTGGAAAATCCGGACGGCGTTAAAGTGCCGATCGTGCAGGCTGGTGCCTATTCGAAATATCTTGGCGAGATCAGCGTCAACTTCAACGATGAAGGCGTGGTGACGGCAGCCTATGGCGAACCGCATCTTCTGGATTCAAGCGTAACGCCCGATGCGGCGGTTGCAGCGCGGGTTGCAGAACTTGCCGCCCCCATTGAAGAATTGAAGAAAAAGCCGGTGGGAGAAACAGCCGCCGTCATTGACGGCGATCGCAGCTCCTGCCGCGTTGGCGAATGCGCAATGGGCAATCTGGTGGCCGATGCCATGCTGGAACGGGTCAAGGGCCAGGGCGTTACCATCGCCATTCAAAATGGCGGCGGATTGCGCGCCTCGATTGACGAGGGTCTGATCACCATGGGCGAAGTGCTGGAAGTCCTGCCCTTCCAGAACTCGCTTTCGACCTTTGAACTGAAGGGCTCGGATGTGATGGCCGCGCTTGAAAACGGCGTCAGCCAGGTTGAGGAGATCAAGGGCCGTTTCCCGCAGGTTTCAGGCCTTCGCTTTTCCTGGGATGATTCTGCCGAGCCGCTCAAGGGCCGCGTCAAGCAGGTTCAGGTCATGGCGGACGGCAAATGGAGCGACCTCGATCCAGACGCCACCTACAAGGTTGTCTCCAACGACTTCATGCGCGGTGGCGGCGACGGCTATGCGGTGTTCAAGGACAAAGGCCTGAACGCCTATGATTATGGTCCAGGTCTTGAAGAAGTGGTTGCCGACCATCTTGCCGCCAACAGCCCCTACAAGCCCTACACCGATGGCCGTATCCTGAAGGGCGGCATGTTTGAAATGGCCATGACGGAAGCGCCCGCAGCGGCCGAGGAGCCAGCCCAGCAGGAAGAAACCGCGATAGAAGAAAGTTCCACGGCAGAAGAAACAATGACCGGCGATCATGTCGTCAAGGCCGGCGATACCTTGTGGTTCATCGCCAAGGAACATTATGGCGACGCGCTGGAGTGGAAGAAGATCGAAACCGCCAATTCGGTGGAAAATGTCCGCCGCCTGCAGATCGGCGACAAACTGGTCATTCCCCAGTAAAGGCCAGAAGGGCAGAAAAAAAGCCTCCGGCAGGATGCCGGAGGCCTTTAATGGTGCGGTCGAGAAGACTCGAACTTCCACCCGTGTTACCGGACAGCGACCTCAACGCTGCGCGTCTACCAATTCCGCCACGACCGCATGAAAATCTGGGCGCCCGGTTTGGACCGGACCTGCCGATGGGGCGTTTAGCAAATGCCCTGATGCGAAACAAGGGTGCAATTGGCAGGCCCGGTGATTTTTTGTAAACAGGCCTGTGCACTCAACCTGCTGCAGAAAAGGCGAAGCCGCCGCTGATGGCTCCAATTTCCACCCCCACCGCTGTCTCTCAAGACGAAAATCCGGGCCCTGCCGGCCGCGCCATTCCGCGTGAGGGGCTGGCGGCGCGGTTTTTGCCGCTGCAAGGCGCGCCACCGGTGCGCTGGCGTGTCCTGGAAGGATTGAGCGCATACGAACAAACCGTGCAGGACATGGAGCAACTGGCGATGACAATCGGCCAGGGAAACGAACAGGAAGCCGTCTGGCTGGTCGAGCATCCCCCGCTCTATACCGCCGGCACCAGCGCCCGTGACGGCGATCTCATCGCCCCGGGGCGCTTTCCCGTGCACGCAACAGGCCGTGGCGGTGAATATACCTATCACGGACCCGGCCAGCGCGTTTGCTATGTGATGCTGGATCTGAAGCGCCGCAAACAGGATGTGCGCGCCTTTGTCGCTGCGCTCGAAGCCTGGATCATTTCGACCCTCGCCGATTTTTCCGTCACCGGCGAACGGCGCGAGGACCGGGTCGGCGTTTGGGTAAGGCGGCCGGACAAGGCACCGCTTCCCGGCGGCATACCGCACGAGGACAAGATCGCGGCAATCGGCATCCGGCTGAAGAAATGGGTCAGCTTTCACGGCGTTTCGCTCAATGTGGAACCGGAACTTTCCCATTTTGACGGCATCGTACCGTGCGGCGTTACCGGCCACGGCGTAACCAGCCTGGCCGATCTGGGCCTGCCCGTCACCATGGAGGATGTGGACGTGGCGCTGAAACGCAATTTTCAAACGGTATTCGGGCCGGTTGAATGACGTCAGGCAAGTTGCTTGTGTTGCTTATGCTGCCACTTCGTCAATCAGGCTTTTTACCGAGGGATCAATGCTGTGGCTTTCGGCTTTCAGGAAGCTCAACAGGGCCTTTTCGTTTTCATTGACCGCCCCATCGCGGCGGATGCGCTCGATCAGCCATTTCGCCTCACCGGCATCGATCCGTTCGTTTGCCTGCGCTGCGGCCTCGAAAGCCCGGTTTTTGCGTGACCAGGCGCGCTCCATCTGGACATGGGCCGAGGTAAAGACATCGTCGAAAAAGCCTTCGGTGAACAGGCCGCCGAGCCCGGTAAAGACCTGTCCCATAAAACCTGCAACATCGGTGTCGTTATCCTCAAGCCATTCCTGGCGGGCAAGCGCCTCGGCCCTTGTGGGGGCAGAGGGAGAGGAAACCGCCATCAGATAGTTTGCCGTGGCACGCACGAACAGGTCCTGCCAGCTCGGGTGATTGCGTGCGCCATCGGTGCGCTCATTGATGTCGAACAGGATTTCAGCTTCCTGACGGGAGATCGAAAGTCCATTGGCGCCCCTGCCGCATACAATACGGCGCGAAGCAGATCGACCTCCGCCTCGCCGATTACGCCCCTGGTCAGTTGCATGCCGCGGGCAATCGGGCCTTCCCCCTCGACCACCGCATAGGCAATCTGGGCCAGCGCGAAACCTGCCAGCGCCGGCGGACACTGGGTGGATTTGGCCAGCACACGAACCAGCAGTTCCAGTTCACTGGCACTGTCGACCACCCCGTCATGGGAAATCCGGTTTGCCAGCCATTGGGCATTGGCGTTTGAAACATAGCCGCGCGGTTCTGCCTGCATTACCGTGTAGTCGGTCAGCGCCTCGACGAAAAACTCGTTCCATTCGTCACACTTGACCGCGATGGCATCGTTAAAGGCAAAAACGGCATCGGCCTCCAACTGGCTGACGATGCCGTCCCGAAACATCTCCCGGCGCAGCCGGCGCACATCACTGGCACTGATTTCACCCGGTTTTTCAAGCAGTTCTGCATATGGGCCGTAATTTTCTGTATGCATGGCAAATTCCCCTGTGCCGAATTCCGGTGTGCCAAATTCCCGTGTTTGTGGCGCTGTGACAGGATATCAGGGCATGGTTTCCCGATTGCCAACAAACACGGTTAATGGGGGGTGAATACGGGGAGACCGCTACCCTTTCAAACGCCGTTCGCGCAGAAAGATGTAAAGGCCGGAGGCGATGATGATGAAGATGCCGAGCCATCGCAGCGGCGTGGGAAATTCGCCGAACACAAAATAGCCGGCAACGGTGATCGTGGCGATCTCAAGATACTGGAACGGCGCCAGGATGGAGGCTTCGGCGCGGGAAAAGGCGATGATGATCAACAGATGGGAGAAGGTGGCGATGATGATGATGGCGATGAGCCATAGAAAAGGTTCAAGGCTTGAAGGGGCTGTCAGCACGAAGTCCGAAATGCCCGCCCATTGGCCGGCAACCAGAAACGCTGAGCAGGTGGCGACCCCGCCAAGACCCGACCAGAATTGCATGGTGTAGGGGTTTTCCTTCTGCCCGACGACCCGCGACAAGATCAGATAGATCGAAAACAGCAGGGCGGTCACCAGCGGCAGAAGCGCGGTTGGCCCGAAGATGGCATAGGTCGGCTGGATGATGAGCAGCGCGCCGCCAAAGCCCACCAGGGCGGCAAGATTGCGCCGCCAGCCCACCTTCTCGCCCAAGAACAGTGCCGAAAGCTGCAGCACGATCAGCGGCTCGACAAAGAAGGTGGCGATCGCCTCTGCCAGCGGCAGGTATTTTATGGCAATGAAGAACACACTGACCGCTCCGCCGATCAGCATTCCACGGACAAAGTTGACCAGATTGTTCGTGCCGCTAACGCCGGACAGCCCCATTCGCAGCACGATGAAGAAGAGCATCAAAATCGCCTGACCTGAAAACCGGGCCCAGGTGATCGTCACCGGACTGATGGCGTGGCGCGTCGATAGATATTTCGAAATAACATCCATCAGCGGCACGATGGTCATGGCAATTACCATCAAAATGATCGCGCTTGTCACCGTTGCGCGATTGTCAGCTTGAGGGCCGGACTCCGGCAGCGTGGGGCCGGCGGCAAGGGTGCCGGTCAAAGGTCTTGCCGGGCCGCGGGAGGGCATGCCGTTCGGTGGTTTCTTGGGGGAAAACTGCTTGCCGGTCATTGGCCAAGCGTTACCCGGATTGCTTCAGCTTGGAAAGCAAAATGCTGACAGACACTGTCAGCACAATCCGCATGGACGACGGGCGATTTGCAGCTGAAGTCGACCGGTCAGGAAAGGGCCGCCAACAGGTCGGCTGCCGCCTTCATTTCAGCGAAACGTTGTTTGCGGCGTGTGGCCGCCTCATGGTCTTCGCCCCACTGGGCGATGTTGTGGTCCTCATCGACATGGGCAGCCTTCCAGGCAGCATCGAGGCTGATTTCCCCCTCCGCCAGCGCATAGGCGGTCAGGGCCGAGCCGGTCAGCGAGGTCATGGTGTGCACACAGGCAAGGGCGACCGGCTCGTCATAGGGCTTTAGATGCGCGGAAAACAGCGCCAGCGCCTCCCGGCTCTGGTCGATGTGCATGACGCCCTCCACACATTCAAACCGTGCCCCGGTGCGGGTACCAACCCAGTCCAGGATCGGGTCCCAGTGCTGTTTCTGGCTTTCGACCAGCGCTTCGGGATAGGAAGCGCGGTAAAAAAGCAAATCGCTGGCGGCAAAGCGGACGATGTCCTCCAGCACCGGCTGTGTATCGCCTGCAATGCCGTCCAGCGCCGTATTGACCAGCCGGGTAACCGGCATTGCCGCAGGGTCAATATGCTCGCCCTGGGCCTCCCATTCGCCAGCAACGAGCCTGGCGGCCGCTTCGCCCGGCAGCGACAGGGTGGCCTTGGCAGGCGTTCGCACGGATTTGCCATCGAGCAATACCGCATAGGCATCGTGCTGCGGTGCGATGGAAACGGTTTTGTAGAAACGTTTTGGCAGGACGGGGCGCATGTTTTCCTGGGCAGCGGCTTCAGGCGTTCGCTCGCCCCCGTTTCCCCCACCCGTCAGGATGTCACGCATACTGGAAGTTCCGCATGCCCTGAAAAAGGTCTGCAGGCTCGGCGGGTTCGCCCAGCGTTTCCCCATCAAGCCAGTCATCAACCATCGTCTGCAATGCCTGGCTGGAATGGGCAACCGCGCTGGCGCCGGCCGTCAGCATGCGCTCGGCCGGATGGTAGCCCCAGCCGACCCCCAGTCCCGTAGCCCTTGCTGCGGCGGCCATTTCCATGTCGAAACTGGTATCGCCGATCATCAGGGTGTTGGAAGGAGAAATGTTGGTTTCATCGCAACATTCCAGAACCATTGCCGGATGGGGTTTCGAGGGGCAGTCGTCGGCACAGCGGGCGACCGAGAAACGGCCCGAAAAATGCGGCGTCTGCAGCATTGTGTGAACGCCGCGGCGCGATTTTCCCGTCGCAAGGCCGAGCAGTACATCGTCGCGCCGCGCCAGCCGGTCGAGCAGCGATGCAATGCCGGCGAACGGAAGGGATTGCATTTCGGGCTGCCGTGAAAGCTGCAGATAAATATCCTTGTAGTCGGATACCATGGCGAGAATTTCATCATCCACCTCGCGCTGGAGCAGTCTGGCAATGGCTGTATCCAAGGTAAGGCCGATCAGGGTGCGGGTCGCCTCGCCGGAAGGTTCGTCATAGCCCCAGCGCTGTAGTGTAAGGCGCATGGATGCGTGGATGACAGCCTTGCTGTCAATCAGTGTCCCGTCCACATCGAATAAGATCAGCCGCATGATTCGCTTTGTATAGCTGCTTCGCGAATCAGCGGTCAATGCATGGCGAATCGGTTTTGCAAAAAAATGTTTCAAACAGAGTCAAGTTCTGAATCCGGATCGAAGCCGAGCAGATTCCATGTCTGCACCATGTGCGGCGGCAGCGGGGCTGTTACATCCAGCATGCCGCCGTCGGGATGGGCGATGCGGATACGGCGGGCATGCAGGTGAAGCTTTTTTTGGATGCCGCCCGGCAACTGCCAGTTTTCAATGTCGAAATATTTCGGATCGCCAAGGATGGGATGGCCGAGGGACTGGCAATGAACCCGCAGTTGATGGGTTCGCCCTGTAACCGGTTTTAGTTCCAGCCAGCACAGCGCTGAGCCTGACGCCTCCACCACCTGGTATTCGGAAACGGCGTGATCTGCGTCAGGCGTACCATGGCGCACCACGCGCATGATGTCGTCGCCCTCTTCATTGCGGACTTTCGCCAGCCAGTTGGAAATGCGCCCCTGGCGCGGCTTCGGCACGCCCCTGACCACGGCCCAGTAGGTTTTTTCGGTATTGCGGCCTCGAAACTCCCTGGTCAGCGCGGCAGCAGCGCCCCGGGTCTTCGCCACCACCAGAACCCCCGACGTGTCGCGGTCAAGGCGGTGAACCAAGCGCGGCTTTTCGCCCTTCTTGTTGCGCATCGCCTCAAGCATGCGGTCGACATGGCGGTTAAGTCCCGAGCCACCCTGCACGGCCAGCCCGGCGGGCTTGTTGAAGACAACGACCTTGCCGTCCTCATGGAGCGTCATTGCCTCAAGTACTTCCAGATCGTGTTTGTCACGGATCGTGTTGGCGGTGAGCGGGCCGGTGCGCACCCCGCTTTGAAGGCCGGTTACCTGCGGCGGCAGGCGAACCGCCTGTCCCGGCTTTAACCGGGTGTCGGCCTTTACCCGGCCGCCATCGACGCGGATCTGGCCCGAGCGCAGCAGTTTCTGCAACTGGCCAAAGCCAAGGCCGGGAAAATGCAGCTTGAACCAGCGGTCGAGCCGCATGTTCTGCTCGTCTTCGACAACGGTTTTCTGGCTTACGATCGGGGTCAATGCGGAACCTTTTTCAACGACACTTTTTTTTATGACAATGGCCTGCCGGGTTTCATGCAAGGGCGGCACGCGCCAGCCACAGGCCGGCAAAGATGGCGGCCAGAGAGAGTACAACGCTTGCTGCAGCATAGCCGAAGGCGATTGCCAGCCTGCCATCTTCCCAAAGCGCGGCAAAATCAAGCGAAAAGGCGGAAAAGGTCGTAAATCCGCCCAGCAGGCCGGTTGCCAGGAACAGCCGTAGTTCCGCGCTTGTCCCGCCGGTGCGCCGCGCCAGCCAGCCGATCAGCAACCCCATGGCAAGCGATCCTGCCACGTTAACGAACAGCGTGCCGAAGGGAAAGGCCGGCCCGAAGGTGCGCAGGAAAAACAGGCCGGAAAGATGACGCAGCGACGCGCCAACAGCACCGCCAAGGGCAACAAGCAGAAGATGGATCATGCGACCAGTGAATAGCCTTTTCGCGGCTCAAAACAAATGCAAAAACACCTGTTGCTTGTAAAGCCGTACCCAATCTCATGCATTTTTTCATGAACGAGACAACCACGAAGCCTCACAAACACAGCCAAAATGGCAAGCTATCAGAGTTTGCCGGTGACATTGGCCTGCGTGGGTTGCCTTTGGTCTACTGGCTGGCGGAATGGCTGGCTTCCTCTTTACCAAGCTTGCAGAGCAAATGAGAAGCAGCGGCAGCCTGGGCGAGCAGATTTTCGCCATGATCGCTTCTCCGTACTTCACCCTGTTTACCGGATTGATACTGGTTACATCCACCATCGTGGCATGGCATTCGCACAGCCATGCTCAACGCCCGGATGAAGCGCGGCGAGCTCTGCAACAACGCATTGATGCCCTGCGCGACCGCGACCCGGCCTAAGGAAGAAAACCCTTGTGGAGCCGGCAAAACTGGAATCGCTGCTGAAAGAACCCCAAGGCTTCTTGTCTGGCTTGGCAGCCAACACTATTTCAATAATCCGATATTTTATCTGGAAAGCCTTGATCGCACGAATTTTCTGACTATTCGCGATGATTTCGAAATCATCAACGATTTCCTCAAGGCACGTGCTCCCACTGCGCCAAGAGCGTTCTTCAAAGATGGCATCTGGCTTGGTGGCGCCACCGTGTGGGGAACGGGCGCGGTGTTGCCGAAGATCGGTCTTGCAGCAGACCTTGCCGAAGACCCGGTGACCGGCGTTCAAACGATTCCATCCAACCAGGACACGCTCTAGCCAAAAACCCTGCTACGTCACCACATCCACTTCCAGCACGAAGTTGGAGACAAATTCCTTCAACTGGTCCCAGTCGGTCAGTTCGTGATCCTTGGATGTGTCGACCGGGCCGCCTTCCATGGCCGAGATGCGGCGCATCATCCAGCGCTTGAAGAAATCGTATTCAATATATTTCAGCGCACCGGCAACGTTGTGCACCCGGTTGGCGCGCCAGCCGGTTTGTTCAAACAGCACTTCAGGAAATGATTCGGCTTCCTTGCGTTCCACCCTGATTTTGCTGGCAATTCCCAGCGAGGACGTGATCAGCGCCGTGGGAATGTCGGACAACTGGGATTTCCAGCTCTGAATGAAAGCGACAAAGGCCTGGGGATACTGGCCGACGTGAATGGGCGCTGCCAGAATGGCAGCATCCATGTCCGCAACCCCTGTCGGGCCAGGCTGGCTGACGTCGACAAGGACCGCTTCATGGCCGGCCTCTTCAAGCTGGGCTGCGACCCTACCTGCAATCTTGCGGGTGTGGTCTTCCACCGTTGCAAAGAAAACAGCAATTTTCATGGAAGTTCCTTTCGTGCGGCGCTGCGGCTTGTTCAACAGGTCTGCACTTGACAGGGCTTGGCGGTAAACTCGCCCTCCTCACCGATGCGGCTGGCGTCGAACTGCCGTCCATCGACGCATTGCAACCGCGCTTCATAGGTTTTCTGCGCGCCCAGTTGGCCTTCCTTGATGTGAAGGTAATAGGCGACCTCGCATTCGTGGTTCTTTTCCATCTCGAAGTTGAGCGTTTCGATCCAGGCCGGATTTTCGGACTGCGCGGCAGCGGCAAGCGGCATGGCGCAGAACAGAAGAGCGGCAGCAAGGTGCTTTGATTGGTTCATGAATTTGCCTCTTGAACTCAGGGTCGGTCATGATCCCGTAACGTGATTTGGCGGCGGTTTCCTTGACCGGTGTCAAAGCCGCCGGGCTCAATCAGCTTTTTTTGCACGCTCGCGCCGCAGTTTTTCCCAGTATTCCAGCCGCTTCCTGATTTCGCGCTCAAAGCCGCGTTCGGGCGGGTCGTAGAACGTGCGCCTGCCCATCGTTTCAGGGAAATAGTCCTGGCCGGAAAAGGCATCGGGCTGGTCGTGGTCGTAACGATAGCCCTCGCCATACCCCTCCCCCTTCATCAGCTTGGTGGGTGCGTTGAGGATGTGTTTGGGCGGTGGCAGCGAGCCGTGTTCCCTGGCCGCTGCCATGGCGCCCTTGAAGGCGGTATAGACGGCATTGGATTTGGGCGCGGTGGCAAGATAGACACAGGCCTGAGCCAGCGCCAGTTCGCCTTCGGGCGATCCGAGAAAATCGTATGTATCCTTTGCGGCATTGCAGACAACCAGCGCCTGCGGATCGGCATTGCCAATGTCTTCTGAAGCCATGCGCACCAGCCGGCGGCCGATAAAGCGGGGATCTTCACCTGCATCGAACATGCGGCAAAGATAGTATAGCGCCGCATCGGGATCAGAGCCGCGCACCGATTTGTGCAGGGCTGAAATGAGATTGTAATGGCCGTCGGCGCCCTTGTTGTAGATTGGCGAGCGCCGCTGCAGGATCTGCTGCAAGGCGGCTGCGCTCAGGGTCTCCTCCGGCTTGGCGACGCGCCAGACTTCTTCAGCCAGCGACAGAACCGCCCTGCCGTCGCCGTCGGCCATGCGAATGAGCGAAGCGCGCGCTTCCTCATCAAGCGGCAGTTTTCGCTCCTCCAGGGCTTCGGCCCGTTCCAGCAGTTTTCCAAGCGCATCGCCATCCAGGGGCTTGAAGGTCAGCACGCTGGCGCGCGACAAAAGCGCAGCATTGAGTTCAAAGCTCGGATTTTCCGTCGTTGCGCCAACGAGCACGATGGTGCCGTCTTCCATCACCGGCAGAAAGGAATCCTGCTGTGCCTTGTTGAAGCGGTGGATCTCGTCAACGAACAGCACGGTGGTTTTGCCGTTGGCGCGCCTGAGCCTGGCTGCCTCGAAGGCCTTCTTCAAATCGGCAACGCCGGAGAAGATTGCCGACAACTGCTCGAAAGCAAGGCCGCTCTCGCCGGCGATCAGCCTTGCCGCTGTCGTTTTGCCCGTACCGGGCGGGCCCCAGAAGATAAGGCTGCCAAGGGATTTGGAGCGAAGCATGCGGGTCAGCGACCCGTCCGGTCCGGTCAGATGCTCCTGGCCGGCAATTTCGCCGAGGCTTTGCGGCCGCATGCGATCTGCGAGCGGGCGATAGCCTTCGGGCGCTGCTCGCTCCCCATCATCATCATCAGCTTTGAACAGATCGGCCATGCAAAATTTCAGAGCCGGTATTGGCGGAAGAAACGGCCATTGCGCTCGAAGGCCAGCTGGCGGCCATTGCGCTCCAATACGACCTGCCAGCCGCGGCGTGACTGGCGGGCGGTGATGCGCTCGACCTCCCGCACGGTATCCACCTCAACGCCATTGATGGCCAGAATGATGTCTCCCTTGCGCACGCCATTTGCAGCCGCACGGGTGCCACGCTGAACGTTCAGGACAACCACCCCGGTGTCGCGCGAGGAAATGCCCACATCCTGCGCCACTGCCGGCGAGAGATTGGCAATGGTGGCACCACCCAAAACCGTTTCGGGGGCCATCACGGTTTCACGGCGCGGCACGGTTTCAGGTGCTTCCTGCAGCCGCAGGGTCACCACCTTGCGCTCATCGCCGGAAAGGACCACCAGTTCGGCATCCCCGCCAATGCCGATGGTGTCCAGGCGATAGGCGAGCGCGTCGTTGTTCTGCAAGACCTTGCGGTTGATGCCGATGATCACATCGCCTGGCTCCAGCCCTGCCCGGTCCGCCGGGCCACCGGGATAGACGGAGGCCACCAGCACTCCGCCCGGCCGCTTCATGCCCAGGGATTCGGCGATCTCGGCCGTTACTTCCTGGGTGTCGACCCCAAGCCATGGACGGGTAACGCTGTCATCGCCCGATTCAACGGAGCGCATTACCACCCGCGCCATGTTGGAGGGAATGGCAAAACCGATGCCGTGGGAACCGCCCGAGCGCGAATAAATGGCCGTGTTGATGCCGATCAGTTCGCCGCGCATGTTGACCAGCGCACCGCCGGAATTGCCGGGATTGATGGCGGCATCGGTCTGGATGAAGAAGTCGAAATCGGTGATCCCCACGCGCGAACGGGCAACGGCGGAAACGATGCCGCTGGTGACCGTCTGGCCAACGCCGAATGGATTGCCGATGGCAAGCACGAGATCGCCGACAGCCACTTCGTCGGAATCGGCGATTTCGATGGGCTCAAACCGGCCACCCTCGGTAATCCTGAGCACGGCAAGATCGGACTTTTCGTCCTTCAGCATGATCTCCGCCTCGTATTCCGAGCCGTCATTGAGCACGACCTTGACTTCGTCGGCATCGGTTATGACGTGGTTGTTGGTCAGCACGAAACCGTCTTCGGAAATGATCACGCCGGAGCCGAGGGAGTTCTGCATCTTGCGGCGCTGGCGCGGTGCGCCGAACGGACTGTTGCGGCCAAAGAACCGCTCAAAGAAGGGATCGCCTTCAAACGGGGAACGGCGCGCCTGCACCAGTTTTGCGGTAAAGACGTTGACCACGGACGGCGCCGCCTCACGCACCAGCGGTGCAAAAGTCAGATCGATTTGCGCCCTGGAGGCGGGGACCTGCTCCGCCCGGCTCTTGCCATCGCCACCTTTGGTGGTGCCGCCGAGCAGGTCGTCAAGCGTCTTCTTGAAGACATCTTCAAGGGCATTCTGGGCGCGCGCAGGCGGGGTTGCCAGGGGCATGACGAAAACAAGGCCGATCAGGGCCAGGACGGCAATTGGCCAGCGTTTCATGGAGAAATCCTTCTGCGGAAAGCGGGAATCCTGCCATGAAAATAGGGACGCAAACATGGCAAGTAAACCGCGCGCAGGCAGCCATACCGTCAAAAAGCCAACGGAGCAGAGGCCCCGATGGCTGGCGCGGGCTGAATTGCAGCTTAGAGCGTGTCCGGTTTAAATGGAAGCAGTTTGCATGGATGGATTTTTCGTTTCCGGCAAGGAGAATACCGCAGCGCGGTGCCTTGCCACCTCGCGAGGATTTCGACGAAGACAGAACGCAAACGACACCACAGCCGGGCACTTAACATCATGAATGTATCGGGTTTTCTGCAATCGTTTGAACCTGGTTCCCTGCCCTTCGGGCAGCGCCGGAGAATACTGACAGTGCCTGCACTGCGTCGCATTTTCCTCCTTGCCGAAGACCAAACTCCCGGCGCTCAAACGATTCCATTTAAGCCGGACACGCTCTAGCGCTCGTGATGCAATCGCGCGCTGTCACCTGGTGAAACCGTCAGCGGTTGCGGCCGGCCATATAGCCAAGGCCGAACCCGATCGCCAAAATCACCAACAGGAAAAAGAGCATGCCGAAGCCCATACCGAACATCATGCCGTCGCCGTAACCCTGCATCATCGTTCAAACCCTCCTTGGTGATGAGGGCCAAGCATGCAGCTTACAGCTACGGGAAGGTCAAGAAGTTTCGTTCCGGCCGGCGCGGGAGCAGCCACAAAAAAGCCGGGCTCTGGCAAGCCCGGCCTTGTTTGCAATGCTGTCGATCCGCCGGTGATCAGGCTTCCGCGCCCTCGGCGGTTTCCATCTCGGTTTCCATTGCCTCAAGACGGGCACGGTCCTTTGCACCCTTGGCATCGGGATCGCGGTCGACCAGCTCGATGACCGCCATCGGCGCATTGTCACCGTAGCGGAAACCGGCCTTCAGCACGCGGCTGTATCCGCCATTGCGTTCAGCATAGCGCGGACCCAGTACGTCAAACAGCTTCCTGACCTGTTCCACATCGCGAACCTTGGCAATGGCCTGGCGGCGGGCATGCAGATCGCCGCGTTTTCCCAGCGTGATCAGCTTGTCGATGATCGAGCGCATTTCCTTGGCTTTCGGCAGCGTGGTGACGATCTGCTCGTGCTCGATCAGGGATGCGGCCATATTGGCGAACATCGCCTTGCGGTGGCTCGCCGTCCGATTGAGTTTGCGATGGGCTTTTCCGTGTCTCATTTGCCTTCTCCTTCAGCGGAATGTGCTGCGCCTAGGACTTGAGATCGCAGCAACTGTGATTTTCGCTCACGGCGAGGAAGCTACGCTTCCTGCCTGCGCGGGGGCGGCCCACCGGCCGGCTCGCTCTTCGCCCGCACAATCGCGAACGAAGAAGTTTCATTTCGGCCCCCCGGATCGCATCGCCATTGCGGGCGTCCGGCTTTGCCGGTTAGTACTGGTCCTCGTAACGCTTTGCGAGGTCCTCGATGTTTTCCGGCGGCCATGCCGGCACTTCCATGCCCAGATGCAGGCCCATGCCTGCGAGCACTTCCTTGATCTCGTTCAGCGACTTGCGGCCGAAGTTCGGCGTGCGAAGCATTTCGGACTCGGTCTTTTGAATGAGATCGCCGATATAGACGATGTTGTCGTTTTTCAGGCAGTTCGCCGAGCGTACGGAAAGTTCCAGCTCGTCGACCTTTTTCAGCAGCGCAGGGTTGAAGGCCAGTTCCTGGACTTCTTCCTGGACTTCCTCTTTCACCGGCTCGTCGAAGTTGACGAAGATGGAAAGCTGGTCCTGGATGATACGGGCTGCATAGGCAACCGCATCTTCCGGCGTGACAGCGCCATTGGTTTCGATGGTCAAGGTCAGCTTGTCATAGTCGAGCACCTGGCCTTCACGGGTGGCGTCGATCTTGTAGGAGACCTTGCGTACCGGTGAATAAAGGCTGTCGACGGGGATCAGGCCGATCGGCGCATCCTCGGCGCGGTTGCGGTCTGCAGGCACATAGCCCTTGCCGGTGTCGACCGTCAGTTCCATGCGGATTTCCGTGCCCTCGTCGAGGGTGCAGATGACCAGATCAGGATTGAGGATTTCAACATCGCCCACGGTCTGGATATCGCCAGCGGTTACAACGCCCGGGCCTTCCTTGCGCACGACCATGCGCTTGGGGCCATCGCCTTCCATGCGGATGGCGATTTCCTTGATGTTGAGCACCATGTCGGTGACGTCTTCGCGGACACCGGCAATGGAGGAGAATTCATGCAGAACGCCGTCGATCTGCACGGCGGTGACGGCTGCGCCCTGAAGCGAGGACAGCAGCACCCGGCGCAGCGCATTGCCAAGGGTCAGGCCGTAGCCGCGTTCCAGCGGTTCGGCAACAACAACGGCCTTGGTTGGGCTGGACGACACGATATCAAGTTTGTTGGGCTTGATGAGTTCGGACCAGTTCTTCTGGATCATGGGACATGTTTCCTATGGTTGGCTGCCACCATCCACTCGTGGCATTTTCCAAAGGCAGACCTGCAATGCGGAATGGTTGCAGGCGACTTGCAGACTGGCGTCAGACCCGGCGCTTCTTGCGCGGTCGTACACCGTTATGCGGAATGGCGGTCACATCACGAATGGAGGTGATGTAGAAGCCGGCGGCCTGCAGTGCACGCAGCGCCGATTCACGGCCAGAGCCCGGACCGCGCACCTCGACCTCAAGGGTCTTCATGCCGTGTTCCATGGCTTTCTTGGCGGCATCCTCTGCAGCGACCTGGGCGGCATAGGGGGTGGACTTGCGCGAGCCCTTGAACCCCTGCATGCCGGCGGATGACCAAGAGATTGTATTGCCTTGGGCATCGGTAATGGTGATCATGGTATTGTTGAAGGTGGAATTCACATGGGCAACGCCCGATGAGATATTCTTGCGTTCACGCCGTTTGACGCGTCCTGCTTCCTTGGCCATTTACGTTTCCTTGCTTTGATCTCAACACCGCCGTAATGCCAGCGGCTCCACCAGGTATCTGCCCATGCAACCGGCAGACACCCGATTGTTTTCCTGCAGCGCCCCGGCCGGAACGCCTGCAGGGCGTTACTTCTTCTTGCCTGCAATCGCCTTTGCCGGTCCCTTGCGGGTGCGGGCATTGGTGTGGGTGCGCTGACCGCGAACGGGAAGCCCGCGGCGATGGCGCAGGCCACGATAGCAGCCAAGGTCCATCAGGCGTTTGATGTTCATCGACGTTTCGCGGCGCAGATCGCCCTCAACGGTAAATTCGGCATCGATGATTTCACGGATGCGCACGACTTCCGAATCGTTGAGTTCATTGACCCGGCGGGCAGGCTCGATACCGGCCTGTTCGATGATACGGGCAGCCCCCTTGGGGCCAATTCCATGAATGTATTGAAGGGCGATGATTGCGCGCTTGGCGGTCGGCAGGTTGACACCGGCGATACGGGCCATTTTTTCACTCCATGTGTTCGGGCAGGCAGATCCCGCCCCGATTGCATTACCCGCGTCCGGTGGAGGCCGGCCCTTGCAGGCGTTTAACAAGTCTTGAAAGCTGTTTTCAAAACAAAAGACCGGTTCCGGCCATTTTTCCGGTTCCGATCTGTATCTTTTCAGATTGTGGCCCCGATTTAGTAGCGGGACCGGGTGTTGTCAAGCGCATTGTCGGGTATGTGACCAGCAATTGGCACGAAAACTGCTTTATTGCGGGGGCGCTGGCTGTCACAGGGGGCTTTTTGGGGGGGCTTTTGGGGGCTTTGAGGGTGGCTTCAGGCCTCCAGAACGGCCCGAATCGCCTTGGTCACATCGCCGATATCGGCCATGCCGTCGACGGTCCTGAGCTTGCGGTAGGCATGATAGTAGCCGATCAGCGGGGCGGTATCCTTGTAATAGGCAAACAGCCTGGTGCGCAGCGTTTCGGGATTGTCGTCCTTGCGGCGCTTGAAGTCACTTTCGCCGCAACGGTCGCAAACGCCTTCCTTTGCCGGCTGTTTGAATTTGTCGTGGTAGCCTTCCCCGCAATTGCCGCAGGTAAACCGGCCTGAAATACGCTCGACCAGCGCATCGTCGTCCACTTCCAGGGCGATGACCGTGTCGATCTCCATGCCCTTGCCTTCGAGCATGTGGTACAGCGCGTCTGCCTGTTCCAGGGTACGGGGGAAGCCGTCGAGGATGAACCCCTTCCTGCAGTCTGGCTGGCTGATGCGCTCGGAAATGATTGCATTCATGATATCGTCGGAAACCAGCTTGCCGGCCTCCATGATGGCTTTTGCCTGTTTGCCGACATCGCTGCCGGCAGCAACTGCCTCGCGCAGCATGTCGCCGGTCGAAAGCTGCGGAATGCCATAGGCGTCGACCAGAAACTTGGCCTGTGTTCCCTTCCCCGCTCCCGGCGGTCCAAGCAGTATCAGTCTCATCAACGTCTGTTCCTCCCCGATCTGTGGCCGGATTTTTGACCCGATCTCTGTCCACCACGGTTTTTGCCGCCGCGAAGCTGAGACTTCTTGACCAGGCCTTCATACTGGTGGGCCAGCAGATGGCCCTGGATCTGCTGGATCGTGTCCATGGGCACCGATACCATGATCAGCATCGACGTGCCGCCCAGGAAGGCGGAGATGCCGATATTGCTCAGGAAAACTTCCGGAATAAGACAGACGATCACCAGATAGACCGCACCGACAGCAGTAACGCGGGTCAGCACGTATTCGATGTATTCGGCGGTGCGCTCGCCAGGACGGATACCCGGAATAAAGCCGCCCTGCTTTTTCAGATTGTCGGCGGTGTCCTTGGGATTGAAGACGATTGCCGTATAGAAAAAGGCGAAGAAGACGATCAGGGCGGCATAAAGCAACAGATAGACCGGCTGGCCGCGTCCCAGATTGGCGGCAATCACCGAAAGCCAGCCAGGCAGGCTTTCATTGTTGGCAAAGCTTGCAACCGTCAGCGGCAGCAGGAGCAGCGAAGAGGCAAAGATCGGCGGAATAACCCCGGCGGTGTTCAGCTTGAGCGGCAGGTGGGAGGTGTCCCCCTGGAACATCTTCATGCCGATCTGGCGCTTGGGGTACTGGATCAGCAGGCGGCGCTGGGCGCGCTCAACGAACACGATCACGCCGATCAGCACGATCATGGCGGCAAGGATCAGCAGGATGATAGGCGTTTCGATAATGCCCTGACGGCCCTGTTCGAGCAATTGCGCCACGGCGCCAGGCATGGCAGCGACGATGCCGGCAAAAATGATCAGCGAAATGCCGTTGCCCACCCCGCGGGCGGTCATCTGTTCACCAAGCCACATCAGGAACATGGTGCCGCCAACCAGCGACAGCACCGCAGTGATGCGGAAGAACCAGCCCGGATCGGTGACGATCCCCTGCCCGCCTTCAAGGCCAATGGCGATGCCATAGGCCTGCATGGTGGCGAGAATGACCGTGCCGTAGCGGGTGTACTGGTTGATGATCTTGCGGCCCTGTTCGCCTTCCTTTTTCAACGCTTCCAGCGAGGGAACGATGGACGTCATCAACTGCATGATGATGGAGGCGGAAATATAGGGCATGATGCCGAGGGCCAGAATGGCCAGGCGCTCCACGGCGCCGCCGGCAAACATGTTGAACAGGCCAAGCACGCCCTGGCTCTGGCTGTTGAAGGCCTGGGCATAGGCTTCCGGGTTGATGCCCGGCAGGGGAATATAGGTTCCGAGCCGGTAAACGATCAGCGCGCCAAGGGTGAACCACAGCCGCTTTTTAAGCTCGGTTGCCTTGGAAAAACTGGAAAAATTGAGATTGGCGGCAAGTTGTTCGGCAGCTGATGCCATGGAATTCTCCGCGGTTTCGGGCTGATTATCCAAGGCCCGCAAATTCAACGCCTATATGGACCTTCGCGGGGGCGTTTTTCAACCGCTCATTGCCGATCCGTCTGCAATTTTAGCCAGACTTTGGTTCAACAATGTGCGAGGACCGCAAGGCCGAAACAATAAAAAAGCCCGGGAATTTCCCGGGCTCGATCTTCATTCCCGGTTGTTATTTACCGGATTTTTCGCCCATTTTGCGGGCCAAGTCCCGGTCAACCTGGGCACGCGGCGGTTTGCCGTCGATCATTTCCTGGGCCTGGACCTTCCATTCCTGGGATTTCCAGGACGAACCGGCGCCTGCTTCCTTGCATGCCTTTGCCAGTTCCCCATCGTCCATCTTGACGAGCTCGCTGAGCCTGGAAACGCCTGCAGCACGCAGAGCCCTTGCCGTCTTGGTGCCGATGCCGTCGATCAGCACGACATCGTCGACAAAGGGAACATCACCGGCATCACCGGAAATCTCGAACTTGCCGCCGGCTTTTTCGAGCTTGGCGATGGCGGCCCTTGAGGCACCGGCAACGGAAACGCTGACCTTGGCCTTGATGTCGCCGTCGGAAAGGATGCGAACACCGTCGCGCACGCGGCGGATCACACCGGCCTTTACCAGTGCCTCGGCGTCCACGGTGGCCTTGGCATCGAGTTTGCCGGCATCAATCGCTGCCTGAATGCGGCCAAGCGAAACTTCGTTGTAATCCTTGCCGAACATTGCGTTGGAGAAGCCGCGCTTTGGCAGGCGGCGGTAGATTGGCATCTGCCCGCCTTCGAAGCCGTTGATGGCAACGCCCGAACGGGATTTCTGACCCTTGACGCCACGCCCGCCGGTCTTGCCCTTGGAAGAGCCGATGCCGCGTCCAACGCGGCGGCGCGAGGGATTGGCGCCCTCATTGTCCTTGATATCATTCAGTTTCATAATCGTAACTCCCCGGCTCAGGCTTCTTCGACGATGCGCACGAGGTGCGGGATCTTGTTGATCATGCCACGCACGGCAGGAGTATCTTCCAGCGTGCGGCGGCGGTTCATCTTGTTGAGACCGAGACCGATCAGCGTGCGGCGCTGAATGTCAGGACGGCGCAGCGGGCTGCCGATCTGCTCAACCGTAATGGTCTTTTTCTTGTCAGCCATGATTTGGCTCCTTGTAACCGGTTGACGCCTGCTTATTCCTCGCTGCCGATCAGATCACGGCGGCGGGCCTGCAGGGTCGAGTATTTCAGTCCGCGCTGGGCGGCGATGTCCTTGGGATGCATCTGCTTTTTCAGCGCATCGAAGGTGGCACGCACCATGTTGTAGGGGTTGGAGGAACCGATCGACTTGGCGACCACGTCCTGAACGCCCAGGGTTTCGAAAACGGCACGCATCGGGCCGCCTGCAATGATGCCGGTACCAGGTTCGGCAGCGCGCAGATGCACCTTGCCCGCGCCCCAGCGCCCGTCAACATCGTGGTGCAGGGTACGGCCCGAACGCAATGGAACGAAGATCATGTCGCGTTTGGCAGATTCGGTTGCCTTGCGGATCGCCTCGGGCACTTCGCGTGCCTTGCCATTGCCAAAGCCGACGCGGCCTTTCTGGTCGCCAACGACCACCAGGGCTGCAAAGCCGAAACGGCGTCCGCCCTTGACCACTTTGGCAACGCGGTTGATGCCAACGAGCTTGTCGACGAATTCGCTGTCGCGCTCGTCACGGTCATCGCGGGAGCGATTGCCGCGGGGTTTTCTGTCCTGTGCCATGATCCTGTCCTTGTTCTTTTCCGGAAGCACGCGTGTTTTCCGCCTGGTGGTTTCGCTGCTTCATGCAAAGCGCGACCTGCCGGGCGGCATGTGAAATCAGAAGTTCAGACCGCCCTCGCGGGCAGCATCGGCCAGCGCCTTGACGCGGCCATGATAGATGAAGGCGCCACGGTCGAAGACCACTTCCTTGACGCCTGCCTTCACGGCGCGCTCTGCAACCAGCTTGCCAACAGCTGCCGCAGCAGCTGAATCGGCGCCGGTTTTCAGATCGCCGCGCAGATCCTTTTCCAAAGTGGAGGCTGCGGCCACCGTCACGCCCTTGGTATCGTCGATAACCTGGGCATAGATGTTTTTGGAGGAGCGATGAATGCTCAGGCGCGGACGGTCGCCGGCCACCTTGCGGAGCTGGCGGCGGACGCGGGTAGCGCGCCGTTTGGTGCTTGAATGATTGGAAGCCATGTCCGTCTCGCTTACTTCTTCTTGCCTTCCTTGCGGAAGATCGTTTCGTCGGCGTATTTGACGCCCTTGCCCTTGTAAGGCTCAGGGCCGCGATATTTGCGGATTTCCGCCGCCACCTGGCCGACTTTCTGCTTGTCGATGCCGGTGACCGTGATTTCCGTCGGCTTGGGGGTGGCAACGGTGATGCCCTCGGGCACTTCGTAGATCACTTCATGGGAAAAACCGAGCGAGAGCTGCAGGTTCTTGCCCTGCATGGCCGCACGATAGCCCACGCCGTTGATTTCCAGCGACTTGCTGAACCCTTCGGAAACACCGGTCATGATGTTTTCGATCTGGGTGCGTGACATGCCCCATTTGGAGCGCGCGTCTTTCGACTGGTCCCGCGGGTCGACCTTGATTCCATCATCGTCCATCTTGACGATAACTTCCTCGTTGACGACAAAATTCAGTTCGCCCTTGGGCCCTTTTGCAGTCACGGTCTGCCCGTCGACGGAAGCGGTCACGCCGTCGGGAACTGCTACCGGTCTTTTTCCTATCCGAGACATTTGTTCACCTGTCCGGTTGCGTTAACTGGGTTCGCCTGCCCGATCAGAAGATCTGGCAGAGCACTTCACCGCCGACATTCTGTTCGCGGGCCTCGTGATCGGCCATCACACCTTTCGGCGTCGACAGGATCGCGATGCCAAGACCATTGGCGACGCTGGGGATGTTCTTTACCGACGCGTAGACGCGGCGGCCAGGCTTGGAGACGCGGGCGATCTCGCGGATCACAGGCGCGCCTTCAAAATACTTCAGTTCGATCTCGAGTTCGGACTTGCCGTTGTCGAAATCGGTCTGGCTGTAGCCGCGGATATAGCCTTCGGACTGCAGCACATCAAGCACGCGGGCACGCAGCTTGGAGTTCGGCGTGCTGATCTTGTTCTTTCCGCGCATCAGGCCGTTGCGGATGCGGGTCAGCATATCGCCGAGAGGATCGGTCATGGACATGTGCTTGCCTCCTTACCAGCTCGACTTGACGATGCCGGGCACCTTGCCGACATTGCCCAGTTCGCGAAGCGCGATGCGCGACATTTTCAGTTTGCGGTAGTATGCGCGCGGCCGGCCGGAGACTTCGCAGCGGTTGCGGATGCGGGTCTTGGAGCCGTCACGCGGCATCTGGGCAAGCTTCAACTGCGCGCGGAAGCGTTCTTCCATCGGCGTTGACTTGTCCATGATAATCTTCTTCAGCGCAGCACGCTTTTCAGCGTGGTTTGCCACAGTCCTGCGGCGGCGCTTGTTCTTTTCTACGGCGCTAACCTTAGCCATGTTGTTCCTTCCTTTCGCTTGCCGTTACTGACGGAACGGGAAGTTGAACTCGCGCAGCAGGGCGCGGGCTTCATCATCCGTTTTCGCCGTCGTACAAACGATGACGTCCATGCCCCAGATTTCGTCTACCTTGTCGTAGTCGATTTCCGGAAACACGATGTGCTCCTTGATGCCCATTGCGAAGTTGCCGCGGCCGTCGAAACTTTTCGGGTTCAGGCCGCGGAAGTCGCGCACGCGGGGCAGCGCGATGTTGATCATACGATCAAGGAATTCGTACATGTGTGCCTTGCGCAAGGTGACCTTGGCGCCAAGGGGCATTGCTTCACGCACCTTGAAGCCGGCGATCGACTTGCGGGCGCGGGTCACGACGGCCTTCTGGCCGGCGATCAGCGAGAGGTCGTCTGCCGCTTTCTGGGCTTTCTTGGAATCGGCGGTCGATTCGCCGATACCCATGTTGAGCACGACTTTCTCGATACGCGGCACTTCCATGGGATTGGCGTAGCCGAACTGCTCGAGAATCTTCTGACGAACCACGTCGTCATAAAGCTTGCGCATGCGCGGGGTGTATTGGGTGTCAGCCATCGATCACTTCTCCCGAACGCTTGGCGACGCGAACCTTGCGGCCATCGTCCGTTGTCTTGAAGCCGACACGGGTCGCCTTGCCGTCCTTGGGATCGGCAAGCGCCAGGTTGGATACCTGGATCGGCGCTTCCTTGGTCACAATGCCGGCCTCGGCGGAAGCAGTCTGGCGCTGGTGGCGGCGAACCATGTTCACACCCCGTACAAGCGCCCTGCCCTCTTTCGGCATCATCTGCACTACTTCGCCGGTGCGGCCCTTGTCCTTGCCGGCAAGGACGACCACCTGGTCACCTTTGCGGATCTTCTGCATGGGAACGCTCCTTAGAGTACTTCTGGGGCCAGGGAGATGATCTTCATGTGGTTCTTGGCGCGCAATTCGCGCGGAACCGGTCCGAAGATACGGGTGCCCACTGGCTCTTTTTTGTTATCGACGAGCACGGCGGCGTTACCGTCGAAACGGATGACGCTGCCGTCGGCGCGGCGGATGTCCTTGGCCGTGCGAACAACGACGGCCTTCATGACGTCGCCCTTCTTTACACGGCCACGCGGGATGGCTTCCTTGACGGATACCACGATGATGTCACCAACCGAGGCGTATTTCCGTTTGGAACCGCCCAGGACCTTGATGCACATAACACGACGGGCGCCGGAGTTATCGGCGATGTCGAGGTTTGTTTGCATCTGAATCATGACTGGCTACCTTCTGTCAGATGTGGCGGAAAACCGCCGCGCATTTCTACCAGGCCGGTTTCCCGGCCGCATTCAGCTTTGCGACTGGACGATGGTCCAGCGCTTGTCTTTCGAAACCGGTGCGCACTCCTCGATGAACACCGTGTCGCCAACCTTGTGGGAATTGGCTTCGTCATGGGCCTTGTAGTTCTTGGAGCGGCGGACGGTCTTTTTGAACAGCGGGTGGGTAAAGCGGCGCTCTACCTTGACCACGACCGTCTTCTCGTTCTTGTCACTGACCACAGTGCCCTGCAATACGCGCTTTGGCATATCCGGCTTCCTTACGCTTTTTGTGCTTCGGCCCGTTTTTCGCGGGCGATGGTTTGAATACGGGCGATGTCGCGGCGCACCTGGCGCTGGCGAACGGTGTTGTCCAGCTGGCCGGTCGCCTGCTGGAAGCGCAGGTTGAACTGCTCTTTCTTCAGCTTGAGGAGCTCATCCTTGAGCTGGTCCTCCGTCATCACACGAACGTCGCTGGCCTTCATGGCTTTACTTCCTTCTGTCTAACTGAGCCGCTCAGTCAGCAATGCGCTGAATGAAGCGGGTCTTGATCGGAAGCTTCATTGCGCCAAGGCGCAGAGCTTCGCGTGCCACATCCTCCGGCACGCCATCGATCTCGAACATGATTCTTCCCGGCTTGACGCGGGCCGCCCAGTAATCGACCGATCCTTGCCCTTGCCCATGCGGACTTCGGTAGGTTTGGAGGTTACCGGAAGGTCCGGGAAAATGCGGATCCACACACGCCCGGCACGCTTCATGTGACGGGTGATCGCACGGCGGGCAGCCTCGATCTGGCGGGCGGTAACGCGCTCGGGTTCCTGGGCCTTCAGGCCGTAGGCGCCGAAGTTCAGATCGGTGCCGCCCTTGGCGTTCCCGTGCAGCCGGCCCTTGTGCTGCTTGCGGAATTTGGTGCGCTTTGGCTGTAACATCTCGTCTTATTCCCAATCCAGTCGGTTGTGGCGTTCGGTTGCCTTGCCGCTCCGGTTATGCGTTCTGGCGGCGGTTGCCGCCCTGTTCTGCGCCCTCGGTGGCGCGGCGCTCGGAGGCCATCGGGTCATGCTCGAGGATTTCCCCCTTGAAGACCCAGACCTTGACGCCGCAGATACCGTAGGCGGTCGATGCTTCGGCAGTGCCGTAATCGATGTCGGCGCGCAGGGTGTGCAGTGGCACGCGCCCCTCGCGATACCATTCCATACGGGCGATCTCGGCGCCGCCAAGACGGCCCGAACAGTTGATGCGGATGCCTTGGGCGCCAAGGCGCATGGCAGACTGCACGGCGCGCTTCATGGCACGGCGGAAGGCGATGCGCCGCTCAAGCTGCTGGGCGATCGACTGGGCGATGATGGTCGCATCGATTTCCGGCTTGCGCACTTCCAGGATGTTGATGTGCACCTCCGAATCGGTGAGTTCACCGACCCGCTTGCGCAGTTTCTCGATATCGGCACCCTTTTTGCCGATGATGATGCCGGGGCGGGCAGCATGGATTGTCACGCGGCACTTCTTGTGCGGGCGCTCGATGACAATCTTGGAGACCGAAGCAGCCTGCAGTTCCTTTTCCAGGAACTTGCGGATCTTCAGGTCTTCATGCAGCAGCTTGCCGTATTCGGCGGATTCAGCATACCAGCGGGAATCCCAGGTACGGTTGATGCCGAGGCGCAGGCCAACGGGGTTCGTCTTCTGACCCATTATGCGGCCTCCTCTTCTTCTACTTCGCGGACCACGATGGTCAGGTTTGAGAACGGGCGAAGGATGCGGCTGGCACGGCCGCGGCCACGCACGTGAAAACGCTTCAGCACGATCGACTTGCCGACATAGGCCTCGGCGACAACCAGATTGTCGACGTCGAGGTCATGGTTGTTCTCGGCATTGGCGATTGCGGACTGCAGGGTCTTCTTGACCGTCTCCGCGATACGCTTGCGCGAGAAGGTCAGGTCGGCGAGTGCCGCTTCGACCTTCTTGCCGCGGATCATGGCCGCAACCAGATTGAGTTTCTGCGGGCTGACGCGGATGGTGCGGGCGACAGCCCGGGCCTCGTTGTCTTTCAGCGCCCGTTCGCGCTTCGGCTTGCCCATGGTTACTTCCTCTTAGCTTTCTTGTCCGCGCCGTGACCGTAATAGGTCCGCGACGGGGAGAATTCGCCCAGCTTGTGACCGACCATGTCTTCGCTCACATTGACGGGGATGTGCTTTTGGCCGTTGTAGACGCCAAAGGTCAGCCCCACGAACTGCGGCAGAATGGTGGAGCGGCGGCTCCAGGTCTTGATGACTTCATTGCGGCCGCCTTCACGGACCTTGTCTGCTTTCTTGAGCAGATAGCCGTCCACAAACGGGCCTTTCCAGACTGAACGTGTCACTTTATCGACCTCTTACTTCTTGCGCTGATGGCGCGAGCGCATGATGAACTTGCTGGACGTTTTGTTCGTCCGGGTTTTCTTGCCCTTGGTTGGCTTGCCCCACGGCGTAACCGGATGACGGCCACCCGACGTGCGGCCTTCACCACCGCCATGGGGGTGATCGACCGGGTTCATGGCAACGCCGCGGACATTGGGACGGCGGCCGAGCCAGCGGTTGCGGCCTGCCTTGCCCTTGTTGGTGTTGGAGTTGTCCGGATTGGAAACCGCGCCGATGGTGGCCATGCAATTGCTGTGCACCAGGCGCTGCTCGCCGGAATTAAGACGGATGATCGAATAGGCACCGTCGCGGCCGACGAGCTGGGCGTATGCGCCTGCGGAGCGGGCAACCTGGGCGCCTTTTTCCGGCTTCAGCTCGATGGCATGAATGATGGAACCGACCGGAATGGCTTTCAGCGGCATGGCGTTGCCGGGCTTGACGTCAGCGGAAGCCGAAGCCACCACCTTGTCGCCGGCGGCAATGCGCTGGGGTGCCAGGATATAGCTCAATTCGCCATCGTCATACTTGATCAGCGCGATGAAGGCGGTGCGGTTGGGATCGTATTCGAGGCGCTCGACGGTTGCTTCCACATCCCACTTGCGGCGCTTGAAATCGATCTTGCGGTAGCTGCGCTTGTGGCCGCCGCCGCGATGATGCGAGGTCACCCGGCCATAGTTGTTGCGGCCGCCGGAAGCTGAAAGGCCTTCGGTCAAGGTCTTGACCGGCTTGCCCTTCCACAACTCCGAACGATCGACAATCACCAGCTGGCGTGTGCCAGGCGTGATTGGATTGAACTTCTTGAGTGCCATGGTTTTAAACCCTTGCCTGCTATTGCCTTAAAGACCGGTGGTCACGTCGATCGACTGGCCTTCGGCCAGGGTGACGACAGCCTTCTTGACGTTGCTTTGACGGCCCTTGATGCCGCGAAAGCGCTTAACCTTGCCCTTGCGGACCAGTGTGTTGACCGAAGCAACCTTGACGGAAAACAGGCTTTCTACAGCCGCCTTGATTTCCGGCTTGGTGGCGTCGGGAGCAACGTTGAAGACCACCTGGTTCGATTCAGAGGCCATCGTCGATTTTTCCGTAATGACCGGTGAAACGATCACGTCGTAATGATGGATGTTGCTCATTTGAACCGTGCCTCCAGGGCTTCGACGGCGGCCTTGGAGAGAACCAGTTTCTCCCGGCGCAGAATGTCGTACACGTTGATGCCCTGAACCGGCAGAACATCCGTGTTGGGAATGTTGCGGGCAGCCATCGCAAAATTGCTGTCGACTTCGGCGCCAGCGATGAACAGTGCATTTTCAAGGCCGAGTTTCTTCAGCTTGCCGCGCATTGACGATGTCTTGGCTTCCTTCAGGGCCAGATCGTCCATGACGATCAGCTGGTCGGAAGCGCGCTTGGCCGACAAGGCATGTTTCAGTGCCAGGGCGCGAACCTTTTTCGGCAGATCGAAACCGTGATCGCGCGGGGTCGGGCCAAAGGCACGGCCGCCACCGCGGAACTGCGGAGCCTTTGCCGTGGAGTGACGAGCCCGGCCGGTGCCCTTCTGCTTGTACATCTTGGCGCCGGTGCGCGAGATTTCACTGCGGTTTTTCACGTCATGGGTACCGGCACGCCGCTTGGCGAGCTGATAGCGCACCATGCGCTGCAGGATGTCGGTGCGCGGCTCCAGGCCGAACACGGCATCGGAAAGGGCAATCTTGCCCGAAGCCTTGCCGTCAAGGGTGGTTACGTTCATGTCCATCACGAATTGTCTCCCTCGCCTGCACTACCATCCGGTTTGGCGTCAGATTTTGCATCCGCGTCCGAAGCAGCTTCCTTCTCGGCATCGGCAGCAGCTGCAGCACGGGCGGCCTCACGCTCGGCAGCTGCTGCTGCCTGTGCTTCGGCTTCTTCTGCCACCATCGCTTCTTCGGCAGCCTTGGCAGCTTCTTCTGCGGCAGCAATGTCCTTGCGGGTTGCAGCCGGCAGAATCACGTCTTCAGGAAGCGGTTTCTTGACCGCATCCTTGACCAGAACCCAGGCGCCCTTGGGGCCGGGAACCGCACCGCGAACCAGGATAAGGCCGCGATCGTTGTCGACATCGTAAACGCGCAGGTTCTGGGTGGTCACGCGGCTGTTGCCCATGTGGCCGGCCATCTTCTTGCCCTTGAACACCTTGCCCGGATCCTGACACTGGCCGGTGGAGCCGTGCGAGCGGTGCGAAATCGAGTTGCCGTGGGTTGCCCGGCCGCCGCCGAAATTGTGGCGTTTCATGACACCGGCAAAGCCCTTGCCGATCGTGTCGCCGCTGACATCCACATACTGGCCCGGCAGATAATGGCCGGCGATGATCTCGGTGCCCACATCCAGCAGGTTTTCCGGAGATACGCGGAACTCGGCCACACGGCGCTTGGGCTCGACCTTCGCTGTGGCGAAATGGCCGCGCATCGGCTTGGTCGTGTTCTTGACCTTGGCAAGGCCGGCGCCAAGCTGCACGGCGGTGTAGCCATGCTTGTCCTCGGTACGCTGGGCGACAACCTGGAGCTTGTCCAGTTTGAGAACAGTGACCGGCACCTGCTCTCCCGCATCGGTATAGATGCGCGTCATTCCCAGTTTCTGTGCAATTACACCAGAACGCATCGGTTCATTCCTTCACAGAGTTGCGGAGCAAAAGCCCCTACTCCCGTTTATCTCTTCGCCTACAGCTTGATCTCGACGTCAACGCCGGCGGAAAGGTCCAGTTTCATCAGGGCATCCACGGTCTGCGGCGTCGGGTCGACAATGTCGAGCATCCGCTTGTGGGTGCGCATTTCGAACTGCTCACGGCTTTTCTTGTCGATATGCGGCGAGCGGTTGACCGTAAACTTCTCGATCCGGGTCGGCAGCGGTACGGGACCGCGAACCTGGGCACCGGTGCGCTTGGCCGTGGAGACAATCTCCTTGGTCGAAGCATCGAGGATGCGATGGTCAAACGCCTTCAGGCGGATGCGAATGTTTTGCCCAGTCATGTTCTTGCTTTCTCAAACCTGGATACCAGCCTGCAAATCGATGTTCACAGTGCCGTTTTTCCTGGCGGGACAGGTCACCTGCCCCGCCGGTTTTTTCCTCACTCGACGATTTCTGCGACGATGCCGGCGCCGACGGTTCTTCCGCCTTCGCGGATGGCAAAGCGCAGGCGCTCTTCCATGGCGATCGGCACGATCAGTTCAACATCCATGGTGATGTTGTCGCCCGGCATCACCATCTCGGTGCCTGCGGGAAGCTGCACAACACCCGTCACATCCGTCGTGCGGAAGTAGAACTGCGGACGGTAGTTGGTGAAGAACGGCGTGTGGCGCCCGCCTTCCTCTTTCGTCAGAATGTAGGCCTCGGCCTTGAACTTGGTGTGCGGCTTGACCGAACCGGGCTTGCACAGCACCTGACCGCGCTCAACCCCGTCACGCTCGATGCCGCGCAGCAGAACCCCGACATTGTCGCCCGCTTCGCCGCGGTCCAAGAGCTTGCGGAACATCTCAACGCCCGTGCAGGTCGTCTTCTTGGTGTCGCGGATGCCGACAATCTCGATCTCGTCACCCACATTGACCACCCCGCGCTCAATGCGGCCCGTCACAACCGTACCGCGGCCCGAAATCGAGAACACGTCCTCGATCGGCAGCAGGAAGGGCTGATCCACCGGACGGTCGGGGGTCGGGATGTATTCGTCCACCTTCGCCATCAGCTCGCGGATGGCATTCTCGCCAATCTCAGGATCGCGGCCCTCAAGGGCAGCAAGCGCAGAACCCTTGATGATCGGAATGTCGTCGCCCGGGAACTCGTAGGAAGACAGAAGCTCGCGAACCTCCATGTCGACAAGCTCCAGAAGCTCCTCGTCATCCACCTGGTCGACCTTGTTCAAGAACACCACAATCGCCGGAACGCCAACCTGGCGCGCAAGAAGAATGTGCTCGCGGGTCTGGGGCATCGGGCCGTCGGCGGCAGAGCAAACCAGGATCGCGCCGTCCATCTGCGCTGCACCCGTGATCATGTTCTTCACATAGTCGGCATGGCCAGGGCAGTCCACATGGGCGTAGTGGCGGTTTTCCGTCTCATATTCCACATGGGCCGTCGAAATCGTGATCCCGCGCGCCTTCTCCTCAGGCGCACCGTCAATCTGGTCATACGCCTTGAACTCGCCGAAATACTTCGTAATCGCAGCCGTCAGCGTCGTCTTGCCGTGGTCAACGTGACCAATCGTGCCGATGTTCGCATGCGGCTTCGAACGCTCAAACTTCTCTTTTGCCATGGGACTTCTCCATTTCAGCGGATGAGAAACTCATCTCAAGCAATTGAACTCAATAGGTTAATTTCGTTAGCCAGTGTATTTTTCCTGGATTTCCTTGGAAACCGCAGCAGGCACCGGCGCATAGTGGTCAAACTGCATGGTGTACTGGGCACGGCCCTGTGACATCGAACGCAGGTTGTCGACATATTTGAACATGTTGGCGAGCGGCACATGGGCGTTGATCACCACGGCAATGCCGCGCATTTCCTGACCCTGGATCTGGCCACGGCGGGAATTGAGGTCGCCAATCACATCACCGACATACTCTTCGGGCGTTACCACCTCGACCTTCATGATCGGCTCAAGCAGCTGGGCGCCAGCGCGGGGAGCAGCCTCGCGGAATGCAGCGCGCGAGGCGATCTCGAAGGCCAGAACCGAGGAGTCGACGTCGTGATAGGCGCCGTCCAGCAGGGTTGCCTTGACGCCGAGCATCGGGAAGCCGGCCAGCGGGCCCGAATTGAGCACGGACTGGATGCCCTTTTCGACGCCGGGAACGTATTCCCTGGGAACGTTGCCGCCAACAATCTTGGATTCGAATGCGAAATCCTCGCCGTCGGGGTTCGGCTCGAACAAGATCTTGACGCGGGCAAACTGGCCCGAACCACCCGACTGTTTCTTGTGGGTGTAATCGACTTCGTGGGCCTGGGTGATGGTTTCGCGATAGGCCACCTGAGGCGCACCGATATTGGCCTCGACCTTGAACTCGCGCTTCATGCGGTCAACCAGAATGTCGAGGTGAAGCTCGCCCATTCCGGCGATAATGGTCTGACCGGATTCCTCGTCGGACTTGACGCGGAAAGACGGGTCTTCTGCTGCCAGGCGGTTGAGCGCGATGCCCATTTTCTCCTGGTCGCCCTTGGTTTTCGGCTCGATGGCAATCTGGATCACCGGATCGGGGAATTCCATGCGCTCGAGAATGACCGGCTTGAGCGGATCGCAGAGCGTGTCGCCCGTGGTCGTATCCTTCAGGCCGGCGAGCGCAACGATGTCGCCGGCATAGGCAACGTCAATGTCCTCGCGGGAGTTGGAGTGCATCTGCAGCATGCGGCCGATGCGCTCGCGCTTTTCCTTGACGGTGTTCTGCAGCGAGCTGCCCTTTTCCAGAACGCCCGAATAGATGCGGGCAAAGGTCAGGGAACCCACAAACGGGTCGTTCATGATTTTAAAGGCAAGCAGGGAAAGCGGCTCGTCATCGGAGGACTTGCGGCTGATTTCCTCTTCGGTCTTGGGATCGACCCCCTTGATCGCGGGAACTTCAATCGGCGACGGGAGGAAGTCGACAACACCGTCGAGCAGCGGCTGAACGCCCTTGTTCTTGAAGGCTGAGCCGCAATACATCGGGAAGAATTCAACGGCGATGGTGCCCTTGCGGATCAGGCGGCGCAGGGTGTCGTTGTCGGGCATGTTGCCTTCAAGATAGGCTTCCATGGCCTCGTCATCGACCTCAACGGCCGTCTCGATCAGCTTTTCGCGGTATTCCTCGGCCTTTTCCTTGAGGTCGGCCGGAATGTCCACAACATCCCATTCAGCGCCGAGATTTTCAGACTTCCATACCAGCGCATTCATCTCGATCAGATCGACAACGCCGGCAAATTCGTTTTCCGCGCCGATGGGAAGCTGCATGACCAGCGCCTTGGCGCCGAGGCGGCTGCCCACCATCTCCACCGAGCGGTAGAAGTCGGCGCCGATCTTGTCCATCTTGTTGCAGAAAATCATCCGCGGGACTTTGTACTTGTCGGCCTGGCGCCAGACGGTCTCGGTCTGCGGCTCAACGCCGGCATTGGCATCCAGAAGGGCAATCGCACCATCGAGCACGCGAAGCGAACGCTCCACCTCAATGGTGAAATCGACGTGGCCGGGGGTGTCGATGATGTTGAAGCGGCGCTTCTTGCCGTCGCGGCCTTCCCAGAAGGTCGTGGTGGCAGCAGAGGTAATGGTAATGCCGCGCTCCTGCTCCTGCTCCATCCAGTCCATGGTGGCAGCACCATCATGAACTTCGCCGATCTTGTGGGACTTGCCGGTGTAGAACAGGATACGCTCGGTCGTCGTCGTCTTTCCGGCATCGATGTGGGCCATGATGCCGAAATTGCGGTAATCCTCAATTTTGTATTCGCGGGCCATTGCCGTCTACCTCTTGCTTGCCGGCCCGGGGCCGGCGATCAATTCAAATCCGTTACCAGCGATAATGGGCGAATGCCTTGTTGGCGTCCGCCATCTTGTGGGTGTCTTCACGCTTCTTGACCGCTGCGCCCCGGTTGTTGGAGGCGTCCATGAGCTCACCGGAAAGGCGTTCGACCATGGTGGTTTCGTTGCGCTTGCGGGCAGCGGCGATCAGCCAGCGGATGGCCAGTGCCTGGCGGCGCTCGGGGCGCACTTCAACCGGCACCTGATAGGTTGCACCACCCACACGGCGCGAACGCACTTCCACGTGGGGCGAAACATTTTCAAGCGCTGCGTGAAACGCTTCGACAGGGTTCTGCCGGGCCTTTTCCTCGACCTGGTCGAGGGCGCCATAGACGATGCGCTCGGCGACCGACTTCTTGCCGTCAAGCATGATGGCGTTCATGAATTTCGTCAGAACGAGATCGCCGTATTTGGGATCCGGGTTGATCTCTCTTTTCTCTGCGCGGTGACGACGGGACATTTGGTATCTCTCTCATGGACCCCGGGTCCGTCGCGCCTTGCGCTGCCCGGGGTAACCTCCACTACGTTTCGGTTACTTCGGACGTTTGGCGCCGTATTTGGAACGGCGCTGCTTGCGGTTTTTCACGCCCTGGGTGTCCAGAACGCCGCGAATAATGTGATAGCGCACACCGGGAAGGTCCTTGACGCGGCCGCCACGGATCATCACCACCGAGTGCTCTTGAAGGTTATGCCCCTCGCCCGGAATATAACCGATCACTTCAAACCCGTTGGTAAGACGAATCTTGGCAACCTTGCGGAGCGCCGAGTTCGGCTTTTTCGGCGTCGTGGTATAGACGCGCGTGCACACGCCGCGTTTCTGCGGGCACTGCTCCATGGCCGGAACCTTGTTCCGCTTTACGACTTTCTTGCGCGGGTTGCGTACAAGCTGGTTAACCGTTGGCATTCAAAACCTGACCTTGTTACGGTTTATCATAACCCTTGCGGGCAATCTCGACATGGCGTCTTCCGGCGCCGCGGGCCGCACAACATGCAAAAAGGCTCGCCGCTCGTGACCGGTGAATTTCACCCGGAAATCCCAGAGCGGAAGCCTCAAACACGCAGAGGAACGGTTTCCCGTTCGTGCAGCCTGAAATCAGTTTCGTTTTTGCAAGCCTTGTTTGATACGGTGTCTGGAAACAAACCAGACGGTTCTGGAGCGAGTCGCTCCGGAACGGTCCCGGATCACATCGGCTTGTGCTGGCGCTGCCTATAAATGCTTCGATTCTGCCCGTCAACCCTGATCGCGGGCAGGCAAGCAAAAAAACGAGTCAAAACAGCAATTTGGACTGCAGGATTGCCATGGCGCAGCGGAATATCGGCTGCATGGCGCGCAAAACCTGGCAAATCCCGGCAAATCTCCCTGGCCGCCTTGCAATGGGCGCTGTTTTCAGGCTTGGTCGGCGGACACGGGTGCACAAAGCGCCCCTATACGCGCAAACCGGAAAAGAGCATGTCCCAACCCGGCCAGGAAGAAGACGACGTCATGGTGTTCATCATCCTGGGCGAAGTGCGCCGGGCAGAAGAGAGCGAAATGCGGCCCTTCAACGCGCTGCTGAGCGGGGCCGACGATGATTCTGCGGTGCGCAGCTGCCTGGAGGCACTGGCCCAGCAGGGCTATGAGGAAGCCAATCTGCACCAGATCGGCAATCTGGAGGAAGCGCCCGACGAGGAACCCTTCGCATCAGCCTATCAGGCGGCCCTTGAAGGCGAAATCGCGCTGATCGCCTATGACGGCGAGGAAATCGACGGGCTCGGCACCCTGCAGTAGGGGGGGCCTCTGAGACTTTTCGGCAACACGGGACGCTTGGCATTTGGACAGGATTTATACCTGCAATCGAGACTTGTGAACCAGCACGTAGGTGGCGGTTGTCATCAGCGTCCATGAGGCAAATACGCTATACTGAAGATTTGCAAAGTTCAGATTGAAAAGATTCTCGACCATAATGAAAACGCTAAAAGCAGCACTCGGCGCATAGAGTATTGCCCCCTGTTTGCCGCACCACATTGCATGAAACATGAGCAGTAGCGGCGCGGCCAAAATTATAAGTACGGGAATCAACAACACGAGACCGCCAATAACGGCAATATGCAGATACAAGTTGTGCGCATGATCCAGATAAAGAACAGCACACATGTCGTCGGTCGGGATGTGTTTAACCAGTTGATGCTTGTCGTAGGCACCATATCCGAGCAGAGGACGCTCCAACCAAGCCCTGAAAGCAAAATCATAAATGGCAAAGCGAAGCTCGACATTAGCGTCCCTCCCCTTCCAGGTGACATCGGCTGCTGTCGCTTTGCCATCGGAACAGTCGGGCCCACCATCAAGCGTGTTGTCGGGTTCTCCAGCCGCGTCGTCCGGCTTGGCTGAGTTATCAACTTGCGCTGCAGGCCGGTTTGCTTGTCGAGATTGATTCGGCTCTTGCAAAAGCGATGTTATGTGGCGTTTTACCGTAGGCCAGCTTTTCGTTGCCTCGGGAACAATCCGATCCCATTGGGATGCCGACAGAAGCAAAACTATTACGATCGCAGCAAGCGCCACAGCGTATTTGCGAAAACAAACAAGAACCGCTAGCGAGAAGCCGAGAGCTGCCGTGATACCTAACCAGCCGCCCCGGCTTTCTCCATAAATTATAATGCCCCAAAGGATTGGCATCATAATCACTACAATCAGCCAATGCGGGTTCAATCTGCTATTGCTGCTGTTCCAAACCGCCAACATCGTTGTCCATATTGATGCACAAATTGCCGCAACGGCGTAATCATCGTAGAAACTTGGGTTCCTGCCAAAAAAACCACTAGACTGGCCAAGCACCCCTTCGAGACCAGTCCTAAAGGGTGCTTCCTTGGTAAGAAGCACATACACCAACTTGGCGAAAATTATTAAAAACAGAGAAACATGATATAAATAAAATACTTTATAATAATCCAACTCAGATTTCATAATTGTTACATAGGAAAAATCCACAATCACCGGCAAAAATAAAATTAGTAAAAATAGCCTATGCCTATCCACAAAAACGCTCTCAAAATCACTCCCAATCAAGAATCCATTTAGCAGTACAATTAAAGATATTATTGCGATAAAAATAAAGAAACCTTTCAAAAAATACCTTTCAACATCTCCATCCCTCTCTTTAAAGTAATAAACATTGCATAAATATGACAACAGTAAAACTATAAATGTAATATTCTCATCGCCTAAAACGCTTGCTAGCGCTACTGGTAATAATATATTTGAAAACTTTTCAGCGCTAAACTCTGTTTTATTCAACATTTTATTCTCTTTTATTTTTCAGTCGACTTCCTGGAAATAGCTGTATGCACACTCTCCGTGAGGCGCAGCTTTGACATTGCCTCCCGTGACTTGTCGAACTGCGGCTGGCATATTTCACAAGATGAGCTTCTTTTATACCACACGATGGCACATAAGGAGACCCAACACCCACAGGCTAAGATGCAGCTTTTTAACGCAAATTCAGCTACGATGGGCAGAGAAACGTTACATTGGCCGAGTATTACCTCGCCCCAGTGCAATTCGGGTTTTTCGAGATCGGCAATGTGATTTTGGCTAGTATCGGGCTTGCAGTTCTGCCAAATATGACTTGCGCCAAATAAAGTAGCTTACTGCCCAATATTGAGAACTCAAAGTGAAACGAAGTGATGATATCTGGCAGCGGCCAGCCAAACTTGGGCCGTTGAGACTTGCCCAAAAGGCGGGACTTTGCAACGCACGAAACATGTACTGGGCGTGGTATAACCCCCGCAATTTTGGTGATTGGATCGGGCCGCTGATTTATGAATGGCGGACAGGTAACGAGCCATACCACTTTAGACCCAAGAAATTCAATGTTGGCTTTGGCAAGATGTTTTTTACCGCGGGCAGCATTATGCGGAAGATACGCGTTGATAACTGTGCGACGGTATGGGGGTCAGGTATCATACATCAGAATGATACATTTTCGCGGCCGCATGAAATTCTTGCTGTTCGCGGCCCGCGGACACGCGCACGCTGTATTGAACTTGGGTACGACTGCCCCCCTGTGTATGGAGACCCTGGTATTATTCTGCCCAAAATATTCCCAGATACCGGGATAGCGACGACCCGCCTTGGGATAATACCGCATTACGTTCATTTGGATACTGTACGCAAAAAGTTTCTGGCCGACAGTCAGATAGAAAAATCAGTAAAGATAATTGATGTTCGCAAACCTGTTCAAGAAGTTGTTGAGCAGATAATGGACTGCAATGTGACCGTATCCAGCTCGTTACATGGGTTGATTATTTCACATGCATATGGCCGCCCCTCGGCTTGGGTTACATTTAACGGCGATCCCCTGGACGGGGACAGCATCAAATTTGTGGACTATTATGAAGGAACAGGATGCTTCGACTCCGTAGAGCCACATTTAATCGATGAAACGTTCTCAATGGAGAGAATTGAGCAATTAGCAAAGCTTTCGCCGCAGCCCGATACCTCAAAGATGGCAAACCGTCTGCTTGATGTATGCCCATTCTAATCGATAGCTGACACAAGCCTGCATTCTATCACCGCTATGAGTGCTGTGTCCCTGAGTGCTGCGCCATACCACCATTGGCAAAAAGGCCCGCACAAGCGGGCCTTTTCAGTATTGTGCTCTGTGGCAAGGCGCCCTATTCGGCAGCCTCGCCCGACATGTCCTGGAGGCGGGCATTGGCATCGGCGATCTTGCGCTTTTCCTCGATGATGAGGTCGTCGCGCTGGTTTGCCAGACGGCGCACCCTGTTCATCACGCCGCCCGTGCCGGCCGGGATCAGGCGGCCAACGATGACGTTTTCCTTCAGCCCTTCCAGCGTGTCGGACTTGCCGGCAACGGCCGCTTCCGTCAGCACGCGGGTTGTCTCCTGGAAGGAGGCAGCCGAGATGAAGGAGCGCGTCTGCAGGCTTGCCTTGGTGATGCCGAGCAGCACCGGATTGGCCTTGGCGATTTCCTTGCCTTCCTCGGCAAGGCGCTCGTTGAGGATGTCGAACTCGATGCGGTCGACATGTTCACCGACGATGAGGCCGGATTCGCCTGCATCGGTCACTTCGACCTTCTGCAGCATCTGGCGCACGATCACTTCGATGTGCTTGTCGTTGATGACCACCCCCTGCAGGCGGTAAACTTCCTGGATCTCGTTGACGAGGTAGGCGGCCAGCGCCTCCACGCCCCTGATGGCCAGAATGTCGTGCGGCGCAGGGTTGCCGTCGAGAATATAATCGCCCTTTTCGATCTGGTCGCCATCCTGCAGATGGAACGGTTTCGATTTGGGGATCAGATATTCAACCGGCTCCTGGGTCGAGTCATTGGGTTCGATCGCAATGCGGCGCTTGTTCTTGTAGTCGCGGCCAAAACGGATCGTGCCATCGATTTCAGCGATGACGGCATGGTCCTTGGGACGACGCGCCTCGAACAGTTCGGCAACCCGCGGCAGACCGCCGGTGATGTCCTTGGTCTTGGCGCTTTCAAGCGGAATACGCGCCAGAACGTCACCGCCCGACACCTTCTCGTCCGGCTCCACCGACAGTACGGCATCGACCGACAGCAGGTAGCGCGCCTCGCCACCGCGATCCAGCTTGACCACCTCGCCGTTCTTGTCCTTGATGACAATGGCGGGCTTGAGATCGGCGCCGCGCGGATTGGCGCGCCAGTCGACAACAACACGCTTGGTAATGCCGGTCGATTCGTCGGCGCTTTCGGCCACCGACAATCCGTCCACCACATCCTCGAACTCGACGGTGCCTTCAGCTTCCGTCAGGACCGGGCGGGTATAGGGATCCCACTCGGCAAGGCGCTGACCCTGTTTGACCTCATCGCCATCGTCCACATGGATGCGCGAACCGTAGGTGATGCGGTGGGAGGCCCGCTCATTGCCCTTGGCATCCTCGATGACGATGGCCATGTTGCGGCCCATTGCCATCAGCCGGCCTTCGGAATCGCGCACAACGTTGCGGTTGCGGATTTTCACCGTGCCGTCATAGGAGGCTTCCAGGAAGGAGGAGTCGACCACCTGGGCCGTTCCGCCGATGTGGAAGGTACGCATGGTGAGCTGGGTACCCGGCTCACCGATCGACTGGGCCGCGATCACGCCGACCGCCTCGCCCATGTTGACGGGCGTTCCGCGTGCCAGGTCGCGGCCGTAGCAGGCTGCACAGACGCCGTTCTGGGTTTCGCAGGTCAGTGCCGAGCGGATTTTCACCACCTTGACGCCGGCCTCTTCGACCACGTCCACGTCCCGCTCGTTGACGAGCGTGCCCGCAGCAAGGATCACCTCACCGGTTTCGGGATGGACGATGTCTTCGGCAACGGTCCGGCCAAGGATGCGCATGCCCAGGGTTGCAACCACCTGACCGGCATCGACCACGGCCTGGACGTCAAGACCGTCTTCGGTGCCGCAGTCCTCGGTGGTGATGATGCAGTCCTGTGCCACGTCAACCAGACGGCGCGTCAGATAACCGGAGTTGGCCGTCTTCAGCGCGGTGTCGGCAAGCCCCTTGCGGGCGCCGTGGGTCGAGTTGAAGTATTCAAGAACGGTCAGCCCCTCCTTGAAGTTCGAAATGATCGGGCTTTCGATGATCTCGCCAGAGGGCTTGGCCATCAGGCCACGCATGCCGGCAAGCTGCTTCATCTGGGTCGGCGAACCGCGGGCGCCCGAATGGCTCATCATGTAGATCGAGTTCATCGGATGCTGGCGGCCGGTTTCCTCATCGACCTTGATGGCGCGGATGCGCTGCATCATCTCCTCGGCAACCTTGTCGCCGCATTTTGCCCAGGCATCGACCACCTTGTTGTACTTCTCGCCCTGGGTGATCAGGCCCTCATTGTACTGCTGCTCGTATTCCTTGACGAGCGCCTGGGTTTCACCGACCAAATCCACTTTGGTTTCGGGGATCACCATGTCGTCCTTGCCGAAGGAAATACCGGCCTTGCAGGCATAGGAGAAGCCAAGCTGCATGATGCGGTCACAGAAGATCACGGTGTCCTTCTGGCCGGAGTGGCGGTAGACGGTGTCGATCATCTTGGAGATGTTCTTCTTGGTCATCTCCGTGTTGACGATTTCAAACGGCACGTTCGGATTTTTCGGCAGCAATTCGCCGAGGATCATGCGGCCAGGCGTCGTGTCGTAGAGCTTCGACACCAGGTTGCCTTCATCATCCTTGGTCGTATAGCGGCCCTTGATCTTGGTGTGCAGGGTAACGACGTTGTTCTCCAGCGCATGGTGCAGTTCGCCCATGTCGGCAAACGCCATGCCCTCGCCCGGCTCGTTTTCAGCCACGATCGACAGGTAGTACAGGCCCAGCACCATGTCCTGGGACGGCACGATGATCGGCGCGCCATTGGCCGGGTGCAGGATGTTGTTGGTCGACATCATCAGCACGCGGGCCTCAAGCTGGGCTTCCAGCGAAAGCGGTACGTGCACGGCCATCTGGTCGCCGTCGAAGTCGGCGTTGAAGGCCGCACAGACCAGTGGATGAAGCTGAATTGCCTTGCCCTCGATAAGCACCGGTTCGAAAGCCTGAATGCCGAGGCGGTGAAGCGTCGGCGCGCGGTTCAAGAGAACCGGATGTTCGCGGATAACCTCGTCGAGGATATCCCACACTTCCGGCTTTTCCTTTTCAACCAGCTTCTTGGCCTGCTTGACGGTGGACGAATAGCCCTTTGCGTCCAGCCGCGAATAGATGAACGGCTTGAACAGTTCGAGCGCCATCTTCTTGGGCAGACCGCACTGGTGCAGCTTGAGCTCCGGTCCGGTCACGATGACCGAACGGCCCGAATAGTCGACGCGTTTTCCAAGCAGGTTCTGGCGGAAGCGGCCCTGTTTGCCTTTCAGCATGTCGGAGAGCGACTTCAGCGGACGCTTGTTGGCGCCGGTGATCGTGCGCCCGCGGCGGCCGTTGTCGAACAGCGCATCGACCGCTTCCTGCAGCATGCGCTTTTCATTGCGGATGATGATGTCAGGCGCACGCAGCTCCATCAGGCGCTTCAGGCGGTTGTTGCGGTTGATCACGCGGCGGTAAAGATCGTTGAGGTCGGACGTCGCGAAACGGCCGCCATCGAGCGGTACCAGCGGGCGCAGGTCCGGCGGGATGACGGGAATGACCTTCATCACCATCCATTCGGGCCGGTTGCCCGATTCGATGAAGCTCTCGACGATCTTCAGCCGCTTGGTCAGCTTCTTGTATTTGAGTTCCGAATTGGTGTCGGCAATCTCGACGCGCAGATCGGCGGCGATCTTCTCCAGGTCCATGGAGGCCAGAATCTCGTGAATGGCCTCGGCGCCGATCATGGCGGTGAAGGAGTCCTCGCCATATTCGTCGATCGCCATCATGTATTCTTCTTCGGAAAGAAGCTGGAATTCCTTCAGCGCGGTCAGGCCCGGCTCGGTTACGACGAAGTTCTCGAAGTAGAGCACGCGCTCCAGATCCTTCAGCGTCATGTCGAGCAGGTTGCCGATGCGCGAAGGCAGCGACTTGAGGAACCAGATATGGGCAACGGGCGAAGCCAGGTCGATATGGCCCATGCGCTCGCGGCGCACGCGCGAAAGCGTTACCTCGACACCGCACTTTTCGCAGATGATGCCTTTGTACTTCATCCGCTTGTATTTGCCGCACAGGCACTCATAGTCCTTGATCGGCCCGAAAATGCGGGCGCAGAACAGGCCGTCACGTTCCGGTTTGAACGTGCGGTAGTTGATCGTCTCCGGCTTCTTGATCTCGCCATAGGACCAGGAGAGGATCTTGTCCGGCGAGGCGATCGATATCCGGATGGAATCGAAATTCTGGGCGGCTGCCGGATTGTTGAAGAGATTCATGACCTCTTGGTTCATGTGTTGGCTCCTTCGGGAACTTGCCCTTTTGAAGAGTGCTTCAAATGTCTATTCGCTCGACTTCAAAACACATGATAATTCGTTATGCGGTTTACGCTGACTGATCACGCTAACTGGGGGGCAGGAGCGCGTTGCTGCTCCCCTGCCCTTTTGATTATTCGGCGGCATCGGCCATCGGTTCGTCCTCATCGCCCTCGGCAATGAGATCGACCTTGGTGTTTTCCAGATCAACGCTCAATCCAAGCGAACGCATCTCCTTGACGAGCACGTTGAAGCTCTCGGGAATGCCGGCTTCGAACGTGTCGTCGCCGCGTACGATGGATTCGTAGACCTTGGTACGGCCAGCCACATCGTCCGACTTGATCGTCAGCATTTCCTGCAGCGTATAGGCAGCGCCATAAGCTTCCAGTGCCCAGACCTCCATCTCGCCGAAGCGCTGGCCGCCGAACTGCGCCTTGCCGCCCAGCGGCTGCTGGGTAACGAGCGAGTACGGGCCGATGGAACGGGCATGGATCTTGTCGTCGACCAGATGGTGCAGCTTGAGCATGTAAATATAGCCCATGGTCACCTGGCGGTCGAAGGCTTCGCCGGTACGCCCGTCATAGACAGTGGACTGGCCCGATGAATGCAGACCTGCCTTCTCGAGCATTTCCACAATGTCGGCTTCATGCGCGCCGTCAAAGACCGGCGTTGCAATCGATACGCCGTGCTCGAGCTGGTTGGCCAGGCGGACAACCGAGTCGTCGTCGAACCTGGAAACCGGCTCGTTGCGGTCGTTGTCGTCGAACAGGCTCTCGACTTCCTTGCGCAACGGCTTGATCTCGCCTTTTTCCTTGTAGGCCTCGATCAGCTCGCCGATCTTTCGGCCCATGCCGGCACAGGCCCAGCCCAGATGGGTTTCGAGGATCTGGCCGACGTTCATGCGGCTCGGCACGCCGAGCGGGTTGAGCACGATATCGGCATGGGTGCCGTCCTCAAGGAACGGCATGTCCTCGACGGGCAGGATGCGGGAGACCACACCCTTGTTGCCGTGGCGGCCGGCCATCTTGTCGCCGGGCTGGATCTTGCGCTTTACGGCGACGAAGACCTTGACCATTTTCATGACGCCGGGCAGCAATTCATCGCCGCGCTGCAGTTTTTCGACCTTGTCCATGAAGCGGCCTTCCAGCATCTTCTTGGAGTCGTCATACTGGTTGCGCAGCGCTTCCACCTTGGCCTGAAGCTTCTCGTCTCCGGCGGCAAACTGCCACCACTGGGAGCGCGGGAACTCTTCCATCACCTCGGCTGAGAGCTTGGTGCCCTTCTTGAAGCCCTTGGGTCCGGCAACTGCTTCCTTGCCTTTCAGCATGTCGATAAGGCGGCCATAAACGTTGCGATCGAGGATCGACTGCTCGTCGTCACGGTCTTTCGCCAGCGCTTCGATTTCCTCGCGCTCGATCGCCATGGCGCGTTCGTCCTTCTCCACGCCGTGGCGGTTGAAGACGCGCACTTCCACGACCGTGCCGAAGGCACCGGGGGCATGCGCAGGGACGTATCGCGCACGTCGGAAGCCTTTTCACCGAAGATGGCGCGAAGCAGTTTTTCCTCCGGCGTCATCGGGCTTTCGCCCTTCGGCGTGATCTTGCCGACCAGAATGTCGCCCGGCCCGACCTCCGCACCGATATAGGTAATGCCGGCCTCATCGAGGTTCTTCAGCGCTTCTTCCGATACGTTGGGAATGTCGCGGGTGATTTCTTCCGGGCCAAGCTTGGTGTCGCGGGCCATGACCTCGAATTCCTCGATGTGGATCGAGGTGAAGATGTCATCGCGCACGATGCGCTCGGACAGCAGGATGGAATCCTCGTAGTTGTAGCCGTTCCAGGGCATGAACGCGACGAGCACGTTGCGGCCGAGCGCCAGATCGCCGAGATCGGTGGACGGGCCGTCGGCGATGATGTCGCCCTTTTCGATACGGTCGCCAACACGCACCAGCGGACGCTGGTTGATGCAGGTCGACTGGTTGGAACGCTGGAACTTCTGCAGGCGGTAGATGTCGACGCCCGATTTGGAGGGATCGAGGTCCTGGGTGGCGCGGATAACGATGCGGGTCGCATCCACCTGGTCGACCACGCCGGTGCGGCGGGCAACAATGGCAGCGCCTGAATCGCGGGCCACGACGCTTTCCATGCCGGTTCCCACATAAGGTGCCTCGGCACGCACCAGCGGCACGGCCTGACGCATCATGTTGGACCCCATCAATGCGCGGTTGGCGTCATCGTTTTCCAGGAAGGGAATCAGCGAAGAAGCAACCGAAACGAGCTGCTTGGGCGAAACGTCCATCAGATCGACATTTTCAGCCGGCATCATCATCACATCGCCGGCATGGCGGCAGACAACGAATTCGTTGGTGAACTTGCCGTTCTTGTCGAGCTCGGCATTGGCCTGGGCCACGTTGTAGCGGGCCTCTTCCATGGCGGACAGATAGACAACCTCGTCGGTCACCTTGCCATTGGCCACCTTGCGGTACGGGCTTTCGATAAAGCCGTATTTGTTGACACGGGCAAAGGTCGCCAGGGAGTTGATCAGACCGATGTTCGGGCCTTCCGGCGTTTCAATCGGACAGATGCGGCCGTAATGGGTCGGGTGCACATCGCGCACCTCAAAGCCCGCACGCTCGCGGGTAAGACCGCCCGGTCCAAGCGCCGAGAGGCGGCGTTTGTGGGTGATCTCCGACAGCGGGTTGGTCTGGTCCATGAACTGGGAAAGCTGGGAAGAACCGAAGAACTCGCGCACGGCGGCAGCCGCCGGCTTGGCGTTGATCAGATCCTGCGGCATGACCGTGTCGATCTCGATGGAGGACATGCGCTCCTTGATGGCGCGCTCCATGCGAAGAAGGCCGATACGGTACTGGTTTTCCATCAGTTCGCCGACAGAACGCACCCGGCGGTTGCCCAGGTTGTCGATGTCGTCGATCTCGCCCCTGCCGTCGCGCAGGTCCACCAGCGTCTTGACGATGGCCAGGATGTCTTCCTTGCGCAGCACGCGCACGGTGTCCTCGGCATCCAGGCCAAGGCGCATGTTCATTTTGACGCGGCCAACGGCCGACAGGTCGTAGCGCTCTGAATCAAAGAACAGCGAATGGAACATCGCTTCCGCGGTTTCCATGGTCGGCGGCTCGCCGGGACGCATGACGCGGTAAATGTCGAACAGTGCTTCCTGGCGGTTCTCGTTCTTGTCGGCAACCAGCGCATTGCGGATGTAGCCGCCGATATTGACGTGGTCGATGTCGAGGATCGGCAGTTCGTTGATGCCGGCCTCGGCCAGCACAGCCATGTTCTTCTCGTCCAGCTCCTCACCGGCATCAAGATAGATCTCGCCGGTTTCCACGTTGACGATGTCTTCTGCAACATAGGAACCGTAAACCTGTTCGTCGGTCACACGGATCGCCTTGAGTTTCTTTTCCTCAAGCTGCTTGAGCAGGCGGGGCGTCAGCTTTTTGCCGATCTCGGCAACCACCTTGCCCGTATCGGCATCGATCAGGTCATGGGTCGGCTTGGTACCTTTGACCGCCTCGGCGTTGAACGGACGGCGCCAGCCTTCCTTCTCCCGCTTCAGCGTGGAGGAGGTGTAGAAGGTCGACAGGATTTCCTCCGGTTCCAGTCCCAGCGCCATCAGCAGCGTGGTGACCGGCAGCTTGCGGCGGCGGTCGATGCGGGCAAAGACGATGTCCTTGGCGTCGAACTCGATGTCGAGCCAGGAACCGCGATAGGGAATGACACGGCTGGCAAACAGCAGCTTGCCGGACGAGTGGCTCTTGCCCTTGTCGTGATCGAAGAAGACGCCCGGCGAACGGTGCATCTGGGATACGATAACGCGCTCGGTACCGTTGATGATGAAGGTACCGTTGCCGGTCATCAGCGGCATGTCGCCCATGTAGACATCCTGTTCCTTGATGTCCTTGATCGACTTGGCGCCGGTATCCTCGTCGATATCGAAGACGATCAGGCGAAGCGTCACCTTGAGCGGCGCGGAATAGGTCATGTCGCGCTGGCGGCACTCTTCCACGTCATATTTGGGCGGATCGAACTCGTAACGCACGAATTCGAGCATTGCCGCACCGGAAAAATCGGTGATCGGAAAGACCGATTTGAACACCGCCTGGAGTCCTTCATCGGGACGTCCGCCTTCCGGCTCGTCGACCAGCAGGAACTGGTCATAGGAAGACATCTGGACTTCGATGAGGTTGGGCATGTCCGCGACTTCGGCGATGTGACCGAAAAACTTGCGTACCCGTTTGCGACCGTTGAAAGTGACTGCCTGAGCCATCGTTGCTCCTTGATCAGGTTGCGGGCACCTTGCGCGAAACAGCGCCCATCAAAACGTCAAAATGCGGCTGTCCGCCTGAACCATCTCCGAAGAACCCATTCTGTCGGTTCTTAAGACATGCTTCAGCGGCATCACCGCTAAAATTTCCGGGGGCAAACCGGTACTGTACCTGCCGCAGGGTGCTGCCATCCCTTCGCAACAACCCAGATATGTACTGTCCGGCATAAAAACAACCACGCCGCTTTGGCCGGACAATGCCCGGGGCTGCCAATCTGGTGAAGTTTGGCGGCAAACCCGGTTGCAGGTTCCGGAATCGCTGCGAATCCGGAACCCGATCTTGTGGGCCAGACGAATCTGGCGAAAAAAAGAACCTACTTGAGCTCAACCTTGGCGCCGGCTTCTTCGAGTTTCTTCTTGATTTCCTCGGCTTCCGCCTTGGCAACGCCTTCCTTGACAGGCTTGGGCGCGCCTTCGACGAGATCCTTGGCTTCTTTCAGGCCAAGGCCGGTGATGCCGCGGACTTCCTTGATGACGTTGATTTTCTGGGCGCCGGCTTCGGCGAGAACGACGTCGAATTCGTCTTTCTCTTCTGCAGCAGCTTCGCCACCGGCAGCACCGCCTGCAGCAGCAGCCACAGCGACGGGAGCAGCGGCGGACACGCCCCATTTTTCTTCAAGCATCTTGGAAAGCTCGGCAGCTTCCAAAACCGTAAGGTTGGACAAATCGTCCACGATCTTTGCGAGATCAGCCATTTTGATGTTTCCTTTTCAGTTCGAACTGTTTGTCGAAAAACGGCCTTACGCCGCTTCGTCCTTCTGGGAATAAGCCCCGAACACGCGGGCAAGCTGGCCTGCCGGTGCGTTGACGACCTGTGCGATGCGGGTTGCCGGCGTGGAAATCATGCCGACAAGCTTGGCGCGCAGCTCGTCCAGTGACGGCAGGTCGGCAAGCGCCTTCACACCGTTCACGTCGAGGTTCGTTGCGCCCATCGCTCCGCCAAGGATGACGAGTTTGTCATTGGCCTTGGAAAAATCGACGGACGCCTTGGGTGCAGTCACCGGGTCCTCGGAATAGACGACCAGCGTCTGTCCCTCGAAAAGTCCGGAAATGTGTTCTGCATCCGTGCCCTGAAGAGCGAGCTTGGCGAGGCGGTTCTTCGCGACCTTGACCTGGCCGCCTGCTTCCTTGACCTTGGCGCGGAACGCGCTGATCTCGGAAACGGAAAGCCCGGTATAGTGCGCCACAACCACGGCCCCGGCGTCGTTAAACACCTGGTTCATGGATTGGACGAACTCGCGTTTTTCCGCTCTATCCACAGTCTCTCTCCATTCTGGCTCCAGCCCTTCAATGCGCTGGAACCGGTTGACATTGCCGCTCCCCGTGCGGGCCCTTCCGGCTCCGCCGGGAGACAACACCCGCGCACAAAACGGCGCTTCAAGGTCCTGTCCCCTGATGGCCATTCCGCCGGTCCCGCAGGACGGTGGAACAGACAAGGTCAACGAGTTCGAACCGAAACCCTGGCGCCAGGCGCCCAAATTCCGTTTCTCACCCCCATCTCATGCAGGCCCGGCAACGCTTTCGCAATTGGCCGGATTAAGGCGCTCCCAAACGGGAAACCGCCCGCAATCTCGGACAGGATACCGTTGAAAAACATGACTCTACGTCATTTTCTTCAACAGCCGCTTCAACTTCATCCACTACCGGACTTGGTTGAAACTACCGGGCCTGGAAAACCGGACCCGGAATTCTACATCGCCATCGCTCAGGCTTCGCCGAGTGATGCCAGATCCACTTTTACGCCAGGCCCCATGGTGGAGGAGATGGCGATCCGTTTCAGATAGGTGCCCTTGGCGCCGCTGGGCTTGGCCCTGGAAACGGCGGAGGTAAAGGCACGAATGTTTTCTTCGAGCGCCTTGGCATCGAACGAAGCCTTGCCGACACCGGCGTGAACGATGCCCGCCTTCTCGACGCGGAATTCAACCGCACCACCCTTGGCGGCAGCAACAGCAGCTGCCACATCAGGCGTAACGGTGCCAACGCGCGGGTTCGGCATCAGGCCGCGCGGGCCCAGCACCTTACCGAGGCGGCCTACAAGTGCCATCATGTCCGGTGTTGCGATGCAGCGGTCGAAATCGATCTCGCCCTTCTGCACGGTTTCCACCAAATCCTCGGCGCCGACCAGGTCGGCACCGGCCTTCTTGGCTTCTTCGGCCTTGTCACCCTTGGCAAACACGGCAACGCGCACATCACGGCCGGTACCATTGGGCAATTCGACCACGCCGCGGACCATCTGGTCGGCATGGCGCGGGTCAACGCCCAGGTTCATCGCCACTTCAACGGTTTCGTCGAATTTGGCCGTGGCACGCGCCTTGACCATCTCAACGGCTTCGTCCAGCGAATAGGCTTTCTTGCGGTCAATGCCCTCGACGGCATTACGAGTACGTTTGCCAGCCATCAGCCCTGCACCTCAATTCCCATCGAACGGGCAGACCCTTCAACCATCCGCATGGCGGAATCGATCGTGTCTGCGTTCAGATCCTGCATTTTCGCCTCGGCGATCTCGCGCACCTGCTTGGCGCTGATCTTGCCGGCGGTTTCCTTGCCCGGCGCCTTGGAGCCGGACTTCAGCTTGGCGGCCTTCTTGATGAAGTAGGAGACGGGCGCCTGCTTCATGTCAAAGGTGAACGACTTGTCCTGGAAGATGGTGATGACGACCGGGATCGGTGCGCCCTTCTCCATCTCCTGGGTCTTGGCGTTGAATGCCTTGCAGAATTCCATGATGTTGAGGCCGCGCTGACCCAGGGCCGGCCCGATGGGCGGCGACGGGGAGGCATTGCCTGCTGGCACCTGCAGTTTCAGGTAACCGGCGATTTTCTTGGCCATGTTGACTGCCTTTCACTTGCCTGCCCAAACCGGGCGGGCGATGCGGTTTCCCGGTGGCGCCCGATGCCATTGTCGGCAGGCGGTCCCGGCGTTGCAGTTGCGTGGTGCGGTTTGACCGGCGGCCAGCCAGCCTTACCTTCCACGCATTGTGCTATTCAAATCTTGCGCATCCCCCGCCTTCGCGCGGTCTGCGTTCAACTTGAATGTGCTCAAATCCCGCGCTTCGCCCCTGGCGAAATGCCGGACCTGAACTAGACCTTCTCGACCTGGCCGTATTCCAGATCGACGGGGGTTGCCCGTCCGAAGATCGAAACTTCTACCTTCAGGCGGGCGCGTTCCTCGTCCACTTCCTGAACGACGCCGTTGAAGGATGCGAACGGCCCGTCGGAAACCCGCACCTGCTCGCCGATTTCGTAGGAAACGGACGGCTTGGGATGTTCCACGCCTTCCTGTACCTGGTTTAGGATGCGCTCGGCTTCACGATCGGCAATCGGCTGCGGCTTGTTGTCGGAACCCAGAAAACCGGAAACCTTTGGCGTGTTCTTGATCAGATGGAAAGCCTCGTCGGTCAGTTCCATCTTCACCAGCACATAGCCGGGAAAAAACTTGCGCTCGGCATCCACCTTGCGCCCGCGGCGTACCTCAACCACCTTCTCGGTCGGCACCATGACGGCCTCGAACAGATCTTCGAGACCTTTCTGGCGCGCCTGTTCCTGGATCGATTCCGCCACTTTCTTTTCGAAGTTCGAATAGGCGTGAACGATGTACCAACGCTTGGCCATTTGTCTTAAGTCCAGTTCCTCGTAGCCGGCCGGCCCAAAAGGCCGCCGTCTTTCCTCAGCTTCCGATATCCAGGAGCATGCCCACGACCGTTGACAGCACCTGATCCACCGCCAGGAAGAAGAATGCCGCCAGAAGGATCATGATAAACACCATGACCGTCGTCACCATGGTCTCGCGCCGCGTCGGCCAGGTGACTTTCGACACTTCCTGGCGGACCTGCTGAAGAAAGGTGAACGGATTGGTTTTCGACGCCATTCCAAAGAATTCCTGATCAAACCCAAAGCCAGAGCCGGTAAAACCGGGGCGTAAACGCCACCGCGACAACCGCCATTCCTCGCGGAACGGGTGATTCAGCCCGCACTGGATTCGAAAAAACCTTGCTTTTCCATGAACTTAAGCGCGCAAAGACCCGTTGCGGCCCAGCGCGCTGTTTCATTACTTGCGGTGTAGATAGCGGCGGGCGGTGCAAAAGGCAAGGGTAAATCTTGCCGGAATTTTGAATTCACGGAATCTTTTCAATGGCATGCGATGGCTGGATCAGCGGGGCCAGCGTTTCACACCGCGGTCATGGCGCGCGCCGCTTGCGTTTCGCCCTTGTCCGCCGCCTGCGGCATCCACCGGTCGATCTTTTCGCACAGCCGGTCTGGAGAGACGGGTTTGGCAAGATAATCGTCCATGCCCGCTTTCAGGCAGCGCTCCATGTCGCCCTTGATGGCGTGGGCGGTCACGCCGATGACCGGGGTATGGCCCCCCGTGCCCTGCTCCAATTTGCGGATCGCCCCGGTTGCCTCCAGCCCGTTCATCCGCGGCATGGAGACATCCATCAGGATGAGATGGGGACGGTATTTGGAATAGAACGCCACGCCCTCCTTGCCATCCTTTGCGATCTTGTAGGAATAACCGGTGCAATCCAGTATCTGGGTGAAAACGATCTGGTTCACCTCATTGTCCTCGCAAACAAGGATATCCAGCGGCGCTTCGCCGTTTTCTGCAACCCCGGCAGTTTCGCTTGCAGCCTTAGCCTTGCCGGAATTCGTGCCGGATGCCGTGCGCTGCTGTTCCGGCTCCAGGGTCGGCTTGTCCGATCGGGAAGCAGTCGCCTTCGAAGGAGCTCTGTCTTGCAGTGGCTCTTCATGTTGCGGCTCACCATGCTGCGGCTCTTCATGTTGCGGCTCACTGTGCTGCATCTCACCGAGCACCGTCTCCCTGGCCTCGCAAACGTCCTCAGACGGCGATGCAGTCCCCACGGTTGCCATTTTCCGGGCCATGGCAATGCCACTCAACATGCCCTCCTCGCCTTCAGCCCGGCCGCGCGCATCGCGCAATGCCTGCTGGATGGCTTCCAGCAATTGTGAAGAGCGTGCCGGCTTGACCAGTTGCGCACTGATGCCAAGGGAGGAAAACGCCTTGCCGTCCTCGGTCTGCTCTACCGAGGTGAGCATGACGACCGGGATGTCACACAGCAGGTCTTCGCCTTTCATGGCCCTAACGACATCGCCGCCGTTCATGCCGGGCATGTGGTAATCCATCACCACGCAATCGACGGCCAACCCGCGGCAGGCAGCCTCCCGGAGAACCGCAAGTGCCTCCTCCCCGCTCACACAGGCAGCCGCATCGAACTGCCAGGCGGCCATCTGTTCGCTGAGGATGGAGCGGTTGACCGCGTTGTCGTCCACCACAAGAATTTTCGCACCGGCAGCATTGACGGGGATGTCCTTCGCGCTTTCCTTACCCTCATGGGCCGGCAGTTCGACGGTAAACCAGAATGTCGATCCCTTGCCGGGTTCCGATTGCAAACCAATCTTGCCGCCCATCAGTTCGGCCAGCGAGGCTGCAATGGAAAGTCCCAATCCGGTTCCCTCGTGCCTTCTGGTGGCCGATCCGTCGACCTGGGAGAATTTCTCGAACACGGCGGCGCATTTTTCCGGTGGAATGCCGATGCCGGTATCCTCGACCTCGAACGTCAGCCGGTATCGGCTGGCGGGGCCGCCGTCTTCCCCATCGCCCCTGGATGGACAGACCGCTTCGCCGCGGATGTTGAGGAAAATGTGTCCTTGTTCGGTGAACTTGACCGCATTGCCCATCAGATTGGTGACGATCTGGCGCAGGCGCCCGGCATCGCCAACCAACATTTTCGGCAGATCGGGATCGATCCTGACGATCAGTTCCAGATCCTTCTCGACAGCGCGGGAGACAAACAGGGCCGTTACATCCTCCATCGCCTCCGCCAGATTGAAGGGCACGGCATCGAGCTCCATCTGGCGGGCTTCCAGCTTGGAAAAATCCAGAATGTCGTTGATGATGGTCAGCAGCGATGCGCCTGACTTCATGATGATGCCGGCATAGGTTTTCTGTTTCGCGCTCAGCTCCGTTTTAACCAGCAATTCGGCCATTCCCATCACGCCGTTCATCGGCGTGCGGATTTCATGGGACATGTTGGCGAGAAATTCCGATTTTGCCCGGTCGGCGGATTCGGCGCGGCGCCGTTCGCGGCGCAGGGCCCGCATCGTGCTTTCGATGGTTCGCTCAAGCGGGCGGAAAATCAGCAGTATCACAGCGGCGTTGAGCAGCAGGAAAACGGAAACGAACACCCAGGCAACGCGTGTAAGAACCTGGTGCTGCAGCGTCGCGCGCTGGGCAAAGGCTGCGTTAAGGGAGTTGTAAAAGGCTGCCGTGTTGTTCTCGTACAGTTCAAGCAGGCCGGCAATGCGGCCCTGCATGTCGGCAGGTCCTTGCGCTTCGATGACGTAATCGACCTCATCGGCAAACAGTTCAGCGGCGGCAAGGGCCGAGGAATAGGCCCGGTTAAAGGCCTGCAGAGACGCGCTGGCGGGAATCTCCAGCATCCCCAATTGCCCGGTCAGCGAGATGATCCACTCAGAAAGGCTGTTGACCTTGCTGATCTCCTCCATGGCGGCATCCAGCTTTTCCGTCTCGCGCTTGATTGCCCCAACCTCAATGGAGAGGCTTTTGGCGGTGCGCTCGAACATGGTCGCGCTGCTGACCGCCCGTTCACGCCGGGCCACGGTGACAAGGTTGAACGTTTTTCGCTCAAGGTATGAAAACTCTTTCGATGCTTGGCTGATGCCGGTGGCGGCGGAGTTGAACAGCAGCAGGGCAGCGGTAAACAACGTCACCGCCCCCAGGGTAAGAAGGCCTGCGATCAGATAGCCAAACCGCAGTTTTCTTGTTTCTGCACCGTTCATTTGAAGCCCGCGCCTGGGCCTTGCGGCCACGCCCCCACCAAATGCAGAGAGCCTAGAGGGTCATGGTTAACATCCGGCTAATGGAGCGGGGCCGGTGCGCCGGCCTGCAGACGGCAGCTCGCCTATGAAGCGGAGTAGAGGACCGGGAATTCCTCGCCTTCGAACGGATCGCCCGGAGAATAGGAAAGATCCGGAAAGGCGGGAGACGTTGCGCCCAGCCGGTCGGCAAACCGGGCATCATCGCCAACCCAGCGCACGGAGACCACCCGCCTGCGATCGGGCGAAGCATTGGCCGGCGCGCCATGCAGGGTGGTGAATGCGAAGGCAACCGCATCGCCCGGCTCCACCGCCCAGCCGAGAATTTCATACTGATCGCGATTTGCATCGATATCGGGCACGGCTTTGGAAGCATCGCCCTCAAACAGCGGCGTCCCGTCGAAGCGGTCGGGGCGGAAAACCGTGTTCCATTTGTGGGATCCGGCGACATATTCAATCGTGCGGTCGCGCGGCACCGCATCAAGCGGCACCCAGAAGGAAACGGTCTTGTCCCCTTCTACCAGGTAATAGGGCGCGTCCTGGTGCCAGGGGGTAACGTTGGAATTGCCCGGCTCCTTGACCAGGATGTGGTCGTGGAAGATGCGCGCCGTCTTCGAACCCATCAGCCTTGCCGCCATTTCAGCCATGGGCGACTCCTTTACCAATGTGCGGTAGCCGTCAAACCGGTTCCAGACCACATAGTCCTGGAAGAAGGGCGCGGCCGCTCCGTCGGGCTGGTAGGTGCGCTCGCGCCAGGAGGGGTTGGCCTTGTTTTCCTCAATGGCCTTGCGAGCAATGTCCACATAATCGCGGAACGCGCCCTTCAACAATACCGCGCCATCGCGCCGGAAAGCCTCGATCTGTTCATCGGTCAGCATGCCAACCTCCTGTGCCGCGATGTGCAGTGCTGCCACGCACCGCCTGTTCCATTTGCCTGACCATACAATTCCGGCGGCAGGCGGCAAGCAAAATCATGAGCGTCATGGCCCCAATGGATCATGCCGCCAATACGGTGGCCAGGTAGACTCGGTGCCGGGCTTCATGACCGGGAGGTCGATGGTGTGCGGCTGTCTGCCCTGCCCGGCCACTAGCCGCCACAATGAGCGTCCACTACCCGCTGGACCATCGGGGCGTAGTGGGAAAACGGCCTGGTTTGCAAACCTGCCTGTTTGCCCGCTTCATCATAATGGCGGACCTTGATGATGTCGGCCAGGTTGGGGTTTTTCTCAAATTCCGCCACTTCGCCGTCGTTCATCGGCCCGCCCTGCAGTTTCAGCGAATGAACGGAAGCCTCCGACAGGCGTTTGAAATAGGCCGGCCGTGTGGCGCACAGATAGCGCTTGGCGGCAACGTGGTATTTGACGCAGTCGGTGACCAGCGAAGGAAAGAAGGGCGCCAGAACCTCGGCGCCCGCATCCTCGTGGTGGCGGTCCTGGGTATCGGCCATCGAGAAGGTGCCGAACTCGCTCGTAAAATGGCCGATATCGTGCAGCAGGGCGGCAACGATCACTTCTTCCCTTTCGCCCGCCTTTTCGGCGAAATGGGCGCCCTGCAGCATATGCTCTGCCATGGTGACGGGTTCGCCGAGATATTCCTCGCCGCCCCGGCGCTCGAAGATATCGCCGAGAAAGGCGACGATCGTCTCCCGGGTCAGGTGCGGCTTGCTGGCCGTGCCGGCACTCATTGGGCGGCCTTTGGCACGTCGGCCTTGAGTGCGGCAAGGGTCGAATACAGCCCGTCCTTGTCGGCATAACATCCCTGCAGCCAGCGCGTGCCGGTGCCCGAATAGGCCTTGCGGGCATGAAGCACCCGCGTGTTGTCGACCACGAAGCACTCGCCCGGTTCAAGGCGGAAGGTCACTTCCATGGCGCGATCATCGATGATCTCGCCCAGCCTGCGATAGGCTTCATAATAAAGCGGCATATCGTCATAAGGGATGTCGGTGAAGGCGGCTGCCGAGCGGTTGTTGAAACGAACGCCGATCAGCTCGCCATCGGGTGCCAGTTCGATCATTGGCCGGCGGGCGCGCAGCGCCACACCCTGCGAGCCGGCATATTCAAAGCGCGCGCAATGGCGCGAAAGCACCTTGAAAAAGTCCGGGTTTTCCTCTCTCAACCGCAAGGCGGCGGCGAAACCGTCTACGACCATGTTCTCGCCGCCTGCCGCCGAACTTTCCAGACAGTAAAGCACCTGGATGGTCGGCACGGGGTCGCGGTAGGGATTGTCGGTGTGGGCCTGAAGGCCAAGACCGGTATAGGCCAGATTGGTGGGATTGACCTCAGTGCGGACCTCGAAATGACGGCCGTAATTGGTCTCGCGCACATGGCCGAACAGATCGACGACCGAAAACAGGGCCCCTTCCTTGACGGGGCCGTTTTCGAGCTTGGCAAAACCGTAGCGGGCAAGGGCTGAAAGCCAGGCACGCAAGGCATGGCGGCTGCTTGAAACGTCCGTAAAGTCGCCACCGGGAACAGCCGGTTGCAGGGTGGCATCCCAGGTTTCGACGGCCTCATCGAGCCAGCCCGGTTCACGGTGCTGCTGCCGGTCATAAGCGTGGGCGAAAAGCCAGGAAAGATCGTAGTCAATGGACTTTCCTTTCGGGGTCTTTCCCCCCGGCTCGAAGACGAGCTGCAACACGCCGTCCCTGATCTCCGCTTCGGTGATCCTTGTATCGCGGGGAATATCCGACAGGGTGATCAGACGCTGGCCATTGCCGGGATTGCGTGTTGTCTCATCGAAGGCATTGTCGCGCAGCCAGAGCGCATGAAAGCGCCGCTCCTCGCCATTTTGTGCGATCGCGATCGCGCTGCCGCCAGCCAGCAAGGTCACCTGTGCCATTTGTGCCTCCTTCAAAGCCGCAAACATTCGTGGACAGGGTGCCATTATTCTGCGATTCACCCATTAGGGCAAATTAGCTGTTTGCCATCATGGATACGGTTTTCATTATGGCTGATACAACACTCGCCAACCTCCCGCTGGAATGGATCCGCGCCTATGAAGCGGCCGGGCGCACTGGCAGTTTCACGGCGGCAGCTCGCGAAACCGGGCTTACCCAGGCTGCCATCAGCCAGCGCATTCTCAATCTGGAAGGCCGGCTTGGTGCCCAACTCTTTGTGCGGCAGGCGCGGGGGGTGGCGCTGACGGTCGAGGGCGAGGCGTGGCTTCCCTATGTAAGCGCTGCGCTGGCCACCCTGCGGGAAAGCAGCGAGGAACTGTTCGGCACGCGGCAAAGCCGGATTACGGTCTCAGCCAGTGCATCGGTGATCGAACTGTGGCTGGCACCGCGGCTGGAGGCTGCCGGTGGCGACTTTGCACCGGAGCTGGCCTTTTCCACCCTGGTTCTCGAACCGCAGGGCGAGCAGGCAAAAGGACAGGTCAAAATCCGTTATGGAGGCGGCAACCGGCCCGAACATTACAAGCGCCGGCTGTTCAGCGAAGCGCTCAGCCCCGTCTGTGCGCCAGGGCTGGCGAAGGCTGCCAGCAACTGGCAGGATCTGCCGCGCATCGCCCTTTCAGGACCGCGTGCCGGCTGGCAGGAATGGGTGCGCCAGACCGGTGACAGCGCCGTGCCGGTGCCATTGATCCGGTTTGACAGCCTTGCCGCCGCCCTTGCCGCTGCTGAGGCAGGCGCAGGGGTGCTGCTTGCTTCCCTGCCCCTTTGCAGGCAGGCGCTTGACGGCGGCAGCCTGGTGCGTCTTTCAAGCCATGTTCTGACGCCGCAGGAAACCTACTGGATGGTGGCCCATCGCAATGCGGTTTCCCGCCGTGACTGGGCTTATTTGACCGAACGGTTCTGCGAATAGGTCTTTATGTCGAACCGGCGAACGGGGGCGCGGAAGTTCAGGCCGAAAAGGCGCTCACCCAGATGGCAGAATAAAACAGCGCCGTGCCGCCGAGCACGAAACCGTGCCAGATGGCATAACGGTAGGCCTGGAACGTCCTGGCATAGAATATCGTTCCGAAGGAATAGACCAGCCCGCCCGCCACGATGGCGGCCAGCGCCGGCCAGGGCAGTCTTGCCCCCATTTCCGGCAGCGCCAGCAGGCCGATCCATCCGATTGCCAGATAAGAGGCGAGCGACCAGCGCGGTTCCAGCTTGGGCGCCACGAGTTTGTAGATCATGGCGGGAACGGCAAGCAGCCAGACGATCGCCAGCACGGCAAGACACCAGAACCCGCCGAGCAGCACCAGCAGCGGGGTAAACGTACCGGCGATCAGTGCATAAATGGCGGCATGATCAACCCGGCGCCATGCCCTGCGCCAGTAATGCCAGGGCAACAGGTGATAACCGGCCGAAACGCCGAAGGAAAACAGCATGGTCAGGCAATAGACGGTACAGGCGATGACAACGGCCCAGTCAAGACGGGTGGCGGCATTGACCAATAGCAGGACGGAGCCTGCAAAAACGCCGAGAAGGCTCACCAGGTGTACGGCGGTATCGGCGAAACGTTCCCGCCTGCACTCCGATGGATACATCATACGCGATACCCTTATGCGCGATACCTGAAAAAGAGCCTGACAGCAGAATATGACCTTTACGTAAACAGCTATGCTTTTTTTGGCCAGTCACGATGAATTACAATCCTGCAACAGGGTTGCAATTGGCCTGCAACAGGGTTGCAATTGGCCTGCAACAGGGCTGCAATTGGCCTGCAACAGGCCTTTCGCCCGCAAAAGCGATTTACCAATGGGTTGAATCGGTTGGGGGAAAATACTGCAGAGAAGAATCAGGTTTAAGCTGCCGAGATAGCATAATGACGGCTTGCAAGCCGTCATGGTGACCGTGCTGTACCGACTCGCAAAAAAGGCGGGGCTTTGCGCCCCGCCTGCCAGTTGACCGAAGGATATGCCGGTATCTGCCTTTTGGTTCACACTTCCGAGAACTGGTTCATGGTGTTGTCTTCACCAGCCGCTTTGAGCGCCGCTTCGCCGGCAAAATACTCCTTGTGATCATCGCCAATGTCGGAGCCTGCCATGTTCTGGTGCTTGACGCAGGCAATACCCTGGCGGATTTCCTCGCGCTGAACGTTCTTGACATAGCCCAGCATGCCGTCCTCGCCGAAATAGCGCTTGGAAAGATTGTCCGTCGACAGCGCCGCCGTGTGATAGGTCGGAAGCGTAATCAGATGGTGGAAGATGCCGGCCTCGCGCGCAGCGTCCGCCTGGAAGGTGCGGATGCGTTCATCGGCTTCTGCGGCCAGTTCCGACGCATCGTAGGTCTGGCTCATCAGGGTTGCCCGGTCATAGGCCGATACGTCCCTGCCCTCTTCTTTCCAGGCATCATAGACCTGCTGGCGGAAATTCAGCGTCCAGTTGAAGGACGGCGAATTGTTGTAGACCAGCTTGGCGTTGGGGATGACTTCGCGGATGCGCGAAACCATGCCGCCGATCTGGCCGATATGCGGCTTTTCGGTCTCGATCCAGAGCAGGTCGGCGCCATGCTGCAGCGAGGTGATGCAGTCGAGCACGCAGCGGTCCTCACCGGTGTCCGGCTTGAACTGGTAGAGGTTGGAGGCCAGCCGCCTGGGCCGCAACAGCTTGCCGTCGCGCTTGATGACGACATCGGAGGATGCAAGCTCGTCCGCGGTCACTTCCTCACAGTCGAGGAAGGAATTGTACTGGTCGCCCAGATCGCCCGGCTCATTGGAATAGGCAAGCTGCTGGGTCAGGCCCGCGCCAAGGGAATCGGTGCGGGTGACGATGATGCCGTCCTCAACGCCCAGTTCCATGAAGGCATACCGGCAGGCGCGCACCTTGGCGAGGAAGACCTCGTGGGGAACGGTGACCTTGCCATCCTGGTGGCCGCACTGTTTTTCATCGGAGACCTGGTTTTCGATCTGCAGGGCGCAGGCGCCGGCCTCGATCATCTTCCTGGCCAGAAGATAGGTCGCCTCGGCATTGCCGAAACCGGCATCAATATCGGCGATGATCGGCACCACATGGGTCTCGTGGTTCTCGATTGCCGCGGTGATTTCGGCTTCCCTTGCACCATCGCCGGCTGACCGGGCGCCATCCAAATCGCGATAAAGACCGCCCAGTTCGCGGGCATCGGCCTGGCGCAGGAAGGTATAGAGTTCCTCGATCAGCGCCGGCACGGAGGTTTTTTCGTGCATGGACTGGTCGGGCAGCGGGCCGAATTCAGAGCGCAGCGCAGCGACCATCCAGCCGGACAGATAAAGGTATTTGCCCTTGGTAGTGCCGAAATGCTTCTTGATCGAGATCATCTTCTGCTGGCCGATAAAGCCGTGCCAGCAGCCCAGGGACTGGGTGTAGTTGTTCGGATCGGCATCGTAGGCTGCCATGTCGGCACGCATGATCGCGGCGGTGTATTTTGCGATGTCTAGGCCGGTCTTGAACTTGTTCTGCAGGCGCATGCGGGCAACCGACTCAGCGTCAATGCCGCTCCAGGTCTTGCCCTGTGAATCGATGAAGGACTTGGCTTCGGCGATGGCCTTGGCGTAGCTGCCAGCACCGTGGTTTGGGCCGGCGGGATTGGGCTGATGGGCCGTCATGGGAGGATCTCCTTGGATTTGCCGGTCGTTCCGGGATTGCCGGATCGCCGGGATTTGTAAAAGCCGGTAAAAAACCGGGCTGAATTGGTGTTTCCGGTTGCATCGACACCAGCAAAACGCCTGCAAGCAGTTCACTGGCACGCTTCGGGTCCGCTTTTACAAGGATTTTTACAAAAGTCAGTACACCAAAAGGCCTATTTCACCGCTTTTCGTGTCGGATTGTGTGGAATGCGGTGTGAGAATTCTGTCAATTTGTAAAATTTTTACAGAGTATGGATAGGCAGGTGTGAAAACCGGGGCCGCGCACCAAATACCAAGGTTCGCGCAATGTTGCGCGCCTATTGTGATTTCATGTCCAACCCGTTTTCCATGGCCGGGCAATCAGGTGCACCAATGAAATTGCTTCTTTGGGCAGGACTTGCCCTTGCCGTTCTTGTTGCCGGCGTCTGCTGGGCGCAGGCTTCTACCTTGTCGGTGCAGCAGCAAAAGGGAATGCTGCGCCACGGGATTTGGGAATGGAGCCTTAAAAACTGCCCCGGCGCCTATCGCAATACGGGATACTGGTTTGCCCTGAAGGAAGTCGGCGAATTTGAGAACGCTGACGAGATCATCCGCAATGAAGGCGGCCCGGACTTCAAGGACGGATGGAACTACATGGATCTGAACGCAAGCCTGTACGGGGTGGAGGCAACTTGCGATTATGCGTTCGAGCAATGGCCTGCGGTTTTGTACCGGGAGTAAGGGGCTTTGCCGGATTTTCTCCTTTCGGCGAATGCATCCAATCGCCTGCCGTGCAGTGGTGACAAGCACAGGAATAACGGTGGCGGGACTGTGCGCAATCCGGCACTCGCCCTTCGACAAGCCCAGGGTGAGACCGGATAGAATGAGCCGCCCTTCTCCTTCGTCATCCTCGGCCCTTCTCCTTCGTCATCCTCGGCCCTTCTCCTTCGTCATCCTCGGGCTTGACCCGAGGACCCAGTGAACAAGGGTTAACGCTTGCTCCCCGGCTTGCGGCGGCGCTTTGCTTGCCTTTCGCGATCGGCGGCGCTTCGCTTGCCTGGGGACAGGCCTGGTGATGACGAACTTTGCCGGCCCTGTGATCATGGAAAATCACGGAACGGGTCCTCGGGACAAGCCCGGTGATGACGACCGAGAACAGGCGCCCCCTCCCCCGGTGAGTTAATTAAGTCATGAGGAAAACCAGGACCTATTCGAAAACGATCTCCGGGCCGGTTTGCACCTCCGTTTTCATCGCCGCCAGCACTTTTGCAGCGATATCGGAATAGACCCTGGCATGAGGGCCTTCGGGAGCGGAGACCACCACCGGCGTACCGCCGTCGGAGTTGGTGCGGATATCAATGTGCAGGGGCACTTCGCCCAGAAAGGCAACCCCGTCTTTTGCTGCTTCCTGGCGGGCGCCGCCATGACCGAAAATGTCGGAGCGCTCGCCGCAATGGGGGCAGATGAAGGTCGACATGTTTTCGATGATGCCGAGGATCGGCACTTCGACGCGCTTGAACATGTTGATGCCCTTGCGGGCATCGATGAGCGCAATATCCTGGGGCGTTGAAACGATGACGGCGCCGGCCAGCGGCACCTGCTGGGCCATGGTCAGTTGCGCGTCGCCGGTGCCCGGCGGCATGTCCACCACCAGAATGTCGAGATCGCCCCATTCGACCTCGCGCAGCATCTGGGTGAGCGCGGATATCACCATGGGCCCGCGCCAGATCATCGGCGTTTCCTCTTCCACGAGAAAGCCCATGGACATGACCTTGAGCCCGTAACCTTCCATCGGGGTGAGCGTGCGGCCCTTTGCGGTGGGTTTTCCGGTAACGCCCAGCATGCGCGGAATGGACGGGCCGTAGACATCGGCATCGAGAATGCCGACCTTTTTGCCATGGCCGGCAAGCGCGAGCGCCAGATTGACCGAGGTGGTCGACTTGCCGACACCGCCCTTGCCCGAGGCAACGGCAATGATCGACTTGATGCCGGCAACGGCAGCCTTGGGTTTTGGCCCGCCTTTCCCGCCTTTCCCACCCTGGCCTGGCTGGCCCGGGGAAGCCGCGGCAGGCGCGGGCCTTGCTTGTGCTGGGCCGGAACCGGCCTTGCGCTCGGCGGTCAAAATGACCGACGCCTTGGCGATCCCCGGCAGCAGCGACACCGCCTTTTCGGCCGCCACGCGCAGCGGCTCCAGCTTTTCGGCCTGTTCAGCGGGCACTTTAAGGGAAATAACGGCCGTATCCTTCGACAGATGCACCCCTTCCACCATGCCGGCCGAGACAATGTCCTTGCCATCAGGCCCGGAAATCGCCGACAGGGTCTGAAGAACGGTCTTTTCGGTTGCCGGTTTTTCGGCATCGGGTTTGCGGCGGAAAATCATGAGACTTGGTTCCGGTCTTTTCTGGGTGGAAAGGTTGGAAACTGCGGCAGGCCATTGGGCGGCGCCTTGTTTCCTGACATATCAGCCGCGCAAAAATTGACAAGGGCGGCGGCAATTCAAGCTGCCGCGTGATGGCCGCAAAACACGCTGGACAGCGCCCGCCATTGTGGGTATCAGCGGCGCAGTGCCGGCTTAGCTCAGCTGGTAGAGCAGCTGATTTGTAATCAGCGGGTCGGCGGTTCGAGTCCGTCAGCCGGCACCAATAATATTCCGTCAGCCGGCACCAGTAATATCAAGTGTCCGACCCGGAGCCATTGGTAACGGTTTGTACCCAAGACATGGGTGACAATGTCGTGCCGAACGGATTGTCGATGGTCTGCAAGGTTCTTTGCTCCAGGTCGATATATCCCAGATCATAGTGCATGATGCGATGCAGGGCTGTTGATCCAACGGACGAAGTTCGTCAGCTATTGTGCGCATTGCCCGCCGGTAAAGCCAGAAGGTCAGAATTCGCCGTAGCCCGCTGCGACCTGCTGGAGGGGTTCCGCGGCGGACTGTTCGCGTTCAAACAGCATCATCGACGCGGATTCTTCATCCGAAGCCTGCATCAGACGATCAATCATTGAGGCCTGCAGCAGCATTTCCCGCATTCGTTCAGCCTGCATTTTGGCCAGGTCCGCATCCGCGGCGGCCTGGCCATAGCCGGGCTTGCGGGACACCGCGCCGGATGATCCAGCAGCGTCGTGAGCGTTTGATGCAGATTTGCCGCCTGCGGAGGCGTGGGCAGAGGCGCCCGGCGCAGTATTGCCGGAGGAGGTTCCGTCCTTTGCCTTGGTTCCAGAATCACTGCCGGCTTCATTATGTTCGTTGTCCACTGCAGGCGGGTTGCCGGAAGCCGGTGGATTCGTTGTGCCGGCGCCGTCACCCGGCAAGATCGGAGAAAGAATGGATGATATCAGCATGATGCCCCCGTGTTGTTGTCATCAAACCATATCCGTTTCGAATTAACGCAGCGGCAAGCAGCGCCCTGGCGTTTGTTTCAAAGTTGATTAAACCTTTTCCATTCTCCCGGCAGATGAACCATGGCGGGACGCTGCGCCGGCAGGCAGGGAATTATCCACATTCAGCGCCGCCGCGGGGCATGGGCGCTTTTGCGGCCTCCCCCGCCGTTAACCATGTTTGTTGAAACAGGGTTAACCACACCCACTTTGCCCCCTCCCGGTCTTGCCCTGCCCTGCCGGGGCATCCTAGGTTGGGGGTGGATGCGGATCCATCGAAACCAGGCGGCGCAAAAATGCCGGCCTGCGGCCTGAAAGGTTAAGCGATGCCCCGCACCCCGTTTCCGCCATTTGTTTTTGTTCACGGATTTTCAGCAAGGTTTGCCGGCCTTTTCGCTTTTGCCTGTCTCATCGCTGCTGCGCTGACCCTTCAGGAAAGGCCCGCCCGGGCCGGCAACAGCCTGCTGATGCAGCACGTCGCCGGTGACGTGAAAGGCAGCAGGAAATCAGGCAAGCGGAGCGGCATGCGGGAGTTGCGCCCCAACAAGCGGGGCGACGGCCAGGACAGCAAGGCAAACCGGCGGGCAAACCGCCAGGACAAAAACCGCGGCAATATGAGGACCGCCCGTCATGAGGGGGGATATGGCGGCAGCGGATATGACGGTGGCGGCCATTACCGCAAAGACAAACGCGATGGCAAAAACCGGCGTGACGGGCTGCGCAACATCAACCGCAACAACAATGCCAATGTGAATGCCAACCGGAACGTCAACCGCAACACCAATACGAACCGCAACGTCAACACCAATCGCAATGTCAATACCGCGGTCAACCGCAACAACATCAACATTGAAAACAACATTCTGCTCGGCCAGCGCCGCAGCGGCGTGCGCTATGTGACCGGTGGAAAACACCGTTCGGTGCGTTATGCAGGCGGGCAGTACCGTTCCAGCAGCACGCACACCGTTTCCAAGCGCCGCATGACCCGCTCCAAGGTCGGCCGCTACAGGCTTGGCGGCAGCACGGTCATGCATGGCCGGCGGGGCGGCAGCGGCTTCAACAACAGCGGCATGATCATCGTGTCGATCAACAACAATTCCAACAATAACGGCCTGCAGGAAGTTGCCGGCAGCGGCAGCGTTGCACAAACCGGCGTCGCCGATTGCGCCTATGGCACCTATTGCACCATCGATCTGGGCGGGCCGAAGATCATCACCTTCAACGATGTCGCCGACATTCAGGACGGGGAATTTTCGCAGCAATCCGATGACGGCTATCCCGCGCTGGAAGACGACCTTCCCGAGGATTACCTGCGCCATACCAAGTAGTCACCGTCTGCCGGCGGGCGGCGGCTGGCTGCCGGCAGAGCGTGTCTTGCCGTCTTGTTCACCTTGTTCGTCTTGATTGTCAGCCGAGCTGCCGCCTTGCAATGTAAAGCGCCAGAATGGCCGCGTTTGAAACGTTCAGCGAGCGGATGGCTCCCGGCATGTCGATGCGCGCCAGCGCCGTGCAGGTATCCCTGGTCTTGCGGCGCAGCCCCTTGCCCTCCGAACCGAGCACCAGCGCCATGCGGTGATGGCCTGCGACCGTTTCCTCAAGGCCCTGCGGCCCCTCGCTGTCGAGGCCGATGGTGGCAAAGCCGAGGCCGTGCAGGCTTTCCAGCGTTTCGGCAAGGTTGCGCACCTCGATATGGTCGATGAGATCCAGCGCGCCGGAGGCCGATTTTGCCAGTACGCCGGTTTCGGCCGGCGAGTGGCGGGACGTGGTGATCAGCGCGCCGGCGCCCATGGCCACCGCCGAACGCATGATCGCGCCCACATTGTGCGGATCGGTCACCTGGTCGAGCACCAGCAGCAGATCGCTGTCGGCCAGTTCCTGAAGGGTGCGCGGCTGAAGCGGTTCGACGGCCAGCACACAGCCCTGATGGACGGCATCGGAACCCACCAGCCGGTCGAGCGCTTTGGGCTGTGCTTCGCGGATTTCCACCTCGCGCGGTATCCTGCCTTCAAGGTCGAGGCGCTGCAGGGCATTGGCGGTAACATGCAGCACGGATTTTCTGCGTGCCGGATTGAGCAGCGCATGGCGCACCGGATGCAGGCCATAGACATGATAGGCGGACGGATCGTCAGCTTCGATGTGCGGCCGGCCCCTGCCCCCGGTGTGGCGTTGATCTTCCCCCCACTGTGATTTCTTTCCACCCGTGCGCTGCTGGCGCGACGCTTCGCGGCGTTTGCGCCGCTGTTCGGCATGATGGCGGTCATGGGCCTCGCTCATCTGCTTGCCCTTTTTGCCGCTTTGTCCCTGACCGCCGGGAGGTGAAGTATCGCTCATGAACTCCCGCCTATCGGCGTCGCACGGGACGGTCAAGGACAAAGCGGAAACCGGCCGGTTGACGGCCGCCGCAGCGCGCAAACAAAAACATGCCGCAAGTCCCTTCCCCTTGTTGACAGGGCAAGGCCATGGCGGCATAACCCACGCGGCCCGACGGAAGCCGAAACGGGGGAATGTCCCGAGCGGCAAAGGGGGCGGACTGTAAATCCGCTGCGTAATGCTTCGTAGGTTCGAGTCCTACTTCCCCCACCATTCCGGCTACCGTCATACGGCCCGTTCCTTTCCGAAGTCCGCAGCTTGCCGAAAGGCGCAAGCGGGAAGATGACGGACAGCAGCGCTGCCCGGTATTTCCAAACCGGATGCATGTGCTGCTGCCAGCAACGGAAAGCGGAACCGGGGCAAAATGGGCGGGTATAGCTCAATGGTAGAGCAGCAGCCTTCCAAGCTGAATATGCGGGTTCGATTCCCGCTACCCGCTCCAAAATTCCTTCATTAATTCAATAATTTATGACTTCGTTGGTGTCGCGTTCTACGCGCACGGGTCGCGCTGGATAGCAACTGGATAGCAAATCGAGGGAAAAGTTGTGGAAACTTACATGCGACTCGTCCACACAAACGAGGCTGTAGAAGCGACTCGACCTACAAAAAATTCGCGACGCTCATGGATTTTTCGAGCGCGCTTCGTTGACTGCTCAACGTATAGATGTAAATTGAGTTCGAAGGGGATATAGCTTCATTTGCGAAACTGAAGTTAAGCTGTTCTAGGCTGGAAAAGAATATACATATGAAGTTCATTGATCTCTTTGCTGGTCTGGGGGGCTTTCATCAAGCGCTAGCAAGTAGAGGGGCTGTGTGCGTATTTGCATCTGAGCTTAACAGGGAGCTTGCTTCGCTTTATGCGAAGAATTTCGGAATCGAGCCTGCTGGCGACATCCGGAAAGTTGACCTCTCAACTATTCCTAACCATGACATCTTATGTGCTGGATTCCCTTGCCAACCCTTTTCGAAGGCAGGCGACCAGAAGGGTCTCGAGTGCCCGCAATGGGGCAACTTGTTTGACTATGTTGTTGCGATCTTAAAGCTTAAACAGCCTCGTTATTTCATAATCGAAAATGTGCCAAATCTGATCCGGCATAAAGGCGGAGAGACTTGGTCTATCATCTGCGATCAACTTACAGATGCCGGTTATGCGATCAGTTTTGAGCGGCTCTCACCGCACTTTTTTGGTGTTCCGCAAAAGCGCGAACGAGCATTTATTGTCGGCGACCGTCGAGGTCTTGAGAGTTTTTTATGGCCCGTCCCAGATGTTGTGCCGCAAACAACGGTTAGATCAGTCCTCGATGAAAATCCGGACGGGGCGCACTGCCTAAACCCCGACCATCTTCACTACTTGGAGATTTGGCAGGAGTTTATTGCGACATTTCCGACCAATAAACATCTGCCGTCTTTCCCTATTTGGGCAATGGAGTTTGGTGCCAATTATGAACTCAATGGCCCTACACCTGACGCGCGCGGGTATGAGGGATACGGTAAATCAAAGGGCGCATTCGGCATATCACTGTCAGGAATGACGCCGGAAGAAGTCAAAGCGGCTTTGCCTTCCTATGCCTGTACTTCACTTGATCGTTTTCCCGCCTGGAAGATCGATTTCATCCAGAAGAATCGCGCCTTCTACAAAGAGCACAAAAATATCATTGACCCGTGGATCGATAAGATCAAACACTTCCCGCCAAGCTTTCAAAAACTGGAATGGAACTGCAAAGGAGGCAAGCGGAGTATTTGGGAGCACATTATTCAATTTCGGGCGAGCGGCATAAGAGTAAAAAAGGAAGACACTGCTCCGTCGCTCATAGCCATGACGACGAGCCAAGTCCCAATCATTGCATGGAAAAAACGCTATATGACTCCGCGTGAGTGTAGCAGATTGCAAAGTATGGGCGGGCTAGCTCATTTGCCGGATACTAAAAATGGAGCCTACAAAGCATTCGGTAATGCAGTAAATGTGGATGTTGTAGGAAACATTTACGATGCCCTAGTGGCCGACTCCGAAGCGGCAAATTGCAAATATCCCGCCGTGGCAGCCGAGTGATGGCTCAATTAAATTCCGTAAATATCCGTCCCGGCGTCAACGTACTTTCCGTTCTCCCACACCTTAACTACAAGGCATGGTTTGCCTTGGCCGAGTTTGTAGACAACGCGATCCAGAGCAGTCTGGATAGGATAAGAGAACTGAAAGCTATTGACGGTGATGATTATCGCCTTCAAGTCGATATTCGCTTCATGTCACAGGAAAACTGCATCACGATCCGCGACAATGCAGCCGGCATCGCCGCTTCCGATTATCAGCGAGCCTTTCGTCCTGCTGAAATTCCGCCTGATGCATCGGGTTTGTCCGAATTCGGCATGGGGATGAAGAGCGCTGCGTGCTGGTTCGCTCCAAACTGGACCGTCCGGACAACCGCGCTTGGGGAAAACATCGAGCGTACTGTTATCTTTGATATCGACAAAATTGTTGAAGATAGTACCGAAGAACTGCATATCATCTCGACGCAAGTGGCGTCAGAGAAGCACTACACGGAAATCCGCCTGGACAATATCCGCCGTTTTCCGCGCGGTCGCACGGTTCAAAAAATTAGGGACCATCTATCCAGTATCTATCGGATCTTCATTCGTGACGGATCTATGCTTCTGACCGTTGATGGTGAGCCGCTGACCTACAAAGATCCAAACATATTGGTTGCCCCAAGCTATCGGGAGCCCGACGGGCCTGACATCACCTGGAAGAAAGAGATCGATATCGACCTAGGCGACTCTCGTGTCGCAACGGGCTTTGTGGCGATTCGCGAACCCGCCAGTACCAGCCTTGCAGGCTTAGCGCTTTTTCGCCGCAAACGCTTGATTATGGGCAGCTTTGACGAGACCTATCGCCCCGAAGACATATTTGGTCGATCCAACAGCTTTGCCTATCAACGCATCTTTGGAGAAATCCATCTCAAAGGTTTTCACGTCAGTCATACTAAAGACGGGATCAAATGGGAGGAGGCCGAAGAGACTTTCTTGAAAGAGCTCCGCGATGCACTTTCTAGTGAAGCATTTCCGCTTCTCCAGCAAGTCCGCGAGCACAGAAGCAAGAAGGATGCAAGAACCACTCGAAATGACGCCGCCGCCGCGCTCAAATCAATGGCTGAGCGGCTAAATAATCAAAGCCTCACAACGCATGCAAATGCAGATACGCAAGATCGGACTAATCCGCTGCAGTCTGATCAGGAGCCTGATGAGAGCTTGCCGCTTCCCGAGCTACCTGATGCCGATAACGAGCATGTCCGTTTTCGGATGCGTTTTCGCAGCGATGACTGGATCGTCGCCGTCCAGTTATCCTACGCCGATAACGGCGCAGACTGGCTGGATATCCGCAATCGTCCATCAATCGCAGACCCAGAACCGCGCCAGATCACAATACGGCTAGCCATGCTTCATCCGTTCATGGCTCAATTCCCAACGCTGGACTCCGAGAGCTTTACTGCGGTCTTGAATATCGCAGCTGCGATGGCCCTTGCCGAGATAGAGGCAGTAGAGCTTGCTGATCGCAACCCATCCGCCATCCGCCGCTTCACCAACGAGATTCTTAGAAACCAAATGTCCAAGAGGCTGTTCGATGGCGAATGATCACCGAACGATCACAATCACACCTAGCCGTGCTGACCGAGATGGCAGTTGGGTGCCTATACAAGGAAGCGCATTCACCGATTTGCTGAATACAAACACGGCCTTGTCGGATGATGAGAAGGAGCGGCTTGTTCAGGAAACCGTTTCGATTATGCGCGATTGCGTCCCGCCGGAGGCAACTGACGCTGTAAATACCGGGCTCGTGATCGGCTATGTTCAGAGCGGCAAGACGTTGTCTTTCACGAGTCTTGCCGCGCTCGCGCGGGACAATCAGTTTCGGCTTGTAATTTTGCTTGCAGGGACGACCAACAACCTTGTCGAACAGAGCTTTGACCGCCTTAAGGGTGATCTGGATATCGCAGGGACCCGCGAGTGGAACCTGTTTACGACACAGCAAAAGGCTTTCCAGCAGAGTGAAGTGGAGCGCGTGAATACCGAACTCGCACGCTGGCGTCGTGGAAGTCGCCGAGCGCGGACGATTATGATCGTCTCGATGAAGCAGCATCAGCACCTGGACAACCTCGCTAGACTTCTAAGTCAGTCTGAATTTTCCGATGTGCCGACCCTGATTATCGACGATGAGGGTGATCAGGCGGGCATGAACACGAAGGCCAAGCAAGATGACGAGAGCACGACCTATGCACGGATCAAGGCCCTGCGCGCCTTGTTCCCCCATCACAGCTATATCCTCTATACGGCAACGCCCCAGGCACCACTCCTGATCAGCCGCATTGATGCGCTCTCGCCTGATTTTGGGCGCGTCCTAACTCCCGGCACACATTATGTCGGTGGGCAAGAATTCTTTGTCGATGGAGCGGACAAATACGTCAAACTGATCCCCTTGAGTGAAGTGCCCGATAAGAACGACCCGCCACATGAAGCGCCGAAGAGTCTGCGAGCAGCACTTCAAGACTTTTTTGTTGGTGTCGCAATAGGCTTGCTTGAAGATGAATTTCAGAAGGGCCGAAATCGCTCAATGATGATCCATCCCGCCGTAGCCAAAGATGAACACTTAATGTTCAAGCGATGGACGCAGCAGATCAAGGATCAATGGTCAGCGATCCTGCAGGACAGCGCGCATCCTGACCATACAGGGCTTTTGGATGAGTTTCGCAAGTCCGCAGAAGGTATCTTCAAGACTTACAGTACGTCACTGACCTTTGAGGATATCGCCCCTATCTTGTTCGAAGCGATGGAAGAAACCGCCGTTGCCGAACTCAATACTCGTGAGAAAAGCCGCATCGCCCCCGTCGATTGGGCCGGTGAATATAGCTGGATTCTGATCGGCGGCATTGGCCTTGATCGTGGGTTTACAGTCGAGGGCCTGACAGTCAGTTACATGCCTCGATCAACTGGCGTTGGAAATGCTGACAACATCCAGCAGCGTGCTCGATTCTTCGGCTACAAGAAGCGCTATCTCGGGTTATGCCGCATCTATCTGACCAGCGCGAATACCGATGCCTTCACTGACTATGTGAAGCACGAGGAATCCGTTCGCAACTCTATCCGAAAACATCTAGAAGAAGGCGGGAGTCTGAAGGATTGGCGTCGCACATATTACTTGGATCAGAGGCTTAAACCCACACGTTCCTCGGTCATCTTGCTGGAGATGTATCAGTCTAAAGGTCAAGGCGGTTGGATCGTCCCCGATCATCCCTTCGACGACAGCGAAACAGTTGCTGAAAATCGAGAGCTTGTAGAACGGATTCTCGTGTCTTTCGCTTTTGCGCCCTATGGCGAAGATGGTTGGAACGACAATCAGGTCATACCCGCTTTCAGCAACACGCTTTCCCTTGCCGACATTCTGCCAATGATCAGTCAATTCCGCTATCGCTGGCCTGACGACAACCTTCGCCATAGCGCGCTTTTGCTGGGGTTGGAACGCATGATATCTGAAGAACCGACTATGACATGCAGCTTCTATGCTCTTCCCGGTCCGTGGTCGGGCGTGGATTACAGGCGCACACTGTCAGAGAAATCACCGCCAAAGGTCAAGCAACTCTGGCAAGGTGCAAATGCGCCGACCAATTATCCGGGTGCGCGCGCATTGGTGTCTTCCGAGACGGTGACCTTCCAATTCCATCGTTACGATATCCAGACTGCCGACAAGAAGCGTACGCTGCGCGACGTTCCAATCCTCGCTGTGCATATTCCTGATCCGTTGATGGAGCGTGTTTGGGTTGAGCGGTGAGTGCACATGCTGACCGATCTGTACCAAACGCTTTGTCAAACAATCCCCGAGGATGGCGCTGCCATGTTCGGACTGCCAGTTGTTGGCGACTATCCGTATTGGCTTGCCATTGATGCGCAAGCCTATCCCGCGCTATTGCTTCCCGCACGTGCGGATGACCTCCGGCCCGATATCAAGTTGCGCGCGGTCGATACCTTGTTCTCCCGTAACTGTGTCATCGCCACGGACACGCCATTACCGCACGAGGGGTACTTCTCGCTTATCCGCCTGAAGGATAGCGATCCGGCCATTGTGCGCCTGTTTCTGAGAATACTTGAGGAAAGTTTCTCTACGGCAAGTCCGCCGATCTCCAACGCCAATATAGCCGCACGTGTTCAACAAATCGCGGCACTCTTTAGCCGCATCGAAGACAATACGCGCGATCTTGTCGGCCTTTGGGGCGAACTTGCTGTTATCGCACATGCACGGAACACAGATGCCGCCGTGCGGTGCTGGAGTACCCGAAAGACCGCCAAGTATGACTTTATCGCCGAGCACTTCGTACTGGATGTGAAGACGACAACAAAACCTGCGCCCAAGCATCGTTTTTCGCTCGATCAACTCCGGCCGTCAGGCGCATTTGACGCCTATATCGCTTCGCTTTGTGTCATAGAGGTTCAAAGTGGTCAGACCGTTGTCGAACTCATGGAGACCATTGCCGCCAGAATTTCAGATCAAGAACTGCGTAGCGCCTTTTTGATCCAGTGCCTCGCCAAGGGTGGCCGCGACCTTTACCATAGCGATCTGGTCCTACAGACCTATCCGGATAATACCTCACTGGATATCTTTCGGGCCGAAGATATTCCGGTGCCGCATATTCGTTCATGTGATCCAATTGAGAACATCCGCTTCGATGTTGATCTGTCTGGCTTAGCGTCACTGCCAGACCATATTCGCACATCGGTTTTGGAATTCGAGGCAGGCGAATGAAATAAGGCTAACAAATTTCGACAGTAGATTATGACAACTGACGTTCCCGATTGGCGAATTTACGAACGGGTCGCTGCCTGTTTTGAGATTGACGTTGCAGGTATGGATATGTCTGTTACGCCAAATGCTTTACTAATGGGTTCTATCAGCCGGGTTAATCGGCAGATTGACATACTTGTGGACGCCCGCTGGGAGGACGGGATCGAACGACGCATCATCTATGACGCGAAGCGCCGCCATCGAAAGATTGACGTAAAAGACGTCGAGTCCTTTGAAGGCATGATGCGGGATGTCCGTGCGAACCGAGGAGTGATCATTTGTTCGGGTGGGTGGACCGCAGCAGCTGAAAGTCGCGCGGCTCAAATTATCGATATACGCCTCATGACAGTTGAAGAGGCTGAACACCTCGACCACGCTGCGTCCGATGACTGTCCAAATTGCCGGAACACGTCTCGAAAGCAAAGAGGTATCGTTTTTTGGGACGGACAGCTATCTCTGCCGCTAACGGGTTGGGCCGTCATTTTCACGGGGAAGTGTGACACCTGCCGTAGTTTTGCATTCTGGTGCTGGGATTGCGGCGAGAAAGTTGTTGTTCCCGACGACGAAAGCTATGAATGTGGTTGCGAACGCATCTGGTTCACTGAAATGAACGCCGATGAGGTCCTTTTCATCGTCCGCGTCGAAAATGGTGAGATACCGCTCGATAGGCGCCCGCTTCGCTAGAGGATTTCATGGGTGCTGATTCAAGCGGCTTTGAGATGCTTGTGAATAAGCCTGTTTTGGACAATGGAGTGATGGACAGGGATGGATGAGCGAGGGAGTGGAGTGAGGACAAGATAAAACAATTGGCACCAAGGTCGGGTCAGTTCGTTGTTTTCAAAAGGCTTTTTTGATCCCATCCATTTTTCGTTGGTGTTTCAGGCAAGCCAAGCGTTTGAAAATTCTCGGCAAATCTGGTGCCCATTGTCCGGCTTTGGATTGCAGTTCCTTCCGCCAGTTTTGCATCGCCAAGCCATCCGTCAAGGCGCATGCCCGCTTTCGCGGCGCGCCGGTTGAGGTTGGCGCGGCCTTGACCGTGCGGCTTCCGGCGATGCTCTGGCTCCGGAAGCGCTGCGAAGGGAAGCGTATTCGAACTCCGTTCAGTTGGCTGCTGTCGTGCCCTTGTAGGCATTCGCAACCACTTCCGAAACCGGCCTGCGGGCATCAAGCAGCAGGTGCGCATAACGCTCCGTGGTGCTCGCCCGGGCATGGCCCAGATTCTCGCCGATAGCCTTCAGCGAGAAGCCAGCATTGATCGCAAAAGAGGCATAGGCATGGCGAAGATCGTGAATCCTGAAATCGGCAATCCCGGCCTTGGCCATCACCTTGTCCCAGGTGTAGGCAAGCGTCTTGATGTGCATGTCGCCATCCGGCTCGATCGGGAAGACACAGGCACTCGTACCGGCGTGACGGCGGCACCGCTCGAGGATCACCATACAGTCATTTGAAAGTGGGATCGCCTTGGGTCGGTTGGCACCGCCGGTCTTGTGCCTTGCAGGAGGCAACAGGAGCCTCTGGTTGTCCGCATCGACCTCTGACCATCTGAGACCCATGATCTCGCCCTTGCGCGCTGCGGTATAGGCAATCAGGCGCAGACAATCGGCATGGAGCGGATTGATCACCCCGGATTGTTCCAATTCGTCCATCGCCGAGAACAGGCGTTTGGCTTCGTCCAGGCTCAGATATCGGTCGCGCCTGCCATCGGCGAGGCGTTGGACCGACTGGCAAGGGTTCTTTTCCGCCATGTCCCGCGAGATCGCCCAGCCATACATTGCGGAGAGGCAGCGCATGGCGTGAACTGCCGCACCGCGCCCACCGCGCACTGTAGGGCCGCGTTTGGGCTTGCGCCGCGCAGCTATGCCGTTGGCAACCGCATGCTGGAATTGGACAAGCTGGTCGCGATGCAATTCGCGGAAGGGGATATGGCCCAGATGCGGGACGACATGGTTGTAGAGATAGCCCTTGTCGTTGAGCCAACTGCTTTCGCGCTTGTTAGGCCGGTCCAGCGGACCTTCCGTTAGATACCGCTCGACGAGTTCGGTAACAGTCGTTGCATCCAGCCGTTCTCGGATCTTCTTTTCATGCGGGAAGTCGCCGGTCGCGACATTGCCCAGAAGTTCCCGCGCCTTGATGCGCGCAGCCTCGGCTGTCCATGGATCGCCGTGCTTGCCGATGGTGAACCAGCGGAAGCGTGTAGAGCGGTCTCGGTATCCGATCACATAGACCTTGCGCCCGGTTGGATAGGCGCACACGCAGAAGCCCTTTAATTCGCTGTCCCAAAGACGCGCCTTTCCCTTGACGGGCAGGGGCATGGCATCCACTGTCCGTTTGGTGATCCGGGCGATGTTCTTCTGTAGAGCCATCCTGATCCATAAACCGGTGCTTCGTGTCGCTCCGAACCTACCCGCTTCTTGGAATCCTGGATAGCAAATGGATAGCAGACGGAACGAATTCGCGGCCATTTCGGGCCATTTCGAGCAGCTTCGAATGCTTCAGCGTATCTTTGTAAGATGTTGATATAAAGGCATATTTTATGGATGCGCGTGGACGCCTATGGAAGCCGCCGGGCGAACTTCCAAGCTGAATATGCGGGTTCGATTCCCGCTACCCGCTCCAGTTATCCGCCAAACCATGCCAGGCTTTTGAAGGCATCGCGATATTGCGGTGTGACTTTGGTGCCATAAGCCACGCGCTTGATGTCCAATAGCGGGGCGTTGGCGTCCCGGTTTCCGGCCAAAGTCCTTGGGCATGCGGGAAATTTTCCGCCATCTGCTGAAAATCGTGATTGCACGGGCGATGATCCGGGCGTAGGTTTTCTCCATGAGAGGTCTCTTCGTGCCAAAGCGCATGGATCGCCGCGCAACGGGCTGCGATCTGGTTGCCTAGCAAGCCCGCCATACGCTCACGGCGGTGAGCAGATACGCGTTGTGCGGGCGGGCAGTCCGCCGGCAAGTTTGCTTCAGTGAAGAGATAACTACCTTAAATGGCTTCCTCCAAAGATCTGCGCAACGAATTACGCCTGGCCATCGACATCGGCGGCACCTTCACCGACACGGTTCTGATGGAGGGCGAGGAAGGCGTTCTGGCCTCTGCCAAAACGCTCACCACCCATGCCAATCCTGCCGACGGGGCGATGGAGGGGGCAAACCGTGTCATTAAGGCCGCAGGAAGGTCCTTCGGCCAGGTGACCGGCTTCATCCACGGCACGACACTGGCCACCAATGCCCTGATTGAAAAACGCGGGGCAGAGGTTGCCACCATCACCACCGATGGCTTCCGCGACATTCTGGAGATCGCCTATGAGCGGCGATACGCGCAATATGACATCAATCTGGAAAAGCCCGATTTCCTCGTCCCGCGCGAGCGTTCGCTGACGGTCAGGGAACGCATGTCGGCGGCCGGTGAGGTGCTGGTGCCGCTGGATGCAAGTGCAGCCGGCCGGCTGGCAGAAAAGATCGGCAGGATCGGCGCGCAATCGGTCGCCATATGCCTGCTGCATGCCTATGCCAATGGCGAACATGAGCGTACCCTGCGCGATGGCCTGCTTGAACGGCGGCCAGACCTCTCGATCTCGCTTTCCAGCGAAACAAGCCCGGAAGCGCGCGAATTCGACCGCCTCTCCACCACCGTCGCCAATGCCTATATCAAGCCGCTGATACAGGGCTATCTTGAGCGCTTCAGCGCTCGGTTCGGCGAAGCGGGCCTGACATGCCCCATCCTGATGATGACGGCAGGCGGCGGCATGTGCACCCTTAACATCGCGGCGCAATTTCCTGTCCGCCTGGTTGAATCCGGCCCTGCCGGCGGTGCCATCCTGGCAGCGCGGATCGCCGGCGCAGCCGGGGAGCGCGAAGTGCTTTCCTTCGACATGGGAGGAACGACCGCCAAGCTCTGCCTGATCGACAAATACCGGCCGCAGACCTCCCGAAAGTTCGAAATCGCCCGGGCAGCCCGCTTCATCAAGGGGTCTGGCATGCCCGTGCGCATTCCGGTGATTGAAATGATCGAGATTGGTGCGGGCGGCGGCTCCATCGCTTCGGTCGACCGGCTTGGCCGCCTTGGCGTTGGGCCCCAAAGTGCGGGTTCGGAGCCCGGTCCGGTTGCCTTCAAGCGGGGCGGGAAGCAGCCGACAGTCACCGACAGCGACATCACGCTCGGCTATATCGTGCCGGGCGAATTTGCCGAAGGGCATATCGAAATCGACCCGAAGGCGGCGGCGCAGAGCCTTGCCGAAGCCATTGGCGCGAAAATCGGCACCGATCATGCCGGAGCCGCGGACGGCGTCAGCCGGATCGTCGATGAAAGCATGGCCAGCGCCGGGCGCATGCATGGCGTTGAATCCGGCAAGGAACTGGCAACACGCACCATGATCGCCTTTGGCGGAAACGGCCCGCTTCACGCCACGCGGGTTGCCCGCTCTGCCGGGATTGGGCGGATCATCATTCCGCCCAATCCGGGCGTTGGTTCGGCCATCGGGTTTTTGTACGCGCCGGTTTCCTTCGAGATCGTTCGATCCCATTACGCACTGCTGGCCTCCATCGACCTGACCGCCATCAACGGGCTGGTGAAATCCATGGTGGAGGAAGCAAGCGCCGTCGTAGCCTTGGGAACAGGCAAGAATGGCATTGAGGGCGCGCAAATTCACCGGTCCGCCTTCATGCGCTATCGCGGACAGGGCCACGAAATCGAGATCCCGATTGACGGCGAAACGATTGTCGAGGACGATATTCCCGGTCTTGTCAGCGCTTTCGAGGAAGCCTACCGCAAGCAGTTTTCCCGGCCCGTTCCCAACATGCAGATCGAGATTCTCAACTGGTCGGTGCGGGTGGCAACCGCCGAACGCGATGCCGCGCCGGTGCAGGAAACAAAGGCGCAACGCGATGTTGTTCCATCACAGCAGGTGACCATCATCTGCGATATCGACGGCACAGAGTGCAAGGCAGCGCTCGTTCATCGCTCCGACCTTTGCGCCGGGGACACGATCACCGGCCCTGCCCTGGTGGTCGAACCCCAAACGACGACCCTCGTGTCGGCTGACTTCACGGCGCTGGCCGATGGGGCCGGAAATCTTGTACTGACCCGCATTCTTCAACAGGAAATGGCAGATGGCTGAACCTACGAGCGCCCAATACCAGGTCATGTGGAACCGGCTGCTTGCCGTTGTCGAAGAACAGGGCCAGACGCTGATCCGCGCGGCCTTCAGCCCGATCGTACGCGAATGCGGCGACATTTCAGCGGGCATTTTCGACGTTTACGGCCGCATGCTGGCGCAAGCGGTGACCGGTACGCCCGGCCATATCAACACCATGGCGGCGGCGGTGGCGCATTTGAGAGAGTGTTTCCCGGTGCAGACCATGAAACCGGGCGATATCTACATGACCAACGATCCGTGGCTGGCGTCCGGACATTTGAACGACTTCCTGCTGATGATGCCCGTTTTCCGGCAGGAACGCGTTGTCGGCTTTACCTCATGCACCTCCCATCTGGTCGATCTGGGCGGCCTCGGCATGGGGCCGGAAGGAAGCGACATCTATGATGAAGGCCTGCTGATCCCGCCCTGCAAACTTGTCGAGGAAGGCGAGCCCAATGCCCTGCTGCTCGACATCGTCCGCGCCAACAGCCGCGAACCGGTGGCCAATGAAGGCGATATCTATGCGCTGATTGCCTGCTGTGAAGCGGGTGCAAAGCGGCTGGCCGAAATGATGGATGAATACCGGCTCGACGATCTCGATGATCTCGCCGCATACATCATCGAAACCTCCAGGCGCGGCACGGTTGAAGCCATAAGCGAGATTCCCGAAGGCATTTACCGAAACACGATGAAGCTGGACGGCTATGAAAACGAGCTGGAACTGCATGCCACGCTGACAGTCCGCAACGGGACGATGCATGTGGACTTTGAGGGGACGTCACCCTGTTCGCGCAAGGGCATCAACGTGCCGCTCAATTACGCAACCGCCTATACGGTTTTTGCGCTGCGGTGCATCGTCGGGCCGGACATCCCCAACAATGCCGGTTCGCTCGAACCCTTTACGGTCACGGGGCCATCGGGCTGTATTCTCAACGCGCCGCGGCCGGTGCCGGTCGCCATGCGCCATACCATCGGACAGGTCACGCCCGACCTTGTCCTGGGCTGCCTGTTTCAAGCGGTGCCGGAAAAGGTTCCTGCAGAGGGCGCCTCCTGCATGTTCGATCTGCCGATGCGCCATGCGCCGGAAGTTGCACGCGATGGCGGCGAAGAATTCGCCATCGAACTGGTGCACAATGGCGGGACCGGGGCGCGCCCGCACAAGGACGGCCTTTCGGCCACTGCCTATCCTTCCGGCGTTTACGGGTCTCAGGTCGAGATTACCGAAAACGTTGCCCCGGTCATCATTTGGAAGCGGGAACTGCGCCCTGATTCCGGCGGCGCGGGCACCTTTCGCGGCGGCTTGGGCCAGCGCATCGAGGTGACATCCGCCAATGGCGCGCCCTTTGTGCTGTTCCTGTCGGTGGAGCGGCTGAAATATCCTGCCCTGGGCCGTGCCGGCGGTTTGCCGGGCGCGCCCGGACGCATCCGCATCCGCGGACGGGAAAAGAATCTTCCCGGCAAGGGCGAGCTGCGGGTTGAGGCGGACGATTATCTCATTTTTGATACACCCGGCGGTGGCGGTTATGGCGATCCGGCAAAGCGGGACAGGAAGGCACTGGAAAAGGATATAAGACAGGGACTTGTGAGCAAGGATGGCGCCAGTATTTACGGAGAAAAGCCATGATACGCCCGGCAACTCGCGGGGGCATCCGCCCGGTAGGTCATGTGGGCGCGATGGCGCCTTACGCCCTGGCCGATCCGGTGGAAAAAGGAACGGTTTCACTGGCCCAAAACGAATCTGCCTTCGCCCCCAGCCCGCTGGCAATTGAGGCGGCAAGGAAGGCCGCTACCGATCTTCTTCCTTATCCAGACCCTGACTGGACGGAATTGCGCGATGTCATCGCCGGGGTTCATCACCTGGACCCCAAGGCCATTTTATGCGGCGCCGGTTCGATGGAACTGATTGCCAGCCTTGTCAGGGCCTATGCCGGCCGGCACGAAGAGGTGCTGGGTTCTGAATATGGTTATCTGTTTATGGCATCGGCCTGTGCGCAGGTAGGCGCCCGGTACGTTACAGCGCCTGAAACCGGTTACAGGGTCTGTGCCGATGCGCTGCTGGACGCCGTCACCAGCCGCACACGCATGGTATTTGTGTGCAATCCCGGCAATCCGACAGGTACCCTGATCGCCAACAGCGAGATGGTGCGCCTGCGCAATGGCCTGCGCGACGACATTTTGCTCATCGTCGATCAGGCCTATGGCGAATTTGCCGACGGGGCCGAAGACGGTTTTGAGATCATGCAACTGGCGCAGGGATCTGCCACGGTCGTGACCCGAACCTTCTCCAAGGCCTATGCCCTTGCCGGTGCCCGGGTGGGATGGGGGATGTTTCCAAAACCCGTTTTGCTTGAAGCAAGGAAAACCCTGAACCCCAACAACATCTCCCAGATTTCCCAGGCTGCAGCCGCAGCGGCGATGGGCGACCAAGCCCACATGAAGTCGGTTGTGGCCAGAACCGCTGCAATCCGGGACCGCTTTTCGGCGCGGTGCCGAAAAATGGGATTTGCCGTTCCCGACAGCCACACGAATTTCGTATTGATCCCCTTCGCCCATGCCGATGCCGCCGCCAGGGCCGACAGGATGCTGCGCGAAAACGGGCTGCTGCTGCGCGGCATGAGGGGATACGGATTGGCCCATTGCCTTCGGGCAACCATCGCCGAAGCCCCCGTGATGGACCGCGTTGCATCGGTACTGGAAAGGATCAGCGATGAAACATGAAGCGCGTGACCGCGGCAGGATCGGGGTTCTGGTTCCCTTCACCAATACCAATCTTGAACCCGATCTGATGATGATGCGCCCGCCGGGCACCACACTGCATTTTCAGCGCCTCGGCGGGTATGATGTCGACGAAATTCCGGCAAGCGGCCAGATGGCGGGCCTTGGTGCTTCCGACATTACCCATGACCTGCAGATGATCGCAGGGGTGCGCCCCGACGTCGTACTCTATGGCTGCACCTCGGCAACCCTGACCCACGGGCCGGCCTTCGATGCAGATCTTGCGCAGAGAATCAGGGAGAATTCCGGCGCAAGCTGCTTTACCGCCGCCGGTGCGCTGGTGTCTGCGCTCAAGGTGCTCGGGATCGCAAAAGCGGGGTTTTCCTCGCCCTATGTTGGGGAAATCAACGATCAGGCAACGGATTTTCTGCAATCCAACGGTATCGAAATCGTCAAGCGTGCCGATATCGGGCGGCCATTGAGCAATTACGGCCAGGGGGAGTTGACGCCGCAAGAAGTGTTCGAACTTGCCTGCAAGGCGGATGACCGGGATGCCGAAGCGATCATCCTGAGCTGCACGGACATGCGCTCGGCCGAAGCGGTGAGCACAATCGAGAAGGCGCTCGGCAAGCCGGTGGTCACCTCCAACCAGGCTCTGGTCTTCTGTACGCTGCGCACACTCGGCATTCCCCCCCATGACAGATTGCCGGGCCGCCTGTTCGATCATTTGTAAGCGTTTGGCCGGAGATCGTATCCGCGCTTAATAACCGCGTTCGGGATCGACCACGTTGTGCAACGGCTCGCCGCGCCGGTAGCGGTCCAGATTGTCGCAGAACATCTCAACGGATTTCAGTTCCCATCCATCATAGATGGACGAGCAATGGGGGGTGAGGACAAGGTTGTCCATGGCCCAGAGCGGACTGTCGGCGGGAAGCGGCTCCGTTTCGAAGACATCGAGAACCGCGCCCCTGATCTGCCCGCCTTCAAGCGCCGCGATGAGAGCTGTGCCATCGATCACCCCTCCCCTGGAAACATCGATGACGACGGCGGTCTTCTGCATGGCGGCAAACGCTGCCGAATCAATGAGCTTGCGCGTCGCCGGCAGCAGCGGGACACATACCGCGATATAATCGGCCTGATGCCAGAGATCGGGCAAACGCTCGAAGTGATGCACTTCATCGGCATTGGGCACGGCTTGCGGGTTGGCGCGCACGCCGATCGTGCGCATTCCCATGGCCTTGGAAATCGCCGCCACCGCCTGTCCGGTCTTGCCAAGGCCGATGACGAGCACGGTTTTTCCCGTCAGGGGTTCGACCTTGCCGGCGGTCCATTGGCGGCGGTTTTTTGCCGCCATGAACGCAGGCAGGTTCAGGGAGAAATGCAGCATGCCGCCAAGCACGTATTGGGCCATCATTTCGGCGGCAACGCCGGCCGAATTGGTGACCGTGACGTTGGAGTTGTCCCATGGGGCAAGGTGATCGGTGCCGGAGCCGCCAACCGCCACCCATTTTACGCAAGGTGATTCCACCAGCGCCTGGCGCGGAAAGCCTGACGTGCCGGCAAAGCGTACCGTATAAACGATTTCGGCGTCCGATTGGGCGACAAGCCCCGGAAGATCCTCATAGGTTTCGCAGGCAATAACATCAACATCGCCATGGCGGGCCTTTACCAGTTCGACTGCCGGACCTGTGATGTCGTTGTGGATGATAACGGTTGGCGCTGTCACTGGCATCTCCTCACGATCCGGGGCGTTTAATCCGGCACTGTACCTCTACATCCCTTGGAGGTTGGGCCGCGAACCGTCAACCCGCGTTCACGGGCCGGGCGCTGCGCCGGTCCACCAGCCAGTCGGTGATGCCGGCAGAAAGCCAGATGGCAAAGAGCGTTATCCAGGCGGTCAGTGCAAAGACACTGGCGCCGGTAACGCCTGCCCCGACGGCACATCCGCCCGCCAGCATGCCGCCGAACCCCATCATGGCGGCCCCCAGCAGGTAGCGCCGCATGGCCGCCCCGCCCTCAAAGCCCTGCAGTGCCAGCTGGCCGGTCAGGGCGGCGGCCAAGAACGCACCCAGAAAGACCCCCGGCACCAGGCCGGTGTCGAATTCCAGTGCCTGGCCGGGGGCGTCAGGAACATCATCAGCGTATCGGCGGATGGCCCGGTGAAGGTTACCCCTTCAAGCTGCACCGGATCGAATGCCATACGGCCCATTTCCGCGGTAAACAGCCAGGCAGCGGGAATGGCAAGGCCTGCCAGCATGGCAAACAGGGTGATCTTGATGCCGTTCCTGCGGAACAGGGAAAACAGGACGGCCAGCATGAAGGCAAAGACGCTGGCCAGCAGCGCAATTTCGGGCGACAGGCCCAGCATGCCGGTCAGGGAATTGCCACTGGTAACCCGGGTTGTTGCAAGGCCGGCGATGGCTTCACGGGCGGGAGAAAGAAATCCCCTCAGGCTGGCCTGCGCCACCACGGCAAAGACAAGGCCGGACAGCAGCGCGCGCAGATTGCCCGTTGCCGACAATACCAGCAGGCGGCTGGCGCAGCCGCGCGCCAGCACCATGCCGGCCCCGAACAGCAACCCGCCAATCAGGGCGCCGGAAAGGCTTTGCGGGGATGCAATCTGGCGTGCTTCGGCCACCGGTACGGCACCCGAAAGCGCGGCAAGCTGGGTGCCCATGACAGCGACGGTAAAAACGACCAGCCAGATCGCGGTGCGGTTGCCGATTTGCCCATGGGCAAACTCGACGGCTGCCGCCCGCAGGCAGAATTTGCTCTGCTGAGCCGCGATGCCGAAGATTGCGCCAACCAGAAGCCCCCGATGGCAAGGGTGGCGCCCTCGCCCGCCCAGTCGATGATCGCTAGCAAGTCCATGATGAAAAGATGCCGCAAAATCCCGGCTGCGAGATTGACCTGCATCAAGCAGCATGAAAAAATATGCGAAAAATACAATGTATTGGAGATCGCACCATGCCCGCGCGCCTTAACAGAAGGCAATTGCTTGCCGCCGGCCTTCCCGCAGCCGCCTTCATGCTGGCACCAGGGCCTGCCTGGTCGAAAATGGCGGTCGGTTCGAAAACCGTTTCCACCCTTTCGGACGGGCATTTGACCCTGCCAATCAACTTCGTCTTTCCCGATGTGCCGTCGGAAGAATTGCAGGCACTGCTTTCACCCGGCGGCAGCCCCGTTGAAGCAATCGAGCCGCCCTGCAACCTGACCCTTTTGGAGGACGGCGATCGCAAGGTGCTGTTTGATGCCGGATCGGGGCCGAACTTCATGCCGACGGCAGGCAAGCTTGGCGATGCACTGGCCGAAGCGGGGATCGATGCCGAGGCAATTACCGATGTGGTGTTTACCCATGCCCACCCCGATCACCTGTGGGGGATCATAGACGACTTTGACGAGATCGCCTTTCCTGCCGCGCAGCTGCATGTTCCGCGAAAAGAGTGGGAATACTGGCATGACGAGAACACTGTCGACACGATCGGCGATGCGCGCAAGACCTTTGCCGTTGGCGCCCGCAACCGGCTGGAACTGATTAGGGAACAGGTTACCCTGTTCGATGCCGGAGCAGAGGTCGTGCCGGGTGTCGAGACCGTCGGCACCCACGGTCACACTCCCGGCCATACTTCCTACGTTATTCATGACGGCAAGGGCGGCGGCGTTATGGTGATCGGCGATGCCATCACCAATGCCAGCGTTTCCTTTGCAAAACCGGACTGGCCGACCGGCTCCGACCAGGATCAGCAGCAGGGCGTCAAAACACGCATGGCACTGCTTGACCGGCTGGCCACCGACGGACTGTCGATTGTCGGCTTTCACCTTCCCGATGGCGGGACCGGCCGGGTGGAGCGCTCCGGCACTGCCTACCGGTTCGCCGCCTCCCGCTGACGGGCAGCGCCTCCCCTGCCGGATGCTGAACGCACCGGCACTGGGCGTAGGGTAGACATTGCCGCCTCCAATCTTTACGTTAGGTAGTATTCCGTTACGTAATGATAAGTCTGGAGGGTTTCCGTCATGGAAAACGAAGCAATCGAGCAGGCCTCGGCCGGATGGTCCTGGTTTGTCTCCAATTCGATGAATGTGCTGTACGCCATTGCGATCATCGTCGTGGCACTGTTTCTGGCCAAATTGGCCAAGCGCTTTATCGTGCAAATCGCCAATTCCAAACCGTCGCTGGACGACACGCTGTTCGAGTTTCTCGGCAGTCTGGTGTTTTACATTATCCTGGTCTTTGCCGGTCTGATGGTGCTGGAGCGCTTCGGCATCACCACCACCTCGCTGGTCGCACTGATTGGTGCAGCAGGTCTTGCGATCGGCCTTGCCCTGCAGGGAACGCTTTCGAACCTGGCTGCCGGCGTCATGCTGCTTTTGTTCCGCCCGTTCAAGGTGGGGGATTTCATCGATGGTGCAGGCGTGTTCGGCAAGGTTGATGCGATCAGCCTTTTTACCACCGACCTTGTCACCTTCGACAATCAGCAGATCATCATTCCCAACAGTGAATTGTGGGGCACGAAGCTGATCAATCACAGCCATTTTGAGGATCGCGGCGTGGATCTCACCTTTGGTGTTTCCTACGGCACCGACCTGAAAAAAGCGGAAAAGGCGATCCGCAAGGTCCTGTCAGCGCATGACAAGGTGCTAGAGACGCCCGAGCCATTCATCGCGGTCGACAAGCTCAACGACTCCTCGGTCGATTTTCTGGTCCGCCCGTTCTGCAAGGGCGAACACTATTTCGACCTACGCTATTCGCTGCCGCAACTGGTGAAAGAGGAATTCGACCGCCAGAAAATCGAAATTCCCTTTCCGCATCGCAAGGTCATCATGGCCAAATAAGCGAGTATAAAGCCTGCTGGCACCCGATGACCGAGGCGCCAGCATCTTGCATAGCAAAACCCCCGGTGCGGTTGCACCGGGGGTTTTGTTGTTTTCAGGATGTGGTCTGCTTAGCGCAGGGAAGCGGGGATACCGCCCTGGTTGGCATCAAGGCGGTTGTCATAGCCGCCGGCAATGCCGGTGAAGCCGGAGACCTGAACAGCGGATGCTGCGTGGTTGTTTGCCAGGCTTGCCGGAATGCCGTTCTGGCTGGCATCAAGGGCAAAGGCCGAGGTGGCAGCGGCCAGGGAAACGATGAGGGTTGCGATCAGGGTTTTCATGACATTAGTTCCTTTCGGGTTTATGTGCCCCGGTTTGACGCCGTAATCTGTGGCTGGCGGGGCGGGTTGGTTTGTGCCGGAAGGAGGTAGCGCCCGGGCCCAGGGAATGGGGAACTCTTGGAGAGAACTCTTGGAGAGAACTCTTGGAGAGAACTCTTGGAGAGAACTCTGGGGAGAGAACCCTGGGGGAGAACCCTGGGGTTTGGGGAGGACTTTGCACCGGGCGCTACCTCCTTCCGACGCAATGGAAGTTAGGCAAGATCGCGCTCACTTGGAAATGAAAGGACGGCGAGAAAGCCGTGATCGCCAGTCGCGAAAACGCGAGTGGCCGTGATCGGCGCGTCATCGCAGCAGCAAAGGAGCATTACCGGCGCATCATCAAGGGAACGGGAGGATGGTGAAACAGCGCCCGAACCGCATTGGCAGCCAGCCCCTATCGCCGGAAGGCAGAGGCGATGGAGCCTTCCAGCAGCCAGGCAAGACCAATGCGTGCGCCGATGATGATGGAACCCAGCGTAAGAGGAACGGAGACCGCGAGCACGGAGGCGGCGCTGATGCCCTGGCCTATGGTGCAGCCGAAGGCCAGCACTCCGCCGAACCCCATCAGCGCGGCACCGGTAATGTGACGCTTGAGTTCGCGCGCATCATCGCAAGCCTCCCAGCGTATGTCATCGCCAAGGCGCGCTGCAATCCCCGCACCCAGCACCACACCGAACACCATGCCCACGCCATAATCTGGCGCTGCCCCGGTAAAGGTCACCATTTGCAGAAGCGCATCGCCTACCGGCGCCACGAAGCTCGCCGTTTCGATCTGGAAGGGATAAAAAGACCGTGCAGACAGAAATGTGGTGGCAAGCCAGCCAAAAAGAATGATGAGGCCGACCATTATTCCGGTGGCAATGGCCCGCCGATCGGTCCTGAACTTCACATCGCTGAACACCCATGCCGCCGGCAGGCCAATCGCCAGCGCGGCTGCTAGCGGGCCTGCTGCAGAACCGGCAAGGGCGGACGCAATGTCGGGTATGGACTGCGATCCGGCGAAAGAAAAATCCAGCACCCATTGCTCGAAGAAGCGCTCCCTGCCAAGGCCCAGAATGCCCCGCATGGTGGAGAGCGCCGTGATGCCAAGCACCAGGATTGCCATCAGGCTTTTCAGGGAACCGCCTCCCAGTCGAACCAGTGCACCAAAGCCGCAGGTGCCCACCAGCGCCATGCCGATGCCAAAGGCAAGCCCACCGGCAATTGCGCTTACGGGAAAAAGTTGCGGCATCAGATAGAAACTGGACGAAGGCCTTATCCATCCCAGCGCAGAGAATGCCCATACGCCGGCAGCGGCCACGATGGCAGCCAGCACCCAACTGCGCACGCCGCTCGCATCATCGGCATACCAATAGCGTTCAAGGGCAGAAAGCGTACAGAAGAAGTTCCGCCGGGCGACATAGCCAAGTGCCGTGCCGGCAAGAAGCCCCGCGAGGGGAAGCAGTATTGGAACCAGATCGACAAGCATCGGGCAGTTGACCCCGGCGGCTTGCTGAAAGCCTTATTTTTTGGTTTCCGGTTTTCCGGACTCCGGTCTTACGGGCGCGCAGAAGATTGAGTACAGCTGGTCGATGATACCACCGACTTCCTCGCTTGCAATTTGATAGTAGATGTTGCGTCCGTCCCGGCGCGTGGTCACCAGGCGGTCAAAACGCAGCCGCGCCAATTGCTGGGAAACCGCAGCCTGGGGAACAGCCATGATCTTTTCCAGTTCGGAAACGGACTTTTCCCCCTCCGACAGCAGGCACAGGATGAGCAGCCGGGTTTCGTGCGACAGCGCCTTGAGCAATTCGCTGGCCTTGCGGGCCTGAGCCAGCAACTCGTCCATTTCCTCGGGCGTTGCATCTGCTTTCAGTTTCGGCAAGGCCATAACTGCTATCCCTCAATCTGTCCCCATTCCGCCTTTCGCGGTGCCCGGGAGCCTGATTCTGCACCTGCCCAACGCAGTTTGGCCTAAGGCAGCTTGGCCAGCATCTCATCGAGCAGAAACCAGAAAAACTCATCCCCGGAATAACCGCGCATGCGGGCTATCTCACGGCCATCTTCTACCAGAACGAACGTCGGGGTAAATGCCTCCCGGCGAATTGCCGCAAGGTCCCCGGGCCAGGGCTCGTGAATGTCAACCTGGCGCAGTGGCGCAATCTTCGCTTCCGCAGTCTTGGGATAGATTTCGCCGATTTCCTTGTGCCAGCGCACACACCAGGCGCATCCCTTCTGCTCCAGCATGAGGAGTTCGGCAGCAAAACCCTGCCCCGGCAAGGCGGCCACCAGCGCGCTGCAGGCAGCCATCACAAGCAGCAGGTTGCGAACCGGACCCATCCTGTTTCCACTTTCCGTTCTGGCACGTTTCTGTTTTGACCCGGCTGATGCCTGCCGGAACACGGCCAGTGGCAGCATCGCCTTCGCCACATCATGTGTGAATCACAATACTACCGGCCACAATATATATTGAAATTCGAATGTTTTCCAGCCATGGTTCTGCATGACCCTGCCCGGGCTAATGCAAGCAAGATTTGCGGAATGCCGGGACAATACCGGAGGAATGCCGTGCTGGATGTGGGATTTGGAGCTGCCCTGATTGCAGGATTGCTGTCTTTCGTTTCCCCGTGCGTGCTGCCGATCGTGCCGCCCTATCTGGCCTATCTTGCCGGCATCAGCTTTCAGGAACTGGGCAGCGAGAGCGTCTCGGCGGCCATGCGCCGGCGCATCGTGCTGGCATCCCTGTTTTTTGTCCTCGGCTTTTCCACCGTCTTTGTGGCGCTGGGGCAACGGCCAGCTTTATCGGCCAGACCATCGCGCAGTATTTCGGCATGCTGTCGGTCATTGCCGGCGTTCTGATCATCCTGATGGGGCTGCATTTCCTCGGCATCTTCCGCATTTCGATGCTGTACCGTGAAGCGCGGATCAACGTTGCTTCTAAGCCGGCGGGTTTCGTTGGTTCCTATGTCATGGGGCTGGCCTTTGCGTTCGGCTGGACGCCCTGTGTGGGGCCGGTACTGGCCACCATTTTGTTTGTTGCAGGCGCGGAGGACACGGCTTTGCGAGGGACCGGGCTTCTTGCCGCCTATTCCCTCGGCATTGGCCTGCCCTTCATGCTGGCCGCGCTGTTTGCCAGCCGCTTTCTTGAATGGGCGAACCGCTTCAAGCAGCACATGCGCAAGATCGAGATCGCCATGGGCGGCCTGCTCGTGATCACCGGTATCTTGTTCATTACCGGCTCGATGTCGCGCATCGCCCAGTGGCTGCTCGAGACTTTCCCCGGTTTTGCAACCATCGGATAGGAGATAGCCGTGAACCGCCTCATGAAATGGTTTTCCCCCCTGTTTTTCGCCCTGGCGATGCCCGCCCTCGTCCATGCGGTGGAGATCGGCGATGACGGATTGCACAAGCAACCCTGGTTCGCCCTCACCTTCAAGGACATTGGCGAAGACATCGAAACCGCCAGGCAGGACGGCAAGCGGCTTGTGCTGATGGTCGAGCAGCGCGGCTGCATCTATTGCCAGGAAGTGCATGAACAGTTGCTGACCCAGCCGGAAATCCGCGACTACATCAAGGAGAACTTCATGGTCGTGCAATACAACCTGCATGGTGACGAGGAGGTCACCGACACCGATGGCGAGGTGCTGACTGAAAAGACGGCGGCGCGCAAATGGCGGCTGTTGTTTACGCCGACCTTCCTGTTCATGCCGGAGGAAACACCAGAAGGCGTGGATGCAGCCACGGCAGCCGTTGCTGTTATGCCCGGCGCCTTCAAGCGCAACACCTTCATCGAGATGTTCATCTGGGTAAGGAACAAGGGATATGCGGGCGAAGAATCATTCCAGACCTATTTCAACCGCCGGTTCAACGCCGGCAAGGCTGGCGATACCGCGACGGCAAATTGAAGCAACGCGGCGAGCCGCCAAAGGTTGTTCAGGCGGCAGTTCAGCCGGCTGTTGATATATTCAAATATTCATATTTGTCCTTGATCGGTGAAAAGATCGCGGCTACGCTGGCCGTGCCGAGGCGGGATAGAGGGCCCGGTTCGACTTGGAGGAGGTTATCGGCAAATGAAATTTTCTATGTGTGTTGTCGCGGCTGCCGCGATGCTGGGATTTGCAGGTCAGGCCCTGGCTGATGCTGTGGCGCCTGCAGATGTGAAGTTCGAGGATGGTGCTGTTGCGATGCCGGTTTCCGGCGCAGCAGGCGATCCGACCAACGGGGCAAACGTGTTCAAAAGCCGCAAGCTCGGCAATTGCCTTGCCTGTCATGCCAATTCGGCGATGAAGAACGAATTGTTTCATGGCGAGGTCGGCCCCGAGTTGGACGGCGTTGCCGACCGCTGGAGCGCGGAAGAACTGCGCGCCATCATCGTCAATTCGAAGGCGGTGTTTGGAGAAGAAACCGTCATGCCCGGCTTTTACAGCCTGGATGTCGGCAAGAATGTTCGCGAGGATCTGGTCGGAAAGACCATTTTGAGCGCGCAAGAGGTGGAAGACGTTGTAGCCTATCTGGGCACACTCAAAGAGTAAGGGACAACGAGGAGACATACGCATGAAAATGAACAGACGCCATGCAATGGCGATGTCCGCAGGCGCGGTGGTCTTCGCCGCGACCGGACTGTCTTCGACACGGGCTCTGGCCACGGCCGAGGACGTCGACAAGGCGATGATGCAACTTGGCGGCGGCAAGATGCCGGAAGCCGGCAAGGTCACCCTGACCGCACCGGAAATCGCTGAAAACGGCAATACGGTGCCGATCAGCGTGGAGGTGGACAGCGCCATGAGCGACGGCGACATGGTCAGTTCGGTCACCATCTATGCCGAAGGCAATCCCAATCCCGACGTGGTGACGTTCAATTTCTCCGCGATGAGCGGTACTGCCACAGCATCGACGCGGATGCGCCTTGCCAAGACCCAGAATGTTGTCGCCGTTGCCAAGATGGCCGACGGTTCAACCTATATGGACAAGAAGGAAGTCAAGGTCACGATCGGCGGCTGCGGCGGCTGACCCGAGGGATTGAAGGAGAAACGACATGGCATCGAAACCACGGGTTAAAGTCCCCAAGACGGCATCGGCCGGTGAGGTCATCACCATTAAAACCCTGATTTCCCACAACATGGAATCAGGCCAGCGCAAGGACAAGGAAGGCAACCTCATCCCGCGCAAGATCATCAACAAGTTCACGGCGGAATTTAACGGCCAGCCGGTCTTTTCCGCCGATATGCACGGGGCGGTATCGGCCAATCCGTACATGGAATTTACCGCCAAGGTGCAAGAGAGCGGCACGTTCAAGTTTGCCTGGGTGGACGATGACGGTTCGGTCTACGAGGCGGATGCAAACATCGAGGTGAGCTAAGGGCGAGAGGGCGCCCTGGCCGCTTTTTGCAAATTCAGTTGGGAGGAAGACAAGGTGAGGAAGTCTGTTCATATTGCTGCAGCGGCTGCCGTAGCGCTGTTTGCGTATTCCGGTTCGGCAAATGCCGAGCCGGTGGATGAAAAACTGGTCATTGACGGCGAAATCGAGATGATCACAAAAACCGCCGCGCCGGAGGGTCATCCTCTCGACGAGGTGCTGTCGGGCTGGCTTTTCCGCACCAAGGAGACGCGGGCACTGGAAGCTGATTCGTTCCAAAATCCCGGCTTGCTTGGTGTGGAACAGGGTGAAGCGATCTGGAACACGGTGGAAGGCAGCGAAGGCAAGTCCTGCGCTTCCTGCCATGGGGATGCAGCCGAGAGCATGAAGGACGTGGGGGCGAACTATCCCAAATGGGATGCTTCGGCAAACCGGCCGATCAACATCGAACTGCAGATCAACAAGTGCCGCGAAGAGCGCATGGGCGCCGAGGCCTACAAGTTTGACAAGGGCGGCCAGAAACCGCTGACCGCCTATATCAAGCACCAGTCGCTGGGCACGCCGGTCAAGCTCGATCTTTCCCAGGGCGGTCTTCAGGAATGGTGGGAAAAAGGCAAGGAACTCTACTATACCCGCACGGGGCAGTTGAACCTTTCCTGCGCTTCCTGTCACGAAGCCAATTCCGGCAAGTATATTCGCGCCGACCATCTCAGCCAGGGGCAGGCGAACGGGTTTCCGACCTACCGCCTCAAACAGGGCAAGCTGATCTCCATACATAACCGGTTTCGCGGCTGTATCCGCGACACCCGTGCGGAGTATCCGGCTGCGTTTTCCGATGAACTGATGGCGCTTGAGGTCTACGTTACCTGGCGCGGAACCGGTCTTTCGGTGGAAACACCGGCGGTACGCCAGTAAGGCGAAGACCGCTTGCGCGGCCCGCCCGTTCAACACCGGGCGGACCGCATTTTTGAAATGCCCCCGGCTTCAGTTTCCGGAAATTCCTGTTTCCGGAACAGGTATAACATTGCCCTTGCGGGCGACCAGAAGGTGACAGAAAGTCAATGGCAGCAAAGTTTTCGCGGCGGGAATTCATGCAATATGGCGCAGTGGCGGGTGTCACATTCGCCGGCGCCAGTGGCTTTGCCGGCAATCTGACACGGGCTCTCGCCCAACAAGCCCTGACCCAGGAGGGCCTGCTGAAATTCGACAGCAAGGGTCAGGTTACGCTGCTTCACTTCACCGATGTGCATGCACAGCTCAAGCCGGTTTATTTCCGCCCGCCGGACACCAATATCGGCGTTGGCGCATTCGAGGGCATTCCGCCTCATCTTGTTGGCGAGGCCTTTCTTGAATATTTCGGGCTCGATGCGGGCTCCCCCCTCGCCTATGCCCACACCATGGTCGATTACGTCAATCTTGCCCGCAGCTATGGAAAGCTTGGCGGGCTCGACCGCACCGCAACCCTGGTCAAGGCAATCCGGGCCGAGCGCGGCGACGACAAGGTGCTGTTTCTTGATGGCGGTGATACCTGGCAGGGCTCGTACACTTCCCTGAAGACCAACGGCCAGGACATGGTCGACTGCATGAAGCTGTTAAAGCCCGATGCGATGGTGGGCCACTGGGAGTTTACCTTCGGCGCCGAGCGGGTGCTCGAACTGGTTGAGGAGATGGGCTATCCCTTCCTTGCCTCCAACATTGTCGATACCAATTGGGAAGAGCCGGTTTTTGACTCTACCGCCATGTTCGAACGCGGCGGCGTCAAGGTCGCCGTCATCGGCCAGGCCATGCCCTATACGCCGATTGCCAATCCGCGCTGGATGTTTCCCGAATGGTCGTTCGGCATCCGGCCGGAGGTCCTGCAGGCGAATGTGGATCAGGCGCGCGAGGATGGCGCGGAAGTTGTGGTCCTGCTTTCCCATGACGGTTTCGACGTCGACCAGAAGCTTGCCACGGTGGTTTCGGGCATTGATGTTATCCTGACCGGCCATACCCATGATTCCATCCCGCGGGCAATCGAGATCGGCAACACGCTGCTGCTGTCTTCCGGCTCCCACGGCAAATATCTTGGCCGGATCGATCTGGAAGTCTCCGGCGGCAAGGTTACCGGTTATTCCTCCAACATGATCCCGGTCTTTTCAGACGTGATCACCCCCGACCCGGAAATGGCAACGAAGATTTCCGAAGTGCGCGCGCCCTTTGAGGATGAATGCAACAGGGTAATCGGCAAGACGGAAGACCTGCTCTACCGGCGCGGCAATTTCAACGGCACGTGGGATGATGTCATCTGCCAGGGCCTGATTGAAGAGCGCGATGCGGAAATCTCCCTGTCGCCGGGCTTCAGATGGGGCACGACGCTGCTGCCGGGACAGGACATCACCATCGACGACCTCTACGCGCAGACCTCGATGAACTACCCCAATGCCTACCGGCTGGAATTTACCGGCCAGCAGTTGAAGGACATCCTCGAGGATGTTTGCGACAACCTGTTCAACAAGGATCCGTTCTACCAGCAGGGCGGCGACATGGTCCGCGTCGGCGGCATGAGTTATGCCTGCGCGCCGAAAGAGGAAATCGGCAACCGCATCTCCGACATGACCGTCATCAGGACCGGCGAACCGGTCGATGCGGCCAAGAAATACGTCGTCGCGGGCTGGGCTTCTGTCAACGAGGCAACCGAAGGCCCGCCGATCTACGAACTGATGGAAAACTATATCACGCGCAAGAAGGTGATTACCGCACCCCAGGTCTCCACCGTCAAGGTGACGGGCTATTAGCACGTGCCCTGCGATAGGCGGTGCGGCCTTTTGCAGCATGACATATAGTGTTTTTTGAATGTATATTCTGGCTTAGTCCTGAGGAGGAGTTCATGTCAGATACCACCAAACCCGGCAATGATGCAGAACCGCTGGTGACGGCGAAGGTCAGCCGGCGCAAACTGCTGACCGGAGGTGCTGCGCTGGGCGGCACGGTTGCCGGCGCAACCGCAGCCCGTGCTGCCGGTGCACCCGATCCGCTGATTACCGAAATCCAGGACTGGAACCGCTATCTTGGCGACGGGGTCGATGCCCGGCCCTACGGCACGCCATCGCAATTTGAAAGCCATGTGGTGCGCCGCGATGTTGCCTGGCTGACGGCAGATTCAAAGTCGTCGGTCAACTTCACCCCGCTGCATGAACTTGATGGCATCATCACGCCGAACGGGCTGTGCTTTGAGCGCCATCACGGCGGCATTGCCGAAATCAGCCCTGCCGACCACCGGCTGATGATCCATGGCCTGGTCGACAAACCGCTGGTCTTCACCATGGAGGATCTGATGCGGTTTCCGCGCGAGAACCGGGTCTTCTTCCTGGAATGCGCGGCAAATTCGGGCATGGAATGGCGCGGCGCCCAGCTTAACGGCTGCCAGTACACGCACGGCATGGTGCACAATGTCATGTATACCGGCGTTCCGCTCAAACACCTTCTCAACGAGGCTGGTCTTAAATCCTCCGCCAAGTGGCTCCTCCCGGAGGGCGCCGATGCCGCTGCCATGACACGTTCCGTGCCGCTGGAAAAGGCGCTGGACGACTGCCTTGTCGCCTTCAAGATGAATGGCGAGGCGCTGCGGCCCGAACAGGGCTATCCGGTGCGCCTGGTGGTGCCGGGCTGGGAAGGCAACATGTGGGTGAAATGGCTGCGCCGCATCGAGGTTGGCGACCAGCCGTGGCACCACCGCGAGGAGACGTCGAAATATACCGACCTGCTGGCCAATGGAAAGGCACGGCGCTTTTCCTGGGAGATGGATGTCAAATCCGTCATCACCAATCCCAGCCCCAGGCGCCGATACTCCATGGCCGCGGCCAAACGGTGATCACCGGGCTTGCCTGGTCGGGTGCAGGCACCATCAAGCGGGTCGACGTGACCATCGATGGCGGGCGCAACTGGCACACCGCGCGGCTTGACGGGCCGAGCCTGCCGAAATCGCTGCACCGATTCTATTTCGACTTCGAATGGGACGGATCGGAACTGCTGATCCAGTCCCGTGCGATGGATGAAGCCGGCAATGTGCAGCCCACAAAGGACATGTTGCGTTCGGTTCGCGGTGAAAACTCCATCTATCACAACAACGGTATCCAAACCTGGCACATCAAGGGCGACGGGAGTGCGGAAAATGTCGAAATTTCTTAAGCTTGCCGTATTTGCCGGGGCACTGGCCGCGCTTCCCGCCGCATCCATCGGCGCTGCACTGGCCCAGGATGCCGGTGCAGGCGAAAAGGTCTTCCGCAAGTGCAAGGCCTGTCACGCGGTTGGTGAAGGCGCCGGCAACAAGGTCGGCCCGCATCTCAACGACCTGATCGGCCGCACGGCGGGATCCATCGACGGCTTCAAATATTCCAGGGCGATGAAACAGGCCGGGGAAGAAGGCCTGGTTTGGAACGATGAGACGATCGATACCTATCTGACCAAGCCCAGGGCCATGATCAAAGGCACGAAGATGGCCTTTGCCGGTTTGAAAAAGGATGAGGACCGGGTAAATGTCATCGCTTATCTGAAGACATTCGCGTCCGAGGCTGGCGAAGAAGCAGAACCGGCAGCCGAGGAAAGCAAGACGGAAGAAACCGGAGCGCAAACCGAAACGGCAGCAGCAAAGCCTGCGGTCCTGGCCAGGGATGCAGCGGTGCCCGATCACGGCGTGTTTCACCTTGGGCGCGAAGCGCTGAGCGAGGAAATCGCCGCCTGGGATATCGACATCAGGCCCGATGGCACCGGCCTTCCCGAAGGACGGGGAACGGTTGCGCAGGGCGAGCCGATCTATACGGACAATTGCGCGGTCTGCCATGGCGATTTCGGCGAAGGCACGGGCCGCTGGCCGGTGCTGGCGGGCGGATTTGACAGCCTGACCGAGGAGCGTCCGGAAAAGACCATCGGCTCCTACTGGCCATACCTTTCCACCGTCTATGACTATGTCCGGCGCGCCATGCCGTTTGGCGATGCACGTTCCCTTTCCGATGACGATGTCTATGCGCTGACGGCCTATCTTCTGTACCTCAACGACGTGGTAACCGAAGAAGACTTCGAGCTTTCGAAGGAAAACTTCACCGAAATCCGCCTGCCGAATGAAGAGAATTTCTTCATGGACGACCGGGCCAGCGAACCCCATTATGCAAAAAAGGCCGAACCCTGCATGAAGGATTGCAAAGCAGAACCTGCGGAGATCACCATGCGCGCCCGGGTTCTGGACGTTACGCCCGATGGCGAAGAAGGAGAAGCAGCCGGCTCCATCGAATAACCTGCGATGAAGCCACGCAACCGGCGCTGCACAAAAAGACAGCACCGGCGGGATGATATGGGAGGAACGCAATTGCCAACGCAGGTAAGCGTCAGGAAGCCGGCATTCTCCGTGCAGCCAGCAGCTGCGGGGTTGTGGGCGGTGCTGGCGGCCATCCCTGCTTTCGCGGTAGCAAAAAATCCCGATGCGGCAGGCGAAAAACTCTTTGACGCCTGCAAGGCCTGTCATGACGTGGGCGCCGATGCAAAACACAAGGTTGGTCCCCATCTTGACGGGATCATCGGACGGCAGGCAGGCAGCCTGAAGGATTTCCGGTATTCCGGCGCCATGCGCAAAGCGGGTGAAGCCGGTCTGACATGGTCGCGGGAAAACCTGCACCGCTATCTTGAAAAACCGAGGGAATTCATCCCGGGCAACCGCATGTCGTATCGCGGCATGGCATCGGCTGAAGACCGCAGCACGCTGATTGAATGGCTTGCCCGGGTTTCGGCAGCCGCGCCGGCGGAAAATCCGGTATCCGACACCACAAGCTCAATCCCGGGGTTTTCCGAAGCACTGCTCGACATGGAGGGAGACCCCGAATACGGCGAATACCTCGCCGGGGAATGCGTTACCTGCCACCAGCAATCGGGCCAGGTTTCAGGCATCCCGTCCATTGTCGGCCTGCCGCAAGACTACTTCATCCGCTCCCTGTTTGAATACAAAAGCAATGTGCGCAGCAATGAGGTGATGAAGTTGCGGGTGATCAATCTGAGCAATGAAGAGATCGCGGCGCTGGCTGCCTATTTCAGCAGCCTGGAACCGCAATAAACCCCTGCCGGAAGCGATGGCAGGCAAAGCAAGGAGAATGCCATGACCAGAATGAACAGACGGCAGTTTTCAACCATGCTGGGAGCGGGTACGGCCGCGCTCGCCCTGCCCCACTATGCCCGGGCACAGGACAAGCCGCGAGTGGTGGTGATCGGCGGCGGCGCCGGTGGGGCAACCGCGGCACGCTATATCGCCAAGGATTCTGAAGGCGCGATCGACGTTACGCTGATCGACGATTCCGGCACCTTTACCACGTGCTTCTTCTCCAACCTCTATCTGGGCGGTTTCCGCGACTTCAAGTCGATCACCCACGGCTATGACAAGCTTCAGTCGGATTACGGCATCACCAAGGTGACCGGGATGGCAACCGGCGTTGACCGTGGCGCCAAGACCGTCACCATGGCCGACGGCGCCACCGTGCCCTTTGACCGGCTGGTGGTCTCTCCCGGCATCGACCTGATCTGGGATTCGGTTGAAGGCTATTCGGAAGAAGCAGCGCAAATCGCGCCCCACGCCTGGAAGGCGGGGCCGCAGACACAGCTCTTGAAGGAAAAACTCGATGCCATTTCCAACGGCCAGCAAATCGTGATGGTGGCACCGCCCAATCCCTATCGCTGCCCGCCCGGCCCTTATGAGCGGGTTTCCATGATGGCACATCTGCTCAAATCGAAAGGGATTGATGCCAAGATCATCATTCTTGATCCCAAGCCGAAATTCTCCAAACAGGGCCTGTTCCAGGAGGGCTGGGAGAAACACTATCCCGGCATGATCGAATGGTACGGTCCCGACGTTCATGGCGGCATTGCCAGCGTCGATGTTGCCGCCGGTACGGTGGAAACCGATCTCGATACGTTCAAGGGCGACCTGCTCAACATTATCCCGGCCCAGAAGGCCGGCATGATTGCTGCTGAAGCCGGGCTCACCAACGAAACCGGTTTCTGCCCGATCGACGCTGCCTCGATGCGCTCGACGGCAGACGAGAACATCTTCGTCATCGGCGATGCCTCAATTGCCGGCGCCATGCCGAAATCGGGCTTCTCGGCCAACAGCCAGGCGAAGGTGGCGGCGATGAACATTCGCGGCGACCTGATCGGTTCGAAAGTCTTCCCGGCGAAATATTCGAATACCTGCTGGAGCCTGATCGAAACCGATGACGGTGTGAAGGTAGGTGCCCAATACGCACCGGCGGAAGGCAAGATCGCTTCCACCTCTTCCTTCATTTCCCAAACGGAGGAGGACACGGCCATCCGCAAGGCAACCTATGAGGAATCGATCGGCTGGTATGCCGGGATTACGGCCGACATGTTCGGCTGATCCTGCCGGTCTTGCATCCTTGTGAGAGGCACGTCTGCTGACGGCAGGCGCGCCTTTTGCCTGCTGCCCGGCTTTTGCCGGTTGCATTCGGATCAGGCGCACCGCATGCTGGCCGAGCTCTGCGGGTGTAGCTCAATGGCAGAGCAGAAGCTTCCCAAGCTTACGATGAGGGTTCGATTCCCTTCGCCCGCTCCATTTTTTTCTTGTTCGCAGGCGGCTGTGCCGCGCTCACGCCGCTTCGCGGACCGCTCTTCGCGCTCAAAGAATGACAAATCCCCTGCTGTTCGCAGGCGGCTGTGCCGGCAATTGCGCCCGCGCAAGGGAACCATCATGCGGCCCTGGCGTTGAACCGGGAAGGAACAGCCCTCCTTCGACCGGGGAGAACAGTCATGAATGCGAACCACAAGCCTGAAAAAGCCGGTGAAAAACTGGAACAAGCTGCCAGGGAAGACGAGATCAAAACCGAAGACGCCAAAGGCTCCCCGCTGAAAAAGGGCGCAGAACGCGTCACCGAAAGAGCGGTTTCGGCAAACGAGGAAGGCCCGAAGGCAGAATAAGGCAGTTGCAGACTGCCGGCGAAAATGAACTTCCAGCTCTCTGGACAGACAGGGCTGTGCTTGCAACAGTGCGCACCAATCGACGAAACATGCCCAGTTGCAGGAGACCATGAATGCCGCGTTTTGCCTATCATCTTTTCCCTTATCTTTCAGATAATTACGGCGTTCTGCTTCACGATCCCGATAGTGGCGCCACCGCAGCGGTGGACGCCGGTGACGGGGAAGCCGTGCTGGCAGCGCTGGCGGAAAAAGGCTGGAACCTCACCGAGTTGTGGATCACCCACCACCATGGCGACCACACGGACGGCCTTGCCATGGTGAAGGAGAAGACCGGCTGCACGGTTACCGGCCCGAAGGGCAAGTCCGCCTCCATTTCCGGCATCGACCGCGAAGTGGGCGAAGGCGACACGTTCGAGTTTGCCGGGGCTGAAGTACAGGTTCTCGAAACGCCGGGGCATACGCTCGACATGATCAATTTTTATCTGCCCTCGGAAAAGGTGGCCTTTACCGGCGATACGCTGTTCACCCTGGGCTGTGGACGGGTGTTCGAAGGCGATTTCGCGATGATGTGGGAGAGCCTTTCCAAACTGATGAAGCTGCCTGCAGACACGGTGATCTACTCCTCGCACGAATACACGCTGGCAAATGCCGAATTTGCCCTCAGCGTCGATCCGGACAATGCGGCGCTCAAGGGGCGGGCGGAGAAGTTCAAGGCGATGCGGGCCAATGACCAGCCGACCGTTCCCAGCACCATGGCCGAGGAACTTGAGACCAATCCCTTCCTGCGTGCGTCCGATCCTGCCATCCGCAGCCATCTGGGGATGGAAGGCGAAAGCGATGCGGCGGTGTTTGCCGAAATCCGCCAGCGCAAGGACAATTTCTGACCTGAATCCGTCGCTCAACCTGCCGGGAGTGGATGGAGCGTACGGTTTTCAGACGGCCAGCATCGCCTGACGGACATCCGGTGCAGCGATGCGTTGCGCCAATACGTTGCCCCCTTGCGAATCCGGCTCAAACACATTATGTCCCCACACGAGTTGAACGGGCCTCGCGGGAGGCCCTTTTCGTATGTCTCAATACCACGTGTTTAGCGACAGGAAGAAGTCCCATGGCAAAAGAGAAGTTTGAGCGTTCGAAGCCGCATGCGAACATCGGCACGATTGGTCACGTTGACCACGGCAAGACGACGCTGACGGCTGCGATTACGAAGTATTTCGGCGAGTTCAAGGCGTATGACCAGATTGACGGTGCGCCTGAGGAGAAGGCGCGCGGGATCACGATTTCGACGGCCCATGTGGAATATGAGACGGAAAACCGCCACTACGCCCATGTGGACTGCCCTGGCCATGCCGACTATGTGAAGAACATGATCACGGGTGCAGCGCAGATGGACGGCGCGATCCTGGTTTGCTCTGCCGCCGACGGCCCGATGCCCCAGACCCGCGAGCACATTCTTCTTGCGCGCCAGGTTGGCGTTCCGGCGATTGTGGTGTTCTTGAACAAGGTCGACCAGGTGGATGACGAGGAGCTTCTGGAGCTTGTCGACATGGAGGTTCGCGAGCTTCTGTCTTCCTACGAGTTCCCGGGCGACGACATTCCGATCATCAAGGGTTCTGCGCTTGCTGCCCTTGAGGGCCGCGATCCTGAGATTGGCGAGAATGCCATCCGCGAGCTGATGGCGAAGGTGGACGAATACATCCCGACCCCCGACCGTCCGGTGGATCAGCCCTTCCTGCTGCCGATCGAGGACGTGTTCTCGATTTCGGGCCGCGGTACGGTTGTGACGGGCCGCATTGAGCGCGGGGTGGTCAATGTGGGTGACGAGATCGAGATTGTCGGCATCCGCGACACCAAGAAGACGACCTGCACGGGCGTTGAGATGTTCCGCAAGCTCTTGGACCGCGGCGAAGCGGGCGACAATGTCGGGGTTCTGCTGCGCGGCATCGAGCGTGACGGGGTTGAGCGCGGCCAGGTGCTGTGCAAGCCCGGTTCGGTCAAGCCGCACACCAAGTTCAAGGCCGAGGCCTACATTCTGACGAAAGAGGAAGGCGGGCGCCACACGCCGTTCTTCACCAACTACCGTCCGCAGTTCTACTTCCGCACGACGGATGTGACGGGTGTTGTGCAGCTTCCCGAAGGCACCGAGATGGTGATGCCGGGCGACAACATCACCATGGATGTTGAACTGATCGTGCCGATCGCCATGGAAGAGCGCCTGCGCTTTGCCATCCGCGAAGGCGGAAGAACCGTCGGCGCCGGCATCGTCGCAGAAATCGTCGAGTAAGCAGCGGTTCAAGCGAATTGAAAGGCGGGCTTCGGCCCGCCTTTTTGTTTTCGTCTGATGCCGGATGCAAAACGCTTGCAAACCAACTGCCTTTGGCGCTATCAAGCGCCTGCCTTGACGGCCACAGGGGTATAGCTCAGTTGGTAGAGCGACGGTCTCCAAAACCGTAGGTCGCGGGTTCAAATCCTGCTGCCCCTGCCAAAGCGTTTCAGCTTGCTGAAACGCCACAACCTCCAACACGAGCTATTCTCGCAGCGGCAGGTGCATTGCGAAGCAATCACCGGGAGTCTTCTCCTTTTTAACCACCACTGATTGGAAAAGGCTCTCGACGTCACCCGCTTCGCGGGCTCGTCTGCCGCCCAACGGCGGCGCTTTGCTTGCCTTGGGACGTTCGCGGCTTTATACGCTCACTTCGCGGGTTCAAATCCTGCTGCCCCTGCCACTTTTGCCTTGCAAAAGTGGTGCGAAGTTTCCCCAGGCACCGTGAGGCGATTCATGATCCGTGCGGTTTTGTTCGACAAGGACGGTACGCTGATCGATTTCGAGCGCACCTATGGACCTGCAACCGCACAGGTGATGCTGGCGCTTGCCGGGAACGATGCCGGGCTTGCCGCCCGATTGGCCGAACCGGTCGGCTTCAACATGGAAACCTGCTCCTTCAACCCCGCGTCGGTAATCATTGCCGGCACGGCACGCGACATGGCGCACAGCTGGGCCGGCATGCTGGGCGAGAGCGACACCGAGACACTGACGGCCCGCATCGACGCACTTTACCTTGATTACAGCCGCACAAGCGTCGTTCTTTTTGCCGAAACCGTTCCGGCGCTGTCAAACCTGAAAGAGCGGAGCCTTTCGCTGGGCATTGCCACCAATGACAGCGAAGCGGGGGCCCGCGACCATGCCGAACAGGCCGGCATTCACCACTTCTTCGAATTCTTTGCCGGTCATGACAGCGGCCACGGTTACAAGCCCGGCCCGGGCATGGTGCTGGCCTTCGCCGAGGCGATGGGGTTCGACCCCGCGGAAGTTGCCATGGTGGGCGACAGCCTCCACGATCTGGAAGCAGCACGGGCTGCCGGTGCGGTGCGCATCGGGGTGGCTTCGGGCCTGGCAAGAGCCGAAGAACTGCAGCCGGCGAGCGATCACCTGCTTGAGGGCATCGGTGCCCTGCCCGCACTGATTGCCGAACTCAACGGTTAGCCGCCACGGGCGTGGCTGCATTGCCACCGGGATTGCCCGGGCGGAAAGGAAAATCCCGTGACCGATTATTCCAGACTGCTTGCGCCGGGAATTGAAGCCTTCATCGCCCGAACCGATGCCTGTTTTCCGCCGGATGCCGCAGCGCGCGGCATTGCAGAACAGCGCGAACTCTATAACGCCATGTGCAAGGTGTTTCATGCCGGACACCCTGATGGTGTGACGGCAACCGACGGCAAATTGAATGCTGCAGGAAGAGCGATACAGGTGCGCCGCTATTTACCTTTCTCACCTGCCGGCGAAGCGCTTGTTGTTTATTATCATGGCGGCGGGTTCATCCTCGGCGGGCTTCAAAGCCATGACGATGTGTGCGCAGAAATCTGTTCTGCTGCGGGATTGCCCGTGGTTTCGGTCGACTACCGTCTGGCGCCGGAGTTCACCCACCCTGCACAGTCGGACGATGCCATCGATGCCTTCCGTGCGCTGGCAGCATCCCACAAGGGCCCGATCATCCTGTGCGGCGACAGCGCCGGCGGAACCCTGTGTGCTGCGGTGTGCCATGCCGTTCGCGGAGAAGAAATAACCCCGGCAGGACAGGTGCTGATCTACCCTTCCCTGGGCGGCGATGAGAGCCGGGGCTCCTATATCACCCATGCCAATGCACCGGGCCTGACCACCGCCGACATGAAGGTGTATGCGGCCTTGCGCAGCGGCGGGCGCAAAATCATGGGTGATCCTGCTTTCAAGCCGCTCATGGATACCGATTTTTCCGGCCTGCCGCCCACGGTCATGGTTTCAGCCGAATGCGATCCGCTGAACGATGATTGCCGCGACTATCGCGACGCGTTGCTGAGTGCAGGTGGAAAGGCACACTGGATCGAGGAAAAGGGCCTCATCCACGGATTTCTGCGCGCCCGGCACATGGCCGAGCCCGCCAGAGCGGCGTTCAGCCGGATTATCGAAGCCGTTGCCGCGCTCGGCAAAGGTAATTGGCCCTATTGACCTTTACTGATCGGGATTGATCCGGCAAGCGGTCACGCCAGAAAGGGCTTCGCCTTCATTGTCGAAGGAATGGCAACGCCCAGGTGCTTCAGGATGGTCGGAGCAAGCTGGCGCTGATCGATGACGCTGCCAGAGGCTGCAAGCTCCTTTTTGAGCTTCGCCTTGCCGAACCAGTAGAGCGCGGTTTCCTGCTGCAGGTCCTCGCGCCCGCCATGATGGCCCCTGTCGGTCTGGCCATGATCGGCGGTTACGATCACCTCATAGCCCATTTCCCGCCATTTCGGCAGAAAGGCGGCCAGCATCGCATCCATGGCACAGCAGGCATGGTCCATGGGCGTGTTGTCGTGGCCGAAGCGGTGGCCCATGGAATCCAGCGTGCAGGTATGCAGGATGCCGTAATCGATGCCATGACGCAGGCACAGCATGGTCAGCGTGGCGAAAAGATCGGCATCGCAGGGCGTCATCTGGTTGTCGTGGTTATAACCGGTCATGGTGTGGAACCGGCCGTGATGAATCGGCCCCTCCGCCTCGTCATATTCGATATCGCGGACGTAATCGAAGGGATGGCGGTTGAAGAATTCCGACCAGTAGGAATGGGTCACCGCACCGCTCTTGCCGCCTGCCTTCGCCACTTCGGAGAAGATATCGGGCTGGGCAACGCGAAAACGCACCTCGTTGGAAAAAATGCCGTGGATTTGCGGCTCGACCCCGGTATGGATCGTCGCATAACAGGGGCCCGATACCGAGGGCAGGCAGGCGCGGTGCCTTGTCACCTGGGCTTCGCCTGAATCCACCCAGCCTTCCAGATTGCCGAACAGGCGGCGGAAATTGCGCCACGGCACGCCGTCGAGCACAATTAAAAGCAGTTTGTTTTTCATCGCCTTGACCTGTTTGGCTGAGGTTTTGATTCCGATACTCACCACGGTTTTTGTGACTTGCCAAGCGCAATCGTTTTCCAACAAAGTGCAGGGAGGAGGATGGTCATGAAAATCGTATCGCAGTTTCCCCGCAAGGCTGTCGAAAATCCCGACGTGACGCTTACCATGTCCGATGGCTGCCGCCTGTCTGCGCGCCTTTGGCTGCCTGAAGACGCGGAGGAAAATCCCGTGCCGGTGATCCTTGAACACCTGCCCTATCGCAAACGCGACGGCACGATCGCCCGGGACGAGCAAACCCATCCCTGGCTTGCGGGCCATGGCTATGCCTGCTTGCGGGTCGACATGCGAGGCAATGGGGATTCCGACGGGCTGATGGCGGATGAATACACGCCGCAGGAACTGCAGGATGCCTGCGAGGCGATTGCCTGGGCAGCAGGCCAGCCCTGGTGCAATGGCAAGGCCGGCATGATGGGAATTTCCTGGGGCGGGTTCAATTCCCTGCAGGTGGCAGCGTTAAGGCCCCCTGCCCTGAAAGCGATCATTACCATCTGTTCGACCGTCGACCGCTATGCCGACGACATTCACTACAAGGGCGGCTGCCTGCTGGGTGAGAATTTCGGCTGGGCGGCCACCATGCTTGCCTATTCCTCGCGCCCGCCGGACCCGGCACTGGCCGGCAACCGGTGGCACGAAATGTGGATGCATCGTCTCAACAACCAGCCCTTCCACATCCAGCAATGGCTGCGCCATCAATGGCGGGATGCCTACTGGAAACACGGCTCGGTGTGTGAGGATTACGCGGCAATCGATGCGGCGGTGCTGGCCATTGGCGGCTGGCATGACGGCTACCGCAATACCATGGCGCATCTTGCCGAAAACCTGCCGGAACACGGCAATGACAAGGTCAAGGCCATTGCCGGCCCGTGGATTCACAAATATCCCCACATCGCGAAGCCGGAGCCGGCCATCGACTTTCTTGGCGAAGCCAAACGCTGGTGGGACAAATGGCTGAAGGACGCAGAAACCGGCGTTGAAGACGATCCCGCCTTCCGCCTGTGGCTGATGGACTCAATCAAGCCGAACCGATGGATGCCGGAACGGCCCGGGCGCTGGATCGCCTGCAGGAACTGGCCTGACCCGGCCATTGAAAGCAAAACGCTGACCCTTGGTCTGAACACGCTGGATGATGCAGGTGGCGATGGGGAAGGCAATGCCGGCGCCTTCTCGCTTTCTGTGTGTTCACCACAGGATTGCGGCATTTGCGGAGGCGAGTTCTTTCCCTTCGCCTATTCCGATGAACTGCCGGGCGAGCAGACACCGGACGATGAAAAATCGCTGTGCTTTGACGGCGAGCCGCTCAAGACACCCATCGACATTGTCGGCGCGCCGGCGGTCAAGCTCACGCTTTCATCTGACAGGCCCCATGCGCAGATTGCCGTGCGGCTGTGCGATCTCAGACCGGACGGTACTTCAGCATTGATCACTCTGGGCGTTCTGAACCTGACCCATCACCGCTCACACGAACATCCCGAACCTCTCACCCCCGGCGAAAGCTTCGAAGCGGTAGTGACGCTGGACCAGATCGCCTACCGGGTTCCGGCAGGACACCGGCTGCGGCTTGCGGTCTCCACTGCCTATTGGCCGCTCATCTGGCCTTCTCCTGAAGCTGCCACGCTGACCCTGTCTGGCGGGGCGCTCAAGCTGCCCCTGCGCCCGCTTGCAGAAGCAGATGAATGGCAGTTTGACCCGCCCCAGGGCTCGCCGGCCTGGAAGATCGAGGTGTTACGCACGCCTTCCTACAGCCATGAAGCAAAAAAGGATGCAGATGGCGGCAAGACGCTGGTTCTGGTCGACAACGACATGGGCGAGCAGCGCGATCTGAACCACGGTCTGATTTCCGGCTCGCACAGCTGGGAGCGCTGGTCGATAGACCCCGATGATCCGACGTCGGCAGTGGCCGAGATCGACACCGAGAAGACCGGCGGCCGCGATGGGCAAAGGTGGAAAACGCGCATTGAAACCCGCATGAGCTGCGACAAGGAAAACTTCCTTGTCGAGGCCAATCTGAAGAGCTGGGAAAACGACAAAGTCGTTTTCGAACGGGATTATTCCGACACGATCGAACGCAAGCTGGTCTGAAAGGCCTCACGTCCCGCAGAAGGTGCGGTGGACCACTTCGCCGGGCTCCGGCGGCAGGGCGTAACGCTCCATGCCCTTGCGGCGCTCGAATGGCTTTGCGACTGCCTCCAGCAGCTTGTCCATCGGTTCGAAGTCAGAAGAATGCTCGGCTTCCCGGATTGCTTCCTCGACCAGATGGTTGCGCGGAATGTAGAGCGGATTGGCAAGGCGCAACCGTTCGCGGATCGCGTTAATGCCGCCTTCCCCGGCAAGGCGGACACGCCATTGTTCCAGCCAGGGACCAATATCCCCAACTTTGTCGAGGGGGCGGCAGACGCTGCGGCCTCTCCCTCACAAAGGGTTTCAAGCGCGGCAAAGCCGCTGGTGAAGTCGATTGATCCCTTGTGCAGCAAGGTCAGAAAATCGAGAATGAGCGGCCGGTCGTCTTCACCGGGGGACGAAAGGCCCAGCTTGGCGCCCATTGCGGCAAGCCAGGCGTCTGCAAAAGCCGTGTCGAAGCCATCCAGGGCAGTTGTAGCGGCCTTAACTGCCTTTTTCCCGTCCTCACCCATCAGCGGCAGCAGCGCTTCGGCGAGGCGGGCAAGGTTCCACTTTGCGATGGCCGGCTGCGCCCCATAAGCATAGCGGCCCTGCTGGTCGATGGAGGAAAAGACCTTGTAGTGCTCATAATGATCCATGAAGGCGCAGGGGCCGTAATCGATGGTTTCGCCGGAAATGGTCATGTTGTCGGTGTTCATCACACCATGAATGAAGCCAACCGCCATCCATTGGGCGATCAGGCTTGCCTGCCGTTCGATGACGGCGCCAAGCAGGGCAAGGGGCGGGTTGTCAGCCTCCTTCAATTGGGGGTAATGGCGCGCCAGGGTGTAATCCAGCAGCTTCTTCAGGTTATGTGTATCGCTTCTTGCGGCAAAATGCTGAAACGTGCCGATGCGGATGTGGCTTGAAGCAACCCGCGTCAGAACGGCGCCGGGATGGATCTGCTCGCGGATGACCATCTCACCGGTGGTGGCGATTGCCAGGCTTCTCGTGGTCGCAATGCCAAGCGCATGCATCGCCTCGCTGATCACATATTCGCGGATTACCGGGCCAAGCGCCGCGCGGCCATCGCCCTGCCGGGAAAAGGGCGTGGGACCGGAACCCTTGAGCTGTATGTCGAAGCGGCCGCCCTCTTCCGTCACCACTTCACCCAGCAGCGCTGCCCTCCCATCGCCCAATCCCGGATTGAACTGCCCGAACTGATGGCCGGAATAGGCCATGGCGAGCAATCTTCCGCCATTGCCCGGCGCGAGGTTGCCGGCAAACAGGTCCGCCAGTTCCTTTTCGTCAATTCCGCCAAGGTTTAGCCCCAGATTTTTGGCCAGCGCATCGTTCAGCCTGACGAGTTTGGCATCGCGAACCGGCGAGGGGGGAACCAGCGCATAAAAACTCTCCGGCAGGCCCGCATAGCTTTGTTCAAGGCAAAGCGCTTCGGCCAGGGCTGAATTCTGATGACCGGAAGTTGCGGATGCTTCAGGTGATGTCACGGTGCCGTTCACAGGCCTGCGTCTCCATTTCGTGCTTGCCTTTCCTATTTAGTGCATTTGCGGCACACTTTCATCCTGCCGGAATCAAATAGCGGCAATGGCGGGGAATAATGCCATGCGGTCGGTACATGACCTGGAGGACAGTACGGAACTGGAAATGCCGGATAGGCCGGGCGGCAAGACGTTCCGGCCGCACTGGCAATTGTTCGTGCCGACCGTGGTCATTTTCGCAGGTTACGGGCTTTCCCTGCTCTATTTATGGATGACGGGACGGTCCGGAAGCGGGCTGTTTCGCCTGTTTGCGATCGTTGCGGCCATTGGCGTGCCGCTTCTGGCCGCTCACGCCTTTCTGCGCTACGAAACGGTGCGGGTACGGCTCGGCAAGCAGCGCATTCTTTTTCATCCCGGCTGGCCGCGGCGCAATGCCCGTGAAATTCCCGCCGGGCTGGTTTCTTCGGTGAAGGTCAAGCGCGGGCTTGCCGGCCGGTTGTTCGGCGGCGGAACGCTGGTCATCGAGACAACGACCGGCGGCCGGTTTGCGGTGGCCGATCTGCGCATGCCGGATGTGCTGGCCGAGGAGATCAACCGCCTGCGCGAAAGCGCGGGCTGAACTGGCGTCAAATGGCCTGATCTGCCGCTTCGCTGCCTGTTTCCACGCCCTCGACAATATAGCGCCAGTCGCTGCGCAGGGTGGAATTGAGCGGCCAGCAGGTTGTCAGCATCAACAGGCGCTCCGGCGCATGGCGATCGATGCCCGGCGCGTCGTATTTGGCAACCCAGGCGCGGCGGATGCGGTATTGACGGCGCTTGCCGTCTGGAGTTTCCACTACTACGAGATCGCTTTTGCGCAAGTCACCCAGCCAGCGGAAATGGGTGTCGCGGTGGGCTGAAAAAACGGCGGCGCCGGTTTCTCCCGGCTTTGCGCTGTCCGGCAGATGGCCGGGACCAAAGGCAAGTGCTTCGCCACTTACATTGTCGAGTACGATGTTTTCGGCGCCGAGCCGTGGCGCTGAAATCCGCGCGAAGGGCCTGATATCGGCCCAGCCCCAGGGTTTTTGCAGGCTTGCCTGCCCGGCGGAAGCCAGAAATGCCCGGTCCAGCATGACCTGCGCCACCACTGCCTTGGTCTTGATCCACAACCCGTCGGCGAACAATGCCGCTCCGGCGAGAAACACAGCCCCGAATACGGCGTGATGAAGTCTTGGCCGAAAACGCCGCATTTTTTTCAGGATGCTGTTCATGGCAGACGATCCCGCGCTTGCGCGTTGCGGGCCGCGTCGGCCCGGCGCACCTTGCGGCCAAGCCGGCCATACATGCGCAAAATGGCGCCGCTCAGCACGGCCAGCAACATCAGGATCAGTCCGATGATCATGTTGCGTTCTGCAGGGGTTGCCGTCTGCGGCAGGCTCAGTGCCTGATTGGCCCGGGCGACCTTGGCAGCTGCCTCCTGTGTCGGTGCAGCGGCAACCAGTTGCGTTGCCTGTTTGCGGAAATTCTGCAGGAAGGTTTTCTGCGGGCCAGGCGCATCCACGGCCTCTTCCCCGCCGAACCATTTGTCCGCATCCCAGCCATCAGGCAGGTTGAGCGGCAGTTGGGTGGAGGCAAGGGGTTCCCCGCCAGGCCGCGTGACCTTTACATCGACGGCAACCAGGCTGGTGCGGCTGGAAACCAGACGATGGGCAAGCGCAACCATTTCCACTTCGCGGTTTACCGCCTCCCAGTCAGAGCCATAGGAGCGTGCGGCCTCCAGCGCGGCGATCTTGCGCCGTGCCCAGAGCTTGCCGATGCCCTCTCCTTTTGCAGCCTGGGCGATGTCCATGTTGACCTGCCAGGGATTGCCGGCAAAATCCCCGCCGATCGCCAGCATGCCCGACGGCTTGTCGATGATGGCGGCCAGCACCACCGGCTCACCCAGATATAAGTCGGGCAGAGGATCGGGGCTGACCTCAGACAAAACTGCCCCCACCTCCGCCCGGCCGGCCAGTTGGGCCGACAGCCCGGTCAAGACCGGGTTTTCAAGCTTGGCGAAGAATGCTCCCATTTTTTCGCGCACCTCACCGGTGGCACCGATATGGGTGAAGGTGCCACGGCCGAGTTCGGCGGCCCGCGTCATGAAGAAGGAATTCGGCGCAGAGCCGATGCCCACGGTAAAGACCCGGCTTCGGCCGCGCTGCCGGGCAATTGCGTCGAACAATTGCTGCTCATTGCCGATGGCACCGTCGGTGATGAAGACAATCTGGCGCACACGCTGTGTATCGCCGGCATTGCGGTCCACCAGCGCAGCCTTCAGCGCTGGCAGCATTTCCGTGCCGCCATCGGCAGTCAGCCGCCTCACGAAGGCGCGGGCAACGGCAAGGTTTTCACCGTCGGCGCGCACTGCATCATCGAACAGCACTTCGAACGTGTCGTCAAAACGCACCACGTTGAAGGTATCGGCGGGTTTCAGGCGCGACAGCGCGTCGTCCAGCGCCAGCTTGGCCTGGTCGATGCTCTCGCCCGCCATGGAGCCTGAATTATCGATGATGAAGACGACTTCACGGTCCTTTTTCGGCAGCTTGGCGGGGGCAATGCGCGGCGGGGTCAGAAAGGCGAGCAGATAGTGCTGACCATCGACCTCCTCGGTAAACAGCGCCGCATTGGGCGCATCGCCCGACGCGCGCCATGTCAGTTCGAAATCCCGGTCGGCGGGTACGGTCTCGTTTTTCAGCGTCAGGATGCGGGTCTCATCGTCCTGGCTGGTCGAGATCATGTCATGATAGGGATTTTCCACCGCACCGAGAGGAAACCCGGCAGCAAGCTTTACCGTCAGCGTGACCGGGTTGATCTTCGCGTTTTCGCGCGGATCGAGCACCGGGGCTTCAATCTTCCCGCGCTCCGGCACCGGATCGACCACGCCGAAGCCGCTGCCGTTCCTTTTGTCGAAATCCACCATCTGAATGACAGGCTGGGGGTTGTAACGGGGGGCTACCACCATGGGAAAGCGCAGCGAGAAGACGCCGCCGTCCTGGCGTATGGTCTGCTGATATTCGATGTAGACGATGACCGTCTCGCCGGGGCCGATATTGGCGATGTTGTTGGTGAAAAGGTTGTCGCGCTGCTGTTCGAGCAGGGCTGCCTTCCTGCCATCGCGCTTGGCATCCTCGTAGATCCGGCGGGCTTCCTCGCGCACCTTGATGACGCCCTCGATCAGCCGGTCGCCGACGCGCATTCGCAGCGTGTCGACGGCGCTGTTCTCAGGCAGGGGAAAGACGTAAACGCCCTCGACCCAGCCGTCAGACGGGTTTTCGAAGCGCTGGGTGACCTTGACCCGGGCAATGGGGCCGTTGATTGCGATGTCCACATCGCTGGCAAGGCGCGGCGCCTCGACATACTGGCCCGGCCTGGTGGAAGGCAGCAGCAGCGCCCCGGTATTCATGTCGTTGGGACGAACGAATTTCGCCTTGATGACGGGCGCTGTACCGGCAGCCTGTGTGGTGGACGCTGCAGCTTGCGCAAAGGCAGTGCTGGCAGCGCTCATCAGGCCGAAGCTTGCCAGCGCGATGGCGAAGATGAGTGTAAGATTGACAATCAGGTGAATGGCGGCCAAGCGGACGCGCACGGCGATGTGGTGGTGTTCCTGCATGTATCCCCTCCGGAACGTTGCGCGCCGCGCCGGAGTGGGCAGCGCTGCGGAAGGGAGCCCTCTTTTCCTCTCCGCGACAGGACCGGCAGATCACCGGCACGCAGAAGATGAAGCCCCAGTTCGGCGAGGATGGGCCGAAAAAACGGCGGGAACGGACAGTTCTTGTGGCGCAATTGAGGCGGGGTTTGCCTCGAAATGTCATCCTCGGGCTTGTCCCGAGGATGACATCAGGTTCAGTTTTCCCGATCTTCCAAAAAAAACCAAAGCCCCGCCTGATCCGCTTGTCGCGGGGCGGGGCTTTGGATGTCTTGCGCCCTTTCCTGTCGGGATGGGCGGCTTGTCTGTTGCCGTTCGACTTCGGCGCCAACGCGCCTTGTCTTGGGCACTCGACGTCGCCATGCCTGTGGCATGGCTTGTCTGTTGCCGTTCGACTTCGGCGCTAACGCGCCTTGTCTTGGGCACTCGACGTCGCCATGCCTGTGGCATGGCTTGTCTGTTGCCGTTCGACTTCGGCGCTAACGCGCCTTGTCTTGCTTAGCGGCCAGCGTGCTCGGTGGCGACCGGCAGGTTGCGCAGGGCAGCGGTAACCGACGGGCGCATGGCTCTTTCGGTCATGTTGTGACGGGTATCGACCGAATGACGGAAGCCGAGTTTCAGGCCATAGGTGAGTTCGCGAATGGTATCGAACATTGGAAGTCTCCTCTCGAAAGAAAAGCGTTGATCGTTTCGAGGCCTTATCTATGCCTCCCCGCGCCCGGCCACAAATGCTCTTTGAGCATGGGGGGCATGCAATAGGGGCATGGGCGGTGGCTGGCGCTTGCAAGCCGGTTATCGCCCTCGGGCTTGTCCCAAGGATGACATCGAGGAAAGCTTGAAAAACGGAAGCCCCGCGTTATCCGTTCAGACAGGCAGGAGTAGCGGCATATGCTACCGCCCCGGCCTGCCCGTCTTCTTCGGGCGACCCCGGCGGCGTTTTTCGTCCGCCGGATCTTCGTAGGAGCCAATGCCGGGTTTGTTTCTTTTCATGTTTCCCGCCGGGACGTCCTGATTGTTTTCGCTCACGCGAGTGGCCCCTGTTTCACCGGGCCCACCGCTGCGCGGGCGCGGCGCATCAGCGCCGGACGCCTCTTCGGCGTCCGATCTTGCTCCCCTGCCTGCTTCCCCCGTACCGTTCCGTCGGTTGAAAGATTCTCGCGCATGTCGTCGCCATAGGATTTGCGCGGAGATTGCCATCTTCCGTCCAAATCTTGCGCATCACTCGGCTGGTTCGCTTCGGCATCGCTCGTGCTGGATTCTCGGGTCAAGCCCGAGGATGACGACTCGGCAGGTTTCTCAGGAGCCTGCCAGCCTTTTGATTGGTTCGCCCCAGGCGGCTGCGCCGCGTCGCTCCGCTGCCCGCGCGCCTCTTCGGCGCGGTCCGGCTTTGCACCCGGTTTTTGGGGCGCCTGCCACCCCTCCGGCGCTTTCTTCTTCTCGGTGCGACCGACGGTCATTTCGTCGAGATGGGGCTTGCGGAAGAGTGAGGCTTTGCTTTGCTCGCCTTTCCCTGACCCGTCCGGGTTATTTTCTTCGTTCTCTTGGGCGGAAGTTCGGGCTTCACCCTCACCCGCCCGCCGCTTCGCGCCTCGGCTATCGCCTCGGTTGGCCGTGCCCTCGCCACCCTTTCTCCCCTTCGCCTTGTCGCGGCGGGAGGTTTGCGTGTTGGCAACGCCCGCATCGCGGGCCAGCGGATCGTCGGCTATCGCCAGTTCCACTTCGCGCAGGCGCTTGATCTCGTCGCGCAGGCGGGCGGCGGTCTCGAAGTCGAGGTCGGCGGCAGCATCCCGCATGTCCTTTTCCAGCGCTTCCAGATGGGTGGCAAGATTGCCGCCCACCAGTTCGCCCGAATCCTTGCCCAGCTTGTCGGATATGCCCTTGCCGGGGGTCACGTGATCGGCCTCGTAAACGCTTTCGAGAATGTCGGCGATGTTGGATTTGATCGATTCGGGCGTAATGCCGTGCTCGGCATTGTAGGCGAGCTGCTTTTCGCGGCGGCGTTCGGTTTCGGCAATGGCCCGCTCCATGGAGCCGGTCACCTGGTCGCCATACATCAGCACCCGGCCATCGACGTTGCGCGCGGCACGGCCGATGGTCTGGACCAGCGAGGTTTCGGACCGCAGAAAGCCCTCCTTGTCGGCATCGAGAATGGCCACCAGGCCGCATTCGGGAATGTCGAGCCCCTCGCGCAGCAGGTTGATGCCGACCAGCACGTCGAAGGCGCCAAGCCGCAGGTCGCGCAGGATCTCGATGCGCTCCAGCGTGTCGATGTCGGAATGCATGTATCGCACCCGCACGCCGTTTTCGTGCAGGTATTCGGTCAAATCCTCGGCCATGCGCTTGGTCAGGGTGGTGACCAGCGTGCGATACCCCATCTTCGTGGTGGCGCGGATTTCACCCAGCACATCGTCGACCTGGGTCTTGGCCGGGCGCACCTCCACCGGCGGATCGATCAGGCCTGTGGGACGGATCACCTGTTCGGCAAAGACGCCGCCCGATTGTTCCAGTTCCCAGCCGCCGGGCGTCGCGGAGACGGCAATTGTCTGGGGGCGCATGGCGTCCCATTCCTCAAAACGCAGCGGACGGTTGTCCAGGCAGGACGGCAGGCGGAAGCCGTATTCGGCCAGCGTTGCCTTGCGGCGGAAGTCGCCGCGATACATGGCACCGATCTGGGGGATCGTCACATGGCTTTCATCGGCAAAGACGATGGCATTGTCGGGAATGTATTCAAACAGGGTCGGCGGCGGCTCGCCCGGCTTGCGGCCGGTCAGATAGCGTGAATAGTTTTCGATTCCGGCGCACGAACCCGTCGCCTCCAGCATTTCAAGATCAAACCGCGTGCGCTGTTCAAGGCGCTGGGCCTCCAGCAGGCGGCCTGCCGCGTTGAGTTCGTCGAGGCGCTGCTTCAGCTCCGCCTTGATGCCTTTGGTGGCCTGGTTGAGCGTCGGGCGCGGCGTGACATAGTGCGAATTGGCGTAGATCTTGACCGATTGCAGTTCATCGCTCTTGTGGCCGGTGAGCGGATCGAACTCGGTGATCTGTTCGATCTCGTCGCCGAACAGGGAGACACGCCAGGCGCGGTCTTCAAGGTGGGCGGGAAAGATTTCGATCGTGTCACCGCGCACCCTGAACGTGCCGCGCACGAAATTGGCATCGGCACGCTTGTATTGCTGGGCCACCAAATCGGCCAGCAACTGGCGCTGGTCGAGCCGGTCGCCGACCGACATCTTGAAGGTCATCGCCGTATAGGTTTCGACCGAGCCGATGCCGTAAATGCAGGACACCGAGGCGACGATGATGACATCGTCACGCTCCAGCAGCGAACGGGTCGCGGCATGGCGCATGCGGTCGATCTGCTCGTTTACCGAGCTCTCCTTCTCGATATAGGTGTCGGAGCGCGGCACATAGGCTTCGGGCTGGTAATAGTCGTAATAGGAAACGAAATACTCTACCGCGTTGCCGGGGAAGAACTGCTTCATCTCGCCGTAAAGCTGCGCGGCCAGGGTCTTGTTGGGCGCCAGGATCAGTGCCGGGCGCTGGGTCTCCTCGATCACCTTGGCCATGGTGAAGGTTTTGCCCGAGCCGGTCACGCCCAACAATACTTGCGTATTGTCGGGTTGGTGTAGGTTTTCCGCCGGCGCCTCCGCGCCGCCGTCCGCCAACCCGTTTTCCTGGGCACCTGCACTCACTTCGCTCGCTTGCGCTGCCAGGGAGGGTGGACGCCCTGCCCTCCGGGCCCGTTCGGCGGCTTCTTCCACGTCCAGACCTCCCGCCAGCAGCGCCTCGCCATAGGGCTTGCCCGTAATGCCCTCGACCAGATCGCCGATCGCGGTTGGCTGATCGCCGGAAGGCTTGAATTCCGTCACCATCTTGAGCGGGATGCCGCCCTCGGACTTTTCCGGCCGTTCCGGGCGGTGGGGCACCCAGCCCTGCACCAGATTGGGATCGCCTGCCTTGAGCAGGCTTTCCAGCGCCGTGGAGGTCGCTGCAACGCCAAAGTTCTCGCTCACGCCAGGCTCGCCGCGCCCGCCGGCTTTGCGGGAGCGCTTCGCGGCGGCCTCTTCGGCCGCTTTGCCAGCAGCGAGCAGCGCTTCCGCGTCCTCCAGTGAGACATCGACGCCGGCAACCGGGTTCAGCCCCACCGCGGCACGCTCATGGGGATCGTTGGTAGCGCCAATGATGCCGCGCGAGGAGCGTTTTTCGCTCACTGCCGAGTTGCGCGCACGCTTCGCTTTCTTTTCGCTCACGCCAGATGCTGATGCATCGGCTCCGCGTGGGCGGGCTGACCGCCCGGCTCGCTCTCCGCTCGCTTGTGCTGCCACGGAGGGGGGCTCTTCGCCCGTTTCCGATCTTTCTTGGCCGGAAGTTCGGACTCCTTGATGTTTCTCGGAGCCCTCACCCGGCCGCCGCTGCGCGGGTCGCTCTTCGCCCGTTTCCGATCTTTCTTGGCCGGAAGTTCGGACTCCTTGATGTTTCTCGGAGCCCTCACCCGGCCGCCGCTGCGCGGGTCGCTCTTCGCTCCCTGCCTGATTTTCCCCGGCAGCCTGGCGGGCCTTTTTCTGCACCTTTACCCGGTGCTTGCCGGCCTCTGAACGGATCTGCCGCATTTCCTCGGCACGGGCCTGTTTTGCCGCTTCCTCCTCGGCAATGCGCAGCCAGTCCTCCAGGGCATCCCCCTGCAAGGGGCCACCTTCCAGGTCCGGCTGGGGGACTCCGAGAACCCCTCCGGCTGCTTTTTCTTGCGGGAATCCGTCATGCCCTAAATATGGGCTGGAAGCAGGGCGAAAGAAAGGGGAGAAGGGAAGATCGCACCGGACCTGCTGACAGGGGAATGTCAGGAGGCTTGCTAATCGTGAAAGTTTTCTCGATGCTCTCTAAGCAATCCAAGGTCTGGCCGAAAACGCGACGGAAATGAAATATAGCCCGTCTTGTTCATGTTGGTCAGTTTGTCTCTCGCCTCCGGCAGTAGTCGCCGCGAATACAGTATCTTCCCATCGTCTTCGATGGCAATTAGGTGCGCTTCAAAGGCTTTGTCATGTAGTCTATTTAGACAAATCCCATTTCTGGGATTCATCCGGTTTCTGTGATCAACTGACCATGGTCGAATGTGGCCGGCTACAAGAAGTTCCTGCTGCTCAATTCCAGTAATTGCGCATTTGAAGTCATAACTTGCCAGTATCATGTCGCGGAAAAATTGTTGCCCTTGTCGAACTGAGACAACCCGCTTTGTATCAGTTCCCAGCCTTGCGTCAGATTCGAAAACTTCTTGTTTATTGTCTCCAAAACCCCTGCTGTGTGAAACGCGTGTATCTGCTTTCGGTAACATTGCAGCGCTTTCCGCCAACGTGTCGAAGAAGCTTTTCCATACGTCTTTATCCAACCTGCTAGCGTTCGCCATTCCTCTTCTATTTAGTGTCTCATCAATGCTAGCAAGATTAGCGAGCTTGAGCGCAACTGCACTTGGCGTTCTTCCAATTTGATGCGACAGGTCTATGATTTCTGGGTTGCTACTATGTATTTTACCAAACGGCGTAACTAAATATAGCCGAATGGCTTCTTCAATTTCTTCTCGTGTCCAGTTTACCATAGCTTGTTTGTAAAACTCGAAAACCAACCGTTACGATGCGCTGATTTGAACCGTTCTGCAAGTTCGTCTGCACTACAGATCGGTTCCCCGCTGGATACAGCTTCAAATTTCTCCAATGTGTGGAGATAGTGATCATCCTCATTCATGGGCAGGTTGAGGAGATGGGGCAACCCGACTTCATGAGGCACAAAAAACTCCCCATCGAATAGGCAATCTTCTACCATCTCCAAGCTGAATTTACCTGATACATGAAACTCACCCCAAAACTTGTAGTTTGATGCATCACGGTAGCGATAGGTAACTTTGGTTATCATCTTCAAACACCCCTTCAGTGCCGAAGATGAGCTATTTTCTTGATCATTTCTCCTGGTCTTTAGACCAGGAGAAATGATCGCTATCGACAGACTTCAAATTTTGCCAACTCCCTGTTTCTTTAAAAAACCCCCGGTGGGTGACACCGGGGGAGCATTGTCGGGCTTTGTGCGATGGATCGGGCGGGCGGGTACCATGCAGGGGCAGGCAATGAGCTCTGCTGCGCCCAGTCCCGCAGAAAGCGGCTGGCAGAAGCCGGCAGTACTCAGCCGGCGGTTGCGGCTGCAAACTCCTCGCTGTTGAGCGCGCCGTCGCCATCGGCGTCGGCCTCGTCGAACTGCTCTTCACTCCAATCCCAGCCGGCCGCAGTTACCTCTTCCAGGGAGACCATGCCGTCAGTGTCAGTATCGACCATGGCAAAGTCCGTTTCGGTTGCCTGAGCAGACATTGAAAGGACGGACAGGGAAGCAAAACCCGCGACTGCGAGTGCGAGAACGATTCTCTTCATTTCTGGACAACTCCGTAAGAAAACCGCAGCGGGCAGAGGCTGGAACCGGACTGGTTCGCACCTCATTTCCGTCCCCTGCGGCATCTCTGCCAAGGCGCCCGGATTGCGGCGGATTCAAGGCTGTTGCCGGGCGCGGGCAGCAATTATTTCATCTGCCGCCACACTGCGGGAATCCTCCTCGAAACAGCAACAAGCAAAAGGCCATCCGCGGACATGCCGCGAATGGCCTTCCCAGATACTGCCGGCGCCCTTTTGAGGCCGGGCCGGGGGACCCGTCTGCCGGCAGCAGCCCCTGGCCGTTCCGCAGTTCGGCAAAACCGGGAACGGCCAACCGGTCAGAGCAATTCAGACCGTCCGATTACGGCCAACCCAAACTGCTCCATGAGGCTCAGCCCGCCGCAGCAGCAAATTCCTCGGCGTTGAGAGAGCCGTCACCATCGGCGTCGGCTGCCTTGAAGTCGTCTTCCGTCCAGGTCCAGCCTGCAGCAGCGGCTTCTTCCATGGACACCATGCCATCGGCATCGGCATCCACCTTGGTGAAGTCGGCTTCCTGTGCGAGTGCCGGCAATGCGGCAAACCCGGCAAGGGAAAGGGCAAGAACAAGTTTCTTCATAACTACCTCCTTGAGGAACGCTGTCGGGCGCGTGGCCGCCGGCACCTGGCCGCAACGGCTGGCCCGTTTCTCGGGATGCGCTACTTACGGGTATGTTGCCCGGGTGGCGCAACGGCCGATACTGCCTTCCAACATGGCGGCAATCCGGCGAAAATAGTGCGAAATCTTGATCTGCGGTAAAGCCTGGTTTCAGTGTAAAAAATCTTTTGAATTCAATTTGTTATGCAAAGTGTTACATCACGCTTTCTATCGGCATGAAAGAAAGGGAAAAGCACGGCGTGGGGCGCCAGAAACGGCGTTGGGAAGCAGCTCACGGCAAGATGGGTGGCGCCGTTGCGGGGGGCGTGCTCAGCGGCCCTCGAAGAACTCTTCGGCGTTTTCCTTGCCGAGATAGCGCGAAACGAAGTCGCGCCGCGCCTGGGAAAGATCGAGCACGGCAAGCGAGGCCATGGCGTGGTCGAGTTCGGGCCACTCGCCCGTTGCCACATATTTCAGCCCGACATTGGCATATTGGCGATAGAGCACGGGCAGCTTGCGTTCGCCGCCTTCCAGGGCCTCGATGATGCAGCCGATCTCCGGCACGGTTTTCGCCTCGCCGATCAGATCGTCGACTTCGACCTGCAGCGGCAGGGGCACGGTAAAGGGCTTGCGCGGCGCGGCATAGCCGAACAGCGAGGGATCCGAAGACGTCTTTTCCAGAAAACGCTTGAGCACATGGCGCGACAGCGGAGAATAACTTTGCGGGATCGTGACCGGCCCGATCAGGTATTTCAGCGATTTGTCCCGGCGCAATATGTCCATGATGCCGCGCCACATCATCATCAGCGGCGCATAAGAGCGCTGGTAGTCCTCGCTGATGGCGGCACGGCCAAGTTCCAGCGCCTGGGGAAGAATGTCGACAAAGGGCTGTTTCAAATGGAAGATCGAGGCAGACACCAGATCGGAAAGATCGACCCCGCCTTCAATGCGCGAAGGAATGATGTAGCGGTAACTGCCGGCGATCCGGCCGGCTTCCTCGTCCCACAGGACAAGGTGGGAGTAGACGCGGTCATATTCATCGATCAGATCCAGGGGCGAAGCCACCGAGGCGCCGCCTGCATAGGCATCGAAACGCACGCGGGCAATCGCCGCTTTCAGGCTTTCCGGCATGCCGTGGCGCACATTGTAGGTTTTCAATGCGCCATGCTCGACCAGCACAGGCCAGTCAGCCAAGGCCTTGCGCAAGGCGCTGGCGGGGGGCTGTTTGACTGCAGCAGCGGCAGCGGCGCTGCGGGTCTGGGGGACGCGGACCGGGACATCGCCCCTGCCCTTGAACTGGGCTGCATAGCGCGGGTTGGTGGCATAGGTGAGTGCGCGGGCAATCTGGCCGGGAGGCGCGATGCGTCCGGCCTTTATCAGCGCCTCGGCGGGAACGGGTTCGCCCAGCGTGAAGGAAAAATCGTGGCCGCCGCGGATGAATTCACGCAGGATCAGCAGGGTACGCAGTTTGGGATGGACCAGCCCGGCAGCCTGAAAACGCCAGCTGTTGCGCCCTGAAACATGAACCGGGACCAGATTGGCGCCGCCTGCCTCGACAAAAATGCGCACCTGATCGGTCCATTCGCCATCCTGAATGACGCGCTGCCCCCATTTAAGGTGCGAGCACAGGCGTCCGGGAAACAGGGCAAGATCGCCCCCTTCCTTCAGATGCTTGAGCGCCGACATCATCGAGCGGCGGTTCATGGCGCGGCTTTTTTCATTCATGAACGGGTCAACGAACAGCAATTTGTGGGTGATCGAATCCGCGCTGGTCAGGAACGAATTGGCAAACAGCTTGAAGTTGGGCCGGTGGGTTTCCAGCATGTTGTTCATGGCGAAGGCATCGGCCATGCCATAGGGGTGATTTCCGACAAAAACGGCAGGCTTGCCCTCAAGGCGGTCGAACATTTCCGGATTGCTGACCTTCCAGCTTATCGAAAATTCCCGGAACAGATGATCGATCATCTGCCGGCTGGAAGGCCAGGGCATGCCGGCCTTGCGGCAGATCGCGTTGACGTGGCCGATGCCAAGCACCTTTTCGGCAAGCCACACGGCAGCGCGGCCGGGCAGGGTCTCGGTGTCGGCGTCCAGGAGTTCCTCGGTGCGCAGATATTTCGGCCCCGGCCCGCCCGAACCGTCGGGATTGTAGCGCATCTGGTGGGGCTGGGTCGAAAGACCGGCCTTGCGATCCGGGCTGACCTTAACCGCAGCGCTGCTGTTCGGCTTGTCCGTGACTGTCATCGCCGCCCGTACCGTTCCTTGCCGAGATCAAATCAGGCTGGATGGAACCGGGGATTGTTCCCGCATCCTGAATGCCCACCGTGCTGTACAGCCAGTGCCCACACCGCCTGCATGCCGTTTGTGTCCACTGTGTGGCCTTGTAGTCCACTGTGTGGCCTTGGGTGAACTTATCGTATCAAACCGCGGTTCGAAAGCGCGAAAAGCGTACAAACACCACTTTGTTGCCAGGAAAACGGCATTCCGGCGCAAAATGGCGTGGCACCGTTCACAATTGCGCCAATTCTCCGGGCGAAGCTTGTCAAAGCGGTTCGCGCTATCCAGAGTGCACCGATACAGGCTTTTGCCCAGAAAGGAGAAGACATGTTTGCGCACCGTTTAAAGGCTGCTCTTGCCGCCACACTGACGCTGACATCCGTCCTTGCAGCATTTTCCCCCGCACAGGCGGCCAGGGTCGATGCCCGCCAACTGACCTGCCAGCAGGCGCGAGCGCTGGTTCAACAAAGTGGCGCTGTTGTCATGAGTTTTACCAACACGGCCTATGACCGCGTGGTGAGAAACCGCGTTTTCTGTGACCACGGCCTGATCACCAAGCCGAAATTCACCCAGACGCTGGATAACCCCAGATGCCATGTGGGCGGGATTTGCATTGATGATCCGTGGAAAGACACCATGCGGTTTTTGATGCGGCGCAATTAGCGAATGCCAATTCCATTTTTGCAATCCGGCACCTGCCGGGTGCTACCGGCCTTTGCCTTTATCCTGGCATTTCTGGCAACTGCATCCGCCCAGCAGGCAAGCGATGCGATACAGCCTGAAACCGGCCATGACCGGGCTGAAAACAGGCTTGTAACGGCAAAGAGCCAGATGGTCGCGGCAGCCCATCCCCAAGCGAGCGCAGCCGGAATTGCCATGCTGGAAAAGGGCGGAACGGCAGCCGACGCCATGATTGCTGTGCAACTGGTGCTGGGGCTTGTCGAACCGCAGTCTTCCGGCCTGGGCGGGGGGCTTTCCTGCTATATCACGACAGCGAGGATGACCGGCTTGTTACCTATGATGGCCGTGAGACGGCGCCAATGGCGGCCGATGGCAGTCTGTTCATGGGGCCGGACGGCGAACCGATGAAATTCTTCGATGCCGTCATCGGCGGGCGCTCGGTTGGTACACCGGGCACGGTTGCGCTGCTGGCTAGGGTTCATCGCAAGCACGGCAAGCTCGACTGGGCGGAATTGTTCGAACCGGCCATCGAGCTGGCCGAACAGGGCTTTACCGTTACGCCGCGGCTCAATGAGTCAATCGCCCGCAATGCCGAAAGCCTGTTTCGCTATCCGCAAACCCGGCAGTATTTCTTCTCCGAGGAAGGCGTGCCGATGTTTCCGGGCACGGTGTTGAAAAACCCGGCCTATGCGCAAACCCTTCGCGCTATCGCTTCGGAGGGTGAAAAGGCCTTTTATTCCGGCAAGATAGCTGAAGACATTGTCAATGTGATTCAATCTGCCGAAGGCAATCGCGGCCTTTTGGCGATGGCCGACCTAAGCGCCTATCAGGTCAAGGAACGCCCGCCGGTCTGTTTTGACTACCGCAAGACAAAAGTCTGCGGGATGGGGCCGCCTTCCTCCGGCATGCTCACCGCCGGGCAAATTCTCGGCATGCTTGAAGCCTACGACCTTGCCGCCCTTGGGCCGGACAGCCCGGAAGCCTGGCGGCTGATCGGGGAAGCCTCGCGGCTGGCCTTTGCCGACCGGGGCCGCTACATGGCTGACAGCGATTTTGTGAAAATGCCGAAGGGCCTTTTGAACCGGGCCTATCTTGCAGAGCGGGCAAAGCTTCTCAAGGCGCCAGATGGCGGACCGAAATCCCTGCCGCAAAACGAAGTGCAGCCTGGCGATCCACCCCGCGACCATGCCGGGCGATTTGCCGATGAACAGTCGCTGGAATTGCCTTCAACCAGCCATTTTTCGATCGCCGACCGGTATGGCAACGCAGTGTCCATGACCACAACCATCGAGAATGCCTTCGGCTCCCGGCTGATGGTGCGCGGGTTTCTGCTCAACAATGAGCTGACGGATTTTTCCTTCGTGCCGGAATTTGCCGGCAGGCCGGTGGCAAACCGCCTTGAACCCGGCAAGCGGCCGCGGTCTTCCATGGCGCCGACCATCGTCTACCGTGATGACCGGCCCTGGCTGCTGATCGGCTCGCCCGGCGGCAGCCGTATCATCGGCTATGTGGCCAAAACGCTCATCGCCATGATCGACTGGGAGATGGATGTTCAGGCGGCCATCAATCTGCCGCATCTCGTCAACCGCTTCGGCACCTATGATGTGGAGGAAGGAACGGCTGCCGAGGAACTGGCACCTGCCCTGGCGGATTTCGGCTACCGGGTTGAAGCGCGCCAGCTCAATTCAGGCCTGCACGGCATCGTGTTCACCGGTGGCGGGCTTGAAGGGGGGCCGACCCCCGGCGCGAAGGCGTTGTACTGGGGGATTGATATCTACTGTTTACGGAACGCAAGGAACCCTGCGGGAAATACCCGCAGGGCGTCCTTTGGTTCAGGCCTGATCGTGCCCCGGCCTGCCGGGTATTTGCATTCTAAGCAGCGAGCTGCTTCATGTTGGCGATCAGACGATCCTGCTCAACGGTGAGGCGGTCCACTTCCGGCTGGTTTTCGGCCCGCTCGGCTGTGACACGCTCGGCGATGATGGCCATCAGTGCATCGCTGGAAGATTTCAGCGCTTCCATGCGGGCCAACATGCTTGCTTTTGCACGAAGAGCTTCGGAAGGCGGGTACTCGATCTGGCTGGCTGGACGGATCATTGACTTACTCGCTACTGTTGCAAGGGCAAAAGCCCCATGGGTTAATTGATGGTCGTGCAGGCTGCCGGCAATTTTCGGCAACCATGCATTCCTCACCAAATTGTCGGCCAACAGGATTAACAAAGCCCTAATCAGCAGTGCGCAATGCCAGGCAATCGCCTTTGCGTTGGCTGTCCTTCAATGTAGACTACCATTCCCGCCCGTCCCTCCCGTCACCTTCAATCAGGAACTTCCATTGAAAATCGCATTTGTCGCCAGCCGCTCGAAGGAAGCGCTTGAAGGCCTCAAACGGCTGGAGCAGCGCTATGGCAGCGTTCCACCCGGTGAAGCAGACTACATCGTTGCCCTGGGCGGTGACGGTTTCATGCTGTCCACCCAGCACCGCTTCATGAATTCCGGCACCGGTGTCTACGGCATGAACAAGGGCACCGTGGGCTTTTTGATGAATGAGTACCGGGAGGAAGACCTGGAAGAGCGCCTGGCCAAGGCGAGCGAAAGTGTCATCCAGCCCCTGGTGATGAATGCGGTGGATGCCGGCGGCAAGAAATACCGGCACAAGGCAATCAACGAGGTTTCGCTGCTGCGCCAATCCTATCAGGCAGCCAGCCTGAAAATCACCATCGACGGAAAGGTACGGCTGCAAAACCTGGTGGGAGACGGCATTCTGGTGGCAACGCCGGCAGGCTCAACCGCCTATAATCTGTCGGCGCACGGGCCAATCCTGCCGCTCGATGCGCCGCTGCTGGCGCTGACGCCGATCAGCCCGTTCCGGCCACGGCGCTGGCGCGGAGCACTCATTCCGTCAAGAAGCGTCGTGGAAATCGACATCAACGAGGCGCAGAAGCGGCCGGTCAATGCGGTCGCCGATCATTTCGAGGTAAAGTCCGTCGTCAAGGTCACCGTTCGCGAGGACCGCGACTCAAAGGGCATCATCCTTTTCGATCCCGATCACTCCTGGGATGAGCGCATTCTGGCTGAACAATTCCAGTATTGAGACAGATGGGGCGGCGGATCATGCTGCCCGTTCAAGATCGCCAGCAAGCCCCTGCTCCAACAGGCTGGAAGGTCCGCCAATGGACGACTGGCCTCCATTGGCCGCATCAAGGCGCTGGCGTGCCTCGCCAAGGCTGTATTTGTCCTCCAGGGCCAGTTCGGCCAGTTCTTCGGCAAGGTTTTCGGCAAATTCCATCAGCTGTTCAGGTTCTAGTTCCTCAACGGCCTCTTCCGGTTGGGGCAATGCCATGGCCTGTTCGTGGCGCAGGGCCAGTTCGCTGACCTTGCTGCGTGCTGATTCGCGGGCAAAATCGGTGCAAATGCGCCGCAACAGGATCAAAAGCTCGTCGACCACCGCATCCCGCCTGCCCTCATATCCGGCCAGCACCTCCCGGGTGACCCGGTAGGGCAGTCTGGAAGCATCCGCAGCAGCCCCATTGCCAAGGTGATGGCTCCAGCTTGCAAGCGCTGCAAAAAACACCGGTTCTGCTGAAGCAGGCAGTCCGGCTTTTTCATAAATGGCGCGGAAGGCGTTTGCCCGCTGATCCTTCAAAATACGCTCCACCCGATCCGGCGCCTGACCGGAAAGAACCGAGAGGGCATGGCAATAAAGGGTCAGATTGCCCATGCAGATCGCCCGCAGCAAGAATGCCGTGGTCAGTTTCTGGCGGCCGATCAGCGCCTCGACAATCTGGCGGTTTTCACTGTCCCCCAGTTCAGCCGCGTAGGTGATGATGGCCTTCTCGGCAATCTCTGCGGTTTCAAGTTCGCGCGCGGGATGATCAAGATCTTCATCCTCGGCAAGACAGGCCGCATATTTCTCGATCAAAAGGGTGCGCGCGCGCATGCCAATATCAGGCCGGGCAAACAGGCATTGGCGTGCATGGGAGCAATCGCCGAAACGTTCGGCCAGGGTGTAAAAACTGTCCTCGGTGAGGCGGGCCGCCGGATTGGTCAGCATGATCAGGCAGGCAAACTTGCAGCCGTGGCTGGCAAGTGTCGCGCCGATACGCTCATTCACCACCGCACGGCGGGCGATTGCCGCCTGTTGTTCCTCAGTGCCGTTTTCGATCAGATGAACCAGTTCCCCATCGACCAGAACCGTGCTGTGGGCAAGCACCGGCAGGGATATTTCTGGGCTGTCTTCTGCAAGCGCAAGGACAAGATGGCGCGGCGGATCGATTGCTTCGGCGAGCGCTGTTGAAAGCGACAGGCGGACCTCCTCATCAGGATCGTCCAGCATGCATGTCATTGCCGCTTCCGCGCTTTCGCGCTGCTCGGGTGAAAGATCGGCGACCTGCCAGGCGCGAACCAGTGCGCTGGCTGCCCTGGCGCGCTTGTCGGCGGGCGCTGTGTCCATCCAGCCGACAAGTTTTTCAATGATCAACAAATGCGTACTCCGTACCTTTACTGAACTGCATTTTGCTGCAGGCCGGCTGGACCCCACGGCCATATCTGCTGCGAGCCAAGTCATTGTAAGCGCAAAAGGATTAACGTTCGGTTCACCATGGAAACGAAGGTTTCGTTAACCATTGGAAGGCAGCTCGTGCCGGTCAGCCGGGCCGGCGCATCTCGAACAGATCGCCCAAACGGGCATAGTCCATATAACCCAGCCGGGTAATCGGAGCAGCCTTTTTCACATCGAAACGGCCGTCCTTGATGTAGGCATCGTCAATATAGATACCGAGTACCTGGCCGATCACCATGAAATGGTCTGCGGATGCACCGTGAACATCCTTCAATTCCACAATTTCCGTGGCGCGGCATTCAAGCGCCGCCGCGACGCCCCTTACGCGGGGAGCGGAAACCAGCGTGCTCTGTTCGGCCTGTAGCTGCGCGAGTTCGAATTCCGATATTTGCGCCGGGGCCGGCGCAGAAGTGGCGTTCATGGCGTCTGCCAGATCTGCGCCTGCGTAATTGCAAACGAATTCTCCACTCGCCTCGATATTGGCAAGGGAGTCCTTTCTGCCGGCAGAGGAGAACATCACCATGTCCGGACGGGAGGAGACGGCGTTGAAAAAGCTGTAGGGGGCAAGATTGTTTACGCCTTCGGGCGAACAGGTCGAAATCCAGCCGATCGGGCGCGGTGCAACCAGCGCCTTGAACGGGCTGTGGGCAAGGCCGTGATCTTCCAGAACCGCGTCGTAGAACATGGTTTCAGTCCATCCTGGTGAAAATGGTTTCAATATCCGGGCGGTCGCGCTCGGTTTTGGGCGCTGTCCTGGTACCGATATGAATAAACCCGGCGATTTTCTCCCCTTCCCGGCAGCCCAGTTCGGCAGAAAGCACTTCGTCGAAGGCAATCCACTCGGTCAGCCACTGGGCATCATAGCCATGGGCGTTGGCTGCAATCAGCCAGGCAAGACCCGCTGCACCGCTGGAAAGTTCCTGCTCCCAGCGCGGAATTTTGGGATGATCGACGGCAGCGGAAATCAGTCCGATCACCGTGGGGGAACGGGCCATCCGCCCGGCCTCGATCTGCAGCGCTTCGCCTGAAAGGTCCGGATATTTTTCCCGGGCCCGCTCATGGATGCGCTTGTCCAGCCGCAGCTTTGCGTCTTCGGAGTAATGAATGAAGCGCCAGGGCGCGATTTTGCCGTGGTCGGGTATGCGCGAGGCGATCTTCGCCATGTCCAGGATTTCCGCTTCATCCGGCCCCGGCCCGCCCATCGTCTTGGCGGGAACCGAGCGGCGCGTGCGCATGAAGTCGAGAACCGTTGTGTTTTTCGTCTGCATTCCTGTTTGCCCATATAGCTGCGACCGGACAGCCTTTTGCAGATTGTCATCCGACCGTCCACCCCATGGCAGGGTCAACAGACCGTCAAACCCATTTTTGCCATATTGAAAGTGGAAGTTTCATGCCGTGCTTGCGGGAATTCCCGGAGAATAGTGCAATGAGCCTTCCTGCCTCTTCCTATCGATTCTCTGCCGGACGCTTCCTGGCATTCAAGGCGGCACCGGTCTGGCTGGTGGTTGCCGTACTTGGCGTCACAACAGGCCCCGGCCTGCCGGACGACCACGCTGTGCGCGAGTTGCTGGAAGCTGCCGGTATCATGGTGTTGATGGCCATGGTCGTCGGGCGTTTTTGGACAATTCTTGCCATGGAGGCCGGCAGGAACGGGCAAATCGCCGTTCAGGGACCGTTCCGTTACCTTGCGCATCCAATGGAGTTCTTTTTCGCGCTCGGCATGCTGGGCATCGGTTTCATGTATGAGTCCATCCTGCTTGGCGTGTTCATGTTCCTGGGATGTCTTGCAGCCTTGAAGTACTGGGTTGATGCCGGCGATGCCATGCTTGAAAAAGATCAACCTGCCGTCAGTGGTCATATGCGTGATTTTCGCGAGCAGTACCGGCGATTGGTACCGGCCTTCATTCCGTCGATTAAGCCAGCCATCGTTCCATATTATGGTGATCATCTGAACTACACCCAGCACACGCTGCTGCGCTCGGCGTGGGATATCATCGTGTTTACCGGCTGTATCCCGATCATCGAACTGGTGGCATTCCTGCGCGAAACCGGCGCGGTGCCGGGATTGCTCGTTCTGCCATAGCGCTGCCTGCCCGTTTTATGTAATACCAGCCATCATGAACACCCCGGTACGAATCCTGCTGTTTCCCGCTGTTGCGTTCTGCGCCTTTTTGGTGCTGGCCTTCTCCGCCAGCGCCCAGGATGAAACCTACCGGGTCACCTTTGTGGCACAGCTGACACCCGACAGCATTCCCGTCGAGGAAGGGCTTGAATGGCGCGTCTTCGGCCCCAAGATCGGTGCCGACGGGCAATTGCCGCTGCTGGCCAATGCCACCGGCGGCAGCCGCTCCTTCAACATGTCGGCGGGTGAATACCTGGTGCATACGGCCTATGGCCATGCCAGCGCCATCCGCAAGATCGAGGTCAATGCGGACAGCAATGAGGAATATTTCATCCTCAATGCCGGTGGCATGGAGCTTAGCGCGGTGGCCGGCGACGACACCCCTATTCCCGACAATCTGCTGCGTTTCGACATATACGAAGACCAGGCCGATGAACGCGGCGAGCGCAAGCTGATTGCGAGCCGTGCGCTGCCAGGCCAGATCATCCCCTTTCAGCAGGGTACCTATCACGTGGTTTCACAATACGGCACGCTCAATGCCGAAGTGCGGGCTGATATCCGCGTTACCGCGGGAAAACTCACAAAGGCCAGACTCAAACACCGCGCTGCGCGCATCACGCTCAAGCTGGTGCGGACGACCGGCGGCGATGCGCTGGCCGACACCCAGTGGTCCGTGCTCAACGTTTCCGGCGACCTGATTACCGAATCGACCTCCGCCTTTCCGCGCATGGTGCTGTCGGAGGGCGTCTATACAGCGATCGCCAAGAACGGCGACCGCATCTTTTCCCAGGATTTCGAGGTGCGCCCGGGCGTCAACCAGGATGTGGAAGTTCTGACGGGAGCATAGGCTCTGGGCTGCACCTGCCCTCAATGCAGCTGCACTCAGGCCGCGATGCTGTCATCCATTGGGGGCTCGGCTCTTTTTGCCGAAAGCAGCGGACGACGCCGCATTGAAAGCACTCGTTTGCGGGCAGCCGGTGCCAGCGAGAACACAGTGTCGTGGAGATGACGGGTAAGCTCCTGACGGCAGCCAATTCTTGCCAATTCCGGTGCAGAAAGAACATCGCCCACATGGGCGCGAATTTCCCGGCCTGCCAGGCGGCGGAATTCGCGAATCAGCAGTGCCGTGCGCAGGGTCAGGCTGATACGGCTGGCAAGTTGAAAGCTCCTGCCGCACTGCCCTTCAAAAAAGACCGGCAGGACCGATGCATTGGCTGCCTGAATGAGACGGGCGGGAAAACGTTTCCAAGGCAGGTCCTCGGCCTTGCCAAACCCCTTTCTGGCAGTGGCGACGCCGCCGCCAGGAAAAGCAATGATCGTTACGCCTTCATTGAGCAGGCGGATCGCCTCACGCCGGGTCTCCAGATTGAGCCGGGTCGCCTCCCGTGTTTCCGCAAATGAAATCGGCAGGGCATAAGGGGCGATTTCGGGAACTTTCATCAATTCGTTGTTGATCAGAACCCGGAAAGGGCGGCCCATGCGTTCAGCCAGTGAAAGAATGGCGACACCATCGCCAATACCAAATGGATGGTTGGCAACAATCACCAGTGGTGCGTCCGGCAGCTCTCCAGGCTCCGGCAGACGGCCATTTACCGTGAGCTTGATATCCAGCAAGTCGAGCATGCTGCCCATGGCCGGTTTGCCGGCGCTGATCGCCGCACGCCAGATATTGTAGCGTCTGGCGAAAAAGCCGCGGCCGGAAAGGGTTTCCACACGGGCAATAAACCAGCGTTTCCAGCCCGGATCATTGGCGCAGGCATAGGTCAGTTCGGGAAAACGCCGGTGTTTGATAGCAAAACCTGGAATGGCGGAAAGCTTGATGCGCGGCATGGCTTGGCCCAGTCAGATGCAACTGGCACCTGCCATGCCCGTTTTCCATGTCACCGCGATGACAAGCTGCCGCGCCTTGGACCGGTCCGCCGCAAAACCAGGATGTGCGGCGACGTTCGCCAGACCATGGCCTAGGCTGTATCGACATTTAGGATTTGGAGCGCGGTATGGGGGAAAATCGTTCAATTCCAGGAGCGGGACCGATGACCGGTCGGTATCCTTTCGAGGTTCCGCGACGCCGAAGTGGGCAATTTTCGCCGTATTCTTCTAGAACGCGGCGGATTTTGCCCCTGGCATCGTTGAAAACCCCTTGTGGTGGGGCCACACCACGGCGAAATTTTCGCCTTGCCAGAGACGAAATCCGTCTCGCGCCGCGTCCGAAACCTAAATGTCGATACAGCCTATGGCGCCAGCTTGACTTCCGTCAGCTTGCCGGCGGTGACTTCCACCTCCGCCTCGGCCACCTTGTCGCCGGTCTTGCCGGATAGAACGTATTTTCCGGCCGGAATGATGACGGGCTTGCCGTTGGGCCGGAAAGAATCAACATGGGTCCGGGTGCCGTCGAGGCTCTTCTCCGCCTCGAAGACCGACACATACACCTCTTTGGAAGCGTCAACCAGCAGTGCGCCGGCCTGAAGGTTCAGCACCGGTTCGGCCAGGCTGCCGGCCTTGACTTCCACCTCTGCTTCGGCGGTCGCATTGTCCATCTTGGCATGGACGACATACTTGCCAGCCGGCAGGGCAAAGCGGTTGCGCTGATTGCCGCCCTCTACGCGGTTGCGAGAGCCATCCAGTGCCTTTTCAGCCTCGTAGACGGTGATATAGGCATCCTTGAACGGCTTGCCGCCCTCAGCGGGAATGGCCGATGCCTGCAACATGCCCATGTCGATGATGATGGAAGCTTCTGTGCGCTCGCCCGGCTTGACCTCAATCTCGCGCCCGGCCACTGCCTTGCCTACCTGGCCGGTGACGTAATAGGTGCCGGCGGGAATGGAAAACTGGGTGCGCTGGTTGCCGTTTGCCACCTTCTTGCGCTTGCCGTCGGCCGACATTTCCGGCTCGTAGACATGGATGTAACCATCATCAAGCGGCTTGCCGCCTTCCATCGCCAGCACATCGACCTTGAGCACGCCTGCCCCCAGCACCAGGGTGACATCGGTGCGTTCGCCCGGCTTTATCTCGACCTCTGTGCCCTTGGTGGTTTCGCCGAGGGTCGCGGTGGCATAGTAGCGACCTGTCGGCAGGGTGAACAATTGGCGCTGATTGGCGCCGGTGATCCGGTCACGGCTGCCATCGGCCTTTTCTTCCGGCTCATGGACATAGATATAGGCTTTGGGGTTTGGCTCCCCGCCCTCCTTTTCCGTTGCCTTTACCGACAGCAGGCCCGCATTGAGGATGATATCGGCCTCCAGCGCGGCGGCAGCTTCCACATCAACGACGGTTGAACCCGGCGCCGCGCCCACCTTGGTGCTGACAAGATATTTGCCCGGCGCCAACTCAAAGGTGTGACGCGCTGCTCCCTGGCCCGCTTCTTTTCCCTTGGCACCGGCATCGTCGGTTTCATAAAATCGCAGATAAGCTCCCTTAAGGGGTTCGCTTCCTTCTGCCAGCCGTACCGTTATCTTCACATTGCCGGGTCCGGTGGCAGGCTCAGGTTCGGGCTTTGGTTCGGGTTCAGGCTCAGGTTCGGGGGCAGCAGCAACCACTGTTCCGATGGCCTCGCCGAGCTGGTCGGCGCTTTCGGCCGCCAGATATTTGCCGCCCGTCGTGGTGGCCAGGCATTGCAGGCTGGCGGTATCCTCGTCCTTCAGATCGAAGCCGACCACATGGGCGGTGAAATCGATGCCGGCGCTTTCAAGCTCGGAAGCAAGGGCGCACGGATCCGCATCGCAGGTCTCAAGCCCGTCGGACACCAGAATGACGGTTGCCTTTTCCTCGGTAAAGCGCAGTTCCTCTGCTGCCTTCCTTACCGCCGCAGTGATCGGCGTCTTGCCCTTGGGATTGAGCGCGTTGATCTTTTCCATGTAGCGGGCGCGCTCGACCTTGCCGACCGGGATCAGTGTTTCGATATCTCCGCAATCGCCCTTCTTGCGGTGGCCATAGGTCATGATGCCGATCTCGGCCTTGCCGTCGAGATCGCCCAGCACCTGGTCCATTACCTCGCGGGCAATCTGGATTTTCGGCTTGTCATCGATACGGCCCCACATGGAGCCGGAAGCATCGAGCACGACGATGACGTTTTCATCGGCGGCGCGGGCAAGCGAAGTGATGGCAAACAGGGAAAGGAAAACAGCAAGAACGATGCGGGTCAGCATGTGGGGCACACTCCAAGTAAACTGGCCAAGTAAATTGGCCAAGTGTATTGGCCTGCCATCAGGCAGGCGCAATTATCGCCCCAACGATCTGTCCTGTTTTCCAATCCTGCTGCGGCAAGTCAAGTGACATCCGTCACACCATGCCCGCCTTACGCGTCAAATTGGTCGATTACCGTGACGCCCGGGCTGGCAAATCGTTCCAGCTCAGCCAGGGCTTCGCCTGCCTTGTTCAAGGCAACCGCCCGCTTGATGAGGCGTGCCGGGTCGATCTTCCCGCTCTCCACCATGGTCAGCATGGCGGGAAAACGCCTGGCGGCGATGCCGCGTGTTCCCATGATCTGGATTTGGCGCGAATAGACGGTTTCAAGCAGCGGCACCACGGGATTGGCGTGAGCACCCACGGGCATGCCGATCTGCACGTGGCGGCCGAGTTTGCGCAGGCTGCGAACCGAATTATGAAAGGTAGCGGTTACCCCCAATCCCTCGATGGAAACATGGGCCCCACCGCCAGTCCGTTCGCGGACCGCGTTACCGACATCGTCAATGGACGACGCGTTCAGGGTTTCGCTTGCGCCCATACCGGTGGCCAGTTTCAGGGCGGCTTCGTCAATATCGACGGCAATCACCTTTGCGCCCATCGCCGCGCCGATCATGATGGCGGACAGACCCACCCCGCCGCAGCCATGCACCACCATGGTCTCTCCCGGCTGCAGCTTTGCCCGGTCGACGATGCCGCGAAACGCCGTCGAAACCCTGCAGCCCATGCCCGCCGCCTCGACAAAGCCGATGGCATCAGGCAGGCGAACCAGGTTGAAATCCGCATGGGGGACTGCACAGTATTGGGCGAAGGCGCCGTGGCCCGAAAAGCCCAGAACATGCTGATGGTCGCAAACGGTCGGATCGCCGCCGAGGCATTCATGGCATTCGCCGCAGGCCAGAATGAACGGCGCCGTGACGCGGTCGCCCTTGCGGTAGCGGGTACAGTCCGGCCCTGCCTCCTCCACAATGCCTGCGAATTCGTGGCCCGGTACATGGGGCGGTGAAACGTCCGGGTCCACGCCCTGCCAGGCATGAACGTCAGAGCGGCACACGCCACAGGCTTCCACCTTGACGATCACGCCGTTTGGCGGGCACGCCGGTGTGTCGATCTCCTCGACATTGAGCGGCCCGGAAAACTCACGGAAGATCGCTGCTTTCACGGGTCAGACGTCCCGCAAATCCGGCGGAGTTGCTTCTTCGGCCAGCATGGCAATCGCCTCATCAAGGGGCATCGACTTGCTGTCCTTGGAGCCGAGCCGGCGCATGGAGACGGTGCCCTCCTCGGCCTCGCGATTGCCGACAACGAGAATGACCGGTACCTTGGAAAGCGAGTGTTCGCGCACCTTGTAGTTGATCTTCTCGTTGCGGGTATCGGCCTGCGCAATGAGCCCGGCCTTTCGCAGCTTCGCCACCGCTTTGTGTGCATAATCGTCGGCATCGGAGGTGATCGTTGCCACCACTGCCTGCACCGGCGACAGCCAGAGCGGAAAGTGGCCGGCGCAGTTTTCGATCAGGATGCCCAAAAAGCGCTCCATGGAGCCGCAGATGGCGCGGTGGATCATCACCGGCTGGCGCTTTTCCGACTTGTCGTCGATATAAAAGGCGTTGAAACGCTCCGGCAGGTTGAAGTCGACCTGGGTCGTGCCGATCTGCCATTCGCGGCCAATGGCATCCTTCAGCGTGTATTCGAATTTAGGCCCGTAAAACGTGCCCTCGCCTTCATTAACACCGGTCTTGATGCGGCCGCCGGATTCTGATGCCATTTTCTCCAGCACCCGGCGCAAAATGTCCTCGGCATGATCCCAGGAAGCATCGGAACCGACACGCTTTTCGGGCCGCGTGGCGAGCTTTACCTCGACTTCCTCAAAGCCGAAATCGGCATAAACCTTCATCATCAGATCGTTGATGCGCAGGATTTCTGCTTCGAGCTGATCCTCGGTGCAGAAGACATGGGCATCGTCCTGGGTAAAGCCGCGCACGCGCATCAGCCCGTGCAGGGCGCCGGACGGCTCGTAGCGGTGAACATTGCCGAATTCGGCCAGCCGCACCGGCATGTCGCGATAGGATTTCAGCCCGTGCTTGAAGATCTGCACGTGGCCGGGGCAGTTCATCGGTTTCAGGGCAAAGACGCGGTGATCGGCTTCCTCGTCCTTGTCGTTGATGAAGGCATGGGCGGATTTTACCGCGAACATGTTCTCATTGTACCAGCCCCAGTGACCGGAGGTTTCCCACAGCGCCTTGTCGAGCACTTGCGGGGCGTTGACCTCCTCATAGACCCCGTCGAGCTGGCGGCGCATATAGGAAACCAGGCCCTGGAAAACGCGCCAGCCCTTGGCATGCCAGAAGACGACGCCCGGGCCCTCCTCCTGAAAGTGAAACAGGTCCATCTCGCGGCCAAGCTTGCGGTGGTCGCGCTTTTGCGCCTCCTCAAGCACATGAAGATAGTGCTTTAACTGCTTTTCATCGGCCCAGGCGGTGCCGTAGATGCGCGTCAGCATGGCGTTGGAAGCATCGCCGCGCCAGTAAGCCCCGGCAACGTTCATCAGCTTGAAGGCATTGCCGATATCGCCGGTCGAGCGCATGTGCGGGCCGCGGCACAGGTCGAGCCATTCACCCTGCTTGTAGATTTTCAGGTCCTGGTCTTCAGGGATCGCATCGACCAGTTCGACCTTGTAGTTCTCGCCTTTTGCGGCAAAGAACTTCTTCGCCTCGTCGCGGCTCCACACTTCCTTGGTGAAGGGCTCGTTGCGGGCAATGATCTCCCGCATTTTCTTTTCGATCACCGGCAGGTCTTCCGGCGTGAAGGGCTCGTTGCGGGCAAAATCGTAGTAGAAGCCGTTTTCGATCACCGGGCCAATGGTAACCTGGGTGCCCGGCCACAACTCCTGCACGGCCTCTGCCATCACATGGGCCGCGTCATGGCGGATCAGTTCCAGCGCCTTTTCATCGCCCCGGGTGACGAGTTCAATCGTGCCATCGGCCTCGATCGGATCGGCAAGATCGCGCAATTCGCCGTTGAGAGCATAGGCGACGGATTTCTTGGCAAGCGATTTGGCAATCGAACCAGCAACCTCTCCACCGGTGATGCCGGCGGGAAATTCCTTCTTGTTGCCATCAGGAAAGGTGAGCGTAATGGAGGGCATGTTCTGTCTCCTATCCAGTCCCGCCTACGAGCGCGGGTGGTTGATCGGAAGCGCCGCTCATACTGCGGCTTATGTGTGCTGCGCATATAGGTGATTTGATAGGCGAGGATCAAGGGGCCGCGATTACCCGTGTGGCCGGTTAAAAACCGTGGTGCTTGCTACGGTTAGCGTGCACGGTCCAATAAATCGTCGGTTTCGCTTTGCTCCAGCCTGGCAGCTTCCTCGACAAGCATTTTGCGGATTTTCGCTGTCGAATCTGAATCATCAACCTCGAAGCCCAACCTGCGGGCAGCTTCCACCAATTGCTTGTGCCTAAGGTAACGGGCAGTTTTGGGATTGAGCGCAAGTCTGAGGCTTTGCTTGCGGGCCAATTTGCGTTCGTTCTCTCCGATTTCCGCGCGCTTCACACCAAGTTTGGTCAGTAATTGATTCAAGGACTGAGTATCCTTGGCGCTGGCTGAAACCTTATTCCGGCCTTGCAGCTTCCTTGGCTTTCTATTTCCAGATGGCATGTCGCTCTCACCTTTCCCTTTCCGCAGGGCTTTCAAGTAAGGAATCTAAGCCAGATGGTCAGTTATTCCAAATCCGAAAGGATTTCATACACTGGTTCGGAGTATTCATCAGGCCGGGTTTCAGCCAAAGTGGTAAGGAAATAAATACCCGCCATGGTGACTTGCGGCTGATCGTGAACCAACATTTCAACGCCTTCCTTGAAACGCTGCAATGCCCATTTCCTTTCCTCCAGTTCGTGGTTACGATCAGCAGTTACTGCCCGCCAAATGGCGATGGCAATTCCCACTGCACCAGCGAGAACCAGAGCATAGGAACGAACAATTTCGTGGTTGGCGCCCGAAACCAGCCAACCGAAAAAGTCAGCGCCTACAGGCGTCGCTGCCGCCAGCGCGGCGAAGGCTGATAAAACAAACACGACAAATGCCATGTGCGTATAGTAATCACACAAACACTTGTCAGAAGAATCTTGGAATTCCCCCACCAAAACCTCCCACAATAACCTAGAATATTAACAGCAAACATGCATTCAACTCAAGAACCCTACGGCAACATCCTCTCCTTCGACCTGACCTGCCCGCCGGAGGCGTTCATTGCCGACCCATTTCCGTTTTATGCGGCGATGCTGGAACACGCGCCGGTGCTCAAACAGCCCGACGGCAGCTACATCCTTTCGCGTTATGCGGACCTCGATGCGGTCTACAAGGATACGGAGCGGTTTTCCTCCGACAAGAAGTCTACCTTCGGACCGAAATACGGAACGGGCAGCCTGTTGTTCGAACATCACACCACCTCGCTGGTGTTCAACGACCCGCCGCTGCATACCCGTGTCCGCAAGGTGATGGTCGGTGCGCTCAATGCACGGGCCATCGCCGCGATGGAACCTGGCCTTGTGGCCACCATCGACCACCTGCTGGAGGAAATGGCGGGAAGGCAAAGCGTCGACCTGATAACCGATTTCGCCTCCCGCATTCCCATCCAGATCATCGGCAACCTGTTTGACATGCCCATGGCCGAACGCGGGCCGCTGCGCGACTGGTCGCTGGCGATCCTTGGTGCGCTGGAACCGTCGCTTTCCGCCGAGCAGGAAAAGCGCGGCAATGAGGCGGTGCGGGATTTCAAGGTCTATCTTGAAGACCTTGTGGCACGGCGGCGTGCCAAGATGGGCGATCCGGAGACGGATGTGCTGACGCGGCTGATCCTTGCCGAAGGCGATGAACTATCGGAACTGGAGCTGCTGCAGAACTGCATTTTCATTCTCAATGCCGGCCATGAGACCACCACTAATCTGATCGGCAATGCCCTTGCCGCATTACAGGCGTTTCCCGATCAAAAACAGGCCTTGCTGGACGATCCCGGCCTCATTGGCACCGCCGTCGACGAGTTTCTGCGGTTTTTGTCACCAAACCAGTTCGGAAACCGGCTGACGACCTGTGAGGTGGTATTTGGCGGAACAGAAATCCCCGTGGGAACCAATCTGCATTTGTGCATTGGTGCTGCAAACCGCGACCCGGCGGTTTTCGACGATCCGAACCGCCTTGATCTGACACGCAAGCCGAACAAGCACCTTGCCTTTGCCGGCGGGCCCCATCTGTGCGTTGGTTTTCAACTGGCACGGCTGGAGGGACGCATCGCCATCAGCCGTTTTTTGGAGCGCTATCCGGCATACCGCCTTCTTGACGGTGCAAGGCTTGAAGGAAGGATCCGCTTTCGCGGCTATGCCGCCTTGCCGGCGGCGCTTTCGCCGATATCCGGCGATGCCTGAGCGCGCCCTGTGATTTCAGGGAACCCCTTTCCCGATGCCGCCATGACCTGATTGCGGCCGCTTTTCTTGGCGAGAAACAGGGCGGCATCAGCGCGTCCGAATACGCGTTCAAGGCTCTCGCCCAGCCTCCCCTCTGCGACCCCCATGCTGACGGTGGCCGTAACACCGGTATCGGGCCTGTCCGGCTGCCAGTTGGCCATTTGGGTGCGCAGTTTCTGGGCGACAAAGATTGCCGCACTTTCATTGGCTTTCGGCAACAGAATGCAGAACTCGTCCCCGCCAATACGCCCGGCGAGCCCCTTTCGCCCGATGCCGCTTGAAATATAACCGGCAAAGGCCCGGACCACTGCATCGCCTGCCAAGTGTCCCGCGCGGTCGTTGATGTCCTTGAAACTGTCGAGATCAGCGATGATCATTGAAACGCGCTGTCCGTTGCGGCCGGCTTTTTCAAGCAGTTCGCCGGCACGGCTTTCAAACCCCCTTCGGTTCAACAGGCCCGACAGAGGGTCGGTCATCGACTGGTTTTCCAGATCGCGGATAACGACGATGCCGTAGGAGATGAACAGCGCCACGGCGATGGCGGGAGAGATGACTGAAACCAGCAGGTTGACGGCTGCCATGTAGACGGAAAGATGCAGGTTCTCCACCGTCAGGCTTTCGCCGTGAACGCGGTGGGTCAGAACGCTGTTGGCAACCAGCATGAGGGCAAAGATCACCAGAAGCCAGGCCAGCACGTGGTCGATTTTCCACAGCCGTTTCGGCCAGATGGTGGCAGCAGACATGAGCAGGTATGTGGCGCTGGCCAGGGTAATGATGTGAATGCGGGCAACCACATCCGGCTCGGCAAAGCGGAAATACGCATCCGCCACAATCGCCAGGGCGGCCACGCCAGACGCCCGGATCAGGGGAAGCCGCACATGATAAAAATCCGCTGTGGCCTGGAGAAAGAGAAGGGCTGACACCACGTAAAAACTGTCGCCGAGAAAACGCAGATAGCTCGCATGCATGGGCACAACCAGCGCTTCGGCCGTGAAGGCGGCTGCCGCAAAGCCGTAACTGAGCGCAAAAAGCGCAGCCGAATGCAGCTTGCTATAGTAGAGCCTGAATCCGGCAAAGCCGAGCGCGAACAGGGCAAACAGAAATGCCGGAAGCAGTTGGTTGATCAGGTTTGCGCTCATACATCCGCCATTATTCGGCACCCGCTGAAAGACTGGCGACAGCGGGCACTTGATTCGTTAACGAGTCTCGTTGGGTATGGTTACCAAATGGTTATGAAGCGGGCCGCAAGGCGGTCTGGGTCATGACCTACTCTCCACCGCTGATGTCGCGGCCGGCACGCGGCTTGTAGCGCGGCAAAGTCCAGCCGAAGCGCAATGCGCCGCCCCGTATGATGAAGGCGATGGCAAAGGCAATTGCCAGCGAGAGTGCCTGGGGCAGGCCTGCTGCCACCGAAACCGTATAGGCGGCGGCGCCCGCCATGGCAGCAGAAACATAGATTTCAGAACGCAGCAGCACGGAAGGTTCGCCGGCCAGCAGGTCGCGCAGGATGCCGCCGAAGGTGGCTGTCAGCATGCCGGTGATGATGGCAAGCGTTGCCGACCCCGTGGCGTCCAGTCCCTTGGCAGCCCCCATGGCGCCGAACGCGGCAAGCCCGACACAGTCGAGCCAGAGCAGCACCCGGTAGCGGCTTTCCATCAGATGCGCCGTGCCATAGACCAAAAGGGCCACAGCCGCACAGACCAGCACATAAGCAGGATTGAGCACCCAGAAAACCGGCAGATCCAAAACGAGATCGCGGAACGTGCCGCCGCCAATGCCGGTGACGGAGGCAAGAAATACAAAGCCGACAATATCAAGCTGTTTTCGCGAGGCGGCAAGCGCACCGGTGGCAGCAAAGACGGCGACCCCTGCATGGTCCAGGACAAGCAGCGCGTTCATGCCGTCCCTTCCGAAACTTTGGTCATGGCCTTGTTCTCAGACTGCCAACCACGATTTCATTGCGGTTCTTCAGAACGGGATTACACAATTCTTTCAATGCCTTGACCTCGGCTTGCGAAAGTTTCGAATCGGATTCTTCAAGCATCGATTCAACCAGATGGGCGCAAGCAACTTCCGCTGCCCGGGTGGCCCCGTCCCGGCATTTCAAGGCAGCGCCAAGACCAAGTTCAGGAATGGCGATGATGAAAACACCCTCCGCCCCGGTTTTGGTGAAAACACGGCCGGGAAGCGCCTGCATCATGGCCGTATCGAAACGTTCACTGCCGGCCACCATGACCGGATGCGCCATGCAGGCATCGCGCAGGCGCAGCATGGCGGCTGAACGCTCCCTTCCCGGATCGCTGCCGGTGCCAAACCTTGCATAGGCCACGGCAAGGCTTGCCAGCGGGATTTCGTAGGTGGGGATCGAGCAGCCATCAATGCCGTAATTGTCCTCACCATGGGCCGCGCCGGTGACGGTTTCCAGCACGCCGGCGATCTCCTTCTGCACGGGATGCGTGGCGTTAACGTAGCCGGCGGTTTCCATTCCCTCCTGAACGGCGAAGGCAAGGAATCCGGAATGCTTGCCCGAACAATTGTTGTGGATCGCACCTGCAAGCTCACCTGACCGCACCAGCGCTTCGTGGTCGCGCGGATGGTAGGGAAGTTGCGCGCCGCATTCCAGACAGGTCTGTGAAAGACCGGCCGCCGCAAGCATTTCGCCGGCACCGGCGGTGTGGACCGGCTCGCCATTGTGGGAAGAACAGGCCAGGGCGAGGTGTGCAGGCGAAAAGCCAAACCGGTCGGCAGCGCCACTCTCAACGAGCGGCAGGGCCTGCAATGCCTTGATCGCGGAGCGGGGAAACACACCCCGGTCGCCATCGCCATGGACAGCAGCAATGCTGCCGTCTGCAGATGCGATCACGGCATCGACCGCATGCAGGCTTTCCACACGCCCGCCGCGCAGAGCTTCGACGATGAGGGGCTGATTTGTTATTTCCATTTTGTCCAACGCATTTTTACCGGGACCGGGTCGATACCGCTGGTTCCCAGGGGATTGCATTTGAGCACCCGCCAAAAGGTCAGCCACGAACCGGGGATCAGGCCGTGGCGGGCAATCGCCTCATAGGCATATTCCGAACAGGTGGGGAGATGGCGGCAGGAGCGGCCTATTATGGGCGACAGGGTGATCTGGTAGAGGCGTATCAGACCGGTGCCAAGCAGGCGGCCCGGTGTTTTCGGCCATTTGCCCTGCCAGTTGCGGTCAGCATCCCGGCCGCTGTGGCCAGACCGCCGTGTGGGCCTGCCGTCTGCCATTGTTTTCAACGTACCCGGAATTTGATGCCGGCCGCACCGAGCGCATGAACGGCCGCCTTGGTGGCCTTTTCGCGTTTTTCAGTGCGGGCCTGCTTGTCGCGGGCCTTGGCGGTTTTCTCCGCGGCCTCGATCTGCTCGATGCAATCGACCACCGCATCGAAGGTGAGCAGGGTGGAGGCATGACGGGCCTTGTAGTCGCGCACCGGCTCGAGAAAGCGAAACTCGGCGAAGCGGCCTTCCGGCGGCGGGCCATCGTCCTTGAGCATGGCATACATGGTCTTCTTCAGCGCCTTCAGTTCGTCTGCCGTCGCCCCAATGATGGTGCGCGCCATGATGGAGCTCGAGGCCTGACCCAGCGCGCAGGCTTTCACCTCATGGGCAAAATCGGTAACGACCTTTCCCCCAGAGCCATCAGGGCCATCGGCCATCTTCAGGTCAACGACAACGGTTGAACCGCAAAGTTTTGAATGAGCCTTGGCAGTGGCATCAGGCGCCTTGAGCCTGCCGGTTCTCTCGATGTTGCCGGCATATTCGATGATCTTGGCATTGTAGACATTGTCGAGCATGAATGAACCCTTTTCCGAAATGCGAATATAGGCCCGGCTGCAGCAAAAATCGAGTGGCTGATGGCAGGGTTACCGGCTTGCATTTTTACCGCAAGCCAATAGGTTGCCCGTGCCGCAAGGCAACTGGGAGGGATAAATCATGGGAATTTTGCTGAGCGTGTTTTTGCCGCTGTCGCTGGCGGTTATCATGTTTGCACTGGGTCTGGGACTGACGGCTGGCGACTTTGTTCGCGTGGTGACGCGGCCGCTTGCCTTCATAGCCGGTGCCCTTGGCCAGATGGTGATGCTGCCGCTGGTTGCCTTCGGACTGATCCAGGCCTTCGGAATTACCGGCGAACTGGCGGTCGGCATGATGATCCTGTCCCTGTGCCCGGGCGGGGTGACCTCCAACATCCTGGCCAAGCTCGCCCATGGGGATGTGGCGCTTTCGGTGACGCTGACCGGTGTCATTTCTCTGCTTTCGATCCTGACCGTCCCGCTCATTACAGCTTTCTCGGTCAACTGGTTCATGGGTGAAGATGCGCCTGACGTGAACGTCACCAGCCTTGCGATTGCGATGTTTCTCATCACCGCCGTTCCGGTGCTGATCGGCGTTTTGATCCGCCACTTCAAGGAGGACTGGGCGGTGAAGGCCGAGCCGCTGATGTCACGCCTGGCAACGGTGCTTTTCATTGTCATCGTTGCCGGTGCACTGGCCGCCAACTGGCAGGTCTTCATCGACAATCTGCCGAGCCTTGGGCCGGCGCTCGTAGTGCTCAACATCGTTCTTCTGCTGGCCGGCGGCCTGCTCGCCAATCTGATGGGGCTCGACCGGGAAGAGCAAAAGACGGTATCGATCGAAACCGGCATTCAGAATGCGACGCTCGGCATTACCGTCGGCGCGCTGATCCTGCCCTCGGCAACCGAACTGACGGCCTATTCCCTGCCGTCGGGTGTTTACGGCATTACCATGTACATCGTGACGATCCCGTTCGTGCTGTGGGTCGCCAACCGGGGGTAGTGCGGCAAAATCCCGAAGCTCAGATCACTTGCGGGCTTGCATGCACGTATGGGCACTGGAGGTGTAAGCGCAAAGATTTCGCTTTACTGTGTGTTGCCCACATCCTCTAATGTTCCGAGGCGCTTTTGCGCCAGGGAGAAGACCCATGAAAATGCCGAAAACGCTTGCCATGACGGCAGTTGCAATGCTGCCAGCCGCTTCCTTTGCGCTGGCACAGGGCACGGGCTCGGAAGGCTATTTCGAAATCCACAACAACACCACAAACAATGTCGTGGTTGGTTTCTACACCAATGACGGAGAAGGCTGGAGCACAAACTGGCTCGAGGATGGCCTGGTTCCCGGCACTGCGGCCGTTGCCCGGTTTACCGCACCGTCCGGCAATTGTGACCAGACCTTGCGCGTGGGGTGGCTTGGTGCCGATGGCGAGAGCGAAGTGCTGGATGACCCGATCAACATCGACATTTGCGCTGCCACCGACGTTTACCTCGACGACAACGAGATCTATTTCGACTGAGACTGCTCCGCTCCCAGAAGCGGTTATCCGGCCAGGTCCGGGCGGTATTTCGCGATCGCAGCCAAGGCCGCACCGGTACTCGCCGCTTCGGCGACCGGCACGAGGTTGGCAAAGCGCTTGCCGGTGGTGACCACCTTCAGATAGTCGTGACGGCAATTGCCCTGTGGCATTTCCAGCCCCTTAACGTCGCTCCAGCGGATCAGATACTCCTGCGCATAGCGATGAAGGATGTGGATGCCGGCGGCATCGAAACGGCAAAATCCTGGAGAGGTGTAACTTTCGGCCTTGCGGCTTGCATGGCTTGCCATATCGCCATCCTTCCTGCTGCAGGGCCCTTTGCCCGCCTTCGCTGGACCGGCGCGGCAAGGGTGCGCCGGGGCATGACAAAAGCCTGCGGCAAAATCGTTAAAATTTTACGAGTTTGGTCGTAAACCAAAGCTTGCAAATAACGCAATGCTGCATGCTTGCATATTCTGATAGCAGCCTTGTATTGCTTGCATGAACAGCAGCATAAACGAACCCTTGCAACTGTGTTTGCCAACCCGGTTTCAGGCACAATCAACTGGTCTGATATTGAGAACCTGCTGATCGCTGCAGGCGCCGAAATCATTGAGGGTTCCGGCTCCCGTGTTCGCTTTCACAAAGACGGCGAGATTGAAGTGTTTCACCGTCCTCACCCCGAAAAGGAAGCAAAGCGGTATCAGGTAAAAGCTGTACGGGAGTTTCTAATCAGAATTGGAGTAACACCATGAGCAATGTCATGACTTACAAGGGCTACAGCGCCCGAGTTCAATACGACGACAAAGACGAGATTTTTTTCGGTAAACTGGCCGGCATCCGCGATGGCGTCGGCTTTCATGCCGACAGCGTCAGCGGATTGAAAGCAGCCTTCCGTGAAGCGGTGGACGATTACATTGAAACTTGCAGCAAAGCCGGCAAGTCTCCGCAAAAACCCTTTTCCGGCAAGGTGATGTTCAGAATAAGCCCCGAAACCCATCGCCGGGCAGTCATTGCCGCTGAACTGGAGGGAGTAAGCCTTAATCAATGGGCTGAAAGCGTTTTGGAACAGGCCACCACAGCGCAGGACTGACTGACAGGACCCAAAACAAATTTATCCACCCATAGCAATTTACTCCCTCGTAGACGGTAAAATAATACCGTATTTTTAAGTCATTGTTTTTATTGCGTTTTGTTGAGCATCTTGCAAACAAAGCGCTTGACGCCTTGTCTGCCCTCGCCTATAAGCCAACGCGAAACGGGCGTCCGGCACGGCCTTGACAGGTTTTGCGGGTGCTTTGGGTTTTCCGGCACATCCTTGCATGAGCATCTGCCTTTTTTGCGGGCGGTGGCAAGGCGATTGCCGATACAAAGAAAAAGCGAGTTTGACCGATGAACACGTTCAGCCAGAAGCCTGCCGACGTGCAGAAGAAATGGGTGCTGATCGACGCCGAGGGTGTGGTGCTTGGCCGCCTTGCCGCCGTCGTCGCCTCCCGCCTGCGCGGCAAGCACAAGCCGACCTTCACCCCGCATGTGGACGATGGTGACAATGTCATCATCATCAATGCCGGCAAGGTGAAGCTGACCGGCCGCAAATACAACGACAAGAAATATTATTGGCATACCGGCCATCCCGGCGGCATCAAGGAGCGCACGGCGCGCCAGATCATCGAGGGCCGTTTCCCCGAGCGGGTGGTACAGAAGGCCGTGCAGCGCATGCTTCCCGAAGGCCCGCTGGCCCGCCAGCAATTGCGCAATCTGCGCGTTTATGCCGGTAGCGAACATCCCCATGAAGCCCAGAGCCCCGAAGTGCTCGATGTGGCTGCAATGAACTCGAAGAACAAGAGGGTAGCATAATGGCCGAGCTCAACTCACTGGAAGAACTGGGCAGCGCCGTTGCCGAAACCGAAGAGCCGCAGGCTCCGGTTTACGAGCAGAAGCTTGATGCCCATGGCCGTGCCTATGCGACGGGCAAGCGCAAGGACGCCGTTGCCCGTGTCTGGCTGACGCCGGGAAGCGGCAAGATCACCATCAACGGCAAGGAATACAACGCCTATTTCGGCCGTCCGGTGCTGCAGATGCTGATCCACCAGCCGATCAAGGCGGCCAACCGCGACGGACAGTACGACATTGTTGCAACGGTTACCGGCGGCGGACTTTCCGGACAGGCCGGCGCTGTGCGCCATGGCATTTCCAAGGCGCTGACCCATTACGAGCCGACGCTGCGCCCGGTGCTGAAAAAAGGTGGTTTTCTTACCCGCGACAGCCGCGTGGTGGAGCGCAAGAAATACGGCAAGGCAAAAGCCCGCCGGTCTTTCCAGTTCTCCAAGCGCTAAGCGCGCTTGCGGGGCCAGTTCTCCAAGCGCCAAACGCGCTTGCGGGGCCAGTTCTCCAGGCGCCAAGCGCGCTTGCGGGGCCAGTTCTCCAGGCGCTACGTGGGGCAATTGGAGACGGCTTTTACAGCAAAGTTCAAACGGGGCCCGCACGGCCCCGTTTTCTTTTTGACTCTTTGCCTTTTTCACGGCCGGGTTTGGCTCGCGAACAGGGACAGCGCTCTTGCCCCAAGGGCAGGCTGTGGCATACTCCGCCGCGATTGCCCTGCGCGTTCGTGATTCCAAAGTGGCTTGAGCCGTCACATTGGAGCCGGATTCTTCGCTAGAACGTGCTGTTTGCTGGAACCTGCTGTTGACGGTTTTCTTGAGGTGGAGATTTACATGTATTCTGCAAAATCAGTTCGCAATTGGCTTTTTGCCCTGCCCCTTGCCTTGCCCTTGGGGGCAGCGCTTGCCCTGCCCGTGCTTGCTCCGGGCGAAGCCCTGGCTGCCTTCTGTTCCAATGACAGCGCCCGCTTCAACGAATGGAAACAGGCGGTCAAGGCAGAGTACAGGGGCAAGTTCAAACCGTCGACACTGGCAAAGATCGACGGGCTGAAATACTCCTCATCCGTCATCAAGCTCGACCGCAACCAGAAAAGCTTCAAGATGAGCTTTGATCAGTTCTACAAGCGCCGGGCGACAGGGGTCGCGTCGGGCGCGCGCAAGCGCATCAAGAAGTACAGGAAATATTTCGACCGGGCCGAGCAGAAATTCGGTGTACCGCCGGAAATCATCGCCGCGATCTGGGGGCTTGAATCGGCTTTTGGTACCTACAAGGGCAAAACCTTCCCGATCCTGCAATCGATCGCCACACTGTCCTATGACTGCCGCCGAACCGATCTGTTCAGCCGAGAATTCCGCGCAGCGCTGGAGGTCATAGACCGGGGATATTACGATCTTTCCCGGGCCAAGGGCGCCTGGGCCGGCGAGATCGGCCAAACCCAGTTCCTGCCTTCATCCTTCCTGCTTGGCGCCACTGATTTCGACGGCGGCGGCATTGATGTGTTTCGCTCGCCTGCCGATGTGATCGGCTCGACCGCCAAATGGTTTGCCCGCAATGGCTGGCAGCGCGGTGGCAGCTATCAGCCGGGCAGTGCCAATTTCGGCGTCATCCAGCGCTGGAACAAGGCAGGCGTCTACCAGAAAACCATTGCCAAGCTGGCAGCGGAGATCCGCGGGTAGTCCCGGTCAGGCCCCTGCCCATTCCCAGTAGAGTTCGCGCGCCAGCCTGGTTTTCGGCCCGTGTTCATAGTCGCGCTCTTCCAGTTTCGTGGCGGGCGTGACCTTGTTGTAATTGCCCGACAGGAAGATTTCGTCAGCGGCGCGGAAATCGTCCAGCGTCAGCGTTGTCTCCCAGACCTTTTCCCCCCTGTCACGCAGGAGCTGCATCAGCCGCTGGCGGGTAATGCCATTCAGGAAAGTGCCATTGGGGATGGGCGTGAAATATTCGCCGTTCTTGACCATCCAGATGTTGGCCGTCGCGGTTTCGGCCACATTGCCCAGGCCATCGCAGCAGATCGCGTTGGAAAATCCCTTTTGCTGGGCTTCTTTCAGCATGCGCGCATTGTTGGGGTAAAGACAGGATGCCTTGGCGTTGACCGTGGCAGAGGCAAGCGTCGGGCGGATGAAGCGCGTGGTCGCCAGCGTGACCGAGGCATCGGGTGGGGCAAGCGATGCTTCCTCAATGCACAAGGCAAACCGTGTTGAATCGGGATCGGCATCCACCGTCATCGTGCCCGCTTCAGTCGACCAGGCCATGGGGCGGATGTAGAGCGCGTTCTTGCCGGAGAACTTCTTGCACCCCTCGGCTGCCAGTTCGACGATCTCGCCGGTCGCCATGGGCGGTTTCAGGCCGAGGGCCGCAGCGGAGTGGTTTACCCGGGCACAATGGCGGTCAAGATCGGGCGTAACGCCATCAAACCAGCGCGCGCCGTCGAATACCATGGTGCCAAGCCAGGTGCCGTGATCGGCCGAGCCCATGATGGGAATGTTGCCCTCCTGCCACTTCCCCTCGAACCAGGTCCATATCTGGCGGTTTTTCGCCATTGCCATGAGATTACTCCATCAAAACAGACAGGCTGTGCAGGCCTGGACAGGACCATAGCGGTATGGTCCGGTCAAGCTGCTGTCTGCCGGCAATCACAGAACAAATCAAAACGCCAAAGGACAAAGGGCAGGTCTGCCCCTGCCTTGCTCGAGATTCACTTTGCCCTGGCCGCGATTTAAACCATGGCAAAGACGCGCGCCGGTCCGCCCGTGCCGCCGCGATGCTTGGGCGCACCGACCACCAGCGTTGCGCCGGCAGCAGGAACCCCGTCGAGATTGGCGAGATTTTCCAGCCCCCAGCGGCCGGCCGGCAGCCAGGCATAGTGGGTGGCGAAATCACCCGACATGCCATAGTCGAGCGACAGCGTATCGACGGCGATGCCGGCGGCACTGGTTTCTTCCAGCAATTGCTGTGCTGCTTCAACATGGAAGCCGGGGAAGTGCATTTTCTCATCCTCCCCCACATTGCGGAACTTGGCGTCGTTGACATAGGCACCCCAGCCGGAATTCATCGCAACGCAGGCCTTTTCGGGAATGGGCCCGTTGCGGTCTGTCCATGCCTTGACGTCGTCGGGCGTGACCTGTGCATCGGGGTTTTCCACGGTCTTGGCGCGGATATCGATGACGCAGAGCGGCACTACCAGGTCACCAACCGGGATCTCGGCGACCGAACTGCCGTCTTCGGAAAAATGCAGCGGCGCGTCCATGTGGGTGCCGGTATGTTCGTTGACCCGCAATTCCAGCAGGTTGAACTTGTGTTCGGCGTAGTTGAACTTCTGGTCGCGGAAGAACTGCTGCTCGCCGAAGAAGGTCGGAAAATCCTCGTGCAGTTCATGGGTCATGTCGGTAACCGAGCCGTGGGAGGCGGCGTTTGCCGGCAAGGCGGTGGCTGCAAAGCCCGTTGCTGCTGCGCCTGCCGCCGCACCGGCGGTTGTTGCGCCCTTCAGGAAGCTGCGCCGCGACAGCATGGTATCCTTGATTTCGTTGATAATGCACGCGTTGCACATGACATTCCTCCCTGTGGTTGCGCCACTCTCTTGCAATTTACCCATCTGCTCCGCCCACACCGGCAGGCAGCAGAGGATGCCTCATGGAAACGCCAATCGCGGCTCCGGTCAAGCCTGGCGGCACGGATGATAGCGCATGTCGACGCAGGTAGCGGTTCCGGCGTTTGCCGAAGGCAGATTATTTGCTAGGTTAGCCGGCGAGCGGCATTTCGCCGGCGGGGTAACATTGATGGCAACGACAAAGCTTATCCAGGATGGGGAAGCATCTGCAGAGGTGACGGCGGTCTTTGACGATATCCGCAAGGTACGCGGCACCGATTTCGTCAACAATTTCTGGCGCGCACTGGCCAATGATCCGGCGGCGCTGAAGGCAACCTGGGAGGAAATCAAGCAGGTGATGGGGCCTGGCAGCATCGATCCCCTGGTGAAGGAAATGATCTATGTGGCGGTGTCGACCGCCAATGGCTGCAGCTATTGCATCCATTCACACACAGCATCTGCCCGTGCCAAGGGCATGAGCGAGGAACAACACAGCGAATTGCTGCGTGTAATCGGGCTCGCCGGCAAGACCAATCACATGGTCAACGCAATGCAGGTCCCTGTCGATCCCGAATTTACCGTCTGAAAGGAAAGAGTATGGCTTACGCAATGATCGCCGAAAAGGCGGGGGGTTCGAACGTCTTCAAAAAGCAGACGATCGAACTGCCCAAGCCCAAAAAGGGCGAGGTACTGATCCGCCAGACCGCGATCGGAATCAACTTCATCGACGTCTATCACCGCAGCGGGCTTTACCCCCCGCCAGGGGGTGAATTTCCGGCCATTCTCGGCTCGGAAGGTGCTGGCGTCGTGCAGGGCGTGGGCGCCGGTGTGACCGGGCTGAGGCCCGGCGACAAGGTGGCCTATACCGTGCCGGGCGGAGCCTATGCCAGCCACCGGGTGATCGAGGCCGAAAAGCTGGTGAAAATCCCTTCAGGCGTCAAGGACGAGGTGGCGGCGGCAGCCATGTTGAAGGGGCTGACGGCGCATTATCTCATCCATGATTCCTACAAGGCGAAGGCTGGCGACACCGTGTTGTTTCACGCGGCGGCCGGCGGCGTCGGGCTGATTGCCGGCCAGTGGCTGAAGGCAAAGGGCGTTACCGCCATCGGAACGGCAGGCAGCAAGGAAAAGGCAGCCCTTGCCCGCAAGAACGGCTATGCCAAATGCATCGACTATACCAAGCAGGATTTCGTCGACGAGGTGCGCAAGATCACCAAGGGAGCGGGCGTACAGGCTGTCTATGACTCGGTTGGCAAGGCGACCTATCCCGGTTCGCTCAAATGCCTGTCGAATTTTGGAACCTTCGTTTCCTTCGGCCAGTCTTCAGGCCCCATCGAGGATTTCAAACTGGCCGATCTTTCCGCCTATGGTTCGCTTTATGCAACGCGACCGACGCTGTTTGCCTTCATTGCCGAGCGCAAGGAGCTGGAGCGGCGGACAAAGGCACTGTTCAAGGCCATCAAGGACGGCGACATCAAGATCCAGGTCAACCAGACCTTTGAACTGGACAAGGTGAAGGCAGCCCATGATGCCCTGGAAAAACGCCAGACAACCGGGCAGACGGTTCTGCTGGTAAGTTGATGGTGTGTTGGCGCGCGGAGTGCTGGCGAACGCCTATCCAAGCCCCCTCACCTCACCTTCGCAGATGACCGCCGGGTCGTAGGCCTTGCGCGAGAAGACCTCATGCACCCGGTCCTCGAAATGTTCGAGCGGCTTCATGGGATAGCCGGGATCAAAACTCGACTGGTCCCAGCGTTCGCAGAAGTCGGCGCAGGTCTGATAATAGGGGTGGTCCTTGTAACGCTCGCGGGCATTGCGGTCCCAGCCATAATGATGGCCGTAAAAATAGGACTGAAACAGGCCGTGATGTTCGATTACCCAGGCAACTTCCTCGCGCACAAAGGGGCGCAGGATTTCTGCGGCAAACCGGTCGTGATTTTGCGGCGCCAGCCCGTCACCGATGTCGTGCAGCAGGGCGGCCACCACCCAGTCAATGTCCGCGCCGTCATCTTCGGCGCGGGTGGCCGATTGCAGGGCATGCTGCAGGCGGGTGATCTTGTAGCCGGCAAGGGTTTCCTCATCCTGGGATTTCAACTCGCGCAGCAGGCGGCTGGCCGTCATCTCGTGGTGCGGCTTCTCCAGCGTGGCCAGGAGTTCATAATCTTCCTTCGTGCCATCCTTCATGGCGGTGAACGATACGGTGCGCTGGCCGTTCATTCTGCCTCTCCCTTTCTCGCCCGGCGGGCATCCCCGCCAGCCTGTTTTTCATACAAGGATACGGCACCTTGGGCGCCACCGGCAAGAACGGCTGACTGTACGGCGAGAATTTCCTCGTAAAGATCAAGGCTGTGCGGCTCAAAGGGGTATGCGGGCGCTGCAATGTTGATCCAGGCCGAGTTACGGTCCTGGCCGCGCACCAGCATGGCATAATCGGCAGGGCCATCCACCGGCTTTACCCGCGGCGTGACATAGCGGACCGCAACGCCAATGCGCCGGTCTGAGGAGCGGTTGGGGCCGGAAGCGTGGAAGGTACGGCCATGGTGGAAGGACATCTCGCCGGGCTTCAGCGCACCGAACACTGCCTGTGTCTCGTCAATGCCGGCGATCTGCTGGCCGCGGGACAAGAGGTTTTCGCCATCGAACGTGTCTTCATGGGCAACAATCGTGTTTTTGTGGCTGCCGGGAATAAACCGCATGCAGCCAGCCTGTTTTGAAACATCGCTGAGCGCGATCCAGGCCGTCAATTCCTCGTCGGTCTCGCCCATGCCCCAATAGGTGATGTCCTGATGCCATGAGACGACCTTGGTGGTTCCCGGTTCCTTGATGAACAGTTCCACCGACCAGACCAGAAGGTCATCGCCCAAAATGGCAGCAACCTTGCCGACAATGGCCGGCGTTCGGGCGATATCCGCCAAAAGCGGCAGCACCACATGGCCGTTGACGCGGAAATACTGGTTGAGATCGCGCTCACCGCAGCCGGCTGAATGATCGCGCTCAAGCGTTTCCACCGCCTGCCGCAAGGCATGTGCCTCCTGCCGCTCAAACGCCTGAAGCGGGCTGAGGAAGCCATTGTCACGATAAAAGGCAAGCTGACGGGGCGAAAGACCGCCCATCCCCTGCAGCCCTTGCGTTTCTTCAAGTGCCACGCCCTGCGCCATGGTGATTTGTCTCCCGTAACAGCGTTTGGGCGATCTGAAAGGCAAAAGACCGCGAAAACAAACGGTCTTTGTTGCGTATGAGCATAAGTGCAACTTATGCTGGGGCGCAAACACTTGGAGATCGAAACGTGCCGGCAAGCCGCATTCCCTCGCTGAACTGGCTGCGCGTGTTCGAGGCGGCGGCCCGCACGGAGAGTTTTGCCCGCGCTGCCGAACTGCTCAACATGAGCGCTGCCGCTGTCAGCCAGCAGATCAAGGCACTGGAAACCCATCTGGGCCGCGACCTGTTCGTCCGGGAGGCAAAGCGCGTGGTTCTGACGGAAACCGGCCGATCGTTTCTGCCCGCCGTTCAGCAATCGCTGTATTCGGTGGAAACCACCGCAGCAGCCCTGTTCGGCACCAGGGAAGAAGAGCAGGTCACCATTCAGATGGTCAGCGTTCTGGCGATCGGATGGCTGGCACCGCGCCTTGCCCGTTTTGAGGCAGCGCATCCGGGCATCCGGGTCAATGTCAACACCGCCAATCTGGTCAGCGATTTCCGTGCGCTATTGCCGGGGCGCGATGCCGATCTGCAGGTTGCGTTCGGGTCGGCGACAGACTTTCCCGAGGGAGCTGAAAGGCTGATGGGAGAAACGCTTTATGCCGTCGCTCCGCCTCAGATCGCGGAGGCAATCCATTCTCCGAAAGACATCAGCGGGCACCTGCTCAACGAAGTTGCCACCCATCGCAGCGGCTGGCACCAGGTGCTGTCAGGGGCAGATGGCACCGATATCGGCCAATGCAGGCTGCGCATGGTCGACAACACGCCGCTTTCGCTCGTGCTTTCAGCAAGCGGTGACGGGCTGGCGCTGGCCAGGGCCCCGGCAACGGATTTCTTGACCGGCAGATTGGGTCTGGCGGCAGTCGGTGCGCTGGCGCCGGTTCGGGGCAACCAGCACTACCATCTCTTTACCAGCCAGACACGGCCCTTGGAAAGGGCGCGATCCTGTTTCGCGACTGGCTGATGGCCGAAGCCCGGCACTCAGTGGGCAAAAGCCCCGCGTAAGAGGGTGGTTGGCAGCATAAAACCGAGGTGCTACCGCTAACGTCTCAATCAAGGCAGGAATTTCCCGATGGCCAGCAAGACCACCGCCGATCACGCGATCACCACCACCGACCTTCATGCGCCCGCTGGCGACAACACCTTTTCCGGCGTCATGTCCTTCATGCGGCGCAAATATACCAAGGATGTCGGCGGGGCGGATGTGGCGGTATGGGGCATTCCGCTGGATACGTCCGTTACCAACCGCAGCGGGGCGCGCTTCGGGCCGGCGGCCGTGCGCCGTGCATCGGCGATTTTTGACAATGATCCGCAATATCCCTTCAACGCCGATCTGTTCAGACAGATGGCGGTGGTCGATTATGGCGACTGCCAGCTCTCCTATTCGCGGGTCTGGGAGAATCCCGAACGCATCGAAAACGAGGCGGCTGCCATTCTCGACCAGGGCTGTTATCTCCTGTCCCTGGGCGGGGATCATTTCGTCACCTGGCCGCTCCTGAAAGCCCATGCCGACCGGCACGGCCCGCTCGCCCTGGTGCAGTTTGACGCCCATCAGGACACCTGGGCCGATGACGGCGAAGAGATCAGCCACGGCAATTTCGTCACCCGTGCGGTGCGCGAAGGCATCATCGACCCCGAGCGCTCGATCCAGATCGGCATCCGCACCCACGCCCCGGACGATTTCGGCATCGAGATTTTATATGGCGACGAGATCGACGAGATGTCTTCAGAAGAGATCGCGGCAACCATCCTGAAACGTGTCGGCGCCATGCCCTGCTACATCACCTTCGACATCGATTGCCTGGATGTTGCCTTTGCGCCCGGCACGGGAACGCCGGTCGCCGGCGGCCCCTCATCGGCCAAGATGCTGGCCGTACTGCGAAAGCTTGGCGGCCTCGACATCAAGGGCAGCGATGTGGTCGAAGTGGCGCCGGCCTATGACCATGCCGACATAACGGCAATTGCAGCTTCCACGGTCGCAATGTATATGCTCGGCCTGCGTGCGGAGAAACTGGCGGACGAATAATCTGCTTGCTGGCGGCTAAAGTATCGATTCAGATTCCGGTGTTTTCTGCAACGCATTGATTCTGAATCTTTTTCCGGAAACCACTCCATGACAAAACCGCGGATTTTCATTGACGGAGAACACGGCACGACGGGTCTGCAGATCCGCGAACGGCTTGCCGTGCGCGATGATCTTGAGGTGCTGTCGATCCCCATGAGAAGCGGCGCAATGCCGATGTGCGTGCCCGGCTGCTCAATGAGGCCGACCTCGTCATTTTATGCCTGCCGGACGATGCAAGCCGCGAGGCGGTTGAGATGCTGGCTGCCGCCGACAATGAGACAACGCGGGTGATCGATGCTTCGACCGCCTTCCGGTCAGCGCCCGACTGGGTTTACGGTTTTGCGGAACTGGAAGCCGGCCAGCGCGAGAAGATTGCTGCGGCGCGGTTCGTTTCCAATCCCGGCTGCTATTCCACCGGTGCCATTGCGCTGCTGCGCCCGCTGATCGTGTCGGGGCAGCTACCTGCGGATTATCCGGTCACCATCAATGCGGTTTCGGGCTATTCGGGCGGCGGCAAGCAGATGATCGAACAGATGGAAAATCCGCAGGCCGAAGGGGCGATCACCGCCAACCACTTCCTTTATGCCATGCCGCTAAAGCACAAGCATGTGCCGGAAATCGTCAACCGGGCGGGACTTGCACGCGAACCGATCTTCACGCCCAATGTGGGCCGGTTTGCCCAGGGCATGCTGGTCAACATTCCGCTGCATGTGGAATTGTTGAACGATGCTTCGCTGGCCGCAATCCACCACTGTTATGACGAGCATTATGCAGGGCAGGAGGTGATCGAGGTGGTCAGCCTGAAGGATGTGGCGGCGGCCAACCGGCTGGACCCGGAAGAAATGCGCGGTACCGACCGCATGAAGCTCTATGTCTGCGGCACCGCAGGCGCGGGCCAGGTCAATCTGGTTGCCTCTCTGGACAATCTGGGCAAGGGCGCGTCAGGCGCCGCCGTGCAGAACATGGACATCATGTTGGGCGCATAGATATTCACGCACGCACTTCCAGCCCCGTTACCGGCGAATACGGCCCGACAATGCCGCGCCAATGGGCGATGGCTGCCGCCAGCAGGACCACCGCCACCGCCTGATGCGCAAGGGCGGCATGGAGCGGCACTTCCCAAAGCACGGTCAGGATACCAAGGGCAAGCTGGACAAAACCAATCAGCACGATGAGCAGCGTGCGGCGCTTGTGCTGGCGTTCAGCACCGCTGCGCAGCGCCACCCAGGCCTGGGCCAGGATCAACACAAAAAGCAGATAGCCGCCCAGGCGGTGGTTGAACTGGACGGAAATCGGGTTCTCAAACCAGTTGAGCCAGATGGGCGCAAGGTCCCAGATGGCTTCCGGCACCCACTCGCCCAGCATTTTCGGCCATTCATTGGACGCGAGTCCGGCATCGAGGCCGGCCACCAGTCCGCCGAGAAACACCTGCGCGAGGATTGCCAGCACGACCACAGGCGCAAGAATGGCAACGTGCCGCGGCACGTCACGGGTGGTCGTGTGGGGCGCCAGTCCCCGTGCAATCCAGAAGGCATAGGCAAAAATCACGCAGGCCAGCGTCAGGTGGACGGCAAGCCGGTACTGACTGACATCGACGCGGTCGACCAAGCCCGATTTTACCATCCACCAGCCGATGAAACCCTGAAGACCGCCCAGCGCCAGCAGGAAAAGCAGTTTCGGCTTGAGCCTGGTTTCGATGCGGCCTGAAAGCCAGAAGACAATGAGCGGAATGGCGAATACCAGGCCGATCATGCGGCCGAGGAAGCGGTGGCCCCACTCCCACCAGAAGATCGTCTTGAAAGCATCAAGGCTCATTCCCGCATTCTGAAGCTGGTATTCGGGGATCTGCCTGTACTTTTCGAACTCATCGTGCCAATCGGACGCAGAAAGCGGGGGGATGATGCCGTGGACCGGCTTCCATTCGGTGATCGAAAGGCCGGAATCGGTCAGCCTGGTTGCGCCGCCGACGACCACCATCACCAATATCATCAGGCAGACGAAATATAGCCACCAGCGCAGCAGGTTGCGGTTGCCGCGTTCGCGCTCAATTGCAGCTTCGATCGGGTTTTCATCTTCCATCGGCATTCCGGTTTTGCTTATCTGCTGGCATAAGCGGCAGGCAACATGAAAATGGCGGCCACCATGGCCAGTTCAACTGACATGGGGAATAGCCCAAAGCGGGGCTCGCCTTGATGGGACATCACGTCGCGTATGGCGCAATGATACCGATCGCCTATAGAATGCTTCCGGTTTCATGGATGTGTGGCCCCACGACGCCCTGCCCGCCAAGATCGCCGCGCCCGTTCCGGAGAAAACAGCCATGCCTGTAGCCATCAAGAAGATTTTCGGCATGATCGCCCTGGTGGCGCTGGTTGTCGTTTATGCGCTGGTGGCAACCGCGATCGCAACCGCCCATCTGGGGAATTCGCCCTGGTGGGTGCACATGCTCTACTTCTTCCTGACCGGAATTTTATGGGTGGTGCCGGCAATGTTCATCGTCAGCTGGATGATCCGCCTGCCGAGCGGTAAATAGGCGAGGCTTCAGGCGACATTCAGCCGCCTGCCCTTGTTGGCAAGTCTCGTGGTGGTGCCAGAAAGCAGGGCGCGCACATAGCGCAGTTTCTGAAAATGCCCGTTAAGGGAAATGCGCGGCAGGGCTGTCAAATGGTTCGCATGGTCGCGGTACACGACGCCATGGCGGGTCGTGACGGCGGTTTCATAACCACAACGCCCGGCAAGGACAAACTCCCGTTCGCCGGCGGCAGCAGGATAGCCGTAGGGATAGGCAAAGTGCTTTGGGCGAATGCCGGTTTCAAGTTCGATCAGGGACCGGCTTTCTTCAAGTTCTGCAATGGCATCCTGTTCGTTGAGCCGGGCAAGTGCATAATGGCCGATGGTATGGGCACCCAGAGTGCAGAGCGGGTCGGAAGAAAGCTCTTTGAGCTCCTGCCAGGTCATGATCGATTGTGCCCTGTGGGCCTCGGCATCCACGCCGGACATCCCGCAAAGCCCTGAAACGATGCGGCGCTGATCGTCCTCGCTGACCTCATTGGTCAGATAGGCCATCAGATAATCAAAGGCTTCCTGCTTTTCCTTGTGGTTTGACAGGGGCAGTTCGCGGCGCAGGCCCTTCCAGTCGAAATACAGTGTGTTGCGGGCTTCAAGCACCGCGGCAAGGTCTTCCCACCACAAACTGGCGCGCCCGTCGACAAGGCCCGGCGCAACAAAAACCGTGTAGGGTATGTTGTATTTGCGGAAAACCGGCACGGCATTTTGCAGGTTGTCTCTGTAGCCATCATCCAGGGTTACGGCAATAAACGGCCGGTTGCCCTTGCCGCTGTCGCGAATGCGCTGGGCAGCTTGATCCATGCTGACGAACTCGAAAATGCTGCGCGACAGGGCATCAGCAAGACGGTCGAGAAATTCCGGCGTCACCGACAGGTGCGCATTGGGCGCAAAGCCGTTGTTTTCAGGCTTGCACACCCGGTGCAGCATCAGGATTGAGCCGATACCCCGCAAACGTTCATTGGCCAGATTGGCAGCGCCTGAAAGCCGGATCGCTTCAAGCATGATGCGGGTTGCGAGCGTTCCGGGCATTGTGCGTTAACCTGCTGTTAGGGAAAACCAGTACGGACCCAAGCTAATCATGGATTATTTAGATTCGGTTGATAGCGTGCAGCCGATCAACAGTTCCAACGCATGAGCCAGGAAAAACGTGTCGCGCGCCGCTGTACTGAACGCCGGAAAATCCATTGCCGCCGCCAGGGATGTTCGCATTCTGGCTGATGAAATCGACTTGTCGATCCATGGCAGCGCGCAGGGGCTCAGGGAAGAATGGGAAGCGCTGGAAAAAACCGCACCGGTTTCCGTTTACCAGCGGTTTGAGTGGATTGAGACCTATCTTCAGGAATATGCCTCCAGAAAAAACATTCATCCCTTCATTGCCGTTGGCCGGCATGAGGGCAAAATCGTGTTCATTCTGCCGCTGTCAATTCACGGCCGGTGGGTGCGTCGGTTGAAGTTTGCCGGCGGCAGCCATGTCAACTTCAACATCGGTATCGTTTCGCCGGAATATGCCGGCCGGCTCGGGCCGCAGAGTTTTGACCGAATCTATACCCGGCTGCGCCGCATTCTGCCCGGCGTTGGCTATGTCGCCTTGTGCTGCCAGCCGCAGACTTGGCTTGGAAAGCCGAATTCCGTCATTGGCTCGCAGGCACATCGCAGCGGCAACCCCGCCTATGTACTTGACCTTGAAGGCGGCTTTGATGCAACGCTTGCCCGCGGCAATGGCAAGCGCAAGCGCAAGAAATTCCGGCAGCAGGTGCGTATGGCCGAGTCGATGGGCGGATATGAATTCGTCACGCCGCAAAGCCTGCCGGAAGTCGAACACATCATTGATGTGTTCTTCGAGCAGAAATCCCGCCGGCTGAAGGAATTGGGCATCCGGGATGTCTTTGCCGGACAGGAAACCAAGGCCTTCCTGAAAAAACTGGCGCGCAAGTCGCTTCATGACAGCGAACCGCTGTTGCAGATCTTCGCCCTGAAAATAAAGGGCGAGATTGTCGCCATTTTTGGCGGCGGTGCGCACAACAGGCGGTTCTCCGGCTATTTCTCCTCAATCGCCAGCGGCTGGGAAAAACTGTCACCCGGCGAGATGCTGCTGTATCTGGTGGTGGAGAAGCTTTGCTGTGAAGGCTATGTCCAGATGGATCTGGGTGCCGGGGATGAACGCTACAAGCGTTCGTGGAGTTCTGAACGCATCGAAACCTATGAAACGCTGATGCCCTTCAACCGGGCAGCGCTTCCTGTAATCGCCCTGCGCAAGCTGTATGGCGGCCTGCGGCGCATTGTGCGCGAAGACGAGCGGTACTGGTCGCTTTACAAGGATTTTCGCAAACTCAAAGCCCGGCTGCAGTTTATGAATTAACGAACCAGCTTTGCCCGCCCCTTCAGGCAACATGCGCTGCTGCAGCAAACGGATGATCGCGCACCATGATGGTCTCGGAAAAGCCGGCTGCCTTGAGCTCACGTTCAATGCGTTGTCCCGGCTCAACGGTGTGCGGCGTCACGGAGACCAGAACCACCGTATGGCCGCCGGCAATGCGTGAAATTCCGGCAACTCCGGCATCACCGCAATCGAAGATCGCGTAGTCGTAGCTTGCTTCCAGGGCTTCGGCGACCTGGGACAGATTGTCCATGGACGCGCCCTGCTCATTGTTGCCGGAAGCCAGCACGTGAACGCCACCGCCCTGGTCGACAAACAAGACCTCGCGCAAGGTTGCCCGCCCTGCAAGAACATCAAAGAACCCGGTTTGCGGCAGGCTTCCGAGCATTTTCAGCGCAGTGGTGCCGTTGCCTGAGAAGTCTGCCACGACGACCGACCTGCCGGACGCCGAGAGTTGGCGTGCGGTTTCGCTTACCAGGGTGCCATTGTCGCCCCGGTTGGATGGATTGACCACGGCGATCGCCGCCCGGCCCATGTTCTGCAGCGCCTTGACGGCAAACTCCGGTGCAAAGGCGTCTGTGTCATTGGCGGCTGCCTGGGTACGGGGCGGAATGGGAACATCCTGAAGCAGGTCATTTTCAGCCGGTACCAATGGCGGTGCGACGGCAGTATCCGGATTGGCCGGAGCCTGACTGGCGGCCGGAGCTGGCGCCGCCGCAACCGGACGGACCGTTTGCGGCTCCGCGCGCATTGGATAGTCTTCTTCACGAATGGGCGCCACAGGCCTGAACGCCCGGCCGCTCAACAGTTCGAACGTCAACAGGCCGACAATGCCGAGCACCAGCAGCGCTGTCATGCCAGCCAGCGTGAAGGGAACCACTTTGGGGAAGTAGCTGCCGGCGGGCAGAACCGCGTGTTCGATGATCTTGGCCTCGCTTGCGGCGTAACCGGAGTTCTGCCGGCTTTCAGCCTCGTTAAAGCGCAACAGATAGCCTTCCAGACGCTCGCGCTGGGCGGTTGCCTCACGCTCCAGGGCACGCAACTGCACCTCGGCCTCGCCTACCCGCGCCGATTCCGACTTGTAGCGGTTGACCTCCTGCAGCAGGACCTGTTCCTGCTTGCGGGAACGCTCGACGGAGTTTTCCAGGCTGGTGAGAATATTCTGCGCCGCCTTGCGGATCTGTTTTTCTATTTCCGGTAATTGCGAACGCAGCGCCTTGATCCGCGGGTGGTTCGGCAACAGGGTTGTCGACAGCTCCGAGATTTCCGTCTGGGTCGTCACCTGGCGTTCACGCAGGCGCTGAATCAGGGGCGAGGAAATGACTTCCGGAATAACATCCAGCGATCCGCCATTGGCGAGCGCTGTGCGGATGGAATCAATGCGCGCTTCGGCCGCCGTGCGCTCGGAGCGAACGCGCGAAAGCTCGGAAGAAACCTCAGAAAGCTGCTGAGTTGCCAGCAGGGCATTGTTGTTGCCTAAGAGAATGTCGGACTGGGAACGGAATTCGGCGACCCTGGCTTCGGCCTGCTGCACTTTCTCGCGCAGTTTTTCGATCTCCGGTCCTAGCCATTCGGCAGCGCCGGAATCGGTTTCCAGTGTCGCATTGCGCGTTGTCTCAAGATAAAGATTGGCAAGCGTGTTCGGCACGTCGCGCGCCAGACGTTTGTCCCGCGCCCAGAACTCGACAATGATGACGCGGGATTTTTCCGCGGCATAAACAAGCAGCTGTTTTTTGAACCGCTTGAGCACCTTGGGCGACACGTCAAGTCCGGTATCGGGTGCGCCCGCCACGGGACTGTTGTCTTCCGGCGATTTCAGAAGGCCGGTTGCCAGGGAGATCAATCCCTTGCTGGAACTTCCCTTGAACTCTGAATGATTTTCCAGATCGAGTTTCTTGATCACCTGCGCGGCCAGATCATCGGAGTTCAGCACCAGAACCTGGCTTTTGACCGCCTCCTCGTCGAATTCACCGCCATTGGGTTGGAACTCGTTGGTCTGAATGCGGGTGAAAACCGACTCGCGCTTTTTAATGAGGATCTGCGCATCGGATTTGTAACGCGGGGAAATGGTGGCGAGCATGGCGAACAGCAAGCCGCCGCCCACAAGGGTCAGCAAAAGCAGGAAAAACTTTCTGCGCCAGACGGCTGAAAGCAATCCCTTGATATCGATATCTACATCGGCTGAAAGCGTACGCGCGCCTGACATGGTCCCACTCCGTTACAATAATGGTGAGCAGACCATGAACGAACATGGTTTCCATCGGGTTAAGACGCACCGGCTGTTGTCATTTGTTTATATCGAAAACCCGACAGCAAACCGGCTTTTTTGTTTAACCGGAAGGCTGCACCCTTTACCGGGCATTAACCTTAATGAGGGATTAAATGGAGAGCCGGTGAAACGGCGGTTTTTCATTTTACGGAAAGCGTTATGTCTTCAAAGTACCCTTCCCGTCCCTTTCTTTTTGGATTCTTCTCCGGAACATCCCGGCGAATGGCCAGCGTGATTATGCGCAGCCTGGGCGCTGTTGCTGTGTCCGGCTTGCTGGTTTCCGGTTGCGCCACCTATCAGCCGGTGGATGAAGCCTTTCACGCCGCACTTCAGCAGCCCTATCGCCTCGACGCGGGCGATGCCATTCGCATCACCGTCTTCGAGCAAAAGGAACTGACCAATGCCTATTCGGTGGACAAGGCAGGCTATATTGCTTTTCCCCTTGTCGGCAGCGTTGCTGCACGGGGCCGCACCCCAAGGAAGTCGAAGCGGATATTGCCGCCAAACTGCGCAACGGGTTCATCCGTGATCCCGATGTGTCGGTGGAAGTGGAGCGCTATCGCCCCATCTTCGTGATGGGTGAGGTCGGCTCTGCCGGACAATATGTATATGTGCCCGGTATGACCGTTCAAAATGCGGTTGCCATTGCCGGCGGCTTTACCCCCCGCGCCCAGCAGGCCAATGCCGATATCACCCGCAACATCAACGGCAAGGTGCTCAGCGGCAGGGTACCGCTCAGTGACCCTGTGCTGCCTGGCGATACCATCTACGTCCGCGAACGGTTGTTCTGAGGGTCCGGCCGGCAAATGCCAGATGAAAAGCTACGGATCATCCACTGCTTCAGATCGCCAGTCGGCGGCATTTTCCGGCATGTTCGTGACCTGATCGACCTTCATGCTGCCCAGGGCCACGAGATCGGCATTTTCTGCGATTCCCTTACCGGGGGACCGCACGAAGAGCGGTTGTTCAGGGAAATTGAGCCAAAGCTTGCACTGGGGCTGACACGCATTCCCATGCGGCGGGCGATCACGCCGGGTGACCTTGCCGCGTTGTACAGAAGTTACAAGCATTTCAAGGAATTGAAGCCGGATATCCTGCATTCGCACGGCGCCAAGGGTGGCGCCTATGCACGCATTATCGGCTCCGTGTTACGGGTATCAGGTTCCAGCGTTGCCCGTCTTTATTGCCCCCATGGCGGTTCGATCCACTACGATGAGAACAGTTTGAAGGGAAAACTGTTCTTCACCCTCGAACGGGCCATGGAACGGCTGACGGATTGTCTCCTCTTCGTCAGCGATTATGAACAGCGCGGCTATCACCGCAAGATCGGCGAACCGCGCTGCCGGACCCGTCTGGTTTACAACGGTCTTGCCAAGGCTGAATTCATACCGGTGGCCGCTTCCCCAAAAGCGGCCGATTTTCTTTACATCGGCATGATGCGCGACCTTAAGGGGCCGGATGTGTTCCTGCACGCACTGGCCATGCTCAATTCGTCCACTCAGAAGGCGACGGCGCATTTTGTGGGCGACGGTCCCGACAAGGACCGATACCGGACCATGATCGGCAAACTCGGCCTTGAAGCAAACATCACCGTGCACGACGCCATGCCGGCACGGGAAGCCTTTGGGCTTGCCGATATCGTTGTCGTGCCGAGCCGCGCTGAATCCATGCCTTACATCGTTCTGGAGGCGATTGCCGCACAAAAACCGGTGATCTGCACCAGGGTCGGCGGCATACCGGAAATCTTCGGTGATGACGCCGGCCGCCTTGTCGAGCCTGGCGATCCCAAGGCGCTTGCAGGTGCCATGGCGGCAGCCCTCAGCAATCCAAACCGGTCAAAACAGGCAAAGAAGATGCGGGAAGCCCTGCAGAAACGCTTTTCCGTAGAGGGGATGGCCCACGACGTCATGGAAGCCTATCGCGCCTGCCTGTAACCCAGTCCGTTGGCCGACTGATTGTTAGGTTTTGTTAGCTATCCCGGCCGCGCTGGCAGCAAAACGGCCCAAATCCGCACAATCTGGTACCGGTTTGTTAGGCAATTTCGTCTAACAATTTCCCATTGGTCATTCACGCTTGAAAACAGGAAACGGCGTTGCAACCGGCCGTCCTGCGAGAGCCCAGCCAAACGGGGAAGCCATGGCAACCGAAACAACAGACGCCAAGCAGATTTTCTCGGCCCGCAAGGTTCGCGAGGCTGCCAACGACGCCAGCATCGACGATGCCCGGAAGATCGAGCTTAACGAGCTGGCAAAACAGGTTGCAGAGCAGTTTTCCTCCAATGTGGTGGCGCCGGGTTTCATTGCAGGCCTTGCCCGGATAACGGAATTTCTGGCGCTGAGCGGAATTTCCCTGCTGATTTACATGCTCTATGTGGGGCCGCAAGCCTATCAGGGCGGGCTCTATCTTGCCGCCTCCGTTCTTGGCGCATTTCTGACCGTTGCCGGCATTCAGGCAATCGACGGCTATCAGATGGATACGTTCCGCAGCCCCGTTTCGCAGATATCGAAGGTGATTGCGGGCTTTGGTTTTGCCATGCTGCTGCTGGCAGCACTCGGCTTTTTTGCCAAGATGAGCGATGAATATTCCCGCGTCTGGTTCGGTTCGTGGCTGGTTGCCGGTGGCGCATTTCTTGTCTTTTTCCGCCTCTGGCTGACCTATTATGCCCACCGCCTGATGAGCGATGGCCGCCTTGAGCGCAGGGCGGTCATTGTCGGCGGAGGAGAGCCGGCAGCTGAACTGATCCGCACACTGGAAGCCCAGCACAGTTCCGACATCCGCGTATGCGGCATTTTCGATGACCGCTCCGGCGACCGGTCACCGCCCGTTGTGGTTGGCTATCCCAAGCTCGGCACCGTCGCCGAACTGGTTGAATTCGGCCGTATGGCGCGCATCGACATGCTGATCGTTACCCTGCCGCTGAGCGCTGAAAAACGGGTGCTCCAGCTGTTGAAACGCCTGTGGGTCCTGCCGGTAGACATCCGCCTGTCGGCCCATACCAACAAGCTGCGCTTCCGCCCGCGCTCCTACAGCTATGAGGGATCTGTTCCCTTTCTCGACATTTTCGAAAAGCCGATCGCCAATTGGGATGCCGTCAGCAAGCGCATCTTCGATCTGTTCTTTGCCAGTCTTGCCCTGGTGTTGCTGAGCCCGGTGATGCTGGTAACCGCGGTTGCAATCAAGCTGGAGAGCAAGGGGCCTGTGCTGTTCCGCCAGAAGCGGTACGGCTTCAACAATCAGGTGGTGGATGTACTCAAATTCCGCTCCATGTATCACGAGATGTCGGACCCTGATGCCAAAAAGGTAGTCACCAAGGGCGATCCCAGGGTCACCCGGGTCGGCCGCTTCATCCGCAAGACCTCGATCGATGAATTGCCGCAGCTTTTCAACGTGCTGCAGGGTGGCCTGTCGCTGGTGGGGCCACGCCCGCATGCCGTCAACGCGCACACCGCCAACCGTCTTTGGGACGAGGTGGTGGACGGGTATTTTGCCCGTCACAAGGTGAAGCCCGGGGTTACCGGCTGGGCCCAGATCAACGGCTGGCGCGGCGAAGTGGATGATGAAGAAAAGATCAAACAGCGGGTCAATTGCGATCTGTACTATATCGAAAACTGGTCGCTGATGCTTGATCTGCAAATCCTGTTCTTAACGCCGCTGAAGCTGCTGAACACGGAAAACGCCTATTGACCACCGCCAGCGCGCCCTTTTTTGCCGCCTCTGCACCGCTTGCTGCCAGCGATCAGCGGGCGGCCAACGCTGCCGCGGGCCAGATGCTCGCCAACGGGGCCATTGCCTTTGCGGTGTTTCTTGGCGGCTTCGTCATCTTCGAGCCGGCACCTTATGAACTGTTTCTGGCCGCCCTGCTCGGCGTGTGGTTCATCTGCGGCATGCGCATTCCGCGCGAGATCGCGCCATTGCTGTTCTTGTTCACCCTGTTCAATTTCGGCGGTGTGATTTCCTCCCTCACCATGGAGGAATACACCCGCGGCCTGATCTATGTGGCGATATCCTATTTTCTTGCGCTGACCTCGGTGTTCTTTGCCATCGTCATCCGTCAGGACATGGGGCGGCTGCGGCTGATATTCCGTGCCTATATCGTGGCTGCCACGATCACGTCGCTTCTGGGCATTATCGGATATTTCAACGTCGGCGGGTTCGAGATTTTCACCCGTTATGAACGGGCCATGGGCGCCTTTCAGGATCCCAACGTCTTTGCCCCGTTTCTGGTCACCCCGATCCTCTACCTGATCTACGGAGTGGTAAACCGCTCCCCTACCCTGTTGCCATTGCGGGCCGGCTTGCTCGCCATTTTGCTGCTGGGGCTTTTTCTGGCCTTCTCGCGCGCCGCCTGGGGACTTTCGGTCGTCTCCGGCGGGCTTTTCTACCTGCTGCTGATCATCAATGAACAAAAAGCGCGAACCCGCCTGAAATACATCGTTATCGGGGTTGCCGGCATTGTCGCCATCATGCTGCTGCTGCTGGTTGCACTCCAGTTCGATGAGGTGTCGAAGCTGTTTGCCGAACGGGCAAAGGCCGTGCAGGATTATGACGGAGGCCGCATTGGCCGGTTTGCCCGCCATCTGCTGGGCTTTGAACTGGCGCTCAGCAAGCCGCTGGGGATCGGGCCGCTGGAATTCGGCTACATCTTTGGCGAGGATACCCACAACAACCTGGTCAAGGCCCTGATGGCCCATGGGTGGATCGGGTTTGTCACTTGGGTGGCGGTCATGGTGTGGACACTTGTTGGCGGCTTCAAGCTGCTTTTCCGCCAGCGCCCCTGGCTTCCCTATCTGCAGATCGCCTATGTGGTCTTTTTCGGCCATGTGTTGATCGGAAATGTGATCGATACCGACCACTGGCGCCATTTCTATCTGCTGATCGGCATTATCTGGGGCTGCATGGCGCTTGAAAAAAGCCGGCAAAACACCAATGCGCGGCAGATGAGCGTCCGAGAAAACATGCCCGGCAGTTCTGTTGCCCGTACCGAGGCCCGGCTCAACGCAGCGCCAACAGCACGAAATTCGCTGCTGGAAGCATGAATGGCACTGAATGCGCAGCAGCCTCTGTTTACGGTTGAATTGGAACTGCCGCTTGCCTATAGAGGGGCTGGTTTTACAACCATTTGTCGGAGCGTAGCGCAGCCCGGTTAGCGCACCCGTCTGGGGGACGGGAGGTCGGTGGTTCGAATCCACTCGCTCCGACCATCCGCCTTCGCGGTTTCCGGCGAAGCCGGCAACCTGCTTCGGCGTGATTGGCCGAAGGCCAATCCTCCGAACACCGCGAAGGCGGATGTCACGCCGCAGCTTCAGCGGAGGCGGACTTCATGAAGTATGCCTATATGCTTCAAAGCAAAGTCAATCCAAGCCGATACTATGTTGGCAGTACGCGTGATCTCAAAAAGCGTTTCAACGCGCACAATGCAGGGCACTCTGAACACACGCGCAAATATCTTCCTTGGGAATTGCGCGGATATGTTGCCTTCAGCGAGCCTGCCAAAGCCGACAAATTCGAGGCTTATCTGAAAACAGGTTCGGGCCGCGCATTTGCAAAAAGGCACTTCTAGAGCGTTTCCGGCGAAGCCGGCAACCTGCTTCGGCGTGATTGGCCGAAGGCCAATCCTCCGAACACCGCGAAGGCGGATGTCACGCCGCAGCTTCAGCGGAGGCGGACTTCATGAAGTATGTCTATATGCTTCAAAGCAAAGTCAATCCAAGCCGATACTATGTTGGCAGTACGCGTGATCTCAAAAAGCGTTTCAACGCGCACAATGCAGGGCACTCTGAACACACGCGCAAATATCTTCCTTGGGAATTGCGCGGATATGTTGCCTTCAGCGAGCCTGCCAAAGCCGACAAATTCGAGGCTTATCTGAAAACAGGTTCGGGCCGCGCATTTGCAAAAAGGCACTTCTAGAGCGTTTCCGGCGAAGCCGGCAACCTGCTTCGGCGTGATTGGCCGAAGGCCAATCCTGCGAGTTTCAAACCAGACAACTTCAGTCCGAGCGGACCTGATCGAGAAGGCGTTTGCATTCCAGCAGCTCATACAGGGTGGTCTGCAGATTGCGGCGGTCTTCCACCGACAGGCCGCTGCCAAGTTCTGCGGCCATTTCACCGGCTTCCTCGCTGCTGCCGCGCAGGCGGCCAAGCAGCCCCTTGCCGGATTTCTGTCCCTTGCGCCCGGTCAACTCGCCAACCGTCACGGCTGCCTGCCGCGGGGCGTCGGCCTCAACTTGCGGTTCGGGGACGGGCGCGGCAGCTTCGTTGCTGCTGGTTGCCGCCAGCAAAGCTGCGGGATCGCCGATATCGATCTCGCCGCTGCCAATGCCGATGACAAACCGGTTGCCCTGCTCGCGCAGGATGCGCTGCACACCGCGAATGGTGTACCCTTCCTCGTATAGAAGATGCCGGATGCCGCGCAGCAAATCGATGTCGTCGGGGCGGTAGTAGCGTCTTCCGCCGCCGCGTTTCATCGGTTTTATCTGGGAAAACCGGGTTTCCCAAAAACGCAGGACATGCTGGGGAAGGTTAAGGTCGTCCGCAGCCTCGCTGATGGTGCGGAACGCGTCTGGGCTTTTTTCCAATCCTCACTCCCGTCGAACCCTGTTCAACCTGCCGCCCGGAAGCGAATCATAGCACAGGATTTTGCCGAAGGCACCTGACGGAGACGGTGAAATTCACACCAATGGAAGACAATGGCCGTTAAAACAAAGAAGGGAATGCCAGCTGCGGCAAGAACGGCTTCTGCCGGGGCCCTGACGGTTACAGCGCCCTACTCTTCGCCACCCGCGCGGCCTGAATTGCCCTTCAGCACCACATCGCGAAGCTTGTTGGAGGGTTTGAAGACCATGACGCGCCGCGGTTTGATGGGAACCTCTTCGCCGGTTTTCGGATTGCGGCCAATGCGCTCGTTCTTGCTGCGCACCACAAAGGACCCGAAGGAGGAAAGCTTGACGGTTTCCCCATTGACGGCGCAATCGGAAATCGCCGCCAGAACGCTTTCGACCAGATCGGCGGACTCCGTCCGCGAAAGGCCAACCTTGCGGTAGACAGCCTCTGCCAAATCCACACGGGTAAGTGTCTTTCCCCCCATAGCAATCCTACCGTTTCAAGAAACGTTCACTAGCGCGGCAAACCGTTGATTTGTTCCCACTTGCGGCGCGCGCTGGAAAGAATTTCGCCAAGACTAGGTTTTTTTGTTCTCTTTTACAAGCAAGTTACCGGGAAGATTGAACAATACCCTTACCCAGCGTCATTCATCTGACATCACCAGCGAAGCAGAACGCTACCCCAGGTAAAGCCACCTCCCATCGCTTCCAGCAGCAGCACGTCGCCCCGTTTCACCCGGCCGTCACGGACCGCCTCGCACAGCGCGAGGGGATGGAAGCAGCAGAGGTGTTGCCGTGATGGTCGACGGTGATCACCACCTTTTCGGGCGCGATGTTGAGCTTTTTGGCCGAGGCATCGATGATGCGCTTGTTGGCCTGATGGGGAATGAACCAGTCGATGTCATCCGATGTCATGCCGGTTGCATCATAGGCAGCCTCGATCACATCGGTGATCATGCCGACGGCGTGGCGGAAGACCTCCCGGCCCTCCATGCGCAGATGGCCAACCGTCCCGGTGGTGGAAGGACCGCCATCGACATACAGCTTGTCCTTGTGGGAGCCGTCGGAGCGCAGATGCGAGGACAAAATGCCCCGGTCCTGCGGCGTGCCCTCGCCCTCCACCGCTGTGACGACAACGGCACCGGCGCCATCGCCAAACAATACGCAGGTGGTGCGGTCGGTCCAGTCCAGAATGCGCGAGAAGGTTTCTGCGCCGATTACCAGTATGGTTTTTGCAAAGCCGGTACGGATGTACTGGTCTGCGGTTGTCAGTGCAAAGATGAAGCCGGAACAGACGGCCTGGGAATCGAATGCCGCGCCGTGCCGCATGCCGAGCCGTTCCTGTATTTCGACGGCGGTTGCCGGAAAGGTATTGTTGGGCGTGGAGGTGGCCAGAATGATCATGTCGAGATCGTCGACTGCAACACCGGCATCCGCCAGCGCCGCGCGGGCTGCTTTCTCGCCGATGTCGGCAGTGGTTTCCCCCTCTGAAACGATGTGGCGCTGGCGAATGCCCGTGCGCTGGACAATCCATTCATCGCTGGTTTCCACAACCCCTTCAAGATCGGTGTTTTTCATCACCTTTTGAGGGGAGTAGGAACCGCACCCGATGATCGCTGATCGTATCATGTAACTCTGCCTGCCCAGGGTCGGAACCCACGAAATATTGAATTAGGTTTCAGCGCTTTTCGACATTTCCGGCACTTCCTTGATGCTGCGAAGGTCCGTCGCGATCTTGTCCATTATTGCGTTTGCCACCATGTCATGTCCCATCTCCACGGCGGCGGCAAACCCTTCCGCATCCGTGCCGCCATGGCTTTTGATCACCACGCCGTTCAACCCCAGAAAGACGGCGCCGTTGACCTTCCTGGGATCCATCTTCTCACGCAACTGTTCAAACGCGTTGCGGGCGAAGAAATAACCGATGCGGGCCATGATGGTGCGGCCCATTGCCGAGCGCAGATAGGAGGCGATCTGCTTGGCCGTGCCCTCGGCGGTCTTCAGCGCAATATTACCTGCAAATCCCTCCGTGACCACCACGTCGACCGTTCCCTTGCCGAGGTCGTCGCCTTCGACAAAGCCGTGATAGTGCAGGTTTTCAAGTTCCGCCTCGCGCAGGCGCTGGCCGGCCTCGCGCACATCTTCCTGCCCCTTGACCTCTTCGACGCCGATGTTGAGCAGACCGACGGTCGGGCGATCAAGGTCATACAGCGCGCGCGCCATCGCCGAGCCCATCAGGGCAAAGTCGACCAGCTGGCCGGCATCGGCGCCAACATTGGCGCCAACGTCCAGGACCACGCTTTCGCCCTTCATGGTCGGCCACAACGCCGCCATGGCAGGACGGTCAATTCCCGGCATGGTGCGCAGGCAAAACCGCGCCATGGCCATCAGCGCGCCGGTGTTGCCGGCAGAAATACACACGGCGGCATCACCATTCTTGACGGATTCAACGGACCGCCACATGCCCGATTTCCAGCGCCCGGCACGCAGCGCCTTTGATGGCTTGTCGTCCATGGCAACGTGAACTTCGGCGGGCACGATCCCGGATTTCTTCGCCAGAGCCGGAAATCCCGCCAGTTCCCCCTTGATGGCACTTTCATCGCCATGCAGCAGAAAGGAGAGCTGCGGTCGGCGCTCCAGAGCCAGGGCCGCACCGGCAATCGAGACGGACGTCCCGAAATCGCCGCCCATAGCATCGAGCGATATGATGTCCGTATCTGGCATTCTGGCTCTACCGAGAGTTCCCAATTGATGCCCAGCGCCACGAAAGCCGGAAACGAACGGCCGAAAAGACGCGGGCCATAGCCATTAGCCGTTTGGCACAGGGGGATCAAGCTTGGGATGGCGATCTCTTCGCTACCCCTTGCAGGAGGGCAGGCCCGGCTGAACGGCGTAAGCAGATTTTCCTGCCCAGTCAGATTTGTGGTTCAGTCCGGCCGCTTGAGCTTGTTCAGCACCGCGAAGGGCGAAGGCGGCCTGTCATCTTCTGCTTGCGGGTTTTCGGCCTCGTTGAAGACGGCGCCCGGTGCCCGGGGAAACGGGTCGATGGCCAGCAGGAAATGCTCAAGCAGCACGCCCCAGATCTCCAGTGTATCGGCTTCCAGTACATCGGGCGGGTCGGCGCCCTCGGCATCGAGCAGCCATTCCCCGTCGCTGTTGAGCCGTGGTTTTGCCAGCCTTGAATCCGGCGGCACGAAAGTGCGTTCAATCGTCTCCTCGGCATGCCCTGCCACCGGCTCCAGGGTGACGATGCAGGCCTGTGTGAGGTCCGCGCGGAGGTTTCCCGACAGTTTCACGCCGTCGCGCTGCCAGCGCTTGAGCGTCAAGTCCGCCCTGAAGGTTTCAACGCTTTCCACCCCCGCCTGCTGCGCCAGCCAGGCCCGTTCGGCTTCATTTGCGCTAACCGGTATGCTCATGCCTTTTGAGGGCAGTACGTTCACCTGAACGGGCATGGAAGGCGCCGGCCCCGCTTTTTTTACAGTCATCTCCAGTCTCCCTCAGCCGGCCGCAGCAATATCAGCGCCTTGTGGTACGGTCATTTCTTGCGTGTCGGCCCTTGCGTGGCGGCACATCGGGCCAGGTCAACCGCCCGGCGAGAATGGCCTCCATGTCCTGCGCCTGCAGATGCTCTGCGCAGTCCAGGGTGTAGCGGGCAATGACGGATGCATCGAACGTTGCCTGATCTCCCTCGTGTTCTTTGAAGCGTGCAGCGAGCGTTTCTGCCAGCAGGGTCTCATCGCCATTACCGAGCGGCGCGCCAAGTTCGTCGACCATGGCGTAAAACCCGCGCAACAGCTTCTTGTTGCGCTTTGCCACACTGGTGTCTCCAACCCCCAGTTCACGCAGGGCACGATCGGTGTCGCGCACGAAGTGGTCAAAGACTTCCTGATTGAGGCTTGCAGCAAGCGGATGGGGGTCAGCCACCAGCCGGCGGGTGAAAAGGTACAGATGCAGCGCCAGGCAGTCGAAGCGTCCCGTCACCGTGTCGGCAAAGCCATGATGAAGAAAGAAGGCCGGTTGCCGGGCCTGCTCAACGACTGCCGAATAGAGCATCTGCGGCACCTCTGGGGGCTGGCTTTTGTTGAACGAGTTCAGGATCATGCATCCGCCACCTTGTTTGTCGCTCCAGGTCATGAATTCACGGACAGGATCGAAATTGCCGGCAGCTTGCTGCCCATCAACAAGCCCGGTTGAACTTTTTCGCCGCCTCATGTACTGCGTCCACAATTCGGACACCCTATTGGCGTAGCGACAGCCCTTGTAAGGCGGCAGGCACGAATTTCAATGCTTTCAAACAATATGATCAACCGACCGGCAAACAGATCGAACGTGGTGCGCAGCGGTTGCGCTGCCATGGCCCTGGCAGCAACCTTGATGCTCGGTGCCTGCAACACGGCGGATGTGGTTACCAACGGCCCTGTCATCGGCGAGGAAGAAATCGCGCTGGTGCCTGTGGGCTCAAGCCGCGAACAGGTTTTGCTTGCTCTCGGCTCACCGTCGACGACCGGCACCTTCGACAATGAGGTGTTTTACTACATCACCCAGAAGCGGCAGCGCAAACTGGCGTTCCAGAAGTTCAAACTGGTCGACCAGCGGGTGCTGGCAATCTATTTCGATGAAGAAGGCATCGTCGTTCAGGTGGCCGATTACGGGCTGAAGGACGGCAAGGTGTTCGACTTCATCTCCCGGACCACCCCGACGGGCGGCAAGGAACAGACACTGCTGGGCCGAATTCTTTCACCCAGCAAAAAAGGCATCACTGCGGCACCACCGGCGGTCGGCGAGCCCAGTGACAATTTCTAGAGCGTGTCCGGCTTGAATGGAATCGTTTGAGCGCCGGGCGTTTGGTCTTCGGCAAGGAGGAAAATGCGGCGCAGGGCAGGCACTGTCAGCGTTTTGCAACGCGGTCCGAAGGCCCGGGAACCAGGTTCAGACGATTGCAGAACAAAAGGCATTCAACATGGTATTGCACCGGCTGTGGTGTCTTTTCCACCTTGGCTTCGTCGAAACCCTCGCAAGGTGGCAAGGCACCGCGCTGCGGTGTTCTGCTTGCCGGAAACGAAAAATCCATCCATGCAAACTGCTTTAATTTAAACCGGACACGCTCTAGCCTCTTTGTACATTGTAACAAAAACCCCGCCGGAACAGCGTCCGGCGGGGTTTTTTCGTTTCTTGCGATCAATACCAATCTGATCGTTTCACGTTTCGCAGGAAACGCGACGGCGGTTTAACCTGCAGATTTGTTTGCGCATCCAGGTTTCACCAATTCCGGCGAAACCTGAATTGCCCTAGTGTGCAAGAACCGCCAGCAGCAGCAGCGCCACGATGTTGGTGATCTTGATCATCGGGTTGACGGCAGGCCCGGCGGTATCCTTGTAGGGATCGCCGACGGTATCGCCGGTTACCGAAGCCTTGTGGGCTTCGCCGCCCTTTTCATGCTTTACGCCGTCCTTGTCGATGAAACCGTCCTCGAAGGATTTCTTGGCGTTGTCCCAAGCACCGCCACCGGCGGTCATGGAAACGGCCACGAAAAACCCGGTTACGATCACGCCGAGCAGCATGGCGCCCAGCGCAGCAAAGGCGTCCGCCTTCGAGCCGGTGATCCAGTAGATCACGTAGAAGCAGACAATCGGCGACAGCACCGGCAGCATGGACGGTACGATCATTTCGCGGATGGCCGCTTTTGTGAGCATATCGACGGCACGGCCGTAATCCGGCTTTTCGGTGCCTTTCATGATGCCCGGCTTTTCCTTGAACTGCCTGCGCACTTCCTCAACAACCGCACCGCCTGCACGGCCAACTGCCGTCATGGAGATGCCGCCGAAAAGATAAGGCAGCAGACCGCCGAACAGCAGACCGACCACCACATAGGGGTTGGACAGCGAGAAGTCGACGGAAACGCCTTCGAAGAAGGAACCGGCTGTTGCCTGGGACGCGAAGAATTTCAGGTCTTCGGTATAGGCAGCAAACAGCACCAGCGCGCCAAGACCGGCCGAACCGATGGCATAGCCCTTGGTAACCGCCTTGGTGGTGTTGCCCACGGCATCCAGCGCATCGGTGGTGACGCGCACTTCAGCCGGCAGTTCCGACATTTCGGCGATGCCGCCGGCGTTGTCGGTTACCGGGCCAAAGGCATCGAGCGCAACCACGAAACCGGCCAGTGCCAGCATGGTGGCAACCGCAATGGCGATGCCGAACAGGCCGGCCAGTGCATAGGTGGCGATGATACCGGCGATCACAACCAGCGCAGGCAGCGCGGTTGATTCAAGCGATACGGCCAGACCCTGAATGACGTTCGTGCCGTGGCCGGTCACAGAAGCCTGTGAGATCGAACGGACCGGGCGGTAGCCAACACCGGTATAGTATTCGGTGATCCAGATGATCAGGCCGGTGATGATGAGGCCGATAAAGCCGCAATACATCAGGTGACGGCCGAGGAAGGTGCGAGCGTCCTCGCCGGTTCCTGCGGTGAACTGGGTATCCATGCCGAGCCACAGCCAGACAATGCCCACCAGCGCGACGGCTGACAGAACAGCGGTGGCAATAAAGCCCTTGTAAAGGGCACCCATGATGGAGTTGTTGGAGCCCAGGCGGACAAAGAAGGTTCCGATGATGGACGTGACAACGCAAACTGCGCCGATCATCAGCGGGAAGACCATCAGCATGTTGGCTGCTTCACCGGTGAAGAAGATCGATGCCAGCACCATGGTGGCAACCACGGTCACCGCATAGGTTTCGAAGAGGTCGGCGGCCATGCCGGCGCAATCGCCAACGTTGTCGCCCACATTGTCGGCGATGGTGGCCGGGTTGCGCGGGTCATCCTCGGGAATACCGGCCTCAACCTTGCCGACCAGGTCGCCGCCGACATCTGCACCCTTGGTGAAGATACCGCCGCCCAGACGGGCAAAGATCGAGATCAGCGAAGCGCCGAAACCCAGTGCCACCATGGCATCGATCACCGTGCGGTCAGTAGGCGCAAAGCCTGCAGGACCGGTCAGGTACCAGAAGTATACGGCAACGCCCAGCAGGGCGAGACCGGCAACCAGCAGGCCCGTTACCGCGCCCGCCTTGAAGGCGACATCAAGTCCTGCGCCAAGGCTCTGGGATGCGGCCTGGGCGGTGCGCACATTGGCACGGACCGAAACCAGCATGCCGATGAAACCGGCAATGCCCGACAAAATGGCGCCGATTGCAAAGCCGATGGCGGTCAGAATACCAAGCAGCCAGGCTACGATGGCGAAGACGACGATGCCGACAATGGCAATGGTCATGTACTGGCGGGTCAGGTAGGCTTGTGCGCCTTCCTGGATGTAACCAGCGATTTCCTGCATCCGGCTATTACCGGCGTCGGCACTCATTACCGACATGGTAGCCCAGATGCCGTAAACAATGGACAATACGCCAGCGGCGATTGCCAGATAAACAGCAGTCATGGTCGAGAATCCTCTTGTTCTTTTCCCCGAAAGAAAGGTCATTCCAACAGGGCTGAAAAGCCGCTTTCCCCGCTTGCCCGGGACGTGCTTCCCGACATGCTTCGGGACTTGCTTCGGGTTCGGGCGGCCTTTCCCCATAGATCAGCAGCCGGTTTTGGACAAACCGGCTGCGTCAGCGCGCGTTTTAACCGAAAATTCGCGGTTTGCAAGGCTTTGAGGGGTAGCCTTTGGAAGGGGCCGGTTTACCTGTGGACGATCAGCGGATCACGAAATCGGTAACCCGGCGCAGGGTAACCCTGCGGTTGCGCCATTCAGGCGCGGAGGTGGGAACGAGCAGGTAGTCTTCGCCATAACCGATGGTTTCCAGCGCGTAGGGATCGATGCCGAAGCGGCGTACCAGCACCCGCCTGAGGCTGGCTGCCCGGCGTTCCGACAACAGCTGGTTTGAATAGCGCGACCCTACGGCATCGGTGTGGCCTTCGATCAGAAAGATTTCATCCCGGTTGCGCCGCAGGATACGCCGCATGGCAATCGCGATTTCCTCAACCTTCCAGCGCTCTTCACGGGGGATGCGGGCGGAACCGAACTCGAAATTGATCGCCTGGATATCGATGGAAGGCGCTGCGATGCGCAAATCGCGGCGGCGCTTGAGTTCGCGGCGTTCAACACGGTCCTGACGGCGCAGGCGCTTGCGCGGAGCAGCAGACAGCGAGCGCTCAATCTGGTCGGCGGTCGGGGCATGCTGGGCAAAGGCCGTGCCGGGCACAGCGGCAGCAAATGCTGCAGCTGCCGATGACAGAACAAGATAACGTCGTGTGAGCATGATGGTCTCCTCGTGGCAAACGGGTTTGCTTTCCGGGACATCATGAAACCGGCAGGCTGAACGGGTACTGAACGGCCCGTTCAGGCGTAACGCCGATTTTGCCGGGGTATCAGGCCTTGAATTCGAACCAGATGAGCGTCAGCAGGACAAGCATCAGGACGCTCCATGCAAGCAGGCTGACCTTGAAGGACTGCTCCGCCTTCTTGCGCATGTACCAGGTTCTGGGTTTGATGCCGCGCACCAGGAAAACGATCTGGCCTGAAAGAAACAGTGCGCTCAGATTGACTGCAAGCAGCAGCGCCGCCCCCAATGCCAGCGGCAGATCGCCATTGCCGGCAAAAATGCCGATGGCCGCTGCCGGCGGCAGCAGGGCCACCGCCACCATGACCCCGACCAGAGCTGCCGAAACGCCGGCGGTGATCGACAAGGCGGCGGCAATACCGGCGGCCAATGCCAGCGCCATATCCTCAAAACCGACCGCGCCGCGGCGGGCCAGTTCCGGCTGGCCAAGATCGGGATGAAGCAGCAGCCCCATCACCGCGCCGGTGGCAATGGCAAGCGCGATGCCGCTGGCACTGGCGAGCGCAGCCTTGGCGATCAGCTTTCTGTCCCCCAGCGAAACGCCGAGAATGGAGGCAAGTACCGGGCCAAGCAGCGGCGCGATCACCATGGCGCCGATGATGGCCGCGACGTTGTTTGCGATCATGCCGAGCCCGGCGACAATGGCGGATACGAACACGAGTGCGAAATAGGTGGGATTCAGGCGCGCACCGCGGGAGATTTCGTCGAGCAGCTCTTCCCGGCTTTGCGCATTGTCGCCATCGGACTGCTTGCCCGACTTCATCACCACAGCATCGACCGGCATGATGGCAATCTGCCAATCGTCGAGCTTGTTGCAAGCAGTCTGAAGATCGTCCAGCAGGGACTGCTGGGCGTCGGGGGCTGTCAGAAAGGTTATTGTGCGGGCAGGCCCCTTGACGGCGGAGATGCCGCTGACTGAAACGCCCTTGCGCTCGGAGCGTTTGAGAACGTCATCGACCGACTTTTTGGGAACCGTAACCTGGACAGAATGATAGGCCATCGCAGCTTGCGCCTTTATGCCGTGGCCTTGCCCCTACCCTTCAGCCACCAGAGGCTGACAAGGCAGAGGGCAACAATCGGGAACACGATCCAGTTGATGAAATCCCATCCCATGTTGTTCAGCGAGATACCCGACATCAGGCTTGCCAGGGCAACCGTTCCGAACAGCACAAGATCGTTGGCGCCCTGTGCCTTGTTTTTTTCGTGCGGTTCATAGGTGTCGGTAATCATGGCGGTCGCGCCGATAAAACCGAAGTTCCAGCCAACGCCAAGCAGGATGAGCGCAAGATAGAAATGGGCAAGCGAAATGCCGTTGAGCGCCACAATGGCACAGGCGACGAGAATGAAAAGACCGATGGCCACGATGCGCTCCTTGCCGAAGCGGGCGATCAGGTGGCCGGTAACGAAGCTTGGCGCAAACATGGCCATCACATGCCACTGGATGCCCCAGGTCGCATCATTGATATCAAAGCCGCAGGCAATCATCGCAAGGGGGGCAGCCGTCATGACGTAGGACATCAGCGCATAGGCTGACGTACCGCACATAACCGCCACGATGAAACGCGGCTGGGCCATGATTTCCAGCAGCGGGCGCTGCGGCTTGTTGGCCAGTTCCTCCGCCGATTTCGGCGGATGGCCGGGCGCCATGAACTGGATGATCAAAATACTGGCCAAAAACAGCCCGGTGCCCCACAAAAACGCACCAGCGAACGGTATTGGCTGCAAATAGTCCTTGAAATGCAGGATCATCTGCGGACCGATGATCGCCGCCGCGATGCCGCCGATCAGAACGATGGAAATCGCCTTGGGCTTGTATTCCGCCGTCCCGCGGTCGGCGGCGGCAAAACGGTATTGCTGAACAAAGGCATTGGAAGCACCGGCAAGTAGCAGGGCAAAGGCAAACAGCCAGAAGGACTGCATGCGGATGGCCTGGACAGCAAGCAGCATCCCGGCGGCACCAACCAGCGCGCCAATGCGAAACCCGTTCCGCCTGCCGATGTTGCGCATCAGAATCGCCGCAGGAAGCGACATGATCGCAGCGCCAACCGTAAAGCCGGTTACCGGTGCGGTCGCCAGGGACTTGTCGGCTGCCAGCAGGTAGCTGCCCACTACCCCGCCAAGGGCGATGGAAAGCGGCGCGGCAGCACCATTGACCGACTGGCACGCCGCCAGAAGGATTGCATTCTTGCGGGCAACCGCGTTTTCGCGAGCTTCCGCCTCGATGACCGCCATGTCCACGTGCCTTACTCCCGAGAATCCGCCGAGAAATGGTCATACCCATGCCGGCGGCCAAATGCCATGGGCTTTCCCGCCGCATCAATCACTTGCACGCCCTCCGCCTGCGGCACGATCTCGCCAACCGGGTAACAACGGGCAATGCCACCGGCATTGGCAAGCATTTCAGCCTTGTTTTGCGGCACGGTGAAGAGGCAGACATAGTCATCGCCACCGATAAAGGCCTGCTCACGGGTGAAGGCACCAGCCTCGACAAGACGGCGTACGTTCCGATGCAGCGGCACCGCTTCTGCTTCAACGCGCGCGCCAACGCCGCTGGCAGCGCACAGGCGCTCTAGATCGATGAGCAGCCCGTCTGAAACGTCCATGGATGCTGAGGCGTGATCGCGGATGGTCCTCGCATAAATGTCGTTGAAGGGCGTTGTGGGGGCGCGGTATTCTGCGATCAATTCGGCCAGGTCATCGCCTCCGGCAGCCTTTGTCCATGCTTTATCGGTTAATGCCTTGAGCCCGGCAGCCTTGGTACCAATGGGACCGGATACGAACAGCCGGTCGCCGGTTCGTGCGCCGCTGCGTTTTACCATTTTTCCATGGGGCACTTCGCCAATGGCGGTCACCGTTACCGACACCACATCGCCGCCCACGGCCAGATCACCGCCGAGGATTTTTCCGTGAGCGCGGCTTGAAAGCCCCTTGGCAAAACCCGCAAACCAGTCCTCGCACGGGCTTTCAGGCAGGACCAGCGCCACGAGATAGCCAAGGGGGGCAGCGCCCTTTGCGGTCAGATCGGACAGGTTGACGGCAATGGCCTTGGCCGCAATATCGGCCGGAGGATCGCCCGGCAGGAAATGGGTGTTCTCGACGATGGCATCGGTGGTGAAAACCAGTTCCATGCCGGGGGACGGTGTCAGGCAGGCGGTGTCGTCGGTCAGGCCCAGCCCGCCGGGCGCTGCGAGCGGCGCCAGGTATTTCTGGATCAGCTGCGTTTCACCAACCGGCACACCATCACCCCGCTGCAGTTTTTGCGCCGCCTATTCGCCATCCTGCGGCGATCCGGAAACCGGTTCGGCAAGCAGTTCATCACGGCTGGTCCGGGCGATACGGTCGAGTACGCCGTTGACCAGTTTGTGCTCGTCTTCCTCGAAAAAGGCGCGTGCCACATCGACATATTCGTTGATGACGACTTTGGCCGGAACATCCTTGCGGGCAATCAGTTCCCAGGCCCCTGCCCTCAGCACCGCCCTGAGCAGGGTTTCAATGCGGGCAAGCGGCCAGTCCGGCGGCAGGTTTTTGGCGATAACCGGATCGATTTGCCGCTGCTCTGCCAGTACACCCGACAGCACGGCACGGAACCATTGCGGGTCGGCCTCGCGATAGATCTCTGGGCTTTCGCCGGGATCGACTTCCTTGCCAAGGCGGAAATTCTCGAACTCGGCAACCACGTCCATCAGCCGGGCCGAAGTCAGATCCATCTGGTAAAGCGCCTGCACGGCCGCAAGGCGCGCAACGCCCCGCTTGTTGGCGGCCTTGGAAAGCTGTGGTGCCGGTTCAGCCATTGCCGCTGCCCAGCCTGTTTTTCAACTCGATCATGGCAAGGGCCGCACGGGCCGCAAAACCGCCCTTGTCGAGACGGGCCGGATCACAGCGTTCCCATGCCTGTTCGGCGTTTTCGGTGGTCATGATGCCATTGCCGAGCGCAAGGCGCTTTTTGACCGACAGGTCCATCAGGGCACGGGCAGATTCGTTTGCCACGATGTCGAAATGATGGGTCTCTCCGCGAATGACGACGCCGAGCGCCACATAGCCATCATAGGCCTTGCCGCCATTCTTGGCGGCCTTGGCCGCAAAGGCGACGGCGGCCGGAATTTCCAGTGCACCGGGCACGGTGACGACATCACAGCTCGCGCCGGCAGCTTCGATTGCCGCCTGCGCACCTTTCAGCAAGGCGTTGGAAAGATCGTCGTAAAAACGCGCCTCGACGATCAGGAGATTCAGCTTGTCAGGCATTGCGGATTTCCGTCACTGGATCGCCGGCAGGGGCGGCGAATTCGATTGGCCGGGAGAAACCACGCAGCGCCCGCTTTGGCAAGGGGAAAGTCCTGCTCGACTGGTGTGCACGGCGCGCATGGCAACGGTTCGAGCCGCAGAAACCCAACCGGCGTTCAACGGCTGTTGGATTGGGCGATCACCCTTGCATGCAACTGATCGTTGTCGCCAAGGGGGATGTGCGAAGACTTGTAGACCTTGCGCTCAAAAATCGTCGAGGTGTTGCCCTTGGCCATCCTGACCCGGGCGCGGGTGCAGTCGATGTAGGAACAGGTCAGATTGTCGGCCTTGCGCACATTATCGGGAACCGGCTGCAAATGTGTACCGTCCACAATGCCCAGATAATTGACCGGCACACCTTTCTTGTCGAGTTCGCCGGCAATCACCGTGACAAGGTCGGCGCCGAGCGAAATCCCGATCAGATTGATCATGGTGTCGGGATTCTGCCGCCAGGCCGCCTCTGCATCGGCAATCACCTTGGGAGCGATAATGGCAGGGCCCTCGACAATGCCCATATAGGAGTAGATTTTTGCCTGCGGCATCTTCTTTTTCAGGTTGCGAAAACCGTAGCCAATGAAGGGCACTGCACTTAACAGGCCGTTGATAAGATAGGTCTTTTTCGGTGATTGCGCAGCGGGCGCAAGGCCACCTTCCAAAGAGGGCTCCAGTGCATCGGATGACGGGCGCACCGCAGCAGGATCAAGGGCTGCCAGCGCAGGCGCGGATTGCGTGGTAGCGCTCAGGGTATCCGGCCGGGGTGCAGCGGGGGTATCAACGCCCGGCAGCGCGGTATTTGCCGGGGGCTCCTGCGCCGCCATTGCCTGCAGGCTGTCAGGACGGGCAACCGTTTGCGGTTGCGGCGCGATGGAAGTTTCAAGCTCGCTTTCAGACGATGTTGATGCCGATTCGAGCACATCGGCCGACTGGCATGAGGCAAGCAGGATCGCACCGGCCACCAGGCCGGCAATGGCAATCGGTTTTCCTGCAAGCTCAGTCAAAGTGCGGCACCCTTCAGATTCTGCAAGCCATGCCCGGCCTGCGGCAGGAAGCGCCATACCGGGGAACCTTGACCGGAACATGGCATAAGCTGTTCAGCTTTCGCGCTGCTCCAGCAGACGGGCGGCATAGCGGGCCATCTGGTCAACTTCCAGATTGAGGCTGTCGCCTTCCCTTCGTTTGCCCCAGGTGGTTACTTCCAGCGTATGGGCGATCAGCAGCACATCGAAACGATTGCCGCTAACGCCGTTAACGGTAAGCGAAGTGCCATCGAGGGCAACCGAACCCTTGGGCGCGATGAACCTTGCCAGGGCTTCAGGCGCTTCGAGCGTAAAACGGGCCGCCTCCCCTTCCCGGGTCACCGAGACAATCCGCGCCAGGCCGTCCACATGGCCTGAAACCATATGGCCGCCCAGTTCATCCCCCATTTTCAGCGAGCGTTCCAGGTTCATGCGCTCACCCGTTTTCCAGCCGCCCAGCGTTGTCAGCCGCAGCGCCTCTTCCCAGACCTCAACCTCATGCCATCCGCCGTTTTTGCCATCCCCCTTGGCAGTGACGGTCAGGCAGACGCCGGCATGGGCGATCGATGCGCCAATGTCGACCGTCGCATAGTCATACGCCGAACGAATGCGGAATGCCTTGCCGCCATCGCGCTGCGTAATCGCGTCAAGCGTGCCAATTTCGGTAACGATACCGGTGAACATGATGGGTTACCTTTCGTTCAGCGTGCCGTGTACCGCGTCAGCGTATCCTCGCCAAGGGTGAGTGTTTCGCGTTTTTCGAAGGCCGCCAATTGCCGCTCTCCCACCGGCGATGTGACCGGTTTGCCCGTGCCGCCGATTTTGCCGGCACCGTTAAACAGCATCACCTGATCAACCAGGCCTTCCTGCAGAAAAGCAGCAGCGGTTTTTGCGCCGCCCTCAACGAGGACCGAGTGAATGCCGGCCGCTGCCATATCCTCCAGAAGTTCGGGCAAGGCAACACGGCCCTTCTCCATCTCGCAGGGCATGATGGTGCATCCCGCCGCTTGCAATGCAAGACGGTGGGCCTGCGGCACGGCCTCACCCAGAACGATAATCGTGCGCCCCTGGCCAGCCGTTCTGATCGCTGCCGCGCCTGGCTGCACACGGCCATTGGGATCGAGCACAATGCGTATGGGTGAGCGGCCTTGAAGGCCGGGCAGCCGGCAGGTCAGTTCCGGGTCGTCCTCGATTACCGTTGCAGCGCCGACCAGAATGGCGTGATGGCGTGCGCGCATCAGATGGCTTTGTGCGCGGGCAACCGGACCGGTAATCGCAACCTGTCCCTTGCCTTCAATGCCGATGAACCCGTCGGCGGAAACCGCAAGTTTCAAAGTCACTTGCGCCCGGTTTTTCGCTTTTTGAATCAGATAAGCCGCCAGGCCTTCAGCCGCCTCTTTTGCCATGCAGCCGGCGGTAACGTGGATCCCTTCGGCCCGCAGCATGGCATGGCCTTTTTCGTTTACCCGCTCGTCGGGATCGACCACCGCTGTGACCACCCGGGCAATCCCGGCATCAATCAGCGTTTGGGCACAGGGCGGGGTGCGGCCGTGATGGGCACAGGGCTCCAGCGTCACATAGGCGGTGGCGCCTTTTGCCAGACTGCCCGCTTCGGCCAGGGCAATCGGCTCTGCGTGGGGCCTGCCGCCGGGGGCCGTGATGGCGCTGGCAACAACATACCAGCCCTCACCGTCATCGCGCACCAGTACACAGGCAACCGAGGGATTGGTGCCCGTCAGCCCCTCATTGCGCCGCGCCAGGCGGATGGCCGCCGCCATATAGCGTTGATCGATACGGTTGTGATCCATGCCGGAATTGGTAGCGGGTGAAGGGCCGATAGGGAAGAGTGCAGAAGGGGTTTGACAGGCAGCGGCCAGCACGCAGCCGCCAAGCACCAATTACTCCTCCGCGTTTCCTATCTCGTGCAGGAACCCTTCAAAGTCCTCCGCTTTCTGGAAATCCTTGTAGACGGAGGCGAAGCGGACATAGGCGACTTCGTCAATCTGCTTCAGCCCGTCCATCACCAGCATGCCGATTTCGCCTGAAGGGATATCGCCCTCGCCGCGGCTTTCGAGCTGGCGCACAATGCCGGTAATCATGCGCTCGACGCGTTCGGGGTCCACATCGCGCTTTCTGAGCGCCGTCTGCACCGAGCGGGTGAGCTTGTCACGGTCGAAAGGAACGCGCTTGCCGGATTTTTTCGCCACGGTCAGTTCACGCAGCTGCACGCGTTCGAAGGTTGTGAAGCGGCCACCGCAATCGCTGCACACCCGGCGGCGGCGGATTGCGGTGTCGTCTTCCGTCGGACGGGAGTCCTTCACCTGGCTTTCAGTTGAGGAGCAATAGGGACAGCGCATGGTTTCAAAGCAAGTAGTGGATAGCGAAACAGCGAATAGCGTTTGAAACGCTGCAGCGCCACCCCAATTCGCAATTGGCTACTCCCAATTCGCTTACCCCATATAACCATACATCGGGAACCGTTCTGTCAGTTCGATGACTTTCTTTTGTACCGCAGCTTCCACATCGGCATTGCCCTCGTCGGAATTTGCAGCCTTCAGCCCGTCCAGCACTTCAGAGATGAAGTTGCCGATTTCGGCAAATTCCGCCTTGCCGAAGCCGCGGGTCGTGCCGGCCGGCGTGCCAAGGCGCACGCCCGAGGTAACAAACGGTTTTTCCGGATCGAAGGGAATGCCGTTCTTGTTGCAGGTGATGTTGGCACGGCCAAGGGCGGCCTCGGCGCGCTTTCCCGTCGCATTCTTGGGCCTTAGATCGACCAGCATGAGATGGTTGTCGGTGCCGCCGGAGACAATGCGCAACCCGTTGGCGGTAAGGCTTTCAGCAAGTGCCTTGGCGTTGTCGGCAACGTCTTGCGCATACTGCTGGAAGCCCGGCTGCAGCGCCTCGCCGAACGCCACCGCCTTGGCGGCGATCACATGCATCAGCGGGCCGCCCTGAAGACCGGGAAATACGGCGGAGTTGATCTTTTTGGCAATGGCTTCGTCATTGCTCAGGATCAGACCGCCGCGCGGGCCGCGCAGGGATTTGTGCGTGGTGGAGGTCACCACATGAGCGTGCGGCACCGGCGAGGGATGAACGCCGCCGGCAACAAGACCTGCAATATGCGCCATGTCGACCATCAGATAGGCCCCGATTGAATCGGCGATCTCACGGAAGCGCTTCCAGTCCCATACGCGCGAATAGGCGGTGCCACCGGCAATGATCAGCTTGGGCTTGTGTTCCCTGGCCTTGGCTTCCACCGCATCCATGTCGAGCAGTTCGCTGCCCTCGGCGACGCCATAAGAGATGACGTTAAACCACTTGCCGGACATGTTGACCGGCGAGCCGTGGGTCAGGTGGCCACCGGAATTAAGGTCAAGCCCCATGAAGGTGTCGCCGGGCTGCAGCAGGGCCAGAAAGACGGCCTGGTTCATCTGCGAACCGGAATTGGGCTGGACATTGGCGAACTCGGCGCCGAACAGTTTCTTTGCCCGCTCGATCGCCAGTTCCTCGGCGATGTCGACGAACTGGCAGCCGCCATAGTATCGTTTGCCGGGATAGCCCTCGGCATACTTGTTTGTCATGATCGAGCCCTGGGCCTCCAGCACGGCGCGCGACACGATGTTTTCGGAGGCGATCAGCTCGATTTCGTGGCGCTGGCGGCCAAGTTCCTTGTCAATCGCGCTGGAAATCTCCCCATCCACCTCCTCCAGCGGCTTGTTGAAGAAGTCGGTGAGCGCTGCAGATTTCTGTTCAATGGACTGATCCATGCGGAGGCTCCTGATCGGGTGCTGTCAGAGATTGTGACACAATGGGGGACTGGCTATACCAAACCGGCTTCATAACCAATGGCCATATCGGTATTGACGGTATTCGGCGCTGTTTTCCACAAAATGCGCTTAAACGCCGCATTCGCTCAAAACACCCGTGTTTTTGCGCCGTTTTTGGATGGGATTTGCGACGTGACAGCAAAACCGGGGCGCCGATGGGGGCTCATGCCGGAAAATTCATCCCCAACTTGCTACCAAAGCCTGCAAGCCCGCCAACCTTGCCCACCCACCTTGCCCGCCCGCCTTGCCCGCCAGCGGCAAACCGGCATAGTGGGCCCATGACACTGCGCCTTGCCCATATCTCCGACATCCATCTTGGTCCCCTGCCCAAGGTGAAGCGAAGCCAGCTTTTTTCAAAGCGTATCACCGGCTATGTCAATTTTCGCCGCAACCGGAGAAATGTGGACCAGCCGCAGATCACCGCAAAACTCGTTTCCTTCCTCAAACGGCTAGCGCCCGATCACACCGTGATCACCGGCGACCTGATCAATCTGGGGCTGGAACTGGAATTCGAGAATGCCGCACGCTGGCTTGCCGGGCTGGGCGAGCCTGCCGACAACACCGTCGTTCTGGGTAATCATGATGCCTATGTGCGCGGGGCGCGGGACAAGGCCATGATGGCCTGGCAGGAATGGATTTGCGGCGATGACGGCAAGACCATCCGCAATGCGGATGATTATCCGGTTGTGCGCAGGCGCGGCAAGGTATCGCTGATCGGCTGCAATTCGGCGCGCGCATCCGCACCCTTTCTTGCAACCGGCTATTTCAAGAAGAAACAGGCCAGAGGGCTAGAGGAAATCCTGGATGCCGAACATGCAGCAGGCCAAATCACGGTCATCCTGATCCATCACCCGCCCTACCCCCGGGCAACGGCGCGCCACAAGCGCCTGATCGGCCTGTCGAAATTCACCAAAGTGATCGCCAAACACGGCGCCGACCTCATCCTGCACGGCCATACCCATCTGGCAACGCAGGCTTCACTCAAGGGGCCGGACGGCAAGGTGCCGGTCATCTGCGTGCCCGCGGCCTATCAATGGCCCGGCCACCGCAAGCCGCCTGCGGGCATCAATCTCTTCACGGTGAGCGGCCATCACGGCAACGCGCAGATCGCCCTGGAGCGCTATGCCTATAGCGGAACCCCGGGCGAGGAAATCACCCTGGCGGAAAAAACCGTGCTGTCGGAATAGCCTGCCCTGAAGACAGGCTTGTTTAAGGCAAATAGGGTTACTGGAACCAGGCCATGATGTCCGCGCCATAGCGCTGCCAGCCGAGCAGTGCCACAACACCGGCGGCGATGCCCAGCAGGAACCAGGAAATCACTTCCCCAATGCCCCGGCCCCTGACCTTGCCGTTTGCGGAAACAGATTCGCTTTCTTCCGGCCGGTCGAAATCGTAATCGCGCATGGCAGTCCATTCGCCCTCGATCATCCGCTCGCGCTCGAGAATGCGCTCGGCGACATAGTTCGACACCATTTTCGACATCCGCTCGCGGTCCTCGGAATGTCCAAGAATGGTGCGGCCCATCCTGGTATCCTTGACGAACTCGTATTCGCGGCGGTCACGGCCCATGCGGATATAGGAGGTCATGTCTATCCAAAGGCGCGGGTTTTCACCGCTGGTCAAGGCAAATTCGAACTGGTCGTTGTCGTCCGGAATTTCCTTGAACAGTGGCTGCAGATCCTTTGCCAGCAGTTCAAGGCGGGCAATCCTGGCCTGTTTCATCTCGATGACCACATCGTCCCGAGCTGCCTGATCGTCGCGCACCCGCTCCATGGCCTCGGCAAGATCACTGACCTTGCTTTCGATCTGCTTTGCATCCAGTTCGACTTCCGACATATCCCGTCTCCATGCGCAGCTTGAAGGCAACCGGCCTGCCGCGGTAACAATTCGTTAACTTATAGACAAAATTTGGCCGGAATACAGCCCTGCCGGTTGGGCGGGCACAAAATGCAAAAGGGCTGCTTCAAGCAGCCCTTTCACCGGTTCACCCATGAAAATCAGCCAAGCGAGCGGTTGCAGGCCGAAATCAGCGCCTCAAGCGAGGCAGCTACAATGTTGGTGTTGATGCCCACGCCGAAGACGGTTTTGCCGTCAATGTCGGTTTCCATGTAGCAGATGGCGGCCGCGTTCGAGCCCTGTTTGAGCGAATGCTCGGAATAGTCGCGCACGCTGACCGACTTGCCGAGGTGTTTTGAAAGCGCGTCGGTAAAGGCGTCGATCGGGCCGGTGCCCGTGCCCTCGACCACCATCTTGCTGCCCTGGTCGGTAATCTCGGCTTCAATGCGGCGCGTTCCCTGGCCGGCGGGATCTGGATAGGTCGAATGATCAACAAAGGAAAGCCGCGCACCGGGCTGATTGACGTAGGCTGCCAGGAATTCGTCATGGATGCGCTGGGGCGAGAGTTCCCTGCCTTCAGTATCGGTGATCGCCTGGATGACTTCGCGAAACTCCATCTGCAGCTTGCGCGGCAGGTTGATGCCGAAATCCTCCTGCAGGATATAGGCGATGCCGCCCTTGCCCGACTGCGAATTGATGCGGATGATCGCCTCATAGGTGCGGCCCACATCCTGGGGATCGATCGGCAGATAAGGCACTTCCCACAAGGGCTTGTTGGCCTTGCGGATGGCCTTCATGCCCTTGTTGATCGCGTCCTGGTGGGAGCCGGAAAAAGCCGTGTAGACCAGTTCGCCCACATAGGGGTGGCGCTCTGGAATGCGCAGCTGGTTGGCGTATTCATACACCTTCTTCATCCGCTCGATGTCGGAACAGTCGAGTTGGGGATCGACCCCCTGGGTGAACATGTTGAGCGCCAGGGTGACGATGTCCACATTGCCGGTGCGCTCGCCATTGCCGAACAAAGTGCCTTCCACCCGGTCGGCCCCGGCCATCAGGCCCAGTTCAGTCGCCGCGATGCCGGTGCCCCGGTCGTTGTGGGGATGCAGGGAGATGATCAGGTTTTCGCGGTTGTCGAGATTGCGGCACATCCATTCGATCTGGTCGGCATAGATGTTGGGCGTCGACATCTCCACCGTTGCCGGCAGGTTGATGATCAGCTTGTTGTCGGCATCGGGCTGGATGATTTCCGTCACCGCGTTGCAGATTTCGAGGGAAAAATCGAGTTCGGTGCCGGTAAAGCTCTCGGGCGAATACTGGAAGCGGTAACCCCCGCCGCCCTGTTTGGCGATGGCGTCTTCGGCCATGTCGCGGATCATTTTGGCCGCATCCATCGCAATCTGCCTGATGCCGTTGCGGTCCATGCCGAACACCACCCGGCGCTGCAGTTCGGAGGTGGAATTGTAAAAATGGACGATCGGCCGGTTGGCGCCTTCCAGCGATTGGAAGGTCCGCGTGATCAGTTCGGGCCGGCACTGCACCAGCACCTGAAGCGAAACATCGTCGGGCGTTCCCTTCCCATTGGGGCCCTGTTCCACGCACCAGCGCGCGAAGTCGAAATCCGTCTGGGAGGCGGAAGGAAAGCCGATCTCGATTTCCCTGAACTTCATGTCGAGCAGCAGGCGGAACATGCGCTCCTTGCGGTCATGGCCCATGGGATCGATGAGCGCCTGATTGCCGTCGCGCAGGTCGACGGAACACCACACCGGTGCCTTGGTGATCGCGTTTGAGGGCCATTGCCGGTCCGGCAGGTCGACCGGCTGGTAGGGCTGGTATTTGGATGCCGCCATGGGCATTACCGGTTTGATGCCGGCCGGCTTGATATCGGGTTTTGCAGTCATGGAGTTCGCTCGCTGTCAATCGGATCGGCGCTGCGATCCGGTTATCTCAAATCTGTTGTGGGAGACAAGGGGCTGGGGCGTTCGAAACCGAACCATTTCGACCGCCGAACGCCCTCCTTAAAGCCGAGCCCGACGGTCGCCGCTAAGGCCGAGTAGGGCCAGCAGGAAATAAGCAACAGGCTTGATGGCGTGCGTCGTCATGAATCAACTATGCGCGAAGAAACCCAAAAGGGCAAGGGAGATTGGGTTGGGGTGGGGGAGTGCTGAGATGCTGAATGACGGAATGGGGCGGGAAACGGTCATTCGCGGCGTGTGTGAGCTAGGCATGCAGCTATGGGGAAAGCTGACGTTCATCAACCGAGATTTCTCGGCTCTGCTCTGCACTGCCGCAAGTCGGCTCGGAGCCCAGAGTGACTGATGCTGCACAACGCTCAAGCGGCTGCTTTTGCTCATCAGCCGCTTGCCATACCGGCGATCATTGCACCTAACGCGACAAGGTGGACAAGCATGAGCGCCCTATCCTTCCATAGCGCGCCGACCGCGAACCACCCCACGACACCGACAAGAAACAGGTAAAGGTTCCAGGGTGTCCAACCAAACCCCGTCGCGGCGTATCCCATGATCTGTATGGCAGATGCACCCCACTTCACTGAGAAGACAAGGCGCTCACGCGGTAATACGAAGTCCAAGGTATCAGACAGCACGGGTCAACCCCCCGTCAATGCGCAGGTTTTGTCCCGTCATGTAACTACCGTTCTCCGAGGCAAGCCAGGAAATGAGAGAAGACACTTCCGAAGCGAAGCCGTAACGTCCCATTGGAATACGCGCTTTGCGATCTTCTGTTTCGGGCAGGCTGTCTATGAAGCCCGGCAGGACATTGTTCATACGAATGTTCTCTGACGCATACTTGTCCGAATAGAGCTTTGTGAATGCGGCAAGCCCGGCTCGGAAGACCCCCGACGTTGGAAAAAGCGGATCGGGTTCGAATGCTGCAAAGGTTGAGATGTTGATGATCGCCCCGCCGCCCTGCGTCTGCATAGAGGGTGTGACAAGTCGCGTTGGGCGTATCACGTTCATTAAGTAGACTTCCATCCCTTGATGCCAGTCGTCGTCGCTGATTTCTAGGACCGGCCCTTTCGGCCCGTGGCCAGCAGAGTTGACCAAGATATCGATACGGCCCCAACGTTCCTTCGCACCCTCGACCAAAGCGCTAAGTGCTTCTCCATCAAGGTTAGAGCCAGTCACACCAAAACCGCCGAGTTCGTCGCCGAGCGCTTCACCCTTGCCGGACGAGGACAGAATGCCGACCTTGAACCCGTCTTCCGCCAATTTGCGTGCTGCATTCGCACCCATGCCGCTGCCTCCAGCTGTTATCAGAGCCACTTTTTCTACTGTCATTTCTCGTGTCCTTTCATGTTTGAGCCTTATATTATATATCAATGGAGAAAGCTCGATTGAGAATTGATGTTACATGGCAGTAGAAATACTATTGCGAAATGCCTGAACTTCCCCCACTCAACAGTTTGCGTGCTTTTGATGCAGCAGGCCGCCGCCTCAGTTTCCGCTCAGCCGCTGATGAATTGGGTGTCACGCAAGGGGCTGTTGCGCAACAAGTGCGCCAGCTCGAAGCGCATCTTGATGTGGTCTTGTTTGAACGGGTTCCGAAAGGCTTGGCTTTTACTTCAGCCGGGCGCAGCTATCATAACAGGATAGCAGGGATATTCGCTGACCTTCGATCCGCAACTGCGGAATTGAAGCCAGAGCCGAACAAAGTCATTATCAGCGTCACTCCGACCTTTGCTGCGAAATGGCTTATCCCCAATCTACCGGACTTCACAGCAGCCCACCCGAATATTGACTTGCGGATCATGGCTACTGAAAAAGTCTCGAGCTTTTATAGCGACGGGATAGACCTTGCAGTGCGCCAAGGATCGCCGCCCTTTGGCGCATCATTGGACGTATCGTTTTTGTTCAAGCAATCGTTAATCGCGGTCGCCGCGCCAATGTTTGCGGACAATGGTGACAATCCTCTTGATCCAGAAACACTTGCAAAACAGCCGAAGGTCCATGACACCCATGACTTATGGCCAAGCTATCTTGCGCATATGGGTGTTCAGGACAGGTCTCGTCGACACCTTCGTCTAAGCCAGACGTCTCTTGCGGTTGATGCAGCCATCGCCGGGCAAGGCGTGGCCTTGGTAAGCCGGTTTCTGGTGGCTCATGACCTTGAAACCGGACGATTGGTCGAGGTAGGCGCGGCGTGGGACGCAGGCAAGAATGACTTTTATGTCCTCATGCCGCGAACCGCCAAAAACAATAAGTCGGTGGCCAACGTTTTGACATGGCTCAAGTCGCGCTCCGCCGAAGATACCCAACTACATTGAATGAGGGCGGTCATACAGATCATTCGGACGAACGGCAGAAAAGTCCGCAATGCCGCCATCCAGGCATGGATAACTTTCGATTGAGGTAAATGTCCGCTCTCGAGAAGCTTGCCGGAATTGATCGAATGTCCGCCAAGGGCCGAATACCCCCCTCAGACCCGCTCACTCTTATCCCGGGTGTTTGCCCGCCGTGCCAGATGCGCCACCACGTTCTCGATCATTTTGATGCCGGCGTCACCGCCCAGGCTCATGATCGATTCTGGGTGAAACTGAACGGCGGCGACGGGTTCTGATTCATGCTCGATGCCCATCACCACGCCGTCTGGCGTCTGGGCGGTGATGGCAAAGCCGCGCGGCAGGCGCACCGGATCGGCAAAAATCGAGTGATAGCGGCCCACGGTGATTTCCCTTTCAAGGCCGCAAAACACCTTGCCGGGCTTTAACACCTTGATGCGCGAGGGCTTGCCATGCATGGGGACCGCCAGTTGCCGCAGGGTGCCGCCATAGGCTTCTGCCAGCGCCTGCAGGCCCAGGCACACGCCGAAGACCGGCAGCTTGCGCTCGCGCAGTTTGCGGATTGTCGCCTTGCAGTCAAAATCGGACGGCATGCCCGGTCCCGGCGACAAGACGACGAGATCGGGCTGGTGCGCGTCGATCACCGTCTCGGCAACCGGCGAACGCACGGTGGTCACCTCAGCGCCCGTCTGGCGAAAATAGTTGGCCAGCGTGTGAACGAAACTGTCTTCATGGTCGATCAGCAGGATCTTGACGCCCGCGCCGACCTGGGCGGCCTTCCGCTTGCCGCTGTCCTGATTGGATTTGCCCGCTTCGCGGATTGCCGACAGAAGCGCGGAGGCCTTCAACTCGGTTTCGTTTTCCTCTTCCACCGGATCAGAATCAAACAGCAGCGTTGCCCCTGCGCGCACTTCGGCAATGCCCTCCTTCAACCGGATCGTGCGCAGGGTCAGCCCGGTGTTCATGTCACCGTTGAAATGCACCACGCCCACCGCGCCGCCATACCAGGCGCGGGCGCTCTTTTCGTTTTCCTCGATATAGCGCATGGCCCAGAGCTTGGGCGCGCCGGTAACGGTCACCGCCCAGGCATGGGACAGGAAGGCATCGAAGGCGTCCATGCCGTCGCGCAGCCTGCCCTCGATGTGGTCGACGGTGTGAATGAGCCTTGAATACATCTCGATCTGGCGCCGCCCGATCACCCGCACGCTGCCCGGCTCGCACACCCGGCTCTTGTCGTTGCGGTCCACATCCGAACACATGGTGAGCTCGGATTCGTCCTTTTTCGAGTTGAGCAGTTTGAGGATTTGTTCTGAATCCTCGATAGCGTCCCTGCCCCGCTTGATGGTGCCGGAAATCGGGCAGGTTTCCACCCGCCTGCCCGTCACCCGAACATACATTTCAGGCGAAGCGCCGATCAGATATTCGTTGGCGCCCAGATTGATGAAGAAGGAATAGGGCGAAGGGTTGATTGCCTTGAGCTTGCGCGAAATGGCGGAGGGTTCGTTGTCGCATTTTTCATAAAAGGTCTGGCCGGGCACCACCTCGAACAGGTCGCCGCGCTTGAATTTTTCCTTGGCCTTTTTGACGCCCCGCGCATATTCGCCGGGCTCATGATCGCCGCGCGGCGGCTGTTTGGCGCTGGCTTTGAATGCCGCATCGGGCGTGTTGCGGGCAAGGCCCTGCGTCGAGTTGCCATCGACCTCGAATTCGTAGCGGTCATGCCAGGCGGTCGCCTGGTGATGGTCCACCACCAGGATTTCATCGGGCAAAAACAGAACCAAGTCGCGATTGTCGCCGGGGCGCTCAAGGCGCTGTTCGATCTCCTCGAACTGGAACGCCAGATCGTAGCCGAACGCCCCGAACAGGCCGAGGCTGGGGTCCTCCTCACTGTAGAACAGATCGGTGATCGCCCGCACAACGGAAAACACCGTCGGTGCCCGCGAGCGCATTTCCTCGGACTCGATTTTTCCCCCATCCCTTACGGCCAGTTCGATGGCTTCCTCGTTCTGCGTCAGGGAGGCAACATGGTCGTGGCCATCCAGCACTTTTCCGATCTTCGGCAACAGCACTTTGCCGCGACCGTTATAGGCAAGGATGCGGACCTTGCGGCCGTCTGCCTCAATCCCCAAGGGGGGGTCGACAATCGCCGTATCCCAGCGGGTATAGCGCCCGGGATATTCATAGTTGGAGGAAAGCACCGCACCGCGCCGCCGGTTGACGCGCTCCAGCATGTCCTCAATGGCCGTCGCATAATCGGCCTCAACGCTGGCGCGCGAAACGCGCACCCCACCCTTTGTCACATAGTCGATTGGACGCGAAACCATCTGTTTTAATCCCGTCTTGCCGTTTTACGATGGGCCGGCCACAGGCAAACAAAAAGCCGCCCTGGCGGTTCCCCGGCGGCTTTAATTCCATGATGCATGCGCAGCAATGGCCCGGCCGCCTCAGCGAACCTGCCACCACCAGTCATGTGCCATCACGATGTTCATGCGCGTGATGTAGACCGAAACGGCGCGGCGTGCAACCGCCGCCTTGCTGCTCTGGGGCCACGGTCTTCTTGCTGAAGAAAGACGACAGGAAGACCCGAACCGGGCGGATTGGTTCGGGCCTTCCATTCAGGGACCCGGCCCCTGCAGGAGGCAGCAGCCAGGTACACGTGTGCCGGGATGTTAGCAGGGGGTCCGGCACGCCGTGTCTCGTTACGCGCTGCGGTGTCTTGCACTCTTTATGCGCGTGTTTTTGTTCTTATATAACTTTAGATTGTATTTGTAAACAAAATGCTAAACGCACCGGATGCTGTGTGATTTGAAATACTATAATAATATCAAATAGTTGATTGTTTAGCAGGTTTCAGGCCAAGGCCCATGTGCACGGGCCAGTCCTCAACAGCGACCGACAATACAACCGGAAGGCGAATCATCTCCAGCCAGAACGGCTTTCGACGCCCGTCTGCAGATGCAGGTTATTTGTCGAGAACGTCGCGGATTTCGACAAGATTGGCACGAACCCTGAGCAGGTCGAAACCGATCGATTCCAGATGGGATTTGACGAGGCTGGAAGCGCTGCCGTTCATCACAATGGGCGGGCGCATGGTCAGGGCATCTGTCAACTGATTGTCAACGCGCTGCCAAAGCGAATAGAGGTTGCGCTGGCGCACCACATCGCGGAAGTCGCTTTGGGCCGCGGTAAGAATGCCGTGATAGGCATAGAGCTGGCCATAGGTGAACCAGAACCGGTCATCGGCGCGGCGGTCCAGCCCGAAGAAATTGGCTTCCTGCATGCGCCGCTGCAGGATTTCCGATGTAGAGCCGATGTCGGCGGTCATGCGGTCGATAAACTGCAGCAGGTTGTCGGCACGGGTGTCGAAATCCGCCTGGCAGTTGGCAAGCTCCTGGTTGAATTCCAGGAAGCTTCGGCGGGCGTCACGCAGCCGCGCCGGCGTTGAGGGTTGAAGGAATGGCGGAGACAGGGTGACCACCCATGCGTTTTCGCGGTAATTGGCCGCTTCACGGGCATCCTGCAGGCTCTTGTTGATCGACGATGTGCCGCGAACCCTGCCCAGCCGGTCGACCAGCTCGATGGCCGTGCGCCGGATGGCCTGGTTGGTTCCAAGCTGAAAGGCGGCCTTGTTGTCGAAAAACGGCGTATCCTTCCAGTCCCAGATGAAGAACAAGCCCATCTTGTGCAGCGGATTGGACGGCACCCAGCTGTCCTCCACCACATTGCGGGCAAGGAGGTCGGCTGTTACCTGCACCATGGCGGAAGGCTGGCACTTTCCGTCTTCAAGCGGCGCGCCGGCGGCCTGATAGGTGTTCTGAAAGTCGTATTTGCTGGCGTATTCAGGGTCGGTATTGCCCCAGAACTGGGTGATATAGAACATATAGGCATAGCCGAACACCAGCAGCAGAAGCAGCAAAAACACCGGTATCTTTACAAACCATCCGCGCCCGCGCAGCCAATTGCGGAAGGCAACGAAGGGCCAGATGAGGATGGCGATACCCTTGCCGATTCCCCGGCCGATCCAGTAGAAAACGCGGGTGAAAAAGTCGACCACCGGGTCCAGCATGAATTCCTGTCCTTATCCGTAGAAGCGGGCACGCAGCGCGCGTTTGTCCTTGAAATAGGTATTGCGGATCGTCTTCACAACATATTCCCGGTACTCCTCCGGCCAGTCCTGATAGGCACGGTAGAAACCCTGTTTGTTGAAAACGAACAGGGTGAGAAAGTCAAAACGCAGATACTCCGAAATCAGCCGGTTGGTAAGCCACCAGTCGGCATGTTTGGGGTTGGCGCGCGAAATCAGGAACCGGTGTTCGGGCCGCACTTCGTGCAGGTCCACGGCCGACCAGTCGCGTGAGCGCTTGAGGACGAATTCCAGCAGCGGCAGGGCGCCATCGCGTTCGATTGCCTTGGCGTGCTTGTGCACCCAGCCATCAAGCATGCGGTTGGACAATTCATCCAGTTCCACAGCGGGATCGCGCTCGACCATCATGCCGATCACCAGCATGCGGGCGCGCTGCTTCAGCAGGCCGGACTTTTCCACCCAGGAACCGCGCGGCGGTTCGATGCGCCGCGTTTCGAGCAGAAAGCGGAATACCTGGGCATGGTTGTTGATGTCGATATAAGAGACTTCCCAGGGGCGCGACTTGCGGAAACCGCGGGTGTTTGGATCGGCGATCACCGTCACCTGCCGGTCGTCGTTGAAGACGTAAACCCCGCCAAAATGGGATGTCCAGAAGGCATTGTGGCGGAACACCACCTCCTTGGGCAGCAGTTCGTTCGTCCGGATGTCGCCGGTAACCTTTGCGATCTCCACCATTTCCGCCAGCATCGCCTCATCCTGCCAGGCATCGGGATCCTTCATCAGCTTGTCGATCATCACCTGAAGTTCATGCGCCTTGCCGAGAAGATCAGCAGAGGTCGACAGCTTGAATTCCACCTGTTCGATGCGCAGCAGGTCTTCCAGATTGTCAACCGCATGCACATTGTCCTCGATCTCGCCATAGAGGACATCCTTGATGGTCAGGGCGAAGATTTCCCGCCGGTTCTTGTCAAAGAACTCCAGCATCAGTTCTTCGGTGTTGGAGAACTGGGTGTGCACCACCGGCAGTTCGGACTGTTCGGGCGAAAGAATGATGAAACGGCGGTTGACCCCGTTTGGATCAAGATATTCCAGGTCGTTAAGCGCATCGGCGACTTCCGGCGAATATCCGGTCATGTCGATCTGAAACCGCTTGAGCTTGACGGGCTTGAGCCCGAACCCCTTCAGCGCCTTGTTGTAGCGCTCGACGAGATGCGGCTCGTCGATCGTCAAAAGCCCACCGAAAATCAGCTTGTGGTCATACAGGCGCTTCATGTGTCAGGTGCCTTGAAAGAAAAGAATGGTGAGTATATAAATACACATGATATCAAAATCGCCCTCTACCGAAACCAACAGCCGCACCATTATCAGACGTCTGAAAAAAGAGGGCTTCGAGCTTGTTGGTATAAGAGGCTCCCATCACAAGTTCAAGAAAGGCAACCATACCGTCGTCGTTCCGCACCCAAAGAAAGACCTGCCGCTTGGAACGGCAAGAAACATTGCAAGGATGGCGGGCTGGTAATGAAAGCGAAAACACCATGACCCACTATATCGCAATCGTGCACAAGGATGAGAACAGCGCCTGGGGCGTCAGCTTCCCGGACCTTCCGGGCTGTTTTTCCGCAGCAGACAGCGAAGCCGATATTCTTCCCAATGCCATGGAGGCGCTGGAGTTTTTTGCCGAAGACCTAGCCAGGATGCCCTCCCCCTCGTCCATTGAGGCAATCCGCGGCCTGCCGGACATCGCCAGTGACCTGAAAACAGGCGCCTATCTGATCTCCGTTCCGCTGTTGAAAAACATCGGTAAATCGGCCCGCATCAACATCACCCTCGACAAGGGGTTGCTGGAAGCAATCGACGATGCGGCGCAGCAGCGCAAGATGACCCGGTCAGGGTTTCTGGCCCAGGCAGCGGCGAAAGAGATTGGGGGTTAGATTTCAATCCCCGTCTTGTTCTTTGTTTATGTTCTAATGTGGCCTGTCATTAAAGTGCGACGGACTTGCTCCCAGTTCACAACCAAAAAAGGATTTTTCTACAGCGCGTTCACTTGTGGTCATACAGGCGCTTCACGGCTGTTTACTCATATTGAAAAATCTCAACCAGCCTTCGGGCGATCAAGCGGGCATCCGCAACAGCGATCTTTCCAAGGCGTCTTTCCAGTCTCGTTTTGTCCACAGCCCTTACCTGATCCAGGGCAACGTCCCCGTCCCTTTTTTCAAACCTTACGGGAACCCGGCTCGGCCACTTTTTGCGGGTGCTTGTCATCGGCGCAACGATTACGGTGTTCAATATGTCGTTCATGACAAGCGGTGATACGACGACACAAGGCCGAACCTTGCGAATTTCCGATCCCCGGGCAGGTTCAGGATTGAAGAGCCAGACATCGTAACGATTGAACTGCCGTGATGGCGTCACCACTGCCACTCCGAGTGGTCAAATTCGTTTGGAGCCTCGCCCATCAGCAGGCCTTCATCCTTTGCCGGAGGGTCGGCTCTGAACGCCTCCTCCCAGTTTTCCCGCACCTTCGTCAGTGGCGAAAGCACAATTTTACCTTCCACAATTTCAATCTCCACAGCCTCTTCCAGCCCAAGCGTGTCGATCAGCGCCTTCGGGATGCGGATGCCCTTCGAGTTTCCGATCTTGATGATGTCGACCTTCATGTCTACAGCCCTTTCGTAATTACAATGTAATTATATATTGATTGGGCATCAAGCCCCCCAGTGGCCGTCCTTTTTCATCTGCTTGATTTTGTCGACTGCTTTTTCGCGCTGGCGCTCGCGGCGGATGATTTCCTGCACCGCCGCATTGTCGGCCTTGTCGGTGTAGCGGAATTCTGAATCCGCATAGCGGTTGATTTCCTGCATCACCATGTCGAGGGTGAACGGCCCGCGCAGTTCCTCGATCATCGCGGTCTTTTCATCATAGGGCTTGTGCATGAAGGTTTCCGCTTTTTCGAACCATTCATCCGGCAGATCGACATCCATCGCCCGCATCTTGATCGCGTCGGTGATGTTCTTGATCGCCCGGCCGGTAAAGCGCGGCTCGGCCTTCTTGATCATGTGAAGATAGGTGCCCACATCGGCCATGGTCTTCAGCTTGCCATGGTCCTTCTTGAAGCGCTCATAGATCGCCAGCAGTCCCTCTTCCTGTGGCTTGGTGTGTTCGTCATAGGCAACCGATACCGCCTTTTCGATGACCTGCGCCTCATACAGGTCATGATCGCCCAGGGGAATGTTGTGGTTCTTGCCGGCCAGCAGCACGAAAATGTCGATATAGTCATCCCGTGTGATCGGCCCGTCCACCAGCCAGCGCGCACCCGCCCGCTGGCGCAGGGCATCGTCGACATTTTCCGGATAGTTGGAGAACATGCCGAAAGAGCAATTGCCGCGCACCACGGTGGTCGCGCCGGCAAAACTCTCCATCAGCACCGCCGTTACCTCCTGCTGGCCGGCCGAAGCACGATCATCGGAGCGCTTGGCCGCCACCTGGTCGATATCATCGACGGTGCCGAACCCGATGGCCCGCGGATTGAGACAATTGTTGATGAACTGCTTGCAGTTCTGGCCGGATTTGCCCTGATAGGAGGAAATCTGGTCGACGCCGAAATTCTCGTAGTGGAAGGGATAGCCGGCGATCTGGCAGTAATCGTTGATGAGGCCGGCGATCATCTGGATCAGAATCGTCTTGCCGGTGCCCGGCGCCCCGTCGCCGATAAAGGTGAAGACAAAGCCGCCCAGCTCGACAAACGGGTTCAACTGCCGGTCGAAATCATAGGCCATCAGCATCTTGGCGAGCTTCATCGCCTGGTATTTGGCGATGTGGTTGCCGATGATCTCGTTCGGCTTCTTGAAGGTCATCACCAGGGGCTTGACCTTTGCGCCGGGCACATCGTCAAAACCGTTGAGTTCAAACCCGTCGCTGTCGAGCTTCAGATGGGTGTTTTCGAAGGCTGCCAGCCCGCTGAACCGCGCCTTGCGTGACAGAAGGTCCTCGATACAGGCTTCTGCCGCCTCTCTTGTGCGCGTCAGCAGCACCATGTCATCGGCCGACGATGCGGCGGCATCCTCAAGACAGGCAACAAACCCCTTGAGCGCATCCTGGGGCGTTGAAAAATCGAAACTGGGCGGGGTGACATCGCTGACCGGCTCGCCGGAAGCCTCCACCATCTGCTTGACGTAGGCTGCCGCCGTGAACGCCGCCACATAAGCCGATGCTTCCAGCATGGCGCGGAACCGCTCTGCCTCCTCTCCCTGCAGGGTGGCCGATGCGTTCTTGTCGCGCAGCGCATCCATGCCTGTCCGCCTTGCATAAAGATCGGCAACCGCCAGCGCCACGGCAATCGCCCGGCGCGCCTTGTAAAGGACGCCGTGCTGAGCCACCGACAGCATGGAATCGTCCGGCGTGATCTGCGTCAGCGTGGAGGCCAGCTCAACGCTGCGGGAGGACTTGGCACCGGAGGTTGAAACCGTCTGCACGAAACGGCGCCTGGTGCCGGCAATCTCGGTCTTGGACTTCGACTTGGCTGCCTCGATCACCGATGTCCTGGTGACCAGCGATTGCGCCGTTGCAAGATGTTTGGCGATGTCCTCTTCGCGCAGTGTCGTCAGCGCAGCATCCATCCATTCGCTCCTCTAGAAATTCCTCAGCACCTGCCCGCCGGAAATGACGTGGGTCTTGTAGTCCTCGAACAGCGCCTTGCGCTGGCCGGAGGCAAATACCGCCTGATAGGCTTCATGGGGCACCAGGGCATGGCGCTCGAAGGCAGAGACGCCCATGCGCGCCGCATCGAGATTGTCGGTATCGATGTGGAAGGATTCGCGTGCCGGCTCGCCGCCCCACAGCCCCCATTTGGCAGGCTTTTCATTGACCGAGAAGATTTCCTGGATGGTCCAGGTCAGCAACCACTGGTTTTCGGCCCGTTTCACCTTCTGCAGGATCTTCTCGACCTTTTCCCCGTGGCTGGTGATGTCGGCGTGATAGAACGGCCCCAGCACGAACCGGCGCAGCTGTTTGGGGTGGAGAAAATCGAAGTCCTTGTCGAGACTGGAGGCGATGGTCGACAGCGTCAGGGAGTAGGATGAGTTCTTTTCACAGAATTCGTCGAACCGGTTGGCAAGTGCCGGATTGAGCAAGCCGCCCACCGGCAGCGGAATGTCCACATCCTTGTTGAGCTTGCCGCCCTCGGCGACCAGCGTCTTGATCATGTCCTCGCTGGAATCCTCCAGCGCCACCATGTAAACGAGCGGCAGGTTGGCCATGCCGTCATAATAACCCCAATGGACGATGTAATAGGGCCAGTTCGTCTTCGGGTTTACCGAGACGCGGATGGTCTTGGGCAGAACCAGGGGAGAAAAGTGCTGGCCTTCCTGAACGCTTTGCAGATAGCGCCGCTCCGCCATGGCGCGGATCAGCGGTTTGGGCATCGCCTTCTTCTTCAGGATGTAGTCGACCATCTCCTGGCGCAGGGTCTCCTCGTCCTGGATTTCGGCAAGCCGCTTTTCTGCTTCCCGCCGGTCGTTTTCCAGTTCCAGCACATTCTGAAAAGCGGGAAAACCGGACTCTGACCGGGATATGCGGAACTTATCGGCAAAGGCCAGCCGGTTTTCCCAGCTTGCAAAGGAGCCGCGCAGCCGCGCCAGATAGGAGGCAATCACCGCCCCAACCAGATCATGCTGGTAGAGCGGCGAATCCTCTTCCTGAAGATAAGTGTCGAGCCCGTCCAGCGCTGCGCGAACGGCATTGAAGTATTTTCCGACCGGCTCTGCGGCAGCTTTGCCGGACCGGTTCGCATCCCCGCCGGCAGTTCGGCTGGCAGGCCGGCCGGCGGATTTCGAAGGGCTTTTGGCCCGCTTTTGCCTGGCAGCCATATGCCGCTACCCCTGCCCTGACACCATCATGTCCGCAGGTAGTCGGCGGAATTGTGCTTTCGCATCACCTCTTCGAAACGCCGGCCAAACGCCTCGTCGGCAAGTTTCTTGCGGCGCTGGATATCCTTGGTGGAAAGCATGTTCTTTTCATGCATTTCCAGCAGATCGCCGATATGGGACTGCGCGGCGGCGCCAATGCCGGCCATGGTTTCTTCTGCCGCCGTGTCGACCTTGTTGCCCAGGGTGTTGATCTTGTGGGCGACATCCTGCTGGGCGGCAGTTTTCAGGGAGTCTTCCAGCGCCTTGTAGAGCACGACCCGCTGCTCGGTATCGATTTCCAGCTTGTTGATCAGCGTCTGCTGGGCAGCGATCTGGTTGTTGAGGGAATCAACGAAGGTCTGGAACATCGAGGTATAGCGCTCCAGCGTCTGGCTTTCGGCCAGCAGCTCCTGCTCCTTGGCCTGGGCCTGGTTGTATTCGGTTGCCATGTCGGAGCGCTGGGCTTCCAGCTTGGTGCGCTCCTTCTGGTTGGTGGTGGCGGAAATCCGGTTTTCCAGATCGAGCAGCAACGGGTTGAGCTCCTCGATACGGGCCTGCGTCCCCTCCAGCACTTCCATGGTGGACTTGCGCCGTTCCAGCACCTGTTTGAGCGAGGTTTCGGAGGACTTGTAGCGGCTTTCAAGCGCTGCCTTCTGTCCCTTCAATATGCCGATGATCTTGTCGGATTTCGACAGCAGTTCGGAAAGATTGCCGGCAAGCGACATGTTGCGCACACGCTCCGAGCGCATGCGCTGCATGCGCTGCTTGGAAAAGATGCCGATGAACTTTTCCCAGCCGGTATAGCTTTTCATGCTCTCGAACTCGGCGCCGAAGACGTTCGTTGCATCCTCAAGGCCGATGATCAGGTCGGCAATGTTGCCTTCCATCACCCCCTGCTGGCGCAGCACGTCCTCGATGCGGGCGTTTTCGATGTCGAAATCAACCTCGCCAATGGTTTCCGCCTTGGCCAGTTTTTCGAGCACAATCCCCGACTGCTCGAGCTTGGTCTTCATTTCCTCGACCGTCTGGCGCGTCTTCTCGATCTCGGCGTCAAACTTCTGCAAATTGGCCATGTATGGAATCTCCCGCAATAGGCGGCGCAAGGGGCTCATGCCGCACAAGATAAGCTGTCGGCAGTCAATATAGACATCGCCGCCCGCCATTTGAAGCAGGGAAATAGGGAAATGCAGAGTCGGGAAAATCGGCTTCAGCTAGCCAGGGTCAGGACCCTAGATCACAAAATCGCTTTCGTGCAGCGCGCTTTGTTCGATCCCTTCGAGGAAAATCGAGCCGGTGCCCAGGGAGACCAGGGTGCCCACCAATTCGCCCTCATCGTCGAATTGATCGGCACTGGCCGAAAGCAGATCTGCAAAGTCGGTCACGCCATGATCGCCGTTCAGACGAATTTTGTCGCCGGGTCCCGTTCCGGCCTCGAAATCGGTGATCGTGTCGCTGCCGAATGACTCGTTGAAGATGAAGACATCCCGTCCCGCACCACCGGTGAGTATATCGTTGCCAAGTTCCCCCAGCAGACGATCATTTCCTTCCCCGCCCAATATCACATCGTCACCCTCGCGGCCTGCCAGCCGATTGTCACCTGCATCGCCGGAAAGGACGTCATCAAACCGGGAACCCACAAGGTTTTCGACTTCCTCAAGACTGTCGCCTTCTGCGTCCCCGCCGCTGCCCATACCATCGGCAAGAAAAACACTGATCCCTGCTTCTGATGCGAGGTAAACCGCAGTATCAACACCACTGCCGCCGTTCAAACCATCGGCGCCTGCGCCACCGATCAGCCGATCATCGCCCGCACCGCCAATCAACTGGTCATCACCGTCACGACCCGCCAGCCGGTTGTCTGCGGCATCTCCTTCCAGAAAATCCTCATATGACGATCCTGCCAGATTCTCGATCCCCGTCAGCGTGTCGCCTTCGGCATCCCCGCCCGACGCGGTTTCGCCGGCCAGCGAAACCGCCACGCCTGCGTTGGAATTTCCATAGGCCGCCGTATCGCCGTTACCTTCCCCGCCATTAAGAACGTCGCCACCGGCACCACCGTTCAGCCGGTCGTTGCCCATGCCGCCATCAAGAGCATCGTTGCCTGCCCTGCCCCGCAGCGTGTCGTTGCCAGCACCACCATTCAAAAGGTCGTCGCCTCCGTCACCGCGGATATCGTCATCGCCTTCGCCGCCGGTCTCTTCAACGGGCGGTGGCGGGAGCGGCTCCTCGGGGGCGTCGGCAATATCATCGATGTTGATCTGGATATTGTAGACCGGGTTCGTGAAGTCGATGACCGGCACGAACTGGTTTCCGAAGAATGGCTGTTGCGATCCGTCAAGATAGAGACTGTCACCACCGATGTTGAAAAGCGCATAGTCCAGCGTGATATCGAGACCGGTTTCGAAAACCGCCAGGGAAACCGCATCGCGCAACAAGCCAATATCGATGAAGTCCGCCGCCCAGTCGGTCAGGCCGGCAATGTCAAAAATGCCGATGATGTCGGTGAACGACGATCCCCCGCCCTCGCCGGGATCAAAAGTCTCCGACTGGAAGTAGTAGTTGTCAGCGCCGCTACCGCCAATAACATAGCTTGCACCGAAACCGATCTGGTTCTGGAAATAAAAGTCGTCATCTCCAGCTCCCCCGACCAGAAAATCGCCCCAGCCACCGCTGTAGAAGTCATCGTCGCCGTCGCCGCCAAAAGCGTTGTCCGGCTCGTAACCCAGTGGAGCGCCGGCGGAAGTGCCGTCCTGAAGCGACGCCAGGATTGCTTCCGGTTCGGCTTCAGAGAGATCGAAGGTGAGCGGATCGACACCCGCAAGTTCACCCGTGACAATGATGTCATTGCCAAGGCCACCATAGAGGGCATCGAAACTGCCGGGGCCATCCGGTCCCGTGCCGCCGATCAGCTGGTCATTGCCATTGCCGCCGTAAAGCCGGTCTACCCCCGAACCGCCATGCAAATGGTCGTTGCCGCCGCCGCCGCGCAGAACATCCCAGCCGGAACCGCCGGACAGCGTGTCGTTGTTGGCGCCGCCATAGAGCTTGTCGTCGCCACCATTGCCGATCAGGATATCGTCGCCGCCTTCACCACGAAGCACATCATCGCCATCGCTTTCCGTCTCGCCGCCCTGCGCATCGCCATACAAGGTGTCGGTACCGCCGCCGCCATGCAGCCTGTCGCCACCACCATTGCCAATCAGGGTGTCGTTACCGATGCCCAATCGTATCGTGTCATTTCCATCCGATCCCGTGATGTTGAGCGAAATGAGATTCCCGCCACCGACACGGTCAGTCAGTATATTGCGTTCCACACTAGGGAAGCTGTCGATTTCAGGCGCTGTTACTCCTAGGAGGTATGTCGCCATATCGATCCCGACAATTGACAGAAGCGTTGTTACGTAGGCGTTGCTGTTCTGGTTGAAGTTATAATCGATCTCAAATCCGCCAGTCAGGAACTGATTATGCACCTGAGCCAGAATACTCCAAACAGCATCCTCTGACATACCATCTGGTAATGTCACCGCTTCTGCCGCATAGTAATTTGTATTTGTGTCGGAATAGTTTGGTGTATTCGTTGTGTGATCGCGTATCGGTGGGAAATCAAAATCACCAAGAAGAACCAAATCCGGCGCCTGCGCTTCAATTTCAAGCTTTGATGTACCATCAACGCGCACAATCTGAAGATGCCCCCAACCCGGCGTTAAGTTGATGTAATTTGCTGCAATTTGGATTGCCATCCTCAATTCCTCTTACTCGTAGTTGTACAGAGCCTGTGTGCTAACCAGATTTCCAGATTTTGATATCGTTACGGATACAAACAATCCGTATGCGAATGTTCGCCGCCACCAACGACCAAGCGGACCATCGATCTCGCTCGGGTCGCGCGTGCCTTGAACCGAAACTCCGGGTTCATTGAATCCATTAAGACGCATCACCAAAGAGCCAACTGGAATCACCCCAACTTTAAAACCGGAGTTTTCCAGATAGTCCCGGATTTGCTCTTTGCTACCCAGCAATATCGCCTGCTGTTCGAGGTGACTTTCGAGTTGTTGCAGCGTTTTGATTTCCTGCCAGGGGATACCGTCCTTCATGCTGGCTTCTTCCGCGTGAAGTTCAGTCATGGCTGTAATCGGTAGAATCGCCACGAAGGAAATGGCGCAGAAAACAAGGAAGGAAATGTTTGCGCGCGGCGTTAATTTCCAGAGAATGAATTTGCGAGTCATGAAATCTGATAAAAATCGTATCTCACTCATTACCAAGCCCTTTCAATTCTATCAGATCGTCCCGCTTCCTTGCTAATATCCAGGCGGATAATTTTTCTATCTATAATCGAGAAGCCAATTGGGAAGCAGGACATATCATTTCTTGGTCTATCAAATACGACCGTATAGTTCTTATCTTTAATATCAATATTTCGAATACGATATCCACTGTTCTGAACATAGTTCAGAACTTTATCCGCGAAATAATTCTCAGTTTTTGCGTATGACATCACTGCCTGCTGGAACCATCTTGCATTTTGCGAGGTAATACATGATGCCGCTGGTCCATAGAATGAATACGGAACGAGAAGGTATGCCAAATAGCCCGCTACGACCCACCAGCGCTTCTTCTTCCACCATGGCCGGTGCCGACGGGTCTCTTCGCCGGTCTTGTTCGCTGTCACGCCCTGAAACTCCCACACTCAAATTCGCCCGCCACCAATTCGCCACCTGCGGTTTCATAGACAATTTGCAGGTGACCATAGCCGGCCGCCACGAGATTTGATGCAAGATACAGGCCTGCCATATTCATTTCTCCCTATTTCAAATTATAACCGCTATTGACATCCAGCGGATTGCCGCCGCCGTCCAGAACCAGCGAAACACTGAAAGAACCCACCAGTGCGTTCGGAGGGCGCAACAGGCGTTCAGCATAGCCGGCAAACCGGCTGATACGCGCCGTCATTGGGGGATAAGGTAGCTAACGTTTATTCTATTTCCATCACCATGGACGCCGTAACTGCGCATCAGTATTGAATCCACTTTGAGAATATTCAGCCTCTGATTGGAATCTCCCGGCTTCAGCCATCCAAGCAGCTTGTCGGCATCACCAAATTGCCTTGCCGCCCAGAAGGCGCAGACTTCAAGATCCTCAAGGAACCGAAGCCTGCGCCAGTACATGGCACCCTGATCGTCAATGCAGGCGTTAAAGTCGGGAAAGGCGATGGCCGATGCCTTGTAATAACGTATGGCGTTGTTGTTGGGGCGGCCGTGTTTATCCTGCCAGCTTGACAGCGGTTTTCCGCGGATCAGTATCTCCTCATCAATTGGATAAGTGTAAAATACGTGCCCCAAATACGGAAACCTCGGAACGGAATATGCTCCCGTAATCCAAAGCACCAACAACCCCACGACCCACCAGCGCTTCTTCTTCCACCATGGACGGTGCCGACGGGTCTCTTCGCCGGTCTTGTTCGCTGTCACGCTTTATAACTCCCACACTTTAATTCGCCCGCCACCAGTTCGCGCGTCATCTCTTCGACACGCAACCGGCCCATAGCCCCACACGCAAAACGCGAATCATGGGTGCATGAGATCAAGCCCAGGCGGCGGATACAACTCCCCATAATTGGGGGTGTTGAAAGATGATGCCATGGCGTGGCAACAAACCACATTCAGCTCATGGCGCCAGAACGGCCCGGCATTACGCGCGATCAAGCTCTATCGGCTCGCCATGGGGCGTTCTTGCCGCGGCAGCCTGCCATTGTGCTGAACGGCGGGCACGTTCCTGCACGCTGGCAAGGGCATGTTGCTCGCCGATCTCCTCCAGCGTGTGCCACCAGACCTCGTAATAGGAGTTTGGCTCGCCCGCCCTGGTATTTGCCTTCAGATTGGCGCCGAAGGCTTCTGCCCATTCGTCCCATGTGAACACGCCGCGCTCATTAAGATGCACGGCGAGGGCAAAGGCCCGCGCCTCCCAGGGTTCGGCAAAGACCGGCTCACCGCAATCGCGCGGTATGCCCGGAACGGCAGCAAGTGCATCCTGAGCGCTCATTCCACCGCCCTTTCAAGATACGGCTCCCAGCAATCGACAAACACTTCATGGCTGCCGGCGCCAAACAGGTCTCGGGCGCGAAATGCTACCGAATAAAGCCAGTGGGGGTCTTCCCCCTGCCCATCTGCATTTGCATCGGGAAAGACATGAAAACCCTGCACGGCGGCGATGATGCCGGGCCTGCCCCGCACATAGCGCGGCAGGCGGGTGTGGCCCTGCGGATGGTGGTTGCGGGCAACAATGGGTTCGCCCGGCGCAAATGCCGGCTGTGTGGAAGTCTCCCGGCTTACGGGGCCGCCGGCAGCAAGCGCCACACCCATGGCGGCCCGGTCCGGCGCCGGGCGCTTCGTTTGCACTGCAGAAATTTCCAGTTTTCCGCTCTCAAGCTCTGCGCCATTCACCATGCCGCGTGCTTTCATCAGGCTTTCGAGCCCGGCCAGCCAGATCTGATAGTAGGAGGAAGAAAGATAGGCAACCGGCGGCAGGTTTTCACGGGCAAAGCGCGACTGATCGAGGTTCCACATGCCCGCTGCCCCCATGGCAACGGTAATGGCCAATGCCCGCTTTTCCCATTCGCCATGAAACACCGGCTCATCAATTTCCGGCTCGACGGGACCGTAACATTGCATGCCGCCCATGTCGTGCGGGCCGTTCATGTGGCTTGTCCTGAAGCTGCGCCCGGCGAAAGCGCCAGTCCCGTGCCGATCATGCTGTCACGGGTGACCAGTGCGGCGAGTTGCTCTTCATCCCAGCCCTGGGTTTGTGGCGGGCGCTCGGGGATGACGAGATAGCGCATTTCGGCGGTCGAATCCCACACGCGGATGGTCTTGCCTTCCGGCAGTTTGACGCCGAACTCCGCCAGCACGGTTTCAGGTTCGCTTACCGCCCGCGAGCGATAGGGCGCCGATTTGTACCAGACCGGCGGCAGGCCCAGCACCGGCCACGGATAACAGGAGCACAAGGTGCACACGACCATGTTGTGGACTTCAGCCGTATTCTCGACGATGCGCATGTGCTCGCCCTGGCGGCCGGAAAAGCCGAGTTCGGCAATGGCCGCCGTTGCATCCTCGCGCAGGCGCTCAAGATAGGCCGCATCGCTCCAGGCCCTGGCAACGACCTTCGCCCCGTTGCGCGGGCCGACGCGGGTCTCATAGGTTTCGACAATCTCGTCCAGCGCGCCGGGGTCGACATAGCCCTTTTCCACCAGCAGTGACTCCAGCGTGCGAACCTTCAGTTCCATTCCCTCCAGATGGGAATGCTCATGATCATGGTGATCGTGACCGTCGTCTTTACCCATCTGTTCTCATCCGGCTATTTTGATCCGGCAGGGCCAAGCTGCTTTTTCGACCAGTGCTTCCTGCACAGCGAAACGTACTTGTCTTCACCGCCGATGACAATCTGTTCGCCGTCCTCGATGATCTTCCCCTTTCCATCGAGGCGCACAACCATGATTGCCTTCGAACCGCACCAGCAGATCGTGCGGATTTCGCGAAGCTGATCGGCAATCGCCAGCAAAATGGCAGAGCCGGGAAACAGCTTTCCCTGAAAATCCGTCCGCAGCCCGTAACACATGACCGGGATGCCCATCTCATCGCCCACCCGTGCCAGTTGCCAGACCTGGTCTTCGGTAAGAAACTGCGCCTCATCGACAAACACGCAATCAAGCTTTCTGCAAGCGTGCTCCTTTGCAACAAAGGCGTGCAGATCGGTATCGGGGTCAAACAGCTCGGCGGCCATGTCGAGGCCGATGCGCGAGACGATCCGCCCCTGCCCCTGCCGGTCGTCGAACGCGGAGGTGAGCAGCAGCGTATGCATGCCGCGCTCCCGGTAATTGTGGGAGGCCTGCAGCAGGACGGTGGATTTCCCGGCATTCATCGCCGAGTAGGAAAAATAGAGTTTGGCCATGGCACCGGCAGAATGGTTGCCGGTATTCCATGCCTTTCCCGCCGCCCGCTTTCAAGCGTCCCGGCAAGGTCTCCACAACTACGGCAGGTGATGGCTCAGGCGATTTTTGCTTCGCGGTCCGATTTTGAAATGCGCCGGAATTCGCGAATATAGCTCATGGTGCGCAGGGCATCCTGGGGCTTGCCGAACAGATAACCCTGGCCGGCGTGACAGCCGTAACGCTTCAGGTTTTCGGCCTGATCGATTTCCTCGATCCCCTCGGCAACCACGGTAAGGTCCAGTCCGGCGCACATTTCCAGAATGGCACGGACAATGTGCTGGGATGGCCTGTCGTTGGCAAGCGCCATTACAAATGCCCGGTCGATTTTCACCTTGTCGAGCTTCAGGTCGCGCAGCCTTCCAAGGCTCGACTGACCGGTACCGAAATCATCCATCGAAACGCGCACCCCGGCATCGTGCAGTTCCGCGATGATCTGTTCGGCGGTTTCCGGATCGCTCATCATCGCGGTTTCCGTCACCTCGATTTCCAGGCGGTGCGGCGGCAATCCGGCCTGCTCGATGACGTTGAGGATTTCGTTGGCCGTATTGGGGTCAACCAATTGGGTGCTGGACAGGTTAAAGGACAAAAACAGGTCCTCCGGCCATTCGGAGGCGGTTTTCGCAGCCTTGAAAAGCAGCAGTTCCGTCAATTGCGCGATGATGCCGCGTTCTTCGGCCAGCGGCACGAATTTCGCCGGAGAGACAAAGCCCAGCTCAGGATCAATCCAGCGGGCAAGTGCCTCAAATCCCAGCAGATTGCCTTCCTGCAGGGAAACAATCGGCTGATAGTGCGGCGAGATGTTGTCGTCGGAAATGGCGCGTCTGAGCGCCTGCTCCAGAATGGCGTTTTCGCGAACGGTCTGCTCGATTTCCGAAGAATGGATCGTCAGGCGGCCCCTGCCGCGGCGCTTGGAATGATACAGCGCCGTTTCGAGTGCGGCCGTCATCTTTTCGATCGTGGTGCCCGCTTCGGGATAAAGGGCAAAGCCGAATGATGCCGACAACCGTACCGAAGAGCCGTTGATGTCGAAGGGCGCAGCCAGCACCTCCTGCAGCAACCGCCCCATCTGCTTAACTTCCTCGCGGCTGGTGGCATCTGGAAGGATGAAGGAGAACTCGTCGCCCTCATAGCGGAAAACGTAGCCGTTATCCTCAATTGCCGCGCGAAGGCGGTTGGCGCATTGGGTCAGCAGCAGATCGCCGCCGGCAAGGCCGTAAAGGTCGTTGATCGGCTTCATGCCGTCCAGATTGAGAACCCCGACAGCAAAGCTCGCCGGTTGTTCGTTTCCGTTCTTCAGATTGGCTGCCTGGGAAACCGTCTTGAATTTCTCCAAAAACCGCATCTTGTTGCCAAGACCGGTTGTCTTGTCGGTAAAGGAAAGGGTCAGGACCTTGCCATCTTCCCGGCGGCCAGGCTCGTTCCTGTCCTTGCCTGACCGGTCGTCTTGTTCGGATGCTGCTTCCTCGCGTTGCCTGTCCAGGGACTCCTTGGTGTCCACACTCATCAGCTGGACAATAATGCAGGCAGCCGCACTCGCCATCAGTGCGGAGATCCAGTACTTGGCCGATTGCGGCGAAACGAGCCATTCGGTGGTGAGCGAAACGAAGCCGGAGGCGATCAGGAAGAATGCAGCCGCAATCAGAAAGATGCGGTTGTGATCCTTGGCCTGCGCGGCAACCCGGTCAAGAAAACGCCTTTTCCTGCCGTCCTTGTTCTGCATTGCCGCTTTTCCTGTTCCCCGATCCATTGAGGCGACCATGGGTAAAAAAGGTAAATGCCCTCCTGCCGCGCTGTACAAATCAGCGCTTTGACCGGGTTTGGACCGGCAAAACAGTCAACGTGGTTAGCGGGAGGTAAACGGCTGGTGCCCGCTGGCGGGTCAAGGCACTATCCTTGGAAATCCTTGGCCAGAAGGTACAATTCGACCGAGCCGGTGCGAGAGGCCGGCGGCTTGACGTGATGCACCGAGCCGAAGCGTTTCTTCATCGCCTTGAGCAGTTCAGCCTCGGTGCCGCCCTGAAAGGTCTTGCACAGGAAGTGCCCGCCCGGTTTGAGCACCTTTACGGCAAAGTCGAGAGCAACTTCCACCAGATGCATGGTCCGCAGATGGTCGGTCTTGCGGTGCCCGGTGGTCGGCGCGGCCATGTCCGACAGAACGACATCCGGCAGTCCGCCACCCAGGGCCGCCATCAGAAGATCGGGCGCATCCTCATCGAGAAAGTCCTTCTGCAGAATGGTCGCGCCGGGAACCTCGATCATCTTCAGATAGTCGATCCCCACCACCAAAATGTTTTCCGCCGTGGAACCGGTCCGCTCCACGCTCACCTGGGTCCATCCGCCGGGGGCTGCCCCCAGATCGATAACCCGCTTGCCGCGGCCGAGCAGGCCATGGCGGTCATCGATTTCCTTCAGCTTGTAGGCGGCCCTTGATGCATAGCCTTCTGCCTTGGCCTGCTTCACATACGGATCGTTCAACTGGCGCTGCAGCCAGAGGGTGGAGGACAGTTTGCGGCCCCTTGCCGTCTTCACCTTCGTGGTCAGGCTGCGGCTCTTGACGCTTTGGCGGCCGCTGCGGCCGCGCACACCGGGAGTACCGGAAGAAGCTCCCCTGCCGGTTCTGCCCTTTCCGCCGGGCGGTTCTCCCTTGCTCATCGCTGTTTCTTTCTCACCCAGCGGCCCTTTTTGGGCGGCAGCCAGGCATTGTCTGCACTCATCAATTGCGTCAGCGCACCCTCGCGCAGCCCCCGGTCGGCCACTCTGAGGGTCTGGCAGGGCCAGGTGCGCCGGATGGCCTCCAAAATGGCACAACCGGCCATCACCAGGTCGGCCCTCTCCTGCCCGATGCACGGACTGCTGGCGCGCTGGTCATAATCCATTGCTATCAACTGGCGCAGTACCGTGTCGATATCATCAGAACGCATCCACAATCCGTCGACCAGACGGCGCTCATAGCGCGGCAGGTCAAGGTGAATGCCTGCAAGCGTCGTCACCGTTCCAGACGTGCCCAGAAGGTGCACCCGGCCATTGCGCCACACCCGGGAAAAACCCTCATTGTCGGCAAATTCGGCAAGGTGGACGCGCACCTCTTCCACCATGCGCTCGAACAGTTCCTGGTCGACCATCTTGCCGCCAAAACGCTCGGCAAGCGTCACCACACCGATCTGCAGCGAGGTCCAGTCCAGGATCTGTTCGGATATCGCGGCGTTCTTGCGGCCCCGCCTGACAAGCACGAGCTCGGACGAACCGCCGCCGATGTCAAACAATACCGCGGCCTCCGCCTTGCGGTCGATCAGCGAACCGCAGCCCTCGGCAGCAAGATAGGCTTCCGTCTTGCGGTCGATGATTTCCAGCTTCATGCCGGTATGTTCATACACCCTGTCAAGAAACGCCTTGCCATTGCCGGCCTGGCGGCAGGCCTCCGTCGCGATCAGGCGGTGGCGGCTGATATCGTGGCTGATCAACTTGCCGGCACACACCTTCAATGCCTCAAGCGCACGGTCCATGGCGGCCTGCGAAAGTTCGCCGGATTGTGCCATTCCCTCCCCCAGCCGAACGATGCGGGAAAACCCGTCGATCACCCGGAACCGGCCCTTTTGTTGCGGCAGGGCGATGAGCAGCCGGCAATTGTTGGTGCCAAGATCGAGCGCTGCATAAAGCGGTCTTGTGTTTCGTGCCGGGCGGCCATGACTGGCTGGGGCCCCATGTCTTCGGCCGGGTTCTGCTCTGGTCTGCTTGCGGCCTCTGCCGCCTGCTTCATTGCCACCACGCTTGTGATCTGCACGGCTGCCCGGATGTTGCGGCCTTTTCTGTCTGTGCGGTCTGTTTTCTGCGCCGTGGTCGGGCACGGCGGTTTCACCGCGCTGCGCAGAACCGCCGGCGGCGTTGCCCCGGCCCGGGTGGTAGACAACATCCGGCGCCGGTTCCACCGGGCCGCGCAGGCCGCGGATTTCGGCTTCGCCATTGTGTCTGCGCCTGCGTTTTTGCTTGCCGTTTGGCCGCGACGCACCAAAGGCGTTTGCCGGCACCGGCTTGTCCCGGCCGCCGGAGGGGGGGCCGCCATGGGCATGCTCGCCCGCCGGCTGCTTTTGGCGGCCGGAAACCGGACTAATGGAAGATGCGTTCCGTTTGCCTGTTCTGCTGTTCAGCGGGTGCTGATTGGCGGCCTTGCCGGCGGCAGGATGGCCGGCATCACCGCCGGCATGCACTGCGCGGTCATCATCCCGCGGTGATCCGCCGCTTCTTGGCGCTGGCGTTTGCTGCAGTTCAGGATTGCGTTGAAAAGCGCTGAGCGTGTCATCGAAAACTTCTTTCTTTTCAACGTTTTTACGGCTTCGCTTCTTCCCCTTTCGGCGCGAATGGCCAGGGAATCTGCTCAATTTGATGCCTTTCAGATCCGGCACGTCGGCCCGATCGGATGTTTACAGTTGGCAAAAGGCTACCACTCAAAATGCAATTCGCAAATACCCCATCAAGCTTGTAATGGTCCGCTGGCGTCTGCCTTAGGCTGTATCGACATTCAGGTTTCGGACGCGGCGCGAGACGGATTTCGTCTCTGGCAAGGCGAAAAAACCGCCGTGGTCCGCCGTGGTATGGCCCCGCCACAAGGGGTTTTCAACGATGCCAGGGGCAAAATCCGCCGCGTTCTGCAAGAATTAGGGGGAAAATCGCCCACTTCGGCGTCGCGGAACCTCGAAAGGATAGCGACCTGTCATCGGTCCGGCTTCTGGAATTGAACGATTTTCCCCCATACCGCGCTCCAAATCCTGAATGTCGATACGCCTAGACCCCTCCCACGGGTTTGCCGGCCTGCCGCTGTCATCGAGCGCTTTAGCCCGGCGTTCCTTAAAGCGGCAGGACGGGCTTGCAAATGGGCTTGCAAATGCCGTTTTTGGGCAGTAATAGCTGCCCAGGCTTTTCGCATGGCACGGTACCGGGCACGTCCCGCCGGTCATCTCTCGATGCACCGCCGGTGTGTTGAAGGCAGCGAAACCATCCTACTGGGGATTAGTTTAACGGTAGAACAGCGGACTCTGACTCCGTCAGTCCTGGTTCGAATCCAGGATCCCCAGCCAGCCTTTCCGGCGATAATTTATTGAGAGAATTTCCAATCGTCATGGAATGCCGGTGTGCATTTCTTGAGGCACTACACGTTTCATCACCAATGGCACAGCGCTCTAATCCGCCGGCCTTGGTTGCACATTCAGCTTTTCCGATCTGCCCGCAACCTGTTTGTCAACAACACAGCTAGGCGTACCAGCCAGCCAGCTTAACCTCCACACCATCGCCAACGAGCTTTGCAAAGGCTTCTGGATCCTGGGTGCCGCCATCGCGGCCGCGATAGTGATAAGGATAGACGTATTTCGGCTTGAACTCGGCAACCGCGGAAGCGGCCTGTTCGACATCCATGGTGAATGGCAGGTTCATGCAGACAAATGCAAGATCGATGCCCGTCAGCGCCCGCATTTCGGGAATGTCCTCGGTGTCGCCGGATATATAGACGCGCAGGCCTTCAAAGCCGAGCACATAGCCGTTGTCGCGGCCTTTCGGGTGGAAATTCAACCGCTCCTTGGTTGTGTTATAGGCGGGGATGGCCTCGATCGACACGCCGTTGAATTCACTCGACCCGCCATTGGCGATCTGTGATGCCCTGGCCTTGAGCGTATCGGGCAGCATGGCGAAAACCGCCGGATTCGTGATGATTGACGTGTTTTCGGCAATGATCGCCGAAAGCGTATCCGCCTTGTAGTGGTCGCCGTGCTCGTGGGTGATGAGGATGAGGTCAGGCGCCGGAAAGCTGCTATAGGCTGCCGCGTCGCCGACCGGATCGGCATAGATGGTACCGGCGGGCGTTTCCATGACAAAGGAGGCGTGGCTGACGGGATGGACAGTGATGTTGCCGCCGGAGGCTTCAAATACATCGCCACCATGGCCTGCGGCGCGCACGCCATAAGGCAGCAAGGTCACAGTTCCGGCTATCGCCGAGGCGGTGGCAACAAACTGGCGTCTGGTCTGGTTCATGAGGTTTCCTCTCCTTGCAATTATCAACGTTTATCCCCAGCCATCCGCCGGCGAATGTAGCCGGGAAGCCGGTAACGGCGAAAGCATAACAGGCAAACACACCGTCAACCGGATGCAGTCCGCCACCATCCAGGCAGATCCTGGAAGCAGAACCGCGGCCAAATTCCGAATTCAGGGCACTAGGCCGCTTAAAGCGTGGTGCCCGTGCCGAGCGCCAGCTCCTCCACCCCGTCGCGGCGGTAGATATCATCGCGGAACTGGACCACGCCGGTTTCCGTCGCCCAGGCGGTCACATAGGTGAAATAGACCGGCACGGGCTCGGCAAGCGCCACGTCGATGCGCTCACCGCTTTCGATGACGCGCTCAATCTCGCGGCGCGACCAGCCCGGCGTGTCCTTGACGAGCCAGGCCACCAGGTCGCGCACGTTCTGGACGCGCACACAGCCGGAGGATTCAAAACGAAGCAGCTTGCCAAACAGGCTCTGCTGGGGAGTATCGTGCATGTAGACGGCGTGGGGATTGGGGAAGTTGATCTTCACCGAGCCCATGGCGTTGATGCGGCCGGGGTCCTGGCGGAACATGTAGTCCACGGCCTGCTCTGAATTCCAGTCGATGCTTTGCGGCGGAATTTCCGTGCCGTCCGGCGCAAAAATGCGAATCGCATTGCGCGTCAGATAGGTCGGGTCCTTCTGCATCAGCGGAATAATGTCCTTCTTCACGATGGAAACCGGTGCCGTCCAGTACGGATTGAGGTTTATCTCGTGAATCTTGGAATTCAGGATCGGCGACTGGCGGTCGACCTTGCCGACAATCGCCGTGTGGCGGGAGACCACCTCACCGTTTTCCACCGCCTCGATATGGGCAGCGGGAATGTTGACCATGACATAACGCTGGCCGAGAAAACCCGACATGGCGCGCAGGCGCACCAGGTTGGTTTCAAGCTGGCCAAGGCGGGTCGAGGCGGGAATGTTCATCGCCGCATAGGTGAAGCGTCCAAGAACCCCGTCGGCCGGCAGGCCATGGCGGGCCTGAAAGCGTTTTACCGCCGCCGTCACCCATGTGTCGTAGACTTCCGAACTGCCGGCAGCCCGGTCAAGATCGCCGGAGATGGCCAGCCGCTGGCGCAGCAGCGGCACATTGCGCGAGGTGGCGCCCAGTTTCAGTTTCTGGTTTGCCGGCACCACGGGCCAGCCGCCATTGCCGACAATGCCGCGATACTCGCCAATCGCCCGCTCGATATGAAAGGGCGTCTGCTCTGAGAAGATCGGCGATTTCGAGGAATTGAGCGCAACACCCGATGCCTGAGCATCGAACTGGTCATTCCAGCTGCCATGGCCGGGATTCTTCAGGATGCGATCGATGACGCTTTCCGCACGCGCCTCGGTGCCGGCCATCGTCCCCGAAAGGGCCGAGGCCCCCAGCAATGCGGTCGCACCGCCAAGAAATTCGCGTCTCTTCATAGTCGATCCCGTGTTTTGCGGATGGCCGGTTATATAGGCGCAAATGTGACCATTGAAAGGCTTTACCGCCCTTCATGGGCGGAAATCGATACCACTTTCAAGTCGATATCCCGATTCGCCCATCAATCCTAAGTGAGCGGTTGTATAGAAAGCGTTAACCATGGCGATTTGAGTATTGTGCCGGCGCCTGGCAGGTGCCCGGGTTGAAGCCGCTGGTTTCGGGTTCCTGCCAGCGGTAAAGATGTCACGGCCAAACGCGCTTCCGGCAGATGGCGGCACGCCGATTTGCAGCATCAACCGAAAGCTTTACCGCCACAAGCTTCACACAAGCGAATCGCGCAAACGGCGCGCGATAAAAGTAAAATATCCTACAATAAAATATAAAACTGATTCTCGCTGTAATATATCTGATACTTCCCCGTAGTGCCCAAGCAATTCCATTAACCTTTTGTTAACCATTTGGGCCAAAGCGTGGGATTGCTGATGCGGCGGATCCTCTTTCTCTTCAGGTTCTGGTCAGCAGAAATTTTTGATCGACTGCCGAACCATCCGGCAGGTTACAGGGGGCAATTTCATGACCATACTCCGTATGGGTCAGCGCTTTTCGCGCGGCCTGATGCTTTGTTCTGTCTCAACGACTGCGATGACGCTCGGACTTGCGGTTTTTGCAGCCAATCCGGCCCAGGCAGCTTGTACCGGTTCGACCACGGCAGGCGACGACATCATCGAGTGTACCACGGATGGCGCTCCACCCGATGGCGGTACCGGCAACGACACGCTGATCCTCAACGCCGGGTCCTATACCGGCGGCGACATCAATCTGGACCAGGGCAACGACTTCATCGACATTCGCGGCGACGTGAACACGCTTGAGGATCTGGCGCTCGGCATCAGCGTCTCCCCCGGCAATGAAGACCCGCAAGGCGGCAACAACGTCTTTCAGGTCATCGGGCACACCCTGAACGTCAACGGCGTGCTTTCGGGCGGCGTGGTCAGCCCCAATTTCAACGGTGTTGTTGGTGGCGGCGAATATCTTGACGAATTCATCATCACCAATTCAACCGTCCAGGGCCGCTTCGATCTCAACAACGGCAATGACATCATCCGCATCACCAATTCGACCGTTGCCCAGCAGACCGGCAATGTGCGGGTTATCGAAGGCGAGAACGGGAGTGATTTCATTCTGATCGAAAGCGGCAGCGTCATTGGCCGCGCCGACCAGACCAACAATGTTCTCATCGATGGCGGCAATGACGGCGATCGCATCGAGATCAACAACTCGACCGTGCATGGCCGTATCGACATGGGCAATGGCGACAACGACAATTCGCTCGCCATCACAGCCGGCTTTACAGGCACGGCCGGCGCTGCCGGCGAGAGCATTTCGGTAACCGAGGTTGTCACCACCGGTGGCCTCTACATTGCCAACTCTACCGTCAACGGCACCAACAACACGATCAGCGGCGGTACCGGTAATGATTATGTCGAAATCAGCGGCACTTCGAGCATTGCCGAGGACATCAACCTGTTCGGCGGCGAAGATGAAATCCTGATCTCGGGCACAACGAATGTCGGCGGCGGGGTCGATATGGGCGTTGGCAACGACATATTCGGCATGAGCGGCGGCACGGTAACCGGGCTTGTGGATCTGGGCACCGGCGATGACACGGTCAACCTCTCCGGCACGGTCACAATCGGCGCGCTGGAAGGCGCTGACGGTGTGGAAACCATCGACATTGCAGCCGGCACCACGGTCAATTTCACCGATGCCAGCGGACTGGGCGCACTTGTACCCGGCGAAGTTGTCGACCTTGGCACCGATGGCGACACCCTGTCGGTGAGCGGCACCATCAACGCGCTGATCGGCGGTATCTACCAGACGGTCAGCCTGGGCGGTGGCGAAGATACCTTCAACCTTGATGGCGGCACGCTGGATGCCAATCTCGACACCGGCTCCGACAACGACATCATCAATCTGAACAGCGGCACCGTCAACGGCCAGGTGTTCGGTTCGAACACTGTCGGCGACGTGTTCAATGTCCATGCGGGTGTGACGCTCAATAACGGCCTGGGTTCTGCCCTGCCCGTGCGGCGGGCCGATGAAGGCGATGTCTTCAACATTTATGGCGGCACGATCAACGCCAACACGCTCGATACCAGCGAAGCGGACGGCGGCAATGCCATTTTTGCAGGTTCCGGTCCCGATGAGGTCGGCCTGTTCGGCGGCACGATCAATGGCGAAATCAATCTCGGCGACGGGCTCGACACGCTGGTGATCGATTTCGGCGGCGACGAATTCGCCGCAAATCCGGACCTGGCGGGAACCGGCCTGACAGCACCGGCCGGCGCAACCGGCCCGCTCAACCTGGCGTCGCCCCGTTTCAACGGCGATGCCGGCGAGGACAGTGCCTATATCTACGATCTGGACCCTGCCGACGATCTCATCTTCGAGAGCTTCAACGACGTCAACATGTTCGGCCAGGCCTTCTCCCTGGACAATACGGAAGTCGCCGGTGAGCAGCAGAACACCATCGACAACCTCAACCTGTTCACCGATGCAGGCGGCGTTCATTCGACCTTCCGCCAGACCGACGGCGATCTCATCATCCGCAATGAAGCGGGCGGATCGCGCGGCGATCTTCGCGTTCAGACCAACAATACCGTCACCATGGTGGACGGCGTTGCCGATGATTCCATCACCGTGCAGATTTATGCGCCGGAAAGCGGCAGTATTCTTGAGGTCGACACCAATCCTTCCCTGCAGACTTCCGATGTTCTGACCGTTACCAGCGTTGACCGCAGCAACATCACTGCCGGCAGCCCGGTGCTTGTCGACACCCGCATCATCGGCGGCGGTGCGGTGCCGATCACGGGCTCCATCGCAATCGTCGACGATGATGGCCGTGTTGACCCTGCCGTTCCCTCCCCTGGCGACACCCTGACCCCGTCCGAGGACTTCGTCTTCCTCAACGACCCCTCTTCGGCGGCAAGAAGCTATTTCCTGGTCGATGAAGGCGGCAGCACCAATGGTGTCTTCCTGCAGTGGGTAACGCCGGCAAGCGGCGCGACCGCGGGCGGCGCGGCGGCAGCAGCAGCAGCCGGTGCGGGCTCGGCAGGCGCGGCAATTGGCGGAGCGGGCAATGCGGTGCTGGCGGCAATCAGCGGCCCCAACCTTCCCGGCCTGCCCGAAACGCCCCGCCTTTCCGATCCCGAGCGCCCGGTTGACGAGACCGATCCATATGGCGATCCGACAGGGCGGCAGAGCTTTGCGGGCGCCTGCGCCGACTCCACGGCAGCCTGGATCGACCTTTCCGCCTACCGCACCGACCGCGACGCGGTGAGCAGCGGGGGCCAGACCTTTGCCGGCTATGATACCACCGGATACGGAATCACGGTGGGCGGCGACATCGACCTTGGCGGCTCGCTGATCGAGGAATGCGGCAAGGTTCGCGTCGGCGCATTCGCCAGCTACGGCATGGCATCGGTCTCGGTGGAGGACGGCTCTTCGGCCGATGTGACCAGCACGATGGGGGGCATCTATGCCACCCTGCGCCAGGACGAGTTCTACGCCATGGGCATGCTGGTCTATGGCCAGCTTGCGACCGAGGCCTCCAACGCCCTGCTCGGCGCGACGTCGGAAGAAGACGCCACGCTGTTCGGCGGACTGGCAGCCATCGGCAAGCAGATGGCGCTGAGCGAGAACACCTTCCTGGATGCGCGCCTGTCGGCCCAGATGAACCAGATCGAGGGCGCCCCCTACAAGGACTCCATGGGGCTCGAATTTGAAACCAACACGGTGTCCCAGCGCTATGAGGCCTCTCTTGGCCTGGTCAGCGCCGGTGTCAACGAACTGGGCCAGCGGGTAACCGGCGAGTTGCGGGCAGCCGTGATCTGGGACATGTCGGAAACCGAAGTTGGCGTTGGCGGCCTGCCGGTTACCAACGAGACCGAAGACCTGCTGCTCGGCCTTTCGGCCCGCTTCACCACCCAATTGACCGACAGCGCCAAGCTTTATGGCCGGGTGGCGACAGAATTCGGCGACACCACCTCAACCATCAGCGGCAGCGCCGGCATCCGCTTTACCTTCTGAGGCTTCGCCGCCTCGCCCTGCCCTGCCGCCGGCTCCCCTGGCCGGCGGCGGAGCGGGGATTATCTGAAAGAATGCAAAACCCCGGTCTTCGGACCGGGGTTTTTTGCTGACCAGGTCTTCACGCCCTGATACCGGGAAAAGAGGCGGCTGCGATATCAGACCGGTGTCTGCACGGGTGACAGTGGGTGAAGGATAGGGGGAGGAGGGAAAAGCGTGCGATAAGTTTTTGCTGAAAACGCCACCTGCCCCGCTTTCCGCTTTGCCTTTTGCCCGCGACTTTCTAGAATAAGGCAGGTGTGAGGGGAATTTAGGTATGAGTGCTGACGATCAGCTTGAAGCCTTTATCAAGCGCTGGCAGGAAAATGCGGGCGGGGCCGAACGTGCCAATTTTCCGTTGTTTCTCACCGAACTGTGCGAAATCGTGGGCGTTGAGAAGCCCGAGCCGGCGAGCACAGATACCGAAAACAACGCCTATGTTTTCGAACGCGCAGTCACCTTTCGCGAGGCGGGAAACCGTACCGGCCATGGCCGCATTGATCTCTACAAACGCGGTTCATTCGTCCTTGAGGCCAAGCAAAGCGTCAAACGCGCCAGCCAGAAAAAACTCGATAATCAGGAAGACCTGTTCCGCGCCGAGGACGACAAGGGCGCAAGCCGCCGTGCCGACCGCAAATGGGACGTTCTGATGATGAATGCCCGCCGTCAGGCGGAAGAGTACGCCAAGGCACTCCCTGCAGCCGATGGCTGGCCACCCTTCATACTGGTCTGCGATGTGGGGTTCTGTATCGAGGTCTATGCAGATTTCACCGGTCAGGGAAAGAACTACTCCCAGTTTCCCGACCGTCGCGGTTACCGCATTTACCTGGATGACTTGCGTGATGCCAAAACCAGAGAGCGTCTGAAAGCGATCTGGGAAGACCCGAAATCACTGGACCCCACGGCGCGCGCGGTGAAGGCATCACGGGAAATCGCCGAGCGTCTGGCGCAGGTATCCAAATCGCTGGAAGCTGCCAAGCATGACCCCGAAGAGGTTGCCGCTTTCCTGATGCGCTGCCTTTTCACCATGTTTGCCGAAGACATGGAACTGCTGCCAAAAGACAGCTTTCGCGACATGCTGAAAGGCTGTGAGGACAAGCCGGAAAATTTCGCGCCCATGGTAAGTCAACTGTGGCAGGCAATGGACAAGGGCGAATTCGCCTACGGAATTGCCGCCAAGGTACGCCAATTCAATGGTAATCTTTTCGCTTCATCCAAGGTGTTTGAGCTAAATCAGGAGGAGATCGGCGAACTGCGCCACGCTGCTGATGCAGACTGGACGGAGGTGGACCCGTCCATCTTTGGAACGCTTCTGGAACAGGCGCTCTCGCCAACTGACCGGTCAAAGCTCGGCGCTCACTACACGCCACGTGCCTATGTGGAACGGCTGGTGATTGCCACCATCATGGAACCGCTGCAGGAAGACTGGCGTAACGTGCGCAACACGGCTGAACGCCTGCATTCGGAAAAACGCGACGCCGAAGCCATCAAGGTGGTGCGCGAATTCCACGAAAAACTGTTTAACACAAGGGTGCTGGACCCTGCATGCGGCACGGGCAACTTCCTCTATGTTTCGCTGGAACTGATGAAACGGCTGGAAGGCGAAGTACTGGAAGCGCTGCTTGATCTTGGCGGACAGGAAGCGCTACGCGGACTTGAACGGCACGAAGTCGACCCGCATCAATTTCTCGGGATCGAACTCAACCATCGCGCCCGCCACATCGCCGAACTGGTGCTGTGGATCGGCTTCCTGCAATGGCACAAGCGCAACCGGGGCGAACTGCCAAGCGATCCCGTGTTGCGCGACTATGGCAATATTCGACAAGGTGATGCGGTGCTGACCTGGGATGGCTATCCCGTGCCGACCATCAAGGACGGCAAGGAGACCTTTCCCAATGCTCGACGGCCGGACTGGCCGGAGGCCGAATTCATCGTCGGCAATCCGCCGTTTATTGGCAAGGGCGCAATGATGCGTGAAGCGCTCGGCGACGATTATGTTGAGGCTTTGTGGAAGGTTAACAAGCACATCAACAAGAGCGCCGATTTCGTCATGTACTGGTGGGACCGGGCAGCGGAAATCCTCACACGTAGGGGGACAAAGCTCCGGCGCTTCGGGCTTGTGACGACAAACTCCATTACCCAGATATTCAACAGGCGTATTCTTGAAGAGCGCCTTGGCGACAAGAATCCAATCTCTGTGGTAATGGCGATACCGGATCATCCATGGACCAAAGCCTCCAAGGATACAGCGTCAGTCCGAATAGCCATGACTGTTGCCGAAGATAAAAACAGCGTTGGGCAGCTTTTGAAAGTGACCAACGAAAAAGCCCTTGATACGGACGATCCTGAAATCAGTTTTCGCCACGATTTCGGGAAAATACATGCCAATCTTTCGATCGGCGCTGATCTGACATCTGCCGTAGAGCTACAGGCAAATGAGGGAATGTCGTGCAATGGCATGATGCTGGCAGGACGCGGTTTTGTGCTAAGTGAATCGGAAGCCAACCATCTTAGGAAATTGGATAGAGAAGCGGCTGGCTCGGTTATCAAACCATTCATCAACGGTGGTGAGCTGGTTCGAAGCTGGTCCCGGCGCTACGTCATTGACTTCTTTGGTTTGGACGAAAAAGAAGCAAGGGAGCGGTTTCCAAACGCGTTCCAACATCTTCTCACCAACGTGAAGCCTGAACGTGATAAAAATCGCCGTCCTGCCTTCAAAAAGCGTTGGTGGATATTTGGAGAGCCCCGTCGGACCTTCAGGCCAGCTTTGGAACGACTTCAGAATTACATTGGAACCACCGAAACAGCGAAACACCGCGTGTTTCAATTTCTCAGCACCGATTATCTGCCAGACCATATGATCATTGCGATTGGTTCGGATGATCCCTTTGTTCTTGGCGTATTGATGTCGGACATTCATTCGATCCTATGGATGAAAGCGAGCGCTGGGTCACTTGGAGTATACAAAGGAAATGTTCGCTACAACAAATCCCGCTGCTTCGACCCATTTCCGTTTCCCGATCCTGACGACAAAACCCGCGCCGAGATCGGTGCGCTGGCGGAGGAGATCGATGCGCATCGAAAACGTGCGCAGGCAGAGCATGGCGTGACGCTGACGCAGATGTACAACGTGCTGGAGAAGCTAAGGGCTGGCGCGGCCTCTCATCCTGAGCCTGTCGAAGGAGAAGGGGCCGCCCCTATGGTTCGACAAGCTCACCATGAGGGCGGAGCCGACATGCACCTCACCCCCGAGGAGCATGAAATCCACGACAAGGCGCTGGTGACGACGCTCAAGCATTTGCATGACAGGTTGGATGAAGCCGTTGCCCGTGCCTATGGCTGGCCTGCTGACTTGTCCGAGCAGGAAATTCTCGCCAATCTGGTCGCGCTCAACAAGGAGCGGGCAGAAGAGGAAAAACGCGGCACCGTGCGCTGGCTGCGGCCCGAATACCAGATACCGCGCTTTGGCTCAGCAGCGGAAAAAGCCAAGCTGGAGGAACAGATCGAAGCCGATCTGGGCGAGCAGGCGGCGCCGGCAACTAAAACGAGGAAGCCAAAATATCCCACCGACGAACTGGCGCAGACCATTGCCGTTACCCATGTTCTGGCCAATGCCGGGCACTCGCTTTCCATTCCTGAAATTGCCGCGCACTTTTCGCAAGGCATGAAGGTACGCAAGCAGATCATATCCACCCTGCTTGCCATGGCCCGTATGGGAGAACTGACCTCGCACGACGGCAACAAGACGGTCACACTGAAACGGGCCGCCTGATGAAAAAACCCCGGTCTCTCAACCGGGGTTCTGGGTCCTCGGCACAAGGCCGAGGATGACTAATTGTGAGATTCAAAGCCGATACAGGATCTGGTCGGTCCAGAAGCGTTCGAGGCGCTGCAGGGCCTTGTTCATCTTTTCGAATTCGCCATAGGAAAGCCCGCCGACCTTTTCGATCGAGGCGATATGGCGCTGGTAAAGCCCCTCGACGATGTCGGCAACTTCCATGCCGGAATCGGTCAGGCTGACGCGGACCGAGCGGCGGTCGACGCGGCTCTTCTGATGGGAGATCAGGCCCATGTCGACCAGTTTCTTCAGGTTATAGGAGACGTTGGAGCCCAGATAATAGCCGCGGGTGCGCAACTCGCCGGCGGTCAGCTCCGAATTGCCGATATTGTGCAGCAGCAGCGCCTGGACGGCATTGATGTCGTTGCGGCCCTGGCGGTCGAATTCGTCCTTGATCACGTCGAGCAGGCGGCGGTGCAGGCGTTCCACCAGCGTCAGGGCTTCCAGATAGCCCTGTTTGATGTCGCCTTCGGTTTCCGGCTCGATCCGTTTTCCCACCATTGCGGATGTCATGGTCATTTGATGCCTCTTATTGTTGTTTTGACCGGATTGTTTCCCCCGGCTCTGAAGGCAACATAGCGCTTTCATCTCAAATTTTATTTAAAGCGCAGGCTTAACGGTTTCTTTCACCCTGCCCCGTGGTGAAACAGGGTTATCAATTCTTCACCGCCTGCCGGAACGGCGACAGGCGGGTCGGCAAAGCGGTCCCTATGAGCGCGAAGGCAGGATGCGGCGCCTGCCGCCGATCATCCGGGAAAGGGCCTTGAGGGCAAAATAGACAATAATGGCAGCAAGATGGAACCAGACCACCTCGCGCCCGCCGGCAAAACGCTCGGGCAGGCCCAGATACATGACAAGCTCGATGCTCACCGTCAGCAGCCAGGAGATCGTGCCCCAGGAAAACTGGCCCCAAAGGCCGAGGGCGGAAACCGGCAGCATGACGGCCAGAACGGTGGAGGCGATGCGCCAGTGTTCGGGCATGGTGTCGAACTGCAGGCCGTTGCCGGGCCAAAGCCCGGTAATGCGCGCCCAGTAGCCAAGGGCAAAGACGATGAGGAACAGCGCCACCATGCGCTTGAAGACGACAAGCGCGGCGCCGATCAGGCCCTGATCGCGTTTGCGGTGGTAAAGCTCAAGTTCCATGCCGGTGTTCCAGCCGCTCGCCTGTTCCAACGGTTCAAATGTTCAAACCGTCCGGTTGGCGCTGGATAGCCTTTGGCGGGACGGCGGGCAAGGGCAGACGCCAATACGGGACTATATGAGCGGGACAGCACGGCGGGACAAGATGAACAATTGCAAATTGGCCCCTGTCACGGCTATGAGAGGCTGATGGTCCTTCATGAACACCAATGGCACAAACGGGCAGGTCATGAAACGCAGTGTGGATGAGATTACCGGTTCCAGGCGCTTGCGGCGCAACCGGCGCTTTGACTGGTCGCGGCGCATGGTGCGCGAAAACCGGGTAACGAGCGATGATCTGATCTGGCCGGTCTTTCTGATCGAGGGGAAAAACCGCACCGAGCCCATCGCCGCCATGCCGGGGGTTGAACGCCTGACCGCCGACAAGGCGGTCGATGCGGCAAAGAAGGCACGTGACCTGGGCATTCCGGCGATCGCCACCTTCGCCAATATCCCGCTGGAAAAGCGCGATGAAACAGGTTCTGCCGTGCTCGATGCGAAAGGCGTGGTCAATGAGGCGACACGGGCGATGAAGGCCGCCGTGCCGGAAGTCGGCATCATCACCGATGTGGCGCTCGATCCGTTCACCAGCCATGGCCATGACGGTATTTTGCGCGACGGCATCATCCTCAACGATGAAACGGTGGAGCAGGTCGCCAGGGCGGCGGTCGTACAGGCCGATGCCGGTGCCGACATCATCGCACCATCGGAAATGATGGACGGACGCATCGGCGCAATACGCGACGCGCTGGATGACGCAGGCCATCAGGACGTTGCGATCATGAGCTATGCCACCAAGTTCGCCTCGGCGTTTTACGGCCCCTACCGGGAGGCGGTCTCCACCGGGGGGCTGTTGAAGGGCGACAAGAAGACCTATTACCTGGACCCGGCCAACAGCGATGACGCGCTGCGCGAATGCGAACTCGACATTGCCGAGGGCGCCGACATGCTGATGGTCAAGCCCGGCATGCCCTATCTCGACATTGTCGCCCGCGTGAAGGACGCCTTTGCCATGCCGACCTTCGCCTATCAGGTGTCGGGCGAGTATTCGATGATCATGGCCGGTGCAGAGAAAGGCTTTCTCGACCGTGACAAGGCCATGATGGAAGCAATGCTCGCCTTCAAGCGGGCAGGCTGCGACGGCGTGCTGACCTATTTTGCGCCGCTGGTCGCCGAACTGCTCCAAAAGGGGTGGCGGGAATGAAGCACTGGCTTAATATTGCAGCGGCAGGTAGCGGGGAAACGGAACGCCCTTCGTCCGATAAGGTTATCAGCGGCGATCCCGTCTTTACCACCTGGAACGCAGAAGAGCGCGACGGGCTTTACTGCGGGGTTTGGCAATCGACCCCCGGCAAGTGGCGCATCCGGTATGATGAGTGGGAATTCTGCCACATCCTGTCCGGCACCTCGATCATCACCGACGCCGATGGCAATGCCCGTACCGTCACCGCCGGCGACAGTTTTGTGCTGCAGCCGGGCTTCAGCGGCAGTTGGGAAGTGGTCGAGACCACCCGCAAGGAATATGTCATCCGGCTTTAGGCTGGCGGCCTGGCCATCCACGAGATGTAGTGATTGACTACATAGTAGCATTTCACTACAGTCTCGCCATGAGGCAGATTGCCTACACGAAAAGTGCCCTGCGCACCCTGAGAAAAATACCGGACAACACGGCAAATCTCATTCGTTCGAAAATCGGGTCATATGCCGCTGATCCGGAATCTGTGGCCAACAATGTGACCGCGCTGCAGGGCCGCAACGCCATCCGGCTCAGGGTCGGTGATTGGCGTGTCATCATGAACGATGAGGGTGCCGTATTGATGATATTGCAGATCGGCCCGCGCGGAGGGGTATACAGATAGGAGTGCAAGATGAACGTCACCATCTCCAAGGAAGAGTATGACCGGTTGCTTGAAGCCGCCCAAACCCTTGCCGACCTGCAGGCATATGACAGGACCATGGCAGCCCTTGATTCGGGAGAAGAGGAACTGATACCGGCAGAAACGGCAAACCGGATTTTGAACGGTGAAAGCCCTCTTGCGGTGTTTCGCGAATGGCGTGGTTATAATCAGTCGTCGCTGGCAAAGGCATCCGGTGTCAACCGGGTGCAAATCGCCGATATCGAAGCAGGACGCAGCAGCGGTTCGGTTGCAACGCTGAAGAAACTGGCGGATGCACTTCAAGTGAGCATTGATGACCTGGTGGCGTGAGGCCGCAAAAGAATCTTAATGCGGCAAAGTCCGCTGGCAGGAAATATGTCATCCGGCATTAGGACTGGCCGGCTCAAGTTCTGATTCACATTCATTGCAACCAACCAAGCATTTGTTTTTGTGCATTTTTCTTCGCGCTAGCGCAGCACCTTGAATTTTCAAGCGTGGGCTTGCCTCACGATTTGTTCAAGTGTTGGGCATGCCGTTTGGCGAAACCAATTTTCCCTTTCTCCCGTAATCCCCAGCAAGACCGCGATGACCGGTCTGCCTGACAAGACGGCGGTCAGCACCGCTTAAATCCAACGCTCAAAACGGGAGAATCCCCATGCATGCCAAGAGGCATTCCGTGAAAACCACCCTTGCCGCGCTTGCCGTGGCCATGATCCCCCTCACCGCCAGCGGGCCGGCGGCGGCAGCCAGCCATTCGGCCACCGGTAATCCGATGGTCGGCGGCGCAGCGATGTTTCCCGACAAGAACATTGTCGAGAACGCGGTGAACTCGAAAGATCACACGACGCTGGTCGCCGCCGTAAAGGCAGCCGGTCTGGCCGAGACGCTGCAGGGCGATGGCCCGTTCACGGTGTTCGCGCCAACCAATGCGGCATTTGAAAAACTGCCGGCAGGAACGGTGGATACGCTGTTAAAGCCGGAGATGAAGGCCGACCTAACCAAGGTACTGACCGCCCATGTGGTGGCCGGGAAGATCACCTCGGAAGACCTGGCGAAAAAGATCAGCGCCCATGGCGGCCGCTACAACATGCAGGCGGTAAGCGGCGATGCGCTGACGGCTGCCAGAAGCGGCAGCAGCATCTACATCTACGATGAAAGTGGCGGCGCCGCCAAAGTGGAGATTGCCGACGTGATGCAGTCGAACGGCGTCATTCACTCGATCAACGACGTGTTGCTGCCGAAATAAGCAGTGCGATCCCAGTGTGCCGGCGTGAGCCCACCGCGGCGCGCCGGCCCGCTCGCGGCAAGTTGAACCTGTTTGATTGGCCTCACACCTGCTTCTGCACTACATCGGGAAAAACACTGGAGACTGTCATGAGACGACGCGACATTATCTTTTCAGCCCTGGCTGGTTCCGCTTCGCTTGGAACGCTGGGATGGCTTTTGTCCGGCAACCGCACCCCGGCAAAGGCTGCCAGCGAAAGTTTCGAGATTACAAGGACGGAAGCTGAATGGCGGGAAATCCTTACCGAGACGCAGTATGCGGTTCTGCGCGAAGAAGCTACAGAACGCGCCTTTACCAGCCCGCTCAACGATGAAAAGCGCGCCGGCACCTATCATTGCGCAGGCTGTGACCTGCCGCTTTATTCCTCAAAGACCAAGTTCGACAGCGGCACGGGCTGGCCGAGCTTTTACGAGGCGCTGCCCGATGCCGTCGGCACCAGAACCGATTTCAAGCTGATCTATCCGCGCACAGAGGTTCATTGCCGCCGCTGCGGCGGGCATCTCGGCCACATCTTCAACGATGGTCCCGCCCCTACCGGCGAGCGCCATTGCATTAACGGTGTGGCGCTGACCTTCAAACCCCAGGCAGAAAGCGCCTCGTAAGCAGATTCAGGCGGAACTTGCCGATGCCTCCATGCGTTCCTATATCAACGCCAAGGAGCCATCAGCATGAAGCAGACAGATCACACCGCAGATAATACCATCGAACACGACGGCATGGACCGCTATGGCGCGTCCCCGCGCCTTGAAGGTGTGCGTACACGGCGCGTCATGGCGTTCATCGTCGACTATCTGATTGTTGCGGTACTGACCATGATTGCCATGGTGGCGGTTTTCTTCATCGGCATTCTGACCTTTGGCCTTGGATGGCTGCTTTATTTCGTGCTGGCACCGCTGGTCGCCATGGCCTATGTGGGCTCGACCATGGGCGGGCCAGCCCAGGCAACGCCCGGCATGCAGTTCTTTTCCATCCGCATCGAACGCGACGACAGCCAGCCGGTTGATTTCTTCCTCGCCGTCCTGCACGGGGTGATTTTCTGGGTTGCCCACATCACCCTGACGCCCCTTCTGCTGGCCGTGGCACTCATGTCCGAGCGCAAGCGCCTGGTACAGGACATCCTGCTGGGTACATCCGTGATGCGCTCTGATATCGGCTAACCCAGCCGGCAGAAACGCAATCGGGCGTACCAAGATAATCCTTGAAAATTGCTCGGAAATGCGCCCACTCTTGGCTGCGGGACGCATTATCCCGTAATTGGCGGGCCTGTAACGGCAACAGGCGTGCAGGACTGGAGGCGGCACGATATCACCTGACCCGTTCCTGATGTGGGCGACCTATGCGATCATCGCCTTTTCGGTGATCGGCTTTGCACTTGAAAAATGGTCGATCGAGGCGACGGCGCTGGCAACGCTGGCGGCGTTTCTGCTGCTGTTTTCCGTCGCGCCGGGCGATGCGGCGGGCGTTACCTATCATGATCTGGTGATGGGCTTTGCCAATCCTGCGCTGATTACCGTCTTGAGCCTGCTGATGATCGGCCAGGCGCTGTTCAACACCGATGCACTGGACACGCCGACCCGGATTTTGGCGCGCATCAGCGGTACGGGCATCACGCGCACCCTGCTGGTGCTGCTGGGGGCGGCGGGCGCGATTTCGGCCTTTCTCAACAATACGCCGGTGGTGGTGATGTTCATCCCCGTCATGACGGCGATTGCCGCCCAGCGCAATTTTGACGCGGCAAAGGGGCTGATGCCGCTCTCCTATATCTGCATTCTGGGCGGCATGACGACGCTGATCGGCTCGTCGACCAACCTGCTGGTGGCCGATGTTGCCGGCAAGGAAGGGTTCGACATCGGTTTTTTCGATTTCACCGTACCCGGCCTGATGCTGGCGGCCGCCGGGGCGCTGTACATCATCTTCGTGATGCCCCTGATCCTGCGCAAGCGCTCGGGGCTGATCGACCAGTTCAAACCGGGAACCGGACGGCAATTCGTCTCCCAGATCGAGATTACGCCCAACCATCCCCTGCTTGGCATTCAGTCGCGGCTGGGACTGTTTCCCCAGCTTGAGGACATGACGGTAATGATGGTGGTGCGCCGGGCCATCCCCATCCGTCCGCCGTTTGAGGAGCTGGTTCTGTCGGAAGGCGACATCGTCATCGTGGCCGCCACGCGGGCATCCCTGACCAAGGCGCTTTCCACCGGTTCGGCCAATGTGCCCTCCCACCCCCGGGACGCTGAACCATCCGCGGAAAAGGAGATTGAACCGGATTTTCACCTTGCCGAGGCGATCGTCTCGCCCGGTTCGCGCTATGTGGGCCGCACCGTACAGGGCGCCAATATCCGCTTCATCGAGGGCGTGATCGTGATGGGCGTGCAGCGCACGCGGCGCATGCAGCATCGCGAATTCCGCGAAATCCGGCTGGAGCCGGGCGACACGCTGCTGGTGGGCGGCACGATGGAGGCAATATCCCGGCTGCGCGCAAGCCGCGACCTGCTGCTGCTGGAATGGTCGGCGGCAGCAGTGCCCCTGCGCCGTTTTGCGCCGCGGGCAATCTTCATCTTCCTTGCCATCGTTGCGATGGCCTCCACCGGGATGCTGCCGATCATGGTGGCCTCCGTGCTTGGCGTACTGGCGATGATCGCAACGCGCTGCCTCAACGTGCGCCAGGCGATGCGCACCGTCGACAGCCGAATCTTCATGCTGGTGGCCGCAGCGCTTGCCGGCGCGGTGGCGCTGGAAAAGACCGGCGGGGCGGCCCATATCGCCAATTCTGTGGTGGCGCTGTTTGAGGGCAGTCCCACCTGGGTCGTGCTGTCGGCCTTTTTCCTGGCCATTGCCCTGCTCACCAACTTTCTGTCAAACAACGCAACGGCGGTGCTGTTCACGCCGATCGCCGTCAAGATCGCCCAGGGCATCGGCGCGCCGCCGGAAGCCTTTATCAGCGCGGTGATCTTTGCCGCCAACTGTTCGTTTGCGACCCCGGTCGGCTACCAGACAAACCTGCTCGTCATGGGCCCCGGCCACTACCGGTTTTCCGATTTCATCAAGGCGGGGACACCGCTTGTCATTTTGATGTGGCTCACCTACTCTTTCGTCGGGCCCTGGTACTACGGACTATGACGAAGCACTCGCTTGACACTCCCCAGTTTTACCTGACTGCGCCGCAGCCCTGCCCGTATTTGCCGGGCCGGCAGGAGCGCAAGGTCTTTACCCATCTGGTTGGCGAGAAGGCCGGACAGGTAAACGACATGCTGACCCATGGCGGCTTCCGCCGGTCACAGAACATCGCCTACCGGCCCGCCTGCGAGGGCTGCAGGGCCTGTGTTTCCACACGGGTGCTTGTCGATTCCCACAAGGCCGGCCGCAGCCTGAGACGCAATCAGGCAAGAAACAAGGACATCATCAGCCGGGAACTGCCGCCAGCACCCACATCCGAGCAGTTTTCGGTATTCCGTGCCTATCTCGACGCCCGCCACTGGGACGGCGGCATGGTCGACATGACGGCGCTCGACTATGCCATGATGGTGGAGGATACCCACGTCAATACCATGCTGATCGAGTACCGGAAGCGGTTGCCCGATGACGGCATTACCGGCCGGCAGGAAGGCCAGCTCGTCGCCGTGGCGCTGACCGACATCCTGTCGAACGGGCTGTCCATGGTCTACAGCTTTTTCGATCCCTTCGAATCGGACCGCAGCCTTGGCACGTTCATGATCCAGGATCATATCCAGCGCGCGCGCAAGCGCGGCCTGCCCTACGTCTATCTCGGCTACTGGGTGGAAGGTTCGCCGAAGATGGACTACAAGACCCGCTTCATGCCGCAGGAGCACCTGACGATGAACGGGTGGCGGATGGCTGAAAAAGGCTGAACCACCCTTCCCTGTGCTGAGCCCCGTTTTCTCTCCGCGATTGCCCTTCAGCATGCTGGAACCCGCAGGCGATTGCGTGTAAAGCCAGTCTTCTTTTCGAACGGACGGCAGGCAATTCATGACGGCGATCAGGACCTATCAGACGGCGGGCATTCTGCTCGGCCTTGTCGGCGGGCTGGTCATTTCCTTCGACGTGCCGGTGATCCGCGCAGCCGGCACCGATCCGTGGCTGCTGCTGGCCGCACGCTCCCTGGTGCCTCTGCCGCTTTACCTTGTCATTTGGCGCTACTTCCGCCGTTTCCACGGCACGCCGCAAAACCCCTTCGCCAACATCACCTGGGTCCAGGTCGGCATCATCTACGGCCTTTCGCAAATCTGTTTTACCACCAGCGTGTTCAATACGTCCGCTGCCAATCTGGTTTTCATCCTGGCCTTCAACCCGCTGCTGGCGGCGGTGCTGTCGTGGTGGCTGATCGGGGAAAAGCCGAAGCTCTCGACCTGGATCGCCATTGCCGCGACCATGGCCGGGGTGGCGATCATTGTCGGCGGCGGGTTGCAGGCCGGCACCTGGTTTGGCGATTTCTTCGCGCTGGGAGCTGCCGTCACCCTGGCGCTGGCCCTGACATTGTCACGAAAGTCGGGCGCCGACATGTCGCTCGCGCCGGGACTTGGCGGATTGATTTCCGCTGCCTATGTCCTGCCGATGGTGATCACCCATTACAGCCCGCCGGAAAGCTGGGGCTGGCTGATCGTCAATGGCGCCCTGCTGGTGCCCATTGCCGCCATCTGCCTTGCCATGGCGCCGCGCTTTATTCCCGCGCCGCAGGCGGCGATCTTCTATCTGCTGGAAACCGTCCTCGCGCCACTTTGGGTCTGGTGGTTCTTCGGCGAAAAAATGACCCGGGAAACGATGGCCGGCGGGGCGATCGTGCTGGCCGCCATTGCCGGCCACACGCTGTGGAAACTGCGCAGACCGGGGCCGCGGGTCAAGCAAGTCGAGCTGCCGGCATGAGGCGGACAGGGTGGCGTTGAGGCCCGTTCAGGCTTCGTCGGCGGGCACGATCCAGGGTTCGGCAATCGCCGCCCTTTCCCATTCGATCCAGGCAGGCAGTGCCTTCATGGCGCCGGTATAGGCCGCAACGGCCTCATGGTCCGACAGTGCGTATGTTTCCAATCGGTTGACCACCGGCGCGAACATGGCATCGGCATTGCAGAATTCGCCAAACAGGAACGGCCCGCCCGAGGCTGCAAGGCAGCCGTCCCAGAGCGTTTCGATGCGGGCGACATCCCGGCGCACGGCACCGGTTACGCCGATGGCGCGCACTTTACGGCGCATGTTCATCGGGCATTGCGACCGCAAGCCGCCAAAACCGCCATGCATTTCGTTTGCCACGGCCCGGGCTCTGGCCCGCACGGCGATATCCTGCGGCCAGAGGGCCTTGTCGGGGAAGCGGTCTGAAAGATATTCCAAAATGGCAAGGGATTCCCAGATGGTCAGATCGCCATCCACGAGGGTCGGCACCTTGCCGCTCGGCGAGAACTCCCTGAACTCAGGATTGCCGCCTTCATCGTCGAAGGGAACGAGCACCTCCTCAAATTCGATGCCCTTTGCCTTCATGGCGATCCATGGCCGCAACGACCATGAGGAATAGTTCTTGTTGCCGATAAAAAGCCGCATGAAAGGTCCCTATTTGCGATGCCAGTAGACGGGGATCATGAAGGCGATGTTGGCGGCCAGAAAGGCGAAAGCTCCCGCCAGTGCCACACCGTCGCCTGCCCGCCAGGCTGCCCAGATGAAGAAACAGGCGGAAACGACGAAAAGCCACCAGCCCAATTTCACGAAGAACGCGTCGTTCATGACCATACCCCGATCATTCGCCACCCTTTCATGACATGAAATTCATTCGCCGGTAATCTTCCGGTCATGTGGGGTTCTCCATTCTCGCGGCGGGGCAGTCAACACGCAAACGGGATGATTTTCATGCGACACAAAACAACCCTGATCCTGGCAACCGCACTGTGCGCTGCCTCCGCTACCGCCAGCATTGCCGCCAACAATGCACGGATATCGAAAAATGCCGGTCAGATCTGTATTGCTTCCAACGGCTTGCCCAACCACGCCATGGGCCGGTTTCCCAACCGCGGCAATCCCCATGCGGTGTCCGCCCAGCGTATTCGCGTCTGCGTTCCCTCCAATCCCAAGAAGGCATCGCAGCCGCGCTGGATCGACCGTGGCGGAATCGGCATAGCACTGAACGGTGTGATGATCCGGCCAGAGGCCGCCGATTGCTGGGACCCGTCGAGCCCGCGCGGCTTTTCGCGCAACTGTGCTTCAGGCTGGCGGCTCGAACCGATGGGTCCCGGCAACAAATTCGGGCTTGATCAAAACAAGGCGCATGTGGACCGTCGCGGCCTGTACCATTATCACGGCATGCCATCGGGCCTTGGTGCTGCAAAACAGGGAACGCTGATCGGCTATGCAGCGGACGGCTTTGAAATCCACCATGCGGGCGGGCGAGTGAAATCCGGCTACAGGCTTAAACCCGGAAAACGGCCCTCCGGCGGAGGCAACCCAGGTGGCCGCTATGATGGCTCTTTCGTGGAAGACTATCAATATACAGGCGGCAGCGGCACGCTGGATGCCTGTAATGGCGGCATGCTGAACGGCAAGTATGTCTACTTTGCCACGGCCGAGTTCCCCTATTTCCCACGCTGTCTTTATGGCACCCAGGCAAAGGCGTTTCGCTAGTTCTTTTTTGCAAGACGAAGCAATGGCCGGTTGACATTCCTTGATTAACATGTTTGTTAATTAACAAATATGGGAATAAAGAATGCAGCAACTTGTCAGCACGTTTTCGGCTCTGGGCGATCCTGTCCGGTTTGCCATTGTCGAGCGCCTGCTTGGCGAGGGGGAATTGAGCGCTGGAGATCTTCAGGACAGCGCTTCGGTTTCCCCGCCGGCCATTTCGCGGCACCTGAAGGTGCTGCGGCAGGCGGGAATTGTTGATCGGAGAATTGAAAAGCAGCGGCGGTTTTACTCCGTTCGCCCGGAAGCCGTGCAGGCGATCAGCGCCTGGACGATGAGCCACCGGGAGTTCTGGGAAGCCAGCCTTGACCGGCTGGAAGCCGCAATAATGAGAGAGGTACAGCGCAAATGACCGATCTGAGGATTGAACGCAAATTTGCCCGTGACCCGGAAACGGTGTTCAACTACGTGACCCGTACCGAGCACCTGCTGGAATGGTGGGGACCGGAAGGCATGGGCGTTCCGGAATACGAGATGGATTTCACCAGGCCCGGCCCGTGGTGGTCGGTGATGGTGAATGCCGAGGGAAAGCGCTACAAGGTTTCCGGAAAGGTCATTGCCGTGGACCCGCCAAAGGCGGTGGAGTTCACCTGGGGCTGGCACGACGAAAACGACGAGCGCGGGCACGAAAGCACCGTGCGCTTTGAGGTTACAGCGGACGGCGCCGGAGGCAGCGTGTTCACACTGCTTCACAGCGGCCTTGCCGATGAGGAAAGCGCCACCAACCACAATATGGGCTGGACCTCGGCACTGAAAAAGCTGGAACGCATGGCCTGAACTGCACAAACTGAACTGCAACAAGTAAATACCCAACCCGAACTGAAGGAGGAGAGCATGCCCAAATTCGTATTCGCCTATCACGGGGGCAAAATGCCGGAGACGCAAGAAGAGGGCGCCAAGGTCATGGCCGCCTGGGAAAGCTGGCTGGGCGGGCTGGGCGATGCCGTTGCCGATGGGGGCAATCCGGTAGGCATGTCGAAGACCGTCACCGCATCGGGCGTTGAGGACAATGGCGGGTCGAACCCCCTTTCCGGCTATTCGCTGGTCAACGCGGCCGATATCGGTGCTGCCTGTGATATCGCCAAAGGCTGCCCCATTCTGGACGCCGGGGGAACCGTGGAAGTGGCCGAAGCCATGGAGATGTAGGGCCGGGAGCGCGCGAACCTCAATAGTGATAGCGGCATTGGGCAATCAGCAAATCGTCCTTTTCCGCACGATAGACCAGCCGGTGTTCGCGGTCGATGCGGCGCGACCACCAGCCGCTCAGAGGGCCGCGCAAGGGCTCCGGCTTGCCGGTCCCCCTGTAGGGCGTCCTGGTACATTCACGGATAAGGGCATTGATGCGCTCAAGACGCTTGCGGTCTTTCGACTGCCAATAAAGATAGTCTTCCCAAGCCTGCGGGCTGAAGACAATCTGCACCTGGCCTACTCGGCCAATTCGCGTACTTCGCCTTCGCCTTTCGAAAGCCCTCCGATGCTTTCAGCGAGGCGGCGGGCATTTTCAGGCGACTTCAGCAAATATTGAGTTTCTTCATAAGAAGCGAAATCCTCAAGCGACATCAGCACGGCTGAAGGCTTGCCGCCTTCCCGGGTAATGAGAAGCGGTTCATGATCGCCGGTTACCCGGTCAACCATCTCGGCGAGGCGCTTGCGCAATTCTGTGATCGAGGTGCTGTTCATGGCAGCAATGTACGTTATTGCGTACGCTCATGCAAGTCTATGCTTAAACCGGCCATCCGCCGCAAGCGCGCACGTTTCACTTAACGCGCGCGCCTGATGCCTGTATTTATCGTCCCCGTCCAGATGCCTGCCGATGCGGGCTGCTGCTGGGTGGCGCAATGAATGCCGCCCCCCGCTTCGCCGATGGCATCCACGTTGAGCAGGACGATTTCGCGGCCGGGATATAGTTCGCCAAGGGTTTTGGCCGCAATGGCATCCGCCTTGTCATCACCGAATTCGGCGGCAATCACGGCGCCGTTGCATAGATAATAGTTCACGTAGGAAGCGACGAAATCAGGATAGGCCGAGCGAACCTGAAGCGGTTCGGGAATGACCACGATCTCGAATTTCCGGCCTGCATGGTCCACCGCGTCCTTCAAAATCCGGTATGTGTTCCATGCTGCTGCCGACCAGGGATCAGCCGGATCGATTTCATCGGGCAATTGAATGAGGATCACGCCCGGTTCGACAAACCGCGCCAGGGCATCGATGTGGTAATCGGTAATGTCCTGACCATAGACGCCCTTTGCCCAGATCAGTTTTTGTGCACCATAGGCCAGTTTGAGCTGCCGGGTGACCACATCGCGGGAGGCGCTGTTCCGGTTCGGATTGAGCCAGGAGGATTCATGGGCGATCAACGTACCCTCCCCGTCGAATTCGATGCCGCCCGGCTCCCCCACGACACCGGTGTTGAATTCGTGCACGCCCATTTTTTCAAGCAGGGTTTGCGCCACCCTTCCATCCCTGTCGTGCTTCTGCTTTTGGCCCCAGCCATTGAAGTTCAGGTTGGCGGCGGCAAGTTCGTCCCTGCCGTTGAGCAGAAACAGCGGCCCTGCATCCCGGCACCACAAATCTTCGGTGGCCACATCCCACAGTTCGATGTCTTTTGACGACAGCCAATAACCGATTTCATCATGCAGTCCGGCATCCGCCAGCATGACGACGGGTTCATACCGGGCGATCGTATCGGCGATCAGCGCAATTTTTTCCTGTACCGCTTCAAGGTCATCCCGATTCTTGTAGACCTCAAGGGCGTTCGGCCACTGCATGAAGGTGCGCTCATGGGGGTCTGCTTCCTCGGGCTGGCGAAAGCCGAGCGCCATCGGGTTGCTCATGCCGGAAGCGGCCATGGCGGAACCGGAAAACCCAGCAAGCGCACAAGCAGCAAGCCCATGGTTAAACGTCCTTCGGTCGGTCTTCATGCAATTGCCTGACCCGGTGAACCATCGCGCCATCATTTCCCCGAACGGCAGGAAAAGCAATCACACCGAAAACTCGTCTTTTTCGGGAACACCGTTGGGCGGCAGGCTGGAATGGCGGATTGCAGGCTATCAAGGACATCAGCTGCAGCACGAATTGCCTTCCTGAATCGGCGGACAGGCAACCGTTCCGTATGAACAAAAGACGCAACAATCTCCGGGTTTTGGTTTCAGCAATTTACCGCACCCTTTGCAGTCATAAAACCACTGGCAAGCGTCTGTTGGCATGGTCTCCAACTCGGTGTGACCGCAATCGGGACACGTGATTTCCGACTGAAGTGTTACCGGGTCTGACGTCGCCAAAATGCATATCCTGTAACAAGAACAAACACGCCCAAAGCAGGGAACAAAACGATATCCAGATAGCCTATTATTCCAGCAAGCCCGATTGCCGTGAGAAGCCAAACCAGAATTGGTGTAAAGCAGCACAAGGCGGTCACGAGTGTCCCGGCAACGCCGGTTTTGAGCAGCCTGTTTCCCAAACTTGTCTCCATGCTTGCCAGTTTCCGGTCTCAGTATACAATCTGTAGTGACTACAGGATCAAGAGGGATGTCCGATGCTGGCGATTGGAAAAGCAGCCGAACTGAGTGGCGTAAACATTGAGACCATTCGCTATTATGAACGCGAGGGGGTTGTTCCCAAACCTGAGCGTACAGTGTCTGGCCGGCGGATCTACTCAAAGGCAGATATTGACCGCCTCCGGTTCATCAAGCGATGCCGCGAATTGGGACTGCCAATTTGCGAGGCCAAATCACTGTTGGGATTGGCTGGCAAGAAGAAGCTCAACTGCGCAAGCGCACGGAGCATTGCCACCGATCATCTTTCTGTGGTCCGGAGGAAAATCGTTGAGCTTGGGCGGATGGAAACCGCATTGCAGAATTTGATTGTTCAGTGTGAAGAAAACGATCGAAACTGCCCGATCATTGATGAACTTCTGGCAGATTGACTGGCCAGCTTAATGCGCTTGGCAACATTCACGGTGATGCGAAAAGATGCCGGAAATCCGGCCGCCTTCAGGGTAAATCAGCCTGAAAATCTGCCGTTTTTGGGAAAACCCTTGGGCACCATGCGGCCGGCCTGTGCGCGCTCGCCGAGATATTCGGCAAGATCGTCCTTCGTCCTGGTAAAGGTGCGGCCGGCTGAATCGGTCCAGGAAAGCCCGTCTTCGAGCCTGAAGGGGCGGGCATCCTTCGCACCGCCATCCTTGTATTTTTGAAGCCTGACGCCCTTGCCGCGGGTCATCTCCGGCAATTGTTCGAGGGGAAAGAGGATCATCTTGCGGTTCTCGCCGACCACCGCCAAATGGTCGTCATCGTCGGCTACCGGAACACACAGCAGCGCCTCGTCGGGCAGTTTGACGTTCATGACCTGTTTGCCCTTGCGGGTATTGGCGATGATGTCGGCCTGCTGCACGGTAAAGCCGTTGCCGGCGCGTGAGGCCAGCAGCAGCCTGCCCCCGGGATCGTGGCGGAAGGCGGCGACGATGTCGGCATCGTTTTCCATCTCGATCATCACGCGCACCGGTTCGCCATGGCCCCTGCCCCCGGGCAGTTTGTCGCCGCCAAGGGTGAAGAACTTGCCGTTGGTGGTAAACAGCACGATCTTGTCGTGGCTGTCTGCATGGAACGCAATTTTCAGCCGGTCACCCTCCTTGAAGGCAAAGGTGGAAAAATCTGCCACATGGCCGCGCATGGCGCGGATCCACCCCTTTTCGGAGATGACGACGGTGATCGGCTCCTTTTCGATCATCGCCTGCTGGACGGCTTCCAGATCGATTTCCTTGGCCTCGGCAAACCGGGTGCGGCGGCGGCCAAGGTCTGTGTTCTTGCCGAACTTCTTCTTGATTTCGCCGATGTCATTGGCGAGGATTTTCCACTGCCGGTCCTCATCGGCCAGGATCGCCTCGATCTGTGTTTTTTCCTCCGTCAGTTCGCCGTGCTCGCGCCGGATCTCGATCTCCTGCAGCTTAGCAAGAGCCCTCAGCCGCATGTTGAGGATCGCCTCGACCTGGGTCTCGGTCAGCTCGAACCTGGCGATCAGCTTCTGCTTGGGCTCATCCTCGAAACGGATGATGCGGATCACCTCGTCGATGTTGAGATAGGCGATCAGCAGGCCGTCAAGGATTTCGAGGCGTTTCTCGATCTGGGCAAGGCGGAATTTCGAACGCCGCACCAGCACGTCGCGGCGGTGGTCGAGCCACTCGCGCAGGACTTCCTTCAGCCCCAGCACACGCGGCACCTTGCCGCCGGAAAGCACGTTCATGTTCATGGAAAAGCGGCTTTCAAGGTCGGTAACCTTGAACAGGGATTCCATCAGCAGGTCGGGGTCGACAGAGCGGCTCTTGGGCTCCAGCACGATGCGCACGTCTTCCGCGCTCTCATCGCGAATGTCCTCCAGCATCGGCAGTTTGCGGTTGATCAGCAGTTCGGCGATCTTCTCGATCAGCCGAGACTTCTGCACCTGATAGGGAATTTCGGTGACGACGATGCGATAGCCGCCCCGGCCGGTTTCCTCCTTTTCCCATTTTGCACGAACGCGGAAAGAACCCCGCCCGCTCTTGTAGGCCTCGATGATCGTGCCCTTGCCGTCGACGATCACGCCGCCGGTGGGAAAATCCGGCCCCTGCACCATGTCGACCAGGGTTTCAGCGCGCGCATTGGGCGTCTTGATCAGGTGCAGCGCCGCCTCGCACAGTTCGGCCGCATTGTGGGGCGGGATGGACGTTGCCATGCCGACGGCAATGCCGGACGAACCATTTGCCAGAAGGTTCGGGAAGGCGCCGGGCAGAACCACCGGCTCCTTGTCTTCCTCGTTATAGGTCAGGCGGAAATCGACCGCGTCCTCGTCAATGCCCTCCAGCAGAAGGGTCGCCACCTCGGTCATTCGCGCTTCGGTGTAGCGGTAGGCGGCGGCGTTGTCCCCGTCGATATTGCCGAAATTGCCCTGGCCGTCGATCAGCGGATAGCGCTGCGCAAAGTCCTGGGCGAGCCGCACCAGCGCATCGTAAACGGCCTGATCGCCATGGGGGTGGAACTTACCGATGACATCGCCGACGATGCGGGCGCATTTCTTGTAGCCGGTATTGGGATCGAGCTTGAGCACGCGCATGGCATGCAGAATGCGGCGGTGGACCGGTTTCAGCCCGTCACGCACATCGGGCAGAGCCCGGCCCATGATGGTCGAAAGCGCATAGGCAAGATAGCGCTCTTCCAGCGCCTTCTTCAGATCGATGAGTTCGATATCATCTCCGCCGCCGCCATCGGCACCACCGGGGGGAGAAAGCAGGTCTTTTCCCATAGTCCGCACCTTTTGGACGGGGTTAGCGAAATGGTTGATTCGTGGCAAGGGCGGATTGAAGCGAAAACTTTCAGCGTTTCTTCACATCCCGCCTTTACCCGTGCCTGCATATCGACACGATTTGCCGTCAAGAAGCTGAAACCACATGACGATCCACATGACGATATTGGGGCAAGCGAGGAGTTCAACATGCCAGTTACGCCATCTTCCGTCACCGCACTGCCCGCAGGCCGGATCATCCGGCATTCAGCCGCCGCGTTCCTGCTTGGCACCAGTGTCTTCGCTGCAGGCCCGGCATCTGCACTCGATGCAACCGACTTCTTCAGGGGCTTGCAGGCGGAAGCTGAAAAGGACGGCAACACGCTGACCTGGCGCTCGCTGGAAACCGTCGGCAGCGACGGTGCCCGGGCCCTTGATGTGGTGATGGAAAACAGCACTGAGGGCGAACGCATCACCATCGGGGAAATGACGCTTTCGGGGACCGAGGTCATCGGCGAGGACGGCTTTTCCTTTGCCACCATGGACGCAGTCAATCTTGTCTTCCAGACCACCGGAAAAAGCGAAGACCAGGACGGCCAGGACGAAAAAGGCCCGGCAACGCTGACCATCGACCATCTTTCAGCAGAGGATTTCAACTTCCCTCCGATCAAAAACCGCAAGCGGCCGTTCTGGCCCTTCGACATGGCGCAAGGTGAAGCAACCGGCGTCAACATCGTCTCAAGCGGCAAGCAGAGCGTTGCCCTTACCCTGCCCTCCGTCAGGATTTCCGGCTTGACGCATCTTGGCGGCGAGCGGAATTTTTCCGTCGACAACTTCACTTCCGATGCAGCGACCGGCTCGGCCGCCGAAGACGGTAAAGGCGGTTCGTTTCAACTGGGCGCGATTTCCGTTCAGGGTTTTTCGCTGTTCGGTGAAAGCGGCTATAGGGCCGAAAGCGCGGAATTTGCCGGGTTCCGCATTGACGGCACCGACGAAAAAAACCGCAGCTTCTCGATCGATATGGGTGACGTTGCCATCGACAACTTGTTCAGCCCCGATTTCGGCGAGGGAAGCGATCTGGTCTTTCCTGACAAGGACATGACCGCGACGCTGGGCAGTGTATCCTTCCATATGGAGGGTACTGAACTTGCCCGGCTGGCGGGTGGAAAATCCGTGGCCCGCTTTGACAATGAAACCAGGGAATATACCGGCACGGCGACCTTCAACGACCTTTACCTTGCCGTTTCCCAATTTCCCGCCGAGCCAGGAAAGGATCAGGGCCGAAAGCAGTTCGAGGCGCTGGGATATGATTCCATCAACATGGACATCGATATCGAGGCTGCATGGAATGCCATGAGCGGCGACCTCACCCTTTCGAAATACCGCTTTGCCGCCGATGAAATGATGGTGCTCGATCTCGGCTTGTCGCTGGCCGGCTACACCGTGGACTTCGCCCGGAACCTGCAGAAGATTTCAAGCCGCATGAACTCCGCCATCGATGACGAGGTCCGCCAGGCGTTGAGCTTCCAGCTGCTGGCTGAAATGTCGGAACTGGAAGTAAAGGACATGCGCATCACGGTGGAAGACCAGTCGCTGATGGGCCGCATCATGGAAATGCAGGCCGCCCAGTCCGGACAGACAAAGGAAGACATGCTGGCCGCCGTTCCGTTCATGGTGGGGGCCATGATGGCGCCGCTGGAAGCGCCGGAATTTGCTTCCTCCGTTGCATCCGCCGTGGGCCGTTTTCTGCAGACTTCCGGCACGCTGACCCTTACCGCAAATCCTGAAAACCCGGTTTCCCTGGCGGAACTGATGGGGATCGGTGCAGGGCTGAAGGCCGGCAATGTCAAACCGGCGGAACTGATCGAGCGCTTCAACGTCGAGATCAGCGCGCCGTAGCCTTGTGGGCTACCGGGCCGGCGTGACGCATCAGCGGCAGAAGCGGCAGGACCGCCACGAGGCCGGCAAGGACGATTGCGGCAATGCCCCAGCGGTTGCCGCCGACATCACTCACCCAGGCGATGGCGAACGGCGCGGAGGCGGTCACCAGAATGCGGAAGAACCCAAGATTGCCGGTCAAACGGCCATAGCCCTGCGCCCCGAAAAGGTATAGCGGCACGGCGCCGCGGATGATGTGGGCAAGCCCCTGGCCTGCCCCGAAAAAGACGGCAAACGCAATCGCCGCCGGAACGCCGAAGGCAAAGGCGAACATCAGTGCTGCACCGGCCAGCAGGGCGATGTTGCAGACAAGCGCCGTCCACAGGGGATGGCGCGACTGGCCAAAGAGCACTTCCACCACCCGTGCGCCCACTTGAAAGGGGCCGATCATGGCGCCGACCGCGGCAGCAGCAGCCACCGTATAGCCGGTCTCCAGCAGCAGGCGCGGCAGGTGCGCCTGAACGGCAACCACGACAAACCCGGCAGCCGAAAACGACAGCGCAAGCGCCATCAGCGCGATCGTGCGATCCCTGCCGGCAAGCGGTTCGGGAAGCGGCTGTTCATGGGCTGCGGCCGCCGGATTGCGGCTTGCCTCATGGCGGGGCAGGGACAAATGGATGGGCAGGCAAACCGCCAGGTTGATTGCCGCAAGCCAAAGATAAACCTGCTGCCAGGTAAAGTGTTCGAGCAGGAAACTGCACAGCGGCCAGAAGATGGTTGAGGAAAAACCGGCTATCAGCGTGATCGCGGAAATCGCCGCCCGTGCCTTGCCCTGGCGGATCTGGGTCATGGCGGTAAAGCCCGCCTCATACTGGACAAAGGTGGCCATCGCCTCGATGGCAATCAGCGCTGCAAGATAGGCAATTGGCGTTTCAACAAAGAACATGGCGGCAAGCGCCAGGCTTGCCAGCACCGTTCCCGCCGACAGGACCAGGCGTCCGCCCAGCCGGTCGAGCACCCTGCCCGAAACGGGCGCGAAAACGGCGCTGGCCAGCAAGGCAATCGAGAACGAGCCGAAAACGACCGACCGCGACCAGCCGAAATCCGACATGATGGCAGGCGCCAGGATGGCGAAGGAATAAAACATCGCCCCGTAGGAAACGGTCATGGTGATGCCAAGACCGATCGCCACCGGCGAAAAGCCGGCCAGTATGCGCTGCAAGGGTGTCAACGATTGTCCCGCCGAGAGCCGATACCAAACCCGGTATTACTGGTAGCGCACGCCCTGGCGGTCAAGCTCCTTGTGCACCTGGGCAATGTCGATCCGGTCGAGTTCGCGGTTCGATTTGAGCGACAGGGCAGCGGCAATCCCCGCCCCCTGCCCGGTCACCGCGCAACAGCTCATGTTGCGGGTCGCGGCATGGGAAATACGGTCGCCACCGGTTGCGCGGCCTGCCACCAGCAGGTTCCTGACCTTTTTCGGCAGCAGGTTGCGGTAGGGCATGTGGAAATAGCGGCCCGTCGTCGGCAGGATCAAAACGCCGTAGCCATCGATGAACTCCGGATAGATGCCGACCGAATCCTCGAACCGGGCCTGGTTGCGCACATCGTCCTCGGTCATGTTGTAATGGCAATCGGCCTTGCGGGTGTCGCGAATGCCGATGGTCATGCCGAAATTTCTCAGCCGCACGCTTTCGCAGCCGGGCATGTAGCGCCGAAGCGCCTCGATGGCCATCATCGACTGGCGGCGGCCCTCGATCTCGAAACGGGTCATCGAATCAGGGTCCGTGCCGTCGCATCCATCAAGATGGATGAGGTTCATATAGGTCAGTTCGCCGGTGTCGTGCAGGGCGCCCCAGGTGCCGGCAATGGTCTGCAGATGGGCCGGGATCAACCCGTCCTCGATTGCCTTCTGGAAGGGCTTCTTGATGAAGGGCGAAAACATCTCGTCCTCCTTGCCGGAGGTTTCGATGTTCCATTCGCCGCCGCCGCCCCAGTCCCTGTAGGTCTGGGGATCGTTGCGGATGCCCTGCATGAATTTCGCCTTGTCGACCCCTGCAACATGAAACATCACCGAGGCGGCCATCATCTCTTCTTTCGGCGTCTTGAACGTCGGCGCGCCGGCATGGTGCAGCACGTCGGCATCGCCGGTGGCATCGATGATGCGTTTGGCCAGGATCGCCTCGCGGCCTGCCTTCGATTCGGTGATGATGCCGGTAACCGTATCACCATCCATGATTGGCGCGACGAAAAACCGGTGCATCATCGGGTGAACGCCGGCTTCTTCCACCAGCGTGTCGGCAACCAGCTTGAAGCCTTCTGAATCCAGTTCATAGGAATTCGACTGGCTTTCGGGCACCGCAGCGCCCATTTCATGTGCCCTGGTCTCGAATTCGCGGCCAATGCCGTTGGCTTCGACCGTCTTGTCGTGGCGGTACCAGGCAAAGCCCTCAACGCCAACGGCGGTGATGTTGCCGCCAAGACAGCCAAAGCGTTCGACCAGGGTTACTTCAGCCCCGGCACGGGCCGCCGCAAGGGCAGCCGAAAGCCCGGCAGGGCCGGAACCCACCACCAGAACATCGGTTTTCCGGATGACCCCGATTTCGCGCGCAGGTTCGCGAATGCTGCCCAGACCAACGGCCATGTGAATTCCTCCCGGTCCAACGCCTCGTAGTGATGGCCGGCCAGAAAGCCGGCAAAAGCGAAAGACGTTACCGGTAGGCCCGGCGCAGGAAGTTGTCCAGAGCCCTTGTAACTTCCGCGCTGGTGCCGATGCCGCGGGCAATCGAGCCGTGGGAATAGCGCGAACCGTTAAACAGGGTGACATTTGTGCCCCTTCGGCGCAGCTCGCGGGCAAAGGCTACCGAGACGATCGCCCGGCGCGGGCGGTGGGAGCGCGAATACATCACCAGAAAAGGCGGAAAGCCGTTGGAGCGGCGGGCATAGGTAACGGGCGACCATCTGATCCAGTTGTCGGGATTTTGGCCGAAGGCCTTCAGATAGACCCCATCGATGCCGCCGCGGATCGAGGCATAGGCCACCATGTCATAGGCCTGAACGTCGTTGGCGACGATGCCGCGCAGCGGGCCGGCCTTTTTCTGCACGCCCACCATGGACACCAGATGGGCACCGGCCGAATGGCCCATGATGACGATTTTCTTGGGATTGCCGCCATAGCGGGCAATGTTCTTGCGGGTCCAGTTGATGGCACGGATCACATCTTTCACCTGACCATCGATGTTGGTGCGCGGGACCGGGCGGTAGCTTGCCGAAACCAGCATGTAGCCACGGGAGTTGGCGAAGGAGGGCAGGTTGTAGACGCGGCTGGTATCGCCCTTGATCCAGCCGCCGCCATGGACATAGAGCAGAACCGGAACCTTCCTGCGAATCTGAAACAGGCCCTTGGGCTTGGCGGCATCGGGGACATAGATGTCGACATGCTGGCCGAAGCCGACAGGCACACCGGCCTTAAGCTCCTGCGCGGCGGCGGCCAGCGTAGAAAGCAGAATCAAGACTATGACGGCAGGCGCGGCGAAAACGCGTGCAATGCGAACCATGGATGAAACCCGGAAAACTCCTCCGCCCCGCCCTGATGTCGGGGCCTTCTAACGCAAGGGCATTCCTAGCGTTTCCTGCCGGCGATGCAAGGGGTCCGCCCCTCCCGCAGATCAACATTTCGTGGATGTTGCAGATTTGCTGGCAGCGCCGGCATGTTCCAATTGCCGTGACTGGCCGGACAAAACCGGCGTCAGACAGGCCGCTCCATGCGTGCTGAAGAGGAAAATCCGAACAGGAATTTGAGCGGGCCCAGATGTTCGCTACCCGTCTTGACGAAACCGAGCCGCTCATAAAGTGCCCTGGCGCGTGGGTTGGTATCGATGACATCGAGCCGGATGCGTTTCTTTCCCCGGCTTTCGGCTTCTTTGAAAATGGCCTGCAGCAGTTTCGTGCCGACGCCCTGCCCGCGCGCGGCCTGGGAGACGGCAATGCCGTCCATCAACAGGACATCGTCTTCAAGGTCACGCTCCAGCAGCGACAGGATCAGGCCGCGCCACAGCGCGCCGAACCAGCCATGGATGGCGGCAAGGTCAGACAGTTCGCCGCCCACCAGGGCGCCTTCGGAAGTCTTGAAACCGGCAATGCCGTAAAGCGTGTTGCCGTCCCTGGAGACGGCGCTGATGGCGTGGCCGGGATCGATGACGCGCTCGATGAAGCGCACGCCCCTGCCGTCACGGCCGAGAATGCCGCCGATCTTGCCTTCGAAGGCGGCAAAATACAGGGCGGCCGCATCGGGCTTGAGCGCGGGCGGAAAACCGTTTTGAAGCTTGATCTGCACCGGCCCTGCTCCCGTGAACGGCTCAGGCGTCCCTGGCCTTCGGATTGACGCGGATGTTGAGGTCGCGCAGTTGCGCAGCCGAAACCTCGCCGGGAGCGCCGAGCAGCAAATCCTGTGCCTGCTGGTTCATGGGGAACATGGTGATCTCGCGCAGGTTCTTTGCGCCCAGCAGCAACATGACGATGCGGTCGACACCGGCGGCCATGCCGCCATGGGGCGGGGCGCCATAATGGAAAGCACGGTAGAGCCCGCCGAATTCGCGCTCCACCGTCTCCTTGTCGAGACCGGCGATTTCAAACGCCTTGACCATGGTTTGCGGCAGATGGTTGCGGATACCGCCCGAAGCAATCTCGAAGCCGTTGCAGACCAGGTCGTACTGATAGGCCTTCAGTTCGAGCAGGGCAGCATCCCCCTCCTCCTGCGCCTTTTCCAGCGCTTCGCGGCCGCCCTGGGGCATGGAGAACGGGTTGTGGGAGAACTCGATCTTCTTGTTGTCCTCGTCCCACTCGTAGAACGGAAAATCGACAATCCAGGCAAGTTCGAACCGCTCGCGGTCGACAAGGTCTAGTTCTTCGCCCGCACGGGTGCGTGCGTCCCCGGCAAATTTGTGAAACTGCGCCGGATCGCCGGCGGCAAAGAAACAGGCGTCGCCCGCCTCAAGACCGAGCTGTGTGCGGATTGCCTCGGTGCGTTCCTCACCAATGTTCTTGGCGATGGGACCTGCGCCCTGCACCCTGGCTTCTTCTGCGCCGTCCTCTTCACGCCAGAAGATGTAGCCCAGCCCCGGCTGGCCCTCTCCCTGCGCCCAGGAATTCATCCGGTCGCAGAAGGCGCGCGAACCGCCGGTTTTCGCCGGGATTGCCCAGACCTGGTTCTTTTCCGACTTGTCGAGAATGCCGGCGAAAACCTTGAAGCCGGAGCCGCGGAAGTGTTCGGAAACATCCTCCATGACGATGGGGTTTCTCAGGTCCGGCTTGTCGGTGCCGTATTTCCTGATCGCCTCGTCATAGGCAATGCGCGGGAATGCCTCCGTCACCGGTTTTTTACCGGCAAACGCCTTGAACACATCGCGCACCACCGGCTCCATCGCGCCCAGCACATCGTCCTGCTCGACAAAGCTCATTTCCAGATCGAGCTGGTAGAACTCGCCCGGCAGGCGGTCGGCGCGCGGATCTTCGTCGCGAAAGCACGGCGCAATCTGGAAATACTTGTCGAAGCCACTCATCATGACGAGCTGCTTGTATTGCTGTGGCGCCTGGGGCAGCGCATAGAACTTGCCGTGATGCAGGCGCGAGGGCACCAGAAAATCGCGTGCGCCTTCAGGGCTTGAGGCCGTCAGGATCGGCGTTGAAAACTCGGTAAAGCCCGCATCGTTCATCAGCTTGCGCATTTCGGCAATGATCCTGGTGCGCATCATGATGTTGTGATGCAGTGTCTCGCGGCGCAGATCGAGAAAGCGGTATTTCAGCCGCGTGTCCTCGGGATAGTCCGGCTCGCCGAACACCGGCAGCGGCAATTCGTCGGCCTTCGACAGAATTTCGATTTCGCGGGCAAAGACCTCGATCTCCCCCGTCGGCAGGTTGGCGTTCACCGTCTCATCGCTGCGCGCCTTGACGTCGCCGTCTACACGGATGACCCATTCAGATCGCACGGTCTCGGCCAGGCTGAAAGCCGGCGAATCGGGATCGGCGACCACCTGGGTGATGCCGAAATGATCGCGCAGATCGATAAACAGAACGCCGCCATGGTCGCGCACCCTGTGCACCCAGCCGGAAAGGCGGATTGTCTGTCCCACATCGGACTTGCGGAGTTCGTCGCAGCGATGGCTGCGGTAGCGGTGAAGCGTCATCGTCCCGTGAATCTCATCTCTTGGAAGGCTTTTGTGCAGGCACTCGGCGCGTTCGGCCCGGGCCAGCGGGAATCTGCCGGGACAAACACCTTTCCGGGGTGATTTGTCAAGGTTTCGGCGGCCTTTGGCGCACAGCCAGCCGCAAGCGCGGGAAAACAGTGAATTGAATGCCGGCTTCTTGCAATCGGCGGCCTTCGGGCGCAACAGTTGGCAGGTCCAATCCGATTCGCGGTTTCATGCAAGCGATCCGCCCGCTCATACCCCTTCTCATCGCCGCCGGCATTCTGCTGGCCGGCAACGGAATGCAGGGTACGCTGATTGCGGTGCGCGGCGGCCAGGAGGGATTTTCAACAGCACTCATCGGCCTGATCGGCGCCGGTTATTTTGCCGGTTTCATGGCCGGCTGCTATGTGGTGCCGCATGTGCTGCAGATGGTCGGCCATGTGCGCGCCTTTGCCGCCATGGCGGCGCTGACCGCATCGGCCACGCTGGCGCTCGTCATGCTGGTCGACCCGATTGCCTGGCTCATCCTGCGCTTTATCATCGGGCTTTGCTTTGCCTGCCTTTTCGCCACGGTGGAAAGCTGGATCAATGCCAAGGTTTCGAGCGACAATCGCGGCCAGGTGCTGTCGATTTACCGGCTGGTCGATCTGGTTTGCGTGGTCTCCAGCCAGTTCATGATCCCGCTTTTCGACATCAGCGGGTTTTCCGTCTTCGGCGTCATGGTGATCATGATCACCCTGTCGCTGGTACCGGTGTCGCTTGCCGACCGCTCGCGGCCGCAACCGCCGGGGCCGTTCAAGTTCGACATGCGGTTTTTGTGGCACCTGTCGCCGCTTGCCTGTGTGGGCTGCATCGCCATCGGCATGACGGGATCAGCCTTCCGCATCATCGGTCCGGTCTATGCCCAGTCGATCGGCATGTCGGTTGCCTCGGTGGCGACCTTCATGAGCGCGGGAATTTTCGGCGGCATCATCTTGCAGTATCCGCTGGGCTGGCTATCGGACCGTTACGACCGGCGCGTCGCGCTGGCGGCAGCTTCCGCAGGCGCTGTCCTTGCCGGCATGTTCATCTATCTGTTTGCCGGAACCAACGAGACGCTGAACTTCACCGGCATCTTCCTTTTCGGCTGTTTTGCACTGCCGCTTTATTCCCTGTCCGCCGCCCATGCCAACGACTTCGCCAAGGAAGGCGAATATGTGCTGATCGCCACCGGCATGATGTTCTTCTGGTCCATTGGCGCGATTTCAGGGCCGCTGGTTGCCTCCCTGCTGATGCAGGGTTTCGGCCCGGGGGTTCTGTTCATCTTCACCAGCATCGTTCACGCCGCGCTGGTGGGCATGACGCTGTGGCGCATGACCGTGCGGGCCACCGTACCGCGCGACAAGCGCAGCCGTTTCATCGGCCTGCTGCGCACGTCTCCGATGATGATGAAGATCGCCAAGCGGCGCGACTGATAACGGCTGTTTCCTGGTTGGGGTTTTTGTGGCGGGATTGTTTCTGCATCACCATTCCGCGAAAGTCTGTAACCAGGCAAACCAGATCTCACTTGCCTGGCTAAACGGCCACCGCAGCCGTAACCACTGCCGGGATTGGCACGTTCCAAAGGGGTCCGCCGCCATGCTTTTCCATTACCAGCGCAATCACTGCATCGCGGATCGCAACAGCGTTCTTTTCAGGCTGCGGCCGCAATAGCGCACCGCCTCGTGCCGTTCCTTCGAGGAAGTAATCATATGGTGCCCCGGGATCATCTACCTGCCACATTGAGGCCACCGTTGTGCAGTGGCACTCCTTGAAGCCTGCAGCTTCCAGTACCGGAAAGGATATCGCCGGATCTGCATAGTCATTTGCGCCGGGTCCGGGCGGCAAAGCAATGTCCGGGTGCCCGTGCGCTTCAATGGCACCGAAGACATATCCAAGTGCTGTATCCACTTCAGGACCGCACCAAACCGAAAATGCCAATCGTCCATTGGGCCGCAACACCCGGCGAACCTCTTCAACAACCCTTGCAGGGTCTGGAACATGTGGCATGCCGAAGCCGATGGTGACCGCATCGAAGGTTTCTGCCTCGAAACCGATATTCATTGCATCGCCTTCAACGAACCGTGCTTGGGGCGCCGCCTTGCGCGCCATTTCCAGCATTGCAGGCGAGAAATCGAGACCTGTCACTTTCGCGCCCTTGTTCACCAAACCGCCAGTAACGTTGCCATGCCCGCAGCAAAGGTCGAGCACCTCTGTATTCGGCCCGGCTTTTACCGCAGATACCAAGTGCGGCACCACCATATCCGCCGCCTGGGCAAACGCACGGGCATAGGATTGCGCGACGGCCGCATCCGACCACTCATGCTTTTCCAGAGCAGCAAAGCCGGTGGTATCATCTTGAATTTTCATGGCACCTCCCAACCCGATCCTAGCAGCCAGGGACTTTTGCACAAAACGGTACCTGTTGAACGTGGTTGAGGAGGACCGCTCAGCCCCCCAAACCGAAAATCAGGCCAAGCCACCACCCCTGATTTCAGCGGTTTGCAAACTCGCGTGAGATATGTTCAAAATGGCGTGAGCCGGTTTCCCGGCAGCCCGATGAAGGTAACCCATGCATATCATAACAAAAACGGACGATCTTCGCTCCGCCTGCCAACACCTCTCCCAAGCAAAATTCGTTACTGTTGATACCGAGTTCATTCGCGAGTCCACCTTCTGGCCGGAGCTCTGCCTGATCCAGTGCGCCACGCCGAAAGACAATGGTGGCACCGGCTACATCATCGATCCGCTGGCCGACGGGATGGACCTGGCGCCGTTCTTCGAGCTGATGGCCGATGACCGGATCGAGAAGGTGTTTCATGCCGCCCGCCAGGACATCGAGATCATCTACAAGCTGGGCAATCTGATCCCCCACCCGGTTTTCGACACCCAGGTTGCTGCCATGGTCTGCGGCTATGGCGACAGCATTTCCTACGATCAGCTGGTCTTCAAGGTAACCGGCACAAGGGTGGACAAGTCCTCGCGGTTTACAGACTGGCGCCGGCGCCCGTTGACCGACAAGCAGCTCAACTATGCAATCGCCGATGTGACGCATCTGCGCACGGTTTACCAGAAGCTGAAGGCCAATCTGGAAGAACAGGGGCGCGCAAACTGGGTGACCGAGGAGATGGACGTCCTCACATCGCCCGATACCTATGAGATGCTGCCGGAAAACGCCTGGAAGCGGCTGAAGCTGCGTGTGCGCAAGCCGCGTGAACTGCTGATGCTCAAAGAGCTGGCGCGATGGCGCGAGGAACAGGCCCAGCGCTTCAACCTGCCGCGCGGGCGGGTGGTGAAGGACGAGGCGATTTACGAGATATCCGGCAATCCGCCGGCTTCCTGCGCCGATCTCGACCGTTATCGCGGGCTTTCCCGCGGCTTCGACAAGAATCGCTGGGGCGAGGCCATCGTCGAGCTGTCAAAAAAGGTTCTTGATGTTCCCAAGGAGCAGTTGCCGAAACTGCCACGGCCAAAGAACGCGCCGGAGGGCTGCAGTGCAGCGACCGAAATGCTGAAACTGCTGTTGAAGCTGACGGCGGAAAAAGAGGGCGTGGCGCCAAAGATCATCGCGACGGTGGACGATCTGGAAAAAATCGCTGCCGATGACGAAGCCGATGTGCTGGCCTTGAAAGGCTGGCGGCGTGACGTGTTCGGCCTTCAGGCATTGAAGCTCAAACACGGCAAGCTGGGCATTTCCTACCGCAACCGCAACATCGTCATGGTCGATCTGGAAAAAGTGCAGGACCTTTCCATGGCTGCCGAGTAACTGCCGGCGCGGCGAAACGTTGCGCTCTGCGATCAGTTTTCCACCACCATCTTCAGCGTCAGCCCGATCTCGTTGCCAAGCTGGCGGACCCGTTCTTCCGGCCGTTCGCCGACAAGGTCTGCCAATTCGGCCGGAATGAGAAGTTCGCCATCCGAAGGTCCGCTCTTGCGGAAACCGATCATCGGCAGCACGCCGGGGGTGGAGGCCGACAAGAGATAAAGCACACGAAAGAATGCCGCCAGAATGCGGGCGCGGCGCTTTGAGGTTTCGCTCGCCAGCACCGCCACCTCCGGCTCGCCGGCTTTTTGCGAAAGCCCCTGATAGCGGTGATAGGCGGCTATGGCGAGATAGGCGCGGCCTTCATGGCTGATGCCGACGAAACCGGCATTGGCAATGACTTCCAGCGCCTGGCGGGCGCGAAAATCGGGATGCGAACGCCAGCCGATATCGGCCAGAAAGCAGGAGGCCATGCGATGGCGGCGATCGTCCTCGCTTTCCTCGATCCCCAGTTCGGCGAAGGCCTGTCCGGTCCACTCGGCAAGTTCAACGCAGTGTTCGGGAGCGCGGGCGCGCAGGATGGAAAGGTCGCGCGCAGCGGTCAGCAGCGAATCCTTTGCCCGCTCGTCTTCGGTCAGTCTTGAATACAAAAACCCTTCGCGCACTCCCAGGGAGGAGATGGCGACGGTCTCGGGCTGATAGGCCTTGATGACCTCCCCCATCACCGCTGCACCGTAAGGCAGCAATTCACGCCGGTTCTTGGAAACCGCCTCGATGCCGCGAATGTCGGAGAGCTGGCGGGCAGCCACCTTTGAACAGAAACGCAGCATGCGGTCTGCCGGAACTTCATACTCGTGCACCGCCGGCAGGGGATGATCGTAATAGGAAAGATGCAACCGGCCGAGGGAACGCCAGGTGCCGCCCACCGCATAGAAGGTGCGGCGGCTGTCGGCCCAGGTTACCGGACTTTCCGCAAAGGCCTTGCGTGCGATCTTGGCGGCCTTGGAAAGGGATTCGCCGGCCATCTCGCGCAGGCGCAGACCGCCGAGCGGCAGGGTGATGCCGCTTCCCTTTTTCGCATTGACGTTGACGAGTTCCAGCGAACCGCCACCCAGATCCCCCACAATGCCCGATGGCCGGTGAAATCCGGCATGAATGCCCAGGGCCGCATAATGGGCCTCCATCGCACCGGTCAGCACCTCCACCGGATATCCCATCAGTTCCTCGACACGGGCGATGAACTGGGGGCCGTTTTCCGCCTCCCTGGCGGCGGCGGTGGCCAGAATGTGTACATCGCCAACCCCGGTCTGGTGTTGCAGCTGGCGAAAGCGGCCCAGCGCCCGGATGGCGCGCTCGACGGCAATTTCATTGAGCCTGCCGCTCAGATGCAGTCCCTCGCCCAGGCCGCAGAGGATCTTTTCGTTGAAAAGCACGGCCGGCGAGCGGGTCTGGCCCTCATAGATGACCTGGCGAACCGAGTTCGAGCCAAGGTCGATGACGGCAACCGGTTCACGCTCCTTCAGCCGGCCCTGCGCCAGCTCCACGGCCTTGCGCTGGTTAGCGGAAAAACTGCTTTGCAAAGCTTTTCGGAGCATCATCTTTGAGAGAATCCCCCCTGCCGGAGAGGCTTGGATTTGTCATGAAGTAGCGCTGTGCGCTGAAGGATTCACTTTCCTCGCTGGGAGCGATACGGCGCGATTTTCCTTCCGACGTGATTTCCCAACTCTGCTCGTTGTCCATCAGGTTTGCCACCATGATCTGGTCCAGCACCTGCTGAAGGACGGTTTCGGTTTCCAGCCTGACCATAACTTCGACCCTGCGGTCAAGGTTTCGCGGCATCAGATCGGCCGAACCCACATAAACAAGCGCTGCCGCGGAAGGAAGGCCCTCACCATTGCCGAAGCACAGAATGCGGCTGTGTTCGAGAAAACGGCCGACAATCGACTTGACGCGGATGTTGTCGGACAGTCCGGCCACCTGCGGGCGCAGGCAGCAAATGCCGCGCACCACCAGATCGACCTTAACGCCTGCCTGAGAGGCACGGTACAACGCATCGATCACCACCGGGTCGACCAGTGAGTTCATCTTCATCCATATTTCGCCGCGCCGGCCCGCCTTAACATGGGCGATTTCCTGATCGATGTGTTCGAGGATGCGATTTTTCAGATGCTTGGGCGAAATTGCCAGCGTGTTGAGTTCGTCGATCTCCGCGTAACCGGTAAGGTAGTTGAAGACCTGCGCCACATCGCGCGCAACCCGCGGATTGGCCGTGAAATAGGACAGATCGGTGTAGATGCGGGCGGTGATGGGGTGATAGTTGCCGGTACCGATATGAACATAGGTAACGAGCCTGCCTTCCTCCCGGCGGACAACCTGGCTCAGCTTGGAATGTGTCTTCCAGTCGACAAAGCCGAAAACGACCTGAACGCCGGCGCGCTCCAGATCGCGTGCCCAGCGGATGTTCGCCTCCTCGTCAAACCGGGCCTTCAGTTCGACCAGCGCGGTAACCGACTTGCCCTGTTCTGCCGCCTCGATCAGCGCGGCGACAATCGGTGAATCGTTGGAGGTTCGGTACAGTGTCTGCTTGATGGCGACGACGCCGGGATCGTTGGCCGCCTGGCGGACGAACTGCACCACCACGTCGAAAGACTCATAAGGATGGTGAACGATGATGTCCTTTTGCCGGATGGCGGCAAAACAATCGCCGTTCATCTCCCGGATGCGTTCCGGATAGCGCGGAATATACGGCTCGAACTTCAACCCCGGCCGGTCGATGGAAACGATTTCCGAAAGGTTGTGCAGCGCCAGCATGCCGTTGACCGTGGCGACATGGGTCATTTCCGAAACGATCTCCTCGCCGATGAAACGGCGCAGGTTTTCCGGCGTATCGGCATCGACTTCGAGGCGGATCACCGATCCGCGGCGGCGGCGCTTCAAGGCCGTTTCAAAGGTTCGCACGATGTCTTCGGCCTCTTCCTCCACCTCGATGTCGGAGTCGCGAATGACGCGGAAATTGCCCGAACCGATCACCTCGTAACCGGGAAACAGCTTGCCGATAAACAGCGAGATTACCTTTTCGATGGAGACGAAAATGGTCTTGCGGTCCTTGCGCGGCGGCAGTTCGACGAAACGGCGGATGCCCGAAGGCAGGCGCAAAAGCGCGACCATGGCATCGCCGTCGCGGGTGCTTTTGAGATCGTAGACCAGCGCACTGCCAAGATTGGGAATGAAGGGAAACGGATGGGCCGGATCAATCGACAATGGCGTGAGCACGGGAAAGACGTTGTCCATGAAATAGGCTTCCAGCCAGGACACGTCGGTCTTGTTGAGCTCGCGGGGATGGGCAACGATGATGCCTTCTGCCTCAAGCTGGGTGTCGAGGCTGTTCCACACCTTCTGCTGGTCGGACTGCAGGCTGTTGAGGGATTCGCCAACCGCTGCAAGCTGCTCGCGCGGGGTGAGGTTTTCCGGCGTTGTCGTTTCAATGCCCTGGCGCACCTGGCTGATCAGGCCGGCAACGCGAACCATCAGGAATTCATCGAGATTGTTGGCCGAGATCGACAGGAAACGAACCCGCTCCAACAGCGGATTGCGCGGGTTTTCGGCTTCTTCCAGAACGCGGCGGTTGAATTCCAGCCACGACAGCTCACGATTCATGAAGCGCGAAGGCTCGCTGAACCAGTCCGGTGTGCCGGCATTTTCGCCGGTTTGTGATGGGCCCTGCCCAGATATGGTCTCATGCTTGGTCATCTTGGCTATCAATATCAGTCTTTGGGCTGGACTCAATATCGTTCCCCTTGAAGCTTCACGCGAGCTACCATGAGTCAGCACTGGCGCGCGATATGGCCCGTAGGTGCCGACACGCTCTAGCGGCGGAATATGACAATTCGGTTGCTGTTTACCGCGTAATTGCCACTTGCCGGCATGGCGCCGTTTCGCGATCAAACCGCCCTCAGTTGTTTTCCGGGTTGTCCATCGCCGCCAGTGCTTCGGCGGCAAGACTGCGATTGATCTTGCGCCCGCGCGCCAGTGCCTCCCGGTCGAGCCAGGCTACCAGCCTGCCCGCAGCCTCCATCGAACGTTCCATTCTGGCGACAAGATAGGCAACGGTTTGCGGTGGAACCTCCAGCTGCCGGTCGGCAAAAAGCTTGATGATGATGGCCGAAAGCAGCTCATCGTCCGGTTCGCTTAGCTCGACGAGATGGGCAAGGCGCAGACGCGATTGCAGGTCCTTGAGGCTCACCATCCAGGCGGAAGGAAAACTGCGGCTGGTAAGAAGCAGGAAATGACCGGCCGCCTTTACCTGGTTGAAGGCATGAAACAACGCTTCCTCGTCAAGACAGCCGGGACCGGCATCCTCAAGCACAAGATTGCCTTGTGTGGCGATGCCGGGATGCTCGCCAAGGGCAGCGGAAGGCAGAATGGTTGCCCCGGCCTGTGCCGCCCAGATGGCGGCGAGATGGGATTTTCCCGAACCCACAGGGCCTGCCAGCACCACCACATTCGATGGCCAGTCCGGCCAGCCGTCGATCAGATCGACCGCAAGGCGGTTGGCCGGGCTTTCAAGCAGGTCGTCACGGCTGACAGCCCGCTCGACCGGCAGTTCGAGGGCAAGTTGCGCCGGCTTTTCACCCTTTTTCGGACTGCCTTGGAACTGGTGTTCAGGCGGGCGTTCAGACCGGGATTCAGACGGGCGGGGGGACGGGCTGACGGGCGTTTGCGGTTTTGCCATGGCCGGTAAAGGGCTCAGCCCTTGCGCTTGTTGCGGGCGGCACGGCTGCTTGCAGGCGGTGCCAGCAACCGTTCCTCAACGCCGTCTGCCCCGTCGGTGTACAGTTCACTCTCCTTGTAGCGGCTCATGGCAAAGCGCACGACAACGCCAATGGCTGCCGCCGCCGGAACGGCGATCAGCATGCCGACAAAGCCGAACAGGGAGCCGAAGGCAAACAGCGCAAACATCAGCCAGACCGGGTGCAGGCCGACGCTGTCGCCGACCATTTTGGGCTGCAAAATGTTGCCTTCGAGAAACTGGCCGAGGCCGAAAATGCCGGCAATCAGCGCAATCGAGATATAGTCCGGCCAGAACTGGACCAGGGCAACGCTCATGGAAAGCACCAGGCCGGTGAGCGAACCCACATAGGGAATGAACGATATCAGTCCTGAAATCAGTCCGATCAGAAGGCCGAAGTTGAGGCCGGCCAGCGTCAGCGAGATACCGTAAAACAGGCCGAGCACCAGACAGAGAGACCCCTGCCCGCGGATGAAACCGGCAACGGCCACATCGATATCGTGAAACAGCTCCCGTACCGTTTTTCGGTTGCGCGGCGGCACCCAGCTGTCGACCTTGGCGACCATGCGGTCCCAGTCGTAAAGCATGTAGAAGGCAACCACAGGGGTCACCACCAGCAGGGAGACCACGTTCAGCAGCGATTTTCCCGACGCCCACAATTGTTGCAGAACGGTGGAAACGAACCCCGCGCCCTGCTGCAACAGGGCGTTGAGGTTGTCTTGCAGGGTCTTGCCGTCGATGCCGAAGCGGTCGCGTATCCACTTGTTTTCCGTGGAGGCTATGAGTTCCTGCAACCGGTTCACCAGTTCAGGCAGACGATCCAGGAATCCGGTCAGCTGATTGACCAGAACCGGGATGAGGATTGCCATGGAAAGGACGAAGAGAACGAGCAGCAGAAGCGTGATCAGAACCGTCGACCACATGCGGGAGATGCCGCGGGCTTCGAAGAAATCTGCAACCGGGTCAAGGAAATAGGCAAGTGCCATGCCGGCGATGAACGGCAACAGGATATCGTCGAACAGCCACAGAAAGGCCAGGAACGCTGCAAATGCAGCCGACCAGAAGAGCGCCTGTTTGCGCACATGCATGACCGTTTTCTGTTTCATGTTCTATTTTCCGCAACCTGCTGTCAGGATTTGTAAGGCCTGCCAGGCAAATGTGACACCTGCTATGTAAATGGCGGGAAAGAGCGGCGCAAGGCGAAGCATGGCCGCCAGCCCAGCTTTGCGCAGGAACATTCGCGTTTCCACACTATCAACAGGCTGCGTCATTCAAAACGCTTGCAGTTTGCCCCGCCATGCCGCAAACCCGCCGCACGGTGTTTCAGCCTGCAACGGATCTTCGAAAACGGACATTGTGCGCGCAGATGAGCAGCAATTCCCCCAAGGACACTCTTCGCCAACACAACCGGCAGGGCATGACCTATGCACAAGCCGGGGTCGATATCGATGCCGGCAACGAACTGGTCACCCGCATCAAGCCGGCGGTAAGATCCACGCTGCGCTCGGGCGCAGACGGAGAGATCGGCGGGTTTGGCGGGCTGTTCGACCTTAAGGCGGCAGGATTTGAAGACCCGGTTCTGGTTGCCGCCAATGACGGCGTCGGCACCAAGCTGAAGATCGCCATCGAAGCTGAAAAGCACGATACGGTGGGCATCGACCTGGTCGCCATGTGCGTCAACGATCTTGTTGTGCAAGGTGCCGAACCGCTGTTCTTCCTCGACTATTTTGCCACCGGTGCGCTCGACGTTGAAGCTGCAGCCCAGGTCATCGAGGGCATCGCCGAGGGCTGCCGCATCGCCAATTGTGCACTGATCGGCGGCGAGACGGCGGAAATGCCCGGCATGTATGCAAAGGGCGATTACGACCTTGCCGGTTTTGCCGTGGGGGCGGCCGAGCGCGGCACGCTTTTGCCCAGCGCGGAACTTGCCGAAGGCGACGTGCTTTTGGGGCTTGCCTCTTCCGGCATCCACTCCAACGGCTATTCCCTGGTGCGCAGATTGGTGGAAAAAAGCGGGCTTTCGTGGGATTGCCCGGCGCCTTTTGACCCGGAGATGACACTGGGCGAAGCGCTGCTGGCGCCGACCCGCATTTACGTGCGGGCGCTGCTTGCCGCGCTTGGCAGGCAGGAAGCCGCCCATGGCGGCATCAAGGCGCTGGCACATATCACCGGCGGCGGCTTCACCGAGAACATTCCCCGGGTGCTGCCGCAGGCGCTTGCGGCGGAAATCGATCTGTTTTCCCTCACCCCGCCACCGGTTTTCGGCTGGCTGCAGGAGGTGGGCAACATTGCCGAAGCCGAGATGTTGAAAACCTTCAACTGCGGCACCGGCATGGTGGTTGCAACCGCTGCCGACAACGCGGACGCGGTCACCCGAACGCTGGAACAGGCAGGCGAGCGCGTGCAGCGTATCGGGCAATTGATCAGGCGGGAGAGCCAGCCGGTCGTCTACATAGGCAAGCTCGAATACGCGCGGGCCGCATCGTGATGGCAAAGGCCGAAGACACCCGAAAGCGCGTCTGCGTCCTGTTTTCCGGCCGTGGCACGAACATGGCAAGCCTGATCATGGCGAGTATGGCGCCCGATTACCCGGCCATCATTACCCATGCCTTCACCAATGTGCCGGGCGCCGGCGGACTAGAGATCGCCGACTTCCACAACATCGCCTCGGCGGTTGTCGATCACAAGGCATTTGACAGCCGCGAAGCCCATGAGGCCGCGCTGCTCGAAAAAATCGAGGAGGCCAAACCCGACATCATCTGCCTTGCCGGCTATATGCGGGTGTTGACGGAAAGCTTCGTGCGACGCTTTCGCGGCAAGGTCCTCAACATTCACCCCAGCCTGCTGCCGGCCTTCAAGGGAGTCGACACACACCACCGGGCGCTGCTGGCAGGCGTTCGCATTCACGGCGCCACGGTGCACTTTGTCGATGAAACGCTTGATGGCGGGCCGATCATCGCCCAGGCTGCGGTTAGCGTCGATCCGGCCGATACCGACGACAGCCTCGCAGAGCGGGTGCTGGAGACCGAACACCTGCTTTATCCCCACGCGCTGGCGCTGGTAACTTCAGGAAAGGTGCGGCTTTCGGGCTCGCGGATCGTGGTATCCGATGGTGCGGCCACCGGGCAACCGGCGCTCTTCTCCCCGCCCGTCGGCAGCACACAGCGGGTTCTTTAGGGCCAAAACCCCAAGCACGCCCTGAACGGGAAGCCAATGAACTACCGTCACGACTATCATGCGGGCAATTTTGCCGATGTCTTCAAGCACATCGTGCTGTCGCGGCTGATCGAATATCTGAAACGGAAGGAGAAAGCCTTCCGGGTCATCGACACCCATGCGGGCGCCGGGCGCTACCTGCTGGCACCGAAAGATCAGCGCGATACGCGCGGCAATCCGCCCGAATGGGTGGGCGGCATCGGCAAGCTTGCCGGCTGGAAACCGCAAGGCGAAGCAGCAGGCCTGCTTGCCCCCTATCTTGGCGCCGTGTTCGGCAATGGGGCCAATCAGAAGGCACTTTCTGAGTATCCGGCTGAATATCCGGGCTCGCCGCTGCTGGCGATGGAATTGATGCGCAGGCAGGACCGGCTGACGGCCTGCGAGTTGCATCCGGAGGCTGCCGGAAAGCTGAAAACCCTGTTTGCCGGCAATTATCAGGCCCGCATTCTGACCCTTGACGGCTGGCTGGTTCCCGGTGCCCACCTGCCACCAAAGGAAAAGCGCGGGCTTTTGCTCATTGATCCGCCGTTTGAGGACGCTGCCGATTTTGGCCGCATGGCAGAGGCGGCCCTGCGCGCGGCAAAGCGCTGGCAGGGCGGCAGCCTGGCCTTCTGGTATCCGCTCAAACATCCCGGGCCCGTTGCCCGTTTCAAGCAAATGCTGAGGGAAAGCGGCATCAGCGATCTGGTGTATCTGGAACTTGAAATCTGCAAGCGCGAAACGCCGCCTGTCCTGCATGGCTGCGGCATGATCCTGCGCCATGCGCCCTATGTGCTGGAGGGGGAAATGGCGGCGATCCTGCCGCAGCTTGCCGCCCGGCTTGAGGCGGCGAAGGGCCAGGGCCGCTGGCGTTATGAGCGGCTGACGGCAGAGTGAAGGCGGGAGAACCCTCCAAAGACCATGCGGCAAGGGTCAAGTTGCGTGCCTGCCATGCGGATAAAGCTGTCATTTGTCGAAGCTCGCCTTCAGCCTTCACGGTATCACGCTTTGCGGGGTGTTTTTGCAATAGCCAAGCAAGAGCACTTGATCAAACTCAGCATAAAAAACCGGTTTCTCGCAATTTTGTTCCGGTAAATGTATCATCAACCCGCTGGAGGGTGCGATGGACTGGTACTTTGGAACGGATCAGCAGGTTCGACTGCAAAAGAAGGTCGACGAGCTTACCAAGTGGTGTTCACAAACCAAGGGCGCTGTAAACGGCGGAAGGTTTCTTGGAACGGATGACTACAATGCCCTTGGCTGGGAGAGGGTCATTGAACTCATCAAAGACCATGGCGTCTTTACCTTCAGAATGATCCCGGTTGAGATGCTGGACGAGTTTCGGGCCAGTTTGAGCAAGCATGATATCCGGTTTGATTCCTGGAACGTGTTCTCAGCGGACCGCCAGACAATTGACACGCATACCAGGCAGCTGGTTGAAGCCTCCTTGCCCGAGGGGTATGCGCTGGTTGACGAAAAAGAACTGGCTGACGCCGCGGTGATTTCCGCGATTCAGGAATGCATGGCCCGAAGCGGCGTTGTTCCATTCACAGGACGCCTGCTGGCCGGCATGTCCTTGCCTTCGGTTACAATCGCCATAAGGGATGAAAACGGCGCAATCGTTGGAACGGCTTTTGGTTACTATCCGTACAATCAGCATAGCCGGTGGGCTTCAACCGCCTGGGGCGGCCTTGTGTCGGTAGACGAATCCCAACGCGGGAAAAAGCTGGGCGTCTTGATCAACGCACTTATGGTCCGCGGATGTGTGGAAAAGCTGGGCGCCCATGAAGTGCAAGAATACGCTGCAGCCACCAACAAACCTTCCCGCAGGATGATTGAGCGAAGCGGCTTGCGGCTTGATCCCGGTGTCGTTTGCGGAATAGCGACTACCGGGGCAGCACGATTTACCGCATAGGGTTTTCTTTTACCTGATATACTCCCGTCTCTTCACAACAAGGGAGCCAACCATGAGCTACAAGCGCCAACTGATTTCCAATGGTAACCCAATGGAAGAGATCGTGGGGTTCAGCAGAGCAGTGCGCGTTGGTCCGTTTATTGCCGTTGGCGGGACAGCTCCAGTAGATGAGAACGGTGAAACTGTTGGTATCGGCAACGTTTTTGCTCAGACCACCCGGTGCTTTGAGATTATCAAAACGGCTCTGGAAGATGCCGGTTCTGGCATTCACGATATCGTTCGCACACGTGTCATACTGACCGACATAGAAAACTGGAAAGAAGCGATTGAAGCCAGAAAGGCGTATTGTCGCGAATGCAAGCCAGTTGACACCATCATGGCAATTGACCGGTTCGTAAATCCGCAGTGGCTGGTTGAGATCGAAGTTGATGCATTTGTGGCAAAGGGATAACACCACCTGATCGGTTACTCAAAACTGGCGTCCGCAAAGGGCTCCAGGCAGGCATTCGGACTGGCCGCCGACCGACCGGACACACGGCTTGAACTTCACGCGCCTTTGGTACAGGTTGGGGCAAGTTGTACCAAAACCAGCTACCATCCGCACCGAAAAGCAGCCGACGTGATGAAACCCTCCATGCCAGCAAGAACCCTGTTCTCCTTGAAGCTTGCCGCCATCGGCCTTGCCCTTGCCGGCACGGCCAGCGCGGCGCAGTTTCCCCTGTGCACCGACCTTCCGGTGGCTGGGCGCATCATCGATGAGTTCAACTGGGCGGAGAAAAAGACCTGGCAGCGCGGCTTCACCCTGGTGAAGCTCGACCGCATGCACGAGCACCGCACGACGAGCATGGTCAATTCACCGGTCACGCGGCGCTATTGCAACGCCACGGCGGTTCTTTCCAACGGCCAGCGCCGGCAGATCTGGTACATGATCGAGGATATCGGCGGCTTTGTCGGCCAGAACTGGGATGTAACCCATTGCGTTGCCGGGCTCGACCCGTGGAAGAACCATGACGGATACTGCCGCACAATGAGATAGTAGCCGGGCGGTAATATCGGCGCTGTAACAGCAGCGGCTGGTTGAATGCCTTTTTCGGGCAAGTTTCTCCAATCCAAAATTGCCCCGGCGCGGCCGATCGGGCACATCATGGCGCAACCGATTCTCATGCCAAAGGAACAGCGCCATGGTCTTGAACACCGTCCCCAGCATTCCCATCGCCCGGCACGAACGCTCCGCCAGCCTGGCAGACGACATCGATTTCGAAATCAAGGGCCAGGAGATGCAATTTGCCGAGATCGAACTCGATCCCGGTGAATCGGCCGTCGCCGAGGCCGGCTCGATGATGTTCAAGGATGCCGATATCGAGATGACGACGGTGTTCGGCGACGGGTCACAGGCACAAGGCAGCGGGTTTCTCGACAAGCTGGTGGGCGCGGGAAAGCGGCTGATCACCGGCGAAAGCCTGTTTACCACGGTGTTTACCCATACCGGCGCCGGCAAGGCACGGGTTGCCTTCGCAGCGCCCTATCCCGGCCACATCCTGGCAATCAAGCTCGATGAAGTCGATGGTGAACTCGTCTGCCAGAAGGATGCGTTTTTATGCGCGGCCCGCGGCGTGTCGCTGGGCATTGCCTTTCAGCGCCGGATCATGACCGGCCTGTTTGGTGGTGAAGGGTTCATCATGCAGAAGCTTGAGGGCGATGGCTGGGTGTTCGTCCATGTCGGCGGCACAACGGTGGAGCGCACGCTTGAAGCGGGAGAGGAACTGCACATCGACACGGGCTGCGTCGCCGCCCACACGGCAAGCGTCGATTTTGACCTGGTGCGGGCCGGATCGATCAAGTCGATGATTTTTGGCGGCGAAGGCGTCTTCTTCGCCAAGCTTACCGGTCCGGGCAAGGTGTGGATACAATCCCTGCCCTTCTCGCGGCTAGCAGGCCGCATGTGGGCCGCAGTTCCAGGCCGCGGCAACACCAAAGGCGAAGGATCGATCCTGGGCGGTATCGGAAATCTGCTCGACGGCGACAACCGGTAAACCCCGCCGCCCCGCAGGGCAGGGCGGCAGGCTTTGGTTAGAACTTCAAACCGACGCCCAGCTTGATGCCATGGTCGGTAAGATCGACATCACGATTGGGTCCGGCGGTCTCGAACTCAGTCTTGCCGAAGCGCGAATAATCATATTCGATGCGCCCGATAATGTTGTCGGTCAACTGCCGTTCGACGCCGGCGCCGACCGTCCAGCCGTTCATCCAGTTGGTGTCGGAATTTCCGGCATTGGAGACCGTCACGCGTGAGGTCTTGACCCCAGCCAGCCCGTAAAACAGGTTCTGCTCGAGCGCATAGCCCATCCGGGCACGCAAGGAGGCATCCCAGTCCTGTTCGACCGTGTAGCCGCCCTTGCTCTGGCTCTTGCCGGAATAGCCGCCCATGACCTCAAGGCCGCCGATAATGGGGCCGTAGATTTCCTGGTTGTAACCGATATATCCGCCGATACCGGGGCTGTGGCTCATGTCGATGTCCGATGAACCCATCACGCCGACCTTGCGCCATTTCAGATCGCCATGAACGCCGGCATAGGCACCGTTCCAGACCGAGCTGTTGGCGACCGGATCAAACCCCGGTTGCACAATGCCCGGATCGGTCCCGGTGTTAAGGTCGGCAGCGTTTGCCGCCACCGTACCCAGAAGAATGGCAAGACCGGACAGTGCACCGCGCGAAACGGCGGCCGCCGATAGCCGGGGATTTGCTTTTTTCCCTGATCGGGAAACGATTTTCTCAGGATACATAACTCATACTCCTCGTGGTCCGCAGGAGACTTGTCGCAGCCAAATCGGGCAAAGAGATAGAGGAACCTTGACGACAAAGCGGCAATCTCGTGGCGCTGCAACTGTGGTTAACGCGCGCCAAACCCTCCCGGCCACGCGGTCTCATGTACAGAACCTGCCAGTTATTGCGCCGATTATGGGCGCCGGGGCTTCCAACCTTCGCCGCAGCATCCTATATGCGCTGCTTGTATTCTTCCGTTATGCCGCCACATTTGCCACTCCCTGCGGCCAGTTGATTGTCCATGATACCATCCGGAATGTTCGATGCTTGATTATGTGCTGCTAGTGACTGGGCTTGGACTGCTTCTGGTTGGCGGCGATGTGCTGGTCAAAGGCGCGGTTGGCCTGGCCGAACGGCTGCAGGTCCCTGCCCTGATCATCGGGCTGACAATCGTCGCCTTCGGTACGTCGGCACCGGAACTGTTCATCTCGATACAGGCAGCGCTGGCCGGCGCACCGGGCATTGCCATCGGCAATGTGGTGGGCTCCAACATTGCCAATGTGCTGCTGGTGATGGGCCTGCCCGCGCTGATTGCCGCTTCGCGCTGCGATGACGCTGGCATCGGTCGGAACATCCTGGTGATGATCGGCTTTACCGCCGTGTTCATGATCATGCTGCTCGATCAGCTCGTCAGCCGCGTTGAAGGCATCATTTTGCTGATCTTGCTGTTGCTCTTTCTTTATGACCAGTGGTGCTGTGCAGCCAGGGCCAACACCGATGCCGCCGCCGACATTCACGAGGAAGTGGGCGAAACGCCAAGCTCCATGCCACTGATTTTCGCCCTGCTGGCAATCGGCCTGATTGCGCTGCCCTTCGGTGCCAATCTGACGGTCGAATCGGCAAGCGCCATTGCGCGCCGCTGGGATGTCTCCGAGGATGTCATCGGCCTTACCATCGTCGCCATCGGCACCTCTCTGCCGGAACTTGCGACCACCGTCATGGCGACGCTTCGAAGCAGCAACTCGATTGCCATCGGCAATGTGGTCGGCTCCAACATCTTCAACATCGGATCGATCATGGGCATTGCGCCGATTATCGCGCCCATGGCAGCGTCCGGCAGGATCGTCTATGTTGACATGTGGGTAATGCTGGCCTGTGCCCTGCTGCTGGCGGGCCTTGCCCACTGGAAAATCAAGATCGGCAAGCGCGTCGGCACCGTGATGATTACCGCCTATACGCTGTATGTGGCGGCGGCGTTTGTCACTTGACCTGAAGCGGCAGCGAGCAAGTGGTGACGAAGACAGACCACCCGACCAATGTTCTGATAACCGGCGGCGCCAGAAGAATTGGCGCGGCGATTGCACGTTCCCTGGCCGGGCTTGGCTGCAACATCGCCGTTCACCATCATCAGTCGCAGGATGACGCCGACGCGCTGGTGCAGGAACTGGGTGAAAGCGGGGTTAAAGCCGTCGCACTTGCCGCCGATTTCGGCGAGAGCGGTGAAGCTGCCCGCCTGTTTGGCGAAGCGGCAAAACAACTGGGCCCGATCGACCTCATGATCAACAATGCATCGGCGTTTGAACCCGACAGTGTCACGCAGTCCGATGATGGCGTGTGGAAGACCCATTTCGACCTTCATGTGAAGGCACCGTCGGACCTTGCAACCGCCTTTGCCGGCCAGGGGCTTGAAGAAGGGCTGATCGTCAACATCATAGATCAGCGCGTGTGGCGGCCAACGCCGCATTTTCATTCCTACACGCTCTCCAAATCGGCATTGTGGATGGCAACAAAGACGCTGGCACAGGCGCTTGCCCCGGCCATTCGCGTCAACGCCATCGGGCCGGGACCGACACTGCCCAGCGAACGACAATCGCGGCAGGACTTCGACCGGCAGGTGGAGGGGCTGATCCTCAAACGGGCAGCAATGCTGGATGAATTCGGCGACACGGTTCACTGGCTTTGGCGGGCAAAATCCGTCACCGGGCAGATGATCGCGCTCGATGGCGGCCAGCATCTGGCATGGCAAACACCGGATATCACCAACGCGCCGGAATAGGCAGTGAGCCGCATTTGTGTCAGTTGCCTGGCAGGGCCATGGCGCTGCAGCGATGCAGGCAGTTGCTTTTCAATGGCACAAGACAGTATTCGAAGGGGCCATGGTCAAAAACGCGTCCAACCTTTTTTGCGTGCTGCTGCTTGTGCTGGTTGCTGCCTGTACGGCGGTCAAGCACGATCCTGTACCCGAAGCGCTGCTCGGGTCGGTTCGTGTGGCGGGACTGGAAAATCTGCGCACCTGGGCGGATGAGTTCAGCGGCGACAGCGATTTACTGACCCGCCAATATGCCGAAGCCATCCGAAAGCACGTCGAGACGAATGGACGCAAGCTGGATTTTCTGACCCTTTCCGGCGGCGGCCAGAGTGGCGCCTACGGGGCGGGCCTTCTCAATGGCTGGACGGCATCGGGAAGGCGGCCGCAGTTCGAGATCGTCACCGGCGTTTCCACCGGCGCCATCATCGCCCCCTTTGCCTTTCTGGGCAGCGAATACGATCCGGTGCTGAAGGAAATCTACACCACCACACGCACCCAAGACATCGGCACGGTCAATCTTGCCGGTGCCGGACTGCTGAATGTCAGCGGGTTTGAATCCCTGTTGAAGAAATACGTAACGCCACAATTGCTGGCAGAAATCGCACGGGAAAGCAGCACAGGCCGGATCCTTCTTGTGGGCACCACCAATCTTGAAGCCGAGCGCGGCGTCATCTGGAACCTGAGCGCCCTGGCGCAGAGCGATTATCCGGGCAAGGCCGATCTGTTCCGAAAAATCATTCAGGCATCCGCTTCCATTCCCGGCGCCTTTCCGCCGGTTTCCATCGCCGTCGATCACGGCGGGCAGCAGTTCGAGGAACTGCACGTCGATGGCGGGGTGACCGAGCAGGTATTCATCTACCCGCCCAACGTCACGATCCGCAAGCTGGAGCGTGCGCTGGGATATGCCCTGAAAAAGCGCGTCTTCGTCGTGCGCAATACCAAGCTCGATGCCTCCTACAAGCCGCTGAAAGCCGCCACCGTAAAAATTGTCGAGCGTTCGCTCAATACACTGATCCGCAACCAGGGCCTATCGGACGTACGCCGCATTTACGACATTGCCGAGCGGGACGGCATTGCCTTTCACCGCACGTCCATTCCCGGCACCTTCAACGGCAAATCCAAGGGCTTTTTTGACCCCGAATACATGCAGCCCCTGTTCGATTTGGGGTACCGGGACGGTCTTGATCCGGCTGTTTGGGAGCGGTCGCGCCCATGAGCAAAACGCCTCAAAAACAGCAGAAGACCATACCGGAAACTGCCAAGCCCGATCTTTCAGCCACCACCGGCGGCAAGATTGCCTGGGAAGAAGCGCTTCAGCCAAGTGGTGAAGAGAACCCTGCAAGGGGCGCTGAGGTCATTTCCCGGTTCGTCAAAAGGCTGCCCAACTCGCCCGGTGTCTACCGCATGTTCAACGCACGCGGCGATGTGCTCTATGTAGGCAAGGCAAAGAGCCTGAAGAAGCGGGTCGCCTCTTATGCCAAAATGGGCGGACACACCAACCGCATTGCGCGCATGATTGCAGAAACAGCGAACATGGAGTTCGTGCGTACCCGCACGGAGACCGAAGCGCTGCTCCTGGAAGCCAATCTGATCAAGCGGCTGCGCCCGCGCTTTAATGTGCTGCTGCGTGACGACAAGAGCTTTCCCTATATCGTCATCACCGACGATCATGAGGCGCCGGGAGTTTTCAAGCACCGCGGCGCGCGCATGAAGACGCGCGACTATTTCGGGCCGTTTGCCTCTGCCGGCGCGGTAACCCGCTCGATCAACGCCATGCAGCGGGCATTCCTGATCCGCACCTGTTCTGACGGTGTGTATGAAACCCGCACCCGGCCGTGCCTGCTCTACCAGATCAAGCGCTGTTCAGCGCCGTGTACCGGCGAGATATCGCTGGAGGCCTATGCAGGGCTCGTGGCCGAGGCCAAGCAGTTTTTGTCCGGGCGCAGCTCGGCGATCAAGCAAACCCTGTCGCAACAGATGGAGGAAGCCGCCGAAGCGCTCGATTTCGAACGGGCAGCGGTCTATCGCGACCGGCTTTCGGCGCTTTCCATGGTGCAGGGCCATCAGGGCATCAATCCGCGCGGTGTGGAGGAAGCCGATGTCTTCGCGATTGCCGAGCGCGACGGCATGACCTGTGTGCAGGTGTTCTTTTTCCGCACCGGGCAGAATTGGGGCAACCGCGCCTACTTTCCGCGCGCCGACAAGGCGGTCGCTGCAACGGAAATCCTGTCCCAGTTTCTTGCCCAGTTCTACGACGACAAGCCCGTGCCGCGGCAGATATTGCTGTCCCACCGGGCAGACGAAATGGGCCTGCTGGCCGAAGCGCTGACGCTGAAGACCGGCCACAAGGTCTCCGTCATCAGGCCCCAGCGCGGGGAAAAGCGCGATCTGGTCGACCATGCCCTGCTCAATGCCCGCGAGGCGCTGGCGCGGCGGCTGGCGGAAAGTTCGACCCAGGCGCGGCTGCTGGAAGGCGTTGCAAAGGCATTCGGCCTGGAAGAGGCGCCCAAACGCATCGAGGTCTACGACAACTCCCACATCATGGGCACCAATGCGGTCGGGGCGATGATCGTTGCCGGGCCCGAGGGCTTTGCCAAAAACCAGTACCGCAAGTTCAACATCAAGAACGAGGAACTCACGCCCGGCGATGATTATGGAATGATGCGCGAAGTGCTGACGCGGCGCTTTTCGCGGCTGATCCGGGAAGCCGGGCTACGCGATGGCGCAGATGAGGTAGCCGCCGAAGACAAAGAAGCCAATGGAGAGGGCGAGGCCAATGGCGAAACCGGTGCCATGCCGCAATGGCCGGATCTGCTGTTGATCGATGGCGGGCTTGGCCAGCTCAACGCCGTCATGGAGGTGATGCGCGAACTGGGCATTGAAGACCAGGTGGCGGTGGCGGGCATTGCCAAGGGGCCGGACCGCGATGCGGGGCGGGAGAAATTCTTCATGCCGGGCAAGCCCTCCTTCATGCTGCCTGAACGCGATCCCGTGCTGTATTTTGTGCAGCGGCTGCGCGATGAGGCGCACCGTTTTGCCATTGGCTCGCACCGGGCCCGGCGCAAGAAAGAGATGGTGAAAAATCCGCTGGACGAGATTTCCGGCGTGGGGCCTGCGCGCAAGCGGGCGTTGTTGCACCATTTCGGCACCGCCAAGGCGGTCGGGCAGGCCGCACTTGCCGATTTGATGGTGGTGGAAGGCATTTCAAGGGAGATGGCACAGACAATTTACGACCATTTCCACGAAAACAGTTGAACCGCAGCCAATTCACTGCAATCCCTTGGTCACAGCAATCCCTTGGAATGGAAATAGCGCTCTACTACATGCAATCGAAATGACAGTTTCCGGAACCAAAATGGCGCAAAAGCGGAAAAAATCAGATGCACACTGGCTGGCCCTGCCCAATGTGCTGACCTATGGGCGGATCGTCGCCGTGCCGCTGGTTGCACTATGCTTCTTTCTGGAAGGCAAGCTGCAGTCGAGCGATCTGGCGCGCTGGTCGGCGCTCGGCATTTTCATCGTCGCCTCCATCACCGATTTCTTCGACGGCTATCTGGCGCGTGCCTGGCAGCAGACGTCCACGATTGGGCGAATGCTCGACCCGATCGCCGACAAGCTGCTGATTGCCACCTGCCTGCTGTTGCTGGCAGCCGATACGGACAAGACCATCGCCGGCTGGTCGCTTTGGGCGGCGATCATCATCCTGTGCCGGGAAATCCTCGTTTCCGGCCTGCGCGAATATCTTGCAGAGCTAAAGGTCAGCGTGCCGGTTACCCAGCTTGCCAAGTGGAAAACCACGGTGCAGATGGTGGCCATCGGCTTCCTGCTGGCCGGGCCCGCCGGCGACAAGGTGCTGCCTTATACGACCCAGACCGGCATCTTCTTGTTGTGGGTTGCGGCGCTGATCACGCTTTATTCCGGCTATGACTATTTTCGTGCCGGCATCAAGCATGTGATGGATTAGGTCGATGAAACTGGTCTACTTTTCCTGGATACGCGAACGCCTCGACCTGGCCGAGGAAGAGGCCGATCTGCCCGACAGCGTAAAAACACTGGGCGACCTGCTGGCCTGGCAAAAAGGGCGTGGCGAGGAATTTGCCGCCGTCTTTGCCCATGAGAAGATTGTCCGCGTGGCGCTCAATCAGGAGCATGTTGACGATCCCGCGGCGCCACTTGAAGACGTCAGGGAAGCTGCCTTCTTTCCTCCCATGACAGGTGGTTGAGAAAACCGATGGCAAGAATCACGCCCGGCATTCGCATCCAGAAAGCGGATTTCGACGTGGCCGCGGAAATTGCCAATTTGACCAAAGGCCGTGCGGACACGGGCGCCGTGGTAACGTTTACCGGACTTTGCCGCGATGAAGGCGGCAGGCTTGCCGCACTGGAACTTGAGCATTATCCGGGCATGGCGGGAGCCGAAATCCGCCGCATTGCCGAAGAAGCCATCGCCCGCTGGCCGCTGACCGGGCTTGTCACCATTCACCGTCATGGCAAAATCGCGCCGGGGGAGAATATCGTCCTGGTGGTGGCAACCTCCGCCCATCGACAGGCTGCGTTCGAGGCGGCGAATTTCCTGATGGACTTCCTGAAAACCCGTGCACCGTTCTGGAAAAAGGAACACCTTGCCGGTGGCGGTGAAGGCGAATGGGTGGAAGCAAAGGACGTCGACGATGCGGCAGCCGAGCGCTGGAAGCGAAAGTAAAACCCTTCAGGGGAGTGGAACATGCCCATTGAAAGTCTGCTGATCTTTGCTGCTGCCCTGGCGGTGGTGGCCGGTTCGCCCGGCCCTTCCATTGCCGCTCTCATCTCCCGCGTGCTGCAGGGCGGGGCTTTGAGCGTATTGCCGTTTCTTGCCGCCATGTGGATCGGCGAAGCTATCTGGCTGACGGCAGCGATCCTGGGAATATCCGCCATTGCGGAAACCTTTCACGGGATATTCGTCATCATCAAATATTGCGGTATTGCCTATCTGCTCTATCTCGCCTGGCAGATGTGGACGGCGGATGAGAAAATTGAGGGAGGCGAAGGGCCCCCGAAAACCGGCTCGGGCTGGAGCATGTTCTTCTCCGGTCTTGCCCTTACCATCGGCAATCCGAAAATCATGGTGTTTTATCTGGCGCTGCTGCCGGGCATTGTCGATGTGACGGCCATCGGCTTTGCCGCCTGGGCACAGCTTGTGGCCGTGCTTTTCGTTGTGCTGGCGGGGCTGGACCTTGCCTGGGTGGGGCTTGCTGCCGGTGCGCGCGGCCTGTTCAAAAGCAAAGCGGGGGTTAGAATTGCCAACCGGCTTTCGGCCACCGCCATGGCCGGCGCTGCCGGGGCCATCGCACTCAGGGATTGAGGCCGTGCAGCGCGCTTACAACGGAAACACCAGCATGATCACCGGCACGGAAACCGCCACGACAAGGATTTCCAGCGGCAGGCCCATGCGCCAATAGTCGCCGAATTTGTATCCGCCGGGTCCCAGTATGAGCGTGTTGTTCTTGTGCCCTATGGGCGTCAGGAAGGCGCAGGAGGCAGCAACCGCCACGGTCATCAAAAAGGCATCGGGATTGGCATCAAGCTGGTTTGCCACGTCAACGGCAATCGGCGCGCCGATGACGGCGGTGGCCGTGTTGTTGAGAACATCCGACAGGGTCATGATCACCACCATCAGCACGGTGAGCACCACCCATGCCGGCATGCCCTCGGTATAGCCGACAAGGCTGCCGGCGATGAGTGCGGTCCCCCCTGAATTTTCCAGCGCCCCGCCAAGGGGGATCATCGAACCCAGCAGCACGATGACCGGCCACTCGATGTGGTTGTAAAGACTGCGGATGGGAACGATGTCGAGGATGACATACAGCGCGACGACCGCAGCAAGCGCAGTTGCCAGATAAACGAAACCAAGAGCGGAAGCAGCAATGGCGGCAGCGAAGATGGCGACCGCCAGTCCTGCCTTGGCCGGCTGGGTGATTTCCATGCTGCGGCGGGCAAGCGGCAGCGCGCCGAGCCATTCCACTGTTTCGGCAAGTTCAGCGGGCGGTCCGATCAGCAACACGATGTCGCCAGCACGCACCGGCGCGTGGCGCACCCGGTCGCGAATGCGGCGGCCCTGGCGCGAAATGCCCAAAAGCGCAACGCCGCGGCGTGCACGAAGCCGCAGTGAAATGGCCGAACGTCCGTCAAAACGGCTGTCGCGTGGAATGACCGCCTCCACGATGTCGAGATCGCCCTCGACCGCGTCGGAGGTATTGCGTTCGCCGAAATATTCCAGTTTGAGCTGGCCGCGGAAACTGTCGAGGTCGGAGGCAGCCGCTTCCACCAGCAGGTGATCGCCGGCTTTCAGTTCCACGCTGGCGGCAAAGCCCGGCAGGCGCTTGCCGTTGCGCACCGCGCCGAGGATTGCCAGATCGTTGGCATCGGCGGCCTCGTGAAGGGCGCTGACCTTGCCGCCCACGGCGGGGGACTTTTCAGGCACGACTAGCTCGGCAACAAAGCCGTCGTTTTCCCCGTTGCCGCGTGCAACCGGTTTGCCATCGCCTGCGGGGATAAGCCGCCAGCCGATGAGCGCAACAAAGGCGATGCCGACAAGCGACACGGCGAGCCCTACAGGCGAAAAATCGAACATGGAAAACGGTTCGCCCAGGGCCTTTTCGCGAAAGGCGGCAATGATGATGTTGGGCGGCGTGCCGATCAGCGTCACCATGCCGCCGAGAATGGTCGCGAAGGAAAGCGGCATCAGGGTAGCGCGAACCGCCCTGCCCGCCTTGCGCGCCGATTCGATGTCGACGGGCATGAGCAGCGCCATCGCCGCCACATTGTTCATGAAGGCCGACAGTGCCGCGCCAATCGTGCTCATGACCGTAATATGACCGCCGACAGAACGCTCGGGGTCGGACAGCCTGCGGGTGATCATGTCGACGGCGCCGGAATTCTGCAGTCCGCGCGAGACCACCAGCACCAGGGCAACGATGATGGTTGCAGGATGGCCAAAGCCCGAAAAGGCTTCTTCCGTCGGCACCAGACCGAGCAGCAGTGCGACAACGAGGGCGGAAAAGGCAACGAGATCGTAGCGCCAGCGCCCCCAGATGAGAAACACAAAGACCAGGGCAAAAAGACTGAACAGGAGAATCTGTGGTGTCGACATGCGCTCAACCTTGGCCATGACGGCGGCAAGATCAAGAGCCATTGCCGCAGGTCACACCACGGTCATGATTTCCTCGAGCGGTTTCTTGATGGTGGCTGCCTGCGGAATGGTGGCATCTTGCGCCGGATAGCCGGCGGCGATGATCATCACCGGCTTTTCCGATTTAGGCCTTGCAAGCAGGCCGTTGAGAAACGCCATGGGGTTGGGCGTGTGCGTCAGGCAGGAAAGGCCGGCATGATGGAGCGCGGCGATCAGGAAACCGCAGGCAATGCCCACGCTTTCCGGCACATAGTAGTTCTTGTAGCGCGTTCCGTCGTCAAACTCGCCCCAGCGCTGGGCAAAGACGACAAGGAGCCAGGGGGCGATTTCAAGATGCGGCTTTGAAACGCCCGTTCCCAGCGGCTCGAGCGCCTTGATCCATTCATCGCTGGCGCCGCCGCCGTAGAACGCCTCCTCTTCCTGCTCGGCGGCTGTACGAATTTCGCGCTTTGCATCGGGATCGCGCACGGCGACGAAATGCCAGGGCTGGTGGTTGGCGCCCGACGGGGCGCGGCCGGCGGTAGCGATACAGTCGGCAATGACTTGCCCGTCCACCGGGCGGGGTGAAAAATCGCGCACGGTGTGGCGGGTCTTCATGCGGGCAAAAAAGGCACGCGCCGCCGCCATGGACTCATCGTCGCTGAGCGCCGGCGCAGCCTCGAGCGGCAATGCGCGGTAGTGAAGCTTTTCTCGCGTGAACATGGTTCGCCTGCTCCCTGACTGGATCGAAGCCATGTTGTCCGATCCCGAAGGGGAATTGCAAGCCTGTTTGCGCCCGCCGCAAGGGAACCGGCCTATTTGCGGGCCGGCTCCATCAGCGAGGAAACATAATCGCTGGCCTCGTCGAACCATTCGGAAAACAGCGAGCCGAAGGAGGGATGCAGGTCGGTAATGCGCCCTTCCACCGAATCGACACAATAATCGAGGATCGCCTCGTTCTTCTGTGCCAGGTGTTTCATCTTGTGGTTGTCGCGCAGGCAGACCATGTAAAGTTGTGAGACGCCGCGATTTTGGGCCGCCTGTACAAGGCGCTTCAGCAAGGCACCGCCAATGCCCCGGTCCTGATAGTTGTCCTCGACGGAAACGGCAGCCTCGGCAAACCGGCCCCAGGAGGTGGCATCGCCGCGCATCTCGGTGACCCCGCGGATGACGCCATCAATCTCGGCGCCATAAACGATGGAAACCGCATCAAACAGGGCCTCGGCATAGCGCTCCAGAAACTCGTCGGAGACGGGCCGGCCAAACCGCAGACGGCGGGAATTGGAGCCAAGGCGCAGAAAGTGGTCGCGCACCCGCTCCAAGTCGCTGCCGGTCATGCGGTGTATATGAAACCTGGCATGCGATTCGTCATCGCGGCTGCCGGCCTTCTGTATCGGTTGTAGTTGCATGAGGAACTTCCTTTCACGAAGGTTGTTCCTCCCACCAGATCACTGCGCCACCTGCCCGATGCAGCGAAGCAATCTCTCCATTCGGCTTGTATTGACGTAAACGTAACAATGATTTGCGGCACTGCAATGACGCAATGCGTCATAAGGCAGGAAACGCCTGCAGCCCTGCCCTGCATTAAAAGCAGAGCAGAACAGAAAGCCGGATGCATAAAGACCGGGCCAAAAAGACCGGGCCAAAAAGACCGGGGCAGGCAGCGCCCGCACCCGGTCCTCTCAATGGTATGTGAGGGTGCCTTAACCGACGATTTCGTGGCCAGCGAACCAGAAGGCGATTTCCTCGGCAGCGGTCTCCGGTGCATCGGAGCCGTGTACCGAGTTTTCGCCGATCGAATTGGCGTAGGTCTTGCGGATGGTGCCTTCATCGGCTTCTGCCGGGTTGGTGGCGCCCATTACTTCGCGGTTTTTGGCGATGGCATTTTCACCTTCCAGCACCTGAACGACGGTGGGGCCGGAAGACATGAATTCGGTCAGTTCGCCGAAGAAGGGACGTTCCCTGTGAACGGCATAGAAGGCTTCCGCCTGACGGCGGCTCATCCACACGCGTTTGGAAGCGACGACGCGCAGGCCCGCATCCTCGAGCATCTTGGTGATGGCGCCGGTCAGGTTGCGCTTGGTGGCATCCGGCTTGATCATGGAAAAGGTACGTTCGATGGCCATGGTATTGCCCTGTCTTTTCAAGTTTTCTGGAAAGAGAATGGAAATTCCGCGCCTCTATAGCCGCAGCAACCGGCGCTGCCAAGAGGATGAATGGATTGCGGGATGCGCGATTATCCTTCGCCTGCCCTATTGGGCTTCCGGTACCGAGCGGCCAACGCCGTCATGAAGGTCGAGCAGGCGTTCAAACCAGTCGCGGACGGGATCGTCCTTGTCCCACATGGCAAGGCCTGAACAGATGCGCAGCCATTGCAGCGCGCCGAAGGGGATATAGTCGGCGAACATGGGCTGAGTGCCGCCCAAATAGGGCTGGTGCTTGAGCATCAGGCGAATGGGCGCAAGCAGTTGCTGCAACTGCCCTGCCCGTTCCTCCCGCCCCTCGACAAACGCCTCCAGCGTTACCCCGAAGCGCTTTTCGCGGCTTTCACGAAAATAAGCCTGATCGGTTTCATTCAGCATGTTGTGGATATCGAGCGCAGCCCATTTGATGATCCAGGGGTGGAGCTGGGAGTTGCTCCACGCCTCGATGAAACGCGACAGGGCAATCGATCCCTCCCCCTGGAACAGATGGCCGTCCCGGTCGGGATAGGCTTCACGCAGATGAAGGGCGATCTGGAAGGAGTCGGCAATGACCCGCTCGCCATGGCGGATAACCGGAACGATGCCCTGGCCGCCGTTTTCGATGTCGGGAACTTCGGTAAAGCCGACAGGGACCGTCTCGTATTCGAGCTGCTTGTGGGCGAGCGCCATGCGCGCCTTCCAGCAATGGGGCGAAAACGGCCGCGAGGTGTCCTTGCCAGCCAGTTCATAAAGCTTGATCGACATTGAGTATTGTTCCTGTATGAATCACGCTGATCACTCGGGTCTGGAGCCCTTCACGCCCGCACGATTGCCCGACGCGGCAACGCGCCGCAAGTGCGGGAAAGCCACACCGGGAAGGAAAACCGAACACAATGAATTTACTGCAGACCTTTCGCCTGTTTGCCGCCTATAACCGCTGGGCCAATGGGCAGTTGTACCAAGCGGCAAGCGGGCTGGATGAGAAAGACTACCGGCGCGATTGCGGCGCCTTTTTCAAGTCGATGCACGGAACGCTCAACCACGTTCTTGTCGCTGACCGGATATGGATGAAGCGGTTTACCGGCAAGGGCGAACACCCCGACAAACTCGATGCCATCCTGTTCGATGATTTTTCTGCCCTGCGCGAGGCGCGGGAAGCTGAGGATGCCCGCATCATTGCCTGGGCAGGATCGCTCGATGAAGCCGCCGTTGAAGGCTCTTTCACCTACACGCCGGTCACGATGGCGCAGACCATCACCCAGAAGCTGGCGCCCTGCATCAGCCATTTCTTCAACCATCAGACCCATCACCGCGGCCAGGCCCACACGATCCTGTCATTGCTCGGCCATCAACCGCCATCACTCGATCTGATCTATTTTACCCGGACGGACGAAGGAAAGGCGCTGTGTTGAACAGCGCTGGCTGTGAGCTAGATGTGCCCGGTTTAAATGGAAGCAGTTTGAATGGATGGATTTTTCGCCTCTGGCAAGGAGAATACCGCTGCAGGATGTTTATCCATCCTGCAAGGATTTCGACGAAGCCAGAACGGAAAAGACACCACAGCTAATGCAATACGATGTTGAATAGCTTTTGTTTTCTGCGATCGCCTGAACCTGGTTCCCGGGCCTTTGGGCTGCGTTGCAAAACGCTGACAGTGCCTGCACTGCGTCGCATTTTCCTTCTTGCCGAAGACCCGGTAACCGGCGTTCAAACGATTCCATTTAAGCCGGACACGCTCTAGCGGCAGCGCACATAGGTTACCTGGCAGTTTTTCGCTCCGGATTTCTTGCAGGCCTTGAAGGCGCTACTGGAGGCACGGTCGGAGTTTTTCGACGCACCGAAGAAGGCGACCTCGCCGGCATGGGCCAGCGCATGGCACTTGCGGGTCGTCACGTTCTGCACATTGCATTGCGCCGTGCCGCAATAGCCGAGCGCTGCTGCTTCCGCCGCTTCGCGAACGGGGGCCGAACCGTGGCCATAGCGCCCCTTCGGCCCGATGGCGTAAGCCTGGTAAATCACATCCGATCCGGATCCGACCTTGGCGGCGTTGCGGCAAACCCGTTTCAGACCCTCAACCTTCGTTCCTTCAGAACAGATGATGCCACCCCATTGAAAGCCGGTGCGGCCATCGGTCAGTTTAATGCGGAACCAGTTGTAGCCACGATAGCTGGTGCGGGCGTTGGAAAGGATCATCAGCCGCGTTCCCCGGCGAAGGGGTTTCATGCGGGCATGGTTGATGCCCGGGCCCACCCGCATGTTGCCGCCAAGCGACATTCCCGGGCGCTCCACCGCCGTTCCGCCCTGTTTTGCCGTGGCCGGATCGGCAGCCGCCTTGATACAGGCAAACTGGCGAAAGCCGACAATGGCGAGCGGCGGCTGGTCAGCCGGCAGGAAGGTAACCGACGCCTCGGCATTGACCCAGCGATTTGACTCTGCCTTCGTCATGTCGATTTTCAGGCCAAGGCCGGAAAAACTGCCCTTGCCCTGTTGTTCATCGAGAATGATGGCGAGCGGCGAATCCCCGCTGCCGGCCTGGCAAATGTAATTGTCTGCCGCATGAGCGGTATTTGCGCCTGCCAGGGCAACAAGGCAAAGGATAAACAGGCCACCGCGCCATGCGGTAGCCGTTTCATGCTTCGCCCCTTTTGAAACCGGCCGTCCCATATTCCGGACATAATGGGTCAGCGCGGTGAAAATTGGGTTACCGGCCCAATTAGGACAACAATCCCTTGCCTGTGCACGCTGCTTGCGTCAAAAGCCGCCCATGATTTCAGTTTCCGACCTCACCTTCCGCATGCAGGGGCGCCCGCTTTTTGAACAGGCCGGCGTGTCGATCGATGCCGGCTCGAAAACCAGCCTGGTCGGCCGCAACGGAACGGGCAAGACAACCCTGTTCAAGCTGATTACCGGCGAGTTGCAGCCTGAGACCGGTGATATCCGCATTCCCAAGGGCGCCCGGATCGGCCAGGTGGCGCAGGAAGCGCCGGGTACACAAACAAGCCTGCTGGAGACGGTGCTTGAAGCCGATGTCGAGCGCAACCGGCTGATGGCGGAAGCCGAGACCGCGACCGACGCCAACCGGATTGCCGAAATACACATGCGGCTGGCCGATATTGGCGCCCATTCCGCCGAAGCCCGCGCCGGGGCGATCCTTGCCGGGCTCGGGTTTGACGCCGCCGCCCAGCAACGGCCCTGCTCGTCCTTTTCCGGCGGCTGGCGCATGCGCGTCGCGCTGGCAGCGGTGCTGTTTGCCGAGCCCGATCTGCTGCTGCTGGACGAACCGACCAACTATCTCGATCTTGAAGGCGCGCTGTGGCTTGAAAACTACATCGCGCGCTACCGCCACACGGTCATCATCATCAGCCATGACCGCGACCTGCTCAACAAGGCGTGCAACACCATCGTGCATCTGGAACACCGGAAGCTGACGCTTTACCGCGGCAATTACGACACCTTTGAGCGCACCCGGTCAGAACGGCTCATCCTGCAAATGAAGATGAAGGAAAAGCAGGACGCCCAGCGCAAGCACATGGAAGCCTTCATCAACCGTTTCAGGGCCAAGGCATCGAAGGCACGCCAGGCGCAAAGCCGTATCAAGGCCTTGGAAAAGATGAAGGAAATCGCCGTCGCCACCGATGAAAGAGTGGCGCCGCTGTCCTTTCCCAGTCCCAAAAAACAGGCCGCCTCGCCGATCATAAACCTGTTCGACGTCGCGGTCGGTTATGAACCGGGAAACCCGGTGCTCTCGCGGCTTTCCCTGCGCATCGATGCCGACGACCGCATCGCGCTGCTGGGGGCAAACGGCAATGGCAAGTCGACCTTCGCCAAGCTGATTTCCGGCCGGCTTGCTGCCGAAAGCGGCAACGTCACCCGGGCCGACAAGCTGCGCGTTGCAATGTTCGCCCAGCATCAGCTCGATGACCTCGTTCCCGAGCAATCGGCTTATGAGCATGTGCGCAAGCTGATGCCCGGTGAAGCGGAAGGCAAGATACGCGGGCGCGTTGCGCGCATGGGGCTTTCCTCGGAAAAAATGGATACCAGGGCGAAGGATCTTTCCGGCGGCGAACGGGCGCGCCTGCTGCTGGGCCTCATCACGTTCGAGGCGCCGCATCTGCTCATCCTGGATGAACCGACCAACCACCTGGACATCGACAGCCGCGAACAGCTCGTCATGGCGCTCAACGACTATGAGGGCGCGGTGATCCTGATCTCCCATGACCGCCATCTGGTGGAAGCGAGCGCCGAACGGCTGTGGCTTGTCGCCAAGGGCGGTGTTGCGCCCTATGACGGCGACATGGAAGATTACAAGCGGCTGATCCTGAAGGGTGAGGAAGCGGAGGCAAAACACCGCAAGGCAAAGCAGGAGATTGCCGAGCCGGTCAACAAGGCAGCGAAGCGAAAACAAGCCGCCGTCAGCCGCTCCGGGCACGATGCGGTGCGCAAACGCGTCAAACAGCTTGAGGCCATCATGGCGAAGGCGGAAGCTGCGATCGGCAAGCTCGACAAAATGCTGGCAACGGCATCCACCAACCGGGAAACGGAGAAAATCCGCGAACTTGCCACCAAAAAGGCGGAGGCGGAGCGCCGGCTGGTCGAGGTCGAGGAGGAATGGCTGGAGCTTTCCGCCGAGCTGGACGGGGCATGAAGACTTCCGCACGCGCCGATCACTTCAATGCGTCCCCGATAGCGTTACGCGCTTCCAGGATGACGATTGCTGGTTCGTTCCCTCGACCGTCATCCCGGACGGCCGCGGGCCGAGCCGGGACCTATTGTGCCTGTGCGAATGCAAGGCCTTTGGTCGTTCTCCTCAAAGCAGCGGATAAAGATCGTCCCATTCTGGATTGATCCCTTCGATCAATTCGGTTTTCCAACGCTGGGCGACAATTGGAGCAGGGCCACAATGTCCGCATCCTTCGCCCCGCCCTACTGGCGCCCCCAGCGGCGGGCTCGCGCTTTTGCCTTGCGCGCTTTCTTGCGGCGGCGTGCCGAGAACAGGTAAAGCAATGTCCCGATGGCGAAAATGCCAAGCCCGGCGGACGTGAAGCTGTAATCAGCAGCCTGTGCATTACCAACAATTTCGGCTTCCATCCGTGCAAGATTGATGTCGCCGCCGGTCAACAGGCGTACCGAAAGGGTGTGGGTGCCGCCGGCCAGCACATCGAATTCCGGCAGGGAGATGAAAAGATGCTCCGACGCCGTTGTGCTGTTGGGATTTTCCTCGCGCACACCAAGCTGGAACTCACCGGAAAGAACCGGCCCCTGCGGCCCTGTCATTTCAACGAAAACCGGAAGGGTGGAAGGCATGTTGGTGGTGCCGGAGATGAGCGTGCCCTTAAGGCGGATGCGGTAGGGGCCGCCAGCTTCCGTCAGGTCGGTGTCGTGATCCTTCCAGCCATCGCGCCAGCCGCCTGAGGCACGGTCAAAGACAGTGGCAGTTTCGACGGTCTTGCCGGCGAAGTCCGTTTGATAAAGCGGCAGCGCAAACGCGATTGCGAGCCCCAAGAGAATCAACACTACCGAAAGAAACCGCATAAAGCCTTCCCTGCCCGTTCGCCCATGTCTCACGTCACCTGGGTCACACGCCGCCAGTGGGTGAAGGCATGGGGGATCACCCGTGCCGGCCTGTCCGCCGTTGCCGCTTTTTCAACGGTAAAGCGCGTTTCAGTGATGCGTTCAAATCCGAGCGCGGCAAAACAGTCAAGTCTGGATTCTTCCAATGGCCAGGGCGGGCCATCCACGGGCGCTCCATCCTTGCGCCAGCGGGTATAAACCAGCAGGTCGGCGCCGGGCGCTGCCAGTGCGGCAATTGCCGCCGCGGTTTTTCCCAGCATTTGTGGCGGCAATGCCTGCAGGGTGAAACACTCATGGACAAGATCGAAATTTTTCAGCCACTTTTCAGGCGGCGCAAACAGGTCAGCCTGACAGTACTTCACCGGACTTTCGGGGAAGCGCCTTTTTGCCCAGTCGATGGCATCCGCCGACAGGTCAAAGGCAGTCGTTTCATAACCTGCCGCAGCCATGGCCTCGGCATTGTCGCCAAGGCCGCAGGCGATGTCGACAGCGCTTGGAACCGGGCTTGAGGTACTTGCGGAACTGATTCCGGGGTTTTCCCTAAGCCATTGCACCAATTCGTCTTTTGGCTTCATGTCTGCCCATGGAACGTAGGCTGCATCGCCTGCTGCCTGGACATAGACATCGTTGAAGAACGCCGTGCGCTCGGGCTGGCTGTGCACCTTGCCGCGATCAAGCGCGTTTACTTTTTCCCTGGCCGCTTCGCGCCGTTTTGGAAATTCGGGATCGTCCCGGCCGGCTTTCGCTTCGCCTGGTTTCGGCGTGTCGCTTACAGGCACTTTCGTCACGCCTTGCGCTCCCAGCTTCCACCAGGTTTCTGCTGCCAGTAGGTGATGTCGTGGCCGTTTTCCTTTTCCGCTTTCCAGCACTCGCGCGCCTGTTCGATGGCGGCTGCATCATGGCCGTCAAAGAGATAGACCCCCCGTTCATAACCCTCCAGGGAGTGTGCAACGGCGCCGTCGACCAGGAACCGAATGGCGGCACCGTTGGGGTTTTCATCATCCGTGGTAAGAAAAACCGGCTGGTATTTTGCGTAAGCGTCATCGGCGGCCGAATGCGCCAGGAATGCATCGTCGCGCCAGGTCCACAACAGGGAATCCAGCGCTTCGACCCGCTCTTTCGATCCGGCCTGCACCACGGCGCGCCAGCCGCGCTCAAGGCTTTTTTCCAGCAGGCCCGGCAAGGTCTGTTCCAGGGTGCGTTCGGTCAGGTGGTAGAAGAGAACTTCGGTCATCTCCTGCTGTTTTCTGTGTCCCTTATTCGTAGCTGTTGGCAACCAGCCGGTCGAGCAGCCGCACCCCGAAACCCGACGACCAGCCCTGGCTGTATTCGTTTTTGGGAGAGCCCATGGCCGTGCCGGCAATATCAAGATGCGCCCATGGCGTATCCTTGACGAAACGCTGCAGAAACTGGGCAGCCGTGATCGAGCCGGCCATGCGCCCGCCGATGTTCTTCATGTCGGCGTTTTTCGAATCGATCAGCTTGTCGTAATCCTTGTCGAGCGGCATGCGCCAGACCCGCTCGCGCGTATCCATTCCCGCCTCAACCAGGCGCTCGGACAATTCATCGTCGTTGGAGAACAGGCCGGCATGGGCATTGCCCAGTGCGATGATGATGGCGCCGGTCAAGGTTGCCAGATTGACCATGAATTGCGGCTGGAACTTCTCCTCGCAATAATCGAGGAGGTCGGCCAGAACGAGACGGCCTTCAGCGTCGGTGTTGAGCACCTCGATGGTCTGGCCGGAGCGCGAGGTAACGATGTCGCCGGGACGCTGGGCATTGCCGTCCGGCATGTTTTCCACCAGGCCGATAATGCCCACCGCATTGACCTTGGCCTTGCGGGCAGCAAGGGCATGCATCACGCCGCTGACGGCAGCCGCGCCGCCCATGTCGCCCTTCATGTCCTCCATGCCGGCCGCCGGCTTGATGGAAATGCCGCCGGTGTCGAACACGACGCCCTTGCCTACAAAGGCAACGGGCTTGTCCCTGGCCTTGCCGCCCTTCCATTCGATAACGGCAACCCGCGCCGGCCGCACCGATCCCTGTGCGACGCCCAAAAGTGCGCCCATCTTTTCCGTCTTCAGCTTTTTCTCATCGAGAACGGTAACCGTGCAGCCCAGTTTCTTCAGGCTTTCGGCTTTCTTGGCAAATTCCACCGGGCCCAGCATGTTGGCCGGCTCATTGACCAGATCGCGTGCGAACATGACGCCGCCAGCGATCGCCTGGGCCTGTTTTACCGCCTTGCGAAGCGCCGAATCGCTGCCGGAAACCAGCGTGAGGGCGACTTTCTTCTTTTCGTCTTTCTTTTTGGTGCGATAGGCATCGAACTCATAGGCCCGCAATGTCGCGCCCATGGCGATGCCGGCTGCCTCCTGCGCTTCAAGCGCTCCCCGCTCACCATCAAGATCGGTGGCGATGGTCGCCGAGGTGGTTTTTCCAAGGGCAGCGAATACCTTGCCGCCTGCCTTGAGCCAGGTTTCCTCGTTCCATTCCTCCGGCTTTCCAAGGCCGGCAATCAATATCCGGTCAAGGCCCGCTGCCGGGGCCAGCACATTGACCAAGGCACCCGCCTTGCCGTCAAAGCCGGCGACCTTGATTGCCCGGGCAAGACGCCCGTCTGCATCGAAAGGCCCGGCGGAAGGGGGCAGCGCACCATCCTGCGGCACGAAAAACACGAGCGCGCCCTTGGGTTTGCCGATGGATTTGGCGATTGCGACACCGGGTAACTTGGCCATGTAACTTCCTTCAATCCTTCTGCCTTCAGGCGCTGGGATAGCCAGCGCCGCATGCAAGGGATAAGGCGCGAAAAGGATTATGCAAGTGGCGTGAAGGCAACACTGCTTCAAAAAACGTTTAACCGGCTGTTAACTGCCTTCTTTCGCCCATTTTTAGCCAATTCGCTGTTTACTGGTTAACCAGCCGCTAACCTTTTGAAATCCGCTCATGCCCGGAACGGCCTGCGGTGCTGAATTCGGCCTTTTTTGGCAGTTAATCTGCAGGTGGCGGGAGCGGACCGGAGCCGGAGCGGCCAACGGGCCGCCAAAAGTTGGGCACCATCGCGGGAACAGGCGGAAACGCCGGAAAAAAAGAGGGGACGGCCAGCCGGCGCCATGAGACTGATCGAGCGCTACATATTCCGCAAAGCCGGTATCGCGACCCTTGCGATTTTGCTGTCGCTGGCAGGCGTGGTCTGGATTGTCCAGGCGCTTGGAAAGATCGATATCATCACGGCCAAGGGCCAGTCGCTGCAATCTTATTTCATGGCAACGACGCTGGTCATTCCGATGCTGTTTCTGGCGGTTATTCCCGTTGCCCTGCTGCTTGGCACGGTGGCGACCGTCAACACGCTCAATTCCAATTCCGAACTGGTGGTTATCAATGCGAGCGGTGCCTCAAACCGAATCGTGTTGAAGCCGTTTTTGGTGCTCGCGCTGATCTGCTCGCTGTTTACCGGTTTTGTCGGCCATTTCGTGATTGCCTGGAGCCTGACCTCGCTGAAAACCTACAAGCGGGAGATGGCTGCCGACCTTGTCTCGATCCTGGTCAAGGAGGGCGATTTCACCCAGGTCGAAAAAGGGCTGACCATCCACATCGCCAAGCGGCTGCCCGATGGCAGGCTGGGCGGCATTCTGATTTCCGACGACCGCACGCCCGAGCAGCAGCAGACATTCCTGGCGCGTGAAGGGGCGCTGTCGCGCAGCGACCAGGAGGCAATCCTCTATCTTCGCGATGGCGAGATCCTGCAGAAGAACCTTTCCGACAATTCCTCTTCCGTCATCCGTTACGACAGTTACGCGTTTGACCTCGACACCCTGTCGGCCAAGGACAAGAGCTTCAAGCAGCGCCCCAAGGAACGCATCACGCCGGAATTGCTGTTTCCCGACCCCGATGACAGCTATTACAAGAAACAGCCGGAGCTTTACACGTCGGAGATCCATCAGCGGTTCTCCGAAATGCTGTGGCCGTTTGCCTATGTGATGGTGATTTTGGCGTTCTGCGGCCAGGCGCGCTCAAGCCGCCAGGGCTATGGTTCCGCCATTGCAAGCGGCATGATCCTGCTGCTGGTCTTGCGCGGATTTGCGTTCTCGGCCGCCAGTTCCATCAAGGCCAATGAATCGATGGCGATGTTTTTGTACATCATCCCGCTTGGTGCCATCGCCTATGCCGGTTACTACCTCTACCAGAACCGCCAGATCGGCGTGCCGCGGCGCCTGCAGCCGGTTCTCGAGCGGGCGAGCCTACGCAGCGAAGCCTGGCTGAAAGCCCAGAACGAGCGCTATCTTGCCTGGCGCCGCAAGCTGGCCGGGGTGGCATCATGATCGGCCCTACCCTGTTTCGCTATATCGCCTGGCGCTTTACCAAGGCGCTGTTGGCCATGATGGCGCTGCTGCTTTTCCTGATTGTTACGGTGGATTTCATCGAGGGCCTGCGAAAGCTCAACGACCAGATCGATGTCAGCGCCGGGCAGGTCTATCTGATTTCGCTGTATACGGCGCCGTTCTTCATCGACAAGGCGTTTCCCTTCGCATGCCTGTTTGCGACCATGATCACGCTGTTTCAGCTTAACCAGAAGATGGAACTGGTGGTGGCGCGGGCAGCGGGCGTATCGGTTTGGCAGTTTCTGCTGCCCATTGGCGCAGCGGCCTTCGCCATCGGGGTATTTGCCGCTACCGTCTACAATCCCGCGGCGATCAGCTTCTACCAGAAGAGCCTGGACATGAAGGCCGAACTCTTCGGAAGGAAGGTTGAAACCAACGCCAAAACCGTCAGCGGTTTCTGGATGCGCCAGGATGACGGCGCGGGCAAAAGCACCGTCATCAACGCGAAACTCGCCCGCCAGGGCGGCACCCAGCTCGACGGCGTTCGGATGCTGCGGTTCGACGGGGATGGTGCCATCTATTCGCGCATTGAAGCGGCAAGTGCAGAACATCACGGCGACCGCTGGAAACTGATGGATGTTTCGATCACCGATTCTCAGCAGAAAACCCTTCAGACGGCCAGCCATGAGGTGGAAACCAACCTCTCCGCGCAGTACCTGCTGGGAGTGAGCGGAGATGCGGATTCAACCGGCTTCTGGGACCTTCGAAAAACCGCCGAACGCATCCGGCTTTCCGGCCTTAACCATCTTCCCTATCTTGTTCAGTTTCATAACCTTTTGGCCCTTCCTCTGTTCCTTATCGCAATGGTATTCATAGCGGCCAGCGCATCGTTGCGTTTCGTGCGTTCAGGCCAGGCCGGAAAGCTCATTTTGGGTGGCATTTTGGGCGGGTTCGTGCTTTATGCATCGACAAGACTGGTGACATCTTTGGGGAGTAACGGCATCGTGCCGCCGCTGTTGGCTGCATGGTCGCCGTCTTTAGTAGCTGTTTTGTTTGGAATGAGCATTCTGTTGTATCAGGAGGACGGCTGATGGCTGCCCCCGGATACCTATTGCGCGGCTGCTTTGCGGACCGGCCCATTGCGCCCTGTGCCCCTGCGCAGGGCGGGGTGTTTCGTGCGTCCAGCAGAACGGTATTTGTCCTTGCAGCAGCGCTGGCGCTTTCCACCGCCATCGGCGCGGTCACCACGGCAACCCCCTCCCTGGCGCAGGTTTCCGGCGAGACGCTGTTTGGCGAGGCTTCGCAGTCGCCCCAGGCACAGATGCTGCTGGAATCCGACGAGCTGGTTTACGACGACACCAACAACACGGTGGCCGCCGTCGGCAATGTGCAGATCGCCTATGACGGGTATACGCTGGTTGCCGAGCGGGTAACCTACGACCGGGCCAGCGGGCGCGTCCTTGCCCAGGGTGCGGTGGAGATCGTCGAGCCGAACGGCAACCGGGTCTTTGCCCAGGAAATCGATGTCACCGACGATTTCCAGAACGGCTTTGTTTCCGCCCTGCGGGTCGAGACACCGGAGAATACGCGCTTTGCCGCCGAAAGTGCCGAACGGCGCGACGGGCAGGTGGCGATCTTCAACAATGGCGTCTACACCGCCTGCGAACCGTGCCGCGACAATCCGGCCAAGCCGCCCTTGTGGCAAATCCGCGCCGACCGGGTGATCGTCAACAATGCGGCCAAGACGGTTTCCTACGAAGGCGCCAGTTTCGAACTGTTCGGCAAGCCGATCGCCTATCTGCCCTATTTTTCCCATGCCGATCCCTCGATCCGGCGCAAGTCCGGCTTCCTGCCGGTGCGCCCGCGGGCATCCGACGAACTGGGCTATAGTGGCGGCGTTTCCTACTTCTGGGCCATGGCGCCCAATTACGACCTCACGCTCACCGGCAAATACTATTCCAAGCAGGGTTTTCTGGGCGAAGCCGAATGGCGCCACCGCACGCATCTGGGCGAATACAATTTGCGCGTCGCGGGCATCGACCAGCAGGACCAGCGGGCGTTCGACAGCGGGGATATCGACCGGATGGAAGATGAACGCGGCGCGATCATGTCCACCGGCCGTTTCAGTCTCAATCCGCGCTGGAAGTTCGGATGGAACGTGCTGGCGCAAAGTGACGGCAATTTCGCCCGCACCTACGACCTCGATGATTATTCGAGCCGCGAGATCACCAATGAGGTCTATCTTACCGGCCTTAACGGCAAGAACCATTTTGACCTGAGAGCGCAGAAATTCCTGATCCAGGATGATGGCGCGAACCAGATCACCATCGACGATATTGACCTGGCCGGAAATCAGGACCTTTACCCCGGCAATGACCTGCGCCAGGAGCAGCAGGCGCGCCTGCTGCCCTCTTTCGACTACAATCTGGTTTCCGGCAATCCGGTTGCCGGCGGGCAGGTTTCCCTCGACATGAACGTCGCCAGCGTTTTCAGAAGCAAGTCCGACATCGTCAACTACGATGAGGGCGCCGGCATTACCGGCACCGATGAGCGGTTCCACGGGATCGAAGGCAAATACACCCGCGCCAGCGCGGAAGCCGAATGGAAGGCTTCCAGCATTCTCAACGGCGCCATGGTTACCACTTCGCTGAGCGCACGCGGCGACGGCATGTGGGTCGATACCGACAAGCTCAACTCCGAATACAATCCGCTGACCAGCAATGAGGAAATCTGGCGCGGCATGCCGGCGGCGATGCTGGAAATCCGTTATCCGCTGATTGCCAATGACGGCCTTGCCTCCCATCTGTTCGAGCCGATTGCACAGGTTATCGTGCGGCCCGACGAAACCCATATCGGCGAATTCCCGAACGAGGATGCCCAGAGCTTCGTCTTCGACACCACAAATCTCTTCGAGCGCGACAAGTTCTCGGGCTTTGACCGGGTCGAAGGCGGCACGAGGGCAAATGTCGGCTTGCGCTATTCGATGAGCTTCCAGAACGGTGCCAGCATCAACGTGGCGGCCGGGCAATCCTTCCATCTTGCCGGAAAGAACTCATTCTCCCAGCGCGATCTGGTCAATGCGGGGCTCGAAAGCGGGCTTGAAAGCGACAAATCGGATTATGTGGCTTCGGTCGATGTCAATTCGGGCGCCGGCCTGAAGCTGGGCCTGTCGGGCAGGTTTGACGAAAAAACCGCGGAACTGCGGCGGGGTGAAGCCGGCATTTCCTATGCCGATCCGGTTTTCGCAGCATCGGCATCCTACATCTTCATCGACAAACAGCCCAATTACGGCTTTGACGATGACCGCCATGAGGTGCGCGGCTCGGCCAGCGTCAAACTGAACGACTATGTCCGGCTGTTCGGCAGCGCCGCATTCGATGTCAGAAACAGCGAAATGTTCTCGCGCAGCGTCGGCATCGCCTATGACGACAGCTGCACCTCGATATCGGTGGCCTATCAGGAAACCGATGACCGCTATAGCGGTGACTCGGTGGAACGTTCCGTCATGTTCCGCCTAGGGCTGCGGACCATCGGCCAGACCGAGTACAAGCGGGTGCTGTACGAGGAAGAGGACTTCTAGGCTAATCCAACGTCGCCGAATTTGTCATTTTGATCAAAGTTTTGCCGCATCCGCACTTCAATAGTCAGCGCCGCCTACCGCAATGCGTGGCGGAAACACCAGAACAGAAAGCACCGGGGCAACCGACACGACAATGCGCAAGGTCATGGATATTCCGATGAATTGCACGCTGAGGCGATGCGTGCGTTCTGCCCGCATGCTTCGGGCGGGTGTTCTGCTGGCGTTTTTGCCCCTGGCACTTGCTGCCTGCAACACGCCCACCAGTGCCGTGGAAGAGGCCGGAACCCAGCCGCAGCAGGCACAGCAGCCGGCAGCCGGCGGAAGCGAAGAAACCGTTGAGGGTGAAACCCAAAGCGAAGCAAAATCCGCCAATATCATCCACCGCCAATCGACGGTCACCCAGAAGGGCACCAACATCAAGGCGGTGGTGAACGGACAGCCGATCACCAATTACGATGTCCAGCGCCGGGCCTCCTTTCTGCGCCTGCGCCGGGTAGGCGGCGACCGCAACGCCAAGGCGCTTGAGGAACTGGTCGATCAGACCATCAAGATGCAGGAAGCACGGCGCCGCAATTCGCTCGCCAGCAGCAGGGAGGTTGACGAGGCCTATGCCCGGTTTGCCAAGTCCAACCGCATGAACACAAGCCAGCTCAATCAGCTGCTCAGTCAGGCAGGCGTTACCAGCAGCCACTTCAAGAGTTTCATCCGTGGCCAGATGAGCTGGCAGCGGGCAGTTTCCCAGAAATTCAGAAGCGAGACGACGGCCAAGTCATCCCAGGACGCGCTGTTCGAAATTCGCCAGTCCGGCGGCGACAAGCCCGAGACGACGGAATATCTTATCGAACAGACCATTTTTGTCGTACCCGGCAACCGCGCCAGCGACAAAGGCTACATCGCCCAGCGCCGCAAGGATGCCGAGGCGTTCCGCAAGCAATTCATCCGCTGCGATGAAACCGTCAAACAGGCGGCCGGCATGCGGGATGTGACGGTGCGCAAGCTGCCGCGCGTGCTGGAACCGCAACTGCCGGAGCGGTGGGCGGACGAACTGACCGCCCTTGCCGAAGGCGGCGTTACCGAGGTCAAAAAAACCGATCGCGGCATTGAGTTTCTGGCCATCTGCAAAAAGCAGAGCGTAAACGACGACATGGCGGCTCAGGTCATGTCGCAGGCCAAGGAGTTCGAATCCTTCAACGAGCGCGGCAGTGAAATCGCGGATAACTATCTTGCCGAACTCAAGTCCAAAGCCCAGATCATCTACCGCTAGGGGCAGACCCGGTGATCTTCCGGTTGCCGTCAGCCTTGGCGAGCCGGCCGGCATCGGCCCTGAGGTTATCCTCAAGGCCTGGCTTGCGCGCCGGGAAGAAGCATTGCCACCCTTCATTGTGGTGGGCGATGCTGGTTTTCTGAAGCAGTTGGCGGAGAAACTGTCGCTGAATGTGCCGGTTCGCCCGTGCGAAGCTGAAGCCGCAGCAGAGGCGTTCGATAGCGCCCTGCCCGTGTACCAGACCGGCGCAGCGCTGAAGGCAGCGCCCGGCAGGCCGCATGCCGATGACGCAGTTCACGTTGTGGAGTTCATCCGGACCGGCGTTGATCTGGTACTGGCCGGAAAGGCAAGCGCACTCACCACCGCCCCCATCAACAAGCATGCCCTTTATGCGGCGGGTTTTGAGCACCCCGGCCATACCGAGTTTCTCGGCGAACTGGCGCAGCAGCACACCGGTAGCACCGTGCATCCGGTGATGATGCTTGCCGGACCGCAACTGCGCACGATACCGGTCACCGTGCACATCGCCCTGAAGGAGGTGCCGGCCGCGCTTACCGCCGAAGCCATTGTCACCACCTGCCGTATCGCCGCCAAAGACCTTGCCGCGCGCTTTGCCATTACCGCACCAAGACTTGCCGTCAGCGGGCTTAACCCCCACGCCGGAGAGGCGGGCGCCATGGGTAAAGAGGACGACACCATCGTCCGCCCGGCCATCGAAGCGCTCCAGGGTGAAGGCATCGATGCCTTTGGTCCGGTTCCTGCCGACACCCTGTTTCATGCAGCAGCACGCCGCCGGTATGATACGGCCATCTGCATGTATCACGATCAGGCACTGATCCCCGTCAAGACGCTTGCCTTCGACGATACCGTCAACGTGACGCTCGGCCTGCCGTTTGTCCGCACCTCACCGGACCACGGGACTGCCTTCGACATTGCCGGCACGGGCACGGCGAACCCTGCCAGCATGATTGCCGCCCTGCGCATGGCGGGAGCGATGGCGAAAAATGCCGTGCCTGTTTCCGGGGACAGGGCGTGAGCGGACAAATCGACAACCTGCCGCCGCTGCGGGATGTAATCGCCCGCCATGGGCTGAGGGCAAAAAAGGCATTGGGGCAGAACTTTCTGCTCGATCTTAACCTGACGGCCCGGATTGCCCGCCAGGCAGGTCCCCTTGAAGGCCATGATGTAGTCGAGGTTGGGCCGGGGCCGGGCGGCCTGACGCGGGCGCTTCTGGCAGAAGGTGCAAGACAGGTCATCGCTGTGGAAAAGGACCCGCGCTGCCTGCCGGCACTGGCGGAAATCGCCGGCCGGTATCCGGGCCGTCTAAAGGTTGTGGAAGGCAATGCGCTGGAAGCAGACCTTCCCTCGATGGTAAGGCCGCCAGCCCGCATCATCGCCAATCTGCCTTATAATGTGGCCACGCCGCTGCTGGCCGGCTGGCTTCTGGCCGAGCCATGGCCGGCGTGGTTTTCCTCCATGACGCTGATGTTTCAGCGCGAGGTGGCCGAGCGTATCTGTGCAGCGCCCGGATCGAAAAGCTACGGGCGGCTGTCCGTGCTTTCGCAATGGCGCTGCGAGGCGGCCATTGCCTTTGAGGTCAGCCCGAAAGCATTCACCCCACCGCCAAAGGTCACTTCTGCGGTGGTGGTCCTGTATCCGAGGGAAAATCCCCTGCCCTGTACGGCCGATGCGTTGCAGCGCGTCACCCAGGCAGCCTTCGGCCAGCGGCGCAAAATGCTGCGCCAGTCACTCAAGCCGATCGGCGGAGCGCCGCTGCTGGAAAAGGCGGGCATTGAACCGGAGCGCCGGGCCGAAACGCTCGATATCGCGGAATTTGTGGCGCTGGCCAATGCGCTGAAAAGCTGAGCCCCCCAGTTCATCATTTCCCGTTGCCGGTCAGGGTTCTGGCAAAATCATACAGGCCGTGGCGGCGGTCCTGGCGCAAACGCTCTGCGATCAGGATTGATTTTACTTCCTGAAACGCCCGGTCGAGATCATCGTTGATGACCACATAGTCATATTCCTCCCAATGAGGAATTTCCTCCTGGGCGTTCTTCAAACGGCGGGCGATCACGTCTTCGCTGTCTTCGGCGCGGCGCACCAGGCGGCGTTTCAGTTCCTCCATCGAGGGTGGCAGAATGAACACCGAAACCACATCGCCCCGCGCCTTTTCCATCAATTGCTTGCCGCCCTGCCAGTCGATGTCGAACAGCATGTCGCGGCCTTCCTTCATCGCCTGAATGGCCGGATCGCGGGGCGTGCCGTAGAAGTTGCCATGCACCTCGGCCCATTCAAGCAGGGCATCGGAATCGCGCATGCGCTGAAACTCGGTTTCCGAGATGAAACGGTAATGGGTGCCGTCGATTTCGCTGCCGCGCCGCGCACGTGTCGTGACCGATACCGACAGCGTCAAATCCGGAAATGCGTTGAGCATGTTGCGGGCGATGGTGGATTTTCCCGCCCCGAGGGCGAGGAAAGCACCAGCATGACGCCGCGCCGCTCCAGCCTGCCTGCCACTGTTCCAGCCCCTTCCCGATCAGCCAATGTCGCCCCTTCCCCGGTTGGTAATCCTGTTTGCATCAAGGCGGCCAGACCAGTTGCGCCGCTACTGAATGTTTTGCACCTGCTCTTTGAAGCGGTCAATCACCACCTTCATTTCAAGGCCGAAACCGGTTACCGCAACGGCGTTGGACTTGGAACAGATGGTGTTGCATTCACGGTTGAATTCCTGGCTGAGGAAATCGAGCTTGCGGCCCACCGCACCGCCTTCGGCAAGCAGGCTGCGGGCCGATGCTATGTGGGCGATGAGACGGTCTATCTCTTCCTGCAAATCGGCCTTGGTGGCAAGCAGGGCAGCCTCCTGGTGAAGGCGCTGTTCGTCAAGACCATCGGCAGCTTCCATTGCCCTGGCCAGCTGGGTGGCAAGGCGTTCACGAATAGCCTCCGCGCTGCGCGAGGGATCATCGGCAACAGCAAGGGTCAGCCTTTCGATCTCATCGATCTGGCCGGCCAAAACGCCGGCAATCGCCGTGCCTTCCTTTTCCCGGGCCGCTTCAAGGGCAATAACGGCCTCTGAGAAGCTTTCCATCATGGCCTTGCCGCGCGCCTCAGCGGCAGCCGGATCAAGCGGTGCCTCGCGGTATTCGACGACACCGCGAATGGCCAGCAGCGCCTCCATGCCTGCCGGCGGCAGGCCGGTCTGTTCTGAAACCTTGCGGGTGATTTGGCTTGCCGCGGCCAGCGCCTCCTCATTGAGCACGGGCAGGACGGACGCTGCGCCCTCTTCAAGCTGCAGGGAAACCTGGATATTGCCTCTGAGAATGCGCTCGCAAAGCAATTCCCGCAACGCTGCTTCCTCGGCTTCCAGACCTGCAGGCAGGCGGAAACGCACATCGAGCGACTTGCCGTTTACCGACCGTATTTCCCAGACCCAGGAGGTTTCTCCCATCCTGCCCTGGCTGCGGGCAAACCCGGTCATGCTTTGTAAGGCCATGTGCCCCCCGGCGGCTTGGTATGTGCCGTTGAATTAAAACGCCGTGCAGGCCCTACTGGGTCTGCGTGGCGGTGTCTGCGGCCTCCCCGGCAGTGCTTGCAGCTTCTTCAGCCGCAAGCGCGGCCTTGGCCGCCTCTTCCTTCAGCCGCTTTTCGATTGCCCTCCAGCGCGCCACGTTCTGGTTGTGCTCTTCCAGCGTTTTGGCAAAGACATGCCCGCCGGTGCCATCGGCGACAAAAAACAGGTCCTCGGTGCGCGAGGGATTTGCCACTGCCTCCATGGCAGCGCGGCCGGGATTGGCAATGGGGGTCGGCGGCAGGCCGTCGATCTGGTAGGTATTATAAGGCGTTTCACGATCAATGTCGGACTGGAAAATCGGCCGGTCCTTGGGTTTGCCCTGACCGCCGAACAGACCGTAGATGATGGTCGGATCGGACTGCAGGCGCATGCCCTTGTTGAGGCGGTTGATGAACACGCTGGCAACCCTCGGGCGTTCGTCCGCCTTGGCGGTTTCCTTTTCCACGATAGAGGCGAGGATGACCAGTTCCTCCGGTGTCTTGATCGGCAGTCCCTCGATGCGGCGCTCCCAGATCTCGGCAAGCTGGCGCGTCTGCTGGCGCTTCATCTGCTCGATGACTTCCTTGCGTGTCGTGCCGCGCTGAAAGGGATAGGTATCGGGCAGCAGACTGCCTTCTTCCGGCACTTCATCCGGCATTTCCCCTTCCAGCACCGGATGCTCGGCAATGCGCTGCATGGCCTGGAAGCTGGTCAGCCCTTCGGGGATTGTCACCTTGTGGATGATGCCCTTGCCCGAAACGATGGTTTCCATGACCTCGCGCATGCTCATGCGCGGCTTGAAGGCATATTCGCCGGCTTTGAGGGAGCCGGTGTTGCGGGTCGCCTTGACCCCCTGGGTAAAAACGAAATCGCTGGAAATAATGCCCTGGGACTCCAGGGTGGCTGAAATCGCCGACAGGCTGGTGCCTTCCTCGATGACGATTGTCTTGGCGCGCTGCAGCGGGCCCTTTTCCTCGAACCGCAGCTTGCCGAAATAAAATGCCGCCCCCGTGGCGAGTACCAGAAAGACCAGCAGCGACATGCAGAAATTCAAAAACACCACAAACCGGTTGCGTGCCTGGCGCGAACGCCTGGGCGGCGGCGGCACTTCGCGCGGCTGCAGCACTTCCTCGGGCGAGCGCGGGGCGGGGCCGGTATCGTGTGCCGTGTCGTGATTTCCGGCCGGCATTTCACTGCGCCGGCCAAATATCCGCTTGCCGCCATCGCCGTTCTGCAGATCGTTCGGGTCCTGCTCGCTCACGCCGTCTCTCCGTTTAATCCACCGCGAATCGGTACGACCGGCGAATTGCCGCCACAATATCCCAGTTGCCCATGCTGGAAAAACCGCCTTTGGCCCTTTCGGTCATCAGCCGGTCGGTCAGATGCGGTCATCGCCCGTTTTTTCGACCAAATTGTGTTCGCACGGCAGGCAGAACCAGCCGTAAACAGGACTTAATCCGCATTCTTGAAGATCAGCGAGGCATTGGTGCCGCCAAACCCGAATGAGTTGGACAATGCCGCCCGGATTTCACGGCTGCGCGGCTTGTGCGGCACCAGATCGATGGCGGTTTCACGCTCCGGATTGTCGAGGTTGAGTGTTGCCGGCGCCACCTGATCGCGCAGGGCCAGGATGGAGAAAATCGCCTCCACGGCACCTGCAGCCCCAAGCAGATGGCCGATTGCCGATTTTGTGGAAGACATGGAAACGCTACCGGCAGAATCACCCATCAGCCGTTCGGCAGCGCCCAGCTCAATGGTATCAGCCATGGTCGATGTGCCATGGGCGTTGATATAGTCGATGTCGGACGCCTGCATGTTCGCGTTTTTCAGGGCCGCCTGCATGCAGCGCAGCGCACCATTGCCGTCCTCTGCAGGTGCCGTGATGTGAAAGGCATCGCCGGAAAGGCCATAGCCTGCCACTTCGGCATAGATTTTCGCGCCGCGCGCCCTGGCGTGCTCGTATTCTTCCAGCACGACGACGCCGGCGCCTTCGCCCATCACGAAACCGTCGCGGTCGCGGTCATAGGGGCGGGAAGCACGCTGGGGTTCATCGTTGAAATCGGTGGACAGCGCCTTGCAGGCGGCAAAACCGGCAAGGGAAATGCGGCAGACCGGGCTTTCGGTGCCGCCGGCGACCATGACATCGGCATCGCCCAGCATGATCAGCCTTGCTGCATCGCCTATGGCGTGCGCACCGGTGGAACAGGCGGTAACCACCGAATGGTTGGGGCCCTTCAACTGATGCTGGATGGAAACCTGGCCCGACGCCAGGTTGATCAGACGGCCGGGGATGAAGAACGGACTGACACGGCGGGGACCGCGCTCTTCCAGCAGGAGAGCGGTTTCGGCGATGCCCTGAAGGCCGCCAATGCCCGAACCGATGAGCGTGCCGGTGCGGAACTGGTCTTCGTCATTGTCGGGGTGCCAGCCGGCATCATCTAGCGCCTGGGTTGCTGCCGCCATGGCATAGATGATGAAGTCGTCAACCTTGCGCTGTTCCTTCGGCTCCATCCAGTCGTCCGGATTGAACGTGCCGTCGCTGCCATCGCCGCGGGGGATTTCACAGGCAATCTTTGCGGCAATGTCCTCGACTTCAAAACCGGTCACGCGGGCAGCGGCATTGCGCCCTTCCAGCAGGCGCTGCCAGGTTATTTCAGTCCCGCAGCCCAGCGGAGACACCATTCCCAGGCCCGTCACGACTACCCTACGCATCGCCTTCCACTCCCGTCCAACTTTGCAATTTGCCGTTTCTTTCCGCCGGAAGACTGCTGCCCGCCGGCGGGTCAAACGAAATCAGGCGGCCTGCAGGCCGCCTGAAACTTATCACATGGCTGATGACCGTGAAGGGGCCAGCCTTCAGGCCGTCGCCTTTTCCACGTATTTGATCGCATCACCCACGGTCTGGATGTCCTGGGCTGCGTCGTCGGAAATCTCAACACCGAACTCTTCCTCAAAGGCCATCACGAGTTCAACATTGTCCAGGGAATCGGCACCCAGATCATCAATAAAGCTGGCGCTTTCGGAGACCTTGGCGGCATCCACGTCAAGATGCTCCACAACGATTTTCTTGATGCGTTCTGCAACGTCGCTCATTTTCATACCTCAGTCAGGTTCGTGTTTGGCCCTAGTTAAAGGGCATTCACCCGGATATCAAGAGATTGTTGTCTTGGCTGGGCCGGCCGGAAAAAGCTGGCAGTCACCGGGTTTTCGCTTGCTGCCACCGCCGCCCGCACACAGGATGCCTGCCGGTCCAATCATGGCAATTCGCGTGCCGCCTACCACGAAACCGGGCCGCTGCAAAGCAGATTTTGGATGGTTGTGGATGCAGCTCACGTCTCCAGACGTTTTGACAGCAGGGTCAGCACGACGGTCAGGGTGAGCGCGGTGATCGCCGCGGTAAGGGCGGGTGCGAAACTTCCGCTGCTTTCGAACAGGAAGCCGGCAAGGACAGGGCCGATCATCTGGCCAAGGCCGAAGGATGCCGTCATCAGGGCCAGGGCAGCAGCAGCCTTTTGCGGCACCATGGAACGCGCCTTGGCAAGCCCCAGGGCGGTAACCGCCATGAAAGTTGCGCCCAGGGTCAGGCCCGATATCAAAAGGGTTGCGGGCGTTGCATGCCAAAGAAGGAGGAGAATTCCCGCCGCCTCGACAAAACATGCAATGGAATAGGTATAGGCAAGGCCGATGCTGCCGGTCAGGCGGTTCCACGCCCAGATGGACGGAATGCCGGCAAGCCCGACGACGAGCCACACCCAGGGTTCGGCAGGCTGCAGAATCGGATTGGCCTTGGCGATGGTGTTGAGAAAGGTGGCGGAAACCGAATAACCGAAGCCGAAAAAGCCGTATCCGGCAAGCAGAGCCCAAAAGGCAAGGGAAAAGGCCTCCGCTTTGCCAGCCTCCTGGCCGGCCCCGCTGGCAGCAGGTTCGCTGCCTGCGGCGGATGCAGGAAGCAGGACAAGAACGGCAAGCCACAATACCAGCGCAGCAGCACCGGCGGCAAACCACATCCAGGACCAGGACAGCCCGCCTGCCACCAATGCCGGTACAATGAGTGCGGACAACACGATGCCGAAGCCGACCCCGGCGAAATGAACCGATATCAGGCCGGGGCGGTCGTTGTCCTGAAAAATACGCATCACGATGGCAGAGATGAAAATCATCGAGAAGGCACTTGCTGCACCGCCTGCAAAGCGGATCAGGGAAAACGGCAAGAGCCCCAGCCACAGGCCGGACAGCAACAGCGTCATGCCGCAGGCCGGCAGTGCGAGCCAGGCCATCCAGCGATAACGGTGCGCGGAAAAGAAGGGCGCGGAGGCTGCCAGCGCGCCAAGCAGATAGCCGAGGAAATTGGCCCCGGCAGCCAGCCCGCCCTCACCGGCTGTCAGCCTACCTGCCTCCAGCATGGGCGGCAGAACCGGCGTATAGAAAAAACGGCCAAGGCCCATGGCAAGCGCCATGGCGAAAAATCCGGCGAATGCCGCCCTGAGAGCCGGGCTTGAAGTGCCTGCCATTTGCGCGATCCGGCCTGACTGTCCGTTGGGGTCAGATCATCGCCATGCCGCCATTGACGTGCAAGGTCTGGCCGGTGACGTATTTCGCCGCATCGGAAGCAAGGTAGACGGCAGCCGTTGCAATGTCCTCGCCCTCGCCCATTTTCTTCATGGGAATGGCGGACATGATCGCTTCCTTCTGCTTGTCGTTCAGCTTTTCGGTCATGGCCGAAGCGATGAAGCCGGGCGCAATGGCGTTGACGGTAACGTTGCGGCTGGCGATTTCCTGGGCCAGTGATTTGGTAAATCCGATGATGCCGGCCTTGGAAGCGCAGTAGTTTGCCTGGCCGGGATTGCCGGTAACGCCGACGATGGAGGTGATGTTGATGATGCGGCCGGCCTTGCGGCGCATCATCGGATAGGAAATCGCCTTGGTGAGGCGGAAGACGGCGGTCAGGTTGACCCGGATAACGTCGTCCCAGTCATCGTTGGGCATGCGGGCCAGAAGACCGTCGCGGGTAATGCCGGCATTGTTGACCAGAATGTCGACGCCCTCCATTTCCGCCTCGGCCTTCTCGCCAAGCGCATCGACCGCCTCCAGGTCGGAAAGGTTGGCAGGCAGTACCAGGGTACGCTCACCCAGTTCGCTGGCAAGCGCGTTCAGCTTTTCCTCCCGCGTTCCATGCAGGCCGACAACAGCGCCGCCGGCGTGAAAGGTACGGGCAATCGCCTCGCCGATGCCGCCGCTGGCGCCGGTCACAAGCGCCTTCTTTCCGGTCAGGTCAAACATCACAACATTCTCCAATCAACAAACTTCTTGAATTCGTGCCACCGCAACCACGGCAATGGCGTCGGGGATCAGGCGTCCGCACCCAGATAGGCGACAACGTCGTCCGGCGTTCCGACCGCCTTCGAAGCAAGATCGCGATTGATGCGGCGGGCGAGCCCGCTGAGCACCTTGCCGGACCCCACCTCAACCAGCGTTTCAACCCCGTTGGCGGCAAACCATTGCACGGTTTCGCGCCAGCGCACCTGCCCCGTGACCTGCTCGACCAGCCGGGAGCGGATTTCATCGGGATCGGTAATGGGTGCAGCCAGCACGTTGGCCACCAGCGGCACCACAGGTGCCTTTACCTCGACCTCGCCCAGCGCCTGCTGCATGGCTTCGGCGGCCGGGGCCATCAGGGCGGAATGGAAAGGGGCGGACACCGGCAGCAGCAATGCGCGCCTGGCGCCTTTTTCGCTTGCCAGGCTCGCGGCCTTTTCGACGGCTTCCTTTTCACCGGAGATCACCAGCTGGCCGCCGCCATTGTCATTGGCAATCTGGCATACCCCGTCCTTTGAAGCAGCCTCACAGACGGCTTCGACATCGTCGCGTTCAAGGCCGATGATGGCCGCCATCGCGCCCTTGCCCACGGGGACAGCGGCCTGCATGGCATTGCCCCGGATGCGCAACAGCCTGGCGGTGTCGGCAAGCGAAATGCTGCCTGCCGCGCACAGGGCCGAATATTCTCCAAGCGAGTGGCCGGCAACGCAGGACACGGAAGCAGAAAGGTCGAAGCCTCCTTCTTCAAGCGCCCTCATTGCTGCCATCGAAACCGCCATCAGCGCCGGCTGGGCGTTGGCGGTAAGCGTCAGCGTATCCTCGGGACCTTCAAAGATCACCTTCGACAGCTTCTCGCCAAGCGCTTCATCCACCTCCTCGAAAACCGCCCGTGAGGCGGAATGTGCTTCGGCAAGGGCCTTTCCCATGCCGACCTGCTGGCTGCCCTGGCCTGGAAACGTGAACGCGACTGTCATGGATTGTCACCTGCTGTCGAATGGAACCGGGCCGACGACCAATTCACGTTCGTGCGAAAACGGGACGATGATCGCATCGGCGGGTTTCGATTACGCATTCACGCCCTGACGGTCAACCTGCCAGTTGATGTCAGGCCAGTTGGTGTACGACGCAGCCTGCTTGTGTACTCCCGCTGGCAGCCCATGTCCCAGTGACTCGCCAAATACAACTTCAAGTTTAATTTTTATCCCCTAGATATAGGGGGTTGTTTTTTGGTGATTGCGCCCATGCCTCCCCGCGGTGCCGAATTTGCGGGTCTTCCGGCTGTTTCCGGAGGCCAACGCAACCAGGGAGAGCCTGCCAATGATCCGCTACATCACGCCTGAAAAACGCCACCGCCACCGCGCGGAACTCAAACAGTATTTTGCGCTCAGAAAGCGCGTCTTCTGCGACAAGCTCGGTTGGGTGGAAACCGATGGAAAGCCCATTGAAACCGATCGGTTTGACGGATTATTCAATGTCTACCTGCTGTGCATCGACCCGCCGACAGGCGCCGTATCGGGCGGGGTGCGATTGATGCCGACCACCGGGCCAACGCTGCTGCATAGCGTGTGGGCCGACATGCTGCCTGAGGGGGCACAACTACGCTCCCCCCACATCTGGGAAGCAACCCGGTTCTGTGTCGATGAAGCAATGACCACGCGAAAATCCAACCTGCTCAACCGCGCCACGCTGGCGCTATCCATCGCGGTTGCCGATTTCGGCAATGCCAATGGCATTTCCCACGTGGTGGCGGTATGCGAGCGCTACTTCTTCGACATGGCCGGCGTTTACGGGCCACAGGCGGAAATCATCTCAAGCAGGCTGGATGACAACGGGCTGGAAATCGGCTGTGGCGTGTGGTCGACAGCGGCAATCCGCGACAGGCTTACCTGGAGCCGGATGCTCACCGGCAATGTCGAGCCGGCCATTGTGCGCAAGGTGGCCTGATTGTGCACAAGGTGGGCTGATCTGCGGAAAACCTGGCGGGAACTGCTCACCCCGCCCCGCCGGCGGACAGCAGCCAGTTGATGGCGCTGCGCCAATCGACCATGCGAACCGGTGTGCCGTGATTGCCGGTGTCAAAGACGGTCATGCGTACCGGATAGGACTTTACATTAAGGGCGTTGTAAAAGTCCTCCATGGCTTCCACCGCATAGACCGGGTCGCGGGAGCCATGGGCGATGTAGACGGGGACGGGCTTGACGGCCCCTGAATAGGCCGCGCGCAGAAAATTGCGGTCGGGAAAACCGCCGAGCACGACGATGCCGGCCAGATTTTTTCGAATTCCCGCATCATCGGCAAGTGCCCAGCATATTTTCGTGCCGAGCGAGCCGCAGGCCAGGATAACCGGACCGATCTTTCCGGCTCTCGCGGCGATCAGGGCAGCGATATCGGCTGCGCCCCTGGCTTCAAAGCCGGAAAAATCGGGGCTCAAATAGGCGCCGCCGGCTGCGGCCACCAAGTTCTTCAGCCGGTTGAAATTGCCGCCGAAGCGTTCATCGTCGAAGCCCCATTTGCGGTTGCCATCGCGGCCATGAAGGTAAACCACCGTAAGGCGCGCTGCAGCATCGAGCTTTCCCGCGCCCAGAACGCCAAGCTCGTTTTCGCCCGAAGCATAGGTAAAGTCGCGTTCTGCAGAGGCGGGAAGCCGCCGGATGTAGCGGCTGTGAACCTTGCGCACCGGCATTTCATCGCGCTGGTTGATATCCTTCAGTTCATCATAGGGAACGACCAGATAAGAACCGCCATCGCGAACCTCGAGCGGTTTGCGGTAGGCAAACAGTGCATCCTTGAACTCGGGAAGCGGTCCTGCCGGGGTTCGGCGGCCGGTTGCCTCGTTTGCTGCCGACGATAGCGCATCGGATGTCTGACATGCCGACAGCACCGGGAGAACGGCCAAGAAAAGCGCCGCCAGTACGGAAATCACGGGCTTTGTGCGCAGGATACCTGCCGCGGCACGGGCGCGATGTTGCGGATACAGAACCATTGCAGCCCGCATTACGCGCCAAGCACCGGGTTTGTCCATCCCCGGCGAAAACTCCGGGATTTCGCGATGGCCGGAAAGCGCATTTCGGGCGGGTTGCAATTGCGCGGGAAATGCGTATAACCCGCCCGTTCAAGTTCCGGGCGGTTACGCCGGAGGCTGAAAGGAAGGTTCTGCGAATACCGGTAGACGGGTTCTATTGGGAACGGTTCGCGGAACGGGCCTAAAAACGGGCCGGCTTCCCTTGTCTCTGCTCTCAACCGTTCCCAAACGCCTTTCCCGGCGATGGCTGCTTTCAACGTGAGGCCATCTCCCCTGAAAAGCGGTTTGGAGGCTTCGCGCGAAGGCGCCCGGCGGAAAGAAAGGAAAGGCATTATGCCACTATACGAACACGTGTTCCTGGCGCGCCAGGACATTTCCGGCCAGCAGGCCGACGCCCTTTGCGAACACTTCAAGGGTGTTCTGGAAGGCAATGGCGGCAAGGTTGGCAAGGTCGAAAACTGGGGCCTGAAGACCGCAGCTTACAAGATCAGGAAGAACCGCAAGGCCCACTACATTTTGATGAATGTGGAAGCCCCTGCGGACGCCGTATCCGAAATGGAGCGCCAGATGCGCCTTCACGAGGATGTTCTGCGCTACCTGACCATCAAGGTGGAAGCCCATGAAGATGGTCCTTCTGCCATGATGAAGAAATCCGACCGCGACGACCGCGGTCCCCGCCGTGACCGTGACGACCGTGGCCCGCGCCGCGGACCCAAGCCCGATGACAGCGGCAAGAAAGAAGCAAGTGGAGACGCATAATGGCCATGGCTGGACGCAGACCCTTTAACCGCCGCCGCAAGTCGTGCCCGTTCAGTGGTGCGAATGCTCCGACGATCGACTACAAGGACGTGAAGCTTCTGTCGCGCTACATTTCCGAGCGTGGCAAGATCGTTCCCTCGCGCATCTCCTCGGTTTCCAACAAGAAACAGCGCGAACTGGCACAGGCAATCAAGCGGGCCCGTTTTCTCGGCCTGCTGCCCTATGTGATCGGCTAACGGCCGTTGAACAAAAATGCCGGTGGCGTTAAAAACCGCCACCGGTACCGACTGGCACTGCCCGCCACGATGGGGATCGTGACCGGGACTTGAAATACCCAGGTTGGCGCAAATGGCGCCTAACTGTCGAAACGACAGGACAGCGAGAGACAATGGCAAACCGTTCCATATTGATCGGACTTGTGGCCGGGCTGGCAGCCGGCCTCATGGTGACGGCAACCGTCACCACCATGCCGTTCGCCTTTTTTCTGCCGTTTGTCGCCGCCGGCGCCATCTACATCGCCACCATGGGCTGGGGCTTTCAGGCCGGCATCGCCTCGGTAATTGCCGGCACGGGCACGATCGGCGTTTTCACAGAACCTTCCACCGCGCTCGCCTCCTCGGCCATGCTGTTTGTTCCTGCCGGCTGGGTCGGACATCTGACCAATCTTGGCCAGAGCGATGAAGACGGCGGCATTGTCTGGTATCCGCTTGGCACCATCCTGTTTCACCTGATGTCTATCCTGGTGGTGGCGTTTATTGCCATTGGAGCCTTCAGCGGCATCAGCGAGGCGATGCTCGTCGACTCGTTCAAACAGATTTTCCAGGAAGTCATGCGCCAGCGTCCCGACATGAGCGGGCTGACGCCGGAAGCCATCGACACCCAGGCACAAGCCTATGCAACAGCAATCCCGCTGATAGCGCCAGGGGTGTGGCTGCTGATGCATGTGCTGACGGCGTTTGCAGCTGCCGCCATCACCAGGCGGTCCGGTATTCTGGCACGCGAGCGCGAGGACATTGCCGCAACGGTCACCCTGCCGCCCCAGGCTGGCGGCTTTCTGGTTGCCGGTCTTGCCGGCATGCTGTTCTTGAGCGGCGGAGCGTCGCTGGCTGGCGGCGTCATGCTAGGGATTTCGATTTGCGGTTACGGGCTGATCGGCCTGGCGCTGCTGCACTACCGGCTGCGGGGCAATCCCGCCGCGTTTTTGGTGCTTACCATTGCCTACGGATCGATCATCCTGCTGGCATTTCCGTTCATCATCTTCACCATCATGGGCCTGTTTCGCAGCTTTGCACAGCAGGCCCGCAATACACCCGGGCAGAGCTAGGCCCGGCACCAAACACCAAACAAGGAACCTTAACCATGCAGATCATTCTTCTCGAACGCATCGCGAAGCTGGGCCAGATGGGCGATACCGTTACCGTCAAGGACGGCTATGCGCGCAACTACCTGCTGCCGCAAGGCAAGGCCCTTCGTGCCAATGAAGCCAACAAGGCACGCTTTGAATCCCAGCGCGCCGAACTGGAAGCGCGCAACCTTGAACGCAAGAACGAAGCCGACAACGTCAACGAAAAGCTCAACGGTTCCAGCTATGTGCTCATCCGTTCTGCCGGAGAGACCGGCCAGCTCTATGGCTCGGTTTCAACCCGCGATATCTCCGCTGAACTGGATGCTGCCGGTTTCAAGGTGGCGCGCAGTCAGGTGAGCCTGCAGAATCCGATCAAGACCATCGGCCTGCACACGGTCGAGATCGTGCTGCATCCGGAAGTCACGTCCACGATTACCATCAACGTTGCCCGTTCCGACGACGAAGCCGAACGCCAGGCTGCCGGTGAGGATCTGACCAAGCCGAATGCAGGCTTTGAAGCAGAAGATGCCGGTGAAGCCGAAATCGACCTTGAGGAAATCTTCGAAAATCCGGACGACGCGGAAAGCGCTGCCGAAGAGATCGAGGAAGCGGTTGAAGAAGAAAGCGCTGAAGCTGCCGAAGAACCGGCTGGCGAAGAGGCTGCTGAAACCAACGATGCTGCCGCAGAAGAAGAGGCCGGCGAAGAAGAAGCCAAATCCTGACCTTGTCGCAATTGGGGGCGCTTGCCAGCCAGTTGCGAATTGTGACACTTGTGGACGGGGGCGCGGAAGAAAGTTCCGCGCCCTTTTCTCGTTGTGTTTGCACATGGAAGCCATGACCAAAACCGGCAGCACGAAAAACAGGACAACGCCCCCGGACATCCGCCTTGAGCGGCGGTGGTGGCATGAAATTCCCATGTGGCTGTTCTACGTGCCGGTTGCGATCGGCATTGTGGCGATGCTGCTGCGCTACCGCAGTTTCAGCGCGCCATTATGCGCCAATTACGGGCTGGAACATGGCGGGCTGTATCCGGCATCCAAGGAAGCCTTCTTTGACCGTTTCCCACCGGGCTGCCCGCTGCTGGTAAAGCAGACGGCGCTCGATGCTGCCCTTGCGGCGGATGAGGCGCTTGCCCGCTATAGGGCATTTGCAAGAACGCTCGATGATCCCCGCGCCGTCCTGAAACCCGATGAAGGCGTCCAGGGAACGGACGTTTTGTGGATCAACAGTATCCCGGATTTCAAAAACGCCTGGCAGCAGGCCGCCGCATCGGGCGGAACCTGGCTGTTGCAGGAATTTGTCGGCGGCGTTGAGGTTGGCCTGTTTTATGTGCGCGACAGCCCGGCCGTGCACGGCAGGATCGTCTCGATGACGTTAAAGCGCGGCTTTCCCGTAACGGGCGATGGCAGGCGCACCATCGGCGAACTGATTAATGCCGGCGATGGCGTTGATGCGGACAGGCAAACGCGCAGGCGGGTTGCCAAATACAACCGCCTGCAGTTGCAGCGGGTACCCAAAGCCGGTGAAGCTGTCGACCTGATGCCGGTGCGCAACCACCATCTTGGTGCGACGTTTCAGGATATCTCCGGTTTCATAACCGATGCTCTCAATGCAGGGGTTGCTTCCCATCTCGATGCCATTGAGGGCTATCACTATGGCAGGCTGGATGCCCGTGCACCGGATTATGAAAGCCTTTTTGCCGGAAGAAGCATCAAGGTGCTTGAAGCCAATGCACTTTATTCAGAACCGGTACATGCCTATGACCCGCGTTATGGGCTTTTGAAGGCGACCGGCATTTTCCTTTCCCACTGGCACCTGGCGATCAGGGCCGGCCTTGCCAACCAGCGGGCCGGAAAACCGCGCATTGCCTTCTGGCGGTCGGTATTCAAAGCAGGGTCAAAATCCTGATTTCCTGACGCTGAACCCTGCGAATCAGTTATTTGTGTCAAGGCAAAACCGCGGCGGTGAAAAGAAAGCTGTTAATTGGCGTGGAAGCTGCCAACAGTGCTGGCAATCCCCGGCAGATGGTGAAAACCCTGAAAGGGGTTGGCGGGAATTGCCGGGCAGTGCGCGAAGAGATGTCAGTACGCGTGCGGCCACACTCACAACATTGCGCTTGGTATTATCAACCTTTCATGCCGGTCGGCATGACTTTGTTGGCATGACATTGGGAAGAGCATGGCCGAAAACATTTCATATCTGAAGAACGAGGAAACAGAACGCCGGGGCGATGCAAATGCCCTGCCCTTCCGGGCAGCGCCGCAGAACGTGGAGGCAGAACAGGCGCTGATCGGCGCCATTTTGATCAATAACGATGCCTATTACCGGGTTTCCGATTTCCTGAAGACCGAGCATTTTCAGGAACCGATCCACCGGCAGATTTTCAAATGCGCATCCGACATGATCCGGGTTGGCAAGAAGGCCGACCCGCGCACGATCAAGACCTTTCTGCGGGAAGACGACAAGATCGGCGACATGACGGTGGCGCAGTATCTGGCGAGGCTGGCGGCAGAAGCGACAACGATCATCAACGCCGCCGATTACGGCCGTCTTATCCATGACCTTGCAGTGCGCCGTTCGCTGATCACCATTGGCGAGGACATGGTCAACATCGCCTATGACGCGCCGGTGGACGTGCCGCCGTCAGGCCAGATCGAAGATGCCGAGCGGCGGCTGTTCGAACTGGCGGAGACCGGCAGCTATGGCGGCGGGTTCCAGGAATTCTCGGACGCAATCCAGAAGGCAATCGAACTGGCGGGCGCCGCCTATGAACGCGATGGCGGTCTGTCGGGCATTTCGACCGGCATCCACAATCTCGACCAGCGCATGGGCGGGCTTCAGAAATCGGACCTGATCATCGTGGCGGGACGGCCCGGCATGGGCAAGACCTCCCTTGCCACCAACATCGCCTTCAACATCGCGCACGGATATGAAGCCGACATCAATCCCGACGGCTCCCACAAGGCACTCAATGGCGGGGTCGTTGGCTTCTTCTCGCTGGAAATGTCGGCAGACCAGCTGGCGACCCGTATCATTTCCGAACAGGCGGAAGTTTCGTCCTCCAAAATCCGCCGCGGCGAAATCACCGAAGCCGAATTCGTCAAACTCTCCCATTGTTCGAGCGAAATGCAGCGCATTCCGCTTTATATCGACGAGACCGGCGGCATCTCCATCGCCCAGCTCGCCGCCCGTGCCCGGCGGCTGAAACGCCAGCGCGGCCTCGACGTGATGGTGGTCGACTACATTCAGCTGATGCAGGGCTCAAAGCGCAGTGGCGAGAACCGGGTACAGGAAGTTACCGAAATCACCACCGGGCTGAAGGCGCTGGCCAAGGAACTGGACATACCCATCATTGCCCTGTCCCAGCTTTCACGCCAGGTGGAAAGCCGCGACGACAAGCGCCCGCAACTGTCGGACCTGCGCGAATCGGGTTCGATAGAACAGGACGCAGACGTGGTTCTGTTCGTTTTTCGCGAGGAATATTACATCAGGAACCGGGAACCCAAGCCCGGCACCGAGGAATATCTGAAGTGGGAAACGGACATGGCCGAAGCGCAGGGCAAGGCCGAGGTGATCATCGCCAAGCAGCGCCACGGCCCGACGGGAACAGCCAAACTCGGCTTCCAGGCGGAGTTCACCCGCTTCAGCGATCTTGCCGAAGACGACCACCTACCGGACAGGTATGGGTAACGCGCGAGTGGGAACGGGCTGATGACAACGCCAATGCCTTCGCCGCCACATCCCAACGGGCGGCTGACCGTTGATCTTTCCGCCATCGTGGCCAACTGGCAGAAGCTGCGCGGCAAGTCAGCCCACAAGCAGTGTGCCGCCGTGGTCAAGGCCGATGCCTACGGGCTGGGGACGCAGCCGGTGGCAAAAGCGCTCTACAAGGCAGGCTGCCGGGATTTCTTCACGGCCACAATTGGCGAAGGCGTGATGGTGCGCAAGGTGGCGCCCAAAGCCAATGTGTACATTTTCAACGGCTTTAACGTGAAGGCGGAGGCCGAATACCGTCGCCACATCCTCACCCCCGTCATCAATTCGCCCAGGGGGATCACCAACTGGACGGCAAAGGCACGACGCGGCCAGCGAGCGGCGCTGCATATCGATACCGGCATGAACCGCCTCGGCCTCGGCCCGGAAGAGCTATCCTGGCTGCTGTCTTCCCCTGAACTGCTGGAAAAACTCAACCCCGAACTGGTGGTCAGCCATTTCGCCTGCGCCGATGATCCCCGCCATCCGCTGAACGGGCGGCAGATCGAAAGATTCGGCGAGGCGGCCCGTCATTTCCCCGAAGCCCGCAAATCGCTCGCCAATTCCGCCGGTGTGTTTGTCGGCAAAAAAGCCCATTTCGATTTGTTGCGGCCCGGCGTATCGCTTTACGGCGGCGATGCGGTCAACGGCGTCAAAAACCCGATGAAACCCGTGGTGCGGCTTGAAGGCCGCATCCTGCAGATGAGGACCATCAAGAAGGGCGAAAGCGTCGGCTATGGTGCTGCGGCGGTGTTAAAGCGTAACAGCCGGGTTGCCACCGTCGCCATCGGCTATGCCGACGGGCTGCACCGGCAGGCGTCAGGCGCGGGAACCCCCCTGCGCAACAATGGGGTTGGAACGGGCGGCTGTGCAATGATCGGGCGGCACCGCGCTCCCATCCTTGGGCGCATCTCCATGGACCTGACGGCGCTCGATGTCACCGACATCCCCGAACGAACGCTGGCCAGGACCGAATGGGTGGACTTTATCAACAGGCAGCTTCGGGTCGATGAACTGGCGGCAAGCGCCGGCACGATCGGCTATGAACTGCTGACCAGCCTGGGCCAGCGCTATGAGCGCATCTATGCAGGGTCCTGACCCACTGATTGACAAACAGGACATTCGACACGTGGAGCCTTCTTCGGAAAAAAGAATTCGCATCGGTGTCGTGTTCGGCGGGCGCTCCGCAGAGCATGATGTTTCCGTGCTTTCGGCCACCAATGTGATGGCCGCTCTCGACCCGGTAAAATACGACGCCGTTCCCATCTTCGTTACCCGTCAGGGCACATGGCTGGCGAGCCGTTATGACGAGGGCGTGCTTGAACAGCCCTCCACCGGCGGGCAAGTGTGCCTGATGCCGGGCGGCGAAGGGCGCATGACCGCAATCGAACCGGACGGGACAACCCGTGAACTGGAAAAACTCGACATTCTGTTTCCAGTGCTGCATGGCCTGCCGGGCGAGGATGGTTCGGTGCAGGGTTATGCGGAAACCGCCTGCGTGCCGCTAGCGGGCTGCGGCATCCTTGGTTCGGCAACCGCGCTGGACAAGGATATCACCAAGCGCCTGCTCAAGGCTGCCGGCATTCCTGCCGCACGCTCGCTCACCATAAGACGGGAAGAAAGACCCGGTTTCGATGCGCTGGAAGCAGCACTGGGGATGCCGGTTTTCATCAAGCCTGCCCGGCAGGGTTCATCGGTCGGCATCAGCAAGGTAGCCGGTGAAACCGATTACGCTGCGGCGCTTGAGGAAGGTTTCAAACACGACCGCGTTCTGCTGGCGGAGGAATTCATCGAGGGGCGCGAGATCGAATGCGCGGTCATCGAGGATGCCGGTGGCGAGCTCTTCGTCTCGCGGCCCGGCGAGATTGCACCCGCGGAAAATCACGGCTTTTACAGCTATGATGCCAAATATGTCGATGCCGGTGGCGCGGAGCTCCACGTTCCCGCCGATCTGCCGCAAGCGGTTGAGGATAACATCCGCAAAACGGCGGCCGAAGCGTTTCGGGCCGTGGGGTGCGATGCCATGGCCCGCATTGACTTCTTCCTGCGCGAGGACATGACCTTCCTCGTCAACGAACTCAACACAATCCCCGGCTTTACCGATATCAGCATGTATTCCAAGGCGATGGCCGCCAGCGGCATCGCCTACGGCGAAATCATCGACCGGCTGGTGGCACATGGCCTTGCCCGCGCCGGGAAATAGAGGAAGCGGAGACAACGCCTTGTCAGCGCTTCGTTGATCGAATAGAACATAATAAGAACATTTGAGCGGTATACCGGCTGCGGGGAAGCATGGCCAAAACAAAATCGCAATTTGTCTGCCAGTCCTGCGGCAATGTTGCCCCGCGCTGGTCGGGCCGGTGCGAAGCGTGCGGGGAATGGAACACGCTTGTGGAGGAGCGCGGGGAAAGCGGCGTGGGCGCTGCGCCCGGTGCGAGCCGCATGAAGACCGGCCATGCGGTCGAACTGGTGGCGCTGGCCGGCGACACTCAGGAAGCGCCGCGCCTTGCCAGCGGCATTGCCGAACTCGACCGGGTGACGGGCGGCGGCTTCGTGCCCGGTTCCGCCCTGCTGGTGGGCGGTGATCCGGGCATCGGCAAGTCGACCCTGCTGACCCAGGCAGCCGCCGCGCTGGCAAAGGGCGGTCATCCGGTGGTCTATGTTTCCGGCGAGGAGGCCGTTGCGCAGGTGCGGCTTCGGGCCAGGCGGCTTTCGGCGGTCGAGGAAAACATCGGCCTTGCGGCGGAAACCAGTGTCGAGAACATTCTTGCCACCTTGAAGGCCGGCCAACCGCCTGCCCTTCTTATCATCGATTCGATCCAGACCCTGTGGACCGACACGGTCGAGTCGGCACCGGGCTCGGTGACCCAGGTGCGCGCCTCTGCCCAGGCGCTGATCCGCTATGCCAAGCGCCATGGCACGATCCTGGTGCTGGTAGGCCATGTCACCAAGGACGGCCAGATTGCCGGGCCCCGCGTGGTCGAGCACATGGTCGATGCGGTGCTCTATTTCGAGGGCGAAGGCGGGCATCATTTCCGCATTCTTCGAACGGTGAAGAACCGTTTCGGGCCAACGGACGAAATCGGCGTGTTCGAAATGTCCGATGGCGGGCTGAAGGAGGTGGAAAATCCGTCCGAACTGTTTTTGGGCGAACGCAATGCCAATGCACCGGGGGCTGCCGTCTTTGCCGGAATGGAAGGCACCCGCCCGGTGCTGGTGGAAATCCAGGCGCTGGTTGCTCCCTCGTCGCTCGCGACACCGCGGCGCGCGGTTGTCGGCTGGGACAGTTCGCGCCTTGCCATGGTGCTCGCCGTGCTGGAAGCCCATTGCGGCGTGCGCCTTGGCCAGCATGACGTTTACCTCAATGTGGCTGGCGGATACCGGATCATGGAGCCTGCTGCCGATCTTGCCGTTTCGGCGGCGCTGATTTCCTCGCTTGCGGGCGTCGCCCTTCCCGTCCAGAGCGTCTATTTCGGCGAAATCAGCCTTTCGGGCGCGACACGGCCGGTTTCCCATGCCTCCGCCCGATTGAAGGAAGCCGAAAAGCTGGGATTTGGCCGGGCGATCCTGCCGTCAGGCAGCACTGCCCGCAAAAACGGGCGTGACGGTGCAAAGGCGAAGGCAGCAGCGCCCAGCGGACTGGAACTTGTGGAGATCAGCGAACTTGCTGATCTGGCAGGCAGAATTCTCGCCAAGGCAAAGCCTGCGCAACAAGGATGACAATCGGCAGGAGGCTGTCTTGCAACGTCCTTGCATGGAGCACCGTGTCAGAATATCCACACATTCAAAGGCGCATTTACCCAAAGTGTCATTGGCGATTGATTTTTCACCTGCAACGCGGCATTAGTCGCCCAACGGGCCGCTGTGGCGGGCGCGTTCGTGCAGCTATTGCACAACGCATTGTCCGGGCAGTGACAAAAGCCCTGAGGGAATACGATGATTACTCTGTTTGACGGCGTGCTGATCGGATTGATGCTGATTTCCGGCCTGCTCGCCATGATCCGCGGTTTTTCCCGCGAAGTGCTTTCGGTTGCCTCATGGGTGGTCGCAGCCCTTGCAGCCTTGTATTTCTACAAGTCGCTGTCGCCATTTGCGTATAACTACACCCAGTCGATTTCCGACAGCCAGACGATTGCGGACATTGCGGCGGCGGCCGGCATCTTCGTCGTGGCGCTGATTGTCGTCAGCGTCATCACCATGAAAATTGCCGATTTCATTGTCGATTCGAAAATCGGCCCGCTCGACCGTACCCTCGGCTTTGTCTTTGGTGCCGTGCGCGGCGCACTGCTGGTGGTCGTCGGCCTGCTGTTTTTCAACTGGCTGGTGCCGGAAAACCAGCCCGGCTGGGTTGCCAATGCCAAGTCCAAGCCCATGCTTGAATCGATCGGCGAAGGCCTGGTCGAACTGCTGCCGGACGATCCGGAAAAGTCGATCATCGACCGCCTGAAGCCGCAGGACGGCGCTGGCGGGGAAGAACAGACCAATAGCTGATCTGCACAGGTGTGTGCGGATCCGATTGAAACCCGCAATGCCAAGTCATGACATAAGACAGGATCGCCATGCCTTTCGCTTCCAACCCCCATCTGGAAGATGACGACACGCTTCACGAGGAATGCGGCGTCTTCGGCATTTTCGGCCACCAGGACGCAGCAGCGCTGACGACGCTCGGCCTGCACTCCCTGCAACACCGTGGACAGGAAGCTGCCGGCATCGTCAGCTATGACGGCAAGCAGTTCTTTGCCGAACGCCATCGCGGCCTGATCGGAGACACCTTCACAAAGCCCGATGTCCTGGAGCGTCTGAAAGGCTCGCGCGCCATTGGCCACAACCGCTATTCGACCACCGGCGGCGACGAAATGCGCAACGTTCAGCCGTTTTTTGCCGAATTTGCCGGCGGCGGGTTTGCGGTTGCCCACAACGGCAATCTGACCAATGCGCTGACGCTGCGGCGCCAGTTGCAGCGCGATGGTGCGATCTTCCATTCGACCTCGGACACGGAAGTGATCCTGCACCTTATCGCCATGGACAAGGCGGCAAGCTTCGAGGAAAAGCTGACCGATGCGATCCGCCAGCTGGAAGGCGCGTTTTCGCTGGTTGGCATCACCAACAAGAAACTGATCGGCTGCCGTGATCCGCTGGGCGTGCGCCCGCTGGTGCTGGGCGATCTCGACGGCGCCTACATTCTGGCATCGGAAACCTGCGCCCTGGACATCATCGGCGCACGCTATGTGCGCGACATCGAGCCGGGCGAACTCATCATCATTACCGATTCGGGCATCCGCTCGGCCTACCCTTTCGAAAAGACGGGCAGCCGGTTCTGCATCTTCGAATATGTTTACTTTGCCCGGCCCGATTCCATGATGGCGGGCCGCAACGTCTATCACGTCCGCAAACAGATCGGCGTTGAACTGGCAAAGGAAGCGCCGGCGGAAGCCGATTTCGTCGTTCCGGTTCCCGATTCCGGCGTTCCTGCCGCGATCGGTTTCGCGCAAGGGGCTAACCTTCCGTTCGAACTGGGCATCATCCGAAATCACTATGTGGGGCGCACCTTCATCCAGCCCACCGATTCGATCCGTCACATGGGCGTCAAGCTGAAGCACAATGCCAACCAGCGCATGATCGAGGGCAAGCGCGTCGTGCTGGTGGATGATTCCATCGTGCGCGGAACGACCTCCAAGAAGATCGTCCAGATGGTGCGCGAGGCAGGCGCTGCCGAAGTGCACATGCGCATTGCCAGTCCACCGACCGCCTCCCCCTGCTATTATGGCGTCGACACACCGGAGCGGCAGAAATTGCTGGCCTCACGCATGAGCATCGAGGAGATGGCGGAGTTCATTCGCGTCGATTCGCTCGCCTTCATTTCCCTGGACGGGCTTTACCGTGCTGCCGGAGAGGCAAAGCGCAACGCCGACGCACCGCAGTTCTGCGATGCCTGCTTCTCCCGGGAATATCCCACCGACCTGACCGACCACAATCTCAGCGACGGTAAGACCTCGAACATTTCCCTTCTGGCCGAACGCCAGGGACGCTGACACATCATGAAAAGACTGCAGGACAAAATTGCGCTGGTGACCGGCGCATCGCGGGGCATCGGCTATTTTACCGCTTTGGCGCTGGCGCGCGAAGGAGCCCATGTCATCGCCCTTGCGCGCACGGTGGGCGGACTTGAGGAACTTGACGATGCCATTGGCGAAGCCGGTGGAACGGCAACGCTGGTTCCCCTTGATATCACCGACTACGACGCGCTCGACCGGCTCGGCGCCAGCATCGATGAACGCTGGGGCAGGCTCGACATCTTCATCGCCAATGCCGGCATTCTGGGCGGCCTGTCGCCGCTGGGCCACTTCGAGCCGAAAACCTTCGAAAGGGTGCTTGCCGCCAATCTGACCGCCAACTGGCGGCTGATACGCTCGCTCGATCCGCTGCTGAAGGCATCAGATGCCGGGCGCGCCCTGCTGGTTTCCTCCGGCGCGGCCCAATCCTGCAAATCGTTCTGGGGCGCCTATTCGGTTTCCAAGGCAGGCCTTGAGGCGCTCGGCAAGACTTGGGCGGCTGAAAGCGCCAACAGCAATCTGAAAGTGAACCTGGTCAATCCGGGTGCAACCGCAACGGCGATGCGGGCACAGGCAATGCCTGGCGAGAACCCCGAAACCCTGCCCCATGCCCGCGAAGTGGCGGAAACATTCGTTGCCCTGGTCCTGGCGGAAAACACCGTCAATGGCGGGCTTTTCGATCACAAGAACCAGAGCTGGGTATAAGCGCCCTTCTTTCAGGTTGGCTATGGCCCCTTTCCTTCCAGCCCGTTCCCTGCCACACTTCTTTTCGGAGGAATAAAGCGCGAAGGAGGCGTGCTTGGGAGAGAAGGATTTCACGTCCTGCTTTGCGGGACAAACCCTGTTTGACGCGCTGGTGGGCGCAAGCCGGCGTTACAAATCAAGCGAGCCGCAACTTGAAGACGCCATCGGGCAGAAGTTCTCCTATGGCCGCGTTTTGCTGGGGGCAAGGCTGCTCGCAAAGCGATTCGAGAAGGTCACACAAGCCGGTGAAATCGTTGCAGTATTGCTGCCCAACGCAAATGCCGTTGTAAGCACTTTCTTCGCCCTGCAATCGGCTGGCCGCGTGCCGGCAATGCTCAACTACACAGCCGGGCCGTCCATCGTGGTTTCCGCCTGCCGGACGGTCAAGGCTCGGCTGGTGATCGCCTCGCGCACCTTCATCGAGAAAGCAGAACTGCAGTCGCTTCAAGGCGCACTGGAAGAGGCAGGGCTTGAGTTCTTCTGGCTGGAAGACCTGATCGACAGCGTCAGCCTGGTTGAGAAAGCGGCTGCCGCCCTGTTCGCCCGGCGCGCTGTCGCCAACCCTGATCCTGCAGACCCTGCCCTGGTGCTGTTCACCTCCGGTTCGGAAGGCCATCCCAAGGCTGTGGTGCTTTCCCACGACAACGTCCTGTCGAACTGCGCACAGATTGCAGAACGCATAGATTTCGGCCCGGCGGACAAATTGTTCAACGTATTGCCGGTGTTTCATTCCTTCGGCATCACCGGCGGCATGATCCTGCCGCTGATGTATGGTGTCAGACTCTTTCTCTATCCCTCGCCGCTGCACATGAAGATCATTCCCCAGGCCGTGGCGAAATCGAAGCCGACCATCCTGTTCGGTACCGACACGTTTTTGACCGGTTACGCGCGGGCAGCAAAGGACGATGACTTTGCCTCGTTGCGGCTGGTGGTTGCGGGTGCTGAAGCGGTCAGGGACGACACACGCAAGACCTGGGCCGAACGGTTTGACACGCTGGTACTGGAAGGCTTCGGCATGACCGAGGCGGCTCCCGTGGTTGCCGTCAACACGCCGGAAGAAAACCGGCCCGGCTCTGTTGGCAAATTGCTGCCGGGCATCGAGGCGCGGCTTGAACCGGTCGAGGGGATCGATGCAGGCGGCAGGCTGTGGGTTCGCGGCCCCAATGTGATGCTCGGCTACATGACCCATGACAGGCCGGGCGAATTGCAGCCGCCCGCCGATGGCTGGCACGATTCCGGCGATATTGTCGACATCGACACAGAGGGCTATGTGACGATCCGCGGCCGGGCCAAGCGCTTTGCCAAGGTCGCCGGAGAGATGGTGCCGCTCGGCGCCATCGAGATGGTGGCGGGAAAACTGTGGCCGGAGGCAAACCATGCTGCGGTATCGCTCCCCGACAAGCGGCGCGGCGAGAAAATCGTGCTGGTGACGACCTGGCCGGAAGCGGCCAAGGAGCCGCTGATCAAGACGGTGAAACAGCTCGGCTATCCGGAGCTGATGGTGCCAAACGTGATTGTGAAAGTGGCCGAAATCCCGGTGCTGGGCAGCGGCAAGACGGACTATGTGACCACCCAGAAACTGGTAAACCGGCACCAGAAATAAGCGCATGCCGCCAAGCCGGGTGCGATGCCGGGTGCGATCATGGGCGATGGCCTGCGCTCTGCGGGTGCAAAATCGCCAATTCTCCTGACACCCTTCTGTCAGCAGGATTGCACCGGAAATCCAAACAGTGTTTTTTTTACTCCTGTCTATTGATATATATCGGCCCGATATATAACTGCCACCCAACGGCATCCGCCGAATGCAGGCAATCCCTGGCGCAGCGGCCTGATGGTGACAACGGCCTGACAGTGAATTGAACAGGGATGCCCGCATGGTGCACGCCCACCTGCCCGGCCATGAAGGAAGCATATCGTGAATGTGAGAACCCTGATCCTGGCAATCCTGAATTTTCAGGATGCAAGCGGGTATGAGATTCGCAAACTCGCCAGCGACGGCCCCTACAGCCATTTCATCGACATCGGATATGGTTCGATCTATCCGATGCTGGCGAAGCTGGAGGCCGAGCAACTGGTAACCAGCCGTGCCGAACAAAGCCAGGGCAAGCCCGAACGCAAGGTTTACACGATCACGGAGGCCGGGAAAGCCGAATTTCTCCACGCCATCATGCAGCCCCCGGGCAAGGACGTCTTCAAATCGGAGTTTCTTCTGGTTGCGATGACCGCAGAATTCGGTACACAGCACAGCGTGTCCGATGCCATTGAGCAGCGAATCGCCTTTCTGGAAGGCCAGTTGTCGGTGATCTGCGAGCATTCGGCCGAGTGCCAGCATCCCGGCACGCGGTGGGTTGCAGCCTACGGAAAGCATGTTCTCAAGAGCGATCTGGAATATCTGATAAAAAACAAACAGCAGTTGCTGGAAATTGCGGGCAGTTCCCTGCCGAGCGCGGCAGCCGCAGAATAGACGGAATGGACTGATAAGCGGTCTTCAACGAGACCCTGGTAAGGAAGCAGAAAATGGCCTTTAAAATCAAAGGTTCCCATGTGCTGGCCATTGCGCTGGCCGGCGGTCTCGGACTGTGGATGATGGCTGGCGACGTGAAGATCGGCGGGCAGTCCGATAATGGCGAAAGCGCAGTGCCGATCGCAGAGCGTGAAGCTGAGCGCAGCGCTGAAATTTTCAAGGTGCGCCATGTTCCCCTGATGGCACAGGAGCGCCAGCAAAGCGTGCTGGTGCGCGGCAGAACCCGTGCCGATGCAGTGGTGACCGTGCGGGCGGAGACGGCGGGCGTACTGGAAAAACGTCTGGTTTCAAAAGGCCAGAACGTGAAGAAGGGCGACCTTGTCTGCGTGATCGAACGCGGTGCCAGGGAAGCCAGCCTGGCCCAGGCAAAAGCGCAACTGGCGCAAGCTGAAACCGAATACAATGCCAATGCGCAGCTGAAGAAAAAGGGGTTTGCCTCGCAAAACCGGCTGACCGCGCTGAGGGCGGCACTGGATGCGGCCAAGGCATCGGTGGCGTCGGCGCAGCTGGAACTGGAGCGCACCGAGGTGCGGGCCAATGCTGCCGGAATCGTACAGGACCCGATCGCAGAGGCTGGCGACATGCTGTCGATGGGCGGGACCTGCGTGACGCTGATCGACAATGATCCCATGCTGTTCACCGGTCAGGTTTCAGAACGCGACATCGGCAGAATCGCAACCGGCATGGAAGCGGAAGTAAAGCTGATCACCGGAGATACGGCTACCGGAACCATTCGCTACATCGCGCCATCTGCAGATGCCCAGACGCGTACCTTTGCAGTCGAGATCGAATTCGAACCGGGTTCCGGCGTGCGTGACGGCATGACCGCAGAAGCAAGGATTGTGCTTGATGCGGGCAAGGCGTTCCGTGTTTCACCTTCCTGGGTGACGCTGGCCGATGATGGCACCATCGGCATCCGCATCGTGAAAGAAGACAACACGGTAGCCTTTGTGCCCGTCACCATCCTTTCCCAGGAAAAGGACGGATTTTGGGTGACGGGGCCCAGCGAGGGCGACAGGGTTATCACGCTCGGCCAGGAATATGTCGTTGCCGGAGAGAAGGTGGAGACGGCGCCGGATGAACGCTATGCCGGCAAGCTGGCGGCAGCCGAAGGGCTGCAGGCCACCGGGACAGCCCAATGACCGGCGCGCTCGAAGCCATTCTCTCCAGGCCGAAAACCGTCATCACCATGATGATCGTCATGGTGATCGCCGGCATATTGTCCTATCTGGCAATTCCCAAGGAAGCCAATCCCGACATCGATGTTCCGGTCTACTACGTTTCGATCGGGCAGCGGGGCGTATCGCCGGAAGATGCCGAACGGCTGCTGGTCAAGCCGATGGAGACGGAACTTCGCGGGCTGGACGGGCTGAAAGAGATCACCGCCATCGCATCGGAGGGCCATGCCGGTATCGTGCTGGAATTCCAGATCGGATCCGACAAGGACAAGGTGCTGGCCGATATTCGCGACAAGGTGGACCTTGCCAAGGCCAGCCTGCCCGGCGATGCGGACGAGCCGGCGATTTTCGAAACGAATTTCGCGCTGCAGCCGACCATCATCGTGACCCTTTCGGGTGATGTTCCCGAACGCACACTCTACAATCTTGCCCGCCAGCTCCAGGATGAAATCGAGGCCATCGCGACAGTTCGCGAGGCAAAGCTGAAGGGCGCCCGCGTCGAACAGCTTGAGGTCGTGCTCGACCTGCTGAAGCTGGAATCCTACGACATTACCCAGCAGGAACTGCTGAACGCGCTGGCCCAGTACAACCAGCTTGTTCCCGCCGGTTTCATCGATGACGGGGCGGCGCGTTTCAACGTCAAGCTCCCCGGCCTCGTTGAAAGCGCGCGCGACGTTTACTCCATTCCCATCAAGCAGAATGGCGAGGGCGTTGTAACCCTCGGCGAGGTGGCCGATATCCGCCGCAACTTCAAGGATGCCTCCACCTATACCAGGGTCAACGGCCAGCCGGCGATGTCTCTGGAGGTCGTCAAACGCATCGGCACCAACATCATCGACAACAACACCAAAGTGCGCGAGGTAGTGGGGGAATACACCAAGGACTGGCCGCAAACCGTCAAGGTCAATTACCTGATCGACCAGTCGAGCTTCATCTTCGAAGTGCTTGGTTCGCTGCAATCGTCGATCATGACAGCTGTTTCGCTGGTGATGATTGTCGTCATCGGATCGCTGGGACTGCGCTCCGGCCTGCTGGTCGGACTGGCCATTCCAACCTCATTCATGGTCGGCTTTCTCATCCTCGCCTTCATGGGCATGACGGTCAACATGATGGTCATGTTCGGCCTCGTGCTGACGGTCGGCATGCTGGTCGATGGTGCCATCGTGATGATCGAATATGCTGACCGGAAACTGGCGGAAGGCCTGCCGCCGGATGAAGCCTATAACCGGGCGGCCAAGCTGATGTTCTGGCCGATCGTTTCTTCCACAGCGACCACGCTAGCCGCCTTCCTGCCACTGCTGCTTTGGCCGGGGGTTTCGGGCGAGTTCATGAGCTATCTGCCGGTGATGGTGATCATCGTTCTGACCGCGTCGCTTCTGACGGCACTGGTATTCGTGCCGACGACAGGCCGCGTTTTTGCCCATTTCGGCGAAGGGGTAAACCGCCTGCTTGGCCGCAAACGGCGGGAGGGCCCGACCGCGGCAGGCAAGATGCTGTCTTCCCAGGCGAAACTCGAACCTGATAAACTTCGGGGCGTGATGGGGGTATACGTTCGCACGCTGGACGACCTGACGGGCAGCCTTTGGGGGAATCTGGTGGTCGTTGCCATCGTGATTACCCTTACCGTGACGACGTTCATCACCTTCGGCGCCAACTCCAACGGGGTTGAGTTTTTCGTGGAGGAAGAACCCGACATTGCCACGGTCTTCGTTCAGGCACGCGGCAACCTGTCAGGCCAGGACATTCGCGACATCGGCATCGAGGTCGAACGCGAAGTGCTGAAGGTTGCCGGCATCGACAATGTGGTGATGACGGCCAGCGCTCCCGGCGGCGGCGGCGGTGGCGGCGGGATCGATCTTGCCGCGCCTCAGGACATGCCCGCGGACGTTCTGATCGTCATGCAGGTGGAATTGGCCGATTATTCGGAACGCCGCAAGGCGACGGAGATCTTTGCGGAAATCCGCCAGCGCACGGCTGATATTGGCGGCATCAAGGTGGAAATCCGCAAGCTGGAGGGCGGACCGCCCACCGGCAAGGATGTTCGCCTGCAATTGACCTCCAGCAACTACGACCTGCTGGCCGAGCAGGTTGGCCGTGTTCGTGGATTTTTCGACAGCCAGCCGGAATTGCAGGATGTTGAGGACAGCCGTCCGCTGCCCGGCATCGAATGGGAAATCGATCTCGATCGTGAGGAAGCAGGCCGCTACAACGCCGGCATCGCCGCCGTGGGCTCCATGGTGCAGCTTGTCACCAATGGCGTTGAAATCGGCAAGTATCGCCCCGATGATTCTGAAGACGAAGTCGACATCATTGTTCGTCTGCCGGAAGCCGAGCGCTCGCTCGACAAGCTCTCGGAACTCAAGCTGCGCACCCCGAACGGACAGGTGCCGATTTCCAATTTCATCGAGATGAACCCCCAGCAGAAGGTTTCCTCCATCACCCGCCGCGACGGCTTTTATGCCATGGACGTGAAGGCAAACATGGTGAAGGGAGTGCAGTTCGAGGGCCGCGACATGCTTCCCGACGACAAGGTCAAGCAAATCCAGGCCTGGCTCGACGGTCAGGAATGGCCTGCCGACCTGCGCTTCCGCTTCCGCGGTGCGGACGAAGACCAGAAGGAAGCCGGCGAGTTTCTGGGCAAGGCGGCCGCAGGTGCGCTGTTCCTGATGTTCATCATCCTCGTCACGCAGTTCAACTCCTTCTACCAGACCTTCCTGACGCTCACGACGGTAATCCTGGCGATTGTCGGGGTGCTGATCGGCATGATGGTTACCGGGCAGAAATTCTCGATCATCATGACCGGTACAGGCGTGGTGGCGCTGGCGGGGATTGTCGTCAACAACGCCATTGTGCTGATCGATACCTACAACCGGCTGCGCTCGGAAGGGGTCGATGTCCATCAGGCGGTGCTGAAGACGTCGGCGCAGCGCTTCCGCCCGATTTTCCTGACGACGTTCACGACAATCCTGGGCCTGATCCCGATGGCACTGACGATCAACTTCGACTACATCAACCAGGTCATTTCCTACGGTTCGATTACCTCGATCTGGTGGGTGCAGTTGTCGACTGCGGTTATTTCCGGGCTGGCCTTCTCGACCTTGCTGACGCTGGTGCTGATCCCGGTCATGCTGTCGCTGCCAACAAACATTGCCGGGAAATTCAGCCGCCGGCGCGTGGCCGCTGCCGCAGATGGTGTGCCGATGGAAGCGGCCAATGACGAACCGGTCGCCAAGCCGCGCCGCAAATCCGGCAAGAAAGACGGAGACGGCATGGCGGCCTTCAAGGACGCTGCCGAATAGAGCCCCGCCGAAAGCCGGTTTACCTGGTGGTCTTTCTGCCGGGCTTTGAAGCTGCAGACGCTGAAGCGCCTTTCTTTTTGGATGCAGCGCTGGCCGATGCCTTGGCGCGGCTTTCGCTGCGCTTTCGCCGTGCGACGTCCTGGTCGCGGCGATGGGCCGCTTCCAGCTTGTAGTAATAGTTGCGGAAAAAAGGCAGCGCCGCGAGATAGGCGGCAGCGCATAGCGCCAGAACCAGCCACGGATAGCTGAGCAGCAGGGCAACGAATACCACAGCGGCAAGGATCATCGGCATGGCGATGGAACGCGGGATCCGCTTGCCCAGCGTCTTGCCGGAATAGGTCGGCAGGCTTGAAACCATCAGCAGGCCGACGGCCATGACATAGCCGCTCACCAGAATGTCGAGAAACAGGGATTCGCGCAGCCCCAGCAGCAGCAGGTAGATGGGCAACAATACCACCATGGCACCGGCGGGCGCCGGAACCCCGACAAAGAAGTCCTGATGGAAATCGGGCCGGTTCGGGGTGTCGAGCTGCACATTGAAACGGGCAAGTCGCAGGCAGGCACACATGGCGTAGACCAGCGCCGCAATCCAACCGAAGGGACGCAGTTCGTCGAGCAGGGTGAAATACAGCACCATGGCAGGCGCAACGCCAAAATTGACGAAATCGGCAAGGCTGTCCATCTGCGCACCAAAACGCGTGGTGGATTTCAGAAAGCGCGCCACCCGGCCATCGATGCCGTCAAGAATGGCAGCCAGAATAATGGCCCCGAGCGCCAGTTGAATGCGGCCTTCAATGGCAAAACGGATGGCCGTCAGTCCTGAACAGATGGCCAGCAAGGTCAGGATATTGGGAAACAGCGTTCTGAGCGGAATGTCGCGCAGCCTGGTGGCATTTGCCGGTTTGCGGCCTTTTGTAACACCATCGTCCGGGTCGAACGGAGGAAAGGGGGCGGCCACAGCTCAGCTCTTTCGCACGAGCGGGGTGACCGAGTCTTCATCGAAACGGGCAAGAATGGTCTCCCCGCCAATCGCCGTCTGGCCAAGGGCGACCGCAGCCGTTGAACCCCTGGGGCAATACACATCCAGCCTCGAACCGAAACGGATCAGGCCGAAACGTTCGCCGGTGCCGATTTCCTCGCCGGCATTTGCCCAGCACAGGATGCGGCGGGCGACCAGGCCGGCAATTTGCACCACGCCGACATCGCCATTGGCCGATGCGATCACCAGCGAATTGCGCTCATTGTCTTCAGATGCCTTGTCGAGCTCAGCGTTGAGGAACTCTCCCTTGCGGTAGACGATACGGGAGATTTTCCCGCGCACCGGCGCGCGATTGATGTGGCAGTTGAAGACATTCATGAAGACCGAGATGCGCAGCATCGGCGCGTTGCCAAGTTCCAGTTCGGCGGGGGGGACGACCGTTGCCACATGGGAAATGCGGCCATCGGCAGGGCTGATGATGAAGTCGTCATTGACCGGTGTTACACGGGGCGGATCACGGAAGAACCAGGCGCACCAGGCCGTCAGCAGCATGCCGATCCAGAACAGCGGATCCCACAGCCAGCCGAGCAACAGCGACGCCACAAAAAAGATGGCGATGAACTTGTATCCCTCGGGATGGATGGGAACCAGGGCATTTTTAATCGAACCGGAAACCGACATTCAAAAACCGCCATCATTGAGAACAGACACGCTGTCATAGCCGCCAAGGGGATGGCGGCGCAAGAAAAAGCGGAACCCCACCCCCTTTCCGGACGTTTGGTGTTGGCAGAGCGGAGGACGCGCAAGCGCATATCCTCACCTTCCAGCTTTTCAATCCCGGGAAAGGAATTCACCATGCCAACGATCTACGAAGCAATCCGCAAGGACCATGACCATCATCGCACCCTGCTGGAAACCCTCGCCGACACCCAGGGCGACAGCGCCAAAAGAAGTGAGGCCTGGGATGAATTTTATTACGATGTGAAATCCCATGCCGCCGCCGAGGAAGAGGCGTTCTATTCAAAGCTGATGGAAAAGGCCCATGGCCAGGATGATGCCCGCCACAGCGTGCACGAACATCAGCAGATCGACGATATCATGGAAGAGCTCAACGAAATGGACATGTCGAGCCCGGGCTGGCTGACGCGCTTTAAAACGCTCAAGCATGAATACGAGCATCACATGGAAGAAGAGGAAAACGACATCTTTTCAAAAGCGCGCGACGTGCTGACCGATGACACGGACGGCAGGATCGCCAGCGAGTTTTTAACCCGCAAAGACAAAGAGCGATTGCTGGTCGATGAAAAGGCAGCCGCAAGTCTGGAGGACTGACCCGGGTCATGAACTGCGGCCGGGGGCGGTGCGGTTCTCAAACGCCGTTCTATCCGCCGTGAAACAGCGCTTCGGGCAGGCCGTACTGGCCGAGCCAGCCATACCAGTGCACATCGGTGGGGCCGACCACATAATCGACCACCTGATACCCGCCGCCTGAACGGCGCAACAGCACCATGATGACATCGCTCATCGCATCCATGGCCCAGTCGTCGGCAAATCGGGTCGCGCTCCAGTCGAGGGCGCTGCCATCGGGATTTCGGGGCTCGGCCTGCAGATAGGCCCAGTCTCCATCGCTGCGCAGAACCGATACCGTGAAGATTACGGTTTTTCCGATTGCAGCAGAAACCGGAACGCGGGCTGCATCCATGATGGCCCGGCGCTCTTCCGTGCCCCGGCGGGGCGTATAGTAGTGCGAGGATATTTGGACGACCGCCCGCCGATTTTCTGCGGCGGCCGGTTGTGCAATGCGGGTCTGCTGGGCGGCTTGCGCATGGGCAAAGCCAGCCGCTGCTGCGAGAAGCGACAGGGCCAAGAAGAGCCTCCCAGCCTTGATGGCGCACAAAATGCTGCAATCGGCCATCATGGCTCTCCTCTTTTCCCTGTCTTCCCCAGCCCCGCTTCCCGCATGAAAACAATAGGAGGAAACGGCGCGGTCGCCTTGATCAGGATCAAAGGTCAGGATTTGGCCGGGGCCACCTGTTCTCCTGCCGCCCTGCCCCGCTCGATAACGCCTTCGCGGTCCTGTTCGCGTGCCTTGCGCAGCCGCTCTTCGGCTTCGGTGGCCTCGCGCTGGCGGTTCCACATTTCCGCATACAGGCCCTTTTTGCGCAGCAGTGCCTTGTGGGTTCCGCGTTCGGCGATTTCACCGGCCCGCAGAACGATGATCTCGTCGGCGGACACGACGGTGGAAAGCCGGTGGGCGATGACCAGCGTCGTGCGGTTTTGCGACACCATGTCGAGGGCGGACTGGATTTCCCGCTCGGTCTGGGTGTCCAGCGCAGAAGTAGCCTCATCAAGGATAAGGATGGGCGGTGCCTTCAAAAGTGTGCGGGCAATCGCAACGCGCTGCTTTTCACCGCCGGACAGCTTCAGCCCGCGCTCACCCACCTGGGTTGCAAACCCTTCCGGCAGGCTGCGGATGAAATCGCCGATCTGGGCCATGTCGGCGGCCTCCTGCACTTCGGCCTCGCTGGCATCAATGCGGCCATAGCGGATGTTGTAGGCAATGGTGTCGTTGAACAGCACGGTATCCTGCGGCACCATGCCGATGGCCTGGCGCAGGGTTGATTGGGTAACGTCGCGCAAGTCCTGACCGTCAATGGTGATCGCGCCGCCAGTTACATCGTAGAAGCGGAACAACAGGCGGGAAATCGTTGACTTGCCGGCGCCCGATGGCCCCACAATCGCCACGGTTTTTCCCGCAGGCACTTCGAAGTCAACGTTCTTCAATATCGACCGCTCGGCATCGTAGTGAAAATCCACCGCATCGAACCGGATGCTTCCCTTTTTCACCTCCAGCGGCACGGCATCGGCCTTATCTGCGATTTCGCGCTCCTCGCCCAGCAATTCGAACATTGCCTCCAGATCGGCAAAGCCCTGGCGGATTTCGCGGTAAAGAAAACCGATGAAGTTGAGCGGGATGGAAAGCTGCATCAGGAGGGCATTGATCAGCACGAAGTCGCCCAGCGTCTGCTCGCCGCGCTGCACGGCCAGGGCCGAAAGCACCATGCAGGTGCCCATGCCCAGCCCCAGGATTACCGCCTGGCCGAAATTGAGCCAGGCAAGCGATGTCCATACCCTTGTGGCCGCCTTCTCGTAACGCGCCATGGAAGAATCAAAGCGGCGCGCCTCCATCTCCTCATTGCCGAAATATTTGACGGTTTCGAAATTCAGCAGCGAGTCGACGGCCTTGGAATTGGCATCGGTATCGTTGTCGTTCATGTCTCTGCGGATGGCGATTCGCCAGTCGCTGGCGCGGATCGAGAACCACACATAGGCCCACACCATGGCGGAAATGATCAAGACGTAGGTCAGTCCGAATTCATACCAGACCACGGCTGCCATGAAGGCAAACTCGATGATCGTCGGCCCGCCATTGAGGATGGTGAAGCGGACAATCGATTCGATGCCCTTGGTGCCGCGTTCGATGACCCGCGACAGGCCGCCAGTGCGGCGGGCCAGATGGTAGCGCAGGCTCAATGCGTGCATGTGGCGGAATACCAGCGTCGCCAGGCGGCGAACCGCGTGCTGGCCGACGCTGGCAAAGGCTGCATCGCGCAGATTGTTGAAACCGACCATCAGAACACGCCCGGCATTGTAGGCAACGACCAGCATGACCGGCACAATGAGAAAGTCAGGCAGCCAGCCCGGCAGCGGAGCGGCATTCAGGGCATCGGTCGCCCATTTGTAGAAATACGGCACCAGCACGGTGATGATCTTGGCGATGACGAGCACCACCATGGCACCGGCAACCCGCAGCTTCAGGTCAGGCCGGTCTGCCGGCCACATATAGGGCCACAAATTCCGGATGGTCGAAAAGGTCTCGCCACTCTGGGCGCTGACGACCGGCTGCTGGCGGGCCGGTTCGGCGCCGCTTGCGGGCTTGTTACGTACTGGAGCGTTCATGAACCGGCTTTCCCGGTTCCTTCGGGCGTCACCGATGAGGCCACGGTGTTGAGGTCCGAAATTTCCGGCTGCTCATCTGCAGCAAGGTGCTGCAGGGCGGTGACCAGTTCATTCAGGCGGCTTCGGTTAAGGGTATAGATGGACTTGGTTCCCTGTGCCTTCCATTCGATAATTCCCGCCGTCTTCAGCATTTCCAGATGCTGGGAAACGGTCGATTGGGCGATCGGCATGCAGCAGCAGAAATCCCCGGCGCAGCAATAGTCCTGGGTGGAAAGCTTGCGGATGATCTCGATCCGTGAGGGATGGGAAAGAGCCTTGAATCCCTCCGCCATCACATGTTGCGGGTCTGCCCGCCGGCAATTTTTGGGGCGCGCCATGCCATCATCGAATGTTGTTGCGATTGACCTCTTTTAATCGGTTTTTACCGATATAGTCAAACGATATCTGCCAGCAGCGCCGGTGCAGCCGTGACGCCGGTGCAGCCGTGACGGCTGTCTATCCCGAGCTGGAACTGCCGGTTCCGGCGGTTTCCTCATTGCCTGGAACCTCAAACACCTGCCCGGGAAAAATCAGGTCAGGATTGCGGATCTGGTCGCTGTTGGCTTCGAAAATGAGCGTATAGCGCTTGCCTTCACCCAGCATCCGCCGGGAAATGTGCCACAGATTGTCGCCGCGGCGAATGATGACCGATCGCCCGGTGGTAATGACCGGTTGCGCTTCTGCCTGCGCCACTTCAGCCTGTTCTGCTTCAACGGCGGTTTCGGTTTCCGGGGCGGTATCCGCCTGAGTGATCGCTTCCGTTTCCTGTACCCCATCAGAAGCTGCGGCCTCTGCAGCAGCGGTCGATGGCGTCTCTGCCTGTGGGATATCGCTTTCAGCTGCCTGCGGCTCTTGCACGGGCACCTCGGCGACCTGCCGGGGCTCTTCCGGCTCATGATCGACGAAAACCTGGGCTCGGGAGGCGACGTCTTTTCCACCCCTTCCGATCATGTCGGCGCGAAGCTGGTGCCTGCCCGGCTCGAGGCTTTGTGCCAGTTCAATCAAAAAGGCCCCCTGGGGCGCCACCTTGGCCTCACCCTTGAATTCATCATCCAGATAGATGCGCACCGTCGCGCCGGGTTCTCCCCTGCCGGCGACGAACAGACGATCCTTTTCAACATCGACCGCCTGAACCATGACCGGCACGGAGGGTTCAGCGGCAGCAACCGCCGGTTCGATTTCTTCTTCGGCAGGAGCCTCGGCCACTTCTTCTTCAACCGGCGCTTCCGGCTCAGCGGCGGCTTCAGCCACCGGCTCTGCCGGCTGACTGCTGCCAGGGCCCTGGAGAATGCGGGATGCGGCCCCGTCGCGGGAGACCATGGCAAGCACCTGGCCAGCCTCATCGCCCTGCTCGGGTATGGATACGATGCCGGTTTCTGCTGAAAGCACCGGCTCACCTTCCTTGGGAACGGCGCGGATTACCAGTTCGTGGTCGCCCGGCGGCAGCGGATCATCGAACACAATGGCAAAGTCGCCGGAAGCCCCGGCCTTGCCTTTGCCCACCACATCGCTGCCGGAGAGAATTTCAACTGCACTGTCTGCAATCGCAGAACCCGCAACCACCACGGAACCGTCGGGTTCGACCCGCAGAATGTCAAAACGCGGCGTGCCCGGCGGGTCCTCGGCCACCACTGTTTCCTCAGCCTGCCCACCATCCTCGGGCAGGGCCGCCAGTTGTTGCGGCTCGCTTTGGCCTGTGGCCGGTGCCTTTGATGATTCGCCACTTTCGGGTACGGCTTCCGATTCGACGGCGGGCGGAGAAGACAAAAGAGAAGAGATCAACGGTTCGCCGGCATCATTCTTGATCAGCGTACCGGCACCGACTGCTGCGCCCGCACTTACCGTAAGCGCTGCGGCAATGCCCGATTTTCCCGTGGTCAAGAGCGATGCAAGACCCGATTTTCCGAATAATGTGAACGCCATTGCCTACCCTGCCTCCTGCAGCGGGACGCATCCCGCCCTGCGGTAATTCCGGTTCATCACCCTGATATATCTGATTGGCGGAACAAAATCACCATTCACCTAAGGTCAGGCGTTTCAATTCTGCGCCAGCAGGGCTACAGCAGGATTGCAACCAACGGATCGCACCATGGCCGAAATCTCCTCCATTTGTGTTTATTGCGGCTCCCAGCCAGGCAATCATCCCGCCTTTCGGGAAGCAGCGCGAATTCTCGGCAGAACCATGGCGGAGCGGGATATCTGCCTTGTCTATGGCGGTGGCGGAATGGGCATCATGGGTGAAATCTCCCGCTCGGTGATCGAGCATGGCGGGAAGGTAACCGGTGTCATCCCCGAATTCCTGATCTCCAAGGAACGCGGCACCATGGGATGTGATGATGACGATGGCGAACTGGGCGAAGTGGTTGTTACCCGCGACATGCACGAGCGCAAAACCAGGATGTTCGAACTGTCGCAGGCCTTTGTGGCACTGCCGGGCGGGATCGGAACGCTGGAGGAAGTGGTCGAGATGCTGACGTGGGCGCAGCTTGGCAGGCACGACTATCCGGTGGTCTTTGCCAATATCGAGGGGTTCTGGGATCCGCTGATCGACCTCCTGTCGCACATGGCCGAAGCTGGCTTCATTCACACCAGCCAGCGGCTGAAGCCGATGGTGGTGCGCGATCCGGCAAACATCGTTGAGGAAATTCTCAACGCGTGAGGCAACTTATCTAAGCCGGCTTGCGAAAGGCCGACCAGGTGTAAATCGCCAGCGCCGCCCAGATCATGACAAAGGCTACGGCCTGCCAGAAGGAGAACGGTTCGCGGAAGACAAACAGTCCGATGAGGAAGATCATCGTCGGCGCGATATATTGCATCAAGCCGATGGTTGAAAGCCGCAGGCCCTTGGCACCGAACGCATAGAGAATGAGCGGAATGGCGGTTACCGGCCCGCAACCGATCAGCAGAGCGGTATAGTCCGTGCCTTCGAAAAACGCCCCCTGTCCTGAAACCTCGCGCCAGGCGATAAAGGCGAAGGCAAAGGGCGCCAGCAACATGACCTCGACCAGAAAGCCCTGGGTCGGGCCGACATCAACGGTCTTGCGCAGAAAGCCATAGGTGGCGAACGTGAAAGCAAGCACCAGGCTGATCCACGGAAAGACACCGCCGCGCAGGGTAAGTAGAACGACGGCAAGGGTTGCAATTGCCAGCGCAAGACGCTGTGCCCGGGTGAACCGCTCACCCAGGAAAACCGCTCCCATGGCAACCGTGATGAGCGGATTGATGTAATAGCCAAGCGCGGTTTCTAGCGTCCGCTCAACCGAAATCGCCCATACATAGATGGTCCAGTTGGTTGAAATGATCGTTGCGGTAAGGAAAAGGATGCCGAGCCGCTTTGGACTTTTCAGGGTTGGCAGGATGTCGCCGGTACGCCCCATCCACCAAAGAATCGCGCCTGCCACTGGCAGGGACCAGAGCGCGCGGTGTGCCATCACCTGGAAGGCATCGATATCCTCCAGCAGCTTCATGTAAAGCGGCAGGAACCCCCACAGCAGATAGGCTGTCAGCGCATAGAAAAAACCGGCCCTGGTGTCGCCGGACACAGGCTTGACGGTCTTGGGTTCGGCTTCCGCCACACGCATGGAAGGACTTTCGGAACTGGGGTCAGGAGGCCGATTTCATCAGCTTGTAATTGATCGAATCGGTCAGCGCCTGGAATGAGGCGTCGATGATGTTATCGGAAACGCCGATGGTCGACCAGCGCTCGCCGCTGTCGTCGGTCGATTCGATCAGCACCCGGGTGACGGCTTCCGTGCCGCCATTGAGGATGCGCACCTTGTAGTCCACCAGTTCAAGGTCCTCGATCTGGCTTTGATATTTTCCAAGGTCCTTGCGCAAAGCCTGGTCGAGGGCGTTGACGGGGCCATGGCCCTCGGCGACCGAGAGGAACATTTTTCCATCCACTTCGACCTTCACCACGGCCTCGGAAACCGTGACCACATCGCCCCGCGCATTGAAGCGGCGCTCAACCTGGGTGCGGAAGGACTCGACCCGGAAAAACTGCGGCACCGTTCCCAGATGGCGGCGCGCCAGCAGTTCAAAGCTGGCTTCGGCCGCCTCGTAGGCAAATCCCTTCGCCTCGCGCTCCTTGACGATGGAAATCAGCGAATCCAGCGCCGGGTTGTCTTTTTCGACCTCGATGTCCTTGCGCTGCAACTCTGCAATGAAATTCGACTTGCCACCCTGATCGGAGACCATCAGGCGGCGGCGGTTGCCGACGCTTTCAGGGCCGACATGTTCATAGGTGTCGGGCGCCTTGAGGATGGCGGAGGCGTGAATGCCGGCCTTGGTGGCAAAGGCCGACGAGCCGACATAAGGCGCCTGATGATAGGGCGCCTGATTGATGAGTTCGTCGAACTTGTGGGAAATCCTCGTCAGCTGTTCAAGCTGGCGGGGGCCGATGGCCGTTTCGAACCGATCGGCATAAACGGGCTTGAGCGCCAGCGTCGGGATGATGGTGGTCAGGTTGGCATTGCCGCAGCGCTCGCCGACCCCGTTCAGCGTTCCCTGGATCTGGCGGACACCAGCTTCGACCGCGGCGAGTGAATTTGCCACCGCCTGGCCGGTATCGTCATGGGCATGAATGCCGAGATTGTCCCCAGGGATGCCAGCCTCGATCACCTGTTCGACAATTTGCGTCACTTCCGCCGGCTGGGCGCCGCCATTGGTATCGCACAGCACGATCCATCTTGCGCCCGCGTCATAAGCGGCCCTTGCACAGGAGAGCGCGTAAGCGGGATTGGCCTTGTAGCCGTCGAAGAAGTGCTCACAGTCGATCATCGCCTCACGACCGGCAGCCACGGCCGCCTCTACCGAGCCGGAAATCGTCTCGAGGTTTTCTTCATTGCTGCAACCAAGGGCGACCTTGACGTGATAGTCCCAGCTTTTTGCAACGAAGCAGATGGCGTCGCAATCGGCGGCAAGAAGACCGGCAAGACCGGGATCGTTGGAGACTGATACGCCATGGCGTTTGGTCATGCCGAACCCGACAAAGGCCGCATTCCTTGTACGCTTTTTTGAAAAGAACTCCGTGTCGGTCGGATTGGCACCGGGATAACCGCCCTCAACGTAGTCAAGGCCCAGTTCGTCCAGCATTGCGGCGATGTCGATCTTGTCGGCGACGGAGAAATCAAGGCCCGGCGTCTGCTGGCCGTCGCGCAAGGTGGTGTCGAAAAGATAAAGGCGTTGGCGGGTCATGCAATGCTGTTAGCCGAAAATGCCGGCATACCAAAGCACAATCACCACAATGAGGACGATGGCGGCCAGTTTTCCGATGATGCCGTAAAGCAGCCATTTCGGCATTTGTGTGGGAGAATTTCTCTCACTCATCCTCCGGCTCCGGCCAGGAGTTGGTGTCGTGATCGGGGTGTTGATGGCTGTCGATATCGTCGAGGAAAGGCGCAGTATCGATGTCGTCCATCGTATGACGCGCCGGGAGCGTATCGAGGTCGTCAAGCCATTCGATCTTCGATTCCACGCCATACTGTATGATCGGTGTCAGCAATTCGGGATGATCGAAGGCACCGATGGCGACCGCCAACCCGTCTTCGGCCTCATAGGTAAGCGGCGTTCCGCATTTTTCGCAAAAACCGCGCAGCACATGGTTGGAGGACCGCCAGCGCCTGGGTTCACCGCGCGTCCACTCAAACTTCACCCCGCGCGTGTTGACGAGCGGCGCATAGAAATTGCCGAACGCCTTCTGGCACATGCGGCAATGGCATATCGAGCGGTCGTCGGATTTTCCCTCCATGCGAAACCGGATGGCGCCGCATTGGCAGCCGCCGGTATAAACACCGCTATTGTCCGGATCTTCGTCGCTGTCGTCTTCCTGAAGCAGCGGGGCGTGGTTTTCGTACATGCTGATATCATCCCGGAATGGAAACGTGCCGCCCCCGCCAACACCAAGCCTTACCTTACGTAAGCATTCTTCAGCAGGCAAGCCCGCAGAATTCATGCTTGCTGGCGCTACCCACTAGCGCTTTACTTCCCACGACGTAACGCGTTCGCCGGTGTCAGGATCCTTGCCATCCTTGAGTTGAACCCCCTGGGCCAGCAACTCGTCGCGGATGCGGTCCGCCTGCGCCCAATTCTTCTCGCGGATAAAGGCGAGACGCTGCTCACACGCCGCAGCGATCTCCGCCTCACTCAACACAGCTTCCACCGGCTGCGGAAGAATACCCAGCAATTGCGCTGACGCGGCGAAATCCTCGTCATCCTTCAATGCATGCAGGGCGCGTATCGCCCCTGGCGTATTCAGATCTTCAAGAAGTTGCCCGATGACCTTGCCGCTCACCTTGCCGGCTTGCGGATCGCCGTGCCGCCATTTGGCGAGAATGCTCTCCGCTTCCTCCAGCCGCTTGATGCTGAAATCGATAGGCTCCCGATAATGTGTCATCAACATGGCAAGGCGGAGAACTTCCCCAGGCCATTTGCGTCCGCCGAATTTTTCCGTGTTCAGAAGATCGTCAATGGTGACGAAATTGCCTTCCGACTTCGACATCTTGCGCCCTTCGACCTGAAGGTAGCCATTGTGCATCCACAGGTTTGCCATTCGCTCCGTGCCGTGGGCGCAGCACGATTGGGCAATCTCGTTCTCATGATGGGGAAAGATGAGATCGAGCCCGCCGCCATGGATATCGAACACTTCGCCAAGATGGGTTTTCGACATCACCGAGCACTCGATGTGCCAGCCCGGGCGGCCGTGAATTACGCACGCTTTGCCGTCAATCGAAAAGCGCCCTTCCCAGCCGGGCTGTTCAGCCGAAGACTCCTTCCACAGCACGAAATCGCCTGGGTTCTTCTTGTGATCCTTCACATCGATGCGCGCGCCGGCCTGCTGCTCGTCCAGTTTGCGATTGGACAGGGCACCATAGGCCGGCATGGAAACGATATCGAACAGGATTTCCGCCCCTTCCGGCCCCTGCACCAGATAGGCGTTGCCCTTGTCGATGAGGGTCTGGATCATCGCCACCATGCCGCCGATGTGTTCGGTGGCGCGCGGTTCATGGGTAGGCAGAAGGCAGCCAAGCGCCTCTGCATCCGCATGAAACTGTCCCGCCGTCTTTTCCGTGACGTTACGGATCGCCTCGTTGAGCGACATCTTGCCGGCGGAAATCCCGTCGCCGAAATCGCGCAGGGCACGGGCGTTGATCTTGTCGTCGACGTCGGTGATGTTGCGCACATAGGTAACATGCGCTTCGCCGTACAGATGCTGAAGCAGGCGAAACAGAACGTCGAACACGATGACCGGCCGCGCATTGCCGATATGGGCGAAATCATAGACCGTCGGCCCGCAGACATACATGCGTACATTGTCCGCATCGATCGGGCTGAAAGCCTCCTTGCGGCGCGTCAGCGTATTGTAAAGGGTAAGGGTCGGCTTGCCGGACATGGCAGGTTCTGCCTGGCTGGGGGCGGATTGAGCGTTTCCATTTAGCAGAGCCAGCAGGCACTTCAAGGGGTGAATTCTGGCACCAGGTCGGTATGCTGCGGGGCGCGGCATCATGATTTTCCCCGCAAGGCGAGATTTCGGTTGAAAAAACCCGGACAAAGACAGCTCTGACACAATTTGATCACAAACCGGCGCCATGGCAGCGCGAAATCTCACAACTGGCGTAATCTACCATGTCTTTTCAATCGAAACGCAACCTGTCCACGCTTGCCAGCCTCTATCGCCCGGTCGCCATCCCTGCCGTTGCTGCAGCGCTGGCGCTTGTCCCGGCCGGTAAACCGCGTTCTGCCAAAGCGGTCTAAGTTTCCTTTCTTCCATGTTCGTGCGGAAGCGCGGGAAAGGCCCGCCGTATTCGTACGCGCATTCAGAAGACCTGCCTGAGCAGGCTTGCTGCCAGCACGGCCATGATGACGGCGATCGCAATGTCGAGGGCCTGCCATGCGGCGCGCCGGGAAAACACCGGCGCAAGCAGTTGTGCGCCATAACCGAGAGCAAAAAACCACACAAAGGACGCCAGTACAGCGCCGGCACCATAGGCCATGCGCTCCACCGGCGCATATTGTGCCGCATAGGCACCGATCAGCATTACCGTGTCGAGATAGACATGGGGATTGAGCCAGGTGAAGGCCGCACAGGTTGAAAGTGCCTTCAGGAGGGACGGCTTGCTGCCGTTTTCAAGCTGCATGGCAGCGGGGTTCAGCGCCCGCTTGAAGGCAAGGGCGGCATAGGAAAACAGGAACAGGGCTCCGCCAAGCGCGAAGATGTTCAACGTGCCGGGATTTGCCTCCACCAGTGCACCAAGCCCGGCCACGCCGAGGATGATCAACACCGCATCGGACACTGCACAAAACAGGCAGAGCCAGAACACATGGTGCTGCGCCAACCCCATGCGCAGGATGTAGGCGTTTTGGGCGCCGATCGCGATGATCAGCGAACCGCTCAGGACAAACCCCGAAAGGGCCGGCAGGATCATGCTACCTGCCATGGTCAAAACAGCGAATACTGGCTGTTGCCGCCACTGCCGGAGGGGTCTGCTTTTTCGACCTGCTTTGAACCGGCACTGTTGTGACCGATGCCCGGCTCGACCGGCTGCTGGATATCGGGGCCGGCATTGGCAACCTTGTTGACCTTGTCGGATATGGGTACCGCCTCGAAAAATCCGTTCGCGGCAGGCTGCAGCAGATCGGCGACATGGCGCGGCTCCTGGCTGGCGCAGTCCAGCCACCTGCTGAAATCCTTCGGTTCGATGACGACCGGCATGCGGTGATGAATATTGCCGATCTGGTCGTTGGACTGAACCGTCAGAATGCAGCCCGTGTCGATTTCGCTTCCATTTGCTCCGGTCCAGGTTTCCATCAGGCCGGCAAAGCAGACCAAACCGGTGCCATCGATGCCGCCATCGGCGGGCTTGATCCAGTATGCCTGCCTTGGAGCTTTTTTGTCCGCCGGGCGGTGCCATTCGTAGAAACCCGACGCGGGCACCAATACCCTGCGGTGACGCATGGCGTTGCGGAAAGACGGCTTTTCGGCTGCCGTTTCGCTGCGCGCATTGACAAGCAGGGTGAAATCGCCGGGATCCTTCACCCATGCAGGAACGAGCCCCCAGCGTACCAGACGTGCTTCCCGCCTGCCGGCAGGACCATTGAAAACCGTCAGCACCGGCTGGGTTGGCGCAATGTTGTATCGCGGCGGAAAATCCTCGATATCATCAAGGTCGAAAATTTCGGCGACCGCATCCGGGGCCGCCGTCAGTGAAAATCGTCCGCACATGGGCTGTCCTGTCCTGGGTGGACTTGATGCCAAAAGGAATGCAGCGCTGCAAGACAATTGTCCCCCATCCCCCCACCCAAGACCAGGCACTTCCATCGCTGTCGTCAAGAACGGCAAAGTGCTGCTGGTAAAGCGCGGCAAGGAGCCGTTCAAGGGATACTGGGCATTTCCCGGTGGCGGACAGGCGTTGGGCGAAAGGCTGGAAGAAACCGCCCGCCGGGAACTTGCCGAGGAAACGGCGCTGACTGCCCGGCACCTCGAGTTTCTCGGATTTGCCGACCGCATCGCACACGGTGAGGACGGCATCGTCACCCATCATCATGTCCTGGCGCGGTTCCTGTGCACGGCATTTGATGGGGAGCCGCGTGCCGGCGGCGACGCGCACGAGCTGCGCTGGGTAAGCCTTGCAGAAGCAGCCACCCTTGATACCGTTCCGCACCTGCTGGAGCTGATCGGCGGCGCCCTGGAAAGGGCACGCGCTGGCCGACAGGCTTTCACCAAAAGGTGAAAAAACGTCGTTTAAGCTGCGGCACTCCGCATGGCATTATCCGGCAAACGAACAAACGAAGGTGTGAAGGTGTCATGTTGCCAGCTGCCAAACTGCGCCTGCAGGCGGCCATTCTTGCAATTACTGCTGCCTTGCTTGTGATGGTGCCGGCGATTGCCGGCGCCGACCCAAATCCGAAGAGCTGGGAGAACTGGAAGACGGATTTTTCCAAATCGAACATCCCGCTTTCGGAGGTGGTATCCGGCGGCCCGCCCAAGGACGGTATTCCTGCAATCGACGATCCGAAATTCGTTGCTGCCGGTGAAGCGGAGCTCGACGACCGCGAGCCGGTCATCGTTTTTACCCATAATGAAGAAACCAAAGCCTATCCGCTGTCGGTTCTCATGTGGCATGAAATCGCCAACGACAGGGTTGGCGGGCACCCGTTTGCGGTCACCTATTGCCCCCTGTGCAATGCTGCGATTGTCTTCGATGCCCAACTTGACGGAAAGCGCTACGACTTCGGCACTACGGGCCGGCTGAGAAATTCCGACCTGCTGATGTATGACCGCCAGACCGAAAGCTGGTGGCAGCAGTTTTCCGGCAAAGCGGTCATCGGCGCCCTCACCGGCCGCAAGCTCAAGATGATGCCGTCACGGCTGGAAGCTTTCGGCAGGTTTCGCGAGCGCCATGGCGATGCCAAGGTGCTGGTGCCCAACAACCCCTCTCTGCGCGACTATGGACGCAATCCGTATGTTGCCTATGACGGCCGCGACGCGCCCTACCCGCTGTATACCGGAACCCTGCCGCAGGACATCAACCCGATGGCCCGGGTGGTGATCGTGCGGCAGGAGGGGAAGCAGCCCTGGCCGTGACACTCGACAAGGTTCGCAAGGAAGGGACGCTGAAGCGGGGTTCATTCGTTCTGGAATGGCAGCCGGGGCGTGCTTCGGCGCTGGACAGCAGCCGCATCGCGGAAGGCCGCGACATTGGCAACCTCATTGTTCAGGAGACTGACGGCGGCAACCGCAGGGACGCCGTGCACGACATTACCTTCGCCTTTGTGGCCCATGCCTTTCATCCCGACCTGAAAATCGAGCAATAGTCGGTGATCCGCGTTTGGCTTGCGAAGCTGAATGCGATAAAGGCAGTTCAGGTCATGCGTGCCGCAAGTCAGGTCATGCGTACCGCAAGGTCTGCCAGAGCGATTGCCGATGAAAACCCTGTCCTTCTACAGCTTGTTTGCCGTGCTTTTTCTGATGGGTGGACCCCTGGGTCATCCGGTTCCTGCCGGTGCCCAGGAGCAGTCCGGCGGTGCTGCGGAAGAAACGCAGGACAATGAAGCCGGCCCTGCTCAGCCGGCAATCAAGACCCTTCCGCCTGCCTATGAAGAGCAGTTGATGCGGCTGTCAGAAATTCTCGGCGCCCTGCACTACCTTCGCAATCTGTGCGGAACGGGAGAAGGACAGACCTGGCGGGAGGAAATGCAGAAGCTGATTGCAGCTGAAAAGCCCAGCGAGCAGAGCCAGGCACAGATGATTGCCGCCTTTAACCGGGGGTTTCGCGGCTATGCGGAAATCCACCGCGAGTGCAATGATCCGGCCATTGAGGCGGCAAACCAGTTTCTGGCGCAAGGAACCAGAATAGCGGCTGAAATTCCAAACCGTTACGGCCGCTGACCAGCGTTAACCACAAAAATTATTATGTGCCCATTTTGCGGCCGGATATGCGATTGTCGCCCCGCCTTGAACCAGAAGGTGGCCGGAATGGAACAATTGAGCGACCTCACCCTTGAAGAAAAAATCCTGCGCGAAAAGCAGCTGGTGGCCGAAACCCATCTGCTGGAAGCCTGGGAAGCGGGACTGGAAGACGGCATCGAGCCGGAAATCCTGGCGCGAACGATTGTCGTCAAGACCCTCGACCAGTTGTCTCGCAGCCGCGGCCACGAAGCGGCGGGCGCCCTTGTGAGCGAGATTTCAGAGTTGGAATCAGAGGGCCATTTCGTTCAGCGCAAAACACTGCAATAGGCGGTTCCACGGCGCCGGCCTTTGCAGCACCATCGTGTTTTGCCGGCATTTCTTCACGCAATGATGAGAGCATGCGGTTTTGACATTCACCGCAATCCGCGTAGCATGCCTTTGCATACAGGTGGTCTAGGCAATGCCGGAACAGATCGCCGGCGGGAACGGGTTGGCGTCAATGACACGAAAAGGCTCAGTGGACCGGGCGAGGTTTGTTCCGCGCTTTGCGGGGTTGTCCTTGCTGGCATTGGCATGGACCGCAGCTTTTCCAGGCAATGACGTTTCATGGGCCAGCGGCCTGGCAGATGCAGAGCCGCGCTCTTTGAGCGATGCCAGCCAAGGGCCGGGCTCCTTACTCCTTCTCGCTCAGGACACCACGAACGAAGCTTCAGAAGACGGGGCGCAGGAAAGCGCGCCGGAGGCAGGAACCGAAGAAACACCTGAACCCCAAACAGATAATGCCGGGGAGAGCGCCGGAGAAGACGATCTGGAACGCCCATTGCCGCAGATCATTACCGATCTTGAGGAAATCCCCTTTCCTGCCCGCAAGATGCGGCAATTGATTCTGGAAGCTGCCCGCAGCGGCGACGTTGAAAAACTGCGTCCCTATCTGGGGTATGGCGACGATGTGACCATGCTGTCCCTGGGCGGTCATGAGGAAGACCCGATAGAATTTCTCAAATCGCTTTCCGGCGACCACAAAGGCCATGAAATACTCGCCATCATGACGGAGATTTTGGAGGCACCGCCGGTCAAGACCGAGACGGTTCCCGGCGATGTTGTGTATGTGTGGCCCTATTTCTACGCTTATCCCTTCGACAAGCTGACGCCCGAACAGCGGGTCGACATGTACCGCATCATCACCCATGGCGACTATGAAGAGATGATCCAGTTCGGCAGTTACATCTTCTACCGGCTGGGGATTACGCCGGAAGGACGCTGGCGGTTTTTCGTCGCCGGGGACTGATCACCGAAGAAAAGGCAGCAGACCGCACACTGCAGAGGGGCCCGTTTGGCGGCGGAATTTTCGCACCAAATGGGGCCACGCCATATCCTGTTCGAAAACAGTTGATCGGTGCGCCGGAGTTGCTATGGCGTAGCAGCGGAGGAAATCCCAATCCCGTTTCGAAGGAAACGCGGATTGATCCAAGAGGCCACGATGTCCGAATTGTTGTGTACCGAGCTTGCAGGACGGAAACTTCTGCGCATTTCCGGTGAAGACGCCCCCCGATTTCTCCACGGCCTTGTCACCTGCGATGTGGAGCATCTGGAGCCGGGCGGAATTGCCTTTGGTGCGCTGCTTTCCCCGCAAGGCAAAATCCTGTTTGATTTCTTCATCATCCGCTCGGTGAACGGATTCATCCTGGATACCGATGCTTCCATGGCGGACGACCTTGCCAAACGGCTGACCTTCTACAAGCTGCGGGCCAAGGTCCAGATCGAGCCCATGGATGAACGCGCCCATGTCTTTGCCATATGGGGAAGCGAGGGGGCGGACGGGATTGTTGCCGACGGCGTTGTGGCATTCGATCCCCGGCTGAAGGAAATGGGAGCGCGTGCCTATATAAGGCGGGCACCGCCTGATACCCGCGCAGAACCGCTGCAGGCATGGCACAGCCACCGCATCGCTCTCGGCATGCCCGAGGGCGGGCTCGATTTCGTTTTTGGCAGCACCTTTCCCCATGAAGCGCTGATGGATCAGTTCAAGGGGGTGGATTTTCAAAAGGGCTGTTATGTCGGCCAGGAAGTCGTCTCCCGCGTGCAGCATCGCGGCACCGCCCGCAAACGACTGATCAAGGTTGAGGGTGATACTGGGTTGCCGGAAAGCGGTACGGAAGTCCTTGTTGACGGGACAGCGTGCGGGACAATGGCCAGCATCAGCGGCAGGAACGGCCTGGCCATGATACGGCTCGACCGCGCCGCAAGCCATGCCACCGGCGCGCCAGCCCATGCCGGCACAACCGAAATCCGGCTTTCGATACAGTCCTGGGCCCGCTTTGGCTGGCCGGAGGCGGAATAAAAGTCCAAGCCTGATTACGCATCTTCAGGGCTTTGCAGCAAAATTCGCCACGGCAAGCTTGAAGCATACCTGCCCTGTCGCATAGGTTTTCACGGGCTGAAACGGGAATTGGCAGTGCATGGCAAAACCATCCGGCAGTAAAACCAACGAGAGCGCCGATGGCGGTCTTGCACCGCCGGTACGGGCCTGGCAGCGCATGCTTTCCGGGCGGCGGCTGGATTTGCTCGAGCCTTCGCCGCTGGATGTGGAGATTGAGGACATTGCTCAAGGCCTTTCCCGCGTTGCCCGCTGGAACGGCCAAACCCGGGGCGATCACGCATTTTCCGTGGCCCAGCACTCCCTGCTGGTGCTTGATGTTCACTTGCGGCTCAACCCCCGGCTGGCACCTGCCGAACAGATGGTGACGCTGCTGCACGATGCACCGGAATATGTGGTGGGCGACATGATCTCCCCCTTCAAGGCGGTGGTGGGGGGCGATTACAAGGCTGTGGAGCACCGGCTCCTGGAAGCCATTCACATGCGCTTTTCCCTGCCGGCCAAAACGGCTGCCGGCCTCGGCAAGTCAATCAAGAAGGCCGATACCATCGCCGCCTATTTTGAAGCGACGCTGCTTGCCGGGTTCGGTGAAAGGGAAGCCCGGCGCTTTTTCGGAAGGCCGCAGGGCATTTCTCCCGACGGATTGCCGCTGATGCCCTGGCCGGCCAAGCGGGCGCAAGCCAACTTTCTCAAGCGGTTCCGCCTGATCGAGGAAGCAGGCCTGCAACGGAGCGGGAGAAACGCCAAATGAGCGCGACAAGGGCAGTTGAGATCGGTCTTAATGCGGCGATTATCGCGATTGTGGAAAACATGCCCGCCATCCTGCGAATTCCTGATGGCGAGAGCGGTCTTGACGGACTGCCCTTCGGCCCGTTCAATCCCGTTCGCCACCGCACGATGGAACTGGGATTGCGGCAGTGGGTGCAGGAACAAACCGGCCTGAAGCTTGGCTATGTTGAGCAGCTCTACACTTTCGGGGATCGCGGGCGGCACCGTCAGGAGGGCGATGACCAGCCCCATGTGGTGTCGGTGGGCTATCTGGCGCTGACGCGCCTGATCGACGATCACGAGGCCAGGCTGAAGCACTCCGGCGCGAGCTGGAAGGACTGTTATCATTACCTGCCCTGGGAGGACTGGCGGAAGGGGCGGCCGGCGATCATCGACGATTTTATTCTGCCGAACCTAAAGGCATGGATTGTCGAGCGCGACACGAAGGATTTTGCCGGTTTGAAGGCGGTGGATCAGCGCGGCTACAACCGGGTGCGGATTGCTTTCGGGCTGGATGGCGTGCCGTGGGATGAGGAGCGGGTGCTGGACCGCTATGAACTGATCTACTCGGCGGGCATGGCACAGGAGGCGGTAACCGATGGCCGCATCAAACAGGTGCGCGGGGAACCGCTCCCGGCAATGCCATGATGCATGACCACCGCCGCATCCTGGCGACCGCCCTTTCAAGGCTTCGGGCAAAGCTCAAATACCGCCCGGTGATTTTCGAGCTGATGGCAAGCGAATTTACCCTGCTCGAATTGCAGCAGACAGCCGAAAGCATTCTGGGCCGCAAGGTGCACAAGCAGAATTTCAGGCGGCTGGTGGAAAGCAACCAATTGGTCGAGCCGACAGGCAAGACCTCAACCTCCACTGGCGGACGGCCGGCGGCACTGTTCAGGTTTCGCCGTGAGGTGATGGCCGAGCGGCCGGCGCCGGGGCTTCGGCTCGGACGGGGCTGAAACTGCTGTGTGCCCGGCATATCAACTTTCAAAAAGATACCGAATGCCGGTCAGTTGCGGGAGGAGAGATGCCAATCCAAGGGCAATGGCAATCCGGATCGCCAGGGTTGCAAAATACCCGTAGATTTCCTGCATGACCTGGGCGAACACACGAGCGGCATGTTCGTTTTGTGGCCGGTGGCGATCTTCCAGCAAAAGCCAGGTTTCGGTCTTTTCCGGTGCGCGCGAAGGCGCTGTCTGGGCAAACCAGAGCAATACGACTGCCATGAGGAGTGTGAGAATTGCTCCGGTACGGAAGAACAGCACCAGATCGAACATGCTGCCGAGCATGACCATGGAAATGGCCAGATAGCCGAAGAATACGGCTCTGCCCACGCACAGCATTGCCTGATCGCGCACTTTCTCCATTGGTACCCTGCCCATTCGACACCAGCATCACTGCCAAAGCGGTGCAGGGCAAATCACATTTGCGCAATTTGGGGACTGCACTGGCGGCTTTTTGTGCCGCGCAAAAAGACGGGAACCTTTGTGGCAGTTCTTCGTTGGCCCATGGGGTTTGCACATCCATTGCATCCTGCGATGCCTAAATCAGCGATGCACCGTTCTGAAATCTTTTCTTTCAGACGCCCCAAACCGCAACTGCCTGATATCAAGACAGACAGGAGACGCATATTGCCTGACGAAGCCACCAACGAAACCTTGTTTGAACGCGCAGCAGAACTGCTGGTTGTCTACTCATTTTCCGTTGCCGGCGCGCTTCTTACCATCGTGCTTGGCTTTGCCGTGGCGGGCCTTGCCAAGCGCTGGACCAGCCGCGCGCTTTCCAGGCTCAACCATGATGACCGGACGCTGAACAACTTTCTTTCCAATCTCGCCAAATATGCGGTGCTGACGGTTTTCGCCGTCGCCGTGCTGGCGCAGTTCGGCGTTCAGACCGCTTCCATTCTGGCCGCGCTGGGTGCTGCGGGCCTTGCCATAGGCCTGGCGCTTCAGGGAACGCTAAAGAACATTGCCGCTGGCGTGATGTTGCTGATCTTGCGGCCCCTGCGCGTCGGCGAATACATCGATGCCGACGGAGTGGACGGAACGGTAGAGGAAATCGGCCTGTTTGCCACACGCATGAAAACCCTGGACGGCTTGTATCGCATGGTACCCAATTCGGAATTGTGGAACGTGCCGATCACCAACTATTCGCGTTATGATGTGCGCCGCAACGATCTGGTGATCGGTATCGGCTATGACGATGACATTTCGCTGGCCGAAAAAACGCTCAAGGCACTGGCCGGCAAGGATGACCGGGTGCTTGAAGACCCGGAACCGGCGACCTTTGTTTCAGAACTTGGCGACAGCGCGGTATCGGTGACGCTGCGCTACTGGACAAAGACGGCCGACTGGTTTGCAACGGCCAGCCACCTTCGCGGCGAAGCCAAGCGAACCTTTGACAAAAAAGGCATCTCGATCCCCTATCCCCAACAGGATCTGCATCTGGTCAGCCAGCCGGCGGAATAAAAATCAACCGGAACCGCAAACACAGGCACCACAATCCCCGCCGCTAGAGGGTGTCCGGCTTAAATGGAATCGTTTGAGCGCCGGGCGTTTGGTCTTCGGCAAGGAGGAAAATGCGGCGCAGTGCAGACACTGTCAGCGTTTTGCAACGCGGTCCGAAGGCCCGGGAACCAGGTTCAGGCGATTGCAGAAAACTCGATACATTCATGATGTTAAGTGCCCGGCTGTGGTGTCTTTTGCGTTCTGGCTTCGCCGAAATCCTCGCGAGGTGGCAAGGCACCGCGCTGCAGTGTTCTGCTTGCCAGAGGCGAAAAATCCATCCATGCAAACTGCTTCCAGCTAATCAAGACACGCTCTAGGAGAGGCGGCAGGGCCGGTGTCAGTCAATCCCGATATCGAGCCCGAGGTCGAGGGTTGGCGCGGCCATGGTGATCTTGGAGGTGGAAATGTAGTCGACACCAGTTTCGGCGATTGCCTTGACCGTGTCGATGTTCACATTGCCGGAAGCCTCCAGCTTCACCGCGCCGCCATTGTCTGCCCGGTTCGTTTCCACCGCCTTTGAAAGTTGCGCCGTGGTCATGTTGTCAAGCAGCACCACATCCGGTCCGGCTTTCAACGCCTCGGCAAATTGCTTGAGCGTGTCGACTTCCACCTCCACTTTCACCAGATGGCCGGCATAGGCGCGGGCACGCTCAATGGCGAGCGCCACGCCGCCGGCAACGGCGATGTGGTTGTCCTTGATCAAAATGGCGTCGTCGAGGCCGAAGCGGTGGTTGGAGCCGCCGCCGCATTTGACGGCATACTTGTCGAAAGCACGGTGGCCGGGAATGGTCTTGCGGGTGCAGCAGATTTTGGCTTGGGTGTGGGCAATGCGCTGCTGAAAGGCGGCGGTGCAGGTGGCGATTCCGGACATGCGCATGAGATAGTTGAGCGCCACACGCTCGGCGGCCAGGATGGCGCGGGCATTGCCTTCGATGCGGGCAACTTTCTGGCCTGCCTTGAGGCGGTCGCCATCGTGCCTTGCCGCCTTGAACTTTACCGCCGGATCGATGGCGCGAAAGGCAGCTTCCGCAAGTTCCATGCCCGACAGGATGCCATCTTCACGGCTGGCAAGGACCGCCCTGGCCCCGGCATCTGCCGGAATGGTGGCATTGGAGGTAATGTCGCCTGCCCGGCCAAGGTCTTCCAAAAGAGCTGCCCGCACTGCTTCCTCAATCAGGATCGGGGAAAGATGAGGCGGCAATGCTTCGATCGCCTTTTTGCCGGAAGCCAAAACATTTCTCCTTTACGCGGTCGCCGCGACAGGTTCACGGCCGGTCACTTCGGCGGTCACCTGACTGGCGTCCTCCAGCGAAATGAACGTTCTGTGCTGCCAGGCTTCCCTTTCATCGGGAAAATCGGTGCGGAAATGCCCGCCGCGGCTCTCTTCTCGGGTAAGGGCTGCTGCCGCCATCAGTTTGGCCGTTGCCAGCGTGTTGGCAAAGCGGCAGGCCTGGTTGGCACGCTCCATGGCATCGATCTGCGTTATCGCCTCGCGCAGGCCGTCACCGTCGCGGATTACGCCCACCTTTGCGCTCATCAGTTTGCGCAGCCGCTTCATCGCCTCATCATCGTCGATCACCTCGACATCGGGGTTGAGGGTCGATTTATCCTTCCACGGGTTGACCCGCGCTTCCGGCATCATGCCGCCGATGTCCCCGGCTATGCGGGCGGCAAAGACCACCGCTTCCAGCAGGGAGTTGGAAGCCAGGCGGTTGGCGCCATGGGCACCGGTTGACGTGACCTCGCCACAGGCCCAAAGCCCGTCGAGCGAGGAGCGGCCCTCCGCATCGGTCAAAATGCCGCCCATGAAGTAATGCGCAGCAGGAATGACCGGGATCATTTCCGTTGCCGGATCGATCCCCGCATCGATGCAATAGCCGTATACGGTTGGAAACTCGTCCTTGAAATGCGCACCCACCGCTTTGCGGCAATCGAGAAACGCGCCCCTGCCGGCCATGACCTCGGCAAAAATGCCGCGGGCCACGATGTCGCGCGGCGCCAGTTCGCCGGCCGGATCGATGTCGAGCATGAAGCGGTGGCCCTCGCCATTGTGAAGGGTGCAGCCCTCGCCCCGCAGGGCTTCGGTGGCCAGCGGTGCAGGATCCTTGCCGACATTGATGGCGGTGGGGTGGAACTGGACGAATTCTGGATCGGCAATGACGGCGCCTGCACGGGCCGCCATGCCGACACCGCCGCCGCGCGCCTCGGCTGGATTGGTGGTGATTTCGTAGAGGTGGCCAATGCCGCCTGCCGCCATGACGACGGCTCGGGCAGGAAACAAAATGCGCTTGTGGGAGCGCCCGCCTTCCGGGCGGGCAATCAGGCCGCTTACAAAGCGACCCTCCGTGATGAGTTCTTCGGCGACATAGCCTTCCATCAGGCGGATCGACGGGGTGTTGCGCACCGCGGTCACCAGCGCTTCCATGATGGCGCGGCCGGCCATGTCGCCCTTTACGCGCACCACACGGTGCTCTGAATGGGCTGCCTCGCGGGACGTCTGCAGGCGGCCTTCAAGGTCCCGGTCGAAGGGAACGCCGAATTGAAGCAGGTCGTGGATGCGGTCGGAGGCTTCCGACACCATCAGGCGGGCGATCTTTTCATCGACCGTGCCGGCACCGGCGGCAATCGTATCCGCCAGGTGCTTTTCGATCGTGTCGCCGGGGGAAACGGCGGCGGCAATGCCTGCCTGCGCCCAGGCGGATGAGGCCCCCTTGCCGATGGGGGCCGCGGCAATGACGGTTACCGGACGCGGGCTGAGTTTCAGGGCGCAGAACAGCCCGGCAAGCCCGCCGCCGACGATCACCACATCGTCAACACCGGTCCAGGATACGGGGGGAAAGAGATCAGCCTGTTTGTCCATCTTCCAGCCATCCTCGGGCTTGACCCTAGGATCCAGCCCTAAACCGTCTTTTCCTGGATCCTCGGATCAAGCCCGAGGATGACTAAATCCGCTTTTCCCCTCCCGCAAGCGGGAGGCATCAACAGCATCAATTCGGCTTCAAATTCACCATGCGCTCCACGGCCCGGCGCGCGGGTTTCATCAAATGCGGCTCAATGGTCACCTCTTCCTTCATGTAGACGAGGCTTTCGAGAATCTTCGGCAGGGTGATGCGCTTCATGTGCGGGCACAAATTGCACGGCTTGATGAATTCAACACCCTTTGCGCGTTCCTCGATGTTGGAGGCCATGGAGCACTCGGTTACCAGCAGCACCTTCGAACCCGGCTTCTGACTGGTGGCGTATTCGATCATGCCGGAAGTGGAGCCGGCATAGTCGGCGACCTTGACCACGGAAGGGTGGCATTCGGGATGGGCGATGATCTGGATTGCCGGATCGGCCTTTTTGTATTCCAGCAGTTCGTCTGCGGTGAAACGCTCATGAACCTCGCAATGGCCTTTCCAGGTGAGAATTTTCTTTTTCGTCTGCTTGGCAACGTTCTGGGCGAGGTATTCGTCAGGAATGCAGAACACGGTATCTGAATCGAAACTTTCGACCACCCGTACCGCATTGGACGAGGTGCAGCAGATGTCGGTTTCGGCCTTCACATCGGCGGAGGTGTTTACATAGGTAACAATCGGCACGCCGGGATTGGCCTCGCGCAGCAGGCGTACATCGGCACCGGTAATCGATTCAGACAGCGAGCAGCCGGCCTTCATGTCGGGAATCAGCACGGTCTTTTCGGGATTCAGCAGCTTGGAAGTTTCGGCCATGAAGTGGACGCCGCACTGGATGATGATTTCCTCGTCGACCAGGGTCGCCTCACGGGCCAGTTGCAGGGAATCGCCGGAAATATCGGCAACGCAGTGGAAAATTTCGGGCGTTTGATAATTGTGCGCCAAAATGACGGCGTTGCGCTCTTTCTTGAGCTTGTTGATCCAGTAGACATAGGGCGCATGCACCGGCCACTCGATCTGGGGATATGGTGCTTGACCTTTTCGTAAAGTGGCGCGGTCGCCTTGGCGATTGCCTTTGTATAGGCAAGATCCGGCATGTCGATGGCACCAAAGCGCTCCAGCGCGGTCTTCGCCTTGGCAGCGCTTCCCTTGGAAACGCCTCCCTTGGAAGCAGGGGCGCGGCCGGCGGTTTCAGCTTGTGGTGCAAGAGCCATGACGGACCTCCTGTCTTGGCCGGTTGATCGTCTTCCTCAACGGGCCGTTCCGGCTAGGGCGCCGGCATTCGTTAAACAACTTATACTCAAAGTGAGTATAAATATGGCGAAAAAACATGCCTGCGAACAGGCTGGTATTTATGTAGGAAATATTCGCCAGCCCTTCAAGAGAAAAGCTGGCGCCACAACATGCAGCTCTCAGGAACCCGGATCGCCAGTAGCTTCAATCGGTTTGAACACAGCTTTCATCTTTGTTCGCTTGACCCGAAGGCTGGCAAAACCCGAGTATGGCGACTTTGTTGAAGGCGAATCCATAATGGCTCCACCGGCTCAGCCTCCCCGCTCCGAAGGCTCCTCCCAAGGTCTCTCACAAGGTCTCTCACAAGGCCTCGCCAAGGCGCCCGTCCTGCCCTGGTTGCTCATTGTCTGCGGCTGCCTGATTGCCATGACGACCTTCGGGCCGCGTTCGGCGATGGGCTTCTTCCAACTGCCGATGATCGAGCTTCATGGCTGGGACCGCACGACCTTCGGTCTGGCTATCGCCATCCAGAACCTGTTCTGGGGTGCGGGCCAGCCGTTCTTCGGCGCCATATCCGACAAATACGGTACCTGGCGGGTGCTGGCCACAGGAGCGGTCTGTTATGCGCTTGGGCTTTACCTGATGTCGGTCGCCGATGCGCCGTGGCTGCTGCACCTGTCGGCCGGCGTGCTGGTGGGGCTGGGGATTGCGGCAGGCTCCTTCTCCATCGTGATGGCAGCTTTTGCCCGCAACGTTGCGGCGGAAAACCGGACCTTTGTATTCGGCCTTGGAACGGCAGCAGGTTCTGCCGGCATGGCCTTCTTTTCCCCGCTTACCGTGGCACTGATTGCCGAATATGGCTGGCAGGACACGCTGGTGTGGCTTGCTGGCCTCATGATGATCATCCCTCTGCTCGCCATTCCGCTTGCCGGCAATGCCAAAACCAGCGGCACATCGGCAATGGAAATGGAGCAGACCATTGGCGAAGCGCTGCGCGAGGCCGTTGGCCATCAAAGCTATTTGCTGCTGGTTGCCGGGTTTTTTGTCTGCGGTTTTCAGGTTGCCTTTATCACCGCTCATTTTCCCGCCTACCTTATGGATATCGGCATTGATGCCTATTGGGCAGGCATTGCACTGATGCTGATCGGGTTGCTCAATATTGTCGGGTCACTGGGTTCGGGAATTGTTTCCAAAAAGCGCCACATGCCCCATCTTCTGGCCTTGATCTATATCGGCCGGTCCATCGCCGTCACGGCCTTTCTGCTGGTACCGCAAACCCCTGTAACGGTGGTCCTCTTCTCCTGTGTGATGGGGGTTCTCTGGCTTTCCACCGTACCGCCGACCAATGCCCTGGTGGCGGTCATGTTCGGCACGCGTTACCTCGGCATGCTTGGCGGCATCGTCTTCTTCTCCCATCAGATCGGCTCGTTTCTCGGCGTCTGGCTGGGCGGCTATCTGTACGATGTTTACGGCAGTTTCGATCCGGTATGGTGGCTTGGCGTGGCACTCGGCATTTTCGCTGCGGCCGTCCACTGGCCGATCAGGCAGGCGCCGGTGGAGCGCATGACGGCAGGCCAAACCCATATTGCCTAATCCATCCGGTGGAAGTCGAACCGCAACGGGCTGATTGATATTCGGGTTTCAGGCCCGATCAGGCGTATTGGTGCTCGTGACAGATCTGTCCGGTTTCCTCGTCTTCCAGCGGTTGATCGAGGAGCGTGCAGTGAGCGCCCGCCCCATCGCTCTTGTGATGGCGGCAGGTATGGCAGATGCCGAAAGGCCGGTTGCCGCGCCGCGCCAGCATGTCGCGCAAGGTGTTTTCCAGCGCCGCTTCCAGTTCTTCACTTTCCTGCCGCCCAAGGCCGGAAAGTGCTTCTTCAAGCACCGTTGCCCGCGCTGAAAGCGCCTCGCCCTGCGGTGTCAGCCAAAAGGATATGGAGCGGCGGTCTGCCCGTGAAGGCTGCTCGCTGACCAATCCCTTGCGCAGCAACGCCTTGAGCGTTTGTGACGCCGTGCCGCGGGTGGTGGCCATGTAATCTGCCACATGGGAGGGCGCGCGTGAAAACCGGTTTGCCCGGGCCAGGTAAAACAGCACGGCCCGCTGCACCGGGTTGAGTTCGTCAGCCCAGTCTGCAGCGCCACCAATACGGGCGATGCGGTCGATCAGTTCCTTCAAGCGGCCTGGTTCGGACATGGCAAAATAATAGCGAGTCAAAATTAACATTGCAATTATAGCGACTCGCTACTAATACTGCAGCAGATGCGGACGTCACTTGAAAGGAACAGATCATGAAATCCCTCCCCGCTGCTCTTCTCGCTCTCACGACGAGCGCTGCCACTGCCCTGGCCGGCGGCAATCATGCCGCCGACATGAAGGATGCCGTCGTTTCAAAGGCTGATCCTGCAAAGATTGCCGCCTTCGACATTCTCGCCGCCCATGTTCACCGTGACGGGCGCACGGTGACGTTTCACATGACGACCAATGGCAAGGCGGGGGAAGAACGCCCCGACCCGGCGGACCAGTTGGCCGGTGCGCCGGTTTATTCCTATGTCTGGCCAACCTCCCTTGATCCCTCAACCGTCGGCTTTGAGGGAAAGACGGGCATTCTGGCGCTGGCGGCAACCAGTCATCCGGATTTTGACGATACCCCGCTTTACGATGAGGACGGCGACGGCGATCTCAACAATGACGGCAGAAAATGGCACAGCCACTGGGTTGTGTTGACACCGACGGAAGCGTGCGGCCCCGGCGCGCTTGGGGTTCGCGATATTGGCGAAGGCGAAACACCTGCCATGCCGGCCACCTGGCCCGGTCTTCCGATCTTTATCGACAGCCCCGGTTTCAGCCCGGTGTTCGACGGTCCGGAGGTGGCGATCAATGTTGCTTTCAAGGATGCGCAATCGATATCGGGCGCAAATTATGACGGCGTTACCGCAGCCCTGAAGGTCAATGCCAATGTCCATGCGCCGCTGCTATGCGTCAGCGATGTGTTCGATGTCGCCTCCGGCGATCTCAGCCTTCCCGGCAAGATGGACTGACCGGCAATCGGCCGGGCATCGGCGGATATCTGATTTCGCCAATGCCCGGTTTTCAACGAGAGATCAGAAAACGCCCATGGAAAGACCGGCAGCAAGCGCCCCACCAATGTCCCGGCATTTGGCGAGGTCTTCTTCGGGTATGGTCTTTTCCGCCAGGATTTCCTCCGGCGTCTGGGCATGAGTGCAAACGATCAGTGGCGGCTGAACTTCCTTCAACCGCCATCCCGTTGCAATACGCGCAATCTGGCGCACCGCGTTCTCGCCATCGGAGCCCGCGCACACCATCTGGGCGTAGGGACGCCCCTCGATGCGGCCGAGCACCGGATAATAGCAACGGTCGAAGAAATCCTTCATGACCCCGGAAATGGCGGCGAGATTTTCCGGCGCGGCAAACAGGTATCCGCCTGCTGCAAGCAAATCCTCCGGCCCCGCCTCGCCAGCGGTTTTGACAGTGAGCGTTGCATGCTCCCGCGCGGCATCAGCAGCGGCTTCGGCCATCTGACGGCTGCCACCGGTGCGCGAATGATAGACAATCAGAAGGGAGGACACAGCGGCCTATCCCTTGCTGCCGAGAGGAAATATTGCACAGGTTTCCACGCCATGGGCGATAAGCTTGCCTTCGCCGTTCTTCAGCGTTGCCTGGGAGGTGGCGATGGTTCGGCCCATGTGAATGACGCTTCCTTCGCAAACAACCTCTCCCGTGGTCTCAAACAAGGGACGCACCAGGTTCACCTTGAACTCCACCGTGGTGTAGGCCATGCCCCTGGGAAGAAGCGTGTGCACCGCGCAGCCAAGGGCCGAATCGAGGATCGCCGCAGGCCAGCCGCCATGTACCGAGCCGAGCGGATTATAGTGTTCTGATAGCGGAACGCCGCGAAAGACCGCCCTTCCCTCTTCCACCTCGGTCAGTTTGAAGTTGAGCGTTCCGGCAATGGGCGGCGGCGGCAACTCGCCTGCAAGCATCATCTGGAACAGTTCGATGCCGGCATGTTTTTCAACAATTTCCAGGGGAATGGTGCCGGTCTTTCCGCCGGGCTCCGGCATTCGGTTGTCGTCACTCACGGTCGGTTCTTCCGTCAATTTGGGTCAGAGCCTAGAGCGTGTCCGGCGTAAATGGAATCGTTTGAGCGCCGGGAGTTTGGTCTTCGGCAAGGAGGAAAATGCGGCGCAGTGCAGGCACTGTCAGTATTTTCCGGCGCTGCCCGAAGGGCAAGGAACCAAGTTCAAACGATTGCAGAAAACCCGATACATTGATGATGTTAAGTGCCCGGCTGTGGTGTCTTTTGCGTTCTGGCTTCGTCGAAATCCTCGCAAGGTGGCAAGGCACCGCGCTGCGGTATTCTCCTTGCCAGAAACGAAAAATCCATCCATGCAAACTGCTCTAATTTAAACCGGACACGCTCTAGCGTCAAAACTTAATGCCCGCGGGCATGCATGATGAAGCCGAGGAAATTCAGCAATATCTGCGCGGCGAGAAAGGCGGTCGATCCGGTGTGGTCGTAATCAGGCGCCACTTCGACCAGGTCGATGCCTGCAACCTCCCCGCGGCGGGCGACAAGCTGCAGCAGTTCCAGCACTTCGTAATAGGTGAAGCCGCCATGGGAGGGCGTGCCCGTTCCCGGCGCGATGGACGGGTCAAAGCCGTCGATGTCGATGGTCACGTAATAACGCTTTCCTGCCGGAATGCGCTCGGCCACGGCCTCAACTCCCAGCTTGCGGAACTGGCGCACGGACAGAATGTCCGAACCCATGTTTCGCGCATCGTCATAGCCCTCCTTTGCGGTGGAGGAGACGTTGCGGATGCCGATCTGGCTAAGGCCCGTGACATGGTCCTGTTCTGCGGCCCGTCGCATGGGATTGCCGTGGCCATGGCGCACGCCGTGGCGGACATCCACGAAATCAAGATGCGCGTCGATCTGGATGATATGGATGGGTTCCTGATCGTCAAAGGCGCGAATGCAGGGAATGTTCACCGAGTGATCGCCACCCAGCACGACAGGCAGGCTACCTGCCGCCAGCGCCTTTCGCACGCCCAGCTCAATGCCGGCATGGCTTTTTTCCGTGTCGGTATGAACGATGTCGGCATCGCCCATGTCGGCGATCTTCACACTGCCGGGCAGATAGACCGCTTCGTCCTCATGGTCATAGGCGCCGGCATGCCCAAAGGAAAACAGGGTCGACGCCTCGCGGATCGCCCGGGGGCCGAACCGGGCGCCGGCGCGGTATTGCGTGCCGAAATCGAAGGGGGCGCCAAGAATGGCGATATCGGCATCAAGCTTGTCCCAGTCCTCTGCAATCGGCCGCTTGGCAAAGGTGCAGAAACCGACGAAGGGCAGATTGAGCCTGCCGCCTTCATAGCCGTGATCTGTCATGCGCTTTCTCCCTGCTAACCTGCCTGCTGCGCCGCGGCGCTGATCCTGCGTATCAGCCCGGCACGCTCGTCCGGCGGGCGAATACCCCGCGGACCATAGACGTTGCGGTCGAGGAAATAAAAGGAAAGATTGAAGCCATCGGCAAGCAGGCTGGCCATGGTTTTCGCACTGCCCTCACCATCTGCAGCGGCGATCAAGGCGCGGCTTTCTTCGTCCAGCAGAAAGGGTGGCAGCGGCAGCAATTGCTCTTTCCAGGGAAGGCCCGCCTCGCGGCCAACTGCCCGCCCGCTTTTTGGCGAAACCCATATGAGGCCGGATTTCGAACCGCTCGCAGCGCACTGGCTGAGATCAAGGCCGAAGCCCAACTCCTCCAGGATCGCCAGTTCGAAACGGATCATCAGCCGCGCCGCGCGTTCAGGATCATCGAGATGTTCAAGCACCACAAGGGCTGCTTCATAAAGGCCCTGATGGGGATCGCGCTCGGGCAACAGCCGCAGATGGGCTGCCAGGGTCTGCAGGCCGTAAATGCCGAGCGGCAGTTCCATCAATCGGGCGGCGCGCAGGTCCTGCCCTTCCACGGTGAACGTGCCGAGATGTTCTTCCAGGCGGGCGCGCCATTCAAGCAGCACGGAATTGCCCGGCTGCAGCACGGGGCGGTGACGGGAGGAACGCCCGCCGCGCACCAGGCCCATGTGCCGGCCATGGGCTGGTGTCATCACCTCGATGATTGCGCTGGTTTCGCCATGCTTGCGCACGCCGAGAATCAGGCCTTCGTCTTTCCACTCCATCGGGCAAGAAGAGGGCGTTTAGCGCGGAAACTCAAGTCCCATTTCCCGATAGCGCTCGGGATCGTTTACCCAGTTCTCGCGCACCTTGACGAACAAGAACAGATGCACAGGCTTTTCCAGGATTTCGGTCAGCTCCTTGCGCGCTGCCGTGGAGATTGCCTTGATCGTTGCCCCGCCCTTGCCAATGACAATCTTTTTCTGGCTGCCGCGCTCCACATAGATGGCCTGGTCGATGCGCACGCCCTTTTCGGTTTCCTTCCAGCTTTCCGTCTCCACATGGGAAGCATAGGGCAATTCCTGGTGCAGGCGCAGGTAGAGCTTTTCGCGGGTAATCTCGGCGGCGAGCTGGCGCAGCGGCAGGTCGGAAACATCCTCTTCAGGATAAAGGAACGGCCCCTCGGGCATTGCTGCGGCAAGATACGCCATCAGGTCCTCACAACCGTCCCCTTTCAGGGCGGACACCATGAAGGTGTGCTCGAAACGGGCTGCCTCATTGGCCTTTGCCGAAAGCTCCAGCAGCTTTTCGCGCGGCACCGTATCGATCTTGTTGAGGATCAGGATTTTCGGCTGCCGCACGTCGTCAAGCCCGCCCAGAACCGCTGCCACCTCATCGGTAATGCCGCGCTCGGCGTCGATCAGCAGGGCCACGATGTCGGCATCCTTCGCCCCGCCCCAGGCCGTAACCACCATGGCCTCGTCAAGCTTGCGGCGCGGTTTGAAAATACCCGGCGTATCGACGAAAACGATCTGCGCGTTGGCGTGTATTGTAATGCCGCGAATGATGGCGCGGGTTGTCTGTACCTTGTGGGTGACAATCGACACCTTGGTGCCCACAAGCCGGTTCATCAGGGTGGATTTTCCGGCATTGGGGGTGCCGATCAGCGCGACAAAGCCCGCACGTTTGGGCTGACCGCCATCAGACGTCTCATCCTGCGGCGGGGTTGCGCCAGCTTCCTGCGATCCGGCGCTCATCGTGCGAGCTCGTCTTTTTCCCAGATGCCCTCACGAATCAGCATGGCCCTGGCGGCGCTCTGTTCGGCAGCACGTTTGGAGCGGCCGGTACCCGACATCTCCTCCTTGCCGTTAACCTGAACGACCACGGTAAACAGCGGGTCGTGATCGGGACCGATGCGTTTCTGCTCCTTGTAACGGGGGGTGCCGAAACGGTTGGAATGCGCCCATTCCTGCAGCGACGTTTTGGAATCGCGCTTCGCCTCGTCGGCCATATGCAGGCGCTCTTTCCAGAATCGCTTGATAAAGTCGACCGCCGCCTGCAATCCGCCGTCAAGATAGATCGAGGCAATCAGGGCTTCCAGCACATCGGCGCGCACGCTCTGCATGCGCTTGCCCGTCAGTTCCTTCAAGTCACCGCCGGTGCGGATGAATTCGTGCAGGCCCAGCTCGTCGGAAATCTCGGCAAGGGTGCGGCCCTTGACCAGCGCGTTGAGGCGCAAAGACAGTTCGCCCTCGTTGGAATCTGGATATTTTTCAAACAGCAGTTCAGCTACCGCCAGGCCCAGCACCCGGTCGCCGAGGAACTCCAGGCGCTGATAGTGAAAATTGTTGTCGGATTTTTTTCGCACGCTTGCATGGGTCAGCGCGCGTTCCAGATCTTCGTAATTGGAGAAAGCATATCCCAGGCGTTTTTCCAGCACGCCGAAGCGTTTGGAACCGCGGGATTTGCTTGTCGTGCTCATGCGCTCACAATCCCCTGAACAACCGATCCGTACGCATGTCGGCCGGCCAGCGCCAAACCGCCAGCGGATGCGATCCGTTTGCCACGGAGAAGAAAATGGAGCGGGCCGGTCCGATGAAGTTTTCCAGTGGCACAAAGCCGACATCAAACCGGCTGTCGAGAGAGTTGTCCCGGTTGTCACCCATCATGAAAAAATGGCCCGGCGGCACTTCAAAGACCCGGGTATTGTCTCCCGATCCGCGCAGATTGGTCTCTATCACATTATAGGAAACACCGTTGGGAAGCGTTTCGGTGAACATCGGGATTTCCGGTCCGCCATCGGGATGGCGGTACATGCCCGCCGGCGTGCGCTCTACCGGTTCGTCGTTGATGTACAATATGGCCTCGCGCACCTGAATGCGGTCTCCAGGCAGACCCACAACACGCTTGATATAGTCAATTGACGGATTGCTTGGCAGACGGAAGACGGCAATCTGTCCGCGCTCGGGTTCCCCTTCCCAGATGCGGCCGTCAAAGACGTCTGGCGACAGGGGAAAGGAGTATTTCGAATAGCCGTAGGAATATTTCGAGACGAAAAGATAATCGCCGACCAGAAGGGTGGGAATCATCGATCCGGAGGGAATCGTGAAGGGCTGAAACAGGAAGGTACGCACGAACAGGGCGAGAATGAGCGCCTGAACGATGATCTTGACGGTTTCTGCAAACCCGCCTTCCTTCTGGGAACCGGCTTTTTCGCTCACGATATCTTCCTGTCTGATGGGATTCATTTCGACCCTGTTTATGTGTCCATGACCTGACTGGCAGGCTCCGCGTTTTCATCCGCCGCAATTGCCTCGATGATAACAAAGGCCTGCGCCAGGGGCTTGTCGTCGGTAATCGTCAAATGAATTCTGGCTACGTACCCCTGCGGAATGAGTTCTTCAAGCCTTTTCGCAGCGCCATTGGTCAATTTCATGGTGGGCTTGCCACCCGGCAGGTTGACCACACCCATGTCGCGCCAGAAGACATTGCGGCTGATGCCGGTGCCAAGGGCCTTGGAGCACGCTTCCTTGGCAGCAAACCGCTTGGCATAGGAAGCGGCGCGCTCACGCCGCTTGTCCGATTTTGCCTGTTCGATATCGGTGAAAATGCGCTGGATGAAGCGGTCGCCAAACCGTTCCATGCTTTGCTCCACGCGGCGGATATCGATGATGTCGCTGCCCATGCCGATGATCATGGGCGTTGTTTAGTCTGTTTTGGTCATTTTGAAAACGGTCCCGGCACCGGCAGGGCGAGGATTTCAGGAAGGGGAAGCCGTGCTGCCGTCTTGTCCCGACCCGGCACCTGACATGGCTCTTTCCTTCAGCTTGCGCGCCTTTTCGGCCAGCATTTTGCGGCGGGACAGCTGAAACGCCACCGCCGACCAGCGGGTGATCACATAGGCGAACAGCGCGGCGGTTATGCCAATCGGTATCGCCCCCACACTCATGGGTTTTAGCACCGGTTCCCATATGGAGGCGGCAAGATCGACAATCCCGTGCAGGCCGGCGTCCCATATGCTCATGTCGGTGAGCCCCTGCAGCGCTTCCTCCGGCTTTTGGCCATTGGTCTCGCCTTTCAAAATGAAGTTGCCGGTGGAATAGGTGGCAGCCCAGATAAAGGGGAAGGTGACAGGATTGCCCAGAAACGTCCCGGTTGCGGCGGCGATCATGTTGCCGGCGATGATATAGGCAATGATGAAGGCGATGATGAAATGCAGGCCCATGAAGGGGGTGAAAGAAGCAAACACGCCAGCAGCGATCCCTGCGGCAATGGCGTGGGGCGAGGCAGTCAGACGGAGAACCCGCTTGGCAAGGTATTTCAGGGAACGGGTCCAGGAGCGGCGCGGCCATACCGCAACCCGCAGTTTTTCGCGCCAATCAGGTGGTGACCTGCGCTGAAAAAGCATTACCCGTTCCCTCGGTTCCGGCAGGCATTCCTGTCCGCGGCTGTAAAACGCTTTAGTTCATGACCTAAGGTCCGACGATAGCATCCCCTTTGAGAATCTACCGATATCACAATTGGTTTAACATCCTCTTGTCACCACGGTCCGGCTGCATCTTCCATGCCGGCATCATGGCGAAACATGTCAAATGGAAATCAAATCTGGCGGAAAGCGGGCGATGCGCGCCAAAGCCGGGGTTCAAAACGGAATATCATGGCCTGCCGGCGGGACCATCAACCAGTGAGCCGCTCGACGCTGGTGATGGAGGGCTTTGCGGAAAGCTGGCGGATGATCTTGTTGAGATGGGTGAGGTCCCAGACTTCAAGGTCGAACATCATGTCCATGAAATTGTCGGCTGATCGGGTCATCGACAGGTTCTGAATGTTGGCATCGTTGTTGGCAATCACTTCGGTGATGACGGCAAGCACGCCCGGCTCGTTCACCGCGACGGCGCGAATGCGGGCCGGAAAGCGGCTGGTGCTGCCTTCCTCAATGTCCCAGCGCACATCCAGCCAGCGCTCCTTGTCCTCGAACTCGGCAAGCGCCGGAGAATCGATCGGGTAGATGGTAACCCCTACCCCCGGCTCCAGAATGCCGACAATCCGGTCGCCGGGTACCGCGCCGCCTTCCGGCGCAAAGCGAACCGGCAACTCGTTTCCGGCTCCGCGAATGGGAATTGCGCTGGCCTTCTTCTGTCTGGCGAATTCGCGCAATTTCGCACGGTTGTTTTCCCTGCCGGGCAGGCGGAAAAGCATGTTGGCGCCGGCCTTCAGGTTGAACCAGCCCTCGCCGCGCTTCGGCTTTTCGGTGGTGCGTTCCTCGCGATAGTCCGGATACACCGCCTTGATGACATCAAGCGAGGAAAGTTCGCCGCGGCCCACATCGGTCAGCACGTCGTCCAGGCGCTCGCGGGCGAGCCGCGGCAGGGCAACTTCCAGCTCGCTGCGGGAGTAGGTTTTGCCGATACGGGCAAATGCCCGCTCAAGAATGCGCGTGCCAAGACCGGAGTACTGTTTGCGAATGGCCTCTCGCGTCGCCTTGCGAATGGCGGCGCGCGCCTTGCCGGTCACCACCATCGATTCCCAGGCAGCGGGCGGTGCCTGGGACGTGGAGCGGATGATTTCCACCTCGTCGCCATTCTGCAACTCGGTGATGACCGGCATCATCTTTCCGTTGATCTTGCAGCCAACGCAGGAATTGCCGACATCGGTATGCACCGCATAGGCAAAATCGATGGGAGTTGCCCCCTTGGGAAGGGCAATGATGCGGCCCTTGGGGGTAAAACAGAAGACCTGGTCGAGGAAAAGCTCCAGCTTGGTGTGTTCGAGGAATTCCTCGGCATTGTTGCCCTCGGCGAGTTGCTCAATGGTGCGCCGCAACGAGGCGTAAACCTCGCTTTCGTTGTGGTCTGTGTTTTCCCTGTCCTTGTAAAACGTATGGGCGGCAACGCCATATTCGTTGACGCTGTGCATTTCCCAGGTCCTGATCTGCAGTTCGACACGCTGCTGACCGGGGCCCACCACCGTGGTGTGGATGGAGCGGTAGTCATTCTGCTTGGGGGTGGAAATGAAGTCCTTGAAACGGCCAGGCACCATCGACCAGGTCTGGTGAACAATGCCCAGCGCCTGATAGCATTCCTCGACGGTCTTGACGATGATGCGGAACCCGAAAATGTCTGAAAGCTGTTCGAACCCCACCGCCTTGGATTCCATCTTGCGGAAGACCGACCAGGCTTTCTTCTGGCGGCTGCGCACGGTTGCGTCGATGCCTTCAGCTTCCAGCTTGGCGGTCAGTTCCTTGATGATGCGGCGGATGTTCGGCCGGTTGCGGCCGGCAAGATCGGCCAGGTGCTGGGTGACCGTCTCATAGGCCTTGGGGTTCATGTATTTGAAAGACAGCTCCTCCAATTCGTCACGCAAGTCCTGCATGCCGATTCGCCCTGCCAGGGGAGCGTAAATCTCCATGGTTTCCTGGGCGATGCGGGTGCGCTTTTCCGGCTTCATGTGATGCAGCGTGCGCATGTTGTGCAGCCGGTCTGCGAGCTTGACGAGAAGCACGCGGATGTCGTCGGAAATCGCCAGCAGCAGGCGGCGCAGGTTTTCCGCCTGCTCGGCCTTTTTCGACACCAGATCGATGCGTTTGAGCTTGGTCAGTCCCTCGACCAGGCTGCCGATCCGGTCACCGAACATCTCGTCGATCTCGGCGCGCGTGGCGTCGGTGTCCTCGATCGTGTCATGCAACAGCGCAACGGCAATCGTTTCCTCGTCGAGATGCAGATCGGTGAGGATGGCTGCAACTTCCAGCGGATGCGAAAAATACGGATCGCCACTGGCACGGCGCTGCTCGCCGTGTTTTTTCATGGCATAGACATAGGCCTTGTTGAGCAGGGCCTCATTTGCGTCAGGCTTGTAGCTGGTAACCCGCTCTACGAGTTCGTACTGGCGCATCAATGGTGGTTCTGAGCCCCCGAAAGACTATTTTCCGCATGGGGCACCGCCAATTGTGCAGGCCCGGCCGAACTATATGCACAGGCAGGGTCCAGTTCAAAGCAAAGCTTTGGATTTCTGTAGCGAAAAGAAAAGCCCGGACACGAGGCCCGGGCTTGCAAATGTCTGAATTCGCAGACGGAAATTAGAAATCGTCGCTTTTTTCCGGCGGCACGAGGCCTTCGATGCCAGCCAGCAGTTCTTCTTCCGACATCTGGTCGAACGTGACGGCGTCTTCCGGCTTGTCCTCTGTATCGGAAAAGACGGGGGCTTCCGGCGTAGCCTCGATCCTCGGCTCTTCGGCAATCTGGCGGCCATCCGGCTGGTCGTTCTCAGGCTCGTCAACCTCCACCTGGTGCTGGTGGGAATGGATCAGATCCTCAAACAGGTCTGCCGGAGACAGGGTCTCATCGGCGATTTCACGCAGGGCGACCACGGGGTTCTTGTCGTTGTCGCGTTCAATGGTGATCTCGCTGCCGCCGGAAACCTGGCGGGCGCGATGGCTGGCAAGCAGCACCAGTTCGAAGCGGTTTTCAACCTTGTCGATGCAATCCTCGACGGTAACACGTGCCATGGAAGGCTCCTGACGGCTGGCAATTTCGGGAATTTGGCGCGTGCCTAGCCCGAAAAGGAGGAAATTTCAAGGCAAATCAACCCGATTGCTTCCAATTCGAAGCGATGATATGCCTCGCCGCCCGCAAGGGGCCTCGGATCGAGGCTTGAAGCCGGGCGCCTCAACTCCGGCGTATTGACCGGCTAGACCACATATATTGACCCGGACCGTTTTCGGCCTATTTCAGCGATGGCCGGTCCGCTTTTTCGATATTGCTTGTATTTGGAGAAAATCATGTTCGACCAACGGGAAAAAATCGTCCTGCTCATCGATGGCGCAAATCTTTACGCCACATCGCGTTCGCTCGGTTTTGACATCGATTACAAGCGCATGCTGAACTATTTCGAGAAAAAGGCCTATTTGCTGCGTGCCTGTTATTACACGGCGCTGATCGAGGACCAGGAGTACTCTTCCATCCGCCCGCTGATCGACTGGCTGGACTATAACGGCTACCGGGTGATCACCAAGCCTACCAAGGAATTTACCGACGCTTCAGGCCGCCGCAAGGTCAAGGGCAACATGGACCTTGAACTGGCGATCGACGCGCTGGAACTGGCCGATACGGTCGACCACTTTGTGCTGTTTTCTGGTGATGGCGACTTCAGGTATCTGGTGGAAGTGCTGCAGCGCAAGGGCCGCAAGGTCTCGGTTGCCTCGACCGTTTCCACCCAGCCGCCGATGATCGCCGACGATTTGCGCCGCCAGGCCGATCATTTCATCGATCTTGCACAGCTTGAAAACCAGATTGGCCGTGATCCGGCCGAGCGACCCGCACCGGCATCGCGTTATGACGACGATGAGGATGAAGACGACGATTATTGATCGCTGGGTTTTTCGCGTCTCCAGGTCCTTCCCGGCCCGCCAGGTGCAAAGGTCTGTTGAAGACATCTCCCTGCAATTGCGCCGGAGGCACCAGGCTGGTTTGGTGGCCTCATGACCAACACTCCCGCCAAAGCCGATGTGTGTGACCCGCCCCGTGACTGCCCGCTATGTCCGCGGCTGGCCGAATTTCGCAATCACTGGCGATTGAAAGAGCCGGACTGGCACAATGCTCCGGTCGATACCTGGGCTGCGCCAAGGGATGAAGACGTTGAGCTGCTGATCATCGGACTTGCGCCGGGGCTTCGCGGGGCAAACCGCACCGCGCGGCCGTTTACCGGCGACTATGCCGGTGACCTTCTCTATGCGACGCTGCTGGAATACGGCTTTGCCGAAGGCGCCTACCGTGCCAAACCTGATGACGGCATGCAGTTGAAGGCCTGCGCCATCACCAATGCAGTGCGCTGCGTGCCGCCGGAAAACAAGCCGGTGGGCGCAGAGATCAATCAATGCCGGCCGTTTTTGCTGGCCACGCTTGAAAGATTTGAAAACCTGAAAGCGCTGGTAACCCTCGGCAAGATTGCTCATGACAGCACCACGCGGGCGCTTGGCGGGCGGGTCGCCGCCCATCCCTTCGGCCATGCAGGCACAACGCAGCTTGCCGGTTACCGGATTTTTTCCAGCTACCATTGCTCGCGCTACAACACCAATACCGGCAGGCTTACCCCGCAGATGTTTTCGGCCGTCTTTGCCGATGTGGCGGACTTCGTCAGGCGCTGATCTGTTTTGAAATTATCACCGATGCGATCGCGGCGATGATCGCTCCACCGCCAACGGCAGCGAAGAAATGGACGGGCTCCGACATGTTCATGGTGAGCAGCGCGATAACGATTGCGCCGGTGACGGTGGTAAATGCCATAATGAAGATCATCACGGTGAGACGATTCATAATTGCCTCCTGTTGTTACGCAGGCAAATATTCACCGAATGTGATGTGTTTCCTTGATCGGGATCAAATCGCGGCAGCTTTGTGCCGAAGGATATATCAGCGATTTTTCAGGCCGCGCCTTCGCTATCCCCTGCCCCGCGCATCAGACTGACCAGCGCTTCCATTTCACTGCCGATTTCAACCGATGGATCGATGCCGGCAAGCCCGTCGGCTGCGCCCAGGCACGCTGCTTCCGGCTTGTTCTGGGAGAGTTTCCAGGTGCCGTCGATCTGCGTGATGTCCATGGCAATCGGTACGATCTGGCGCAGCATGCGCTGGTAGATATCCTGATCCATCTTGGTGATGGTCCAGGGTTTTTTTGGCGCCAGCCGGGCTTCGAAATTCTCCGACAGACGCTCGAGGATGGGATGGAGTTCCTCATCGGGCAAACGTTTCAGCGTGCCGCGCAGGTGGACCGCGACATAGTTCCAGGTGGGGACCTGGTCATCGACGCCATACCAGTCGGGTGAGATATAGGCATCGCTGCCGGCCACGGCGATCACCGCCGGCTGCGCTTGGCCCAGCAGGCGCAGGATCGGATTGGAGCGCACCAGATGGGCTTCAAGCCAGGCTCCGTCTTCAGACAGAGCAAAGGGGATATGGCTCAGCAGCGGACCGCCGTCACCATTAACCGCCAGCACGCCGAAACTGCGAGAGCGGGCAAAAGAAATGTTCGCCGCCTGTGCCTGTTTCCTGAAAACCGGATTTGGGTGCATGGCGTTGTTGTCCTCAATATTCGGTGGCGCCCTTGCCGGCGAGAATGCGGTCGCGGAATTTTGAAATCCGGGCGATCCGTGTTTCCGGCTTTTTGGCCGACGCCAGATTGATCACATAACTTCGCTGCCTGCCGGGCGTCAGATTGCAGAAAGCCCCGGCGAGTTCGGGATCGCCATCGAGCGCATCAACGAGTTCTGCAGGCAGTTCCAGCGTCTTGTCTTCGCGTTCGGGCAAAATTCCCGCCTCAGCATAACCAATCGCTTCCTTCAGACAGGATTCAATCGCCGCCTCGCACTGCAATACCTGCTTTGCGCCGGTCAACCTGATCATGTTGGGGTGCGCGGTGTTTTCTCCCTGTCTTTCAAGAATGCCTTCTGGATCCTTCATCAGGGCGGCATTGAAGAAAGTCAGGCGAAAGTCGCCCCGAAACGCGCCGATAAGGGCGATGTTGCGGCCGGCGGCCATGTAACAGGGATGGCCCCACTTCACGGTCTCCACAAGGCCAACCGAACGGCAAATCCGGCGCAACTCCTTCAATCCATCAGCCCATATGCGGGCTGAACAGTCCGGCGTTGCAAAGCGCTTGCAGCGCCCGCAGCCCTTGTCAAAAAAATCTTCTACCTCGGTAATCAAGGCCGGATATTATCCTTTTTCCCTGAGCAGTCTGCCCTGTTCGCGTTTCCAGTCGCGGTCCTTGGAAACCTGGCGCTTGTCATGAACCTTGCGGCCCTTGGCGAGCGCGATTTGCAGCTTGGCCCGCCCGCGCTCGTTGAAATAGAGCCTGTTGGGGACGATCGTCATGCCATCGCGGGCTACCGCCTGGGACAGCCTGGCCATTTCACGCTTGTTGAGCAGCAGTTTTCGCTTGCGGCGCGGCTCGTGATTGTGCCGGTTGCCCTCCAGATATTCGGGAATGTAGGAATTGATCAGCCAGATTTCGCCGCCCTCTTCGGTGGCATAGCTTTCGGCGATGTTGGCCTTGCCATTGCGCAGGGACTTGACCTCTGTGCCGGTCAGCACCAGGCCAGCCTCCAGCGTCTCCACGAACTCGTAGTTGTGGCGCGCCTTGCGATTGTCGGCAATCAGCTTGCCGTTCGCGCTGTCTTTCTTCTTTTTGGCCATGGCATTGATATAGGCGCAACGGGATCAGGATGCACCCCGTTTTACTCGCTGGACTATACGAAATGGGGCATCCGACATGGATCGTGCGGTCAGTTCAGCAGGCCGGCATGGGCCATGGCCGCGTCGATGGCCTTTTCCGTGGAGGCTTCGACCGTGGTCAGCGGTGAACGCACGATGTTCGCAATCCTGCCAAGCTTGGACAGCGCATATTTGGCGCCCGCAAGTCCGGGCTCGATAAACAGCGCCTTGTGCAGCGGCATCAGCCGGTCCTGATATTCAAGGGCGGTTGCATAGTCTCCGGCAAGCGTTGCCTGCTGGAATTCGGCGCACATGCGCGGCGCAACATTGGCCGTCACCGAGATGGCGCCGACACCGCCCTGTGCGTTAAAGCCAAGCGCGGTCGCATCTTCACCCGAAAGCTGGATGAAATCCTTGCCGCAGGTCATGCGCTGTTCGCTGACCCGGTCAAGCTTCGCGGTGGCATCCTTGACGCCGGCAATGTTGGGAAAATCCTTCGCCAGTCTTCCCATCGTCTCCGGCGTCATGTCGATCACCGAGCGCGGCGGAATGTTGTAGATGATCACCGGTAGGCTGACCGCCTCGGCAACGGTCTTGAAGTGTTCGTAAAGCCCGCGCTGGGTCGGCTTGTTGTAATAGGGGGTAACCACCAGTACGCCGTCGGCACCGGCATTTTCGGCATGTCTGGCAAGACGCACCGATTCAGCAGTGTTGTTGGAACCGGCACCTGCAATGACCGGAACACGCTTTGCGGCCGCCTCGACGCAGATTGCGACCGCACGATCATGCTCCTCGTGGCTGAGCGTCGGCGACTCACCGGTTGTTCCCACCGGCACAAGGCCGTTGCTGCCCTCGGCAATCTGCCAGTCGATCAGTTCGCGGAATGCCTTTTCATCCACCTCACCCTTGCTGTCGAACGGCGTAACGAGCGCGGTAAACGATCCCCTGAACATGATTTTGGCTCCATAAGATGCAGAACAGATAGTGCGGGTTCAAAGGCCCCTGCAAAAACCGCGCGACCATACCCATGCACCCGGCAAACGGCAAGCGCCAGCTGCAAACAGGGTGAATTCCGTGACGTTTTGGTTTTACGTCCAAACGATGCCGGGATCAGCCTTTATCGCGCCGGCTTGGAAAAGCGCTGGCACGCCTGTATGGATCATTGCAACCTGCCGCGCAGTGGCAAGACAAGATCAACCGGTACAGGACGCGATGGAACACTGGCAGGAATTTACCTATTCGGCATTTGATGGCCTGAAGCTCTCAGGGCGGCGGTATGGCTGGCACCACACAGACAGGCTCCCAGTCGTCTGTCTTAGCGGGCTGTCGCGCAACTCACGCGATTTTCACGAACTCGCCGTTCACCTGTCCGGCAAGGCAGACACGCCGCGGCGCGTGCTGACGCTCGATTATCGCGGACGCGGGCGTTCGCAATACGATGCGGACTGGCAAAACTACAATCCGGCGACCGAAGCCGATGACGTGATTCACGGCATGGTGGCCGCCGGGCTTCAGCACGCCCACGTCATCGGCACCTCGCGCGGCGGACTAATCTGCATGCTGCTTGCGGCCATGCGGCCTGGCATCATGCAATCTGTGGTGCTGAACGATATCGGGCCGGAGATTGCCGGCGCCGGGCTGGTGCGCATCAAGAAGACCCTGGAAGGCGACCAAACGGCAAGAGACTGGGCAGATGCGGCCGAGCGGCTGAAACTGGCCGGTGAGCGCGATTTTCCCAAGCGCAGCCTTGCCGACTGGGAGCGCCATGCACGAATGATCTTCCGCGTAAAGGAAGACGGATCGCGGGGGCTGGTACGCGACTTCGATCCAAACCTGAACAAGACACTTGCCGAAATCGACCTCGATTCGCCTCTGCCCACCATGTGGCCACAGTTTGCCGGACTGGCAAACCATCCGCTGATGCTGATCCGGGGCAAAAACTCCGATTTGCTGGAGGAAGCGACCGCCAGGAAGATGGCGGAAGTCCATCCACGCATGGAGTGGGTAGAGGTTGGCGATGCTGGCCATGTGCCCGATCTGGGAGAACCGGCACTGGCCGAACGCATCGCCGCATTTTTCGACAGGAATGAAGGCCACTGACCGCGCAGCGAAAACGGCATTGCAGCAAAAAGACCATCCGGGATTTCCGGATGGCCTGCATGTTCAGGGGCTTGACCCCAGGCAAAGTGGTTACAGCTTACTTCTTGCGCTTGATGCCGGTACGGCGGCTTGTGCCGACCTTGCCCTCCTCGACCCGTTTGGCATGTTCCGTCATGCCGCCGGATGCGAGGATTTTGGCTTCCTTTACCCAGTTTTCGCGCTGCGGGCGGCCCGGAAATCCGAGTTCGTTGCCAATCCAGGTTTCATGGGCCTGCGTCCAATTCGCGATCTGGTCAAAGTGGTAGATGCCAAGGGCAAACAGCTTCTTCTCGATGGCGGTCCCAACACCGTCGATAAGAGTGAGGTTGTCGCCCTTGCCGCCGCGCGGTTTTGCAATGGTTGGCGGCTTGCTGCCGGTATCGCTGCTTGCCGCCTTGCCGGTGGAAGACAGGACCTCGCCCTTGGCAACCCGCTTGGAAAAGGCGGTCTCTCCGCCTTTGGCCAACAAGGCAGCCTGCTTTACCCACTCTTCGCGCTCGATGCGCCCGGGAAAGGCAAGGCGCTCGCCAATCTCGGCCTGCTCCTTTTTGCTCCATTTGGCGATCTGGGCGAAGGTGAACACGCCGATCGCGTTGAGGCGGGCTTCATTTTGACGCCCGATCCCCTTGATGCGCTTCAGATCGTCTTTTGCCGCAGGCGCCTTGGCGGCCGGTTTCGGTTTGGCCTTTGGCTTGGCGGTGCGCTTTCTTGCCGGCGCAGTTTTCGGCGCTGCGGCCACCGGCATGGGTGAGGGAGGCGGCGGAGGCGCGGGAGGCGAAACCCTGGCAGCGACAGGAATGACAACCGGCGCTGCAGCTGGCGCTGACGCATCAACGGCCTTTGGCGCGGCGCCAAACCACTGGTGCAGCAGGCAGCCCAATATGCAGCCCAGCACATAGGCAATGGCCATCAGAAGCAGTGTCTGAAGGATGAGCATTGTCATGATATTTCTCCTATCAGTTCAGACACTTAAACGGGCTTCTTGCCGGATGTTACCCACCCGACGATAAGCCCGACGATGAATGCGATCAGAAGAAACAGGAAAAGCTGTTCGATGAGGTACCACATGGCGTTTCCTTCCTATCGGATGACGGTGAATTCGATACGGCGGTTTTGGGCCTTGCCCTCATCGGTTGCGTTGTCGGCCACCGGGCTGGATTCTCCATAGCCCTTGGCCTGCAGCCGGCCGATGAATACGCCGTTGCGCACCAGATAAGAGCGCACAGAGTTGGCGCGATTTTCGCTGAGGGCCAGGTTTGCTTCCTGCGAACCATCGGCATCGGTATGGCCGCCGATCTCGACCGTCGCCGTGGGACAGCGCTTCAACGCAAAGGACAGGCGATCCAGAAGACCGAATGAAATGCTCTGAATGTTTGCCTTGCCGGATTCAAAACGGATCGAGTTCGTCTTCAGGAAGCTGCTGAGCAATGCCTGGCATTCTTCGGCCCCAAGTGTGGCCATGCCTGCCGTATCGCGCAAGGCGATTTCATGATTGCCGGTGAAGCCCTCCGGCAGGCCCGTGTCCAGCATCGCCCGAACCTGCTCGGCCGCAGGCAGGGAATAGGCTTCACCGGAAACGGTTACTTCGGTTCCCGTTATCTGTGCACTGGCATTGTGAAGCCTGCTTGCTGCGCGGATCGCAACTGCTGCCGCATCTGCAAACCCCGCCGGCGCACCCTGGCCCACGGCAAGGTTGTTGACAACCGGCTGTGCTGTGCCAAGCGCCGTGGTGACCATCTCCAAATTGGCAGCCCCAAATCCCTCATCCGGCTGGTAACCGGACAGAACCGGGGCGGACCCTTCCATGTTTTCGAAACGCCACTCATAGGGATCGATCAGCGGCAGTTCGATATTGCTGGATCCAACCGATACGCCTGCAGGCAGTGCTCCAGCCAGATCTCCCTCAATTGCGCCCCTGGCTCCGGCATCCCTTGCCATGCCGTCAATCGAGAAAACCGTATCGCTGAACGCCGCGGTTCCCTTCAGCAGGCGGCTGGCGGCGGAAATCGCGAAGTTGCCGGCATCGGCCCAGGAAATTCCGTCCGGCACACCGCTGGCAAGTTCGAGATTGTCGGTAACCTGGTCCGAAACAGCCTGTGCGGCCTGTACAAGCGCTGCACGGCTTGCCGCATCGGGTACATAACCGCTGAGCACCATGCCCTCAGGCGAGGTTTCAACGGCAAGCCTATAGGGGGAAACGGCCGGGGCGACGACACTGCTTGCGGCCAGCTTGCCACCGCCGGGAAGCGTGCCTGAAAGCGCGCTGGTGATTGCAGCGTAATCATCTGCTGTTGCCGCCACGCCTTCAACCGACAGATCGGAATTGACCAGCGACGCCTTGCCCGTAACGAAGCCGCCAAGCTGGGAAATGCCAAAAGAGGCAAGATCGGAAAAGCCGTCGGATGCGCCGCGGTTGAGTACGAGTTGATCGTCAACCTCTCCGGAACCTGCAGCCTTGGCTGCTTCCACAATGGCGCTGCGGATTTGTTCACTCGGCACGCTGCCGGAGAGCGCTATGTTTCCGCCCTCCCCCTTGGTTGCCGAAAGCGTGAACGGATCGGCGACCGGCAACAGCGTGGTCTGTGAGGTTGCAACCCTCACATCGTATGCATCTTCGGCGATCTTCAGCGCCTGGCTGGCTGCTTCCTCAGATGGAGCAACGCCCAGCAGGGTCAGATCACGCCCGTCAAGCGCCACCTGCGCCCAATCATGATCGGCAGAAAGTCTCTCCAGGGCCTTTGCCTGCAAATCCTGCTCGATTGCGCCCGAGCGCATCAACATGGCGAGCGCTGTCAACAGCACCGTCGCCAGAATGCCGGGCCAAATCCATTTCTTCCAGTTGCACATGGAAACACCTCACCCATTGCATCAGGTCATGGCCTGTGCCGTTTCGCGTTCTGCATGAAACGCGGCAACGCCATAACCACGCCTGTTCATGCATTTCAGGAAGAAAGCCGTGGCACCCAACCAGGCAGCACACGTAAAGCCTCTGCCGGAAACCGCCACCCGCACATTGTTTCAAAAGGGCGATGGCAAATTGGCGATGCAGAACAACGCAAATCCAAATACTGCCTGCCCAAACAAAAGGTGCGGAGTGTCTTCCTTCCCCACAGCACTGTCATCGGACACGATTCAACTGCAAATATCAAGGGTTATTACGTAACGTAATCCACATTCCTGCTTTGAAAAAATGTGCCAGGGCTCGTTGTCATGCCCTGTTTGGTGTCATCATGGATTTCGCTGTTGTCTTGCAACGGTAACACCGAAACGGTTCCAAATGGACATCCGATGATCTAGTCTGTAATGACCCCTTGAAAATACCAAACCGGCCAATACGGAATTTGTTCGATGTTGAATGTCGATCCGGCAAAACTGTCCACGCCACAACGGCTGCAATTGATGCGCCAGATGGAAGGCGTGTTGAAACACGACCCCAAAAACGCGGAGCTGTGGTGCAATATCGGCGTGCTTCATGCGGCCGATGAACGCTGGGAAGAAGCCCAGAAACACTACAAAAAGGCGCTCAGTTTCCGCAAGAACGACCCGGAAATTCTCAAGCGTACAGTGGAAGCCTTTTCCAAGCCGCTGGAACTTGTGCAGGCGAGAAAATATGCGCGCAAATTGCTGGATGTCGCACCCAGAGACCCCGATGCATTCATGATCTATTCCGATGTGCTGCTGAAAATGGGGGCGGCCGACAAATCCGTCGATGTGCTGGAACGGGCGCTGAAGTTCATGCCCGGCCATCTGACGATTCTCAATCAGCTCGCCGAAAGCTACAAGAGCGCCGGCAAGATGGCGCTGGCCGATGAAACCTATGAACGCATCATGGAAATCGACCCATATGATGCGGAGGCGCTGTACCGGCGGTGCAACAATCACAAATTCACAAGGGAGGAAGCCGAGGCGCTGGAGCCGCAACTGATGACGTCGCTGGAGCGCCAGACCCTGCCCAACCACAAGGCTTCCGTTTTGTATGGCGCAGGCAAGGTTTTCCAGGATTGCGGGGAATATGAAAAAGCGTTCGAGTTTTTCCAGCAGGCGAACGAATTGCGCATGGCCAAGAACAGCAGCCGTGCCTTCAGTGAAATCGCCAATGCCAGGGCCGGTTTTACCCGTGAATTTTTTTCCAGCCGGCACGGGGCGGGCTTTGGCCTTGAAACCGATCGACCGGTTTTCATTCTGGGATTGCCCCGCTCGGGCACCACGCTGACGGAGAGCATTTGCGGTGCGCATTCGAAAATAACCGCCGGCGATGAACAATCCTATATGGGCGGAATTGCCAAACCGCTCGGCATTCAGACCGCTGACCAGGCATTGTTTGTGCGCCGCCTGGAAGAAATCACCCCCGCCAAAAGCCGGGAACTGGCCGAACATTATCTGGAGATGACCAAGATCGTGGCCGGCTCCACACCGCATTTTACCGACAAGATGCCGCATAATTTCGTTCGCATCGGCCTGATCAAGCTGCTGTTTCCCAACGCCAAGATCATTCATTGCATGCGCAACCCGCTCGACAATGCCGTATCGCTCTATTCCAACTCGATGCGCCCCTTCCACCATCAGTACAAGGCGGATTTGAAAACCCTGGGCCTTTACTACATCCAGTATCGCAATTTGATGCGGCACTGGCATGAGCTGTTCCCGGGCGCCATTTTCGACGTTTATTACGAAGACCTTGTCGTCAACACGGAGTTCGTTGCACGCAAGATGATCGGCTATCTGGGGCTTGAATGGGAAGATGGCGTGATGGAGCGGGAAGGCTCCCAGCGCTCGGTCAAGACGCTTTCGGCCTGGCAGGTGCGCCAGCCGGTCTACACCTCCTCCAGCGGCCGCTGGCGGCACTATGAAAGACAATTGCAGCCGCTGATCGACGTTATCGGCGACCAGGTGGCCGAGTACGACACGTCGCTTAAAGCCCTGGCGGAGGAAAGCGGGGAATGATCAGCCCGCCGCAAGCTGCCAGCATGAACCCCATGCAGCGCATGTCCGCTATGGGACAGATACAGGCCGCGCTCAAACGCGACCGGAAAAATCTCGATGCGCTGTTGAGTGCTGCTTCCATTCACCAGGCAAACCGGGAGTGGCCGCAGGCCATCGGCTACCTGCAGAAAGTCCTGCCGCATCGCAAGGGCGACGCGAACCTGCTGATCTGGCTTGCCAAGCTGAACGCTGAGATGCGGGATTTCAAGCAGGCCAAATTGTATTCGGGCAAGGCGGTGGAATTGCAGCCGGCCAATGCGCCCGGCTGGCAGTTGCGCGGACAGATCCTGGAAAACAGCGGCGATGCGGAAGGCGCGATAAAGGCTTTTGAGCGGGCGCTTGAAATCACGCCGAACGATGCGGAACTGGTGTTTCAGATCGGCAATTGCCACACCTATATGGGCAATCACGACACGGCGCTCGCATGTTACCGCAAGACGCTCGAAATGCGGCCGACGCATCCCCTGGCGATTTACGGAATTTCAAACATTCACCGGTTCGAGCCTGAGGAAGTCCCCGCCTATCTGGCGCAGGTGGACGCAGCGATCGCCGCCGAAACCAAGGCTCCCCCCTATCAGATCGCGGCGCTCTATTTCGGGGCGGCCAAGGCGCTGGAAGATGCAGGCGAACACGACAGGGCGTTCGAGCGCTACCTAGCGGCCAATGAAATCGGAAAACCGGCAAACCCGATCCCCATCGAGCGCAACTTCGAGAACAACCGCAGGACATTCACCAGGGCGTTTCTGGAGCCGCGGGCAAAATGGGGCGATTCCCAGGCAAGGCCGATCTTCATCGTCGGCATGCCACGCTCCGGCACCACCCTGGTCGAAAGCCTGGTCGCGGCCCATTCCTCCGTGGCACCGGGCGGCGAGATGCCGATGATGGATGACATTTCCGGCCGGCTTGGCGCCCTGCACCTGCCGGCAACGGAATACATGAACAAGGTGATGGCGCTGACGCGGGCAGATGTCACAAAGATGGCCATCGGCTATCTGTCCGGTGCGCGCCAGATAGCCGGCGCGGCCCGGCGGTTTACCGACAAACTGCCACATAATTTCATGAATATCGGGCTTATCCTGCTGCTTTTTCCCAATGCGAAGATCATTCACTGCAGGCGGCATCCCGCCGATACCTGCATGTCGATCTTCACCAACGGCATGACGCCGGCCCACAACCATTACAAGACGGATCTTGAAGTGCTGGGGCGCTACTACCGGCATTATCTGGAATTGATGGCTTACTGGGACGGCCTGTTTGCGGACAAGATCCACCATGTCTACTACGAGGACGTGGTGAGCAATACCGAACTGTGCGCCCGCGGCATGATCGAATATGCCGGCCTTGACTGGGAAGACGGGGTGCTGGCGCGCGAGGAATCGCAAAAATCGGTCAAAACGCTGTCTGCATGGCAGGTACGCCAGCCCGTCTACAGTTCGGCCATGGGAAAGTGGCGGCGGTTCGAACGCCAGGCCGGCCCGCTGATTCAAGCCCTTGGCGACAGCATCCCGCGATATGAAGAAGCGCTGAAGGGGCTGGAGAGCGGTGAATGAAGCGGTTCACCGGACCATGCCTCGCCGCACTGCTGGCAATGCTTTGGGCGCTGGTGGCGGCCATACTGCCCGCCGGCGCCACGGGCGACCGCCAGACGGCAGTGACCGGCTATGCCTATGAGAATGAAAATCCGGCCTATGCTGCCCAGTCCGGCCCAAGGATCGTCATTCACCGCCATGTCAGCCCCTATCTGCAGCGCGGCTCCTTCGAGCCGTTCAAGGCGCTGGCTGAAACCGATGGCTTTCAGGTTCGCTGGCTCGATGCACCGCTGACGGCGGAAATCCTGGCTGAAACGGATATCCTGGCCATCGTCAATGCCTATGCCCGGTCGGGGGCAGGCGATTACCGGCGCTTTTCGACGATGGACGTTCCTTCCATCTACAGCGAGGGGGAACTGGATCTGATCGTTTCCTGGGTGGAAAAAGGGGGATCGCTGTTGCTGCTGGCCGACCATTCCCCCTTTGCCGGCGGCACCATTGAACTGGCAAGCCGTTTCGGCGCCATCTACATGACCGGCCATGCGCTGCGCAAGGATTCCATCAGCGCGGACTTGCATGTCCATATCGACTTTCACCGCTCGCCGGATGGGTACGGACAAGGAAAGCTGAACCGCCATCCAATTGTCGATGGCGCGCTGGGATCGGCCCTATCGAGCATTTTTACGCCTTCGGCGGCCAGGCCATCATCCCCCCGAAGGCGCGGTCAACCTGTTGCAGATTCCCCGGGAATTCGAGGCCATCCTGACCTTTCGCCTGACCGATGAGTTCTATTCAGCGCCCCGTATCGATGCCGGGGGGCTGTCCCAGGGCATGGCGATGGTGTTCGGCAAGGGCCGGGTTGCCATATTCGGCGAAGCGGGCGGTTTTACCGCCCAGCGCATTGATGACGGCGAACCGTTCGGGCTTGCCCACCCGGACGCCGGCCAGAACGCCCAATTCGCGCTCTCAACCCTGCGCTGGCTGGCTGGGTACACACCGTAGCATCGGCATTAACGGCAAAACCAACTGTGCTGCAGCGCTTTCACTACGCGTTTGCGGATCTGCAGCCACGGGTTTGACCGGCTGGCTGGTCCAATCCCTCCACCGGTCAGTTCGCCTTGCCCCATCGCGGCCTCCACCAATGCGCCAGCTGCCTGCTCCGGTCCGTAATCTGACTGGAGGTCAGAACAATGAAAATCAAGAGCCTACTTCTTGGTTCTGCAGCTGCCATGGTAGCTGTTACCGGCGCCAAGGCAGCCGACGCAATCGTCGTCGAGCCTGAGCCGGTAGAATATGTCCGCGTCTGCGACATGTATGGCGCCGGCTATTTCTACATCCCGGGCGACGCCAACGAAACCTGCATCCGCTTTGGCGGCTATGTGCAGGCTGAATACTGGGTCAACCACGATCACGACGATGATGACGTTTCCGATCACAGTGGTCGTGTCCGCACCCGTTTCCAGGTGGAAGCCAAGAACGAAACCCAGTACGGTACGCTTTCTTCGCGCATCTGGTTCATCAACAATGTGAGCGACTCGGATGACCCGCACGATGACTTCTCCACTTCGGAAGGTTTCAGCGCGGCCGACTCGCAGTGGTGGCGTGCAACGTTCAGCCTGGCCGGTTTCCGCGTTGGTTATGATGCTACGGACGGCACGATCTGGAACACCTATGGCGGCTACGGCTTCTATACGGCTGTGAACTCTGGTGCCTACGGCTTCCAGACCGCCATGTTCATCGAATACAATGGCTCGTTCGGCGACAACTTCAACTACGGTATCGGTGTAGTTGATGCTGGCGCTTCCGGTGCTCCGGGTCAGCCTGACCTGATGGCCGGTATGTCCACTTCCATGGGCAGCCTGTCTCTTGGTGCAGCGGTTGTCTATGACTCTTCCGAGAGCGCCTGGGCTTACCGCGTCCGTGGTGACGTGGATCTGTCGAGCTTCGTTCCCGGCGGCGGCTTTGGTGCCTGGTGGCGTGCAGACGACAACGACACCGACTATGTGAAGGGTCACCAGTGGGGTGTTACCGCCAAGATGAACCTGGTGGACAACCTGCAGCTCTTCGCCGGTTACTCCAGCTATCAGTCTGAAATTAATGAAGATGGCGCAATTTGGACTGCCGGTGTCAAATGGGACATCGCACCCGGCCTGTGGGCAATCGTGGAACACACGAAGAGCCTTCCGGAAGTCTCCGAAGCCTCTGGCACCACATGGGTTCGCATGCGCCGCTCGTTCTAATCCTCTGATTGGACAAGCGTAAAAATCAGGGCCCGGTCTTCGGATCGGGCCCTTTTTGTGTCTTTCAGCATCTGTTCTTCCTACGGTGGCTTTATGGCGCCGCTTCGGTTGCTGCCGCTGTGTAGCGGCCTTTGGCCTTGCCATTATCCTCAGCCAGATGCTGTTCGTTTATTTCATCCAGGGTTTGGGCACAGACCTGAAGGTGCTTTGGCGCCAGATGGGCATAGCGCATGGTCATGGCAAGCGTGCGGTGCCCCAGAAACTCCTGTATCCGCTTGATGTCGACGCCGTTTTGCGCCAGCCGTGAAGCGCAGGTGTGGCGCAGGATATGCGGCACGATCTGCGGATCCTGTTGAAGTCCTGCCCTCTTTTTTGCCTTCAGCCAGTTGGCCCTGAAATTCGGGTATCGAATATCGGCAAAGGGGCCAATCGGCCGTTTTCCTCTTTCGGCGACGAGCACGGCAATGGCGGCCCGTGTGAGCGGAACGGTTCTGGGGGTGTTGGCTTTCGTCTCCCAGAACGTGGCGTTGTGCGCGTCCACATCGCTCCATTTGAGCCCCAGTGCCTCACCAACCCGTGCACCGGTATTGACGAGGAAGCGGGCAAGATTGCCATGGTGGGGATCGAAGAAGTCGAGACAGTCGAACAGGGCCCTCTCTTCCTGAGAGGAGAGAAACCGGATACGCCCATTGCGCTCGGGATATTTGCTCAAATCGGGCAGCCGGTCGAGATGGCCATCGCGATGATGCTTGCGCAGCAGCTTGCCCAGACAGGCAAGCTTCCGGTTGATCGTACTGTTCTTGTTGCCGCGCTTGCGGCATGCCGCCCGCAGGGCATCGATCAGGCTGTTGTCAAAGTGTTCGATGCCATACCGGTCGGCAATGGCCTGTATTTCATAAACATAAGCGCGATTGGTTTCCTTGTGCTTTCCCGGTTCCCAAAGCAGATCGCCATACCGGTTCCACAGGGAAACAATGGATACGGCCCGACGCGGCGCGCACCCATCCCCTTGCGGGAATATACTGTTCATACCCACACCCCAAAAAGATCATGCGAGTAAATCTTAGTATAAAAAAACACTGTTTGTCTTGCGTTATTTTGAAAATGAATAATCAGTATTCGGAGAATGAAAGGAAGAACGCCTATAAGCAGATATTTGTGAGAGTAAAAAAGTAAGAAAAATGACAGCTGCTTTGGACGTGATCGCGCTCTTCTAACTGGAGTTGAGAGAGATGCAAGGTTCTCAATAGTGGGAGCATTGTCAGAGTTGCAAGCAGCAAAGCAGTCAACCGGTTCTCTTGGGTGTAGGCGAAGGCTCTGCCTGTCGTGGCACAGCACAGAAACCTGTGAATGGTGCCAAAGAAAGCAGGTACGAGAAGACGGCTTGGGTGCGTGTTGCAACTAGGTGTGCCTTTCAAGGGATCGCAGGAAACAGCGTTCACCCGCACCCTTCAGCACACCTGCAGGCGAGAAGAGAATATTATCAAGACAGAAAAAGGCAAGTAACAAATTATTTATTAATAATTATCAACCGCAAGATGCAAAAATATCAATCAAATATTGCAGTATATCGCGATTAAAAACAAAAAGAGGCACCCGGCAATAAAGACGGGCACCTCCTGCATGATCCATTCGGGCGAATGGAAGCTTGGTTTTCAGGCCGGGCTAAGGATTATTACTAAGCCCGGACTGAAGATGTTCCAATCAGCCGATCAGAACGAACGGCGCATGCGGATCCAAGTAACACCTGAAGCACCGCCGGTTTGGCTGGTTACGCCCCCAGTGTTTTCGAGGGCACCGGTGGTGGGATTTATCGCGAAGTTGTTAGCCGACGTGGTAGTGCCTTTTTCCGTCAGCGTCTTGGCATGCTCGACGATGACCCACAGGCCAGGTGCGATATCCCACTTCAGGCCAGCGGTCCAGCGAGCAACATCAGCATTGGTTTCAGACTGATAGTCTGAATAACCGGCGAAAAGCTGAACATTGTCCACCAGGTTCATCTTGGCAGTTACGCCCCACTGGTGACCCTTCACATAGTCGGTGTCGCCATGGTCTGCACGCCACCAGCCGCCAAGGCTGCCGCCCGGCATGAAGCTGGACAGGTCCAGATCGCCGCGGACACGGTAGGCCCAGGCGCTCTCTGAGGAGTCATAGACAACCGCTGCACCAACAGAAAGCGTGCCCATGGAAGTGGACATACCGGCCATCAGGTCAGGCTGACCCGGAGCACCGGATGCAGCAGCATCGACAACACCGATACCGTAGTTGAAGTTGTCGCCGAACGAGCCATTGTATTCGACGAACATGCCGGTCTGGAAGCCGTAGGAACCGGAGTTCACAGCCGTATAGAAGCCGTAGCCGCCATAGGTGTTCCAGATCGTGCCGTCCGTAGCGTCATAACCAACGCGGAAACCGGCCAGGCTGAACGTTGCACGCCACCACTGGGTGTCGGTCGCGCCGAAACCTTCCGAAGTGGAGAAGTCATCGTGCGGATCGTCTTCGTCCACTTTCTGGTTGATGAACCAGATGCGCGAGGAAAGCGTGCCGTACTGGGTTTCGTTCTTGGCTTCCACCTGGAAACGGGTGCGGACACGACCATTGTGATCGGAGATTTCATCTTCGTCGTGGTCGTGGTTGACCCAGTATTCAGCCTGTACATAGCCGCCAAAGCGGATGCAGGTTTCGTTGGCGTCGCCCGGGATGTAGAAATAGCCGGCGCCATACATGTCGCAGACGCGGACATATTCTACCGGCTCAGGCTCGACGACGATTGCGTCGGCTGCCTTGGCGCCGGTAACAGCTACCATGGCAGCTGCAGAACCAAGAAGTAGGCTCTTGATTTTCATTGTTCTGACCTCCAGTCAAAAACTTCATTAAACGAGCTGATTGTCACATCACTAGTGAAATGGGATAACCAGCCCCTGAACCAAAGGATTGGGCTTTGCGCCTTTTCCGAGTTTGGAAAATAACGACACTGGCCGAACACGCAATCGGGAATTGACGGAATCGGGCCTGCGCATACTGCTTTAGGGAGCGCTGTTGCAGAAATGACACGAAACAGGGGAGCGCCGGCCCAATTTGCGGGCAAAACACGGTTAAGAAACCGGAAAACCCCGCATTTCATCGCTTCCAGGTGAGAATCAACGGCAGTGGCGCTGATTCAAAATGGGCGGTCTATTGCTGCCCGGGCGGTGTTTCAGTCCCATCTGCGGACCATTCAGCCGACGCAAGCCGGTGTTTTGGCGCCTGATTCTGCCCGTTTTCAATTTGTCTGTATCCCTCACCGCAGGCAGGACTACCGCGTCACGATTTCCGGGCCCATCAGGCTGTAGGGCAGCCAGGTCGACAGCACTTCCACATAGGTAACGAGGATCAGGAAGGCGAACAGCACCGCCACAAAGGGCAGTGCCGCCTTGACGACGCGAACCAGACTCATCCCCGTTATGCCCGAGGTGACGAACAGGTTTAGCCCGATCGGCGGGGTGATCATGCCGATTTCCATGTTGACCACCATGATGATGCCCAGATGGACGGGATCAACGCCCAGTTCCATGGCGATGGGAAAGACCACCGGCGCCACGATCAGCAGCAGGCCCGAAGGTTCCATGAACTGGCCGCCGATCAACAGCAGGATGTTGACGGCGATCAGGAAGGTGAACCAGGTAAAGCCGTAATCCAGCATGACGGCGGTGATTGCCTGGGGAATGCGTTCGGACGTCAGCACATGGGCGAAAATCAGCGCGTTGACGATGATGAACATCAGCATGATCGTCGTTTTGGAAGCATCGACCATGACCTTGCGGGTGTCCTCGTTGAACATCGCGGGAAAGAAATTGCGGGTCATCAGGGCGAAATTCCGCCCGAACACCGGCAGGCTGGCTGCCCACATCGCCGGAATGCGCCCGGCGGCACCGCCGCGCCAGATCGCATAGGCGATGCCGGAAGCAAGGGCGATCGCGCCGCCCCACAGCGCCCTGCCCGCGAACGTCACACCTTCCCACTCCGAGGTTACGAAGAAGGAGAGCACCATCCACACGAAGAAGAAGGAAATCATGTAGACAACCGACTTGAAGCCGATGCGCGCTTCTTCCCGGTCGCTGTCGGAAACCCATGCATGTTCCTTCATGGGGCCCATGTCACGATAGATGAACAAGGCAATGAAGAAGGCATAGACGGCGGCGACGGCGGCCGCCTCGGTCGGTGTGAACACGCCCCCATAGATGCCGCCCAGGATGATAATGATCAAGAACAGGCCCCAGCCGGCCTCCTTGCCCCCTTGCAGGATCTCGCCAAAGCCGCGCCATGGCTCGGCGGGCAGGTTTTTTATCCGTGCCACCACGTAAATCGCGATCATGAGCATCAGGCCGGCAACAATGCCCGGCACGACACCGGCCAGAAACATGCGCCCAACGGAAACATCGGTCGCGGCCGAATAGACCACCATGACGATGGAAGGGGGGATGAGAATGCCGAGCGTGCCGGCATTGGCGATGAGGCCGGCGGCAAATTCCTTGGAATAGCCGACCTGGCGCATGCCGGCGATGGCAATCGTGCCGATGGCGACCACCGTTGCAGGCGAAGAACCGGAAAGGGCTGCAAACAGCATGCAGGCCAGCACCGAGGCCATGGCAAGACCGCCGCGGAAATGACCGACCGTGGCGATGGCAAAGCGGATGATGCGCTTGGCAACGCCGCCGGTCGACATGAAGGCGGAGGCCAGAATGAAGAAGGGAATGGCCAGCAGCGTATAGTTCTGGGAGGCGGTAAAGAGCTGCAAGGCCACTGACGACATGGAGTCGGAGGAGAAAAACGCGATGACGATGATCGAGGAAAGCCCCAGTGATATCGCCACCGGCACGCCGAGAAAGAGCAGGCCCAGGACGAGTGCAAAGAGAATTCCGGTTTCCATGGCCTGCCCCTCAGTCCTTCAGCACGTCTTTGTTTTCAGCCACGAGTTCTTCTGCCTCGTGCCCGGCAATGACCAGTTCGCGCTCTCCGCGCCATATTTCCCCCATGGCCTGCAGCGCCCTGAAGCCGAACAGGGCCAAACCCACCGGAAGAATGAGATAGGCAATCCAGCGCTGCACACGCTCCTGAACCCCGAGCGCGTTCTGCACCCATTCGGGATAGCGCAGATCATCAAGGCCGATGCCGAGCTTGAACATCTTTGACCAGTAATCGACAGCGCCGCCCTTTGAGGAAGCGCCGAAAAACTCAAGCCAGGTGGCGGAAATGAGCATGGCTGCATAGAGCACCGCGCACAGAGCGCCGAATATCGCCACGGCGCGAAACAGCGGCTTGGGCAGCAGCCGGATGAAGGCATCGACGCCCAGATGGGAGCCGATCTTGACGGCATAGCTCATGCCGAAAAGGATCATCCAGGCAAACAGAATGCGGGTGAATTCGAGCGCGCCGCCCCAGCCGGTGTTAAAACCGTAGCGGGCGATAACCTGCACAAAGGATACAAGGGTGATGAGCGCCAGCAGGACGGCAATGGCGTTTTCCTCAAAGCGGTTCACCATATCGGGGCTGCGCCGTTCCCACAGCCACAGCAAACCAATGATGATCGCCATTCCTAGATAAGGCCAATACTGGCTCATGATCCCCTCCCCGATTCTGGTCGATTCTGGCCGATTCTGGCCGCATTTGGCCGCGCCTTTACCCCTACAGCGCCGCTCTTTCCTCCTCCAGGCAAGCAGCGCGCCGTTTTTCAGTCCAGGTCATGGGCTCATGAACACGGACTCATAAACAGAACAATCGTGATTATAGCAAAGCTCCGCCGCCGTTTACAGCGCGATGACAAACCATCGCGGCACGGGGCATGCCCTCTTAAAGGATGCGAAGCAGAAAGGGAGCGGGCAAAGAGCGCCCGCTCCCGGTATTTGGGTCAGTTGGAAGCGTTGGCCGCAACCGCTGCCTCGATGACGTCCTTGCCGATGTCGTCTTCGAATTTCGCCCAGACCGGTTTCATGACATCAACCCATGCCTGGCGCTGCTCGGCCGTCAGTTCGCGGATCACACCGCCGGCTGCAAGAATGCCCTGCTTGGCCTCCTCATTGACCGCCGTCGCATTTGCGTTGGCCTTGTTCACTTCTTCAGTGAAGATGGTCATGAACTGGGTGCGCACGTCCTCATCCAGGCTGTCGAGCCACTCTTTGGAAGTGACCGCCAGATAGGTCAGCAACTGGTGATTGGTTTCCGTCACACCGTCCTGAACCTCGAAGAACTTCTGCTTGTAGATGTTGGACCAGGTGTTTTCCTGACCGTCCACAACGCCGGTCTGAAGCGCGCCATAGACCTCCTTGAAGGCCAGTTTCTGGGCAGAAGCGCCCAATGCCTCGATCATGGCGACGGCGACATCGGAGGTCTGAACACGGAATTTCAGCCCCGCAGCGTCGGTCGGCAGGATAAGCGGCTTTTTCGCCGAGAAGTGCTTGAGGCCGTTATAGATGTAGCCAAGGCCCACATACCCCTTGTCGGAAATGGCGTTGAGCAGTTCCTGGCCTTTTTCACCCTGGGTAAAGGCGTCGACGGCCTTCATCGAGGAAAACAGGAAGGGAAGGTCGAAAAGACGGTACTTCTTGGTATAGGCCTCGAACTTGGACAGCGAGGGCGCAGCAATCTGAACATCGCCGAGAAGCAGCGCTTCCATCACCTTGTCGTCATCATAAAGCGTGGAGGTCGGGAAAACCTCCATGCAGGCCTTGCCGTTCATCTCGGAGTTGATGCGCTCGGCAATGGCAGTGGCAGCATTGCCTTTCGGGTGGCCGGTAGCGGCAACCACGTGGCTGAACTTGATGACCATTTCGCCATCATCGCAATCGGCTGCAGCGCCAAAGGCGGTTGTGGTCAGCAGACCGGCAGCGACAGCAAAGGTTTTGAGGAACTTCATGGATATACCTCCCGTTAAAAGAATGTCCTCCAGGCCCCGATGGCCCAGGTTGGCGGCAAAGAGCCCAAGCCCCTGCCGCCCGTCAAGAACGGTTAGACCGCAAATGTGACCAATCGGGGTGCACACCGGCAAAATGGGTAGAATCGGTAACATCACCCGTTCTGCATGTGTGGTTTCCCACCCGTTGGGCCTGGGAAGCCGCTAAAGACGGATGGTAAAAGGGCGTTGCGGCCCTCACCGGGAGGGGTGGTTTTTTGACTGCCTGTCGAGAAAGTCCTCCCGCGACAGGCCATGGCGCTGCATCTTTTCGTAGAGCGATTTGCGGGAGATGCCGAGCGCCTCGTAAACGGGCTTGAGGCTGCCGCCATGGGCGGCAAGGCTGGAGGCGATCAGCCTGCGCTCGTGGCTGGCCATTTGTTCTGACAGCGTGCTGCCGGACGATTCTTCGGCGGGTGCTGTTCCTTCGCCAAAAAGATCCAAACCAAGCGCAAACCGCTCGGCTGCATTCTTCAATTCGCGCACATTGCCGGGCCAGGCCCTGGCCGACAGTTCTGCAAGCAGGGTTGGCGGAACGGGGCGCGTCTCCAGCCGGTGACGGCTTGCTGCCTGGTACACAAGGTCTGAAAACAGCAGCGGAATGTCGCCAGGGCGCAATGCCAGCTCCGGCAGGCGGATGGTCATCGTGTTGAGGCGGAACAGCAGGTCCTGGCGAAAACGGCCGGCGGCAACTTCCTGCTCCAGATCAACCTTGGAGGCGGCGATAAAGCGGACATCGAGGCCGATCGTCTCATTGCTGCCCAGCCGGCTGATGGAGCGGTCCTGAAGAACTTGCAGAAACTTGATCTGCAGACCGAAAGGCATGCTCTCGACCTCATCGAGAAAGATGGTCCCGCCCCGGCCATGTTCCAGCCGGCCGTAACGGGCGCGCAGGGCGCCGGGAAAAGCGCCCACTTCATGGCCAAACAACTCACTTTCGAAGTGACCGGAGGGAATCGCGCCGCAATTGATGGAGACAAAGGGTTTTTCGGCCCGTTCGCTCAAGCCGTGGATGGCACGGGCGGTAATGTCCTTGCCGGTGCCGGTCTCCCCAACGATCAGCAGGTCCATGCCGGCCTGGGCTGCTGCGCGGATCTGCTTGCGGGTTTCCCGCATGACCTCGGAGCGGCCGGGCAAGGTGGCTTCAAGCTCATCAATCCCCTGCGCCCCGGAGCGAAGCCGGCGAACTTCCAGTGTCAAGGCGCGTTTTTCCAGCGCCTTTCTGGCCACTTCTATCAGATGGGCGGCGGTAAACGGCTTTTCGATGAAGTCATAGGCGCCGCGGCGCATTGCCTCCACCGCAAGCTGGATGTCGCCATGACCGGTGACCAGAATGACCGGCAGGTCGGGATCGATCTCCTGAACCTTGCCAAGCAGTGAAATCCCGTCCATGCCCGGCATGCGAATGTCGGTGATCACGACGCCGGAAAACCCGGCCGATATCTCGGCCAGCATGTTTTCGGCATGGTCGAAACACTCCAGGTCGAGACCATCGAGATCGAAGGCCTGACGGGTCGAGATGCGGATATCCTCTTCATCATCGAGGAACAGAAAACGGCCTTCCGCAGTTGAGCGGAGTGTCTTTGCTCCAGCTTCACCGGATTTCCCGGAAATGACGGTTGCTGTGGTCATTGGGCCGCTACCGTATCCTGCCCGCCGGAGCGGACGTTATCGCGTGGCTCCAATGGCGTTTCCTCTTCCCGCCAGGGTTCCAGTTCGATGATAAATTCCGCACCGCCCGCGGGATGATTCCTTGCCATCAGCTTGCCAGCAAAATCCCGGATGATGTTGTAGGAAATTGAAAGGCCGAGGCCGAGACCCTCATTGACGCCCTTTGTCGTATAGAAGGGATCGAACATCTTTTCGGCAACATCCTTGCTGAAGCCGGGGCCGCAATCGCGTATCTTCAATATCACCTTGTTGCGCTGGCTCGATGCGGTGATTTTCAAATCCGGCGCGGTTCGCCTGGCGTGGCTTGGCTTCCTTGTCTGGTCCTGCGCCGGTTTGCCCGCAGATTGCGCCATGGCATCAAGTGCGTTGGTCAACAGGTTGATCACCACCTGCTGCAGGCGGTTCACGCCCGCGCGCACCAGCAAGGGCTGGCCGGGAAGTTCCGTTTTTACCGTCACCCCGCTTTCAGCCACCCGGCCGGCAACCAGTTCCAGCGCCCCGTCAACAACCTCGCGAAGATCAACGGCACTGGTCCGCTCCTGGGGGCGGCGGGCAAAATTCTGCAGGTCCTTGCTGATGGCGGCCATGCGGGCGGTCAGCGCGGCAATGCGGGTTATGTTGTCTTCCGCCTCCCCGGTGCGCCCGCGCTGCAGATATTGCGCGGCATTGTCCGCATAGGACCTTATTGCGGCCAGCGGCTGGTTGAATTCGTGGCTCAGGGCTGCCGACATCTGGCCAAGACCGGCCAGTTTGCCGGCCTGGACGAGTTCCCGCTGAGTCTGGCGGAGGCGTTCGTTTGCCCGTGAGAGTTCCCGGGTACGCTCTCGCACCGTGCGCTCAAGGCGGATTGCATTGGCCCGCTCCATCCGGGCCTGACGGCTGCGGGTGAGCCAGCGGTTTGCCAGCCACATGGAGGCGACAACCAGCAGTGCAGATCCCAGCAGGCTGATCAGTGCCGCCTGGTTCCAGGCTTCGCCGATGGGGCGCAGGTTTTCCAGCACATGCAACCGCCAGCCGACGGGATTGATGGGCCGTGTGAAGAGTGCATAGCGCTCGCCTGCCCGCTCGATGCGACCCGCAAGGCTTGCCGGCGCCAGCAAGGTCATCAATTCATCGTCGGAAGCAAGCTGGCTGGCCTGCAAATCGCGCGCTACCACTTCCAGACGGTTGTCGGTGGCAAAAACCGGTTTGCCAGAAAGTGTCCAGGACCGCTCGATGGCCTCCACGGGGGCCAGCACGATCACCGAACCGGCATGGCGGTTTGCAATGCGTATGGAGGATGAAAAGCCATAGGCGCGTTTACCGTTGGCCAGTTTGACCGAGGAACGGCCCAGCCGGCCCTGGGCGGACGGGATGCGCAATCCGCGCAAATCGGCAATTGTCTCCGTCACCAGTCCCGTTACCCCGGCGAGAATGCGGCCGTCGGGAGAAGCAACCGCAATGTCCAGGCTGCCGGAAAGCCAGGTCGTGTCTTCCAATACGGATTTCAGGCCGGGATCCTGCGGAAGCGCGGGGTTGAGAGAGGCCAGGCTGATGATTTCCCGGCGTTTTGCCAGTACTGCCGGCACGAAACGATGTTTGTCGAGCTGGCTGACAATGGCTTCGGCCTGAAGGCGAAGGGTGTCTTCGGCGCTGTTGCGGATACCGGTTTCAGCAAGCCGTGTGGCACGGGATGTGGCAAGCCAGAACGCTGCCGCCGACAGCGCCAGCAACAGGCAAAACAACACGCCCTGTACCAGTACAGGTCTGCGCAACAGGCGCTGAAGTCTCTTCACGCCGCCTCCCTTGTCCTGCGCCAGCGCTTCCCCCCGGACGGCGCTTTGATGGCAGGCGGTGAGTATAGAAAGGGAAGCTGGCAGGGTCCATGGCTTCTTCGCCTGCCAGCCCCTGTTCGAACACACTTCTTGCAGCGCTGCGATCTCCTGCCGCGCTGCAATCGGGGGCATCAGCCTGTATCGGCCCAATATCAGCCCTGCAACGAGCCTAAATGGGCATCGGATGTTCGCGATGGGCTGCCTGGATATCCGCCATCACCGCATCTGATAGGGTGATATCCTTGGCGGCAATGTTTGTCCTGAGCTGATCCATGGAGGTTGCGCCAATGATGACGGAGGTCATGAAAGGGCGGGTCAGACAGAAGGCAAGTGCCATCTGCGCCAGGGGCAAGCCGTTCTTTTCAGCCACTTCGGCGTAGCGGGCAATGGCGGTTTCGCTGCGATCGGTATAGCGCCCGTTGAGGTTTGGCTGGATGGAACGGCGCGAGCCCGGCGGGATGCCGCCATCCAGATACTTGCCGGAAAGAGCCCCGGCGGCCAGCGGTGAAAAAGCCAGCAAACCCACGTCATCGCGAACCGCCACTTCGGCAAGATCGAGATCGAAAAGCCGGCAGATCAGGGAATACTCGTTCTGGATCGAGACGACACGGGGAAGATCAAAGCGCTCGGAAGCCTCAACCCATTTGCGGGTTCCCCAGGCGCTCTCGTTGGACAGGCCGAAGTGTTTCAGCTTGCCTTCCGCCTGCAGCTTTGCCACCTCGCCCAGAATGTCGGCGATCTCACCTTCAATGTCGCCGCGGTCCTGCCCGGACGGATCATAATTCCAGTTCTTGCGGAAGTGGTAGGAGCCGCGATTGGGCCAGTGCAGCTGGTAAAGATCGATGTGACCGGTTCTGAGCCTGACAAGGCTGGCTTCAAGCGCTTCACGCACAATGGCGCCGGTAACGCGCGCACCGCCGCGGATGTCCCGGTTTCCTTCCCCTGTCACCTTGGTCGCCACCACCAGCTTGTCTCGGTCGGTCCGGCGCTGCAGCCAGGTGCCAATGATCTCCTCCGTCAGGCCCGTGGTTTCGGCCCGGCGCGGGGTGGTGGGATACATTTCTGCCGTGTCGAGGAAATTCACCCCCTCGCCGACGGCATAATCAAGCTGTTCATGGGCCTCGGCCTCGCTGTTTTGCGAACCCCAGGTCATGGTGCCCAGGCATAGCCGGGAAACCAGCGTGTCGGTGTTCCCAAGCGGGCGGTATTGCATGGGCATTCTCCGGTATGTGTGGAAAGAATCAGCGTGCGGCAGCCATTATTGTGACCGGCCCGCCCCGCTTTGCAAACGGCCTTCGGTTTCAAGCCAGCGGATAAACTCATCCAGCAATTCCTGCACCGCAGAAAACCGGTCCCGGGAAAAGACCGTCAGCATCGCGCTGGTAAAGCCGGAAAGCCCGATCATGGCATCGCGGTGAAGCGCCCTGCCCCTGGCGGTGACCATGATGCGTTTTGAGCGCCGGTCACGGGGCGCTGCGCGGGTGACCGCCAGCTTGCGCGCAACAAGCTGGTTGAGCAGGCTGGTGAGCGACCCCCTTGTCAGGCCGAGTTTCCGGGCCGCTTCCGCCGGCGCAAGCCCTTCTGAATCCTGTTCATCTTCTTCAGGTGGATGGGAATGGCTGACCAGCAGATCCAGCAATTCGAACTGCGCAAGACTCAGCCCGTCCGGCAACAGCCTGTCGGCAGACAGCCGCATCAAGCGGGCCGCCTGATCAGCAGATCGGTAGAAACGATACAGGGCTTCGGCTTCGCTGGTGCGCATGAAACACCTCGTCCGGCAGGAACAGCCAGCACTATACCAGGATTTAGTTTGATATCAAATTATAAATCTGAAAGGCGTGTCAAATTTAGTTTGATATCAAACTTTATGTAGAAAACCACGGCGAATCAATTAACTGCACAATCGGTCTTCAATCGTCCGCCAGCGCCGTGGTGGTCAAATCCAGCCGGCCGAAGCCGGGCAGCTTGACCGCCGGGCGGCGGATGTCCACGCCGGCAACCAGGCCAAGGAAGTGGACTTCCAGGCCGCTGCGCAGGCCGACGGATACACCGGCGAACCCCGCCAGGCTGAGTTTGGCGTCCTGGCCATCGCCATCCACATGCCAGAAACGGCCCCAGCGGCTGCCATCGGCAAGGTAATCGCGCCCGACCGCCGTCGATGGCAGCGTGACGTCCAGTTTGGGCACCTGGCGCAGAACATGGGCAACAAAGGAATTGGAATTGGGGCCCGGCCAGATGCGGTATCCCCCACGGGCCGAATGCGGATACGCAGCAATCGCTGCTTCGACGCGCGGGATAAGCCGTGCCGCCCTTTCACCGCGTATGGTTTTGACGATGAAGGGCGTGTTGGAATACCAGCGTGCATCGGCTGCATAGGCGTTGCGCCGGACGGGATTGCCCCAGCCAACCTTGTCATAGCGGTCATAGGATGCTGCGCCGGCCCGTTTGGTGACAATCCAGCTATGGGTCGAAAGGGCTCCCTTCAGCCCGCCGGTACGCGCTGCCATGACATGGATGACGGCTTGCGGTGTATTGGCAGCCGGTGGGAGCATGCCGGCAGACGACCAGTCCGCCTGGCGCCAGGAAGCCGGCCGCTCGAGCGAAAGCCACCAGCCCGCAGACAACAGCGCGGGAAGCGCAAACAGAACGGCGAGCACAAACAGCAGTCTTTTCATCCACCGCACGGCACCCTGCATAAGGGTTTTCCTTTCAAGATGGCGCCCCACCTGGCGGAAGCCATGGCGGGCGCAGCTTCATTGGAACAAGCCTTCAAGCACTGCAAAAAGGCAGCATCTTGTCCGTTGGCCTGCAATTTCTGGCGCGGCAAAAGGCAGATCCGGCAGAAATCAGAAACCCGCAGAAACAGTGCAAATTTGCAACGCAGAACCGTGCAGTTAACCATCCCCGGCGCCTTTGATTGACTTAGCAAGGCGTATCGGCTTGGTTAACGGTTGGTTAACCGTTGCGGGGATTGGGCAGTGGTGCGTGGAGGGATACGCATTTTACCTGGCATGAGAAACGGCGCACTTGGGCGCGGCGGCGAAACCGTTTGGGCAAAAACAGCCGGGCGTGTGCGGCTCGCGGCATTGCTTGCGGCATTGTTCGTGCTGCTACAGCCGGCCGGCGCGGCAATCGCGGGCGAGCCCTTCCAGCGTACCGGGCGCCTGACGACCCAGCCGATCGGCCACTACGAATACTGCCAGCAAAACCGGCATGATTGCTCCATTCAAAGCTGGTCATCGAAACCGATGAAACTGAACCGCGAACGCTGGCGGCAGATGCGATTGGCAAACACCGTCTCCAATCAGGCAATCGAACCGCGCAGCGATCAGGAAATCTACGGCATTGAGGAATATTGGCATCTGCCGGATCAATCGACCTATTACGGCGATTGCGAGGACTATGTGCTGATGAAACGCAAAACCCTGATGGATCAGGGATGGCCAGCTTCCGCGCTGCTGGCAACCGTGGTGCTGCAGCCCAATGGCGAAGGCCATGCCGTGCTCACCGTGCGCACTGACCGCGGTGATTTCGTGCTCGACAATCTGTCGGATGAAATCCGCCGCTGGGACAAGACAGGCTACAAATTCATCAAGCGCGTGGCAGCACGCCATTCAGGCCGCTGGGAAGATATCCTCGACAGCCGTTCGGTGGTCGCCAGTATCAAGCGTATTCAATAGGACAGCTGGAAAGCTAGAGCGTGTCCGGTTTAAATTAAAGCAGTTTGCATGGATGGATTTTTCGCCTCTGGCAAGGAGAATACCGCAGCGCGGTGCCTTGCCACCTCGCGAGGATGTTCTCCGCGCTCAAGGCCTCGATCAATATCTCTCGACCTTTCGGCGTCAAACGGGCATTCTTGTGGATGTTCATTCGGTCCCTCTCCTGATCACTGATGGTTTGCAACTTCAGCTTTTCAGAATGGGATCGAGTGAACAACCTGGTGAGAACTCACATCTAGAGGTCCCCGGCAAGCGCTTCGGGAAAGGCCTGTTCCTTGCCGCAAAGGCCGCATTCGAGAAACTTCTTGCGCTTCTTTTCCCATTCCGCACGCTGACCGGCACCAATGGTCTTGCCGGTAATCACGGGATCCACCTCGCCTGCGTGAGGGTGCGGCACATCGCTTGCCTTGCTGTCGGCGACGAACACCACGTAAGGGGCGGCCAAAGGCGTGGAAAGCGGCATTGCAACGGCAATCATCATGGCGGCAGCCACGGTATAGTGGCGCGCGGAAGGACGCTTGCGGGCAAATTCGGAGATTCGTTTCATGGTTCGGTTCCTGCCAGTAACCGTTCGGGGCAGGAAAACCCTGCGCCATAAAGGTTAATTGCGCGTTAAGACTGTTAAAATCCTGACTGGCTGCAAGGTTCCGCTGCCGCCGGGTTTAAACGGCAATGTGTATCACGAATTCACCCCGCGGCTGCACATATCGCCGATGCAACCAGTACAGCCAGTGCGGCAGGAAACACGCCACGCGCCCAACCAACGGGGCGCGGAAGCCAAATGGCGGTGAACGGTACTCCCGCCACTTTCAATTTCCCTCCGAATCGCTACATTCCGGCAAATGCCCAGACCCACCGAACCCGCCCACCAGATCGCGCCTGCAAGAAGTGCAGCCGATGCCGCCTCCGGCGGCCCGCCATCGGACATTGCAGCGCGTGCGCTTGCCTCGCGCCAGGCGAAAGCGGCAAGCTATCTGGAAGGGCTCAATCCCGAACAGCGCGAGGCGGTGGAAACGCTTGAAGGTCCGCTGCTGGTGCTGGCTGGTGCCGGTACCGGCAAGACGCGGGTGCTGACGACTCGCATTGCGCATATCCTGGCCACCGGACAGGCATGGCCATCTCAAATTCTCGCCGTCACCTTCACCAACAAGGCGGCGCGCGAGATGAAGGAACGCATTGGCCGCTATGTCGGCGAACAGGTGGAGGGGATGCCATGGCTTGGCACCTTCCATTCGATTGCCGCCAAGATATTGCGCCGGCATGCAGAACTTGTCGGCCTGAAGTCCTCTTTCAGCATTCTGGATACGGACGACCAGATACGCCTGCTCAAGCAGCTCATCCGGGCCGAAGGCATTGATGACAAACGCTGGCCGCCGCGCCTGTTTGCCGGTCTTGTGGACCAGTGGAAAAACAAGGGCCTTTCGCCGGAGCAGATATCCGAAGGCGATGCGCGCTCCTTTGCCGATGGCAGGGGGCGTGAACTTTACCGCCAGTATCAGGATCGCCTGAAGGTGCTCAATGCCGTCGATTTCGGCGATCTGCTGGTCGAGAACATTCGCCTGTTCCGGGAGAACCCCGATGTGCTGGCCGAATACCAGAACCGGTTCCGCTTCATGCTGGTGGACGAGTATCAGGATACAAACGTCGCACAGTATCTGTGGCTAAGACTGCTGGCGCAGCGCAGCGGCATCGCCGAAGGCGATCTGGAGCGAAAAACCAATACGCCTCCCAACATTTGCTGCGTTGGCGACGACGACCAGTCGATCTATGGCTGGCGCGGAGCGGAGGTCGACAACATTCTGCGCTTTGAAAAGGACTTTCCCGGCGCAAAGGTCATCCGGCTGGAACGCAATTACCGCTCCACCGCCCATATCCTCGGCGCCGCGTCCCATCTGATCAGCCACAATGAGGGGCGGCTCGGCAAGACGCTGTTTACCGATGCAGCCGATGCCGGCGATGTGAAGGTGATGATCGCCGCCTGCTGGGATTCAGAAGAGGAAGCCCGGCAGGTGGGCGAGGAAATCGAACAGTTGCAGCGCCAGGACCATGCCCTGAACGACATGGCGATTTTGGTGCGGGCCTCCTTTCAGATGCGTGAGTTCGAGGACCGGTTCGTTACCCTCGGCCTCAATTACCGGGTAATCGGCGGCCCGCGCTTTTATGAGCGTTTGGAAATCCGTGACGCCATGGCCTATTTCCGCGTGGTCTGCCAGCCGGCGGACGATCTGGCCTTCGAGCGGATCGTCAACACGCCCAAACGCGGGATTGGCGAGGCAACGCTGCGTATCATCCACGATCATGCCCGCAAGCAGGGCATTCCCCTTTCCTCTGCCGTGCGTGAACTGGTCGAAACCGAAGAGTTCAAGCCAAAGGTGCGGGCAACCCTTGCCAGCCTGATGGACGATTTCTCGCGCTGGGCAGATCAGCTGGATGCGACCTCCCACACCGAACTTGCAGAAACGATCCTGGAGGAGTCCGGCTATACCGAGATGTGGCAGAACGACCGGGCACCGGAAGCGCCGGGCCGTCTCGACAATCTGAAAGAGCTCATCCGCTCCATGGAAGAATTCGAGAACATGCGCGGCTTTCTCGAGCATGTTTCGCTGGTCATGGATACCGAGCAGAACGAGGATCTCGACGCCGTGTCACTGATGACGCTGCATTCTGCCAAGGGCCTGGAGTTCGATACGGTCTTTCTGCCCGGTTGGGAGGAAGGACTGTTTCCCCATCAGCGCTCGCTGGATGAAGGGGGGCGGTCGGGGCTCGAAGAAGAACGCCGGCTGGCCTATGTCGGCATCACGCGCGCGCGGGAGCGCTGCACGATCTATTTTACCTCCAACCGGCGCGTGCACGGGCTGTGGCAAAATTCCATCCCCTCGCGCTTTATCGACGAATTGCCGGAAGCCCATGTGGAGGTGCTGGAACCCTCCAGCAGCTATGGCGGTTACGGGTCCAACCGGGTTGGCGGCGGCTATGGCGCCTCCCGTTTTGACACATCCGATCCCTTCACCTCCTCCTATTCCTCACCGGGCTGGCAGCGCGCCCAGCGCGGCAATGCAAGACGTGCAGCCAGTGCACAGGGCGACCCGGTGAAAAGCAATTGGGGTTCGCGGTCCGGTGCACAGGTGGCAGAGGATGGCGGCCGTAATCGCAGAGGGGGCGGCAGGGTGATTGATGGCGAATTGGTGGCTGCCTCGATCAATCAGCCTTCCTCCGGCTTTTCGGTCGGAGACCGGGTGTTCCACCTGAAGTTTGGCAATGGCAACATCGCCGCCATTGACGGCAACAAGCTGACCATCGATTTCGACAAGGCCGGCCAGAAGAAAGTACTCGACAGTTTCGTCGAGGGCGTTTGACGCCCAACACATTGGCCGTCGTGTCCGGGGCGATCTTATCCGGTGGTCACCAGATAAACCCCGCCAACCACCATCGCCGCCCCACCGATTTTTGCGAAAGTCAGGGGACTTGCGGCCATGCCGAACAGGCCTAACTGTCCGAAGACCATTCCCGCCAGAACTTGGCCGGCCACCAGCAGCACGAAAAACGGTCCGATGCCGATACGCGGAATAATGTAGGATGAGCCGATAATCAGCCCGGCGCTCATGATGCCAGCCGTCAGCAACCAGGGCGGAATTTCAGGAACTTTCTTCAAATCACCCAGGCGGTTTCCGGTTGCCAATGCAATTGCGATAGAGGCTGCGAATGCGATGCCAAAAAAGGGCACGTTGGCAAGCGGTCCCGAACCGAGAATCTTGGCGGATTGGGCAATCATCGGAAAATAGATCGATATGATCGCACCCAGGCCAAGCGCGAGAAAAATGTTTGGAATGGTCATGTGTCCCCCTTGTTGTTTCACCAGGCTACCACCCAATGCATTCAAAACAAATGCATCCTGCCACAATGGCGACAGGCAACTTGCACGCAACGGCGCTTTGTGAAACGCTGCAGCAATTCGTTTCTTCGCAACCGGTGAAAGCAGGCAAAGATACAATGAACCGGATTACCCCCAGCAAGGGCGTGGTGGTGCGCGCAAGGCGCGTGGTGCGGTAAAGCCGTACCATACCGGTTAGTGCGCCCCCGATCGTTATCGGGGGCTTTTTTTATTTCCATATAGATGAAGTTCGACATGCGCCCTGCACCCTCAGCCCCGCATCTTATCACCCTGATCCTGCTGACGGCCTTTGCCACCCTGTCCCTCAACATGTTCCTGCCATCGCTGGGCAACATTGCCGAGGCATTTAAGGCAGATTACGGCCTCGTCTCCCTCGCTGTGGGCGGCTATCTGGCGGTAACGGCTGTCATTCAGCTGATTGTCGGCCCACTGTCGGACAGGGTGGGGCGACGGCCGGTTCTTCTGGCGGCGATCGGCGTTTTTACCGCTGCCTCGGTGGGGTGCGCTGCCGCCCAGGATGTGTGGACATTCCTTTTCTTCCGCATGCTGCAGGGAGGCATGGTTGCCGGCTATGTTCTGTCGCTGGCAATTGTCCGCGATACACGGAGCGAACAGAAAGCTGCCGGTCTGATCGGCTATATCAGCATGGCCATGGCACTGGCGCCCATGCTGGGTCCGATGATTGGCGGACTGCTTGATACGGCATTCGGCTGGCGCGCGAATTTCGTTGTTTATGCTGCCGGCGGGGTGCTGCTTCTCGTCCTGTGCTGGTTCGACCTGGGAGAAACTCTGGAACGCGAACAGCAGGGCAAAGACGGCGTGAAAACAGGCGCCACCACCTTGCTGCGCGAACCGCGTTTCTGGGATTTTGCCCTGTGTACGGCGTTTTCCACCGGCGCGTTCTACATTTTTCTTGCCGGAGCACCGCTGGTGGCGATGACCGTCTTCGGCGTCTCAAGCGCCGAACTGGGCGTTTACATCGGTAGCATAACCGCAGGCTTCATGGCAGGCAGTTTCCTCTCGGCCAGGCTTGCAGAAACCCTTCCAATGGCAAGCCTGATGCTGGCGGGCCGTCTGGTTGCGTGCTGCGGACTGACAGGCGGACTTGTTCTGCTCTTTGCCGGCTATCTGACGCCGCTTACTTATTTCGGGGCAACGGTCTTTGTCGGTATCGGCAACGGCATCACCATGCCGGCCAGCAATGCCGGCGCCATGTCGGTGTTTCCGAAGCTGGCAGGAAGCGCGGCCGGTCTCAGCGGCGCCATGACGGTTGCCGTGGGCGCTGTGCTGACAACGCTGACCGGTGTGATGTTGACCGAAACAAACGCCGCGCCAATGTTGATCGCCATCATGCTGGCTGCATCGTTTGTTGGGCTGTTGGCAGCACTCCGGGCACAGATTTCGGCCAATCGCCGAACCCGCCGGGTCTAAAACACTTTTGAAAAAGCGGTTTCCAACTTGTCGGTCAACTCGCCGATCTGCTCATCGGTGATGATGAAGGGCGGTGCCAGCAACACATGATCACCCTGCCTGCCATCGATGGTTCCCGACATGGGATAACAGATCAGCCCGGCTTCAAAAGCAGCCTTTTTGAGCTTTTTCGCTATTGCCTTTGCGGGGTCGAACGGCGCTTTTGTCTCGCGGCTGGAAACAAGTTCAATACCGCGGAAAAGTCCCCTGCCCCTTATGTCGCCCACATGGGGATGCTGGCCGAAACGTGCGCGCAAGGCGCCGTCAAGCGCTTCGCCTGCCTGCTGCACCCTGGGCAGCAGGCCGCGGTCCATGATTGCGGTGAGCACTGCCACGCCGCCTGCCGTTGCGGCGGGATGGCCCATATAGGTGTGACCATGCTGGAAAAAGCCGCTGCCTGCGTCGATGGCATCATAAATTTTTGCTGAACACAGCATCGCGCCAATTGGCATGTAGCCGGCGCCCAGCCCCTTTGCGATGGTCACGATGTCCGGGGCGATGCCATCCTGTTCGCAGGCAAACAATGTGCCGGTGCGCCCCATGCCGCACATCACCTCGTCCAGGATCAGCAGCACGCCATAGTGGTCACATATCTCGCGGATGCGCTGAAAGTAACCGGGAGCAGGCGGAACCGCGCCTGCGGTGGCGCCGACAACCGGCTCCGCAATGAAGGCCATGACGGTGTCAGGCCCCAGCCGGTTGATCTCCGCTTCCAGTTCGTTTGCGGCGCGAAGGCCGTATTCCTCCGGCGTCTCATCGGCCCCGCGCAGCCGGTATTCGTAGCAGGGGGTGATATGGCTCGTTTCCACCAGCAGCGGGGCAAACTGTGCCCGCCGCCATTCATTGCCGCCGGCAGCCAATGCGCCCAGGGTATTGCCGTGATAGCTCTGGCGCCGGGCGATGACACGATGGCGTGTTGCTTCGCCCTTTTCGAGGTAATATTGGCGGGCAAGCTTGATGGCCGCTTCCACTGCCTCCGAACCACCTGAAACAAGATAGGCGCGATCGATGCCCCGCGGTGCCGCCTCGCACAACAGGGTGGCCAGTTGTTCTGCAGGTTCTGAAGTGAAGAAACCGGTATGGGCGAAGGCGACCTTGTCAAGCTGCGCCTTGATTGCCCCGATCACCTCACGGTCGCCATGGCCAAGACAGGACACTGCCGCGCCGCCCGAGCCATCGAGATAGCGTTTGCCGTCTGCATCGATCAGGTAACAGCCCTCCCCGTCCGCCACCAGGGGCGGATGATGGCGGGTCGAGCGGCCGAAAACATGGTTTTTACCGTGCCGGCGAAGCGCTGTTGGCAAAGCGCTCATTGCCGGTCAGCCTTCGTCGCGAACCACGAAGACAGACTGGCGGGCATGGCGCACCACGCGGGCAGCATTGGGGCCGAGCAGATAGTCTTTCAGTTGGGGGCTGTGGGATGCCATGATGATGGCATCGCATCCCAGCTTGTCGGCTGCCGCCATGATCTGCTCGTAAATCTTGCCGTGCACCACATGGGGGCGGACGTTCAGGCCCTCCTCGAAATGCTCGTTGACAAATTTGGTCAACTGTTTGCCAGCCTCCTGCGCCGCCTTTTCCTCGTAACCCTTGGGGAAATAGGAACCGACAATGGAAAGGCCGAAATCCGGCAATACCGACAGAACATGAATTTCCGCTCCGCTTGATTTGGCAAGATGCGCCGCCACCCCGGCCGCCTTCGACCAGGTGTGTTCGTCATCGACATCGACCGGGATGAGGATTTTCTTGAACATGATCGTTTCCTTTTTAGAAGGCCGGTTGGGTCTGGCGGCGGCGTTGCAGGACGATCACCAGAGCAAGCAGCAGAAGCGCCGGGATGTAGAAAATCTCTTTCGGCATCCGTTCGGCTGCCTTCGCCGCCTGAACGATCTCAACCGGATCATCGGCATAAAAGTCGAAGGTTCCCAGTTTTTCCGAGAAGGTCGTGCCGACGAACGGCTCTTCCAGTTTTGCCTTGTTGTCCTCCATCAGAACGGTCAGTCCGGCATCGGCCAGCCTCGATTCACCATCGCCCTCGCCTTCAACCGGCAGGACCAGGGTCAGCTCCTTCATCTCGCCCGTGTCGAAGTCGGGCCCGGTGACGGTCAGCCGGATGTCGCTGCCCGGTTTTGCGGCATCGACCGCGCTTACGATTTCAGCCGGGCCGACCGTCTCGTACGGTGCCTGGACGTAATCGAGCCAGAAGCCTGGCCTGAACAGGGTGAAGGCAACCAGCAGCAGGGCGATCGATTCATAGATTTTCGAGCGGGCGAAGAAATAGCCCTGCGTTGCGGCGGCAAACAGCAGCATTGCAAAGGTCGCCACGATGAAGACCAGCACACCCTTCTGCCAGGTGACATCATACAGGATGAGATCGGTGTTGAAGATGAACAGGAACGGCAGGGCCACGGTACGCAGGCTGTAGAAGAAGGCGGTAAATCCCGTGCGCAACGGGTCGCCTCCGGAGACTGCGGCGGCAGCGAAACTCGCCAGCCCCACCGGCGGTGTCACATCGGCCATGATGCCGAAATAGAACACAAACAGGTGGGCTGCGATTAGCGGCACGATCAGGCCGTTTTCCGCACCCAGGCTGACAATGACACCGGCCATGAGCGAGGAGACCACGATGTAGTTGGCGGTGGTCGGAAGCCCCATGCCCAAAATGAGCGAGAGAATGCCGACCCATACCAGCATCAGCGGCAGGCTGCCGAAGGACAGGAACTCCACCAGATCGGCCATGACCTGGCCAATGCCGGTAAGCGTCACGGTGCCGACAATGATGCCGGCCGTCGCCGTGGCAACACCGATGCCGATCATGTTCCGCGCGCCGGTGATCAGGCCGTCGATGAGATCGTCAAATCCCTCTCGGAACCTGGCGCCGATCATGTCGGCCTGGCCGCGGAAGAATGCCTTCAGCGGTTTTTGGGTAAGCAGCATGACGATCAACAGAACGGCGGCCCAGAAGGCAGAGAGCTTCGGTGATTTCTGCTCGACCATCAGGAACCAGACCAGCAGAATGATCGGCAGGAAATAGTAAAGGCCGGTGCGGACCACCTCGCCGAAGACCGGCAGTTTGACCACTTCTGCATTGGGGTCATCGGCTTCCAGATCGGGCTCGCCGGCGGCGATCCGAAGCAGGAAGACATAGGCCAGTCCGATCAGCGCCACGATGACGAGAGTCGAAAGGTCAATGCCGGTACCCGCCCCGCCGAACACGTCCTGCAGAAAGCGGATAAAGAAGTAGAAGCTGATGAAGAAGGTGGCAAGCATGCCGATGGCAAGCGAACCGGTCGAAATCAGCCAGCCCAATGGCCCGTTCGCCGGTACGCCGCGCGACCACATGGTTGCAAGGAGCAGCAAAGCGGTGCCAGCAGCCATGACAATGAGGCTGATGAAGTTGCCGCCGCCAAGGGCAGGCGCAACATAGGCTCCCAGCACATAGGCAAGACCCAGCGAGCCGCCAAGCGAAACAAGGCCTGAAACCAGCATCTGGGCAAAGGAGATATCAGAGCCCTCGCCCAGGGTCTTGGTATTGTTCTTCAGTGCTTCCAGGTGAACGATGTAAACCAGCGCGATGTAGGAAATCAGCGCCGGCAGGATCGCATACTGCATCACCTTCAGATACGGCGTGTTGGTGTATTCCACCATCAGGAAGGCCGCAGCCCCCATCACCGGCGGCATCAACTGGCCGTTGACCGAGGATGCAACCTCGACCGAGCCGGCCTGTTCGTTGGTAAAGCCAACGCGCTTCATCAATGGAATGGTGAAGGTTCCGGTTGTTACCACATTGGCAATCGAGGAACCGGAGATCAGGCCGGTCATGGCCGAGCCAACCACGGCCGCCTTGGCCGGACCGCCGCGCAAATGCCCGAGCAGGGCAAAGGCGAGCTTGATGAGGTAGTTGCCAGCGCCCGCCTTGTCGAGGAGCGAGCCGAACAGCACGAACAGGAAGACGAAGCTGGTGGAAACGCCAAGGGCAATGCCGAAGACGCCTTCGGTGGTCAGCCACATATGGCTCATTGTCTTGGTGAAACTCGCGCCCTTCCAGCGGATCACGTCGGGGACGACGTCACTGGAGCCAAAAAAGACATAAGCCAGGAATACCATAGCGACGATCGCAAGCGCCGGGCCAAGCGAGCGGCGGGCTGCTTCCAGCAGCAGGATCAGCCCGGCCGCGGCGATGTAAAGCTGCAGCTGGGTGGGATCGCCCTGGGCACCGGTTTCGGCCAGCGTCGCATAAAACAGATAGCCATAGCCGGCACAGAACGCACCGGCGAGGGCAAAAATCCAGTCCAGGACCGGGATACGGTCGCGGGGGCTTCTGGCGAAGGCCGGATAGGCCATGAAGGCCAGAAAGACCGCAAAGGCCAGATGGATGGAGCGTGCCTCGGTGGAATTGAAGGTTATACCGGCGATGAACTGAAGCGGGCCGCCGATCCAGAGCTGAAACAGCGACCAAAGGAGGGCGATGCCTGCCAATGCCCTGCCGATCGGCCCGATCGGGTTGCGCGCTCCTGAATCGGTCGAAGCGACCAGATCCTGAAGTTCTTCATCGGTGAAACTACGATCCCCGGATTTTTCCGCAGCCATGTGACGCTCCTCCCCAAGCCCCAAAATGCATGTGTGTATTGCACAAAGCGTGCAAGGCGCGTGAACCGGCCGGCGGGTTGATCATGCCGGCCGGTTCCGCATTTTGACGGTATCCTATTTCAGGATGCCAGCTTCCTTGAAGTATTTTTCCGCACCGGGATGCAGTGGTGCGGAAAGACCATCCTGGGCCATTTCTTCAGGCTTCAGGTTGGCGAAAGCCGGATGCAGCTTCTTGAAGGCATCAAAGTTCTCGAACACAGCCTTGACGACTTCATAGACCACTTCTTCCGGCACATCGGCGGATGTCACGAAGGTTGCGCCGACACCAAAGGTTGTCGTGTCTTCGTCATTGCCGCGATACATGCCGCCTGGAATGGTAGCCGTGCGGTAGTAGGCATTGTCGGCAATCAGCTTGTCGATGGCTTCGCCCGTAACGTTCACCAGAACCGAGTCACAGGCCGTCGTTGCTTCCTGGATGGAGCCGGAAGGATGGCCGACGGTGTAGATCATCGCATCGATGTTGTTGTCGCAAAGCGCCTGGGACTGTTCGGCAGCCTTCAACTCCGAAGCAGCGGCAAAATCACCAGTGGTCCAGCCGAGGGCCTCAAGCACCACATCCATCGTGCCGCGCTGGCCGGAGCCGGGGTTGCCGATGTTGACGCGCTTGCCTTTCAGGTCCTCAAAGTTCTTGATGCCGGAATCGGCGCGGGCAACAACCGTAAACGGCTCGGGATGCACGGAGAAGACGGCGCGCAGTTTTTCGAATGCGCCTTTTTCCTCGAACTTCGATGTGCCGTGATAGGCATGGTGCTGCCAGTCGGACTGGGCGACACCGAATTCAAGCTCTCCGGCACGAATGGTGTTGATGTTGTAGACCGAACCGCCGGTCGATTCCACCGAACAGCGAATGCCGTGTTCCTTGCGGTTTTTGTTGACGAGCCGGCAGATCGCGCCACCCGTGGGGTAATAAACACCAGTCACTCCGCCCGTGCCGATGGAAATGAATTGCTGTTCAGCGGCTACTGCCGCTCCTGCGCCGAGTGTGGCAGCGGCACAGAGGGAAAGCGCCAGAAATAGTTTCTTCATAAGGTCCTCCTTGCTGAATTGTCGCGAGGCAATACACGCCCGCACAACGGGTTTCCGGAACAGGGCTGACAGCTCCGTTCCGGCACCAAACTTCAGTATGGTCCGATGCCTTACACCTAATCCAATGCAAATTATGGATGATAACGCCAAATTCTGCTATATCAGGCGTAGCTGGATGACGTATCCTGCATTATGTGTTGCAAATTTTGCATGATACGAATGACGGAACGGAAAACCGGACGGGCGGAAAATGGACACAGCATGGCTGGAGGATTTCGTCACCCTGGCGGAAACCGGCAACTTCACAAGGGCTGCTGCAAGGCGCAATGTTTCGCAGGCAGCTTTCAGCCGCCGGATCCGTCAATTGGAAGACTGGCTGGGCACCAGGCTGGTCGACCGTGGCGTGGTTCCTGTTGCGCTGACGGCGGAAGGGCAGCTTTTTCAGCGCGAAGCCAGCGAGACGCTTTCCAGGCTATCGGAAACGCGCAACCGGCTTGGCGGACCGTTTCCGGGAAGGGATACGAAGGTTACCATTGCCCTGCCCCACGCACTGGCGGCCGCACGGTTTACCGGCTGGTGGGCCGGCTGGTCTCGTGAAACCGGCGTTTCTGCGGCAACGCGGATTGCAAATGTCAACGAGGTGATATCCCGCTTCATATCGGGCTCCGTCGATTTTCTGATCTGTCACCGCGCCGAACAACTGCCGGTGCTGCTCGATCCGCAATTGTTTGTTTCCCACACCATCGAGCAGGACCGCCTCATACCCTGTGTTGCACGCGGATATGCGGGAGGACGCGAGAACCCCACCGGCACGCCGGATGACCCCGTGCCGCTGCTGATGTATTCGAAGGACGCCTATTTTGGCCGTCTGGTTGAAGCGATCATCGAACAGGCGCCGTTTCGCGTCTACGGCGTGCGCCGGATCGAAAGCGAGATGGCACAGGTTATCCGCAGCGGTATCGCCGCCGGGCTCGGCATGGGCTGGATCCCCCAGTGTATCCTGAAAGGCCGATGGAATGAACGGGTGCGCCCGGTCACCATCGAAGGCCTTTCGATGGACCTTTCCATCGTTGCCTTCGCCCACCGCAAGCGCAAGGCAGCCGCAGATGTCATCTGGCAACGCATCTGCGCGGAAAACGGTGCCGGCACACCAAGCGCGGCGCGCTAGATGTGGAGTCTCATAAGGTTGTTCACGTCGAGCCCTGATCGGCTGATTGGCGTATTTCTATTTATGCCGGCATGCGGGCGGTGCCAATTGCCGGGTTTACTGAGACGTCCAGCCGCCATCGACGGGAATGGCGGCGCCGGTGATGTTGTGCGCGGTCTTGTGGCACAGCCAGGCTGCCAGATCGCCGATCTCGGAAGGATCGGACATGCGCAGGCTTGGCTGCTTTTCCGACAGGAGTGCGCGCACGCCTTCGGCACGGCCGCCGCCAGCCTGCTGGGCGCGGGCCTCGATCTGCGGCTCGATCAATGCGGTTTCCGTCCAGCCGGGGCAAATGCAGTTGATCGTCACGCCGCCGGTTTCGCGGGAGCCCACGGAAGCATATTCAAGCGCCGCAACACGGCTCATTCCCACGAGACCGAATTTCGAGGCGACATAGGGCGCCTTTTCTTTAGACGCCACCAGACCATGCACCGACGCAATGTTGACGACGCGGCCAAATTCGCGCCTTGCCATGTTCGGAAGGGCGTAATGCATGGTGTGGAAGGCAGCCGACAGGTTTACGGCGATGATGGCATCCCAGGTCGCTGCATCCGCATCGGCGATGGAGACCGTCTTCTGAACGCCGGCATTGTTGACCAGCACGTCGAGCGGTCCCCAATCCTCCACGGCCTTGACGAGCTTGCCGATGGCGGCGGCATCGCGCAGATCGCCCTCGAAAAACTTCGCTTCGGTCGCACCGGCGGCGCGAACTTCATCTTCTGCTGCTGCTGCTTCAGCCTCGCTGGCCAATCCGTGCACCGCAATGCGCGCACCAGCACCCGCCAGGCTCTTTGCCACGGCAAGCCCGATCCCCTGTACCGATCCGGTTACCAGCGCGGTTTTGCCCGCAAGATGTCCGCTCATGGATTTTCTCCTGTTTGTTCGGCGATTTTTCGCAATTCGGTTTTCAGCACCTTGCCATAGTTGTTCTTGGGGAGGCTGTCGACAAACCGGTATGACTTCGGCCGTTTGAAACGGGCAATGTGTTCCGTGCAGTGACGGCCGAGCGCGGCTGCATCGGCTTTCTCACCGCTGGCCAGCACCACGAAGGCACAAACGCTTTCTCCCCATTCGACATCGGGCACGCCGATGACCGAAACCTCGTGGACCGCCGGATGCACGAGCAGAACCTCTTCCACTTCGCGGGGATAGATGTTGGTGCCGCCCGATATGATGACATCCTTTGAGCGATCCTTCAGCGTCAGATAGCCGTCCTCATCGAGAACGCCCATGTCGCCGGTCCACAGCCAGCCATCGCGGATCGTCTCAGCCGTTGCCTTTTCATTGTTCCAGTAACCGGCCATCACCGGTGCACCACGCACGATGATCTCGCCGCTTTGTCCGGCAGGCAGCAAGGCGCCGTCTTCTGCGGCAATGGCAACCTCCACACAGGATTGTGCCCTGCCGACGGAAGCCAGCCGCTCCTTCCAGCGCGGGTGATCCCGGTCGCAGACCGCTTCGCGTGAAAGCGCCGTGATGCACATGGGGCTTTCGCCCTGACCGTAAATCTGCACGAAACGCGGACCCAGCACATCAACTGCCTCGATGATGTCGGCAAGATACATCGGTCCGCCGCCATAAACGATGGTCCGGATGCCCTCGCCGGTTTCCCCCGAGGCCCTGGCATGATCGACCAGACGGCGGATCATGGTGGGGGCGGCAAACATGTGCAGGCTGCCGGTGGCGCGGCCATGTTCGAAAATCTCCGCCGGATCAAACCCGCCGGAAGCAGGCACCACATGGCGCGCCGCCTTGAGCACATGCATGACGTTGTAGAGGCCGGCGCCGTGGCTCATGGGCGCGGCATAAAAAGCGGCGTCGGTCTCGTAGACCTGGTCGACATCGACGAAATAGGCAAAGGCCATGGCGTGGATGTTGCCATGGGTCATCATCACGCCCTTGGGACGCCCTGTCGTGCCGGAGGTGTAAAACAGCCAGGCCATGTCGGATTGCAGCCGGGAAACCGGTGCTGGAAGGGGCGTATGAGCGCAAAGCGTTTCGAACTCAGGCGATTGAAGATCGATGAGATGCCCGCAGCTTTCCGGCAGCATGCCGGCAAGGGCAGCGCCCGGCTTGTCGGTGATCAATGCCAGGACAGCCTGTGAATCCTCGATGATCCAGCCAGCTTCCCGCGGATGAAGCTTGGCATTGACCGGCACAATGACAGCACCGGCAAACCATGCGCCATACATCGCCACCAGATATTGCACCGTGTTGGCAGCAAAGATCGCGATGCGGTCGCCGGGAGCAACGTTGAAGCAATCACGCAGCGCACCGGCAAAGCCCGCCGCCTTGGCAGCAAATTCGCCATAGGTGGCGATTTGTTCGTTTCCTGAGATCAGCGCCGGGGCATCGGGAGCGTTTCTTGCCGAGCGCACCAGCCATTCCGCCAGGTTCATGGATTCCCCCGCAAGGCTTCAAAGAGAGGATGTATTAGCAAACCGGCGGCTATCCGCCAGCCCCCTCTTTGCCGCACCGCACAATGCAGGATATGCGAAAAGGCGTGCTTTCTTGCTACTGCACTGATTGCAATGCTGTTGCCGCTGCCGCGATCGCCTCCCCGGTCTGCTGCAGATCCTCTTGGGTCAATGCCAGTGAGGGGTAAAGCTTGCCCGGCGATTTGAAGATGCCGTGCTCGCGCAGCACCTTGTTGAAGACAGCGTTTTTCACGCCATCCGCCGACAGCACGTCACGATAATCGCGCACCTGCTTTTCGGTAAACAGCACATCGAACAGGGTAGGATCGCCAACGATCCTGTGGGCGATGCCCGCTTCGCCGAGGTGTTTTTCCAGCATGGCCATGATCGCAGTGCCGTTTTCCCTGAGCTTTTCATAGGTGCCGGGACGGCGAAGGATTTCCAGGGTCTTCAGCCCTGCCACCGCAGCAACCGGATTACCGGACAAGGTGCCCATCTGCATCAGCCATTTGTCGGCGCCCACCTTGTCCTTGTCGAAATGGGCCATGATGTCAGCCTTGCCGGTGATCGCTGCAAGGGGAAACCCGCCGCCGATCACCTTGCCGAGCGTGCAGACATCGGGTGTGACGCCATACAGTTCCTGGGCGCCGCCATAGGCAAACCGGAAGCCGGTGACGATCTCATCGAAGATCAGCACGATCCCGTAGCGCTCGCACGCTTCGCGCAGGGCTTCAAGAAACCCCGGCCCGGGAGGAACCGTGCGCTGCAGCGGTTCGACGATCACACCGGCAATCTGGCCGCCATGCTCGCTCATGAAGGAGCGCAGAAACTCGATGTCGTTGAAGGGCGCTGCCCAGACCTCGTTGCGAACCGCTTCGGGGATGCCGGCTGAATCCGGCACGGCCTGCGGGAAATTGACCAGGCGCGAGGGCGCAAGGCTCATCTGCGCTTCCGCGCTCATGCCGTGATAGCCGCCTTCGAATTTCAGGATCTTGTCACGGCCCGTATATGCCCGGGCGAGCCGCATGGCATACATGTCGGCTTCTCCGCCGGTGGACACGTAGCGCAGCTGTTCACCACAGGGAACGGCGCGGCAGATTTCCTCTGCAAGCTCGATACCGGCTGCATTGTTGGCAAAAAACGTCATGCCCCGGGGAATTTGCTCGAAGACGGCTTCCTGGACCTCCTCATTGCCATGGCCAAGCAACATCGGGCCGGAACCGATCAGATAGTCGATATATTCATTGCCGTCCTCATCCCACACGCGAGAACCCTTGCCGTCGCGGATGATGATGCCCGGATCGAAATTGCCGAAGCCGCCTGCAGGCAGCACGGCCCTGGCGCGGTCGATCCAGTCAGCCTGGGTGTGGATACGGTTCATGTTTGCTTCCTATGCCATGACTTCAAGAGGCGCGCCCAGCACCTGCAGGTCCGGCGCAACGCCGAGACCCGGCCCCTGGGGCGGGGCAATCCGGCCCTTGTTGCGGGCCGGTGCAGACGGGTCCAGGCGGGGTTTCACGTAACCGGAAAGATCGCACACATTCATCAGGTGCTTGTGCCCGGCTGAAGCCCCCAAATGCAGCAGCGCAGCGGTTGTGATGTCCGAACCCCAGGTATCTTCAATGCACATCTTGGCGCCCAGGTGCTCGCACAGATCGCGGGCAGCGCGGGATTTGGTGATGCCGCCGAATTTCGAAAGCTTGATGGCGACTGCGTCCATGCAGCCTGCCTGCCAGGCTTTCAGCAGGCTTGCCGTGTCATGGGCGCTTTCGTCGAGCTTCAGAGGCAATCCGGTCGCCTGGCGCACCTGCGCACATTCCTCGATTGTGGCGCAGGGCTGTTCCAGCATGATATCGAGATGGGCGACCGCACGCCCGACGCGAATGGCGTCCAGACGGTTTGCGCCGCAGTTCCAGTCGCCATAGACCAGCGGGCCGTCGCCCACCGCCTCGCGCACCTGTTTCAGGCGCTCCACATCCGCCTGCCAGTCGTTGTCCGCGCCGAGTTTTACCTGAAACTGGCGAATGCCTTTTGCATGAGTTTCGCCCGCAATGCGTGCCATCTCGCCGGGTGCCACGCAGGTGATGGAGTGGTACAGGGGCAGGGTTTCCTGCCGCCTGCCGCCCAGCAGCGCGTAAAGCGGCAAGCCGGCGGTCTTTGCCGTGATGTCCCACAGGGCCATGTCGATTGGGGATTTCGCATAAGGATGGCCCTGAAGATGGGCATCCAGCCTTGCCATCAGTGCCTCCGGGCCCACCGGATCTGCGCCTATTAGAACAGCTGCCATGTCGCGGATTGCCGGCAGAACGCCGTTTGCATAGGCGGGCAGATAATGCGGGATGGGACAGACCTCGCCCCAGCCGGAAATCTCACTGTCCGTATCAAGGCGCACCACGATGGTGTCCACCGTATCGCAGGCCTTGCCCTCCGCCATGTAGTAGGCGGTATGGCTGGTCAGCGGCACTTGCCAAATGCTGATGCGGGTAATCTTCATGGCATCACACCTGATACACCGCCACGGGTACCCCAAGGGCATCCTCATCCGGTTCGACACCAAGGCCCGGGCTTTGTGGAAGATGCAGATGCCCATTCTGGTTCCGGGGCCCGCGACCGGCGGCGATGTCGACCGTCAGCATGTCCTGGCAGGCCCAAACCGCAAGGCAGTTTGCATCGGGAACGGTTGCGGCCAGGTGAAGGGCCTCGGCATCGGCGAGCACCGACCCGCCGGTTGCCATGACGAACATGTCGATACCGTGGGCAAGCGCGATGTCGCGCATGCGGGCCGCCTTGGTCAGACCGCCGACGCGGTTCAGCTTGATGCCGAATATCTCGGCCAAGCCGTCCCGGGCAACCCGTGCGGCATCCTGCAGGGTAACAAGGCACTCGTCGACGGAAACGGGCGCGGCGTGCTTTGCGCGGATCGCCGCAATGTCATCCAGTGTTTCGCCCGGCTGTTCAAACATCACGTTCAGGTCCTCCGTTGCGCTCATGACGCGCAAGGCCTGCTGGCGGGTCCAGCCGCGATTAACGTCGTACAAGACGGTCTCACCGGGATTGCGGATTGCCTCCACATCGCGGATGCGGGCAATGTCGCGTTCGACATCGCCGCCGATTTTCACCGAGTGGGCCACATAGCCGCGCTTGCGGTACCGCTCGATGACCTTGCGGGTTTCCCCGGCGGTCTTGGCACCCACAGAAGAGGCAATCGGCCGGGGCGTGCGTGAGCCACCGCCCATCAAATCGGCAATGGGCATGTCCGCCGCCTTGCCGGCAATATCCCAGCAGGCCATGTCGACAGGCGCCTTGGCATAAAGATGGCCGGGAAGGGCATGATCCATTGCCCGCTCCACATCAAGCACATTGCGCGGATCGAGACCAAGGATGAATGGCGCCATGGTCTTAATGCCGGCACGGATGCCCGGCCCGTGTGCGGGCACATAGGTATGCCCCCAGGGCGTGCCTTCGCCCCAGCCGGGGATACCGGCATCGGTTTCCAGTTTTATGAAGGTTGCGTCCAGCACCTCGAATTTCAGCCTTCCGCCGGAAAGCCAGTAGGGATGCTCCAGGGGAAGATCGGCATGGTAGACGCTGATGCGGGTGATTTTCACGGGATCATTCCATGGTCACGACGATGTTGCCCGTGTGCTTTTTCTCGATGAAGGCCTGCTGCGCCTCATGCAGGCTTTCCAGCCGGTAGCTTGCCGCCAGCATGGGCCTGATTTCCCCGGCCTCGATGTACTTTACAAGGGAAGGAAACACCTTGGGCTCGAAGATGGTATTGCCGAAGAAGGTCAGGTCGTGAAGGTAGAAGGTGCGCAGATCAAGTTCGACGATCGGGCCGGCGATCGCCCCTGAACAGGTATACCGGCCGCCCCGCTCCAGAACATCGATAAAGGCAGGAAACTGCGGCCCGCCGACCACATCGGCCACCACGCTGACGGTGTCCCTGCCGATGGTGTCCCGCAGCGCTTGTTTCAGGTCCTCGGGCTGACGGGGAAGGATTGCTGCAGGATCAAGCTTTGACAGTTCCCCATGTTTGGAGGGGGATGCAAGGGCAACCGTCCTGGCGCCCCGCCGGCCGGCCAGTTGCAGCAGGGCAGACCCCACGCCGCCGGAAGCGCCGGGAACAAGCACCACATCGTCTTTCCCGACCGAAGCGCGGTTGAGCATGTTTTCGGCGGTCGAATAGGATATCGCCACCGTCGCCAGCTCCGCATCGCTCCAGTTACACTCGACGGGGCATATGTTGCGCTGATCGACAACCATGTAGTCGGCATATCCGCCATCAACGGCGGAGCCCAGATAGGTTGTCTTTTCCAGGTTTTGCGGATCGTCCCAGTCGCGCAGGATCGTGTCGACGATGCAGCGCTTGCCGATCAGTTCGCGGTCTGCCCCCTCGCCCACTTCTGCGACCACACCTGCCACATCCCCGCCCTGTATTCTGGGGAATTCAATGCCGCCATCCCAGCCGCCATCGTCCTCAAGATCACCTTCATAGGTGCCGCCGGTGGTTCCCTTGGTAACCGCCTTGGAATACCAGCCGGTGCGGGTATTGATGTCGGTATTGTTCAACCCGCAGGCCTTGACGCGGACAAGCGCCTCTCCCGGCCCTGGCCTTGGTACCGGCCAGTCATGGTGAAACCGCAACAGCTCAAACCCGCCATGGCCGTGCAGCACAAAAGCCCGCATCGTTTCGGGAATTGCGGTCATTCGGCAGCCTCCTGTTTGATATCGGTTCGCGGCAGCAGGCTTTGTGGATCATAAACGGGTTCGGCAAGGATGCGTGCCGTGCGCCACGCCCCGTTCATGTTTACCTCCATCTGCGTGCCGGGACGGGCAGCATGGGGCCTGATATAGGCAAATGCCAGTATTTTTGCTGCTGTGTGGCTGTAGGCAACCGACGCTGTCGATCCGATGATCTCGCCGCCCAGGCGGACCGCCTCGCCGCCATTGCCGTCCCATTCCCCGTCCGGCTCGATTTCCAGATAGGCGCAGACCCACGGCATTGTTCCGTTTTCCGCTGCGTTCATGCTTTCAAGGGTTGCCTTGCGGCCAAGAAAGTCGCCCTTGTCGGCTTTCACGAACCGCATGACGTTTGCTTCCGGCAGGGTGACTTCGTTTGTCAGTTCGCCAGCACCGGGAAATGCCTTTTCCATGCGCAGGGCGTTCATGGCGAACGAACCGTAATCGGCGATGTTATGGGCTTTGCCGGCAGCCCACAGGGCATCATAGACATTCAGAGCACCATCCCGTGGTACATGCAGCTCCCAGCCAAGTTCACCGGCATAGGACATGCGAAAGGCCCAGAGACTGACACCGGCAACCTCGATTTCCCGGGCGCTCATCCAGCGGAACCCCGCATTGGAAAGATCGGTATCGGTGCAGGCAGCAAGAATGTCCCTTGACCGGGGACCGTTGAGGCTCAGGGCTGCCCATTGGCCGGAACGGTTGATGATCTGCGCGTCTTCATTGTCACGGTTGAAGGTCAGATGATCGATCAGCCGTTGCTCGAAGAATGCCGCACAGACGAGATAAAACCGGTCTTCGGCCAAGCGCACGACGGTGGTTTCCAGTTCGATGCGACCACGGCGGTTCAACATGTGGGTAAGGGCAATGCCGCCGGCGCGTGGCGGCAACCGGTTTGCGGTCAGACGGTCCAGCAGCACTTCAGCGCCCGGCCCTGAAACCTCCACCTTGGTGAAGGCGGAAATGTCCATGATGCCGGCACGCTGGCGTACGGCGGCGCATTCGAAGGCCACAGCCTCCTGCCATGGCGCCCTTGCGAAGGAATAGTAATCGCGCTGCTCAAGCGCGCCGCGGGCAAACCAGCGGGGGCGCTCATGTCCGAAGACCTCTTCGAAGACGGCTCCCTTGTCCTTCAGACGCTCATATAGCGGTGACGGCTTGACCGGCCGGCCGGCCAGGCGGTTGAAATGAGGAAAGGGAATTTCATGGCGCAGGCAATAATCCTCCTTTGCCTTGACCACCTGCCATTCCCTGGTGGCATACGGCCCGAAACGGCGGGGATCGAACTCCCGCATGCTGATGTCTGCCGACCCATGGACGATCCAGCGGGCCAGTTCGCGCGTCAGCCCCGGTCCCCAGCCGATGCCGATCTGGGTTCCGCAGCAGCACCAGTAGTTTTTCGCACCGGCCACCGGGCCAATCAGCGGATTGCCGTCCGGGGGGTGCGAGATCGCGCCATGGACCTCACGCTTGATGCCGAGTTCGGCAAAAACCGGCATGCGCTCCATGGCGTTTTCGAGCCAGGGAAGGATGCGGTCATAATCGGCATCGAACAATTCATTTTCGGCCTCCCAGGGGCACTCGTCGATCCACACCGCATTGGGATTGGCCTTTTCGTAGATGCCGATCAGGCCCGATTTCTGTTCCATGCGGATATAGCCGGACACTTTCTTGTCGTCGCGGATGACCGGCAATTCACGATCGAGTTCCGCAAACTCGGGAACCGTGTCGGTGACCAGATAATGATGCGTCATCGAGGTGCAGGGCACCAGAACGCCGGACCACTCGCCGATCTGGCGGGCATAGGTGCCGGCGGCATTGACCACATGCTCGCAAACAATGCTGCCCTTTTCGGTGGTGACCTTCCACTCCCCCGTTGGCAGTTGCTCGATGTTCGTTGCCCGGCAGCGCCGGATGATCCTGGCGCCCAGTTGACGAGCCCCGATGGCCATTGCCTGGGTCGGGCCGGAAGGGTCCACATGGCCGTCATCGGGCGTGTGCAGGGCGCCGATCACGCCATCGAGATTGTAGAAGGGATGCAGTTCGCCAATGCGGTCCGGGCCGACCAGTTCGATGTTGAAGCCGAGCGCACGGCCAACCGACAAGGTCTGGCGCAGCCAGTCCATCTCGTCTTCGCCATAGGCAAGGCGAAACGATCCACAGCCGTGCCAGGTGCAGGACTGCCCGGTTTCAGCTTCCAGCTTTCCTGAGTAAAGTCCGATGTTGTAATCGACGCATTTGCCCAGGCCGTAGCTCGATGTTGAATGGGTAATCTGGCCGGCCGCGTGCCAGGTCGAGCCGGATGTCAGTTCCGCCTTTTCCAGCAGCACGATATCGCTCCAGCCTTCATGGGCGAGGTGATAGGCAAGGCCGCAGCCCATGATTCCCCCTCCTACGATGACCACCCTGGCATGGGAGGGAAAATCACTGGACATTTGCATCTTCCGGTTTTCGTTTTCGTTGGACAAGCAAATCAAACAAATGTACGTTAGTCAATCATGAATGATACGTCTGTACCATTGATCGCCAATGCGGCGCCCGACCTTCCGCCCCAGGCGGTGTTGGAGAACCTTGCCGGGCAGCTGACGGGAATGACGCCGGAGCTGCGCAAGGCGGCTGCCTATGTGCTTGAAAACCCCAATGATGTGGGCATTTCCTCGATCCGGGAGATTGCCGAGGCTGCGAAGGTCAAGCCCAACACCTTCGTGCGCATGGCCCGCAGCGCCGGGTTCGATGGCTATGAGGATTTTCGCGAACCGTTCCGCCAGGAAATCCGGCAGGGCGGAGCAAGTTTCCCCGACCGTGCCCGCTGGCTGCAATCGCTCAAGAAGGGCGGCAAGCTCGATTCGCTGTATGCGGACATGGTGCATTCGGCGATTGCCAATATCGAGGAGACCTTCGCTTCCATCACTACAGATGCGCTGAAAGCAGCGGCCGAGGCAATTTGGGCCTCGCGGACCGTCTACACGCTGGGGGTCGGCGTCAACCATTCCAACGCCGCCAACTTCACCTATCTGGCCGGCACGGGAATGGTGAATTTCCTTGCCATTCCAAGGCCCGGAAGCGTGCCTTCCGACGACATTGCCTGGGCCGATGAGCGCGACGTGCTGATCGCAATCACCTGCAAGCCCTACCGGGCGGAGGTGGTGGAAACCGCAGAAATCGCAAAGCAGCAGGGCGTGCAGATTGTGGCGTTGTCGGACAGCCCTGCCTCACCACTGATTTTGAACGCCGATCACGGCTTTGTTCTGTCAGCCGACACACCACAGTTTTTTCCGTCTTCGGTTTCGACGATTGCCTTGCTTGAGACCCTGCTGTCATTCGTCATCGCTTCGGCCACACCGGAAATCGTTGAACGGGTCGAGAAGTTTCACCGCCGCCGTCACGAACTGGGCATCTATCACGGGCCGCCCCGTGAATGAAGGAAAGTGGATGAAGGAAGACGGATTGACGGGCAGCAACCAAACAGCGGAGAATTGCCATGAACGAACACGCCGCCGCCCAGGCTCCGGTCCGTTCGCTTGATGCGCGTTACTATACCGATCCGGCCATCTTCGAAGCCGAACGCAAGGGGCTTCTAGCCCGCACCTGGCAGTTTGCCGGTCACGCTTCGCAGGTTGAAAAGCCGGGCGACTATTTCACCTTCGAGATTGCCGGTGAGAGCCTGTTCTGCATTCACGGCAAGGACGGCGAAATCCGCGCCTTCTACAATGTGTGCCAGCACCGGGCACACCAGCTGGTACAGGGGGAAGGCAACGCCAAGCTGCTGGTCTGCCCCTATCATTCCTGGAGCTATGAGCTGACCGGCGCCTTGCGTTCGGGGCCGAATGTCACATCGGTGCCGGGGTTCGACCGCTCCTCCATCTGCCTGACGCCAGTGCGCATCGAGAATTTCCACGGTTTTCTGTTTGCCAATCTGGATCCCGATGCGGAGCCCATGGATACATGGTTTCCGGGCGCACGCGCCGAACTGGCCGACTTCGTGCCGCAGATCGATGCCCTCAAACCGCTGGAATGGGTCGAGGTGCCGGAGCGGTGCAACTGGAAGGTCTCCATCGAGAATTATTCCGAATGCTATCACTGCCCGATCAATCATCCCACGTTCGCAACCGGCGTCATCAAGCCGGAGACCTACGATATCCAGCCCCAGGGCCATTGCCTGCGGCACACCACCGAATGTGCCAATCTCGACCGCATGAGCTACCCGATTGACCTTTCGGCGAATGCGCATGCCGGTGACTATTCCTCATGGTTCTTGTGGCCGATGTTTTCCTTCCAGGTTTATCCCGGCAACATTCTCAACACCTATCACTGGCGTGCGGTGGACGCGGACAATGTGGTGGTCTGGCGGGGTTGGTATACGGTGGGCGGCGCAGATTCAGAGATCGTGCGGCGGCTTGCCATCCAGGACCGCGGCACAACGGTGGAGGAGGACATTCATCTGGTCGAATCCGTCCATCGCGGCTTGAAGAGTCGCGGCTACAGGCCGGGTCCGCTGGTGCTCGATCCCAAATGCGGCGTCAACTCCGAGCACTCCATCCTGTCGCTGCAGAGATGGATGCGCGAGGCGGTGGATGGCTGAATACCGCAAGCATGACCCAATCGGCAGCAGGAGAACAATCGATTCACATTTTGCGGCGCGATGCCTTTAAGAACGGTTTTGCAAACAACGCGCCCTGTTCAACAATGCCGGCACACCTGACTGGAGAAATGCAGATGGACGATAACCTGTTTGAAAAGGGCCTTGAAAAACGCAAGGCAACACTGGGCGCTGAATATGTGGAGCGCAACCTTGCGGCAGCCGATGAATTCACCCAGCCCTTTCAGGAGGCGATGACCGCCTGGTGCTGGGGTTTCGGCTGGGGCGATGAGACGATTGACGCCAAGACACGGTCCATGATGAACCTTGCCATGATCGGCGCCCTGGGCAAGATGAACGAGTGGGAACTGCACTGCCGGGGCGCACTCAACAATGGCGTTTCGAAAGAGGAAATCCGTGCCATCATCCACGTCATCGCCATTTACTGCGGGGTTCCCCAGTCGCTCGAGTGTTTTCGTGCCGCGCGCAAGGTATTGGAAGAACGCGGAATGCTGTGAGGCGGCCTTAACTGCGGTAATGCCGGTAAAACCTGACACGCTCTAGGAAGCGCGCAGCAGAGGTCCGTTTGCGGCAGCAGTTTGCAAAGCCCAGGCCTCGACCGCATCTGCTTGCGGCGGAAGCAGGCAATACTCACCATTGGTGAACGCCATCCACGCCTCCAGATAGGTTTTTCGAACGGCGGTCAGAACGGGAATGCCCCGCAGGAAGGCGTGCTCAATGGCGGACCTGAAACCGGCACCAAGGGATTCGCCTTTTCCGAAGCGGTTGATGATCAGCAAATCGCACCCGACATCCAGGCGGGTGATCAGCGGCCCGCACAGGGCGGCCAGTGCCGCCGGATCGAGACGGCATCCCCTGGAATGCCTGCCGAGGTTTTGCGAGATGGTTCCGATGGTTTGCCCATCCATCGACTCAAGATGCATGGTGGCGCAGCACCCCCCTTCCCCGGCGGTCTCGCGCTGAAGAAATCCGTCTACCCTGCTGCCACGGTCCTGCATTCGCCGCGCCACGTCCTCCAGGATATCGTCGATGGCGTCTTCATCGCCAAAACGGATTGCTGCAATCGGATGGATCGTGGCCGTCATTGAAATGCTCCTTCCTCAAACGGCAGGAAGTCGATTGCCGCTCCTGCATCCACATCACCGCCATCTGCTGCAATTATCGCAATGCCATCGCCCTGGCATGCCGCATAGAGCGAAGCCGAACCGCCATTACCGATGCGGTGCAGCACTATCTGCGAACCGGAGAATTCGGCGCGAACCGGGACATATTCCTCGCGCCCCCTCTTGTGAGCGATAAGGTTTCCGGCAACGGCTTTCAGCGTGGTTCTTTGCGGGCATTTTCCGCCGGACAACCGCCCGGTAATCGGCCGGCCGACGAGGTGCATACCGATCCAGGCAGCATAGGGATTTCCCGGAAGGCCAAGAAACACCGTACGCCCGATCCGGCCTGTCATCACCGGTTTTCCCGGCTTTACGGCAACGCGCCAGTTGTCAATCGTTCCACCAGCGGAAAGAAACGCTGATTTCAGAAAATCACGGGCGCCCACCGACACCGACCCTGAGGAGACAAGCAGGTCGAACCTGTCTGACTGTTCAATCAGGAACCTGCGCGTGGCGTCCGCACTGTCTTCAATGCTGCCGAGATCGACCGTCTCGCATCCGGCCGCTTCAAGCGCCATCAGCAGCATGGGGCGGTTGCAATCGAACAGTTTACCGGGCTGCCGCAGACTGCCGGGCTCCAGCAATTCATCACCGGTGGAAAAGACGCCGACACGGGGTCTGCGCACGACGTTGACCGCAGAATATCCATTGGCTGCCAGCAGTCCGGCATGTCGAACATTCAATCTTGTGCCGGAAGACACCAGAACCGCATTTCGGGGAATGTCGCCTCCCGCCCGGCGGATGTTTGAACCCTTTGCGGGAATGCTGTGGAACTCAACCGATCCTGAATGCGCGCGCACCTGTTCCAGCGGCACCACGGCATCGGTTCCGCCCGGGACCGCAGCGCCGGTAAAAATCCGCCGGCAGGTGCCCGGCTCAAGGTCTGCTGCGCCGCTGCCGCCGGCAGCTGTTTCGCCGTCAATTGGCAAAACCGTGCTGCCATCAGCGGAAAAATCGGCCAGCCGCACGGCAAAACCGTCCATTGCCGAATTGTCGAAGAACGGCATTGCCGCCGATGCATGAACGGTTCTGGCCAGCACGCGTCCGTGCACATGCTGCAAACCAACCAGTTCGGTTTCCTTTACAGGCTCAGCCAGGTTCCAGGCGCGTTGGATCGCTTCATCAACGGCAAGCATGCTGCCACCGGCCACTTCGTCGCAAGCGCACCCTGCCGGATGGCTTTCACCGCTTTCAAGCATCTTTAAAACCATCACCCGGCCTCCGGATAAGCTGTACCGCGGCGCAATGCCATCTGGCGCCCCAGGCTTTCAAGATCGGCATTTGTCAGGCGCGCCTTTGCAAAGGGCAGGACGATGGCGTTTTCGACAATGAGATGATGGCGTTCATTGGCCGCAAACCGCCGCATCAATTCACCACCCTTACCGCCGGCGCATTCGGCTTGCGACACCAGTTTGCATATCGCTTCACAATCCTGCCTGTCGGCTTCATGTTCTGCCGTCAGTTGGGTCAGTACCTCGCCGATCTCGTCATCAGCCTCCGCACGCTGCCTCAGCAACGGAAAAAGGTCCTCCTCCTCATCCAGCACGTGAATGCCGAAGTCCTTTTTCATGAAGGCCAGCACGTGGCCGGCAATTTCGCGGTCAAACCGTTTCTGTTCGGCCATCTCGTCCAGCGCTCCGCAGAGAACGCGCTGGCGGAAGTGATCGGCAAAAATGTATTCGAGGGGTTCGGCAAGCAGCGCATCGGGCGGCCGCTTGCTGAGAGCGGATATTGCCAGTTGCCGTTTTTCAGACTGCTTGTCCATACGCTGCCTATTGCACCAGCGGGTTCTCGCTGCCTTCGAAGTCGATGCCGGTGATCTTCGCCCTTCCCGCCAGGATCGAGACATATTGCGCGGAAGCGCGGCTCCATGCCTGGGCTTCCAGCCAGACCGAAATCCTGTCCTGAACGGCTTCGAAAGGAAGTTTTTTCGGTTCGATGGAACGCTCCAGGGCAATGATGTGGTAGCCGTAGCGGCTTGCGACCGGGGCACGGCTGATCGTTCCCGGCACCATTTCGTTCAAGGCGCTTTCGAATTCTGCAACGGTACCGCCAGGAGCAAGCTGACCGAGATTGCCGCCGTTTTTTGCCGATGGGCATGCCGAATGCGTTTTGGCCAGTTCCGTAAAACGGCCGGGATCGGCCTGCAGGAGATCGCAAATGTTCTGCGCCAAGGCGTGGGCCTTTTCCCGCTTTTGCGGATCGTCCTCGGATGCTGCGATCAGAATGTGGCGCGCCTCATGGAGTGCAGGAGAGATGAAGCGCGACGGATTGTTTTCGTAATACCGCCGGCATTCGTCCTCGGTTGCCGCAGGAACGTTGAGCTCGCCGTCCAGCAGGGTCTGGATGGCGGCCTCTTCCGGCGCCTCCTGCCGCCCGTCTTCGGTGGCCGGCGCATCATCGCTGTAACCAAGACGTGCTGCCTCGTTGATCAGCAACTGGCGCACGACCAGCGCCTGGGCGGCTGCCCGCAGCGCTTCCCCCGGATTTTCTGCAGGATGATGCTGTGCTTCCTGCAATATTTCCGATTCCGCAATGGCGGTGCCGTCCACGGAAATGGCATCCATGACCGGCAGAGGCTTCGGCGGGACCCGGGTGTCCGGCTCCTTGTAGCTTGTATAGCCCGTACCGTCGGCGGCCGGACCTACCGGCTGGGGACTGTTTGCATCGTTGCGATAAACCGTGACCATGTCCGTTTACTCCCCAGCCGGCAGCCGGGTCTGCTGTGCCCGGCGGTTGCGCTCGCGCACGACCTGATAGCCGGGACGCCAGACATAGCGTATTGGCGCAGAGAACATGTGCACCAGCCGCGAGAACGGGAAGATCAGGAATATCGTCAAGCCAAGCAGGATATGTGCCTGATAGGGCCATGCCTGCGCTGCAACCAGTTCGGCAGTGCCCTCAATCCGCAGGGTCAGAATACGCTGGGCCCATTCAGACAGCGCCAGCATGACATTGGCATCCTCATGCTGCAGCGAATAGGGCACGGTGATCAGGCCGAGCGCCAGCTGCACCCATAAAATGACCAGAATGGCATTGTCGGCGAAGGTTGACGTAACCCGGATACGCGGATCGAAAAACCGGCGGTGAATCAGCATGGTCAAACCAATGAAGCACAGGACCCCGGCAATCGAGCCTGCAACAATGGCCAGCAATTGTTTTGCCTCGGCTGTGATGAAATGCTCGTAAACCGAATGCGGCGTGAGCAGGCCGACGGAATGCCCCAGAAACAGGAACAAAATGCCGATATGAAACAGCACCGATCCCCACATCAACTGCTTGCGGCGCAACAGCTGGGACGAGCCCGAACGCCAGGTATAGGGCTCGCGGTCGTAGCGCAGGATCGATCCGATGATCATGATGGCCAGCGCGACATAGGGATAGACGGTGAAAAGAAGAGTGTTGAGATAGTCTGACATGATGTCCTCCGTTCAACCGTTCTGTACCATTGCGCCGTCTTCGGGCTTGCGCTGGTGGGCGCGCATCTGGCGCTGCAGGCGGTCCGGCCCGCATTCGGCCTCTCCGGCGTTTCCGCCAAAGGTGACGGCTTCCTCTTCCCAAATGCTGTCCAGCGCATCGAGATCGGAAGGATCATCCTCCGGCATCTCCAGAAGCTCGCGGACCAGTGCCGCGTCGGGCTTTCCCGATGCCAGCCCCTCAAGCACGGCAAATGCGTTGGCGTAAACGGATTTGCGCTTTTTCAGGCGGCCGCGCATGGCCACCACGATATGGGATATCTGTCCCAGCAAATCGGCCGCTTCAGGGCCATCCTTCGTCGACAGGAATTCAAGAAACAGCGGCAGATAATCCGGCAGTTCCTTCGCCCCGACCTCAAGGCCATCGGCTTCGTACATCGCCATCAGATCGACCATGGCCTGACCCCGGTCGCGGCTTTCCCCATGCACGTGCTCGAACAGGTGAAGCGACAGCGAGCGCGTACGGTCGAACAGCAGCACGTAGCGCTCCTGCGCATCGTAGAGATCGAGCGCGCCGATGTTTTCTGCCAGCTTGTCGAGCAGTTTTCGATGGGTATCGCTAATGCCGGGAGCCTTGCCGATTGCGGTCCGCAATTCCCCGATGGCACCATGCAACTCCTGATCTGGATAGGTCAGCAGCAGTGATATAACTTTCAAGACCTGTTGCATCACACATCCTCCCTGAGTTTTTCAATGGGCGTCTGTACCGTCCGGGTTCGTTTGCCGCCGAACAGGTCAGCGCCGCCTTCCGCGCCGGTGCAGCCATTGCCGAAGGTAAAGCCGCAGGACCCGCGCACGTCATAGGCGTCTTCGCTGACCTCGCGATGGGTGGTGGGAATGACGAAGCGGTCTTCATAATTGGCGATCGCCATTATCTGGTACATCTCCTCGATCATAAGTCCGGTCATGCCGACCTTTTTGGCGATCTTTTCGTCGATGACGCCATCGATCGTCTTGGCGCGCATATAGGCCCGCATGGCCATCATGCGCTCCAGCGCGGAGACAACCGGTGCTTCCTTGCCGCCGGTCAGCAGATTGGCCAGATAGCGGACGGGGATCCGGAGAGACCGGACGTCGGGCATGTTGCCGTCTGTACCGATCTTTCCGGCTTCCGCCGCGGCTTGGACTGGAGAAAGCGGCGGAATATACCAGACCATGGGAAGCGTGCGGTATTCAGGATGCAGCGGAAAGGCCACCTTCCATTCCATGGCCATCTTCCAGACCGGGGAATGGCGTGCTGCTTCCAGCCAGGCATCGGGAATGCCATCCTTCTTCGCCTGGGCGATTACTTCCGGATCGTTGGGATCGAGGAATACCTTGAGCTGTTCTTCATAAAGATCCTGTTCATTGGCTGTGCCGGCAGCTTCCGATATCCGGTCCGCATCATAGAGCACGACCCCCAGATAGCGGATACGCCCGACACAGGTTTCCGAACAGACGGTGGGCTGACCGGCCTCGATGCGCGGATAGCAGAACACGCATTTTTCCGATTTGCCTGAAGACCAGTTGTAATAGATCTTCTTGTAGGGGCAGCCGGAGACACACATGCGCCAGCCGCGGCATTTTTCCTGATCGATCAGGACAATTCCGTCATCCTCGCGCTTGTAGATCGCGCCCGAAGGACAGGCCGCGACACAGGCCGGGTTAAGACAATGCTCGCACAGGCGCGGCAGATACATCATGAAGGTGTTTTCGAATTCGCCGTAGATTTCCTTCTGGACGCCTTCGAAATTGTAGTCGGCAGACCGCTTGGAGAACTCACCGCCCAGGATTTCCTCCCAGTTGGGGCCCCATTCGATCTTCTCCATGCGCTCGCCGGTAATCTGCGAACGCGGCCTGGCGGTTGGCGAGGCCTGAGACTCCCGTGCTGTCTGCAGATGGCCGTAGTCGAAATCGAACGGCTCGTAGTAGTCGTCGATCTCGGGCAGATCAGGATTGGCGAAGATCTTTGCCAGGATGCGCCATTTGGAACCCATCTTCGGCTGTATCTTGCCGTTGGCCTTGCGTTCCCAGCCGCCATTCCAGCGCTTCTGGTTTTCCCAGTCCTTGGGATAGCCGATGCCGGGCTTGGTCTCCACATTGTTGAACCAGGCGTATTCCACCCCCTCGCGGTTGGTCCATACATTCTTGCAGGTGACCGAGCAGGTGTGGCAGCCGATGCATTTGTCGAGGTTCAGCACCATGCCGATTTGTGCACGTATTTTCATTCTGCCGCCTCCTTGCTAGCGACCTTGTCGCGATAGGGACCTTCCATCCAGTCGACCTTTTCCAGCTTGTGGACCACGACGAACTCGTCGCGGTTCGATCCGACGGTTCCGTAGTAGTTGAAGCCGTAGGACTGCTGGGCGTAGCCGCCGATCATGTGGGTCGGCTTGGTGATTGCGCGGGTTACGGAGTTGTGAATACCGCCGCGCTGGCCGGTCAGTTCCGATCCCGGCGTGTTCACGATCTTCTCCTGGGCATGATACATGTAGATCGTGCCTTCCTTCATGCGCTGGGAAACCACCACCCGGGCGACGATCGCGCCGTTCGAGTTGAAGACCTCGACCCAGTCATTGTCGGTCAGATCCGCCTTCCTCGCATCAACCTCCGATATCCAGACCACCGGGCCGCCGCGGTTGAGCGTCAGCATCATCAGGTTGTCGGAATAGGTCGAGTGAATGCCCCATTTCTGGTGTGGCGTGATGAAGTTGAGAACGACCTGCGGCTTGCCGTTGGACTTCGCCTCGATCACCGGATTGATCGATTTGGTGTCGATGGGTGGCCGGTACAGGCAGAACGCTTCGCCAAAGGCGCGCATCCACAGATGATCCTGATAAAGCTGCTGGCGGCCGGAGAGCGTGCGCCAGGGGATCAGTTCATGGACGTTGGTATAGCCGGCGTTGTAGCAGACCGTCTCCGACTCAAGGCCCGACCAGGTCGGTGAGGAGATGATCTTGCGCGGCTGTGCCACCACATCGCGAAAGCGGATCTTCTCGTCTTCCTTGGGAAGTGCCAGATGGGTGTGGTCGCGTCCTGTATTCTTCGACAGGGCTTCCCATGCCTTGACCGCGACCTCGCCATTGGTCTCCGGCGCCAGCATCAAAATGACTTCCGTTGCGTCAACGTCGCTCTCGATCTTCGGCATTCCCTTGGTGGGGCCATCCTCGGTGACAACGCCGTTGAGGCTGGCCAGATTGTCCACCTCGTGCTCGGTGTTCCAGCTGATACCCTTGCCGCCATTGCCGAGCTTGTTCATCAACGGGCCGAGGGCGGTAAAGCGCTTGTAGAGGTTGGGATAGTCGCGCTCGACCACGGCAACCGCCGGCATGGTTTTACCGGGGAGCGGATCGGCTTCGCCCTTCTTCCAGTCCTTCACATCAAGCGGCTGCGCCAGTTCGCCGGGCGTGTCGTGCAGGATGGGCACGAGGACGACATCCTTCTCGACGCCGAGCACTTCGGGCGCAACTTCGGAGAAGCTCTTCGCGATCCCCTTGAAGATTTCCCAATCGCTTTTTGCCTCCCATGCCGGATCGGCCGCGCTGGTAAGCGGATGGATGAAGGGATGCATGTCGGAGGTATTGAGATCGTTTTTCTCATACCAGGTGGCGGTGGGAAGCACGATGTCGGAATAGACACAGGTCGTCGACATGCGGAAGTCGATCGTCACCAGAAGGTCGAGTTTTCCCTCGGGCGCCACATCATGCCAAACGGCTTCCTTGGCGCGCTGGCGGCCTTCCTCGCCCAGATCCTTGCCCATGACGCCGTTGGAGGTGCCCAGCAGGTGCTTGAGGAAGTATTCATGCCCCTTGCCGGAGGAGCCCAGCAGGTTGGAACGCCAAACGAACATGTTTCGCGGCCAGTTGGCCGGATCATCCGGGTCGTCACAAGACATTTCAAGCTTGCCGGCCTTCAACTGGGCCGCGACATAGTCCTTCGGCTCCTTCTTGGCCCTGGCCGCCGCCTTGGCGATGTCGAGCGGATTGGTTTTGAGCTGTGGTGCCGATGGCAGCCAGCCCATCCGCTCGGCGCGGATGTTGTAGTCGATCAGCGTGCCGTCCCATGGCCCTTCCGGCGCCGTCGGCGAGAGGATTTCGCCGACTTCCAGGGTTTCGTAGCGCCACTGGTCGGTGTGAGCGTAGAAGAAGGAAGTCGAATTCATCTGACGCGGCGGGCGGCCCCAATCGAGGCCGAAGGCAAGCGGCAGCCAGCCGGTCTGCGGGCGCAGCTTTTCCTGTCCCACATAATGGCTCCACCCGCCGCCGGACTGGCCGATACAACCGCACATGACCAGAAGATTGATGATCCCCCGGTAGTTCATGTCCATGTGGTACCAGTGGTTCAGCCCTGCACCGAGAATGACCATGGAGCGGCCATTGGTCTTTTCGGCATTGAGTGCGAATTCGCGGGCGACCGTGATGATCTGCTCGCGCGGCACGCCGGTGATTTTCTCCGCCCATGCCGGGGTGTATGGCGTGTTGTCGTCATAGGACTTGGCGGTGGTGCCGTCTTTCAGGCCGCGATCGAGACCATAATTGGCGACGAACAGGTCGAAGACAGTGGCAACCAGCGTGTCCCTGCCGCCGAGCTTCAGCTTCCTGGCGGGAATGTTGCGCAGCAGGACGCTGTCGTGGTCGGTGCCCTCGAAATGGTCGTGTTCACGATTGCCGAAATAAGGGAAGGCAACCGGGGCGATCTGGTCGTGTTCCTCTTCAAGGATAAGGCTCATGGCCAGGTCGATGTCGTTGCCCTTGCCATCCTTCTGTTCAAGGTTCCACTTGCCCTGTTCGCCCCAGCGATGGCCGATCGAGCCGTTGGGCACCACCGGTTTGCCGCTCTTGGCGTCCAGCGCAACGGTCTTCCATTCTTCGTTGTTCTTTTCACCGAGCCCGCCCTTGAAGTCGGAAGCGCGCACCAGCCGGTCCGGCACGTAGTGGCCGTCCTTCCTGACCAGTTTGACCAGCATCGGCATGTCGGTGTAGCGGCGGCAATAGTCCTCGAAATACTCGGCCTGCCGGTCGAGGTGGAACTCGCGCAGAATGACATGACCCATGGCCATGGCAAGTGCGGCGTCGGTTCCCTGCTTGGGATGCAGCCAGATGTCGGAGAATTTCGCCGCTTCCGAATAGTCTGGCGAGACGACGACGGATTTGGCGCCCTTGTAGCGCACTTCGGTATAGAAATGGGCGTCAGGCGTGCGGGTCTGCGGTACGTTGGAACCCCACAGGATGAGGAAGCCCGAATTGTACCAGTCGGCCGATTCCGGCACGTCGGTCTGCTCACCCCAGGTCATCGGGGACGCGGGCGGCAGGTCGCAATACCAGTCGTAGAAGGACATGCAGGTGCCGCCCATCAGCGACAGGTAGCGTGAGCCCGCAGCATAGGAGACCATGGACATGGCCGGGATCGGCGAAAATCCGATCACCCGGTCGGGACCGTATTTCCTGGCGGTATAGGCGTTGGCAGCAGCGATGATCTCGTTGACCTCGTCCCACTTTGCCCGAACGAAGCCGCCCAGGCCGCGCACTTTGAGATAGTCCCCGCGTTTTTTCGGATCTTCCTGAATGGCAGCCCAAGCGCCCACAGGCGTTTTGACCGTTCTTTCCTTGCGCCACAGTTTGAGCAGGCGTGAACGCACCAGCGGGTATTTCACCCGGTTGGCCGAATACATGTACCAGGAGTAGCTTGCGCCGCGTGAACAGCCGCGCGGTTCGTGGTTCGGCAGGTCGGGCCGGGTGCGGGGATAATCGGTCTGCTGGGTTTCCCAGGTGACGATCCCGCCCTTGACGTAAATTTTCCACGAACACGAGCCGGTACAGTTGGCGCCGTGGGTGGAGCGCACGATCTTGTCGTGCTGCCAGCGTTTGCGGTAGGCGTCCTCCCAGTCGCGGCTCTCATTGGTGGTGACACCGTGGCCGCCGGAGAATGTCCCTGTGTTCTTGGGCGACAGGAAGTTCAGTCGGTTGAGAAGGTTGGACATCGTATTTCCCTTTCTGCCGGTCTTATTGAGCCGGCACGGTGCTGCTGCCCGTACCTGCCTGGCGTTCCACCCCGTGAAGCAAACCACCACGACGCGTGTAAAAGATGAAGGTCAGCACCAGGCAGACCACGTAAAAGACGAGGAAGCCCCACAGCGCCAGTTCAGGTCCACCTGTCATGCTGATCGAGGTGCCGTAGGCCTTGGGAATGAAGAAGGCGCCATAGGCGGCAATGGCCGAGGTGAAGGCGATGATGGCCGCCGACTCGCGCTCGGCCTGTCTGACGCGCGCTTCTCCTTCAAGCTGCGGCATCAGGCGCGGGACTTCCAGCCGCATGATCGAGGGGATCATCTGGAATGTGGACGCGTTGCCGACACCGGTCAGGAAGAACAGCGCCATGAAGCAGGCGAAAAAGCCCCAGAAACTGCCACCCTGCCCGCCGTCGGGAAGGAATTGCAATACACCCCACACGGCTATGATCATGCACAGGAAGGTCCAGAAGGTGACACGCCCGCCCCCAAACCTGTCGGCCATCCACCCGGTGCCGGCACGGCTGAGCGCACCGACCAGTGGTCCCAGAAAGGCATAGGACAGCACGTTCACATCCGGGAATTGAGTCTTCATCAATAGCGGGAATCCTGCCGAATAGCCGATGAAGGAGCCGAAGGTGCCGGTATAGAGAATACACATGATCCAGTTGTGAAAGCGGGAGAAGATGACCGACTGTTCGGCAAAGGATGCCCGCGCAGAGGCGATATCGTTCATGCCCCACCAGGCTGCGATTGTCGAAACGATTAGGAACGGTACCCAGATGAAGCCGGCATTCTGCAGCCACAGCATCGACCCGTCGCTGGCCATCTGGCCCTCCCCGACCGCAAAGGCGAATGCACCGGTGCTAATCACAATGGGCACCAGGAACTGCATGACCGACACCCCGAGGTTTCCAAGGCCGGCGTTCAGCGCCAGGGCATTCCCCTTTTCCGATTTGGGGAAGAAGTAGGCGATGTTGGCCATGGAGGAGGCGAAGTTGCCCCCACCCAGGCCGCACAGGAGAGCAAGCACCAGGAAGATAAGATAGGGGGTTTCGGGATTCTGTACTGCATATCCGATCCCGAATGCCGGGATCAGCAGGGATGCCGTTGAAATCGTCGTCCACAACCTGCCACCGAAGATCGGCACCATGAAGGAATAGAAAATGCGAAGTGTAGCCCCCGACAGCCCAGGCAAGGCAGCCAGCCAGAAGAGTTGATCGGTTGTGTAATCAAAGCCAATCGAAGGCAGTTTGGCGACCACGACCGACCAGACCATCCAAACCGAAAAGGCAAGAAGCAGGGCCGGAATGGATATCCACAGGTTGCGCTGAGCAATTTTCCTGCCCTTTTCCTGCCAGAAGGCTTCGTCGTCAGGGTGCCAGTCCTCTATCACGCCGGCAAGACTTGCGTGTTTTTCCTTTTCGTGAATCGGCTGCATCTCGGGCAATTCAGGCAAATCGCCCAGTTCTTTGGCCAGCGCAGCTTTTTCCATTTGCCGGACCGAAAAATGCATCCAGGCAAGAGAGACGCCTACAACACCGAAGAGCAGCATGAAGCAACTGGTCCATACGCCGGTCAGATCGAGCAGCGCGCCAAACGCGATCGGCAGCACAAAGCCGCCCAGGCCACCAATCATGCCGACAAGTCCGCCAACGGCCCCGACATGATCGGGATAGTATACCGGGATATGTTTGTAGACGGCCGCTTTGCCCAGCGACATGACAAAGCCGAGGACGAAGATCAGGATAACGAAGGGTGCAAGGCCCAGGCTGGTGGAAAACGTAATCGGGCCTTTGATGCCATGAATGACGTAGTCGGTATCCGGGTAGGAGAGCATGAACGTGGCCAGCAGCGATATGCCGAAGGTCCAGTACATGATCGCACGCGCACCGTATTTGTCGGACAGGTGTCCGCCATATGCCCGGAAGATGGAAGCGGGAATGGAGTAAAGCGCAGCGATCATGCCGGCGCTTTTGATGTCGAGTTCGTAAACGCCGACCAGATAGCGGGGCAGCCAGAGCGCAAGGGCAACAAACGCGCCGAAGACAAAGAAGTAGTAGATCGAAAAACGCCAGACCTGCAGATTCTTCAATGGTTCAAGCTGCAGAAAGGCGCTTTTTGCCTTGGCACCCTGTTTTCGTCTTTCCCTTAAATCCGGATCGTCTTCGGTCGTAAACCAGAACAGCAATGCAATCACGACCAGCACAGCAGCCCACACCTGGGCAACCATGGTCCAGCCGAAGGCTACCATGACAAAGGGGGCGACGAACTTGGTTACCGCTGCTCCGACATTGCCGGCGCCGAAGATACCAAGCGCGGTTCCCTGCTTTTCCTTCGGATACCACTTCGAAACGTAAGCAACACCAACGGCAAACGAACCGCCTGCCAGGCCAACACCCAGGGCCGCAAGCAACATCATTTCATAGGAAGTCGCATAGGAAAGTGCGAAGGTCGCCGCGGCGGCAGCCAGCATGGTCAGCACATAAACGATACGGCCGCCATACTGATCGGTCCATATGCCAAGAAAGATACGCGACAGGGAGCCCGTCAGGATCGGTGTACCGGCCAACAGGCCGAATTGGGTGTCACTGAGGCCGAGGTCGCTCTTGATCTTGACGCCAATGATGGAAAAAATGGTCCACACCGCAAAACATGCGGTGAAGGCCAGCGTACTCATGCCGAGGATCTTGTTTTGCTCTGTTTGGGTAACGCCTTGAAGCGAATGCATGGCAGACTCCGCCTTTCTCGTGGCCGCCATGTGACGGCAAAGTAAATCTCGCCGTCACCACAGCCCCATTGCAGCGCTGACAGGTTGATCTGGATCAAGTAAGAGCGGGTTGAAGGGAAAAGTAAGCTTCAAGGGAACATGCTTCTTTTCCCCTGTTCGCACAGATCAAGATTGACGGCGAAATGGAATTTGTGCCAACATGAGAAATATCAATTGATTTATTGACATTCATCAAGACTTTCTCCATGCGCACTGCCGATATTCCCGAAATCCGTTCCCTGCAGCTTTTCGAATCGATGACGGAAGAGGCATTCGAGTGCCTGACCCGCGGGTCCTATCTGCAGACGTTTCCCGCACAGCTGGAACTGATCCGGGAGGGAGAGCCGGCCGACTTTCTTTATGTGGTAACCGAAGGCTGTGTGGAACTGTTTGCCCGTGCCAACGGGCGCGAGACCACGATGGCGATGATACGTCCCGTCAGCACGTTCATTCTGGCGGCTGTGCTGAAAGATGCCGTCTATCTGATGTCTGCCCGTACCGCCCAGAAATCCAAGATTCTGCTCATTCCCTCGGAAAATGTCCGGGAGGCTTTTGCGGCAGACGACGCCTTTGCAAGGGCGATCGTGGTTGAACTTGCCTCCTGCTATCGCGGCGTCGTCAAGGAGCACAAGGATTTGAAGCTGCGAACCTCGGTAGAGCGGCTGGCCAACCGGCTGCTGCGTTATCATCGCGACCAGGGCAAGGGGGCATGCATCGAACTGCCCCACGACAAGCGCGCGCTGGCCTCGCTGCTCGGCATGACGCCGGAAAACCTGTCGCGCGCTTTCAACACGCTCAAGCCCTATGGCGTGAATGTCGACGGCGCGTCTGTCGAATTGAGCGATCTGAAAAGCCTGGAAACCCTGGCCAAGCCGAACCCGCTGATCGACGACCGCGGCAGTTAGAGCATGTCAGGCCAGATTGCAGGCCAGATGCTCAGGACATCGGGCCCCTTCAAAGACGCGAAGCGTGTCCGCTGGGCTGCGAAGCACAATCAACAAATTTAGGGTTCCAGTCAGGACTTTGCTAACCCTGACTTCCGAACCGCGGCCCTGTTAACGGCGGTGAAGCCCCCTGCAACTATACTTACCGGTAGCAGGGGTCAAAAAATGGGCATTCGTAACGTATTCGTCATTATACTGCTTTTTTCCACCATCGTGCCTTCCGCACTGTTTGGTGCCTGGGCGTATCGCGATGGCGTAAGTTCGGAGTTCGAAGAGGTTTCGGACAGGCATCTACTGATCGCCAAGAACCTTGGCAGTGCCTTGAACCGCTACAGCCGCGATATCGAAGCCCTGATGGATTCCGTTGGCACCGCATTGTCCAAATGGGGCAGCTATCCCCGGGTCAACAACGCCCTGTCTGCACTCAATGTCGACATTGTAGGCATTATCGACCTTGATACGCGCGCAGTAAAAGCCAGCATCTCCCGGGACCAGGTGAGCATTGCCGATGCTTCCCGGCATATCTTGAGCCCTGAAGTTTTCGGCTTGATGGACAAACCAACCAGACAGATTGCCTTCACCACTGTCATGGCATCGCCATCCAGCGAGGATGAAAACGTCATCTATGCCTACAAGGCGATGGACAACCTGCTGCTTTTTGCGCGGGTGAACACCGGGTATTTCGTGGAGCTGGGCAACGAAATTTCCTTCGGCGTGAAGGGACATGCCGCGATCGTTGACCAGGCGGGAAACGTTCTCGCACATCCCCTGAAGGGCTGGACAAAACAACGCAAAAACATCTCCGCTGTTTCATCCGTCCAGCGGATGATGGGCGGGGAAACCGGGGTCGAAGTGTTCTACTCCCCTGCCCTGAAAGGCGACATGATTGCCGGTTTCACCTCAGTACCCCGAACTGGCTGGGGGGTGATGATCCCGCAGCCGGTGGAAGAGCTGTATGACAAGGTTGCCGAAAACAACAGCGGAATAATGTTGGCGCTGCTGGCCTCCGCATCCATCATCTGTGTGTCGATGCTGGTGGTCATGAAGGTATTTGGACAGCCGATTTCAACGTTCACGAAACAGCTTCGCCAGAATGCAAAAACCGGCAAGCTGTCTCCCATTTCGCTTCCTGAAAAGCGCTTTGTTCTGACGGAGTTCAAGGAATTCGGGAACGCCTACAATGCGCTGATACACACCGTCGAGAGCGCCCATACCGAAATCCATGAGCTGGCATTCACCGATAGCGTCACCAAGCTGCCCAACAGGGCACAGTTTCAAAAGAAAGTAGAGGAAGTCCTCAACAGTCCTGCAGAGTGCTCAAAAGGCGGCAGCCTGCTGTTTGTTGACATTGACGACTTCAAGATGGTCAACGATCTGTTCGGCCATGAACTGGGGGATCATGTCCTGAAACTGATTTCCCAGAAGCTGGTCAGTTCGGTTGATCCGGCCCAGTCTGCCGGCATCGCTGGCCTGGATGCCAATACCCGAAACGCCTGTGTTTCGAGAATCGGCGGCGATGAGTTCGCCATCTTCCTCCCGGGTGTTGTTGATGAGCGTGACCTTTCCGATTTCCTCGGCAAACTTGTCGACGACATTTTTCAGTTGAACAACGAACTGATGATCGAGGTGAACTGCAGTGCAAGCATTGGCGCGGCGCGGTTTCCGATGGACGGCACCGACGTTACTTCGCTGATGCGGTCCGCAGACATCGCCATGTATCGCGCAAAAAGCTCCGGCAAAAACCAGTCCGTGATTTTCTCCAGCAAGCTGGGAACGATGACCGAAAATGAAATCTGCGCAGATTTCTCGAATGCGATCCGGGAAGGCCAGCTGGTTCTGGAATATCAGCCGAAGGTATGCACCAGGCGGCAGGCCGTTGCGGGCGCGGAAGCGCTGGTGCGGTGGAACCATCCGAAACTGGGGCGTCTTTCTCCGGGGGTCTGGATGTCCGCGATCGCCTCAAAACAGCAGGCCATCGATCTGGGCGAATGGGTAATCGAACAGGCGATGCGTGACCTGAGCATCTGGAACAAGCGCAAGTCCGGACTCAAGATGGCCATCAATGTAAGCCCGATCCAGTTGCGCAACTCCGACATCGTTGAGCATTTGAAAGAGGCTTTGGACAGATACGGCATCGATCCGGAAATGTTCGAGCTCGAAATTACCGAGGATGCACTGTTCGAGCATTCAGATTCGGCCCAGTCGCTTCTTAACGAAATCTCGCAGCTGGGGATCAAGATTTCCATTGATGACTTTGGAACGGGATACTCAAACCTGTCCAGGCTGACCGGGCTGCCCATTGATTTCATCAAGATCGACCAATCGCTGACGCGAAAGGCGCTGGTGGACAAAAAGGTCGAGTCGGTCATGGAAGCGACCATTACCCTGGCAAAGAACCTGGACTGCTTCGTTGTGGCCGAGGGCGTTGAAACCCTTGAAATCGCAGAATTTGCCACCGCAAAAGGGGCGAACCTGTTGCAGGGCTTCCTGTTCTCCAAGGCCCTGCCATCGGAAGACTTCCTGAATTGGATAGACGAAGCCGGCTGTGACCAGCTGGTCAGATATTCCAGGCGCATGGATCGGGACGCAGCGTAAGCTGCCCTGCAAGATCCGATCAGGCTTCTACACAGCGCAGGTCCTGCAAGGGCACCGAAATACCGGCCCTCCCACTGAAATCGGCCATCTGCTGCCTCGGCCAGTGCGGTGGAACACCGCCGGCGTGCCGTTCAACAGTCTGCAGCCTGCATTCCAGCCAGCCACCGGTTTACCATCGATTCACTCTCCCGTTTCCCTGCCTTGCTTGTCAGATATTTTACAGTGATACTGGCCCCATCAAGCTGTTGGGGTATCGAATGTATCGAGGTACGGCGTGTTGCCTGCAGACTTCAAACTATCCATCGATCTGCTGATTGTCTGCGCTGCGCTGGCCGCTGCGTTTTTCTGGTCGCGTTCTGCATCCCTCAGGCCACCGGATTTGCACCGCATCACAACTTTCACAAACCCCGATGATTCCGGACGCCTGCCCATCGGCGTTTGGACCAAACGGATTGCCGGCAACAACAAGAAGGCTGCCGCTTTCGCAGCCCTAGCCGCACTGCTTGGGGCAGGCCGGTTATCGCTCGATGTTTGGGATGTTGAGGGAGCGGTAACGGCTCTGATGACAAAACCGCCCGAAATGGTCGCCACAACCGCAATACCGGTTCGCCCGATCACCAGGACCGACGAAAAGGATCCCCGCAGCAGGATTTACATGCCGAAAGTGGCAGGCGCCAGCGCTGTGACACTTTCCAAGCCGCCTGTTCGCGAATTCAACCGTATCGTGACGGCCAATCGCCTTAATGTTCGCAGCGGTCCAGGCGCAAATCACCAACTGCTTGCCACCTTGAACCGCGGAGAGAAGGTTCTTGTCGATCGCACAGAGGGCAACTGGTCTTACCTGAGCAGCGATGGGCTAAAGGGATGGGCATACTCAAAATACCTGTCTCCCGGCAGCTAGAGCGTGCAATCTGGAAGGCTGATGGCGAAAGCAGCTTGAGAAATGGGAAACGAAATGCCTGCCGATATGGACAGTCTGACGGGTTTGGCGGCAATTGCCAGTGCGCTGACCGCCGCATTTTTCTGGGGCAGATCGTTTTTTCTAAAACCCCCGAACTTTGACCGCGTCACTACCTTTATTCAGCCGGACGATTGTGACGAATTACCTTTCGGCCTGTGGGAAAAGCGTATTGCCAACTACAACAAATGGGCATCGCTGTTCGTATTGGTTGCTGTAATCCTGGTTATCGTGCGTGGCTGGTGATCTGTGATACCCGGTTACCGGGTGTTGTCACACAAACGCGAACCAGTCTCCGCCTTCCCAAGATAGGGGCGGGTCGAGCAGATGGCTATCGAAGCATTATCATTAATGTCCCTGGCAGAATTTCAGTCCTCCTGCCAAGCAGGGAAGCTTCACGATGGTTGCAGCGCAGACCATCGCACCCGGCCGGAGTTTTTGGCCCGGAGCCCTACCCCCGCATGTCATTGAGCGCCGTCAAAAGCTGGGCTATCTCATGCTCGGTGTTGTAATGACACAGGGAAATGCGCACGCAGTCCGGCAGACCGAGCGGGTCCAGAACGTTGCCGCTATAGTGATCGGCCTTGCGCGTATGGGTCCTAATGCCAAGTTCGTTGAGTTTTTCCACCACCTGTGGCGAGCGCATGCCGGCAACCACAACCGACACCAGCCCCTCGCGGGCGGGATTGTCCTCACCGCCCAGAATGGTGACGTGCTCCATGTCGGCCAGGCCCGGCAGGTTGCCGGTTCCGTGGATCATCGCATTGGTCAGATGCTGCTCGTAGGCATGGATGGCGCGGCCGGCTGCCCTGATGCGGGCCCGCCGGTCTGTCTCTTCGCAAACCTCGCCTCCCAGCCATTCAAAATAGTCAATGACGTCGGAGAGCGTGGCATAGGCGCCCGTATCACGCGTGCCGAATTCCCAACCTTCCGCCGGCGCATCAATCAGCATGTCATGGGGCAATGCCGTCAAACGGCCGGAAATCCAGGCGATCCCGTATCCATGCCGGGAGAACATTTTGTAGGGGGAGATGGCATAGCCATCGACATTGTAGCTTTCGATATCGACCTGCCCGTGAGCGGCATGCTGAATGCCGTCAACGATGATGAGGCAATCAGGCGACACGTCGCGGATTGCCTTTGAGATGGCAGCGACATCCATGCCCATTCCGGTTACCGGAGACGCGTGGAGTATGGTGGCAACGGTTGTATCCGGTGTGACATGGCGGGTGTAATCCTCGGCGTAAACCATGCCCGTGTCATCGTCATGGGGTACGTTGACATAGTGCAGTCCGGCGATTTCTGCCCAGCGGCGCGCGGCGCTGCGGCTGGCCGGATGCTCGATGGAACTGCCCAGAACCCTGGAGCCTTTCGGCGCGTTCACGCAGGCCGTTCGGATCATTCGAAACAGGAGTTCGGTGCCGCTTTCCCCGGCGAAGAACTGCCCTGATGGCGCATTCATGAACGCTGCCAGATCCGATTTTGCCTTTTTGATGGTGTCCACCAGTGCATGCGAGGCAATATTGTCACGGCCCTGATTGTCCGGAATGGCAGCGTATTTCGCCGATGTTTCAACCACCGACTTCAAGGTCAGGGCACCGCCGGCATTCTCGAAGAAGATGCGGGGCCCCTGAAAAGGACAGTGATCGACATGGGCAAACCGGTCTCGTACAGCCTCGATGAGGCCCTTCCTGGTGTGGAGCATTGCGGTAAATCCAGTTTCCAGTTCACGAATTCAAAGCACCCGCCACGATGGCGCGGCAAAGTTCGGCAATGGCAAGGTGGCTGTCCCTGGCAAAACCGCCGACTTTGTATCAATGATGCCATGGGTTGAATTGATCAAGCCATTTGAGGCCATTGTATCCAGCAACAGCGCCTCACAAAAAGACCGAATGGATTCCAGCAACTCCCGGCCCATGGTAAACGGCCAAGGCGAAACAGGATAATCCATTCTGTTTCGCGTCACAGTATGGCTGCTGCCTTGCTGTATTCAGCATCGTCAGGCAAGCTGGACAGTAAAACCCTTGCCTGTGCTTTGCGAGGTGTATGCTTCCATGGTTGCCTCAATGCCTTTGGTGGCAAGGGAGCAATGCCAGTCGGCAAAGGCATCTGAAAAGACCGTATTATCAGCAAGATCGCCATAATACTGGCGCTGATCCAGCCAAAGCGCCGGGTTTTTGCGTGCGGCAACTGCAGCGCTGTTCAAGTCGGGCCAATTCGGATCGTTGGGTTCGATTGCCGAGCCGTCGGCACGCAACCCTTCGCAATATTTGCACCAAAGAGCGGTTGCCAATGCAAGGCCGCCGATGGGTGTCCCCTGTTTCAGGCCGTCGCGAATGGAGGCAAATAGAAAGCCCGGCTGCCGGGATGAGCCGTCAAACGCCACCCGCCGCGTGGTGTCCTTGACTTGAGGATTGGAGAAACGCCGATGAACCAAGTCCAGATAGTCGAGCGGTTTCATTCCAGGCACCGGCGCCACATGAGGGGCAATTTCCTCCCTGACCACCTTGTCGAAAAACAGCGGGATCAGCGGATGCGCCATGGTTTGCGCAATCGTCTCCATGCCCAGAAGTTCTCCGGGCATGGCGATGATCTGATGCCCGCCATTGAGAATGCGCAGTTTCATGCTCTCAAAAGCATGAACGTCATCAGAAAGCGTTACGCCCACCTTGTCCCAATCGGGCCTGCCGGCGCAAAAATCATCTTCCATCACCCATTGACGAAAATTCTCATGGGTGACCGGCGATGCATCCTCAATTCCAAACCGCTTTGCCAGGGAAAGTTCACCGGGGCCGGTGGATGGCACGATACAATCCACCATCGAGTTCGGAAAACTTCCATTGCAGTCGATCCAGTCTGCCAGTCCCGGATTGGACATCCTTGCCAGGGATACCAGGGTGCGCCGCAATATCGCGCCATTGCCCTGAAGGTTGTCACAGCTCAGGCCGGAAAACGCGATATGGCCCTTTTCCCGGCGCAGCCTGAGGGCTTCCACCATCGCGCCAAATGCCGTGCGCGGAAACCGCGGATTGGCAGCATCATGCAGAATGTCGGGATGGTTTGCATCAAAACCGCCATTGGACGGATCGATATAATAGCCGCCTTCGGTGACCGTCAGGGAAACGATACGGATATCGGGATCTGCCATTTTGGCAATCAGCGAAGGGTTCCCCGCTTCAACCGGCACATAGTCGATCATCGAGCCGATCACTTCGGCCGATTTGCCGGAGGGGTCCAACTCAATCAGCGTCGTAAGCCAGTCCTGGGCGGCGAGCTTTTCGCGCTGGACACCATCGGGCGCCCGCACGCCGGCCCCCACAATGGCCCAATCCTGGCACAGGCCCTGATCGAAAAGACGGTGAAGATACCAGGCCTGATGGGCGCGATGAAAATTGCCGAGCCCGATATGCACAATGCCGGCTTTCAGGTCCCTGCGATCATAATGCGGAACCCGAACGCCTTTCGGCAGGCATGGCAGATTTTCAAGACTAAGCGGGATCAGCTCATCCATTGCCCGCCATCCACATTGTAGGTTTGGGCAACGACATAATCAGCTTCACTGCTTGCAAGAAACACCGCCATGCCGGTCAGGTCTTCTGCAACACCCATCCGGCCGAAGGGCACGCCTTCGCCAACTTCCTTCTTTTTCTGGCCCGGAGCCTTGCCCTCATGTTTGGCAAATAGGGCGTCCACACCATCCCAGTGTTCGCCATCCACAACCCCCGGCGAGATCGCATTTACATTGATTCCATATTTGATCAGATCAAGGCCTGCCGACTGGGTCAGCGAGATGACGGCCGCCTTGGTGGCGCAATAAACCGCCACCAGTGCCTCGCCGCGGCGCCCCGCCTGGCTCGCCATGTTGATGATCTTGCCGCCATTACCGCCTTCGATCATGTATCGCGCCACAGCCTGCATCGTAAAAAGCGTGCCTGCCACGTTGACACTGAAGACCTTTTCGTAATCTGCCCGGTCGATCTCGATGATTGGAGCGGCGGTGAACAAGGCTGCATTGTTGATCAGAATGTCGATCCGCCCGAGAGCTTCAACCGTCTGCGCCACCGCCGTTTCGATACTGTCCTGACGGGTAACGTCGATCCCAACGGCAAGCGCGCGATCACCAAGTTCGCCGGCTGCCTTTCGTGCAGCATCAACATTGATATCGGCGATGGCCACATGCGCGCCCTCGCGAAGATAGGCCTCGGCAAAAGCCTTGCCGATCCCGCGCGCGCCACCGGTAATCAGTGCCGTTTTCCCGTCCAGCCGCTTCATCAGAGGCGCAATCCGCCGGCATCAAACCTGTGGATCTGATTTATCTGCGGCGTCAGGTAAACGGCATCGCCGTGCTTGACCGAAACATCGCCCCCTGCGCGAACGGTCATGGGATCACAGCCTTCAATGCCATGAATATGGATGAATGTGTCGGACCCCAGATGTTCGGCAACACCGACGGTTCCCTTCCAGGCACCCTTTGCCCGTTTGGTGGACACGGCTATGTGCTCGGGGCGAATTCCGATGCAGTGAGCCTTGTGCTTTTTTGCATCCGCGCCTTCGATGAAATTCATTCTCGGTGAGCCAATGAACCCGGCAACAAACCGGTTTTGCGGCTCGCGGTAAAGTTCAAGCGGGCTGCCCACCTGTTCAACGATCCCGGCACGCAGCACCACGATCTTGTCAGCCATTGTCATCGCCTCAACCTGATCGTGAGTCACATAGATCATGGTGGTGTCGAGCTTCTTGTGCAGTTCGGAAATCTCCATCCGCATTCCAACCCGCAATGCGGCATCCAGATTGGAAAGCGGCTCATCAAACAGAAAGGCGGAGGGTTCGCGAACAATCGCACGTCCGATGGCAACACGCTGGCGCTGCCCGCCGGAAAGCTGTCCGGGACGGCGATCGAGGTAGTCGGTGAGGTTGAGGGCCTTTGCTGCTGCCGTAATGCGCTTCTCCTGCTCATCGGCGGGCACATTGGCCATCTTCATGGGAAAAGCGATGTTTTTGCGTACCGACATATGCGGATATAGCGCGTAGCTCTGGAACACCATTGCAAGGCCGCGCTTGGCCGGTGGAACGGCCGTTGCATCGTTGCCGTCGATGGAAATCATGCCGCCGGAAACGTCTTCTAAACCGGCGATCAAACGAAGGAGCGTCGACTTCCCGCAACCGGACGGACCGACAAAGACAACAAACTCGCCGTCGTCAATGTCAAGGTCCAGGGGCGGGATGACCAATGTGCTGCCAAAACTCTTGGTCACCTGATTGAGTGAAATACGTGCCATGGATTTCTTCCCTATTTCACCGCGCCAAAGGTCAGACCGCGAACCAGCTGCTTCTGGCTGAACCAGCCGAGGATCAGGATCGGCAGGATTGCCATTGTCGATGCCGCAGACAGCTTGGCAAAGAATAAACCCTCAGGGCTGGAATAGCTGGCGATGAAAGCGGTAAGCGGTGCAGCCTTTGCTGCCGTCAGGTTCAACGTCCAGAATGCCTCGTTCCAGGCGAGAATGAAGTTGAGAAGAATGGTCGAGGCGATGCCCGGTATGGCCATCGGCGTGAGGACATAGAGGATTTCGGATTTGAGCGAGGCACCATCCATCCGCGCTGCTTCAAGGATTTCTCCCGGAATTTCGCGGAAATAGGTGTAGAGCATCCAAACGATGATCGGCAGATTGATCAACATCAGGACGACTACAAGCCCGGTACGCGTGTCGAGAAGTCCAAGCTGAATGAACAGCAGATAAATCGGGTAAAGCACGCCCACCGCCGGCAGCATTTTTGTCGAGAGCATCCACAGCAGGATGTCCTTGGTTCGCTTGGATGGCACAAACGCCATGGACCATGCCGCCGGAACGGCAACAAGGATGCCCAAAAGCGTGGACCCGCCGGCGATGATGATGGAATTCCACAGGAACCGGCCGTAGTTCGAACGCTCCTGCACCACAGAGTAGTTCTCCAATGTCCAGTCGAAGAACAGGAATTTCGGCGGATAGGCAATCGCGGTGGCTTCCGTCTTGAAGCTCGTCAGGATCGTCCAGAGGATCGGGAAGAATATCAGCAGACCAATCGCCCATGCGGCGATGGTGTTGATGGTCTTGCGTTTGTTGGTAACTGCTCGCGCCATGACCAAATCCTCCTCAGGCGTCCAGATTCTTGCCGACGATGCGCATCAGGAAAATCGCAACGATGTTGGCGAGAATGACGGCGTAAATGCCCCCTGCCGAACCCAGCCCCACATTCTGGCTTTCCAGCACACGCTGGAAAATCAGGTAGGTAAGCGTACGGGTGCCGAAGGCGCCGCCGGTTGTGACAAAGATCTCGGCGAAAATTGAAAGAAGAAAGATCGTCTGGATCAGCACGACAATGGTGATGGCGCGCGACAGGTGCGGCAGGATGATATAGCCGAAGCGCTGCAGCGGATTGGCACCATCCATTTCGGAGGCTTCCAGCTGTTCACCATCAAGGGATTGTACTGCAGTCAGCAAAATGAGCGTTGCAAACGGCAGCCACTGCCAGCTTACGATGAGGATCAGCGAGGGAAGCGAGGCCTGGGAAAGCCACTCCACCGGCGCTGCACCAAAAGCGCGCCATAAATGGGCGAAGAGCCCGTTCGAAGAATCCATGAACATGTTCTTCCACACCAGCGCCGAAACGGTTGGCATGACGAAGAATGGTGCGATGACGAGGATTCGGACCATGCCCTGCCCCCACATGGGCTGGTCCAGCAGGAGTGCCAGCAGGACACCGAACACGATGGTTATGGCGAGTACGCCGCCAACAATGACCAGTGTGGTTTGCACGCTCGGCCAGAACGAGCTTGAACTGACAAACCGGACATAGTTGTCGAAACCGACCCAACCCAGATCGCCACCACGAAGCGGCAGGTATTTTCTGAAGGAAAACCACAAGGTCATCGTCAGAGGCACGAGCATCCAGCCGAGAAGCAGGACCACTGCCGGTGCCATCATGAGGCGCGCAGCACTTCTGGAATGTTGGGTTGCCATGTCCTGCTCCTGGAGCCGATACCTCAATCCTGTGTTTTTTACCTTGAGTGGATTGTGGTCTGAATTTTCCGAACGGATACCGTTTCTGCAAGTCTTATACCTGCAGAGCCCATGATATCACTTCTGGAAAAAAGAGCGGACCGGCATTTCACCGGCCCGCCTGGGAGAAACCGGCTTACTTGTAGCCCGCAGCTTCCATTGCGTCGTTGGTCAATGCCTGGGCCTTGGCCAACGCCTCTTCCACGGTCTGCTGGCCTGCATAGGCAGCTGAAAATTCCTGGCTCACTTCTGTGGCGATGCCGGCAAATTCAGGAATGGCGACAAACTGGATGCCGACATATGGCACCGGCTTTTCCGTCGGATTTTGCGGATCAGCTGCCTTGATCGACTTCAGTGTCATGCCGGCGAACGGGATGTCCTTGTAGTTGTCGTTCTCATAGAGCGAGGTGCGGGCACCTGGAGGAACGTTTGCCCAACCTTCCTTGGCGGCAACAAGTTCGATGTATTCCCGGGACGTTGCCCACTCGATGAATTCCTTGGCTGCATCGACTTTCTGCGAACCGGCAGGAACTGCCAGAGCCCATGCCCACAGCCAGTTGGCTTTTTTCGATACGCCCTCCTTGTTGGGTGCCAGCGCAAAACCGACCTTGTCGGCAACGGTTGAATCCTCCGGATTGGTCACAAAGGAAGCTGCGACGGTGGCATCAATCCACATGCCGCATTTGCCCTGCTGGAACAAAGAGAGGTTTTCATTAAAGCCGTTAGTGGCATAACCGGCAGGGCCGGATTCGTTCATCATGCCGACGAAGAAGGTTAGTGCTTCTTTCCATTCTGGCTGATCGAACTGGGGGTTCCAGTCTTCGTCAAACCAGCGTGCGCCAAAGGAATTGCCGGTAACGGTAATGAACGCACCGCCCTCGCCCCAGCCGGCCTTGCCGCGCAGGCAGATGCCATTGATGTCATTGTCACGGTCGGTCATGGCAGCCGCGGCCTTGCGGATGAACTCCCACGTTGGCTCCTCGGGCATTTCAAGACCGGCTTTTTCCATCAGGTCCGTGCGGTACATGATCATGGAAGATTCACCGTAGAACGGTGCGGCGTAAAGCGTTCCGTCGTGGGACAGACCAGCACGCATGGCCGGCAGAAGGTCATCGACATCATACTGCTCGGACAAATCGTTCAGCGGGACCAGCCAGCCGTTTTTGCCCCAGATCGGTGTTTCGTACATTCCGATCGTCATGATATCGAAGGCACCGCCCTTGGTGGTAATATCGGTGGTGACGCGCTGGCGAAGGACGTTTTCTTCCAGGGTAACCCATTCCACTTCATGGCCTGTTTTGGCCGTAAAGTCGTCCGTCAGTCCCTGCATGCGGATCATGTCGCCATTGTTGACCGTGGCAATCGTCAGGGTTTCGGCAAACGCGCCGGAAGCGGCGGCGAGGGTCAATGCGGTCGTCAGACCAAGTATTTTTCTGGAAAGCATCCTAATTCCTCCCTGGGTAATGGATATCGGAGGATAGTAGTCAAATATTATACGCGTGGTCAATAGATTTTTTACGCGCGCAAAGTTTTATCACGCTGATGCGCGCATCAGCAGTTTGCCTTCAAACAGTTTTTCCGTTCTTTTTGAAACACTTCCACCATTCTCGATCATGTGGAAAAGCGTTTCCACACTGCGCTCGGAAATTGCTTCATAGTCATGGGACACAGTCGTCAAGGGCGGGCTGGTGAAACTGGAGAAGGGATGGCCGTCCAATCCGGCAACCCGCAAATCGCATCCCTCTGTGATGCCCACGCGCAGGTTCAAATGATAACAGGCAGACAGCAGGCCGATCGCCAGACGGTCATTGCTGCAGAGGATTGATCCTGTTTTGAAGCGGCGGGTTTCAAGGAGCCTGATCCCCTCCCGCCTGCCGATTTCCTCAAGCGCCCAACCTTCGCCTTCAGCCTCGAGAATGGTCGGTGCGTGGCCCTGTTTTTCCATGGCAGCCAGATAACCCGAACGCCGTTTGCGTGCATTCGGGTTGGGGGGAGTCTTCATTTCAAAAAAGGCCGGTGGCTCGCCGGTTCGGCAAAGATACTCCACCATGAGCGAGGTAAACTGTGGATTGTCCGAGCCCACGAAAACATCGCCCACACCTTCGATGTTGCTGTCGAAGAGGACGGTTGGGACATCCCTGCAAAAGCGTTCCACAACCTTGCGGTCGGAGGACCGGCCCAGCGGTGCCAGCAGCACGCCGGCAGGTTTCATTGATCTTAACGTGTCCAGAATCCCGTTTTCCAGATCCTGCCGGCCATGCGAACTGAACAGGTATGGCGAGAAACCGGCATCGATGCACCGTGTTTCGATCGTTCGCGCAATCTCCGCAAAAAACGGGTCTGCAAGATAGGGAACGACGATACCAATGTTCTTCGTAAGCCGGCGGTTCTGGTTGATCGCATACATGTTGGGGCGGTAGTCGAAGCGCTCCAATGCTGCTTCGATGCGGCTGCGGGTTGTTGCCCGCACACTGGCCGGGTCGTTGAAATACTTGGAAAGGGTGGGACGGGAAACGCCGCTGAGTTCAGCGAATTCCTCCATATTCCTTATCTTGGCGCTGCCCAACGATGCCTCCCCGACTTGGTGCTGTCGACGCGACAGCCGGCGTCAAGATTTTCCAAAGACGCAAGTTCCAATCTTCACGCGCGTAAAATTCATGATAAGAACTAATAGGAATCGAACTTCATGCTGTCAAATCGGAAACCGGAAAATCAGGCGTTGTGAGCTATCTGGGATTGGACATAGGAACCTCCGCGGTCAAGGCACTGGTCGTCGATGATGCCGGCTCGCAGCTTGCCAGCGCAACCGCCCCCCTTGAAAGCAGCCACCCGCATCCGGGATGGAGCGAACAAAATCCTGACGACTGGGTAGCCGCCGCTGCGGCCTGCTGCAGCGACCTTCGGCAGGCTTTGGGCCGGCGATGGCAATCGGTTGGGGCGATCGGGCTTTCGGGCCAAATGCACGGGGCAACCCTGCTGGATGAAACGCTGAAACCCGTCCGCCCCGCAATCCTGTGGAACGACGGGCGCAGCGCGGAGCAATGCAATGCGATCAACCGAACTGTTGAAGACATTGAGAGCCGGGCCGGCATTTTCGCCATGCCGGGATTTACCGCACCAAAAGTGTTGTGGTGCGCACAGATGGAACCGGACGTTCATGCCCGCATCGCCCATCTGCTTTTGCCCAAGGATTATGTTCGCCTTGCCCTGACCGGCGAACGGGTAACGGACATGGCCGATGCCGCCGGAACCCTCTGGCTGGATCAGAAAAACCGCCGGTGGGATGATTTGCTTTGCAAGGCGAGCAGAACAGACCCGGCATGGCTGCCGGCCCTTGTGGAGGGAACCGAGGTTTCCGGCCTTCTTAGAGCGGCAATGGCAACGCAACTCGGGCTTCCTGCCGGAATTCCTGTCGCAGGCGGCGGCGGTGATGCGGCAGCCGGCGCGCTGGGGATCGGCGCGGTCAATGAAGGCGATGCCTTTGCCTCCCTTGGTACATCGGGTCAGTTGTTCGTTTCAACAAACACCTATCGTTCGGCACCCGGCACCACGGTTCACTGTTATGCACATTGTGTCCCCAAGCGCTGGTTTCAGATGGCTTGCATGCTGAACGGGGCAAGCCCCATGAGCTGGTTTTCGCACTTTTCAAACAGGCCGATTTCAGATCTGTTGAGAGAAGCCGAAACGATTTCAAACGCACCGCTGTTTCTCCCCTATCTGACCGGCGAACGCACACCCCACAACGATGCCAATATCCGGGGTGCCTTTTACGGGCTGGGGCCCGATACCTCCCACGCACACGCCATGCGGGCCGTCGTTGAAGCAATTGCCTATTCGTTTTGCGATGCCAATGACTGTCTGAAACAGGCCGGCACCCGTTTGCAGTCCATTGCCTCGATTGGCGGCGGCACGCGCAGTAATTTCGTCCTGCAAACGATGGCCGATGCCCTGGGCGTTGTCATTCAGCGCTACAGGGGGTCTGCGACCGGTCCGGCCCTTGGCGCAGCGCGGCTTGCCATGGTGGCAAGCGGTGTACACGATCTCAAGGATGTGGTGGCAAAACCGGAACCCGATGGCGAGTTCGAACCACGCAGCGAAACCAAACCATATCACGACAAGCAGCTTTCGCGCTGGCGCGAACTGTATCAGGCGCTCAAGCCGGTTGCCGCTGCCTGATACCAAGCAGCAGCTTCCAAAAGGGAGAATCAAACCATGATCATCTGTTGTGGCGAGGCGCTGATCGACATGCTGCCGCGCCAGCTTGAAAACGGTGAGGATGTCTTCCTTCCGGTTTGCGGCGGCGCGGTGTTCAATACGGCGATCACCCTGGGCAGGCTGGGCATGCCGGCGGCGTTTGTCTGCGGCATTTCCACCGACATGTTCGGCGAACAGCTCATCGACAGCCTGAAAGCTTCTTCCGTCGACACAAGCCTTTGCGTTCGCAAGAACAATCCCACCACACTGGCCTTTGTGAAACTGGTGCAAGGCCAGGCACAATACAGTTTCATCGACGAAAACTCTGCCGGCCGGATGCTGAGCACTGACGACCTGCCCGATCTTCCTGCCGGTCTTTCAGCGCTGCATTTCGGGGCAATCAGCCTGATACCGGAACCCTGCGGGACAGCATACGAAACGCTCATGACGCGATACCGGGACAAGGCCGTCATATCGCTCGATCCCAATATACGGCCGGGCTTCATCACCGATGAAACGGCGCACCGTGCCCGCATCAACCGCATGATTGCCATGTCCGACATCATCAAGGTTTCCGATGAAGACCTTGACTGGATCGCACCCGATGTCGCGAACGAGCAGGCAATCAGGGACATGATCGCCGGCAAGGGAGCCAGCATTGTCATCCTGACAAAAGGCTCTGAGGGTGTTGATATCCATACCGGAGCAGGCTGTTTTGAGGTAGCTGCCAGAAAGGTCGAGGTCGTTGATACCATCGGGGCGGGCGACAGTTTTAATGGCGGATTTCTGGCTGGCCTTCACCGGGCCGGCCTGCTGAGCAAAACGTCCCTCAAAAACGCCCGCCCTGGCGATCTGAAGCCCATTGCCGAACTGGCCGTCGAAGTTGCGGCAATCACCGTTTCCCGCGCCGGCGCAAATCCTCCTTGGGCAGAAGAAGTCCAGAAAATTCCCGTTTAAGCGGAACGACTGTTTCCCGCCCGAAGGCGATCTGCGTCTTCGATGAACTCCCGTCCGTGTTTTTTGGTCGAGGCTGTATCAACATTCAGGTTTCGGACGCGGCGAGAGACGGATTTCGTCTCTGGCAAGGCGAAAAAATCACCCATGCAAACTGCTTCCATTTAAACCTGACACGCTCCAGCTGAACCAGCCAGCCGATACCTTTCTGCCTTTCTGCCGTATTCGCCAGCCTCTTAAGCGCGCAAGGCGGACGATCTCAGGCGATGTCTTGGAGTAGCAAAACAGGCTGATCCAGGCCATCCCCAGAGGCTGAGCCCGTGCCAAGGTCAGTTCAATGGATTTTCTTTGACAGTGCCTTTTTCCGAATTTTGGCGACATTGTCTTTCCATGCATCCGCGTCACGCGTGACCAGCTCTTCAAAGCAGGTCAGGAACAGTGATTGCCCGCGGTCTTCCAGCTCGATGAACGTTGAATTTGCAAAGCGTTCGCTGACGGCTTTTGCCGCATCCAGCGGGTTTATCGGATCAAATGCGCCGTGAACAAATGTCACGCGGCATTTGAGCGAATCAACCCCTGCCCAAATGTCCAGATTGCCCAAAGTGACATCGCGGATGACGGACCAGCGCGAGAGACGATAGGTCTCAAATATCCAGGAATAGATCAGCGGATTGTCGATGATGTCGTTGAAGGTCTGAACATCAATCTCGGAATTTTTGTAGGTGGATTGCAACAGTTTTCGGAAGCCTGCCGGCGTACTCATCCGCCGCAGATACTGGTCATAGGTTTTTTCCAGAACCAGATTGTTGCTGGAGGCCAGTTTCTTCATGGCTGACACGAATTTGTGGACCTTGCCGCTCGTGTAGTCTCCCAAATGGGCCGCCGCGGCGATGGTGTACTCCTCCACCAGTTCCGGCGCATCCATTGCTGCCCTTAGTCCATAAGCGACCCCGGTGGATTGGGATACCAGCCTGGCAGAGCCGTTGCAAAGAAGCCTGATGGTATCGGCAATGTCCTGAGCACTTCGATGCAGGTGCACCGGGGCTGTATCCGGTTGAACCGTCCCCTGCATAAAGCCATGGCGCAAAGGAATAAGAAGCCTGGTATTGGACGCCGCCAACCATGATGGCTTAACCTGGGACGGCGGTGGCAGGGTTTGGCTGTGAACAAAGACCACAGGCTTGCCAAGTACCGGCCCTGCGTCGGCAACCCGCAGGGTTCGCCCGCCTTCCAGGGATATCTCGTGAAACCGGAACGTGTCGGGGTAATACAGATCGAGAAACACCTTTTCATCGACAACAGTCGAACCGGTCCGGGCAGCTTCCACGCCCACCGCATCAAGAATGTAGGACAACAAGGTTGCAAGGGTGATGCGAACCACCTCGCTTTGCGAATGGGTATCCGTTTTGGAAGCCAAAGACTTGAACTGGGAGCGTTTGGTTTCATAGGCAACGCCATCGATGTCAGCGGCTTCCTTCAGGCTGTTGCCGCATAAAATCTGAACCATCAGATGCAGTTCAGCGTCCGACAATTCAGCGGCAGGATAGATCTCTCCCAGCATTCGAAGAAGAAAGGCACGGGTAATGACGATGATTCTGCGGGTGTTCTTGATTTGTGAATAAAGAACGGTGTTGTTGCCAAAGGCATGCATTCGCGCCTGTTTTTCATCAGGATCATCTGCCTGAATGAGGGCGCCAAGCTCGCGGCAGATATGCAGGTTGCCAAATCCCCAGACTTCCTGGCCGGTGGAATTCAGGTAGAGAATACCAATCGTCGGATTGTCACGTGGCTCCTGCGCCACCGAAGCGCCGCGGCTCGCGCGCGTTTTGTCAACTTCCAGCAGTCCGAGGCTGTCTTCGTACCATGCACGAAGCCGATTGGGATCGGAAGTCTGGTTTTTCATCTCAGCCAAAGCATTCCCGCACCATGCTGCATGTTTGCCGCATGCCACCTTCCTTGCACATCACGCCCCGGTTTCAAAGAAGCTGTGTGATTGCTTACTGCCCGGTAAGGGGAACGTGATCACCCAATTGGGTTAAGACATGCAATTGGCGGTGTGGTTCGTTGCTCCGAAGAGTCGCCCTTAACGTGGCTGTGACAAGTTTTCGGAGTAAATTCAATGCGTAGCAGGGTAACCCGCCCTACCTTGATCATGCCTGCATCCGCTGCCCGGCGCGGCGGTGCAGCCGTTCTTCGCGATTTGCGGCGCGGATTGCTGTCTTCTGTTGCTGCAACGGTTTTGGCGATGAGCACGCTCAATGGTGCTGCGCCCGCTTTGGCAGCCGATACCCACTGGACAGGCGCGGGCGGCGATACAAACTGGAACAACCCTGCCAATTGGTCGAACGGGCTTCCTGGCGGTAACGATACCAGCAGAATTAGAAACGGACAGACGGCAACGGTTGACGGCATTACCGCAAGCGGAAACCGCTATACCTATATCGGCGGGAACTACTCCGCAGGCCACGTCGATGTAATAAACGGCGGGAACCTGTCTGGGGGCTGCTGTTTCTATATTGGCGACTACGGAGACGGTTCTATGACGGTTTCCGGCACCGGATCGACCGTCAGTGCCGGTGGTTCCGTTTTTGTCGTTGGACAATCAAGCACCAGGGGTGAACTCCTGATCACCAACGGTGGCACGGTCAATACACCAGCATCGTATACGATGATTGGCCGGTATGGCGGCAGCGAGGGCGTTGTAACCATATCGGGCACAGGTTCCCTGTTCCAAAGCGGCGGCCATTTGATGCTTGGTGGAGAATCCGCCAGCAGCACCTACAATACGAAAGGTACGCTCAACCTCGTTGAAGGTGGTCTTGTTCGGGCAGGCGGTTCCGGCATTCGGAAGATCATCATCGCACACTCAAACGGATCGACCGGTACCGTCAATGTCGGCAATGGCGGTACGCCCGGCACAGTGGAAGCCTCCAGCATACAATTCGGCAATGGCACAGGTGTGTTGAATTTCAATCACACTAATACAGGGTACAGTTTCACCGTCCCCATAACCGGCAATGGCGAAGTGCGCCAACTGGCCGGGACAACGGTCCTTTCGGGTTCAAACTCCTACAGTGGCGGGACAACGATCAATGGCGGCACCTTGCGGGCCGGCAGCGCGTCGGCGCTGGGAACCGGGCTTGTCACCGTCGCGGCGGATGGCACGCTGGATCTTGGCACCAATACCGGCGCAAGTGCCCTTGGCGGAAGCGGGCTTGTAACGCTCAACGCCAACACATTGACCCTGAGCGGCGATGGCAATGGCAGCATTGAGCAGGAATCAACCTATGCAGGGATCATCTCGGGCACAGGCGGTCTGATCATCAACAATGGCAATGACAATCAGATTCTGACCGGCGACAACACGTTTTCCGGCGGCATAGCTGTCGCCGGCGGCGCGTTGACGCTGGGCTCCAACACGGCTGCCGGTACGGGACCGATCACCACTACCGGATCGGTCATTGGGTATCTGAACGGCGTGAACAGTGCGGCGCCAATTATCATCAATTCCAATACGACCCAGTTGGAGGTGAACGGCACGGATACCGCCGTTCAATCTGGTGTGATTTCTGAAAGTGGCGGTGTGAGGCCGCTGGAGAAGATCGGCACCGGCACGCTGACGCTTTCTGCTGCCAACACCTATACGGGCACGACCACGATCACTTCGGGTACCTTGAACGTTACCGGTTCGCTGGCCTCCAACGCACTGGTTGTTCAGGACGGCGCAGCTCTTCAAGCTGATGGCGCGGCAATCCTCGACACAGCCTCGGTTACCCTGAACGGCTCCGGCAATCTGTCTCTAACCGGCAATGAGCAGATTGGCTCGCTCGCAAGTGCTTCAAATACATCCACCGTAGTCCTGGGGGCGAACCTGTTGACTACCGGTGGTGCAGCAAACACATCTTTCGCTGGCTCGATCACCGGAAGCGGCGGTCTGACCAAAGAAGGCAACGGCATCTTCTCGCTCACCGGCAGCAGCAATTACACCGGTGCGACGACCGTCAGCGCCGGAACTCTGGAAGTCACTGGTACTGGTGCTCTGGGTGGAACCGGTGGTGTGACCATCAGCAATAGCGGTACCCTGCAGGTTGACGCTGGCGCACTCGCTGCCGCACAGGCCGTCCAGATCAACGGGACAGGTACCTTCGATGTTGATGGAGACACGGCGATCGGTTCTCTGGCGAGCGTGGCAGGCACGACGGTTGACATTGCAAACAGTTCAACGCTGACGGTCAATCAGGGTACAAACGGCACCATTGCCGGAGTTGTCCAAGGCGGCGGTGGCTTGACCAAGGCCGGAGCGGCCAATCTGATCCTGACCGGAAACAATACCTATGCCGGTCTGACCACCATCAACAGCGGTACGCTGGAACTGCGGGGTAACGGAGCGATATCGGATGGCACTATCGGCGACGACGGCTCTGAAGGATCGATCCTCGTCAACGCGGGAGGGACGCTGCAAGTGGCTCAGTCGGAGACCATTGCCTCGCTGTCGGGCGCCGGCAATGTGGTGTTGTCGGGCACACTGACCACCGGCGATGCAGGAGACGACGAGATTTCGGGCGTTATCTCCGGCACGGGTCTCCTGATCAAGCAGGGCGCCGGCAATCTGACACTGAGCGGCAACAATACGAACTCGGGCGACATAACAGTCGATGGCGGCACCCTAACCCTTGCCTCCAACGCCGCTGCCGGTACCGGCAGCATTTGGACAACCGGATCGGTTGTTGCCTATGCCAATGGCGTCAACATCGCCAATCCGATTGTCGTCAGTTCCAATACCACGCAATTGGAGGTAAACGGCACGGATGCCGCCGAGCAATCCGGGGTAATCTCGCAAAGCGGCGGGGCTCGGCCACTTGAAAAGACCGGCACCGGCACGCTGACCTTGTCGGCTGCCAACACCTATACGGGCACGACCACGATCACTGCGGGCACCCTGAACGTTACCGGTTCGCTTGCCTCGACCGCGCTGGTTGCAAAGGATGGTGCAACCCTACAAGCAGACGGGGCCGCAATCCATGACAGTGCTGCAGTGACGCTGAATGGAACCGGAATCCTGTCGCTGACCGGCAGCGAACGGATCGGATCACTGGCCAGCACATCGGCAGGATCAACCGTGAGCCTGGGCGCCAACACGCTGACAACGGGGGATGCGGCAAATGCAGCTTTTGCCGGTTCGATCACCGGAACCGGTGGCCTAACCAAGGAAGGCGCCGGTACGTTCTCGCTGACCGGCGGCAGTAATTACACTGGTACCACGGCAGTCAACGGCGGTATTCTGGACATCACCGGAACCGGCGCCTTGAGCGGTGCCGGTGGGGTGACCATCAACAACAATGGCACGTTGCGCGCCGATGCCGGCGCACTCGCTGCGGCACAGGCCGTTCAGGTCAACGGCACCGGCACCTTCGATGTTGATGGCGATACGACAATCGGCCGCTTGACGGGCATGGCGGGCTCAACCGTTGACATTGCAAGCGGCTCGGCTCTGACGGTCAATCAGGGTTCCAACGGCACCTTCGCCGGGAACATGCAAGGTGATGGCGGCCTGACCAAAGGGGGGGCAGCCAATCTGATCCTGACCGGAAACAACAGCTACACCGGTACCACCACCGTCAGCGGGGGTGTGCTTGAGATCAAGAACGCAGGCGTACTCTCCAGCACGGGCGGGATCGTCATCAACTCAGGTGAGGTCGAGACCGACGGCGGCGGATTGGGAACCGGCCGGGCCGTTACCCTCAACGGGGCCGGATTGAATTCCATGCTTGATCTCAATGGAGATGAACAAATCGCTTCCCTGGCAGGTGTAGGAACCGTCGATTTCGACAGCATTCTGACAATCAAACAGGCCGCCGACACGGTGTTTTCCGGCAATCTTGTTGGCAACGGAAACCTGGAGAAATCCGGCGCCGGTTCGCTGACCCTTTCCGGCAACAACACGTTTGGCGGCGGCATCGACCACAAGGGCGGCACCCTGGAGCTGGCTTCCCAAAATGCCGCGGGCACGAGCGCCATCTTCAATGCCGCCATTTTGAACATCACGTCGAACCTGAGCGGGAGCGGCCTGTTGAAAAACGAAAACGGCGGCGTTGCCAATTTCGGTGGAAACACCGTTACCGGCTTTACCGGATTTCAAAATGATGCTGGCGGAACCGCCAGTTTCGGCAGTGGCAGCTCGTTCAATGCCGGGATCAACGACCTCTTCAACAACGGCCTGCTCAATGCCGATGGTGCCGTGGCCCTTACCGGCAAAAGTTTCACCAATGCAGGCGGCCGGCTGTCGATGAAGGATGGAGTGGCCGGTGATGCACTGACGATCAATGCGGCATTCGCAGGCACCGGCACGCTGAGCGTCGATGTCGATTATGCAGCGAACATAGCCGATGTTCTTGCCATTAACGGTGATGTGACTGGCGGTAAGACGATGATCACGCTCAATGACGTCACCACTGGAAAAGCGACCGGCAATGACATCCTTGTCGTTGACGGCAATGGTGCCATGCCGGCGGATGCCTTTTCACTCGCCGCACCGGCAACGTCCGGCGCCTTCACCTACGATCTGAGTCTGGTTGGCAATGACTGGTTCCTGACCCTTGCGCTGGCCCCCTCAACCGCCACCTACGAAGCTCACGCAGCTCTGCTGACGGAGCTAAATGGCACATCGGGTTTGCTGCGTCGTCTCAGCAACCGCAACTGGGGAAACGGAAGCAGCGCGCAAGCCAATCCAACGGTATACGGGTTTCCCGGAATTGCCGAAGCTGGCGACGAACTTCCAGGCGGAATTTGGACGCGGGTTGAAGCAGCGCATAGCTTTCATGACGCAAGCAGTTCCACCGCCGGCCAGTCCAGAGATACCAATATCAGGAAACTGCACTTTGGTTTTGACGGCCCGGTGGCCGACGCGGGCAACGGAACCGTCACCGCCGGCTTGTTCGGTTTCATCGGCTCGGCCCATACGGATATCTCGTCACCGACGGGTGATGGATCAATCGCCACGCGAATGTATGGCGCAGGCGGCTCCCTTACCTGGCTTGGTACCGGCGGGCTGTACTTTGATGCGGTCGGGCAGTTTTCCTGGTACAAGTCGGATCTTGAATCGGACAGCGCTGGCACCCTGAACAGCGATATGGATGCCACCGGCTACAGCCTGTCTGCGGAGTTCGGAAAGCGCCTGTATTTCTCCGAAAACCGGATCGCCATTCCCCAGGCGCAGATTACCTATTCCGGCATTGATTTCGACAGCTTCACCACCAACACCGGCAGCACAGTGAAACTCACCGATGGAGACAGCCTTAAGGGAAGGCTCGGCATTGCTCTCGGCAAGGAAGCGCAGTGGGAGAATGACGATGGCCAGCAAAACCGCAGCTACACCTATCTCAATCTCGACCTGGAAAACGAGTTTTTCGACGGCACGGAGATCAAAGTGGCAGGGACGGCTTTGAGAAACGAAAATGACAGGCTGACGGGAACCGCTGCCCTGGGTGGCACACTCACCTTGAATGACGGCCGGCTTTCGGTATTCGGTGAAGTGGCTTTTTCAACCAGCCTGGAAAACCTGGGAGATTCCGGAACGGTGCGGGGCAATGCAGGATTTAAACTGCATTTCTAGAGCGTGTCCTGGTTGGATGGAATCGTTTGAACGCCGGTTACCGGGTCTTCGGCAAGGGTGAGAGCTGCCCTGATCGGGTACAAAACCGAATCCGCATACGGGATTTGTACGGGGAACTTCCGCAAGTTATTGCCTTGTTCCTGCAATCATTCGCAGATTTCTGCATTCTCCCGTCAATCCATTATGCTTCAATGTTTCCGGCCAAACCGGAAGCGGCAATTATTTCAAGTGGTTGGAGAATACTCTGGCGAGCCGAAGCCGCCGAAACACAGAACTACGTCTACGCCATAGCCCTCCAAAATTGAGGCGAGAGCGAATAGCTTCGCCGGGTGGGGAACTGAATGTCGGCTTTTGGGGACATGGGCTTGCAAGCAGACGTACAAGCCGGACTGGAAAGCTATTCCCGAGCCAAAATCTTTGCCAGGCTGCCCGCCGTGGCGAAAAGATTGGCGCTCCACATGATGAGAAGATCATGTGTTCTGGGTGCCCCCTTTGCAGCGGAAGTAGTGGCTGCAATCTTTTGCAGCCGATGCGCATTCTCGTTCAAACGCACTGTGGTCTCGGCGAGAAGCGCCGGTCCCTCTTCGGGTAGAGCGTCGAGAAAGGCGATGCCCGAACTCAATTCGATCAAGTCAGAACTCGCAAGGGCTTCGCGCAGCAGCGCAAAGAACTCGGCGTCGCCCGCATTGGTGATTGTGAACCGCGTCTTACCGGGACCACGATCACCGGTTTCCTGCTCGCCTGCCGTGATCAGTCCTTCTTTCGTCATTTGCCGAAGAGCGTGATAGACGGAACCGGATCGCAGGCGGGTCCATGTTTGCACCTGCCAATCCTCCAGCAACTGACCAATTGCATAGCCATGAGATGGGCTTGTCTCGCGGAGCGCTCCCAGCACCAATAACCTCACCACATTCATGCTAGTTTACCTTCGATATTGAGAGCTAGCCAAATTTGGTTAATGGGTGTAAGCCTGATTGACCAAATTTGGTTGTTGGAGCTTAGCATGAGTGTTTCCCTCGTCGATACCCGATCGTTTCTCACCACACTGCCAGATGTCAGCGTGCACGACGGCACGGATGATCTGTTCTTTTTCCGGGGAGATGAGCAAAAATTTCCATTTGCGACCATCGTTACCCACGATGATCCCTATGACACATTGTCGAATTTGAGCCGGCCAGGGGTCTTCCGGCTTAACTTCGCAACCGACAAGGAAACCTTTGCGATGCTGTTTCCAGATTTGCAGACAAAGGCAGCGCTGACAGAAGCAAATCTGGACTATCAGGCCCTAGATGTTTTTTTCCCGCACCCCGTTTATGGCAGGATGCGGTGGGTAAGCGTCATCAATCCCGACAGGGTATGGAGCCATTGCCAGGAACTGCTGGTCAAAGCGCATCAGATTCGCGAACTCCGACCGAACAACTGGTAGATGCAAATCTCCGATAATCATAGCGCGAGCTATTGGCTGAATTTGAGGTTTGTCCCTGCAAACGGCAATGTCAGTAATGAGGTGGGAAGCTGCGGTCGCTGATCTTCAAGATATATCGGGCTGTAGCGTAGAAGCGGCGGTTTACTGCCGCTTGTGGAGCGTGGTGACCGGCACCAAGCCGCGCCATAGAGGGAAATTGGTTGTTTATGGCGGAGAGGAAGGGATTCGAACCCTCGAGACGGTTCCCCGCCTACGCCCTTAGCAGGGGCGCGCCTTCGACCACTCGGCCACCTCTCCGCTGGCGTGGATATATGCTGTGCTGCGTGAAAACAAGGAGTTTTTTCCGGGCGCCCGGGACAAATGTTGGCGATTGCAACACGCTGCAAATTGGCGCGCCAGCACTGCCGGATACCGCACCGGCAGGACTGTGCGGCTGTGTCAAACTGCAGACAAGGTACAGCCTGCGCGCGGAAGAAGATCCGGCGCACACTCTGGCTACACTCTGGCTACACAAGGAAATCCCGCAATGAACTCGCCGCGCGGGTTTTCAGGACACGCTCCAGCCTAACCGACAAAGGCTTTTTCGAGCACATATTCGCCGGGGGCAGCGTTCGAACCTTCGCCAAGCCCGGCGGCCTCGCAGATCGCCTTGACTTCCAGATTGAGCGCCATTGAGCCGCAGATCATGACCCGGTCGTCCTGCCCCAGGGGCGGTATTTCCAGATCGCTGAACACCTTGCCGGACTTCAGCAGATCGGTGATGCGGCCGGTATGGCGGGATTCCTGGCGGGTAGTGGTGGGATAATAGTGAAGCTTCTGCCAGGCTTCAGCGCCCACCAGGGGATCGTCGGCAAGATTGGCGACCAGGGCTGCGCCATAATCAAGTTCCGGCACGGTGCGGCAGGTATGGGTCAGGATCACTTCGTCGAACCGCTCATAGAGTTCGGGGTCGCGGATCAGCGAGGCAAAGGGGGCAATGCCGGTACCACTGGCAATGAGCCAGATGCGCTTTCCCGGAAGCAGCGCATCCAGCACCAGCGTGCCGGTCGGCTTGGGACGCACGATCACGGCGTCGCCCGGTGCTATTTCCTGCAGCCTTGAGGTCAGCGGCCCATCGGGCACCTTGATCGAATAAAATTCAAGTTCATCGTCCCAGCTTGGCGAGGCGATGGAATAGGCGCGCAGCAGCGGCTTGCCGTTTTCCTGCTGCAGGCCGATCATGGCGAATTCACCGGAGCGGAAGCGCAGGCTTTTCGGCCTCGTAACCCGGAAGGAAAACAGCCGGTCGGTAAAGTGTTTGACCGCCGTTACCGTCTGGGCGTCGGGATGGCGCGGCGCCAGGGGCACGGCGTCTTCTATCCTTGCGATCTCGTTCATCGATTTCATTCCTGTATTGGTGGCACCTGCAATGGCCATGTTGAATTGGCGGCCTTCAGGCTGCCTGGTGTTTGAGCCGGTCGAGATAGTTGTTCCGGGTGCGTTCAAGTGCCTCGCGCCACTGGGCCTGGGGCATGCGGCCGGCCTGTTCGTTGGAAATTTCCACCTCGTCAAAGCCGGACCGGATGGCGAGTGGATACTGATCGGCAAGAACATGTCCCTTTGCGCGAACAAGCCCGGCAAATCCCATGCGGCGCAGTTTGCGGGCGATGGAAAAGCCGCGGCCATCGGCAAAGGCGGGAAAGGCAATGCGGATGGCGGCAACCGAATTCATCAGCCCCGCCAGGGCCTGGGGATCGGTATCGTTGGGAACATCGATCCCGGTCAGGGCTGCTTCGCGGTCATGAACGGCAGCAGAATACTGATCGAGGGCAACGAATGCCCCGCCCGCCTCCACGAAGAGATCCTCGACAAACCGTCCATCCTTGATGATTACGGGCATGGTGATGCTCCCGGTGGCCGCCGTCAGGCGGTGGGGCGTGTGATCACGCCGTTTTCGATGTGAATGCCGCATTCGGTCTTTTCCTGACCGGACCAGCGCCCGCTGCGCGGATCAGCGCCTTCTGCAACCCGGACAGTGCACGGGGCACAGCCGATCGAGGTAAAGCCCTTTGCCACCATCGGATGGGGTGGCAGGGCATGACGGCTGAAATAGGCTTCGATGTCCTGGCGTTCCCAGAATGCCAGCGGGTTGAGCTTGAGGCGGCCGGAGGGATCGGCTTCGGAAAGCCTGATGGCCGAACGGCTTGCCGCCTGATGCCGCTTGCGGCCGTTGATCCAGCAGTCAAAGCCCGAAAGTGCCTGTTCCAGCGGAATGGTCTTGCGCAGGTTGCAGCAGGCATCGGGGTCGGAAAGGTGAAGCCGTCCGAAAACGTCGCCACGGCGAAGGTCGCGGCTGTCGGCGGAGATGCGGCGCACATCGGTAAGCCCAAGCCGCTCCGCCAGGCTTTGCTGATAGTCAAGCGTTTCGGCAAACATCATGCGCGTGTCGATGAACAGCACGGGCACGGAGGGGTCGACCCGGGAGGCAAGATGCAGCAGTACCGCTGCCTCCGACCCGAAGGAGGAGACCAGCGCTGCCTCGCCATGGGCCTTTTTAGCGATCGCCTCCTCAAGCAGAAAGAGTGCGCCAGCCTCGAGCGCCGCAGCATTGGTTTCCTGCACCCTGGTCTCAACATCACGCTGCATGGCGTTCGTCCTCCGGATAGAGCGCTGCAAGAAACGGCGCAGCGCCAAGACGGCGGTAGGCTGCAAGGAAGGTTTCCGACCGGTCCCGGCGCAGATCAAGATAGGTTTCCACCAGCCGCTCCAGCGCCGGGATGAGTTCGCCGGCGGCAAATCCCGGCCCGGCCCGTTCGCCCAGCGCCATGGTTTCCGTCGCATCGCCGCCAAGGGTAACCTGATAGTTTTCGACGCCTGCCTTGTCCAAGCCCAGTATGCCGATATGGCCGACATGATGGTGTCCGCAGGCATTGATGCAGCCGGAAATCTTGATCTTCAGTTCGCCGATTTCGTGTTCGAGCTTCAAGGCATGGAACCGCTCGGCAATTTCCTGGGCGATGGGGATGGAGCGCGCCGTTGCAAGGGCGCAGTAATCCATGCCGGGGCAGGCAATAATGTCCGAGACAAGGCCGATATTGGCGGTTGCGAGGCCCGCTTCCCGCAAGGCAGCGTGAACGGCAGGAATGTCGGCCTTGCGCACATGAGGCAGTACGGCGTTCTGCTCATGGCTGATGCGGATTTCGTCATGGCCATAGCGTTCGGCAAGATCGGCGATGACGCGCATCTGGTCTGCAGTCACATCGCCCGGTGTGCCGCCAACGGGTTTGGTAGAGACCGTTACGATGCCATAGGCCGGGTTCTTGTGTTGGGAGACGTTGGTTTCGACAAACGACCGCAACAGGGGGTCGGCCTCCTGCGCTTCCTCGAAGGCAAGGGTTTGGGTGTTGTCGAATTCCGGCGGCTCGAAATGACTTGCAATTTCGCTGATGAGGGCATCTGAGGGATATTCGAACTCTTCCAGCACCCGCTCGAAGGTTGCTTCCACCGCATCGCGGATTTCCTCAAGACCGGTCTCGTGAACCAGTATCTTGATGCGCGCCTTGAACTTGTTGTCCCGGCGGCCGGAGAGATTATAGACCTGCAGGATTGCTTCCAGATAGGGCAGCAGATGCGCCCTGGGCAGAAAATCGCGCAGCACCTTGCCGATAAAGGGTGAGCGGCCAAGCCCGCCGCCGACGATGATTTCGTAACCCGGCTCCCCCTGCTCGCTGCGCACCATGCGAATGCCGATATCATGGGCTTTCGTCACCGCGCGGTCATTGGGCGCACCGGTAATGGCGATCTTGAACTTGCGCGGCAGGAACTGGAATTCGGGATGATCGGTCGACCACTGGCGAATCAGTTCGGCGGTCGGGCGCGGATCCTCGATTTCATCGGCTGCAGCACCGGCGAAGTGATCTGCGGTAACGTTGCGAACGCAATTGCCGGAAGTCTGAATGGCATGCATGCCGACATCGGCAAGCGCCTCCAGCATGTCGGGCACGTCTTTGAGCTTCGGCCAGTTGAACTGGATGTTCTGGCGGGTGGTGAAATGGCCATAGCCCTTGTCCCATTTCTCGGCAATCATGGCGAGCTGGCGCATCTTGCGGCTGTCGAGCGTGCCATAGGGGATCGCCACCCGCAGCATGTAGGCGTGCAGTTGAAGATAAAGCCCGTTCATCAGCCGAAGCGGCTTGAACTCGTCCTCGGTCAGCGAACCGTCCAGCCGCTTTTCCACCTGGCCACGGAACTGGCGAACCCGTTCGCGGACAAAGGCTTGGTCAAATTCGTCATACGCATACATGGAAGAACGCCTCAGACTTCAGCCTGTTTGCCGTGAAAATAGTTGGAGGGTCCGCGGGTGCGAAACGCTTCGCGGAAATGCACCGGATGGGGGGTGCCGCTATCGTCCAGCGTTACTTCAGCAAGATAGGCGCCGACGATCTCGTCCTGCCGCGCACTGGCATGGGCGAGCATGGTCTGGGCCTGGTCTGCGGAAACGGCGACATGGGCATCTTCATGGCGGCGGGACCAGTTGCCCGCCTTGGTCAGATAAATCACATCGCCCAGCAGCAGATCATTGGCGGTCACGATTTGCGGTTTGAACTCACGGGCCATTACGCTGCCTCCGTGCGGGAGGTTTGGGTGCCAGACCGCCGGGCATTGGTATGCGGAGCGCCGGTCTTCAGGACGGTATTGTGCTGCTGCAGGTTTTGCCCTGCTGCGGCAAACCGGGCGATGCCGGAAGAAGAAACAACTGGCGCTGTCACACCGGGAAGGATTTCCCACGCGATGCCGGCAGCATCAAGGGCAGTAATTTCACGGGCAAATGTGTGAACGTCTGCGATTGCATCCCTTGCAAGGTGAACAACGGTGCCGCCACCGGCAGCGGTCTGCGCGATATCGGCTGGAATGCCGTTTTCGTTGTCGTCACGCCGTTCCACGAAAACCGCTTCCCGCCGGGCAAGCTCCAGGATGGAACCTGGAACGCCACCATCAAAGACCACCGCATCGGCATGCTGCAGCACCTTGCGCGCCTTCAGCGTCAACAGATCGGGATCGTCCTGGGCAGCGCTGATGAAAGTAACGCGGCCAGCCTGAAGCCCGCCGGCCGAAATTCCCGCAAGCAATGCGTGGAGCTTTCCGACCGCAGCGGCAGCACCGCCCGATGCGAAAGCTGCGGGTCCATCGCGAAAAAAGAAACGGGTCCACAGTTCGCGCCGGTCACGGCCCTGTTTCAGCCTGGCAACAGCCGCGCGGAAGGACTGGGCGATGCGGGCAAGCCTGCCGGTATCGGCAGGAAGCATCTCTTCCAGATCACTCTTGATCTTGCGGGCGAGAACAGGCGCTGTCCCCTCCGTGCCGATGGCGACAGTGACGGGATCGCGGTCTACTATTGCGGGCGTTAGAAACTCGCTGTGCTCAAGATCATCGACAACATTGGTCAGCGCGCCTGCCCAGCGTCCAAGTTCCGCCGCCTGTGCATCGAGTGCAGGTTCGCCATTGGCGCCATAGACGAGCCGCGCTCCGGCAACATCGTCCCATTGCAGGGGGCGCTCTGCAAGGATGAGGTGGCCCTCTTCATGCCATTGCAAAACCGCCGCGCAGGGCTCAGTTCCGAAAACCCTGATATGGGCGTCCGTCTTCAACAGCAGGCGGATTTTTGCCGCCGCATGTTCGCCAGCACCGGAAACGACCACTGTCTGGCCCTTGAGATCGACAAAGAGAGGAAAGAACCGCATGGACATGGCCTTGTGTGAAGCCGATTGCCATTACCGGCAATCTGGAGATGTTTTTTCCAAGATAGCGGTTTTGACGCCCCCTTTCGCGCTACATGATTTCAAATCCAGTAGTTTTTCTGCAAATTATTACCTCATCGGGCATTTGGCGGGACAAAAATTGGCAAACAAAAAGGCCGGGGTCCGAAAACCCCGGCCATAGCTGCAAGTCAGGCAGCTACCACAAATTGTGAAAAACGCTAGTTCGTCGGCCCGTTATTGTAGCCCACCCGGTCCACCAGTTCGGAAGCAAGCTTGCGGTTTTCGGCGATTTTCGCCAGCGGCAGGGTATCCGGCTTGATCTCGCCAAAGCCCTTGACGATTTCAGACGCGCTGGCACCGGGAGCCACCGGATATTCGAACACCTGCTCGGCATAGATTTCCTGTGCCTTCGGGCTGGCCAGAAATTCCATCAGCTTGACGGCGTTTTCCTTGTTCGGCGCATGTTTTGCCAGTGCCATGCCGGAAATGTTCACATGGGTGCCGCGGTCCTGGGAATTGGGAAACAGGACCTTGATGGCCTTTGCCCATTCCTTTTGCTCAGGCTCCTTTTCATTGGTCTGCATCAGACCGACATAGTAGGAGTTTCCGATGGCAAGATCGCATTCGCCTGCAAAGATCGCCTTTGCCTGGGCGCGGTCATTGCCGTTCGGCTTGCGGGCAAGGTTCTCCTTAAGGCCGGCCAGCCAGGCTTCCGTCTCCTGTGCACCGTGATGGGCGATCATGGAAGCAAACAGGCCGATGTTGTAGGCGTGCTGGCCGTCACGGGTGCAAATCTTGCCCTTCCATTTGGGATCGGCGAGTTCCTCATAGGTGATCGCATCCTGGGCAAAACGCTCGGAGGAGGCGTAAACAACGCGACCGCGGGTTGTCACCCCAAACCAGTTGTTGTCGGGATCGCGGTACTGGGCGGGAATGTTGGCGTTAATCGCCTCGCTTTCGAGCGGTGCGGTGACGCCCGCATCTTCCGCGCCCTGAAGGCGGCCGATATCGACCGTCAGGATCACGTCGGCAGGCGAATTCTCTCCCTCGGTGGCGATGCGCTCCACCAGACCCTTGTTGAGGAAAATGACATTTGCCGAAATGCCGGTCTCTGCCTTGAAGGCATCCAGCAGCGGCTGGATCAGTTCGGGCTGGCGGTAGGAATAGATGTTGACTTCGCCTTCGGCGAGCGCCGGCGTTGCGGCAAGAGCAGAAGCGAACATGGTGCAGCCGGCAAGGGCTGCGCTGAGTTTCTTGATCATTTTATTCTCCAATAGGCATCGTTAAAGGCGATGCAACCGGATTGCGTTTGCGCCGGCAGGAATAGCATTCCGCAAGCCGATGTCAATATTTTTCCAATAAAATCAATACTTTAGAATTGTTCTAAAGTAGGGCGGAACAGCGTATGCGGTTCGGCAGGTCACGCCAACCCCCAGGCCATTGGAAACATGGGAAAAACCGGCACAGCAAGGCAGGCGGCTTTGGCGTGCAGGATTACCGCTCGGGACTTCCCATGCGCTCGACGCTTTCCAGCAACAAGACCGCGTTGCGGGTAGCGGCAGCAGTTGCGACGCACATTTGCGGCAGCAGCATCCATTCCAGTGCCCAGGCAGCGCCCGAACGTTCCTGCTCGTGCACCATTGCCTGATGCATGCCGGAAAGCAGGACCGCATTGAAGCGGGCGAGCGTTATCAGGCTTTCCGCCTGCACCGGGTTCTGCTTGTGGGGCATGGCTGACGACCTGCCGGTTCCAGAAAGCGCGACTTCATCGATGCCGTTCTGCGCCATCAGCGCCATGTCCTGGCCAATCTTGCCGAGGCTGCCGGTGACCAGCGACAACCAGTTTGCGTAGCCGGCAATCGCGGATCGGTTGGTATGCCAGTTGCGCCGCGGCGTTTTAAGACCCAGCAGGCCGGCAAGTTCCCCTGCTACCGGTTCTGCCTTGTCTCCCAGCCTGTCGAGGGTTCCCGCCGCCCCGCCGAATTGCAGGCAAAGCAGACGCGGTTTTAACTGCGCCAGTTGGGACCGGTGGTCTTCAAACGGGCTGCGCCAGGCGGCGATCCGGTCCGCCACGGTGATGGGAATGGCTGCCTGCATGCGGGTGCGCGCCATCAAACCATTGCCGCCAAATGCCGTTTCGAGCCGTTCAAGTTGCGATTCAACCTGAAGCAATCTTGAGTCCAGGAGATTAGACAACTCCTTGATTCTCAATACCAAACTTGTATCGACCAGATCCTGGCTGGTGGCGCCGAAGTGAAGATGGGCGCTGTGCGGTTCGCCAATGGCGCGGCGCATCTGGCGCACCAGTTCGGGAACCGTAACACCGTCGCGGGCGGTTGCTGCGCCGATTGCCCGCACATCGGGTTCAAATCCCTCCAGGGCATCGGCGATTGCGCGGGCGGCATCCTTCGGAATGACATCATGGGCAGCTTCGGCCTTGGCGAGCGCCGCTTCAAAACGGATCATGCCATCAAGATCGGCCTTTACCGAGAAGAATGCTGCAGCATCCCTGTCGCCCAGCAGTTCACCCAGCAGTGGTGCGTTAAAGGGCGTAAACGACATGGCAGGTCAAACCCGTTCGATGGCGACGGCAATCCCCTGCCCCACGCCGATGCACATGGTGGCAAGCGCCAGCTTTCCACCGTTCTGCTGGAGTTCCAGCGCTGCCGTTCCGGTAATGCGTGCGCCCGACATGCCCAGTGGATGGCCAAGCGCGATGGCGCCGCCATTGGGATTTGCATGGGAAGCATCGTCGGCAATGGAAAGATCGCGCAAGGTCGCCAACCCCTGGGAAGCGAAAGCCTCGTTGAGTTCAATAACGTCAAAATCCTGTGGCGTAATGCCAAGGCGCCCGCAGAGTTTCTTCGTCGCCAGCGCAGGACCAAAGCCCATGATGCGCGGTGCCAGTCCGGCGGCAGCTCCACCCAGCACCCGGGCAATGGGCGTCAGGCCGTGCTTTTTGGCTGCTGCCTCCGATGCCACGATCAACGCCGCCGCGCCATCGTTGACGCCCGAAGCATTGCCTGCCGTCACGCTGCCGCCTTCCCGGAAAGGCGCCTTCAGGGAGGCAAGTTTTTCCAGGGTGGTTTCGCGCGGGTGTTCGTCGGTATCTACGACCGTATCGCCCTTGCGGCCGTTGATGGTAACCGGGGTGATCTCCTTCGCCAGCCTGCCTGATGCGATGGCTGAAGCAGCCCTTTGCTGGGAGCGCAGGGCAAAGGCGTCCTGATCCTCACGGGAGATATCAAAATCCCCGGCGACGTTTTCGGCCGTCTCAGGCATGGAATCGACGCCATATTGTGCCTTCAGCACCGGATTGATGAAGCGCCATCCGATGGTGGTGTCGTAGACCGCGTTGTCGCGGGAAAAGGCGGCTGCAGCCTTGGGCATCACAAAGGGTGCCCGGGTCATGCTCTCGACACCGCCGGCGATCACGAGTTCTGCTTCATCCGCCTTGATGGCGCGGGCAGCGGCGATGACCGCATCCATGCCGGAACCGCACAGCCGGTTGATGGTATTGGCGGGAACGGTTTGCGGCAGGCCGGCCAGAAGCGCCGCCATCCTGCCGACATTGCGGTTGTCCTCACCGGCCTGATTGGCGCAGCCATAATGAAGGTCGTCCACCGCGTCCCAATCCACCTTTGCATTGCGTGCCATCAGTGCTGCAAGCGGTACGGCTCCCAGATCGTCGGTGCGGATATGCGCCAGCGCGCCGCCAAACCGGCCAATGGGGGTCCGGATGTAATCGCAGATAAAGGCTTCGGTCATGGAGAAGAATACTCCCTTTCGGGCACCGTTCAGGCCGCGGGGCGCAGTTCAAGGATGCGGCGTGCCTCCTGGGACGTTGCCACGGGCCGGCCATACTTCTCGCACAGCGCGACGGTACGCGCCACCAGCGCGGCATTGGAGGGTGCCAGGGTGTTACGGTCGAGGCGGACATTATCTTCCAGGCCGGTGCGGGTGTGGCCGCCGGCTGCAATGCACCATTCATTGACATCGATCTGGTGGCGGCCGATGCCGGCAGCACACCATTCAGCTTCGGGCGCCAGCCGGTTCACGGTCTTCACATAGTAATCAAAGACATCCTTGTCGGCGGGCATGGCGTTTTTTACTCCCATGACAAACTGGATGTAGAGCTTGCCGGCAATCCGTCCGTCACGGTTCATGGCGACAGCCTGATGAATATGGGAAAGATCGAATGCCTCGATCTCAGGCTTTATGTCATGCTTGCGCATTTCTTCGGCGAGCCAGTCAACGAGGTCCGGCGGGTTTTCATAGACACGGGTGGGGAAGTTGTTCGAACCGACGGTAAGCGAGGCCATGTCCGGCCTGAGCGGCAGCATGCCCCCGCGCTCGGCACCCGCGCCCGACCGGCCACCGGTGGAAAACTGGATGATCATGCCGGGGCAGTGTTGTTCGAGCTGCTCTTTCAGCCTGGCAAAGCGCTCGGGATCGGAAGTGGGGGTACCGTCTTCAAGGCGCACATGGCAATGGGCAATCGAGGCGCCAGCCTCGAAGGCCGCATGGGTCGATTCGACCTGTTCTGAAATGGTGATCGGAACAGCGGGATTGTCCTCCTTGCGGGGAACCGAACCGGTAATGGCGACACAGATGATGCAGGGTTTTGACATGAGTTCATGACCTAGACGTCGAAAAACACGGTTTCATCCTCCCCCTGCAAGCGGATGTCAATGCAGTAGCGGCTCTTGCCGGTCTTATCGGCGATCAGCGTAGCACGCCGTGATTTCGGCACGCGGGAGAGCACCGGATCGGCGGCATTGGCTTCGGCTTCATCGGCAAAGTAAATCCGGGTGTGCAGGCCGATATTGATGCCGCGGGCAACAATCCATGCGGTGATGTGGGGCGCATGAAGGGTGCCATCAATGTCCTTGATGGCACCGGGTTTTGCCGTTTTCAACCGGAACTTCCCGGTTTTCAGATCAACCGGCACGCGGGCAAAACCGGTGAACTTACCGGTTTTCCTTCCTACCTTTGCCAGCTTCGTGCGGCCCTTTTCATCGGCCTGGGTAAATTCGATCAGACAATCGCGCACGGGTTCACCGGCCCCGTCAAAGACGGTTCCAGTCAGGGTAATCGCGTCCGCCCCGGTTTCCTTGCCCAGGTCCTGCGCATAGATGCCCCGAATGCCGACCGCGCCCGGCGTAAGCCCGATGTGAACATAGGGTCCGGCGGTCTGGGAGGGGCTTTCCTTTTTTCTTGCCATCGTCTTCTCCCCTCAATTCCCTTCAAGACGGTTTTCAAACAGGGTTGAACGGGCGCCGCGCAATATGATGTCAAAGCGGTAGGCCAGCGAATCCATGGGCTTTGCCCCGTCCATGTCAAGTTTTGCCACAAGCTGACCGATGGCCTTTGGATCCTTGATCGTGCGCACGATGGGACAGCGCGGGATCAGCGGGTCGCCCTCGAAATACATCTGGGTAATCAGGCGCTGGGTAAAGGCCTGGCCGAACAGCGAGAAATGGATGTGCGCGGGACGCCAGTCATTGGGGCCGTTCGGCCAGGGATAGGGGCCGGGCCGGATTGTGGTGAAGCGGTAGCTGCCGTCCTTTGCCGTCAGCGTTCGCCCGCAGCCGCCGAAATCGGGATCGAGCGGAGCGATATAGGATTCATTGACATGGCGGTAGCGCCCGCCCGCATTGGCCTGCCAGATTTCCACCAGGCAATCGGGTACGCCCCTGCCCTGTTCGTCGAGCACCCGGCCATGGACGATGATACGCTCCCCGATGGCCGATTTTCCCGAGCGGGCAAAATTGGTGATGAGGTCTGTGTCCTTGTTGCCGATGAGGTCATGGCCGAATACCGGGCCGGTAAGCTCTGATGCCGTCTGCGGGATTATCACCAGTTTTTTCTTCGGCGAGCGCAGGATGCTGGAGCGATAGCCTGCATCGCGCGGTTTTGGATGCCATTTGCGGTCGCGAAGCGGGAATACCGCACCGGGCCGGGCCGAAGCACCGGCTTTGCTAGTTGCCTTCGCCATTATCCTTGTCCTTCTCCGATTGGGCAAACACCTGTTTGGCAATTTTGAAAGCCCGGTTGGCGGCAGGAACGCCAGCATACACCGCCACATGCATCAGGGCCTCGCGGATGTCTTCCCTGGTAGCGCCTGTATTGGCGCTAGCGCGCACATGCATGGCAACTTCCTCGTCGTGCCCGAGTGCTGCCAGAAGCGCGATGGTAATCATGGAGCGCTCGCGTTTGCTCAGATGACCCCCGGACCAAACCGAACCCCAGGCGCCTTCAGTAATGAAGGTCTGGAAAGGTTCGTCGAACGCCGTCATCGCTGCCGTGCTGCGGTCCACATGATCGCCGCCCAGAACCGAACGGCGCACCGCAATGCCTTCCTCATAGCGCCTGGAGGGTGGGGTTTTGCCGCTCAATGCAAAGACCCTCCATCACCTTCTGCCTGTGCTGCCGCGTTTGCCGTCAAAAATCCCTTGATCAGGCCTGCAAGCTTTTTCGGTTGATCAATCGATGGCAGATGGCCAGCTTCCCCGATCACCTCAAACCCTGCATCGGGGATCAGGCCCGCCAGCTCTTCAACGAGCGCCGGCGGTGTTGCACCGTCTTCTGCCCCGACAACGCACAGGGCAGGCACGGCGATATTGGCCGCGTCCTGGGTGAAATCGGCATCGCGGATGGCGACACAGGTCCCCGCATAGCCCTCAGCGGGCTGGCGGGTCAGCATGTTGCGGTAACCCTCCAGTTCACCGGTTCGGCTTTTCCGGAAATCCGCGGTAAACCAGCGCTCGAGAATGGGCTCTGCCAGCACTGCGATGCCATCTTCTGTGACCTTTTTGATGCGCTCGTCCCACATTTCTTTCGTGCCGATCTTGTGGCCGGTATCGCACAAAATCATGGAGGCAACGAGGTCCGGCCGCTTGGCATAAACGCCCTGGGCAATCATGCCGCCAACCGACACGCCGCACAAAACCGCCGGCTTGACGGCAAGATAATCGAGCAGGGCAATCAGGTCCTCGACGTGATCGCCCATCGAATAGGGCGGTGAGCCGAGGGAAGAAAGGCCGTGGCCGCGCTTGTCATAGGTCAGAATGGCCGCATTCCCGGCCAATTCGACGATGACATCGCGCCATATGCGGAAATCGGTGCCCAGCGAGTTGATGAACACAATCAGCGGCTTGTCCTTTGCTGCACCGATTGTCTGATAGTGCAGCGTAACCCCGTTCAGTTCGGCAAATTGCATGACATCTCCCTGTTGCCGGTATGGCGCCGGGGCAGAAAGTGGCATTGTTTTGCGGTCAAGTAAAATGGCAGGTGGCAGCCAGGCTGCGGGCCCACAAACAGCCAGCGGAACTGGCGTCCATTGTATGCAAAATAATGCCGTTCCGCGGATAGATCATGCAGGGTTTGGCAAACAAAAGCTGCCTGTTTCCAACAACCAAGGCCGCTGGCAAGCCAACTGGCAGCCCTGACGATTGGTGGAAACAGACAGCATCTGGTGTGGGCGCCTCCCGAAAACCGGCACCACTTTAGGATCAGGCGCTTTTCGCGCTCTTGTTTTTCTGCCCCGGCTTGTCGCCCCGGCGCTTTTCGCGCTCTTTTCGGCAGAGTTTGCGGCCGGTTATCCGGCTCATGATTATTGGCCGGCCTACCGGCTATTTATGGAACTTTTGATTACCCGCAGTTCTAGTGGCGGGTAATCCAGTCACGGGCTTCGCGCTGGGCCTGGGCGATTTCCTCACGGCTCATTTCCGCCGCCAGCGCCTCACGATGATGCTTGGCCGCGTCAATACCGCGGAAAGCGGCAATGTTGAGCCATTTGTGCGCGGCAATGACATCGGTCTCGCCGTTGCGCCCGGTGGCATACATCAGACCAAGCTCAAACAGTGTCTCGGCATTGCCGGTAGCGGCAATATCGTCAAAACTTGTGGTTCCGGCATCAAAATAGGCCATTTTTCTGTCCCCGTCCTGTCCGCCTTTGCGGCGGTTTTCCATCGGCCCTCATGAGTATTCCCGCCTCATGGGTATTCCCGGGGGCCGTTGTCCAAAAAGTTCCCTGTCAACGCTTCAGAGCCACTTCGTGCCCTTCTGCCTTATGTCCGGTTTTTCCGGCTTCTTGTTCTTGCGGCCGGTTGGTCCGGCTCTTGTTTGTGAGTGGGAATTTGCCAGCCCGCCTTGAATCTTTCGCTAAACCAAATGCTTAATCAGCCACAAACAAAGATAAAATGCTTCGTAAATTTCACTATTGATTCACTTACAAATCCCTTGTTTTTCAATTGCTTACAAGGATTTTTACCCGCGATTCACTTCTCAAACTTAAGCGCGGAGTAACCTTGGCGCGAAGCGCGGTTGGGAATTTGAATTAAATTGCGGACAAAACCCGTGGGCGGTGGGCCGGCTGGGCCACCCGCGATTGTCTCGTCAAACCAGAACGCGATACACCTGTCTCTTGCTCCAGATCACGTTTACGTATAAGTAAGACACTGGTCAGACCGGAACGGGCAAGCGGCAAGCAGCTTTGCACTGCCGCCTGCGGATGACCGGGGCAAAACACAGGCAATACCCGTTATTGCCGGAAGGTGGAGGAAATCATGAAAAAGTTTCTTGTTGGCGGCGCCTTGATGCTTGCGCTGTCCGTTTCTTCAGTTGCTGCGTATGCTGCTGAGCCGATCGAAGGCAACTGGCTGCGGCCGTCCACTGGCACGCTGATAAAATATTCCAAACGGGGCGGGCAGTTCTGTGGCACTGTTCAAAGCGGTGAACACAAGGGCAAGTCGATTGGCTGCATGACGGGTTCGGGTGCCGATTACAAGGGCAAGGTCATCGCGCTTGACGAAGGCAAAACCTATAGCGGCAAAGCCAAGATCAACGGCAATACGATGAAGCTTTCGGGCTGCGTTCTTGGCGGCATGATCTGCAAGGGCGAGAACTGGAAGCGCCAGTAGGCCTTTACATCAGCGGTCCGGGCATGGTCCGCGGACCGCGCTGCAAACAATACAAGACCGTTTTCAGGGGGGGCCGCGGCTCCCCTGTTTGCTTTCCTGTCCCGCAACGTCGGGCTTCACTCTTTCTGAACACCACCTGAACGTCCCCCTCAGAACAAGTTCAGCGCTCCTCTGGCACACTCTCCAGCATCGGGGAAACGCCATTGCTGCGATCTTCTGCAAAACCGGAAAAGGGGAAGCCATGACCATCCTGTACCGCCGCTTCATATTGGTAGCCGCCATGATCGCCGCATTCGGCGTGCTGACGGCCAATCTCATTCAGGAAACCCGCCGGGACGTCATTTCCAGTCCTTCAATCTCTCCGGAATTGCCACTGATCATGAAGTTTTCCTGCAAGGGCCAAAAAACCTGCGCGATCCGCCCGTCCGCCAACACGCTGATCGGCTGAAGCCGGCGCATTACCGGCTTCTTCCGCAGTTGGCAGAGCCACCGGAAATGCCCTATTCAGGGATATGGAATCGATCAGCCATCCAAACCGCTCCGACCTGCCCATTCAAACTCCGGACTATCCGGAAGCCAGAACGACTTCCGATGCCGGGGAAGCCGTCGCGGAACTGCAGTCGCTCTATGCCCTTTCGACCGAGTTCCTGCGCAAACATTTCGAACAGGCACTGAAAGGCGAACCGCCGACGCACCGTTTTCGCGCGTTCTATCCTGAAATCCACTTTTCCACGACCAGTCACGCCAAGATCGACTCGCGGCTGGCCTATGGTCATGTGGCGGGTCCAGGAGACTATTTCACCACGGTAACGCGGCCCGATCTCTTCAAGCATTATCTGGAAAAACAGATTGCACTGCTTTTGGAAAATCACGGCGTTCCGGTCACCATCGGCATATCGGCGGTTCCCATGCCGCTGCATTTTGCCATCGGCGAAGGAACCCATGTTGACGGCTCGATCCATTCGCGGCTTGAACGGCCACTGCGCGATATCTTCGACGCGCCGGACCTGACCACAACCGATGACCGCATCGTCAACGGCCAGTTCGATGACACGCCCGGCACGCCGCAGCCCCTGGCACCGTTTACTGCAACGCGGATCGACTACTCCCTGCACCGCCTGGCGCATTACACCGCCACCAGCCCGACCCATTTCCAGAACTACATGCTGTTTACCAACTACCAGTTCTACATGGACGAGTTCGTGCACTTCGCCCACCGGATGCTGGATGATCCCGACAGCGGCTATACCGAACTTGTGGAACCGGGCAACGTGATCGTGCGCGGATCGAAGGTTGAGCCGGAAGGGGTATATCCTGCCCGTCTTCCGCAAATGCCGGCCTATCATCTCAAGCGCAAGGGCCGCTCCGGCATCACCATGATCAACATCGGCATTGGCCCGTCCAACGCCAAGACGATTACCGACCATGTGGCGGTGTTGAGGCCCCATACCTGGCTCATGCTCGGCCACTGCGCCGGCCTGCGCAACACCCAGTCGCTTGGCGACTATGTGCTGGCTCATGCCTATGTGCGCGAAGACAACGTGCTCAATGAGGATTTGCCGGTCTGGGTACCGATCCCGGCCCTGGCGGAAGTGCAGATTGCGCTTGAAAGTGCCGTTGCGGAGGTGACCGGTCTTTCAGGCTATGAACTGAAAATGATCATGCGTACCGGCACGGTCGCCACCATCGACAACCGCAATTGGGAATTGCGCGACCAGCAGGGGCCGGTGCAGCGCCTTTCCCAGTCGCGGGCGATCGGGCTCGACATGGAATCGGCGACGATAGCCGCAAACGGGTTCCGCTTCCGTGTTCCCTATGGAACGCTGCTTTGCATTTCCGACAAGCCGCTGCATGGCGAGCTGAAATTGCCGGGCATGGCGACCGAGTTCTACAACCGGCAGGTCGCCCAGCATCTTACCATCGGCATCAGGGCCATGGAGAAACTGCGCGAGATGCCGGCCGAAAGGCTGCATTCCAGAAAGCTGCGGGCCTTCAACGAGACGGCGTTTCAGTAGCGGACACATCAGATGACATCGTTGACCCGCATTTTGTTCCTGCTGGCAAGCCTCGGCCTGATTGCCGGCCTTGTGTCGGGCTTTTTCGGTTTCGTGCATCCGGCTTTCGACACGGCAGCCCATTTCAGATGGCATTTTGCGCTTGGGCTATTGCTGCTGACGGCTGCCGGACTTTTGCTGCGTATTGAGCGCGCGCCGCTTATCCTGCTGGTATTTGCCGCCTTGGGCATCTGGCAGAGCGGCGCCAACAACCGGATTGAACCGGCGAGCGCTGATCCCGGTCTTGCGGGAAATGCAGCGGGAATGCCATTTCGCCTGCTTCAGTTCAACCTGCGCTTCGACAATCCGGGGCGGCAGGAAGTCATCGACCTTATTCTGGATACCGATGCCGAAGTGGTCATGCTCAACGAAACCTCCCGGCTTTGGCAGGATGCGCTCAACCAGCTCAACGCGCATTATCCGCAACGCTTTCATTGCGCCGAATGGGGTGCCATCGGCGGCTCGATGATTTTCTCGAAGTTTCCGATGCGCAGCGGCAAGGATTATTGCGGCCCTTATGGAGCGATGGGTTTCAGCGAATTCATGATCGGCGATGAATGGGTTGAACTGGGCATTGTTCATCTTCGCTGGCCGTGGCCTGCCAGCGGCCCCCGGCAGATTGACGAGATCAGGCCCAGGCTGGAAAGCCTCGGCAAGAATGCGATTGTCGCGGGGGATTTCAATGCGGCGACATGGAGCCATTCGGTGGCGCGCATTGCCGCCTATGGCGGGCTGAAGATTCAGCGCGGCTTCGGCGGCACCTGGATGTACAAGTGGTTTCCCGGTTTTCTCGCGCCGCTCTTCGGGCTGCCGATCGACAACATTCTGTTCAAGGGGCGGTTCACGGTTGACCGCACGCAAACGCTTCCGGCCATCGGCTCCGACCACCTTCCCCTTCTCAGCCATGTACGGCTTAAGGGAGTAAAGCAGTGACCGAAAACACGCCCGCGCTCTGGAAGCATCTGCTGCCGCGCCCCAAGCCCGATACACACAAATACGACCGTGGCCATGCCGTCATCAAGGCAGCAGACGAACTGACCGGGGCAACACGGCTTGCAGCCACCGCCTGCTCCCGCATTGGGGCGGGGCTGGTTACCGTCCTTTCCCCGGCCAAGGCCGATTTCTTCCGGGCGGTGCTGCCGCCCGACATCATGGTGCGCAAGGCTTTGGACCCTTCGATGCGAAATGTGACCGCCGTCCTTGCCGGGCCAGGGGGCGGCGATGCCGCGTCGCCGCTACCCGATTTCGATGGTCCAGCTTTCAAGGTGCTTGATGCCGGCGCCTTGCCGCTGCCGGGTGACTTTTCCGGCGTCGATGCCCGGACCGTGCTTACGCCACATGATGGCGAATTTGCCCGAAGCTTCCCGGATTTGTCCGGCACCCGCACCGAACGCACGGCAGCGGCGGCAAAAGCCTGCGGCGGGATTGTCGTCCTGAAAGGAAGCGAAACGGTGATTGCGGCGGCCGACGGGCGGCATGTGGTCAACCGCCACGCCTCGCCCTTTCTTGCCAAGGCGGGAACGGGCGATGTGCTGGCCGGCATGATCTGCGGCCTGCTGGCGCAGGGCGATCCGTCAGATCACACGGCGATGTTTGAAACCGTGTGTGCGGCAGTGTGGATGCATGGCGAAGCCGGCATCCGCCTTGGCGCCGGCCTGACCGCAAGCGACCTTGAAAGTGCCCTGCCCGGCATTCTGACCGACTTCATCGGCTGAGCATTCATGCCTTTTCCGGTACTTCGCCCGGGTTTTTGCCGCCATGCGGGCTCGTATCCGGGTCTCCGTCATGCGACGGATCGCCGACGTGGCTGAGATGGGGCGTCATGACCTCGCGGATGGATTTTTTCTTGCGGCGGCGCTTTTTGGCCGCCATCCGGGCCGCGCGGTAATAGACCCGGCCGCGAAAGCGTGCGCTGGAAACCGCTTCCCCCGCTGCCTGAAGTCGGTCGAGTTCGGATGCGTATGCAAGGGCCAGTGCCTCGCGCATGGTCGAAATGCCCTCGGTGGTTTCGGCGTGGAACCGGCGAATGGTAATCATCCATATCGGCGAGATCATCAGCGTTACGGCGATGACGGAAAGTGCCAGCCGGTAAGCATCGAAATCGAGCACCCGGTTGGCAAGACCGACCGAAGCAAGAATGAAGGAGAACTCACCGATCTGTGCCATGGCAAGGCCCGCCGGCACCGCCACATCCCAGGAAAAGCCGGTGCGGCGCACCAGCACGATGTTGAGCAGCGTCTTGATGATCACGACGGCGAGCACGAAAAGCAGCACTGTCTCCCAGTTGGCCATGATGTAGTCGAGGTCAATCAGAAGGCCGATCGACAGGAAGAATATGAACACAAGGATGGACTGCACCGGATAGGTGAGCTGGATCGCCTCCGAGCGCAAGGTGGAATTGGCGATGACAAGCCCGGCGATAAAAGCCCCGTAGACTGCCGACAGGCCAAGGAGGCTTGACAGGGCAGCCCCTGCAAAACAGAAAGCAAGCATGGCCAGCGTGATAAGATCGGGCTTGCCGGTGAAATAGCGGGTGAAGGGCAAGGTAATCTTGCCCGGCATGTTCAGATACCAGATCAGCGCGCCGAGAATCGCCACGGAGGCAGTGATCAGCGTCAAGGTCTGCCAGACGGGCTGGCCGTCACCTGCTGCGCCGAAGCTCTCGGCGATGATCAGCATAGGCACGATGGCAATGTCCTGGGCGATCAGCACCCCGATGGTTATGCGCCCGGTTTCGGTGCGCAGTTCGCCGACATCATCCAGCACCTTGATCGCAACCGCCGTCGAGGACAGCGCGACAATGAAGGCCAGCAGCAGAATTTGCGGCAGGCCCCATCCAAGCAGCCAGCCGAACAGAAATGCCACCCCCATGCCCGTCACTAGCTGTCCTGCAGCAATCAACAGGGCTGGTGCGAGCACCAGAACAAAGGCGCGGATCGACAATTCCATGCCGATCAGGAACAGCAGAAGAAGAACGCCCATTTCCGCCAGAAGCGTGATCGATTCGGATTGTTCGACAATGCCCAGGCCGGTCGGGCCCAATAAAATGCCTGCCGCGATATAGCCGACGATGGGCGGCTGGCGCAGGCGCACGAAGATCAGCCCGAGAATGACGGCAAGGGAGGCAACCGCGGCGATGTTGCCCAGATCGGTCAGATGCTCGGCTGCCTGGCCAATGGCTTCGACCGTTTCTCCTGCGGTCTCACCGATTGCCTCTACGGTTTCTTCGGCGGTTTCGGTGATCGCATCGACTGTCTCTTCGACGCTTTCACCGACAGCTTCGCCGGCATCCTGGCTCGTTTCGTCCAAATCTGCTCTCCTGCCTCAGGCTATATCAACAGCCTGGCACAATGGTAGTGGATCGTTGCAGGAGTTTGAACCGGCCAGAGAAAAATAACCGGTTACTGTGAACCGTCTCTCCAGGCGATACCTTACGACGCAGTAAAATGGATCCTGTCAAATTGCGGGCGCCAGCCTGCGACCTGCGAAGCAACTGCCTGCAGATCGTTGCCGCGCAGGGCACGGGCGATCAATTCGGCAAGGCGCGGCATGTCGTCTGCCGTCATTCCCCAGCGTGCCAGTTCCGGCGTCCCGATGCGCAGACCGTTCATGTCGCCTTCTACCGGATCAATGGGCAATCCGATGCCGCAGGCAAGAAATCCTGCCTCACGCAAGGTCTTCGCCGCGGCCTGTCCGCCGCCAAATCCTTTCGCCTCGATGGCAAACTGGTGGGAGCGGGTGAAATCCTTGCCGGCAGCAAAAACCGGCAGGCCATGATCGGCAAGGGACCGGGCCAGCACACCCGCCAGTTCGACCATTGTGGCGGCATATGCTTTGCCCGCAGCGCGCCAGTCGGCCATGGTGATCGCAAGGGCAGCTGATTTTGCTGCGTCGAAATTCGCCGTCATGCCGGGAAAGGCAATGGCGTCGAGCTTTTCGGCCAATGCCGCATCGCTGGTGACGATCAATCCGCCCGGCGGGCCGCCAAGGCTCTTATAGGTGCTCATGGTCATCAGATGGACGCCTTCGGCAAGCGGGTTCTTCCAGGCTCCGCCGGCAATGATGCCGCATTGATGGGCCGCATCGAACAGGACCAGGGCGCCCACCTCATCGGCGATGGTTCGTATCTCAGCCACCGGATGCTCAAACAGGTTCAGACTGCCGCCTATGGTGATCAGTTTCGGTTGCACCCTTCTGACGGTATCGCGCAGGGCATCGAGATCGACGGTATAGCCATCGGCGCTCACCGGGGCGTGGTGGATATCAAGACCGTAAAGCCCCGCGCAGCCCGCGTCATGATGGGTGACGTGCCCGCCGATGGAGGCGGGCGGCACAACAATGGCATCGCCGGGGTTGCAGGTTGCCATGAAGCCATAGAGGTTGGCGATGGCGCCGGAGGGAACCCGGATCTCCGCATAGGCCGCCCCGAATACCTGTGCACACAGTTCAGCGCAGATCACCTCGATTTCCTCAATCGCCTCCAGGCCCATCTCGTATTTGTCGCCGGGATAACCCAGAGAGGGACGCGAACCGATGCCGGAGGCCAGCAGCGCCTCGGCACGCGGGTTCATCACATTGGTTGCCGGATTGAGGTTGAAGCACTGCCTTTCGTGAATGAGCCGGTTTTCGGCCGCCAGCGCCTCGATGCGGCCGGCTAGCGATGCGCTGTCCAAACCCGCGGCAGCTTCAGCGATTTGCTGAACGCGGTCTTCACAGTGTGCCGGAACCCAGCTCCGGCGCTCAAGGGCGGTCATATTCTGTTCCTTTCGGGAAGCCTTAGGCTGTAATTGGACAATGGTATCCAATTCATGGCAAACTATATTTTCTGTTGTCTAGGGGTAGAAATATTAGGGCATAGTGTCGTGGCCGTTATCCCTCCCCGACTTAGACCACCGCCGTTAAACGCCTTGCGGGCGTTTGAGGCCGCGGCAAGGCTTGGCGGATTTTCAGCCGCTGCACAGGAACTGTGCGTTACACAAGGTGCGATTGCCCAGCAGATCAAGCATCTGGAGGCGTGGGCTGGCGTATCGTTGTTTGTCCGTCATGCACGTGGGGTGAGGCTTTCGGCGACAGGCAAGGCGGTATTGCCAAAGCTTGGCGAGGCTTTCGATGCGCTGGGCGAAGTTACCCAGACTATGCGGCGGGAAGGCACTGCCAGCGAAGTACGCATCGCTACACTGCCGAGCATTGCTCAATTGTGGCTTTCGCCACGCCTGCCCGCCATCCGTCTTGCCCTGCCCGAATCTACCGTTTCGGTGACCGCCATGGAAGATGCGCCCAATCTGGTCCGCGACCCGTACGACATGGCGATCTTCTTTGCCGATGCAAACACGCTCGATACCAATACGCTCTCCCTTGGGCAGGATGTCATCTATCCAGTTTGCGCACCGCAAATCGCGAACAGGCTCAAAACACCGGCTGATCTGGCAGACTGCACGCTGATCCATGACGCAAGCTGGAAGGACGATTGGGAGGCATGGCTTGCGTTTGCAGCATCCGGTCAGTCGTTCGACACATCAGGCCCGGTCTTTTCGCTCTATGCACTGGCTGTCGAGGAAGCCCGCAACGGAGCCGGCATTCTGATCGGCCACAACGCACTCGTCCGCCCGCTCATTGAACGGGGTGAGCTTGCTGCGCCTTTCGAAATGACCGTCGAATTGCCACGGGTGCTTGCGCTCGAAACGGCACCAGCAATGCGCGGCAAGGCCGATGTCGAAACGGCAATCGGTATCCTTGCTGAATAAAGCGATACCCTACATGTTTGGATAGACCGGCCCTTCGCCGCCCTGCGGTGGAACCCAGTTGATGTTCTGGTTCGGGTCCTTGATGTCGCAGGTCTTGCAGTGAACGCAGTTCTGGAAATTTATTACGAATTTGGCGCCTTCCAGATTGCCCTCGCCATTGACGATGGTTTCGCCGCTTGCATCGACCCATTCATAGACCCCTGCCGGGCAGTAACGGCTTGACGGACCGGCGAATTCCAGCAGTTCCGAATTATACTGCAATTCCATGTCTTCCACATGCAGATGCGCCGGCTGCTCCTCGGAATGGTTGGTGTTCGACAGAAACACCGAGGAAAGCCGGTCGAAGGTAAGCTTGCCGTCCGGCTTGGGGTAATCGATTTTCTGGTGCCTGGAAGCAGGTTCCAGCGCATCGCAGTCCCGCTTGCCATGACTCATCGTGCCGAGAGGCGACCAGCCGAACAGGGTGTTGAGCCACATGTCGATGCCGCCCAGCACAATGCCGATCCTGGTGCCGTATTTCGACCAGAGCGGCTTGGCGTTGCGCACCCTTTTCAGGTCCTTGCCGATTTCGCTTTGCCGCCAGGCTTCGTCATAACCGGTCAGCTCGTCCTGTCCGCGCCCGGCAGCGAGCGCTTCGGCAACGTGTTCCGCCGCCTGCATGCCCGACAGCATCGCATTATGAGACCCCTTGATGCGGGGCACGTTCATGAATCCGGCCGAGCAGCCGATCAGGGCGCCGCCCGGGAAACAGAGCTTGGGCACGGATTGCCAGCCGCCCTCGGTGATGGCGCGGGCGCCATAGGCAACGCGCTTGGCTCCCTCAAAGGTCGGGGCGATCGCCGGGTGGGTCTTGAACCGCTGGAACTCGGCGAAGGGATACAGATAAGGGTTTTTGTAGTTGAGATGCACCACATAGCCGACAACGACCTGGTTGTTGTCGAGGTGGTAGAGGAAGGAACCGCCACCGGTATTGTTGTCGAGCGGCCAGCCGAAAGCGTGCTGCACCAGGCCTTCCTTGTGCTTTGAGGGATCAACTTCCCACAGTTCCTTCATGCCGAGGCCGAATTTCTGCGGTTCACATCCTTCATCCAGGTTGAACTTGCTGATCAGCTGTTTTGCCAGGGAACCGCGAACCCCTTCGCCGATCAGAACGTATTTGCCGTGCAGTTCCATGCCGCGTTCGAAATTCGGGCCGGGCTTTCCGTCCTTGCCGATGCCCATGTCACCGGTTGCAACGCCATAGACCGCGCCGTTTTCATCATAGAGTATTTCGCTTGCGGCAAAGCCCGGATAAATCTCCACGCCCAGCGCCTCGGCGCGCCCGGCTAGCCAGCGGCACACATTGCCGAGCGAAACGATGTAGTTGCCGTGGTTGTTCATCAGCGGCGGCATGCCGAAATTGGGCAGGCGGAACTTGCCGGATTTCGTCAGGAAATAGAACTGGTCATCCTTTACCGGCACGGTGAAAGGGTGATCTGCATCCTCCTGCCAGTCCGAAAGCAGCTTGTTGATGGCAATGGGATCGACGACGGCGCCCGAAAGAATGTGTGCGCCCACTTCCGGGCCTTTTTCCAGGACAACGACCTGCAGATCGGCGTTGATCTGTTTGAGGCGGATTGCGGCGGCGAGGCCTGCAGGTCCGGCACCGACAATCACCACATCGAACGGCATGCTCTCGCGTTCGGGCAGGGCTTCGTTTTGTGTTTGCGTGGCCGCTTCGTTTTCCACTGTCTTCCCCCTCACTGTCTTTGCCTGACGCTTCAACCAGCCGGCATTTCGGGTTTTCCCAATCCGTAGTAACCGAACATTTCTGCGGCATAAAGCCTTCAATGCGAAGCGTTGCAAGTCTGTTTGCGCTATCGCGGCGATAAAGCGCAAGCCGGGGGTAAGGTGAAAAACGGCTGGGATTGCGCCAAGCCACACGGTAAACTCGCCGCATGAACCACCAGGCGCTGGAGATTCTCAACTGGCTTTCGCAAATGGGCGATGATGTTGCCCTTTGTGAAACACCCGTCGACCGTTTTGCCGAAAGTGCTGCGGCAAGGAAAGCGGCTGCCGCCAATGCGGGAAAACAAAAGGCAGGCGCGGCTGCCCAGCCGAATCTTCAGCAGCGCGCTGCTGCAGTTAAAAAACACCTGCCGCAGCAAAATGCCGGCCGGACCGGCGGTGTTTCGGGCGCCACCCTGCCGGATGCCGAGGCCGTCGCATCGGCACGCGAACTGGCGGCCAAAGCCGATACGCTGGAAACGCTTCGCGAGGCGCTGGCGGCCTTCAACGGCTGCAACCTGAAACTGACCGCCAAAAACCTCGTTTTTGCCGATGGCAATCCTGAAGCCCGCATCATGCTGGTGGGCGAAGCGCCGGGGCGGGACGAGGATGCCCAGGGGCTGCCCTTTGTGGGGCGCTCGGGCCAGTTGCTGGACCGGATGCTGGCGGCCATCGGGCTCGACCGCACCAGTGTCTACATCACCAACGTGCTGCCCTGGCGCCCGCCGGGCAACCGCACGCCAACACCGGCGGAAGTCGAAATCTGCCGTCCGTTCATCGAGCGGCACATCGAACTTGCCGCGCCCGACCTGCTGGTGGCCGTTGGTGGTTCATCGGCAAAAATGCTGTTTCAGACCACGACCGGCATCCTGTCCCTGCGCGGCAAATGGCAGAAATACAGGGTCGGCGGGCGGGAAGTGGATGCACTTGCCACCCTGCACCCGGCCTATCTGCTGCGCCAGCCGGCACAGAAGCGGCTGGCCTGGCACGATCTGCTGCAGATCAGGGCAAAGCTGGACGCCCAGGCGCAGGGCTGAATTTGCTCCGGAAGATCAGCCGGCAGGTTGCCCACGGGCGGCGAGAAACGCCTTAACCGAAACATCCGACCATTTGCCGAGGTGGCGGGCGGCCGCGGTATAGCTTTCGACAATCCTGCCGGTCAGCGCATCGGTTTCCGCCAGTTCGGCCATCACCTCGGTGGTGGCGATCCTTGCCGCCGTCAGAACATCCTGCGGATATTCGCGCAGAATGACGCCTTCTTCAGCCTGCAGGCGCTCCAATGCGCGGGCATTTTCCCACTCCGCATCGGTGAGCGACCACAGATTGACCCATTCGCAGGCTCTGGCGACCGCTTCCTGCAGGTCCGCGGGCAAGGCTTCCAGCGCCTTGATCGAAACCAGCGCCTCGCCGGTGCCATTGGGTTCATGGAAACCGGGATAATAATAGTTCTTCGCCGCCTGCTGAAAGCCCATGGCGCTGTCGGAAAACGGGCCGAGAAACTCCGTCGCGTCGATCACGCCGGTCTGCAGGCTGGTGATGATTTCTCCGGGCGGCAGATTGACGGGGGCCGCTCCAAGCTTTCCAACCACCTGCCCGCCAAGCCCCGGCATGCGGATTTTCAATCCCTTGAAATCCTCCACCGATGCGACCGGTCTTTTGTACCATCCGCCCATCTGATAGCCGGTGTTCGATGCCATGAAGGGTTTGACGCCCAGCGGCGCATACAATTCGTCCCACAATTGCTGCCCGCCACCCTTGGATATCCAGGTGATGTGTTCAAGCGGCGTCAGGCCAAAAGGCGCGGCGGTGAAGACAGGGGCTGCGGGAAACTTGCCAGCCCAGAAAAGCGGTGCGGTGTGGGCCATTTGTGCGGTGCCGTTGGAAACCGCGTCGAACACTTCCAGCGCCGGAACCAGCTCACCGGCAGCATACAGTTTGACGGTCAGCCTGCCGCCGGAAAGTGCGGTGATGAGATCGGCAAGTTTTTGTGCCGTAACCCCAGGCCCCGGAAGGTTGCGCGGCCAGGAAGTGACCATCTTCCACTCGATGGTTTCAGCCGCGATTGCAGGCGCCGCCAAAGGCGCTGCAGCACCGGCAAGGCCGAGGCCGGCAACAAGGTTTCTGCGGGTAATGCTCATCAGTCCAACTCCTGCTCCTTTGAAAGCGGCGCCATCAATCCTTGCGCCACAGATTGTGAAAATGATGCACAGGTCCTGCCCCCTTGCCGACGGCCAGCGCGTGCGAGTTTTCCAGGGCACCGGTCAGCCACACCTTGGCCGCCGCCACGGCAGCGGACAAATCCATGCCCGCTGCAAGGTTAGCGGCAATCGCCGACGAAAGGGAGCAGCCCGTACCATGGGTGTTCGCGGTTTCAACACGCGGGGCGCTGAACCATTCTTCGCCCTGGCGGGAGACCAGAACATCGGCAGCTTCACCGGCATCGCCTTCGATCGGCGCATGCCCGCCCTTCATCAGTACAGCACCCGCGCCCATGGCGAGGATGGCTCTTGCCTGCCCCTTCATTTCGTTGCGGTTTGCAGCGACCTGGCCGCGGGCAAGCCGTGCTGCTTCATGCAGGTTCGGGGTCACGATGGCTGCAAGAGGAAAAAGCTCGCCTTTCAGTGTCTCCACCGCCTCATCGGCGATCAGCGGATCGCCGCTTGTGGTAACCATGACCGGGTCGACGACGATGTTGACCGCCTCCCATTTGCGCAGTCCTGCGGCCACCGCTTCAATGATCGGAGTGGAAGCCAGCATGCCGACTTTCACTGCGGCGACGTTCAGGTCGGAAAAGACCGCATCGATCTGGGCGGAAACGAATTCGGGCGGCACTTCGTGAATGGCCGACACGCCCAGCGTGTTCTGGGCCGTCAGGGCCGTGATGACGCTGGCGCCATAGGCACGGTTTGCCGAAAATGCCTTCAGGTCCGCCTGGATGCCGGCACCGCCGCCAGAATCAGAACCTGCAATGGTCAGCGCTATGGGTACAGGGCCGCTCACAGGTTCTGCCCATTGCTTTCGCGGGCTTCCTCGATCGCCCGCCGGAAGGCCTGGGTTGCGGCGCCAACATCCTCGGCTTCGAAAAGGGCGGAGATTGCCGCAATGCCATCGGCGCCTGCCTGGACCACTTCGGCACAGTTTCCCGGCGTCAGCCCGGCAATGGCGCCAACCGGCAGGCGCGGTGCGGATTCGCGGATGCGCTCTGCCCGCTCCCGCCAGCCATCAAGCCCGAAGGCGGCCGGATTGTCCTTTGAAGTGGTTTCATGCACGCCGCCGATAAAAGCATAATCGACCAGATGACAGGGGATGCTTTCGGCCCCTTCCGGTGTCTTGACGGATATGCCGATGATCAGGTCATCGCCGGCAATGCGGCGCGCCCGGCCTGCGTCCATGTCCGACGGGCCGAGGTGAACCCCGTGGGCACCGGCCGCCAGAGCGACATCCACCCGGTCGTTGACGATCACCTTCACCTCGCTGTCGCCCAGCGCATCGAGGATGGAAGTGACCGCGGCAACCATGTGCCGGGTTCCGTTGATCTTGTCGCGGTATTGCAGCAGCGTCGCGCCATTGTTGGCAGCGGTAACCGCCAGCTCGGCCAGATCCCGGTCGAGACAATGCTCGGGATCGAGAATGCCATACAGCGTAATATCAAAATTCTTCATGCCAGTTTTGCCCGTTCGATAAGTTCTGCCGGTTCAAGGTCGTAAATGCAGTCCACAAGCGCTGCCTGGAAGCTGCCCGGACCCTGCGCTGTTCTGGCGGCGTTTTCAGCCGCCACGTTCATCCAAAGCAAGGCAGCGGCCGCCGCTGCCGGCAAACTCTCCGCGGCCGCTGACGTCGCCGCCATCAGCGCGCCCTGGGCGCAGCCGGCTGCCGTGACCTTCGAAAGCCAGGGATGCCCATTGGCCAGTTGGTATTTCACGCCGTCATGAACAATGCTGTCCTGCTCGCCGGTGACCACCTGGCAGGCGGCACCAGTACCGGCACTGACCCTGGCACCGGGCGCGGCCTCCTCAATCGCCTGTGCCTCGGCTGCATTGCTGCGCAGGATCGCGGGCGCGTGTTGCAACAGCCTGACGGCAAAGTCCCGGCGCAGGGAGGAAAGGTGGCACATGACGGGATCGAGCACGAAAGGCTTGCCGGTTTCTTCGCACAGTTCACCGGCGGCCTTCATGGCCGCCATGCGTGGCGGATCGAGCGTTCCCAGATTGATCAACACCGCATCGGCGCGGTTGGTAAAGGAGGCAATCTCCTCACGCGCCACAGTCATCGAGGGCGTTGCACCGGCAGCCAGCAGCACGTTGGCGGTGAAGGGCTGGGCCACGGCATTGGTCAGGCAATGGACACGCGCACCCCGGGAACGCAGGCGCGCCATTGCACGCCCTGCGGCATTCAGCAGTTCCCTGGACGTGTGTGCCTGCGACATTGCCCTCTGCCCGGTTTGCACAGGTCATGCTGACAGGAACGGGTACTTTCACGGAAAAGCGCGCTCATTCCCTACGCCGGCATGACCCGGATCAGGTTCAGGGAGTTGGGATCACCCTCTCAGCCCGGTTTTCGCAAAAGCGACAAGCGGGCACCTCCATGAGTTCGCCCAAGTTTTAACCTGCGCAGGTCTTCCTAGCAAGTAGGTAAAACAGGGCGTTCAAGCACCCGTTCGTGCCGCTTCAATCGCTTCCCAAAGCAGATGGGGAACTACCGGCATGTCGATGGGCGCTGCATCGTATTTGCGGCGCAGGGCGTCGTTTACCGCATTCATGACTGCCGGACACGCGCCGATGGTACCAGCTTCGCCCGCTCCCTTGATGCCCATGGCATTTGTGGTGGAAGGCACGTTGCGGGTTTCAAAATGGAAGTTCGGGATTTCTGCTGCCCGCGGCATGGAATAGTCCATGAAGCTCGCCGTCAGCAATTGGCCATCCTCATCATAAACCACGCGTTCGTTAAGGCACTGTCCAATGCCCTGAACGACGCCGCCATGGATCTGGCCGGCCAGCAGTAGGGGGTTAACCGTGGCGCCGAAATCATCGACAATGGTGTAGGCAACAACTTCAATGCTGCCGGTTTCAGGATCGATCTCCACTTCACAGACATGGGTGCCGTTGGGATAGGTGGCCTCGTCCTGGGTGTATTCGGCGCTGGCGTTGCGATCTGATTCACTGGCCGCTTTGGCGATGGCCGCCAGCGAGATGGTCCGGTCCGTGCCGATGATCCGCGCCTCGCCCTCGGAAAGTTCGATGTCGCCGGGTGAAGCTTCCAGTTCGCCGGCTGCGACTTTCCTGACCTTTTCGGCCAGTGCGTCAGCGGCCCTGGCAACGGAAATGCCGCCCAGGGGAACAGAGCGCGAACCGCCCGTCCCGCCGCCTTTTTCCAGCACGGCGGTATCGCCCTGATGCACCCGGAAATTCTCAACCCCCATGCCGAATTTTTCAGCAGCAAGCTGGGAATAGGCGGTGGCATGGCCCTGGCCGTTCGACTGTGTCCCGATCCGGATCAGGATGGTGCCGTCGTCCTCCAGGGTCAAAAAGGCCGGCTCGGAACCGGCAAAGGCACAGGCTTCGATATAGGTCGACATGCCGATGCCGCGAAAGCGCCCGCGCTTGCCTGCTTCCTCATTGCGCTTGTCAAAACCGTTCCAGCCGGCGCGTTCCATGCAAAGCTTCATGTGCTCTGCAAATTCACCGGTATCGTAGAGCCTGCCCCCCGGCGTCTTGTAGGGCAGTTGGTCCGGCCGGATGAAGTTGCGATTACGGATTTCGTCCGGCGTCATGCCCATGTCCTGTGCGCATTGTTCGACAAGGCGCTCGATGAGATAGGCAGCTTCCGGCCGGCCCGCTCCGCGATAGGCATCAAGCGGCGTGGTGTTGGTGTAGGTGCCGCGGCAGGTGACCGCCATTGCCGGGATATCGTAAATGCCGGTCGTCATGGTCATGCCGAGCCAGGGAATGTAGGGTCCGTAGCAATGCAGATAGGCCCCCATGGCGGCAATCAGATCGACCTCGACGGCCAGAAACCTGCCGTTTTCGTCCATCGCCATGCGGGCATAGGCAATGTTGTCGCGGCCATGGGCATCGGCGACAAAATGCTCGGACCGGTCGCTGGTCCACTTGACCGGGCGGCCAAGGCGTTTTGCCGCCTCCATGGTGAGGGGATATTCGCGATAGGGGAACACCTTGGTGCCGAAGCCGCCGCCGACATCGGGCGTTATCACGCGAATGCGGCCGGCATCCTCACCGGTTATCGCTGCCAGATGCCGGCGAATGCCGTGCGCGCCCTGGGAGCAGACCGTGACCGTATAACCTTCTGCCTCGCTCCACTGCGAAAGACAGGACCGCACTTCCATGTAATTGCAGACCAGGCGGCTGTTGACGATCCGCAATTCGCTGACACGGGCGGCTTTGGAAAATAGTTCCGCAGTTTTTTCCCGGTCGCCGAGAAAGGTGGTGAAGGCGAGATTGGTACCGGCTTGGGGGTAGACAAGCGGCGCATCCTCATCAAGGGCGCCCTCGGTATCGATAACCACGTCAAGGTCTTCGAAGTCCACCTCAATGAGTTCGGCGGCATCCCTCGCCTCAGCCGTGCTGTCGGCCACAATGAATGCGATGGCATCGCCGACATGACGCACGATCCCGTCGCACAATACCGGAAGATCGCGGTTTACGATTTCAGAACCGTCCTCATTCCTGATCGGTGTGACGTTCGACAACGGCTTTAGGTGCGCGATATCGGCCGCCGTCAAAATCAGGTGAACGCCGTCGGCCTGCCGGGCGGCGGATGTATCAGTGATCGTAAAACGGGCATGGGCATGGGGAGAACGCAGAACATAGCCATGCAGCATTCCCTCTGCCTTGATGTCGTCGGTATAGCGGCCCTGTCCGGTGGCAAAGGCGTCATCTTCCGTGCGCAGAACAGATGCGCCCATTCCGAATTTGGCGTGAACGGTTTCGTTCATTGAGTGTCTCCGGCAGAACGGCAAGGCAGGTGGCAAATGCACTCGCCTGGTCTATTAGGTGATGGGAATCCCTATGTAGTGCAGGAAGCCGAGGCTTGCCAGATCGGGAGGCAACAATCGGTCCGGTGGTGAAGCCGGTCCTGCATGCCGGACTGTTCAGCACAAAAGCAAAAAATCACGATTGCAGGCGGCAGCACACTCTGTCATCGTGGCCATGAAAGTTCATACCGTGTCAATCCAGTCCACCCGCTCCAGCTTCAATGCGCTTTCCGGAAACCTGAAGGGATCGTTGACCCTTCTGGTTGCGGCAGCCCTGTTTGCCCTGATGACCTTGATGATCAAGGTTCTGGGGCAGCATTTGCACGTCACCCAGATCCTGTTCATCCGCCAGATCATCATGGCAGCCATTGTGATGCCATCCATTCTCCGGGGTTTTCCCGGCGTCATGAAAACGAGCCAGCCGCACCTTCAAATCCTGCGCATCGTGCTTGCCCTCGGGGCCATGCTGATGGGCTTTTCCGCGATCATTCACATGCCGCTTGCCGATGCGACGGCGCTTGGATTTGCAAAGAGCTTCTTTGTGACGATCTTTGCCGTATGGATCCTGGGGGAGGTTGTGGGCCTGCGCCGCTGGACGGCGGTGGCGCTCGGCTTTGCCGGTGTCTTCATCATGCTGCGGCCCGGTACGGAAAGTTTCACCGGTTATGGGCTGATGGCAGTTGCCGGTGCTGCCTGTGCCGGCCTGGTGATGGTGCTGATCCGGCTGATGTCGAAACGCGACAGCCCGACGACCATCCTATCCTGGCAGGCAATCGGTGTTGGCATCGCGGTAACGATCCCGGCCATCTATTTCTGGCGCTGGCCGACGAACACCGAGTGGTTGATGCTGGTGGCCATGGGCGCAATTTCCTATCTGGCCCAGATGGCGAACATCTTCGCGTTCAAATGGGGAGAGGCCTCCATCCTGGCCTCGCTCGACTACATGCGGCTGATCTATGCGACAATCCTGGGATATCTGGTGTTTGAGACCCTGCCCGGAACGGCCACATGGATCGGTGCCAGCGTGGTTGTTGCCGCCTCGGTCTATTCGATCTGGCGCGAGGCACGCAAGAATCAGCGCCTTACCCGCTCACCCTCCGGGCGCGGCTTCACGCATTAATCTGCGCCAGTAGGGGGCAGCATCAGCGGCAGTCTGCATCAGCGTTTTTTTCTGTGATAGGCGGCAAGCAGACCGGCGGTGGAAGCATCTTTTCTGCCGGCAGGCTTCTTGCCGCGGACCATGGGTATCAGATCGTTTGCCAGTACCTTGCCCAGCTCGACCCCCCACTGGTCGAAGGAATTGATCCCCCACAAGACGCCCTGAACGAAGACCTTGTGCTCATAAAGCGCGATCAGCGTGCCGAGCATTTTCGGGTCGAGCCGTTCATAGAGGAAGGTGGTGGACGGGCGGTTTCCTTCAAACACCTTGTGCGGTGCCAGCCGTTTGACTTCCGCAGCGGACAGGCCGGCTGCCGCCAGTTCGGCCTTTGCCTCGCCAAGCGTTCTGCCGGTCATCAGTGCTTCGGACTGGGCAAGGCAGTTGGCGACCAGCAATTCATGGTGGCCGGAAAGCCGGTCGTTCGACTTGGCGGCGATCAGAAAATCGCAGGGGATGACGGACGTACCCTGATGGATGAGCTGGTAGAAGGCATGCTGGCCATCGGTGCCGGGCTCGCCCCACAGAATGGCGCCGGTATCGGTGGACACCGCGCGGCCGTCCATCATCACCCGCTTGCCGTTCGATTCCATCTCCAGCTGCTGCAGATAGGCCGGAAAGCGGGCCAGCCGGTTGTCATAGGGCAGCACCGCATGGGTCTCAAAGCCCCATACATTGCGGTACCACACTCCCAAAAGGGCCATGACAACGGGAATGTTTGCGCCATAATCGGCTGTCCGGAAGTGGGTATCGGCCTCATGGGCCCCGTCCAAAAACTCGCCAAACCGCTTCGGCCCGATGGCGATCATCACTGACAGGCCAATGGCAGACCAAACCGAATAGCGCCCGCCGACCCAATCCCAGAACCCGAAGGTTCGTTCGTCGGCAATGCCGAATTTGCGGGTTTTATCCAGACTGGTGGAAAGCGCTGCAAAATGCGCCCCGACATCCTTGCGCTTCAGCTTGCGGCGCAGCCAGGCGCGGGCGGTCGCCGCATTGCGCATTGTCTCCTGGGTAGTGAAGGTCTTGGAGGCAATGATGAACAGGGTCGTCTCCGGCCTGATAACCTTGAATACCTCGGCAAGATCGGCCGCATCCACATTGGAGACAAAGTGGGTTTTCGGTCCATTGTGCCAGGGCGCCAGAGCGCGGGCCGCCATGGCAGGGCCCAGGCTGGAACCGCCGATACCGATGTTGACGACATCGGTAATGGCGCCGCCGCCAACCTTGTACCTGCCGCTGCGAACGGCATTGGCAAAGCGCGTCATGGCGCGGCGGACGGCGGCAATATCCGCCATCACATTGCGGCCATCGAATTCAATCAGCTCGCCGGACGGCGCCCTCAGTGCCGTATGCAGAACCGCCCTGCCCTCGGTGGCGTTGATGATCTTGCCGGAAAACATGGCATCGCGTCTGGCCTTCACGCCAGCTGTTTTCGCCACATCGAGCAGTGCGGCAAGACTGCGTTCATCCAGGCGATGTTTGGAGTAATCAAAGAGCAGCCGGTCCCAGGCGATGGAAAAGCGCTTAAAGCGTTTGGCATCTTCGGCAAACATTTCACGCATCGAGGTGCGCGCAAGCCGGTTCTTGTGCGCCTTGAGCGTGATCAGATGTGCCTTTACCGCATTGACTGCCATGCATTTGCCCCTGGTATCGGAAACGGCTTTGGATATCCGCCTTGCAAATTCTCATAGCAGGGCATGCGCGAATGGCAACGCCAGAGCCCTCAAACCGGTTTCCCGCGCCATGCGTTTGAGATAGGAGTGGCAAAGGAAAGTGGGGATTACCCGATGCTGCGTACCGACACTGCCAAATCGTTCTATCTGAAAGACTACAGGGCGCCGGACTATCTGGCGCGGACCGTGGATCTGCGATTCGTGCTGCATCCAGAACAGTCGGAGGTAACGGCCACCGTCAGCTATGAGCGGCGCAAGGGAGCAGATGGTGACGCACCGCTGGTGCTCGATGGCGACGGGCTTGAACTGGTGTCGGCTTCGCTCGATGGCAAACCGCTTGCCGGTGATCGGTATTCGGCAACGCCGGATCGCTTCACGCTTGCCTCCCCGCCGCAGCGCTTTACCCTTAAGACCGTCACCAGGGTCAATCCCGGTGCCAACACCGCGCTGTCGGGGCTGTACCTTTCGGGCGGCAATTATTGCACCCAGTGCGAGGCGGAGGGGTTCCGCCGCATCACCTATTTTACCGACCGGCCGGATGTGATGGCCGTCTACAGCGTGCGGCTCGAGGCCGATGCGAAACAAACGCCGCTGCTACTTTCCAACGGCAATCCCGGCAGGAAGGGAAAACTTGCCGGTGGCCGCCATTTCGCCGAGTGGCATGACCCCCATCCCAAGCCGTCCTACCTGTTTGCCCTGGTGGCCGGCGATCTTGGTTCAATTCACCGGGCCTATGTGACCAGCGAGGGCCGCAAGGTAAAGCTCGGCATCCATGTGCAGAAGGGCAAGGAGAACCAGGCCGGCTATGCGATGGACGCGCTGGTGCGCTCCATGCGCTGGGACGAGGAAGTCTTCGGCTGTGCCTATGACCTGGACGTCTTCAACATCGTCGCCGTACCGGACTTCAACATGGGGGCGATGGAGAACAAGGGGCTGAACATCTTCAACGACAAGTATGTGCTGGCAAGCCCCGAAACGGCGACCGATACCGACTATGCGCGCATCGAGGGTATTGTCGCCCATGAATATTTCCACAACTGGACGGGCAACCGGATCACCTGCCGCGACTGGTTCCAGCTCTGCCTGAAGGAAGGGCTGACCGTCTATCGTGATCAGGAGTTTTCCGCCGACATGCGGTCGCGTGCGGTCAAGCGGATCGAGGATGTGAGCCTGTTGCGTGCCCACCAGTTTCCCGAGGATGCCGGCCCGCTCGCCCATCCGGTGCGCCCAGACCGCTATCGCGAGATCAACAACTTCTATACCGCGACGGTGTATGAAAAAGGCGCTGAACTCGTACGGATGATTGCCACGCTTCTGGGCCCCGATGTGTTCATGAAGGGCATGCGGCGCTATTTGAGCAAGCACGATGGCGAAGCTGCGACCATCGAACAATTCATTGCCTGTTTCGAGGCGGTTTCCAAACGCGACCTGTCCCGCTTCTTCCTGTGGTATACCCAGGCTGGAACACCGGTGCTGCATGTTGCCACCCATTATGACCGCAGCCGCAAGACCTTTGCCGTCGACATCGAGCAATCGCAAGCCCCAACACCCGGCCAGGCACGCAAAAAACCCCTGCACATGCCGCTCGCCGTCGGGCTGGTGGGCAGCGTGAGCAAGCAGGACCTGAAAGCGGAAAAGGTCACCGGTGCGGAGGACCAGGGCGGGATTTTCGAGCTCAGCCAGCGGCGGCAGAAGATCACCTTTCACGGTATTGACGAAAAGCCGGTCCTTTCGATCAATCGCGGCTTTTCAGCGCCCGTGGAAATCGACTACCGGCATCTGGACCGTGAACTCGGCCTGCTGGCGGCCCATGACAGCGACCTGTTCATGCGCTGGCAGTCCTTCCGCCTGTTCGCTTCACGCCAGATCTTTGCGGCAATGCGCTCGCTTGCCCGGCGCAAAAAACCGGTATGGAAAAAGGAATTCCTGGATGCCGCCGTCAAAATCGCGGAGAACGGCGATCTGGAGCCGGCATTCCGGGCGATGGCGCTGACATTGCCTTCGGAAACGGAACTTGCAAGGCTGCTGGGGCGCAACATCAACCCCGATGCGATTTACAAGGCGCGCCGGGCACTGTCGAACGCGGTCGGCGAACAGCTCGAGCCGCTGCGCGAAACCATTACCGAAACGCTCGATCTGCCAGACCGCTTTGAGCCCTCGGGTGCGGACGCAGGCAAGCGCGAACTGGCCAACCGTTTGTTGGCTTATGGCGTTCACGCCGACAGTGAGACGGCTGAAGCAGCGCTGGTGGAAAAATTCCGCGCTGCCACCAACATGACGGACCGGGAGTTTGCCTTCCGGCTGATCCTTCAGGAAATGCAGGGCACACCGGCAGCCGAAGACGCTGTGACGCGCTTCCATGAGCGCTATCGCGACGACCCGATCGTTCTGGACAAATGGTTTGCCGCGCAGGCAGCCGTCAGCGGGCGCGGTGCGGTGGCAACCTGCCGCAAGCTTGTTGCCGATGATGCTTTCAACTGGACCAATCCGAACCGTGTCCGCTCGGTGATCGGTACCTTTTCCTCCGGCAATCCGACGGGCTTTAACCGGGCAGATGGGGCGGGCTACCGCTTCATCATTGATGCGATCAGAAAACTGGACGCCATCAACCCGCAGGTGGCCGCCCGTTTGCTGACTGCCTTCCGCTCCTGGCGCATGCTGGAGCCCGAGCGCCGCAAACAGGCGCAGAGTGCCCTTCGCCGCTTGAAGAAGGGACGAAAGCTCTCCCGAGACAGCAGTGAAATTCTCGATCGCATGCTTTCGTGATTGAGGGCTTCGCCCGGCTGAGGGCGCTTTGACACCGGCAGGTGTTACAAAAAAGACTCACTTTTTCTTCCGGGCCGCGAAAAATTGCGGCTGTTTCCCGATTTCGGCTGCCGTGATCTGGACAAGGCAATTCCACCTGATTCATGGTGGGGCGAATCGTCTGTGCGGCGTTGGCGGTTGGCAGCAAAACGATACGGGGAGGCCTTAAATGGCGAATGCGGACGCCCGCCCAGCGAGCGCCGGCTTTCAGGATTCCGCAGCCGGTGGGCGCGGAATACGCCAAAAGGGCCGTGCTGCCACGCGCGGTGTGGGCGGCTATGCCCGGATTTTCAGCCATCCCGCATACGAAAACCTGTTGTCGTCCGAAGACTTTCTGCGCAGGCTGGTGCCGGTTCTGATTGTCCTGTTTCTCGCCGTCGTGGGCGTCGCCCGGTGGGTGCAGATCAACAAGTTTGCCGAACAGATCATCGATACCAACCGCGCCGAACTTCACTTCATTGCCGAATTGCTGGAAGAGCGCATTTCCCATCAGCTCGACGCCGATGGCGCCTTGCCCGATGAAGAAGCCCTGAAACGCATTCTGCGCAATACCGTGGCTGCCCGTTATCTTGGCGGGCACCGCCAGATACTGGTGACCGGCAGCGACCACACCATCGTTGCGACGGTGCCGCAGGTCAGCCGGTATGTTGGCCGCAATCTACATTCGCTGGTTGGCAATGCGCATCTACTGACCATGTTCGGACGATCCGCTTCAAGCCGTGAAGTGGTGGTCGAAGGCGATGTGCAGGCCCTGGCGGTACATCGCATTCTGCCCGACGGACTGGGCGGCATTACGCTCTATCAGCCAAAAGATCCGATGATGGAAAACTGGCGCTATGCGGTTTCCACCAACGTTTCCCTTTTTGTCGGCACTTCCAGCATTCTGCTGGTCATTCTGTATGCCTATTTTGCCCAGAGCGCGCGGGCGCGGGAAGCCGACTCGATCTATCTTCTGGCGCAAAACCGGTTCGAAACCGCGCTTGACCGCGGCAAGTGCGGTTTGTGGGACTGGGACATTTCGCGCGGCCGTATCTACTGGTCGGATTCAATGTTCGCCCTGCTTGGCATGGAGCATGACAAGTCCCAGCCCGACGCCAATATTCTGGGCTTTCAGAAGATCGCCGAGCTGATCCACCCGGACGACACCAGCCTTTATTCCGTCGCCGATCTGGTGCTTGTCGAACAGGCAGACGCCATCGACAAGGTTTTCAGGATGCGGCACCACAACGGACAGTGGCTGTGGACGCGCATCCGTGCCCAGGTGGTCTATAACCGCCGTGGCGAGCCCCATCTTATCGGCATTGCCATCGATGTCACCGAGCAGGAGAAAATCCGCATGCGGACGCGGACGATTTCCACCCGTCTGCATGATGCCATCGAAAATCTCTCGGAAGCCTTCGTGCTGTGGGACCACCGCAAGCGGCTGGTCATGTGCAATTCAAAGTTCCAGCAGCTGCACGGACTGAAGCCGCAACTTGCCGTTCCCGGCGTGCCTTACGAGGAACTGATGGAACAGGCCGGAAACCCGCTGCAGGGCACCGAGATCATCCAGGGCGGAAAGAACAGCGGCAATTCGCGGTCCTATGAGGTGAAACTGCGCGACGGGCGCTGGTTGCAGTTCAACGAACGGCGGACCCAGGATGGCGGCTATGTATCAGTCGGCAACGACATCACGACGATCAAGCGGCATGAAAAGCAGCTGATCAATTCCGAACTGCGCCAGAAGGCGACCATCGCCGATTTAAAGCAATCCCGCCAGAAGCTGGAAGTGCAGGCAAGACAGCTTGAGGAACTTGCCGGCAAGCATGAGAAGGAAAGAACCCGTGCGGAGGAGGCCAACCAGGCAAAATCCGATTTCCTGGCCAATATGAGCCACGAGCTGCGCACGCCGCTTAACGCCATCATCGGTTTTTCAGAGATCATGCAGGAGGAAATGTTCGGCGCGCTGGGTTCGGAGAAATACCGTGAATACTGCCGCGACATTCACAACAGCGGCGCGTTTCTGCTCGGCGTGATCAACGATATTCTGGACATGTCCAAGATCGAGGCCGGGCGCTTTACCCTGGATTTCGAACCGGTCAGTGTCGACAGCCTTCTTGAGGAAACGCTGCGCATCATAAGCCGCGAAGCGGCGAAGAAAGATATCCGCATACGCGAGGAAGTGCGCCCCGGCCTGGAAATCGAGGCCGACCGCCGCGCGGTCAAGCAAATCCTGCTTAACCTCCTGTCAAATGCCGTCAAATTCTCAAGCAAGGGCGGGGAGATTTTCGTGCGCGCGCGCATCGTTTCCAAATGCCTGCGCATCTCCATCGAGGACAAGGGAATCGGCATTTCGCGACATGATCTTTCAAAACTTGGCCGGCCGTTCGAGCAAGCCCAGAACCAGATGACACGCGATCACAAGGGTTCGGGCCTGGGATTGGCGATCTCTGCTTCACTGGCCCACATGCATGGCGGCAAACTGAAAATCCGCTCCCGCGAAGGCGAAGGAACCATTGTTTCGGTGCAGCTTCCGCTCAGCCGCACCGGGGTCAACAAACGCAAGGCGAAAGCAGCAAAACCGGAAGAAGCTGCCGCTTAATACGCTACGAGCTTCCCTGCCAACTGGCTCCCCGGATCCTTCGTGATCCGGGGATTTTTTTATCCGACACAGCGCCTGAAAACATCGCGCACCGAACCCTGAACCGCTTCAAGTTCCTGCTCAAGCGCTGACAGTGCGGGATGGCCGGTTTGTTCGCACAGCAGGGATTTGAACCCCGACAATCCTTCTTCCTGCGGATCGAAGCCTCCCCTCAGGCAAACGCGCTGGATTTGAAGCACGGTGTTGTACAGCCCGTAGGCAGCCTTCAGCGTGTTGACGGCATCACTGTCGATAATGGCGGGATCGGCATGGTCGATCAACTCGATGGTGCTGGTCGGGTTTTGCGGCAAACCTTCCGTCAGATTCCCGGTCAAGGCCAGCCATTGGGCGATGAATTCGATGTCGATCAGGCCACCGGGCGCGCGTTTTGCATCGAAGGTGTTTTCGGGCGGCTTTTCTTCATCCAGCGTTTGCCGCATCTCCGCGATTTCCCTGGTGATCCTGGTGGCATCACCGCGCACCTTGCGCAGTTCGGCAAGTTTGGCGCGCAAGGCTTCGGCAAGGCCGGCGTCTCCCGCCACCGGGCGGGCCCGAACCAGCGCCTGGCGCTCCCAAACCCAGGCCTCCTTTGCCTGATAGCGGCAGAACGCATCAAAATGGGTGGCAAGAGGGCCGGCATTTCCCGATGGGCGCAGGCGGAAATCCAGTTCGAAAATCCTTCCTTCGGCCATGGGCGCGGACATGGCGGTGATGAGACGCTGCACCAGACGGGTGTAATACTGCTGGGCATAGAGCGGTTTTTCGCCATCGGACTGTTCTGCTGCCTCGTCATGGCGGTAAAGAAAGATCAGGTCGAGATCCGATCCGGCGGTGAGGTCACGGCTGCCCAGCCGGCCCATGCCGAGAATGGCGATTTCCCCTCCCGGTATCTCGCCATGGCGCAGTTTGAACTCGCCCAGCACCTCATCGAAAATACCGTTGATCAGCGTTTCGGCAAGGATGGTATAGGCTTCGCCCGCCCGTCTGGGTGAAATCGTTCGATTGATCAGCCGGACCCCGATGAGGAAACGCTGCTCGGCAGCAAACAGCCGTGCCTGATCGAGTTTTTCCTCATAGCCGCGGGAGCGGGCAAGAACAGCGCTCAGGCGTTCCTTCAATTCTTCGGGACCTGGAATGTCGGCACTGAAGGTGGGATCGATCAATCCGTCGAAGATATGCGGCTTGCGGGTGATGATGTCGGCCAGGCGGGGGGCTGCATCCAGCAGCAATGTCAGCAGCCGGGTCAGATTGGGATTGGCCTTCAAAATACCGAAGAACTGAATGCCCGCCGGCAGGCCCTGCAGAAAACGGTCGAACCCGACAAAAGCCTGATCGGGATTGCCGGTGGTGCTGAAATCTTCCAGCAATTGCGGCGTGATCTCGGTCAGCATCTCGCGCGCCTGGGAGGAGCGTACCGCCGGATAGCGGCCGTAATGCCATGCCTTGATGCTGGAGATGACCTGCGAGGGCCGTTGAAAGCCGAGCCTGCTCAAGGTCTCCACGGTTTGCGGGTCTTCATCCTCGCCGGTGAAGACGAGATTGCCGCCCTGGCCTGTCAGTTGTGGCGCCTGCTCGAATAGCTCCGCGTAAAAATGCTCGACCTCGCGCATGGTGGCAACCAGCGCACCGGTGAACGCGTCCACGTCTTTAAATCCTGCCATTGCTGCAATACGGCAAAGACCCTCATCATCTTCCGGCAGGACATGGCTCTGCTCGTCGGCAACCATCTGAATGCGATGTTCGACCTTGCGAAGAAACCAATAGGCAACGGAAAGGCGCTCTGCTGCCTCGGCGGAAATCCAGCCATCGTCCCGCAGCTTTTCAAGGCCCTCTACCGTGCCGCGAACCCGCAATTGCTCGCGCCGGCCACCGGCGATGAGTTGCTGGGTCTGGACGAAGAACTCGATCTCGCGAATGCCGCCCCGGCCGAGCTTGATGTTGTGGCCCTTGATGGCGATCTCACCATGCCCCTTGTGGGCGTGGATCTGCCGCTTTATGGAATGAACATCCTGAATGGCGGCAAAGTCCAGATATTTGCGCCACACAAACGGTGCCAATTCGCGCAGGAACCGTTCTCCGGCAGCAAAATCACCGGCGACGGCCCGCGCCTTGATAAAGGCGGCGCGCTCCCAGTTCTGACCATAGGCGGCGTAATAATTCATCGCCGTTTCAACGGGAATGGCCAATGGTGTGGAACCGGGATCGGGGCGCAGGCGCAAATCCACCCGAAACACGTAACCATCGCCGGTGCGCTCCTGCAGCAGGCGGCTCAATTGCTTTGCAAGGCGTGCAAACAATGAGGCCGGGTCATCACAGGCTGAAAGCACCGGGCTCTCGTCATCGAAAAAAAGGATGATGTCGATGTCCGAGGAGTAATTGAGCTCGTACGCCCCGTACTTGCCCATGCCAAGCACGATCAGTCCGCTGCCATGGGAAGGATTTTCCAGATCGGCAAGCACCAGACGGCCTGCCTCGTGCTGAGCTTTCAGCAGGTGATTGACGGCAGCAGAAAGTACGGCATCTGCAAACAGGGACAGATGGCGCGTTATCTGCGCTCCATTCATCCAGCCACCCAGATCGGCAAGGCCAAGACACAGGGCCATTTGCCGCTTTGCTTCGCGCAGGCCGGCCATCAATTCTGCTTGGGAACCAGCGGTATTCCACAGAACGCCGGCGTTCCCGGTTATGGAACCGGCAGCCATATCAAAGGAATTGCCGAGAACCTGGACGAGGTTTTGCGGCTTTATCAGTGCGCAATCGCGCAGATAGGGCGAAAGGACAAACGCGCCGGAAAGAAAGGCAAGGGCATTGTCCTTGTTGCGCAATTCCCCGATCAGGTGGCCTGCCTGCCGCTCCTCAGATGACAGTTCATTCAGCGCTTCGATGATGGTGCGCTGCATATCATCATCGCCACTTGCAGCAATAACCGCTGCCTGATCGCTGTCAGTTTGAAACAGGGGGTTTGTGATTTTCACCATTTAGAGCCTTTCACGCTCATATGGGATCGTTTGAACGCCGGGGGTTCGGTCTTCGGAGAGGCGCAAAAGGCGCAGCAGTGCAGACACTGTCAGCTTTCCAGGGCGCTGTGCGAAGGCCGAAGAACCAGGTTCAAACGATTGCAGGAATGACAGGTGTTTCAACAGGTCAAACTCCCGGCTGTGGAAGCTTTTCCAATCTGCATTCGTCGAAATCCTCGCAGGATGGGCAACCATCCTGCTGCGGTATTCTCCTTGCCAGATGTGAAAAATCCCACCATTCAAACTGCTTCCATAAGAGCGTGAAAGGCTCTACCCGCTTTGCTGCATTCCCGGATTCGCACCGTACCAGCCGGCAGGATCGTTCATGCGGAAGGTGCTGGCAAGATCAGTTTTGCTTCAAGGCCCGGCGCGGCATCGCTGAATTCCAGCCGCCCACCGTGAATTTTCGCAATGGCTTCCACCAATGCAAGCCCAAGCCCGTTGCCCGGCTTGGTGCGGCTGTCATCGAGCCGGGTAAAGCGCTCCTTGACTGCCTCATATTTGTCGGCGGGAATCCCGGGGCCAGTGTCACGCACTGTAATGACTGTCCGGTTCTTGTCCGAACGTGCGCTCAAGGAGATGCGGCCCTTTCCGTCCGGCGGCAGTCCGTATTTGAGCGCATTATCAATCAGATTGGTAATTGCCTGGGAAAGCAGCTCGCGGCTTGCATCAATGCGCAGTCCTTCCGGCACATCCACTTCAAAGACAATGCCTTCATCCTCGGCAACCGGCTCGTAAAGTTCTGCAACATCGTTCAACAGCTCACTGAGATCGAGCGCCTGCAAGTCGGTGACATGGGAACCGGCTTCCACCCGGGAAATCATCAACAAGGCATTGAAGGTCTTGATGAGCTGATCTGCCTCCTGAATGATGTCCGACAGCAATTCGTGCCTGCGCTCGCCTGCATCGGCAGCCAGGGCCTGGTCGGCCTTGTTGCGCAGGCGGGTAAGCGGTGTCTTCAGATCATGCGCGATGGAGTCCGACACGTTCCGCAATCCCTCATCAAGCAGGAAGATACGGTCAAGCATCAGGTTCATGCGCTTTGAAAGCCGGTCGAACTCGTCATTGGAATCGCCTACCGGCAACCGTTCGCTGCGGTCACCGGCCAGGATGCGTTCGGTTGAGCGCGAAACCATGTCGATGCGCTTGAGCGCGCGGCGCCCCACGAAAAACCAGATGAGCAGGGCAGCCATCAGCATCATGCCCATGGAAAAGGTAAGGGCGCGGCGTACCACCTTGCGGAAGCGTTCAGGTTCGCCGATGTCCTGGCCGATCAGGATGCGCATGCCATTGGGCAGATCCATGATGCGCGCCACCGCCCGGTTGGAGCGGTCATCGTCTTCATCGGCAAGGCTTTCATATTCGAAGGGATGTTCCTGCCAGCCGCTTCTGGCCAAGACCTCCGGATCGATCGACAGCACATTGCCGGCAAGGATGCGGCCATCGGGCCCGGCTACCACATATAGATTGGCGCCAGGGGCACGCGAGCGGCGCTCCATCTCGCGCACCATGCCGTTAAGGCCGCGGGTGCGATAGGTTCGTTCAAGCGAAAGGATTTCCTCGTTGATCGACTGGCGGAACTGCTGGCGCAGATAGTCCACCGCACCGCCGGTCATGTAGAAAATGAGGATTACCGCAAGAATGCCAAAGGCAAGCGTATAGGCAATCGACAGGCGAATGGCCGTCACGCGCGAAAGCTGCTTAATGCGCGCCCACATTTGCTAGGTCCAATCAACATGCAGGTTTCGGATGCGGCGCGTGACGGATTTTCGTTCTGAGCAGGCAAAAAGGCCGCCGTGGTGCGGACCACCACAAGGGCTTTTCAGCGCATTCAGGGCAAGAAGCCGCCGCGTCCTTATAGGATATGGCGAAAATCGCTCATTTTGGTGTCGCAGATCCTTGAAAGGGTGGCGACCTGTCTTCGGCCCTGCTCCTGAAACTGAACGATTTTCGCGCATACCGCATTCCAAATCCTGCATGTTGATTGGACCTATATCTCGGTGCGCAGCATGTATCCCGCGCCACGGACAGTATGCAGCAGGGGCGGGTCGAAACCCTTGTCGATCTTGCCGCGCAGTCTGGATATATGTACATCGATCACATTGGTCTGCGGGTCGAAGTGGTAGTCCCAGACCTCTTCCAGCAGCATGGTTCGAGTGACCACCTTGCCGGGATTTCGCATGAGATATTCCAGCAGGCGGAATTCCCGCGGCTGCAGCAGAATTTTCTTGCCGGCCCGTGTTACCTCGCGGCTGAGGCGGTCAAGGGTCAGGTCGGCAACGGTGAGAACCGTTTCGGCCTCATCCGGTTTCCTGCGGCGGGCGAGAATCTCAATTCGGGCCAGCAATTCAGAAAAGGCATAGGGTTTGGTGAGGTAGTCGTCTCCCCCGGAACGCAGGCCCTTGACGCGGTCATCGACCTGTCCCAGCGCGGAAAGAATGAGAACCGGCGTGTCGTCTTCTTCGGCGCGCAGTTCGCGAATCATGGAAAGTCCGTCACGCTTCGGCAGCATGCGGTCGACAATGAGCACATCATAGGAGGCAGAGCGGGCCATTTCGAGCCCGGTTTCACCGTCGGCGGCCTCATCTGGAATGTGGCCCGCTTCCTTCAACGCCCTGGCAAGATAGGCGGAAGCGTCACGGTCGTCTTCGACAATCAGAACTTTCATCGCACATTTTTCCTGGATGTTTCCTATCACAATCGGCGGTCAAGGAAACCTGCCGGAAAGTTGATGCTGACCGAAAAGGGGCGGCGGCGGGCTAAGGGGAGTTGGCCCGCCGCCTGCCTGCCGGCTGCATGGAGATACCAGACCACCGACAGGGATGCTTTGAGGCTTGTTATGCCTTGGGGAACGGGACAGCCACAAAGCGGGAGTTTCCGCCGCGCTCAATCTGGAAGAGCGTGCTCTTGCGGCCATTCTCCTCAGCTTCACGGACAGCCCTGGATACATCGCCGGGCGACTTGACGGGCTCGCCGTTGACAGAGGCAATAATGTCGCCGGAACGGATGCCCTTGCGGTCAGCGCTGCTTTCGGGCGCTACTTCCAGCACCACGACACCACCATCGTCTCCGGTGCCCAAAGCGAGGCCGAGCTTGCCGGTGCGAGCCGCGTCTTCCTTGTCTTTACTGCCGCCCAGGGCGGCGGTGTCGCCCAGCGTGCCAAGGGTTACCTCGACCTCTTCTTCTTCACCATCGCGGAAGATGGTCAGCGTTGCCGTGCTGTCAGGATCGAGCTGACCGATCATGCGGGCAAGCGCCCTGGGGCCGCGTACCTTCTTGCCGTTGACTTCTGCAATGACATCGCCAGCGCGGATACCTGCCTTGTCAGCGGGGCTGTCGTCCTGGGGTTCGGTAACCAGCGCGCCGCGGGCATCCTCGAGATCCAGTGCTTCGGCAATGTCACGGGTTACCGGCTGGATTTGCACACCAAGCCAGCCGCGCACAACGCTGCCGTTTTCAATCAGCTCTTCAACGATCTCCTGGGTGGTGGCTGCGGGAATGGCAAAGGCAATGCCCACATTGCCGCCGCTGGGCGAGAAGATTGCGGTGTTCACACCAATGACCTCGCCTTTCAGGTTGAAAGCCGGGCCACCGGAATTGCCCTTGTTGACGGCAGCATCGATCTGGATGAAATCGTCATAGCGATTGGAGCTGATTTCACGGCCCTGGGCAGACACAATGCCTGCCGTCACGGTTCCGCCGAGGCCGAATGGATTGCCGACGGCCACCACCCAGTCGCCAATGCGCGGTTTGGTCTCTGCAAAACCGACATAGGTGAACGTGCGCTCTTCATCGACCTTGAGCACTGCGAGGTCCGAGCGCTCGTCGGCACCGATCAGCTTTGCTTCATATTCGGTGCCATCATCCATCTTGACGATGTATTTGGAGCCACCTTCCACAACATGGTTGTTGGTGACAAGATAGCCGTCTTCAGAAATGAAGAAGCCGGAGCCCTGGGACATGCCGAAGCGCTTGCCCCGGCGACGGTCGCGCGGCCTGTCGTCATCGCGGCGATCACGCTCGCTGTAACGGTGGCGGTCGTCATCACGGCCATGACCACGTTCGCCAAAGCGTTCGCCAAAGAAGCGTTTGAAGAATTCAGGATTGCGCCGGAAGAATTCCGGCAGATCATCGCCATCGCGGCGGTCAAAGCGGTAATCCCGGCGGGAGTCCCCGTCTCTGGATGCCGGGTGGATCATCTGCTCGACGCGGACGCTGACGACAGCAGGCGAAACGGCTTCTACCACATCGGCAAAGCCGGGCGTTGCCGGAGCCTGCAGTTTGACGGCTTCCGCATTGGCGACAGGCAGTGAAAGCGGCGAACCGGTTACCGGTGCAACAGCGAAAGCGGTAACGGCGACCGTGGAAGCCAGCAAAGCGGCCCGTATCAATTTGAATGTGCTTTTGGGTTTGCGTTTCATGCTTTTCCCTCTGGTTCAGGTGTCCTTGCCGGACGTTTTCCTCACGAGCGGACATCTGGGCGGGACTGGAGGGCCGCCGCGATGCCGCTTTGAGGCCAGACTATGGAAAAAGCCAGATTACACGATGCTTACGGGCAGATTAAATATCGTTCATGTAAGCAGAAGAGCTTTCAGACCGCGGAAGATCAAGCTCCATCCTTGACGGCAAGGGCGGTGGTGATTTCGGAAGAGGCATGGAGTGTGCGGTGCACCGGGCATTTGTCCGCAATCACCAACAGCGCTTCTACCCTCTCTTCGTCGATGCCGGGTTTCAGTGTGATGGTGCGGTGGAAGCGGTCGATCTTGCCACCTTCTTCCTTGCGTTCCTCAGAACAGGTCTCGCAATCGACCGCATGGATTTTTGCATGGTCCACCGATACCGAAACCGGTGAAATATCCCAGCCCTTGCGGTCGGCATACATTTTGAGCGTCATGGAAGTACAGGCCGCCAGCCCGATCGCCACATAGTCATAGGGTGAGGGACCGGTATCATCACCACCATAGGATTTTGGTTCGTCCGCAAACATGTGATGACGGCCCGATTGCACAAGGTTCTGGAATTTGCCAACGCCGGTCTCCGTGACCGTAATGCCTGCCTCGTCAACCGTTTCGCCGGCTGAAGGTGTCTGCGGCACGTAGCGCTGCGCCCAGGCAGCAATCGTTGAGGCAACGAATTCCGCATCGTCGGGCCTGGTCAGCAGATGGTCGGCTGTATCAAGCGAGACGAAACTCTTTGGGTGTTTTGCTGCCATGAAGATGTCGCCGGCATTCTCAATTCCGACCGTCTGGTCAATCGGCGAGTGGAATATCAGCAGGGGTTTCTTCAAAGCCTTGACGTGTTTTTGAACGGAGCTTGCCGATACATCTTCCAGAAACTGCTTCTGGATGGTGAACTTGCGCCCGCCAAGGCTGACTTCGGCGCTTCCCTCCGTTTCGATCTTTTCAAGGTTTGCGGCAAAATTATGGGTGACATGGGCAGCATCGGCAGGTGCGCCAATCGTCACCACTGCTTCGGTTTCAGGAATGCTGGATGCTGCAACCAGAACGGCAGCGCCGCCCAGCGAGTGGCCGATCAGGATCGAGGGAGCTGCATAGCGTTCACGCAGAAAGTCCGCCGCACTGACCAGATCGGCGACGTTGGAGGAAAAATTGGTCGAGGCAAATTCTCCGCCCGACTTGCCAAGGCCGGTGAAATCAAACCGCAGAACTGCGATGCCCTCGGCTGCCAGACTGGCTGAAATCCGCCGGGTGGCGTTCAGATCTTTCGAACAGGTAAAGCAGTGGGCAAATAAGGCATATGCGCTGACCGGGCCGAGCGGCAGGTCAAGCCTGGCTGCCAGCGTTGCGCCGCTTGCACCGGCAAACTCAAGTCGCAGCGATTCCATGACAAACTCCTGTAGCAAGACGGATTACCCGTACTACCGGAAGTTTTATTCACGATCATCCAGAATTTTCGTGAGTTTGGCGTGTTCGGCTTTTGTCAGGTCACCAGCGGCCGGCTCTGCTTCCCCTTTTCTTGTGCGGAAATAACGCATTACCAGCAGAAAACCGCCCAGAAGTCCGAGAACCGGTGCAGCCCAAAGAAGAAGGTTTGCTGCCGTAAAACGGGGCTTGAGCAGAACGAACTCACCATAGCGTGCGACCAGAAAATCAAGGACTTCCTGATCGCTGTCACCGGCGGCCAGACGCTCGCGAAGCAGAATGCGCAAGTCGCGGGCAAGATCGGCATCAGAGTCGTCAATCGACTGGTTCTGGCACTTCATGCAGCGGATCGTCGCCGAAAGGTCGCGGGCACGTTCCTCCAATACCGGATCGGACAGAACCTCATCGGGATTGACAGCAAAAGCAGGCTGCGTTGCAACCAGTGCAACCATGATCGATACGAACAGGCAAAGGGCAGATATCGGTTCAGGTAAGCGCATCGGCCTGCCTTCCCTCATTTGAGGCAGTGCTGCGTTTTGCCCGCCGCGCAACGCCCACGCGCAGGCGCCGGTCGGAAAGCGAAATCACGCCGCCTGCCACCATGAAGATCGGACCGATCCAGATCAGCGTTACCAGGGGCTTCCACCATGCGCGAACAACAAGCTTGCCATCCTCACTGATTTCACCGGGAGAAACGTAAAGCTGGGAAAAACCGATGGTGCGTATTGCAGCTTCCGTGGTTGGCATGCCCCGCGCCTGATAAAGGCGTTTGGAAGGCTTCAACGGAAAGGTTTTTCCCGAAGAGGTGGCGACAAGGAGATTGGCTACGGTTTCAGTGTAATTCGGGCCGGTGACAGGGGTTACGCCCTGAAAGGTGATTTCGTAACCGGCAATGGCCACCGTTTCACCGGGGGCGACCTCGGAAACACTTTCGCGCTCAAACACCGAAACGGTGACAACGCCCAGCAGGACTACACCCAAGCCGAAATGGCCAAGCGCCGTTCCCCACATGGAGCGCGGCAGTCCGGCAAGGCGGGAAAAGACACTCGAAGCCTTTGACTTGCCAATGCCGGCGCGGCTCCAGATCTCGGCAAATGCCCCAATCTTCACCCAAACCGCCAGGCCGATGCCAAGGCTCGCCAGAACCGGCTCACCGGAGGTGAAGGCCAGCACGACGATGACGGTAAGGAGCGCCAGTCCGGCGATCCAGAACAGGCGCTGCAGCGCCCCGTAAAGATCGGCGCGCTTCCAGGAAAGCAGCGGGCCGATCGGCACCAGCATCAGCAAGGGGATCATCAGCGGGCCGAAGGTGACGTTGAAGAACGGCGCGCCTACGGAAATCTTTGCTCCCGAAATCGCTTCGACAACGAGCGGATAGAGGGTTCCGACCAGCACGGTCGCTGCCGCGGTCGTCAGGAATACATTGTTGAAAACCAGCGCACCTTCCCGCGAAATCGGCTGAAACAGCCCGCCTGCCTTCAGCAAGGGAGCCCGGATCGCAAACAAGGTCAGCGAGCCGCCGATAAACAGCAGCAAAATCATCAGAATGAAAACCCCGCGCTCCGGATCATTGGCAAAGGCATGAACGGAGGTCAGGACCCCGGACCGGACCAGGAAGGTGCCCAGCAGCGACATGGAAAAGGTGATGATGGCCAGCAGGATGGTCCATATCTTCAATGCATCGCGCTTTTCCATCACCAGGGCAGAATGCAGCAGGGCGGTGCCGACGAGCCAGGGAATGAAGGAAGCGTTTTCCACCGGATCCCAGAACCACCAGCCACCCCAGCCGAGTTCGTAATAGGCCCAGTAAGAGCCCATGGCGATCCCGGCGGTCAAAAACAGCCAGGCCGTCAGAGCCCAGGGCCTGACCCAACGCGCCCAGGCAGCATCAATACGGCCTGAAAGCATGGCCGCTACGGCAAAGGAAAAGGTCACCGAAAAGCCGACATAGCCGAGATAGAGCAGCGGTGGATGGATGGCGAGGCCGATATCCTGCAGGATGGGATTTAGATCATTGCCCTCGAACGGGGCGGGAGAAAGCCGGGCGAAGGGATTGGAAGTAAGCAGAATGAACAGCAAAAACGCCGCCGCGATCCATCCCTGAACGGCAAGCACATTGGCCTTCAGTTGTGCGGGAATGTTGGAGCCGAACCAGGCGACCAGCGCGCCGAAGAAAACCAGGATCAACACCCATAACAGCATTGACCCCTCGTGGTTTCCCCACACGCCGGTAATCTTGTAGAGCATGGGCTTGGCCGAGTGGGAATTTGCCCAGACGTTTTCGAGCGAAAAGTCGGAGGTAACATAGGCACTTGTAAGTGCTGCGAAGGCCAGTGCTGTGAAAACGAACATGCCGGTGGCGGCGGACGAACCGATCGCCATCAGTTTGTGATTGCCGAGCTTTGCGCCGGCCAGCGGCACGGCCGACTGGACCAGCGACAGGGCAAAGGCCAGCACCAGGGCGAAATGGCCCAGTTCGTTGATCACTGCGCTGCCTCCTCTCCCTGCCAGACACCTTTTTCCTTCAATGTGTCGGCAACCTCTTTCGGCATGTAGTTCTCATCGTGCTTGGCAAGCACGGTGTCGGCCGCAAACACCGTGTCAGACAGGCTTCCCTCGGCAATCACCCCCTGCCCTTCGCGAAAAAGGTCGGGCAGAATGCCAACATAGGCGACCGGCAGTTCATGTTCGGTGTCAGTGATAACGAAGCGGACGGTTTCGCCGCTCTTCTCGATGCTGCCTTCCTTGACGAGCCCGCCAAGGCGGAAGCGTTCCCCGGGCCGCGCCTTGTGTTCGGTCAGAATATCGGTCGGCGAATAGAAGAACACGATCTCGTCACGCAGGGCAAACATTACAAGAAGCACTGCGGCCATCAGCACTGCGCCGATCGCGCCGATCATTGTCAACCGTTTCTGCTTGCGGGTCATTGCGTATTATTCTCCGAACCCGCCTCGCCGGCAGGCATTTGTTCGCCATCCTGGGTTTTTAGCTGTTCCAATGCCGATTTCATCTCGGCCACGAAAGCACCATCGCCGGCATTGGCGGCAATTGCCTGTTCCACCGCGCTCTTCGCAGCATTGCTGTCGCCCAAAACGATATAGGCACGCACCAGCCGTTTCCAGCCCTCTTTGTCCGTGGGGTTGTCCTCCAGCCTGCCGGCAAGGTTCTGCACCATGGCGGTGATCATCTCGCCGCGCTCCTCAGCAGTCATGGAGGCAGCTTGTTCCACCTGGTCAGCGGTTGGACCCGGCTGGACTGATTGCGCCGGCGCAAGACTGGCAAGGCGGGCGGATTGCCCGCGGAAGGTTTTTGCCGCCTCCATCCAGGGAGACTGGTCGGTGCCGCCGGAAATCAGCTCGTCCCACAATTCGACGGCTTCCTCGTGTTTTCCTTCCTGCCCCTTTGCCATGGCAAGATAAAAGCGGGCCTTTGCCGAAGCCTGATTGTTGACGAGTTCCTGGCGAAACAGCCGGCTGGCCTCTTCGGTCACGACGCCGCCGGCAACCGCAACCATGCTTTCTGCAAGATTGGCACGCACGCCCGGTCTTTGCGGGTCAAGCCGCAGGACATTCGCCCAGGCCTGGGCTGCATCGCGATCGCGGCCCATGCGGGTATAAACAGGCGCCAGCACCTGCCAGCCGCGAACATCGTCGGGCTTTGCCGCCAGATGAGCTTCGGCGCGGGCCACCAATTCTTCGATACGCTGGTTTTCAAGATTGCCGGCCTGCCGCCCGGCAAGGCGTTGATCGGGCAATTGCGGATTACCGGCCTGAAGGTAGAAGGCCGTGGCAACCACCGGAACGCAAACGACCGCAGCCAGGGCTATTGCGCGGGACAGGCCGAGATTTGCCGGCGTGGTGCCAGGCAGGTTCTCAACAGCAGCAATCAGCTTGCGGCTTTCCTCGGCGATTGCCGCCCGCGCAGCATCGGCATCGATGCGGCCTATGGCGAGATCGTTTTCGATCTCCGCCTTGCGCGCCTTGAAAAGCGCCTTTTCAAGATCGGCAGGGCTTTCGTCTTTGGTGCCGACGGCAAACAAGGGCACCAGCACGAAGGCTGCCGCCAATACCATCAATACGATTGCCATGATCCAGAACGCCATGGCGGCTAACTAGCGCTTAAAGACGGGGAAAAAAAGTTCCAGCAGGCTAATTCCGCATTTGCGGACATCAAGTCGCACATCATCGCAGCTTAAGGTCACGAGCAGGACACGGGAAAAGACATTGGGCAAGACATTGGACAAGACATGGGCGATGTCAGCCTCCGACCGGCTGCCAGACATCATCCTCATTCTTGCAGGCGGTTTCCGTACGGCTCGATTGCGTTCCATCGACGGTAATCTGATGGGTATAGCGGCGGCAGATGCGGCCGGATACTTCAAAGGGCGGCCCCGGCAAGACCCTGCCCGATGCTGCCTTGCCGCTGCGCCAGTCCTTTGCGCCACCGGCTGGCGTTGCCTCCAATGCGCTGACCTCCGCCGAGACCGCCTTGTTGAGCGCGAACTGATTAAGTTTCTGGCCGGAAGGCGTGGCAGCCAGGTTTGCAGAAAGCAGCGAACCTGGCCCTTTTCCGGTCGTAACACACGCTGAAAGCGCACCAATCAGTACCACGCAGGCCAACGCAGCCTTTACCGGAAAACGCAACCCCATATCTGTCCCCTCCAACAAAGGCATCACCGGGACACGCCGGCAAGTGGCAACTTCAATTCAGCGTTCAGGCCGCCCAATTTCGAACGGCCCAAGGTCAGGGTCCCGTTATATTCTTTCGCGATGTCGCGGACAATCGACAATCCAAGGCCGGAGCCCGGTTTGCTCTCATCCAGCCGTGTACCGCGTTTTACCGCCTCGCGGATCTGCGCTTGCGTCATGCCGTCTCCGTCATCACCGACGGACAAAACGATGGCCTTTTCTGCTGTGGTGGCACTGACCTCGACCCTGGAGCTGGCAAATTTTGCAGCATTTTCCAGCAGGTTGCCGGCCATTTCCTCAAAATCCTGCTGTTCGCCTGCAAATACGGGATCAGAAGCCGTGATGGTAACGGTAAAATCAATGTTGGGATTAAGCTTCTGCATGACCCGGACGAGGCGCGTGAGGCTTTGGGCAATTTCCGTTCTTGAGGTGACGGTGCCGCTGCGGGCGGAAATCCGCGCCCGGTCCAGATAGGTCTGCACCTGGCTTTGCATCAGTTGAACCTGCTGTTCGACGACCTGACGAACAGCAGGCGCAGCACGCGAAGCCTCGTTGCGCAGAACAGCCAGGGGCGTTTTCAGCGAATGCGCCAGATTGCCCACCTGGGTGCGGGCACGTTCAACAACATTCCGGTTGGAAACAATCAGCGCATTGGTTTCGTCGATCAGGGGCTGGATTTCGAGGGGAAATTCGCCGCTTATCCGCTCCGCCTTTCCTTCCCTTATGTCTGCCAGCCGGGCGGTCGCCTGTTTGATCGGGTCAAGGCCCAGGCGGACAAGAAAGAAGGTGACCAGAATAAACCCGAGCGCGAACAGCGACAGCACAATCAGCAAACGCTGCACGAACTGGCTGACCTGTTCATCAGCTTCGTTTCGGTTTGCCGTTATAACAAAGGAATAAAGCGCATCGCCATCGCCGAGAAAGGCACGGGCTTCAATGCCGATCAGTTCCTGGCCGCCAACATCCCTTGCCAGAAATTCGCGCTGAAAACCGGAATCGAACGGCGCTCCCTCGGGAACCTCGATCACGCCACCGGCAAGTGAGGCGGAACTCAGACTGTCGTCACCGGTAAGATTGCTGACCTTCCAGTAATAGCCGGAGCCGGGCCGCAGGAACCGCGAATCGCGCAAGTCGGGACCACCTGTCAGCTGGCCGGCACCGGTCTGGCTCACCGACCCCATGACATTGTAGAGATTGGCCGTCAGGCGTTCGCGAAGATTGATTTCGACACCGGTGCGAAAACTTTCCGCCAAATACCACGCCACTGCAGACGTCGCCACGATTGCCCACAAGGCGGTAAGAAAGAACAGCCTTGCAGAAAGGGTGCGGATCAAGACGCCGCTTCCCCGCCTTCTTCCTGCTTCTCGCCCGATACCAGGCGATAGCCGAGGCCGCGAACCGTCTCGATGTATTGGCCGCCCAGTTTCTTGCGCAACCGGCCGATGAACACCTCGATGGTGTTGGAATCCCTGTCGAAGTCCTGATCGTAAAGATGTTCGGTCAGTTCCGTGCGCGACAGCACCCGGTCCTGATGGTGCATGAAATAGGAAAGCAGCCGCAGTTCATGGGAGGTCAGCTTCACCGGGCCGCCGTCAAGCGTCACCTTCGACGTTCGGGTATCGAGTTGCAGATTGCCACACTCGATCAGCGAGGCGGCATGCCCTGCAGAGCGTCGGATCAGGGCACGCACCCGCGCCAGAACCTCCTCGATGTGAAACGGCTTGGTGACGTAATCATCCGCCCCGGCGTCAATGCCAGAAACCTTGTCGTTCCAGCGGTCACGAGCGGTGAGGATGAGCACCGGCATGTTGCGCCCCTCGCGGCGCCAGTTTTCCAGGACGGTAATCCCGTCCATCTCCGGCAGGCCAATGTCGAGAACGACCGCGTCATAGGGTTCGGTGTCGCCGAGAAAATGGCCTTCCTCGCCGTCACAGGCCTTGTCGACAACATAACCGGCCTCCTCGAAGGCATCCGACAGCTGTCGGTTGAGGTCTTTGTCGTCTTCTACAATGAGGATACGCATGGCAGGTCCCGAGCAGGTCCATGGAAATGAATCGGCTGGAGTTTATCCCTTGACCTTCTTGGTGACTACCCGTGGCGGCTTGCCGTCTTTGCCGGGAAGGAGCAGTTTTACCTGACAACCGGAGCCCGATGCCTCGACGCTCAGCAATTCCGCATTTGCCTCGCGCGCAGCCTGCTGGGCAGCCGCCGTGCAATCGGCAGCCGCGCTGGTGCCAGCAAGGACCGGCACAAGAAAAAGCAGGAGGGCAAAGACAATTCGTTTCATGGCGCCTTAAATAGCAGGCTGAGGCTGAACCGCAAATGAACGAAACGGCGAAATTATCGTTGACGTAACGTCATTTCACGTCGTCCAGGCACAGAGAATCCCATACGGCGTTATGCTCAAATATCTGAGCCTTGGTGGGTATTGTATCCTCATCGGAAAACTCAATCGGCAGGAAGGCGATACAGACCCATTCTTCCGCCTTGTTCCCGCCAGCGCTGTAGCGGATTTCCTTGCGGACTTCCTGTCGCTTGAGGCCACTTGCACAGCCGCTAAGTGTCAGAAGAGCGGCGGCCAGGCACAGCGCGGCCAAGTGCCGGTTGGCCATGGTGTTCTTTCCACTTTGCCGCAGCTTTGCGGCGCGCCTTGAGCGCTGTTAGAAGGCGGTCATAGCCCGCCGCCTTGCGCGCTTCATCAGACCGCTGGTGCGCTGATTGCAACTGGCGGGAGCGGTTGACTGCCGCAAACAGTGCAGCCAGCAGCCTTGTGATGGCTGCCAGCAGTTTTACCGAGGAAGCAAACATGCCGCATTACACAGTCAGGAAATGATCTCGGTCGCCGCCAAGCGTCCGTAAATTGCGACAAGTGCCCCGGCCGCTCCCGCCAGTTGCACCACTATGTCGGCAAGTTCGGCCTGGGTTGCCTGATCCAGGGAAATTCCAAGCATCGAACCGAGCGCTGAAGCAACCGCGATGAGCGAGCCCCAGATGGTTTTTGAAAAGTACCAGGGTTTTTCATCAATCATGGCGTTGTCCTTTGTTTGCTTCATGGGTTGGGGGTGAAGAAATACCGCGCTGGCGGGCCAGCTCTGCCGGAGGAGGCAAGCTGCACCACCTCGATCATCACCGGCGCTTGCAATGAACCGGCATCTGAAAGCCGGTCTGCGTCGGCATAGCTGGCAGTGGCCGCATGTACTTCCCATTGGCGCAGCACGTTTTCCTGCTGATCGCGAATGGTGACGCGATAGCGTTCGCTGTCCGCATCGAGCGGCGGCTCGGGAATTTCCCAGTTGTCGCCTTCCAGTCGCGATCGCCGTATCCAGGCTAGATCGATCGCGTCGGCCACCTTCGCGGCACGCAAATGAGCCGGGCTCAACGGTCTGGCGCCCAGGGCCGAACAGACAGCCGTCACTGCCACCGTGCTGTCTGCACCGGGCAGATCGCCCGCCGGCAGGATGCGGTAGTTGAGCGCCAAGCCGGTATGGGCAGCGGGAACAGGGACGGGTACCAGCGTTTCATCGATCACGATTGCCGTCGCGCCAGCCTGTGCGCCGTATGCCATTTCACCTTCACTGCCCAATTGCCCGCGCAGGAGGCCGGTGAGCACCCATTCATCCGGGCCGGTCAATTCGGCATTGGCAAACTGCAGTATCTCAAACGCTCCGGGCTGGGTTTCCACCGCAACCGCGTTTCGCCCTGAAAATACCAAAAGCTTATCGAGGGATTCCAATTCGCTGCCATAGAGCTTCACGCGCAGCCTTGCAGCGCGATCCCAGCGGCCAAGGGGACCCGGCGCCAACGGCTCCAAAAGCTCCATGAAGGTGGCGCCGCCTTGGACCGTCGCGACAGGCTCGAACCCGCTTGAACCGGGGGAACTTTCAATGATGTAACTGCCGGACCATGGCTCGGCATAAACTGCCGCATACAGTCGGGGCACGGGCGAAGACTCGCCCTGTGCCAGCGGCAGGTTGATCATGACGGCCCGCGGCGCTCCTGCATAAAGGGCATCCTGCACCGGCGCTACCGACGCCCCCGTCCATTGGGCTGCTTCCTCAAAACGGGTAAAGCGTGTCGCTTCAACAGCCTTTATCCTGCCATGGCTTGCAGAACGGATTTGATACAGTTCACCTTGCCCGGTTGTAACGACATCGCCCGCTTCAAGGGCAAGCCATTTGCCCGAAACCGAAAATTGCTGCTTGCGGCGGGCAGCCCAATAGTCCCGTAGCCGGGCGGTGGCTGCTGCCTCCGCCCCATCGCGCGCCCATACCGCGGGCAGTTCGATCGCCATTTCGTGCTCGCTTGCGGTATCGAGCATCCGGCTGGTGGTCGTCACGCTGTTATAGCCGCTCTCCACCTCGCCATGGGTGACAACGATCTTTGCAGGCAGCGTGTTTTCACCGGCCTGGGTTTCGGCGATTGCCGGGACATCGTCTTCGAGAACCAGATCCTCAGCCGGTACTTCAAGCGTTTTGAGGCGGCCCTTGCCTTTAAATACCAGTGTGCCTTCCCGCTCTCCCACTGCCAGATTGAACGTGGCGAGCAGAGGTTCCAGCACGTCGCGCAGGGAGGCGCCGCCCTTGACCACAAAGCCCGTCAGGTGGCCGTCCGCGGCGCATTGCGGCGGCGCCAAACCAAGGTCGGCAAACAGAGCGGTTATCAGATCGTCCAGCGGGCAGGTTCCCAGCCGTCCGTTTAGCCAATGGCCGCGATACCAGTTCTCTCCATCGCTCCAGACATTCTGTGTCTCGGGGAAAGCGGGATAGGGCCGGGTATCCCAGGCCCACAAACTGATGGCGGACGGGGTGACCATGCGCCCGCCATGGCTTGGCGAAACGGGATTGACACTATCGGCATCGGGATAGTCCGGGGACCAGTATTCCAGATGTGCTTGCGCATAGCGCAGAGGCAGAAGATCGTCGCGGCCGCGCTTTGAAAAATACGGCACGGCAGATTCCGACGACTTGGCATCGACAAACAGGTTGGGCTGGTTGGTGCCACGGTTGATTGCCGGACAGCCAAGCTCGGTGAAGGAGAAGGGCTTGGAAGCTGGCACCCACGCGGTCGCCTCGCTGGAACGCACGCCGCCAATACGCTCAAAGTGCTGGTTTGCCCACCAGTCCTTAAGGTTCTTGCAAGACCAGACCCAGGGTTCGCCCAACCCGTCCGTGATTGGCGTTCTGATGCCCGAAGCGCGATCGGCCGCATTTTGGTAATACCAGTCATGTCCCTCTCCCCCCTGGATGTTTGCCTGCAGATAAGCCTTGTCATGCAGGGCGTGCTGGTCCGTAAGGCCGGGATCACCCGTTTCATGCCAGTCGGATAGCGGCATGTAATTGTCGATGGCGATGAAATCGACGTTCGCATCGGCCCAGAGAGAGTCGAGGTTGAACAGAACATCGTTGTGCGGCCCCGGCGGGTGATAGCCGAAATACTCACTCCAGTCCGCCGCATAGCTGATCGCGGTTTGAGGACCGCAAATGGAGCGCACTTCACCTGCGAGAGTTTTAAGCGCGGCAACGAAGGCAAACGCACCGGTATCGTCCCGCAATCTGGTCAGGGCACGCAATTCCGAACCGATCAGGAACCCGTCAACACCGCCTGCGATTTGGCAAAGATGGGCATAGTGCAGGATCATGCGGCGAAGGCCCCAGCTGTCAGGCCCGCTATAGGCAACGCTGCTGCCTGCAACGGTAAAGTGCTGCGGTTGTGCCGGCCCCAGAAGAGAGGAGATTTCCGCGGAAACGCCGGCGGTTTGATCCGGACTGCCGGTCAGACCCGGTGCGGGGTGACAGGTAATGCGTCCGCGCCAGGGAAAGGCCGGCTGCTCTGACGCGCCATAAGGGTCCGGCAGCCCGTTTTCCGGTGGAATATCCAACATGATGAAGGGATAGAAGATTACCTTCAATCCGCGGGCTTTCAGGTCCTGGATCGCCGCGACCAGCGAGGCATCGTCCGGCGTGCCACCAAAAGCCGCCCGTCCGTCGATCTGGCTGACACGGTTGACACCGAGCCTTCCCGCGCCGCTGACGCTCCAGGCCGCACGTGCCGGATCGTGATGGGTTACCCGCGGCTCTATCGAACAGTGTCCGGCTCTCAGATCATTGCCATACCAGGCAACCACCAGATTGACGGATTGAAGATTTGGGCACAGCGCCTGCAGTTCATCAAGCGATGCCTGCCAGTCTGTCCGGGCAACCAGAGTGTGGCGGTTCTCGCTCGTGTGTCTCCCCCGGTGATTGCTGGCAACCAGGTGCGGGGAATATCCGAATTCCGTGGCACCAGGGATCAGGTTTACCGAGCGGATTTCCCTGTCGGCGGCAGCAACGGAGCGGATTACCTCGAAGCTGACTTGCGGAATGCGATTGCCATAATCTGCAATCGGGAAGTTCTCGAAGACCGCATAGGCCATTCCACGAAATGCCGGTGCGAGCCCGTATCCCTGCTTTGCCTCGATCAGGGGATCGGGAAGCTGGTCCGAAGTGCCGCGGTAAAGGCGGATCGTATATCTGGTACGGTCGAGTTCGGTCCCGTCGGCCCATATGCGTCCGAAATGGGCGATTTCGCCTTCGCAGATGCCAATGGCGAAATTGGCGTAGTAGGAATAGGTGGTGGTCGTGGTTTTGGGGCCGCCGCCCTTGCCGCCACTCTGCTTTTTCTTCTTGCGGACTTCCCTGAACCGCGTCGCCCAGATGATTTGCCCGCCAAGGCGCACACGGCCATAGGCACGGGGAACAGATTCACCCTCGTTGGCTGCCAGGAACCTTGTTTCATCCAGACGGCCATCGTCGATGACCTGTTCGCCGGAAAACAGTTTCCGGTCGATGGAATAGCCGGCGGCTGCACCGGCAGCACGCCCCAGCATCGCACCGAAAGGACCGCCGATGGCGCCACCAATGGCAGCTCCGGCGACCTGCAAAACAACCGTTGCCATGGTCAGCGATCCGATTTCATGGTGATTTCAGCCGGCAGGGGAAAGCGGAACACCCCGGCCATTTTCCTGCGCCAGTGCGAGCCCAGCCGGGCACGGGTCACGCCTGAATGTTCACAGGCGTGAATGAACGCATCCGAAGCTGTCATGACGGCAACATGCTTGGCCGGCAGTTGATCAGTCCAGCGGAACAGGACAACATCGGCCGGTTGCGCGCTATCTGCCTTAAGAAGATGCCGAAAGGCTGCTTCCAGCAGGGGGTCACCGCCATCCGTCTCGCCCCAGTCGCCGGTATAGGCGGGCATTGCCTCAGGTTCGCTTCCATATAGAAACCGCCACAGGCCCCGCAACAGGCCAAGACAGTCGCATCCCACCCCCTTGCAGGAAGCCTGGTGGCAGTAAGGCGTGCCGATCCATGCCTCGCATTCAACGAGGATCAACCGGGTCAGTTCATCCCTGGTCATTCGAACAGCGGACCGCCATCCATGTTCCTGGCGTTTGAAGCATAGGCGGAAATGAATTCCGCCGTGGGCATGTGGGGAAAGCCGCGGAAATTAAGACCATTGGCAAATTTCTTGCGGCAGGTCTCGAACCGCTTGTCGCAACCGGGTGTGACGGAAAACGCATCTTGTGCGGAGACCGCCTCAACCGGCGCTGACCAGAATTCGAATGAACGGTTGCCGTTTTCAAGCCGTCGGTCGCTGACGATCTGGAGGTTCTTTCCGCCATCATCCGGCAGGGAAACCAAGCCACCTGCATACCAGCCCTCGACCCGTTCAGGCAGATCGGCGACATGCCAGATCGTTTCGCCCACGATTTCGGCGATGGTTCCGGTGTCCGTCAGCCCGGCGGTCAAATCGACACCGCAATCGCCATCGCCAAGCCGTGCACTGCAGTGACGCTCGTAACGGCGGGTGCGTATCTGATCGAGCAAGGCGGCGATGCTTTTCAGCTCGGCCCGGAAGGCGCCGTCCTCCCGGGTTATCTCGCTGATCAGATAGGTGTGCATGCGGACCCGTTCGCCGGGTGCAGACCAGTTGACAATATAGTGGGCTACACGGGCACCATCATAGATGCGTGCGGCGATGTCGGCTTCCGAGATAGCGGCGCTCGACAGGGCTCCGGCAATTTCGTGGTTGTCGGGCGTCAGGCTGCTGGTCGTTTCCACATCGCTTGCCTCAAGCCCCGTATGCGCATGATGCGTGATGGTATCGAAGACAATATCCCGGTCGTGATCGGTAAAGCCCATGATCACGCCATCGGTGCGGTGAATCTGCCAGCAATTGCACAGGGCCGTTACCTCGCCATCGAGATGGTCCTGAAATTCAGGCGTCAGTTCCTTCACGGGAAAATCTCCACGATCGGGATAGAGGCGATATCACCGGCGAGAAATGTCTTCATGTTGACCGCGATCTCGTCGGCATCGAAGCGAACCGGCACATCGAATTCGAACCCGGCATGGACCTGTTCTCCCGATTGGGGCTGCCTGCCCGGGATAAAAGTAACCACGCCGGTGGAATGGTCGATCGTATAATCAAGACCTTCCACCTTGATGATGCCTTCCACAGCCACGCTGACGCTGTCTTCTACGGGTTTGAGGATATCGCGCTGATAGGCTTCGCTGCCCTCGCCATAGTTCTTGGCCAACTGAAAAGCGGCGCTGGATCCGTCACCAACACCAATGAACTGATCGACCGGCTGAACCGTGCCGCCTGGCGGGCATGACTTGTTGTCAAGGGGATCACGGAAACGGAAGCCATGGAGGCGGCCGCGCCGGGCCTCGAAAAAGGCGATGACTTCCGACAGATCATCCAGCGTCTTGACACCATAACCGGCGTTGTAGCGACGGCGGGATCGGGCCCAGCGCTGATTACGCTGCTCGCGGCCGGACCCGAGCGTGACAACTTCCGTGCGCCGCTCCGGCCCGCCGGTCGAGCCAAGCGCGATGGCGGTCGGAAACCGAACTTCGTGGAATGCTGTAATCTGCGGCATCGGTTTGTTCTGCTCCGGTCTTTGTCAGAGGCTTCGGCTGCCACGGCGCACGGCCCGCGCCAGCATGGCCGTCATCTGGGATTCTGAACGCCGGAAACTTTCCGCATCGCGGGCCTGGACGTTGAACACCACATTGACGGGAGCAGCGGCACCGTCTGCTGCCACGCCAAGACGGCCGTCGGCGCCACGGGAGAGGGGAAGAACGGCTTCTGCCCCCGCCTCTCCCATCACGCCCATTCCGCCGCGATGCGAAAACAGCGTGGGGCCGGAAACAACCCCGCCCCTTGCAAAGGCGTCAATCGCCGCGCCTCCCGAAAACGCACCGCCCCTGGCATAAGGCTTTGCTGTCAGCATGTTCTGCAGCAACGCGTTAACAGTGCCGGAAATCCCTTTCTCGATGGGTGCCAGCGCACTGTTGAGCGCCAGGGTGGACAGCCGCATCGCGAGGGCGCGCAAAGTGTCTTCCAGCGACTTTCCGGAAGTCACCGCGCTTTTGAGCGTGGTGGTAAAGACACTGCCGAAATTTCGGGTGCTGTCGCTGGCAGCTTTCATGGCTGCTTCAAACCCCCGTATGTCGGCATCGACGACATAGGTTTGATAGCGGTCCGGGGTTTGATAGCGGTCCGGGGTTTGACGGCTTTCAGGCATCTAGAGCGTGTCCTGGCGCTTGGGGTTGGCGGTCGGCAAATCGGGGTGGGCCTGCATCAAATCTTCCAGCGCTTTGCGGCTGGGCAGATCAGGCGCTCCTGGCGTTCCGGCAAGTGCTGCCAGTTCCGCAAGGCTAAGGCGCCAGAACTCGCCCGGCGCAAGGCCAGCCTGAAGCACGGCAAAGCGGAATGCCGACGCCCACCAGTCATCATTTTGCGCCGGCATCATCCGGTGAACCTTTCGCCGCTCCTGTTCTGAAGGTCGCTTGCAGCAATTCGGCAACGATGCCGGCGAAGCCTTCTGGCCCCTCGCCGTGACGCATTTCGGCAACGTCCTCATCGGCAAGATCATGGCCGCCACCGCGAAGGCCGGCCGCCAGAATGGCAATGAGATCACCGGCAGACAGCGGACGGCCGGCAAAGGCCTGCGCCAGTTCTGTAAGGCTTGCGGCCTTGAAGTGGGTTTCAAGCTCGGCCAATGCACCGAGCGTAAGACACAGGGTCCAGCGGCGGCCATCGAGTTCCGCCACGATTTCACCGCGATGCCGGTTGGTCATTATGCAGCCTCGAACAGGATCTGGCCGGCCGACTCCATCACCAGTTCGAAGGCAACCTCGCCATTGTGCTGCCCGCTATATTCAAGGGCGGTAATCTGGAAGGGACCGGCGAGTTCTCCGAAATCCGGCACGATGATCTGCCAGATTGGTGTCGTGCCATCAAAAAACACCTCCCGCACCAGGGCATCGGAAGCAGCATCCTTGAAAATACCGGAGCCGTTGATCGATGCCCGCTTAAGGCCTGCACCGGACAGCAGTTCGCGCCAGCGCCCGGCAGACTCAGAATCGGTGATGTCGACCGTCTCGGCATTGAGCGCGATCTGGCGGGAGCGCAGGCCGGCGACGGTGACGAAGGTTCCCGTTCCATCGTCGATTTTGAGCAGCAGGTCTCTGCCTCTTTGAGCAGTCATGGTTCAGGCTCCTTGGTGCAATTGCGGTCAGGTCAAAGGCTCGGTCACCGCACGAAAGGTCACGACCGCCCTGAAGTGCCGGTCGTTTGACCCGGCCTGGCTGCGGGTTGATTCATGGGTGAGGTTGACAAGGACGTGTCCGGCAAGGGTTCGCGGCAACGATGAGAGAGTGGTTCTGATTTCGGCTGCCATGGACACCACAGCCTTGCGGCCATTGGCCAGCGACCAGATGGCCACGTCGATGAAATGCTCTTCGCCTGCTTCCGTCGATGTGCTCCAATCGAGGGTTTCGACCGGACCGATCACCACGTAGGGCGGACGGCGGGCATCGGGCACATCGTCATAGATATGCGCTCCGCCCAGCAAGGCGGTGAGGGCGGTAGATTGTCGAAGGGCCGAAACAATAGCCATTTGGAGTTCGAGCGCGGCCGTCATTTTCCGGCTCCCTGCCTGGTAGGAACACGCCTGCGCGCTGCCCGGTCCGGACGTTCGCCATTGCGGCTGCCGGGCTTGCGGTGCGAAACCGTTTCAGGCTGCCTTGCAAGGCGCTTCAGCAGGTCCTGCAGATCATTACCGGTGATGCGATAAGCCGGTTTCATGAACGTTCCACCACCTTGCAGACGAGATAGCGCCCGGTCTCGTCGGGGTCGTGGACGGTATCGACGTCGAAGATGCGGGCACCCTTGACGAACCGCATGCCGGGGCGGACAGAATTGTTCATCCGAATGTAAATCCAATGGGTAATGGCATGGCCGAGATTGGCGGCGGAATGGGCAACGATCCCCTCGACCGGGATGATGCGGGCCCAAACCGGGTCCAGATTCTGCCACAGCGAAGCAAAGCCCCCGGCGCCATCGTCGGTTTCCTGGCGCTGCTGCAGCGTCAGGCGGACGGAAAAACTGCCCGCCTGCAGAAAGGCATGGCCGTTCAAAGCCCGATCCCCCGAAAGGGTGCGATCAGGGTGCGAAAGCCGTGCGGTTCGCACGCCGGCTGCTGCTCCAGGGGAACGGCGCCCCGGAACTCATAGGCATGGCCAACAAGCAGCAGCAATGCGCGGCGCAGGCTGTCGGGTATATCGGCCGGTGTGTCACCAAAGCCTGCTTCCATGTCGATCTCGATGCCGTTGACGGCCCTTGCGGGCTGAACTGCCTCATGCACCACCAGCCGCGGCGGGCTGGACACCCGGTCAAGCTCCAGATTGACAGGCGATACCGTCTGCGGACTGCCCGTCTCCCCATATACCCTCATTTCCATGATCGACTGCACCGGTTGAACGGCAAGACGCAGGCAGCGTCCCTTGGGCATTGCATCCAGATACTGCCGCCAGGTCTGGGTGATCAGCCGCAGGCCTGAAATGCTTTCAAGGTGATCGGTCGATTGGGCGATGAGATCCGTCAGATAGGCATCGTCGTCATCGTGCTCGATGCGCAGATGCCGTTTGACTTCCTCAAGCGTCAAAACCGCCGCAAGCGGCGCTGAAAGGCGTGTGATTGCCATGTAAAACTTCCTGCAGAAAAGAAAATGGCCCTGCCCCGGCTGTCATGGGACAGTGGGCGGTTCCGGAGCAGGGCCGAACGGTACCGGGCCGCTGGAGGGGGCGGCCTGTGAAAAGTCCCGGGAGGGGAGGACTTAGGCGGTACCGAACTTGACGAGCTTGATGGCGTCGAAATCCTGGACTCCGCCACCGACACGTTTGGTGGTGTAGAACAGGACATAAGGCTTGGCAGAATACGGGTCGCGCAGAACCCGGACACCGGCGCGGTCCACCACCAGATAGCCACGGGCAAAGTCACCGAAGGCAACCGGCAGGCTGTCGCTGGCAATGTCCGGCATGTCTTCAGCCTCAAGCACGGGGAAGCCCATCAGCATGGCCTTTTCCCCGACGGCAGCCGGTGGCTGCCACAGATAGTTTCCGTCGGCATCCTTGAGCTTGCGGATTTCCGCCTGGGTGCGGCGATTCATCATCCAGTTGGCGTTCTGCCGGTAGCCGGCCTTCAGCGCATAGATGGTATCGACCAGCGTGTCGGAAGGATCGGATGCTGCAAAATCGCCATCGGCGCCGGTTGCCACATAGCCGAGATTGCCCCAGCTCCAGGCGCCTTCATCGACGGCGGGATTGTCGAGCAGACCCTTGGGCTTGTTTACGCCATCGCCATTGATAAAGGCTGCGCTTTCCTGTTCGGCAAAGGCGATCTCCACCTCCTGGGCCAGCCACTCGTCGATGTTGACTGCGGCATCGTCCAGCAGGGTCGAGGTTGCCGCCGGCATGGCATAAAGTTCCATGGTGGGGAACTGCAGTTCGGAAAGAGAAGGCGTTGCCGTCTGGGCGCGAACGTCAGTTTCGGCGACCCATCCGGTAGCAGGGCCAGTGACCGCGAAGGGCTTCTTGTACATGGAAGAAGACACCGTGCGCACGGAAGCAACGGAGCGGACCGGGGAGATGTTTGCCAGGCGGCGGCCGATTTCCTGCGCGGTTTCATCGGGCACGAGAAATCCGCCATCGGGGTCGGAGCCGTAAGACATCGCCTTTGCCTCGAAGCGGCGAAGACCGGTCTCATTGCCCTTGCGGACATAGCCCTCGAAGGCGTTTTTGTGCTCGATGCCGGCAAGGGTGAGTGCACCGCTGCGTTGCGCACCGGGGCGCTGCTGCTTCAGCAACAGGTGGTCCATCACCCGCTTGTGCTCATCAAGCGCGGTGTTGATGCGGTTCATCTTTTCGGTGGTGAGCGGATCGGCGCCAACCTGATTTTCGACCTGAGCCAGCCGCTCGTCGTTTGCCTGACGAAATGCTTCGAAGGCAAGCATGAATTCGTCAAAGGCTTCGGCAACGTCCTGGGCGGGGGAAGCCTGCGGCTGAGCGGCAATGACAGGCACAGCCGCGACCGCCTCGTCCTTGCGCGAGAAGGCCTTGATTTCAGGCGCCGCTTTCATCCCGGTCCCGGCTTTGCGGGCCGGACCGGCAGGTTTTCCGTTTGTTTTCCTGGTTTTCATATCAACATCCTTGTGGGTTGGTGTGGCGGGCGCCGTTGTGCAGAAGCGAGGCGGCAGCACGAATGTGCGCTGCCAGATCGCCTGACGGCATGCCCGGTGAGCTGCCAGCCGCATCGCGCCGGTTGAGGCAGTTGCGATAGCCCTTGGTGATCACCCGTCTGGCATCGCTGCGCGAAAGCCCGGCATCCCGCACGAGCCAGCGCTCAAATTCCCGAATGGAGGGAAGGGCCGGGTCTTGGTTCAGGCCGGGCCAGACCCGTTTGACGTTATCGACGCGGGCGCTTTCCTGCATGGGAAAGGTGACGACGGAGATTTCCCAAAGATCGGCTTCAAGAATGCGCCGCGCGCCGGTGGTGCGGTCCTGGCGGGCGCGGATGGTACGAAAACCGATGGAAAGCCCGTCGATGGCACTCGCGCGCATCAACTCGTGCACTTCCCTGCCCTTCTGGGTTGCCAGGGCAAGGCGGCCACGCACCTTCAGACCCTGGGGTGTTTCCTCAACCTTTTCCCAGGTGCCGATGGGTTCAGCCGCATCGTGCTGAAAGAGCATGCGGATGCCGGAAGGCCCGCGCTGCGCAAGCGAAGCGGTGAAGGCACCCGGGGCAACCACATCGTTGCCGAGATCGACCTCGTTGAAAATGCTGGCATAGCCCTCGAACGTGCCATCAAGGCGCACGCTTCCCATATCGGCGGGGACACGCTTCATCTCCCGCAGATCGAGCAGGCGATCCTGTTTCATGCAGAACTCCGTGATTTGGAACTATTTGCCGCGCCGCACAAAGCGCGTGTCGAAAAACCGCTGTAGCGCGCCCAGTGCCCACCAGGCGGCGAGGCTGGCACCTGCAGCACCCATCAGTGCCACTTCAAAACGTGAAAGGCCGTCTTCGAGACCCAGCCGCCGGACAAGGCTGGTGCTGACCACCGGGCCGAACACAATGCCAACGGAAACGCCCGTCAAAAACCGCACGGCTGCCTCGCGCCGGCCTCTCGGCAACACATAGGCAATGGAAATTGCCGATCCGAGGACCGCGCCGGTCGCCTTCGCCATCCAGAGCAATATCTGTTCGGGCAGTTCTGCAGGCAGCCATGATAGGGAAACATCAAAGCGCGGCATCGTCATCCAGTCTGCCATACCCCGTGGCCTCGCGTTTTTCGTCGTCGCTGAGGAATTGCGCTTCATTGACCCGCTTCCACAGGGCGTCGCGGTCCGCGGAAAGCGCCTCAATGGCGTCGCGGTCCACATCGAGCCGAAGACCCTCTGCCCAGGCGGGGCCCAGCCAGTTCTGCAGCGCGGCGGCAACGCGCAGCACCAGCGGCAGAACGGTCTGGCGCCAGAAGGCGCGGTTTGCCTCCTGATAGTTGGAATAGGTGTTATCGCCCGGTATGCCGAGCAACATGGGCGGCACGCCAAAGGCCAGCGCTATGTCTCGCGCTGCGCCGTTGCGGGCATCCATGAAATCCATGTCCTTTGGGCTGAACCCCATCGGCTTCCAGTCCAGGCCGCCTTCCAGCAGCATTGGCCGCCCTGCCCTGTTGGCGCCCGTATAACCATCTTCCAGTTCACCCTTCAGGCGTTCGAATTGTTCGTCGGTCAGGTTGGTGTTTTCAGCGCCCGAATAGACCAGCGCGCCGGAAGGGCGCGCCGAATTGTCGAGCAAAGCCTTGTTCCAGCGGCTTGCCGCGTTGTGAATTTCAAGCGCCATGTGGGCTGCCCGCAGGGGCGAGGTTCCCTCAAAGTCATCGAGCGGATTATATAGCGACAGGTGCAGCAAGGGCGCATTGGCGCCCCCGGCTTCAAACCGGGTCTTGCGCCCGTTGACAGCATATTCATACGTCTCCGGCCAGCCATCTTCCCCGTTGAGCAGCGAGATGCGGTCAGCGCGCAACAGGTGCAGTTCGCGGGGCTGGCCTTCAAGATCGATGCGCTGCACATAGGCATTGCCGGCGATCAGCAGGCCGCAATAAAGACTGTCGAAAAACGCAGCGCCGGGACGCCAGGGATTGGGCCGGTTGAGCAGATCGAGCAGCGGATGGGTCTGCAACTCCTCCCCGGCTTCATACAACAGCCATGGCATGGAGCCGGCTGCCTCGGCGATCATGCGCACGCAGCGATGCACCACGGGATTGGCGAGATAGCCGTCGCGGGAAAGCCCGGCATAGCTGCCTTCGCCCCAGCTTGCCTCGGCAAGGCCCTGCAGCGCGATCAGCGGGTTAATCGCCTGCTTGGTTTCCAGCCGGGGATCATCATGGCGGCGTGTCAGCCAGCCGGGCCGGCGAAGCCAGGTCGTCAGAGCATTCATCAGATTTCCCGTGTTTTCAGGTGGCGCGGATTTTCGGTTCGCCACGGTTTTTCAGCACCAGTTCGTGCAGCGCCCAGACCAGCGCATCGAGCCTGTCTGGCGAGCGTCCACCGGCAAGTCCGTCGGCGGTAAAGTCACACATCTGGTCTTCCAGCTGCCGGAAGGTGCCGGCATGGCGCACCCTGCCGCGGGCATAGAGCATGGCAACGGGTTCGGCCCGCAGCCACTTGCCCCGGCTGGCGCGCACCATGTGCACCGGCAGGGACGCGTCCGCCTGCATCAGCACGCTGCGCACCATCTCGCCGCCCTGGTTGACCTCCGCCACGACGCAATCGGCATCAAGGCGGCGATAGAGGCAGGCAACGGCATTGGCCCATTCTTCCGGGCGGGCGCTTTCAAGGGTGGCATCGGCCAGCACGTAGCAAATGCCATCTGCGGCCTTTCCGGCGGCAACGATGCCGCAAGCATCGGATGTCTGCGACGAAGACGCCGGCGGATCGACAGCGATGACGATGCGCATCAGCGGCGGCGCATGCTTCAGCCGCAGCGCATCGATCGCATCGAGGCGCCATAGCGCCCCTTCCGCCTGTTCGATGATTTCACCTTCTATTTCCTGCCGGCCAAGCCGGGTACCGCCATATTCGCCGGTAACGAAGGCCAGAAAGCTGCTGGCCAGATGGTGCCGGTTATCCAGCGTCGCCGACCGCGTCACCGCGGTATTTGGATCGGCAACCAGCTTCTTCAACAGCCGCAGGGGGCGCGGCGTGGTGGTGACCAGTTGCCGGGGCGAAGCGCCCAGCCGCAGGCAGAACTGCAGCATGTTCCAGGTGGCTTCAAGATAGGGCCACTTCGCAAGTTCATCGCACCAGGCCAAACCGAACTGGTTGCCGCGCAGCCCGTCGGGATCGTTTGCCGAAAAGACCTGTGCGACGGCGCCATTGTGCCACTGCAACAGGCGGCGGGAGGGCATCCATTGCGGTTTGCGATCCTTTCGCTGCACTGAAAGCAGGCCGGACTGGCCTTCGATCATCACCTGGCGCACATCCTGAAAGGTTTCACCGATCAGGGCGATGCGCCCGGCGCTGTCGGCCAGATAATGAGGATCTTCATGCACGATGCCGGTCAGCCATTCAGCGCCCGTGCGCGTCTTGCCCGCCCCGCGACCGCCAAGAGCCAGCCAGGTGCGCCAGTCCCCCTCCGGCGGGCGCTGGGGGTCATGAAGAAAGACCGGCCAGTCGCGGTGAAACATTTCGCGCCAGCCAGGCGAAAGGCTGTCAATCAGGGCAAGGCGCTGTTGCCTGTGCGGCAATTGCAGCAATGCGTCTTTCAAGCTCGCTGCGGAATTCCACAACATCCGTCGGATATCGTCCGGCATCGGCGGTCTGTTCCAAATCCTTCACCATTGCCTCCAGATCGCGCACCGATTTTGTCAGTGCCAGATGGGCGCGTGCCCGTTTTTCAATGTCCGCGGTGTTGGCTTCCTTCGCTTCCCGGCCAAGAGCTGCCAGATCACGGCGGATGGCGGCCATCGTTTCGCGGGCAAGCTCGGCGGTCACCGTCCGGGTCGCCGTTTCAGATTCTGCAGGCATGCGCGCCTGCCAATCCCCGGCAATGCGCCAGGCTTCCACCTTGGCCCGTTGCGTGCCGATCAGCCGGGCGATCTGGCCGGTGGCAAGCCCGTGATGCTCATAGGCGATGCGGGCCGTCCAGCGCTGCTCGGGGGAGAAATTTTCTTCGGAACGGGGCTCACCCTCAGCGGCTTGCACGCCACATGGCGCAGCAGATTGCCCGCCCTCGCCCGGTGCTGGCGTCTCACCAGCGGGCGGCGGTTCGTTGTCATCAATGTCCAAGGAAAATCCCCGTCGGCAATATGTGGGGTATCGTAATCGGCCAGTCAGCAGCGGCCCAGTGAGCCGCACTTCTCCGACCGTAGAAAGAACCTAGCAAATCACCGTTCCGGTGTCAAGGAATTTTTTCCTATTTTGTTTTTCAGGGCTCCTCCCCCGGCCAGGTGGCGAGGTGGTCTTCATAGTCGTCAACGCTCAGCCCGTCCTCGCTGACGACGCGGCCGCGCACGGATATGCCGGCGTCATGCACGCTTTGGGAGCTGCCGGAAACCAGGGGATGCCAATCATGCAGGTCCTTGCCCTCGGCGACCAGCCGATAAGCGCAGGTCGGCGGCAGCCATGTGAGTTCGCGCACCTTTTTCGGCGTCAGATCGATGCAGTCGGGCACCAGGCGAAAGCGCTCACCATAGTTCATGCAGCGGCAGGTCGTGCAGTCGAGCTGGGTACAGGCGATGTTCGTCCAGTAGATTTGGCCGGTGTCCCAGTCCTCCAGCTTGTTGAGGCAGCAGCGCCCGCAGCCATCGCACAGGCTTTCCCACTCGCCCGGCGTCATCTCCTCAAGGGGTTTGCGCTTCCAGAACGGGGTTTGCTGTTCCACTGACCGCCTCCGGCTGGGCTGTTTCCCTGGCTGCCTTACCAGAGACAAAAAGCAATGGCCATGACGGTTAACCGGCTGCCTGATTTTTCTCCAAATTCATTGGCAATTTGTTATAAGACGTTCCCAAAAGGAATATTCGCGGAAAGAGGCCGCGTACCATGCGCAATCCGTTCGAGAAAAACGGCCGCAGCAAGGGCCGAAACCGGCTGCTGGAAATCGATTCATGGATCGATTCGGCCATGTACCGCCTGTTTTCGGGCGGTTCGGAGTTCTGGGAGAATCTCGTCATTTTCTTCCAGCGGTTTCGCGCAACCGGTTTCAAACGCCTGCTTGTGGAAATCGCCGATGAGGGGCTGACCCTGGGGCTTGCCGGGCTTGTGGTGCTGCTGGCATTGGCATTGCCGGCCTTTGACGAGACTTCCAAGAACTGGCGGGACAAGAGCGACTATTCGGTGATCTTTCTTGACCGCAACGGCAAGGAAATCGGCCGCCGGGGGGTGCGCCAGACCGATTCTGGAGAAATCGACACCCTGCCCGATCATTTCATCAAGGCGGTGCTGGCGACCGAAGACCGGCGTTTCTTTGAGCATTACGGCATCGATTTCTTCGGTCTTGGCCGGGCGCTGGCGGAAAACGTAAGGGCCAATTCGGTCGTACAGGGCGGCTCGTCGATCACCCAGCAGCTTGCCAAAAACCTGTTCCTCACCAATGAGCGGACGATCGAGCGCAAGATCAAGGAAGCCTTCCTGTCGCTGTGGCTGGAAACCAATCTGGAAAAGAACGACATCCTCAAGCTCTATCTTGACCGTGCCTATATGGGGGGCGGCAATTTCGGCATCACGGCAGCGGCCGAATACTATTTTGAAAAAAGCCCGAAAGACCTGACGCTTGCCGAAGCGGCGATGCTGGCCGGCCTTTACAAGGCGCCGTCGAAATATGCCCCGCACATCAACCTGCCCAATGCCCGCGCCCGCGCCAACGAGGTGCTGACCAACATGGTGCAGGCAGGTTTCATGACCGAGGGCCAGGTGGTGGCGGCACGCCGCAAGCCGGCAACGCCCATAGAGCGCAACGACATCGAACAGCCGGGCTATTTCCTCGATTTCGCCTTCGAGGAAGTACAGGATCTGGCCCGCGGCCTGCCAGACAAAACCTTCTATGCAAAGACCACGATTGACCTTGACCTGCAGCGTGCAGCCGAGGAAGCGATCAACAATCACCTTCGCCAGTTCGGCAAGGAGAAGGGTGTGTCGGAAGCCGCGCTCGTCTCTATCGACCGCGACGGTGCGGTCAGGGCGATGGTTGGCGGGCGCGACTATGGCGAATCCCAGTTTAACCGGGCCACCAATTCGCGCCGGCAGCCCGGCTCCTCCTTCAAGCCTTTCGTCTATGCAACAGCAGTCGAAGAACTTGAACTGAACGAAAAAAGCAGGGTAGTCGACGGGCGCATCTGCGTCAGCCGCAACGGCCGCTCCTGGTGTCCCAGCAATTATTCCGGCAGCTTTCGCGGCCGCATCGATCTTCAGACGGCGATCGTCAAGTCGATCAACACCATACCGGTGAAATTCTATGTTGGCGCCGACGGGCGGCGGGGCATCGGCGGCAGGAAGATCGTGGATACCGCACGGCGCATGGGTGTTACCTCCGAATTGGTGATGTCGCCTGCCATGGTTCTCGGCTCAAACGGGCTGACCGTGCTGGAAATGGCAACCGGCTACGGCACATTCATGACCGGCGGCTACAAGCTCGACCGGTACGCCATCGTGCAGCTGACCAACCTTCAGGGGGAGATTGTTTACGACCGGCGCGACCAGACACCACCAAGGGTGCGTGTCCTGACCGAGCGCACCGCGGGGGTCATGAACCGCATGATGGCGCAAATTCCCGAATGGGGCACCGCCAGAAGGGCTGCACTTGACGGCATAAGGGCGGCGGGCAAGACCGGCACGACCAATGCCTATCGCGATGCGTGGTTCGTCGGCTTCACCGGAAACTACGTCACGGCGGTATGGATGGGAAATGACAACTACCGCCCGACCCGAAGGCTTACCGGCGGCAATCTGCCAGCCATGACCTGGAAACAATACATGACGTTTGCCCATCAAAACATCGAATTGCAGCCGATCCCCTATATCGAAAACCCGTTGCCGGGAAGAAGCCCGGAGGCAATTGCCGAGCAGAACGAGGATGGTTTGAAACCCGCGCTTAGACCAAAAACCCTGTCCCAGGAGGCGGAGGACTATTTAAGGGCGCTGGGGCGCACACTGCGGCAGGCCAAGCCCGTCTTGAGGCGCGATGTTGTCGCGGCGCGCGAACAAAAGCGTGACGCAACAGTGCTTGCCGGCCGGGTGAACGGCACGCGCGGCGATACCACGCCCAAAGTGGCACAGTAGTCCGGCAGCAAATGGGGCGGCTTTTTCTTTGATTGGGATGATCTTGTGCGGTTGATTGCCGATACGCTCATTGTTGTATTGATCGGTCTTGTACTGGGCGGAGCTTCCGCCTGGTATACGATCAATACAGGACTGGCATTCGGCGGCATCCGCTCCGGGCCGTGGGTTTCCTGGCCGTTTGCCAGCGGCGCATCCGTTGACCCCTACACCATGGCCAAGACGGTCAGGAACGGGACGATCCCTCTTGGTGCAGCCGAAGGGCTTGCTTTCGAGGCAAAAACCGACAGCCGTGGAGAGCCGCTGCAGCTTGCCTGCGACTACAGTGTCTCGGGAACAACACCGCCTTCCAAATTGTGGACCCTTGCAGCCTATGCCGCCTCGGGCGAACAGATCAAACCGGATAACGGAAGCCGCTCCTCGGTCCATTCGGGCCGCCTGCTGCGCTATACAGACGGATCATTCCGCATTCTGATCAGCCAGCGTCCCAAGGCCGGCAACTGGCTTGGAACCGCCGGCGAAGGCCGTTTCCGGCTTGTCCTGCGGGTTTATGACACGCCCGTCACCAGCACTTCGGGCCTTGTGACGCCCACCATGCCCAACATCATCAGGGGAAGGTGCGAAACATGAAATGGCGCATCCTCTATCTTTTGGCCATGGGCTTGGTGCTTGCGGGTATCGTCCATATCGCGGTCGTTCTGATGATCCCCAAATACGGCACCAGGGGTGCCTGGGCATTTCTTTCCGGAAGAACGGAACCCTATCGCTTCACGCCGCTTAAACCGGAAGAAACCGGTTCTGCCATTTCGGAAGTCGATCCATTCTTTTCCTATGGGATATGCCGTTTCGATCTGGAAGAAGCAGGCTTGCGGCTGCGGGGACCGGAAACCACAAGCTTCTGGTCGGCATCGGTGTTCGATGAGGATGGTGCGGTGGTCTACAGCCTCAACAACCGCACGGCCATCGACAACAATCTCGATCTGCTGATCCTGACCCCGTTACAGGGCCTGGAAATGCGGGGAGCGCAAGTCGAACTGTTCGAGACATCCGTTGTGGTGGAAGCCGACATCGAGAACGGCTTTGTCATTGTGCGCGTCTTTCAGCCGGATGACAGCTGGTCAGCGGCAAACCGCAATTTTCTCAGCGAAACCAATTGCGAAAAATTCACCATTGATTCGTGATGCCGCAATTTCTGCCGGCATCAAACCCTGGGTATCGGGCGGCGGATGCGTTGTGAAGGCAAACTCAGTTGGCGTTCGTAGCGCACCCCGGTGAAAAACAGTAGTTCGGCTGTCTTGCGTCCGTCCTGCCGCTTTACAGGCCCCATCTTCTTAACGCGGTCGGCTGGCGTCTCGCCTTCTTTTGCCGGAAACTGAATTACCTGTCCCATCAGACTTCTCCTCGGGAGGTTCGATTACATCCTTCCAAAACGAATCACTTTACGTTCCGGGAGATAGCGCGATTGAACGCCAACGTAGTTAACAGTTCGCTAATACATTCAGGAGCAATCTGGTCCGCGAACGATACCGATTCGCGGGCGGTGCGGAAAAGCTGCCCCTTTTTGCAAGAAGGTCCGGCGGTCCATGGGTGCTCAAACTCCTTTTGTCAGCGCAAACAGCCAAACAGAAGCGTTTTCCCGCCGCGCTCGCCACACCCGTATTCTTGTCGATGCAAGCCGCGACCTGACCGCCAACCCGCGGCCTGCGCCCCACCAGATCGAAGCCTATAAGGAGCTTTTCTATCAGCTTGCCGGCCAGCTGCTGCCTGCCGACCGCAGACTGATCTCTACCCTTCTGGCGCAGTCCGCCTACACACCTCGCTCGGTTGCCATTTATCTGGCTCAGGACAGCCTGGATGTCGCCATCCCCTGTTTGTTGTATTCGCCGGTGCTGGGAGAGCTCGACCTGAAGGAGATTGCCCGCAAGATGGGGCCCGCCTACAGGGATGTTATTTTAAAGCGTGCCGTACCGCCGCTGCAGGAAAGCAGTCTTGAAAGCCTCCACGACGGCGAGAAAGCTGAAGAGGCGGTACAGGACCTTGTGGAAAACAGTGCGGCAAAACCGGCCGAACAGTCCCAGCCGCCGGTTGAAGAAGCAACCCTTTCCCAGGATGCCAGCCCCTTCGGCAGGAGGCCTTATGCGACATCGCTGATTGAAGAAATACGGGAGGACGCAGATCAAGGCACGGCGCGTACACAATGGCTCGATGGGGAAGAGATCGTTGCGCTGGCTTCCGCCGGCGGGCGCCTTGGCCGGCAAAAGCCCGGCCAGCAGGAAGCCTCATCGCCTCTACAAACGCATCAGGAAGATGCAGCGCGGGAACGCCCCGCCTTGGGCGCAAAGCGCTTTGAAAGGCTTGCCCCGCGCGAAACCCGGCACCTTGTGGCCCTTGCCCGCAGCCAGAACAAAAAAGCGATGGCAAGACAGATGGCCAACCTGTCGGGAATGGAAACCAAAGCCATATCAACCCTTTTGCGCAAACGCAGCGGAGATGAGCTCGCTTATCTGCTGAAGGCCCTCAATCCCGACAGTCCGCACGACCTCAAACTGCTGTTGATGCTCGCTCCGCGTTACGGGCGAACACCACAAGCCTATGCAGGCGCCAAGGCGTTGCTGGGTGAACTGGATACCGGCATCTGCCGGATGATCTTCAACCAGGTCGGCGCGGCATTTGCCATGCCCAGCCTGGAGCCCGCCATCGAACGCGGCGTAACGGGCGATACGGAGTTTGCCGCAGCGGCCCGCTTCCGCAGAGAGGAAATCGGCCAGAGCATCGATGGCCGCTCCATCGAACCGCGGCCGCAAACAAGCGCGGAAGGGCAGCAGGAATTCCAAAACCGGCCCCAACACGCTGCCGGTGCCTGACCGTCAGGAACCGCCATCCAAATCTGCAATGTCGATGGATATGAGCGGTGAGCGTTTTTCGATTTCGACAATCCAGCAGTCGGGATCGAAACTGATCTGACGGTCAAGGAACCCGTCCACCTCAACGGCTTCAACTTCCCGCAGTCTTTCCTCAAACAGGCGATCGGCGCTGTTGCTTTCGGCTGCAAACATCTGCGGCGCGGGCGCATAGACAGTTGCGATATCCGCGCTGATGCGGTGAACCAGAAAGATGGCGCCGGCATCTTCTGACCCCTTGCGCAAGACGGCGCCAAACGCGCCATCGGCCTGCTCACGGCGCAGGATTGCGGAAACGAAAATAGAGGATTTCAACCGCATGAAGCTTGCTGCCAGAATGTGGAAGGGTTGGCTATCTGCCTGCCATACCGCTACCACAAGACCGGCACGTCAGGAACTGACCAGTTTCTCAATCGTCGTGCGATCGGGCTGGCCGGTAACCTTGAGGCCGTGACGCTGCTGAAACTGTCTTAGAGCCTGCTCGGTCTGGTTTCCGAAAATGCCATCCACGTCGATGTTGCTGCCGGTGGCACGGGCAAGATGTTCCTGAATGCGCATTACCAGAGCACGGTTGAGCATTTCATCGTCCGACAGTACCGGTTCGGTGTTGGCAATGATGCCGGAAAGCTTGTCGGCCTTTTTCTGCGATGCCACTTTTGGCAACCGGTTCTCGACAAAGGCTGCCAGTTCCTGTGTCGCCTTGCCGGTTTCATGCATATTGTTGCGCTTTTGATACTTGGTAATCGCGGCGCGGGTCATAGGTCCCATGAGGCCGTCCACATCGCCCTCGTAATCTCCCGTCTTTGCCAATGCGATCTGCAACCGGGAAACCAGCTTCTTGTGCCGGGCTACCGTTGCGCTGTCACGCGCAGGCCTTTTTTTCGGCTGTATGCGGGTTGTCTGTACCGGCCGCACATCGGGAACCGACTGGGTTGTTGTCATGTCGCGGGTGGCCCAGATCGGATCGGGATGGGCGCCGCTCTGGGCGTAGAATGCATTGCCTGCAACCAGCGCGAAGGCAATTGCAAAGGTACATCCGCCTGCGGCAACCGACGGGTTGTTCTGTAGCACGGAAAAGAACCGGTCCATGATGCTGCTAGCCATCTCCATCTCCTATGCGGTATTGCGCAAAATTCTGAGTTGTTCCCCGGTCATCTCTTCTCCAGCCTCTGCATCCCCGCCATTGGGAGCATTAACCGCCTTTTTGATGCGGCTGACTTTGGAGGGGGATGCGACCGGACGTGTTACGGCGCCGTGGATCGGCAGGCGAACGGTGACCGTGGTGCCGTGGTCGCGGCGGCTTTCAAACCGCACATCGCCACCGTGCAGTTCAACCAGTCCCTTTACGACGGAGAGGCCAAGGCCCGTTCCCTCGTAGCGGCGGTCATGCTTGCTGTCGGCCTGGAAGAAGGGCTGCCCGAGACTCTCTATGTGTTCGGGGGAAATGCCGATGCCGGCATCCTGCACGATCAATGTCGCAAACCGGGCACTTCTTTCTCCCTGCAGCGTTACCACAGCGCCTTCAGGCGAAAACTTGATCGCATTGGACAGCAGGTTGATGACGATTTGCCGGACTGCTTTCTCGTCGGCGACAATCTCGGGCAGACCCTCAAGATTGATCGCGTTGACGGCAATCGAACGGGTTTCGGCCTGGCCGCGCATGATGGCGGCTGTCGTGCGAAGGCATTTTTCAAGATCGAAGCGCTGCGGCTGGATTTCGTACATGCCGTGTTCGATCTTCGACATGTCGAGAATGCCGTTCAGCACATCCAGCAGATGACTTGCCGAATCGTGAATGAGGCAGATGTACTCCTCTTTGCGGGCATCGGGAAAATCGGCGGCTATCGGCGATTTCAGCAATTCGGAAAAGCCAAGGATCGCATTGAGAGGCGTACGCAGCTCATGGCTCATATTGGCAAGAAACCGGCTCTTTGCGATGTTGGCGTGTTCGGCCCTGTCGCAAAGCCTTTCGGCCTCGGCTTCTGCTTCCTTGGCCTGGGTCACATCACGATAGGCGAGGACACGAAACCGGGAGGCCCCGGTATCACATTCAACCCCGGCACCACCGGCGGAAATTTCCAGCCAGCCGGCTGCATTGGCCTGCTGGCGAAGCGGGCGGAACTCCAGTTTGCCGTGACCGGCACCGGCATCTGCCAGAAACTGGCCGACTGCAATACGGTCCTGCACATTGACCAGTTCGAGAAAATGCCCTGCTTCTTCGCCTTGCCTTAGGCCAAGCATGGCGGCAGCGCGACTGCTTGCCCATAACAGCTTGCCGTGATGGTCGTGAATTGTTGCAGGCTGAACCAGATCGGGATTGCCGATTTCACGGCAAAACGCTTCGGCCTGGGCGAACTTTTCGACCAGGGAATCGAGAGCCTTTCCGGCAGCTTCTTCTGAAGGGGTGTTACGCAAAACCTGTGAACCCTTTTACTTTGATCCAAGGTTCGCACAGCACCTTTAATGGAACCCTAAATGCAGCCTGGCAGAAGCGCCCGCAGGCCGGTGAAGGGTGCAAATCGCTGTTTACTTACGGACATGGTTAATGTTTGGTCACTGTCCGGCAGCGCCAACAGAAGACCATTTCTGCGAGAAAGCGGCGCTCTTCTCCAGGTTTTTTCGCCTGCTGCAGCGCCCGGGGAAAGCGATCTTTCCGCCGGTGAAACACGATAGGTACAATTTTAGACAAATGCCGCCGGCAGAATGAAACGATCCTTATCCCGCCAGTGTTAGAGCAGGGGCGGGAAAGGTGAAAAATCATGTTTTTAATTCGTGCAGTGTTCTGGTTGTCCCTGGTCGTCGCTTTCATTCCGGTGAACCCGTCAGACCTTTCAGCAGATCAAGATCCCGTTTCGCCGCTTGAAACGGTAGGACTTGCCCAGTCGGTGGTTGAGGATGTCGCCGGTTTTTGCTCACGCAATCAGGGAACCTGCGAAACCGGCGGCCAGCTGTTCTCGCAAATGGGCGTCAAAGCGCGGGAAGGAGCCCGCATTGCCTATACCTGGCTCGACAAGCGTTATGGGCCACAGGCACAGACAGCTTCTGGCGAAGCGGAGAATGTCGATAACGTTGAAACCGGCGCAGTAGAGTAGCCGCTACCTTCCCTGAACCTTTTTCCCTGGAAAACGATAGCCGTCAAAGACGGTTCACCCCGCCGACATGATCCTGTATGGATTTCCGCGAGAGGTGAAAACTGCATGAGCATCGACGAGATCATCGAGAATTTCGAACTCCTGGATGACTGGGAGGACCGTTACAAATACCTGATCGAGCTTGGCGACCAGCTCGAACCGTTTCCTGAAGAAAAACAGGATGCGGCACACAAGGTTCAGGGCTGTGTCAGTCAGGTGTGGATCGACAGCAAGTTTGAAGGCGGCCCGGATCCGGTCGTCACGTATCGCGGCACCTCCGATGCTCATATCGTGCGCGGCCTGATTGCGGTTACGCTGGCTCTTTTTTCCGGACGCAAGGCAAGCGAAATCGTCGAAACCGACCATCAGGCGGTGTTTGACCGGCTCGGACTTGCCGAGCACATCACCCCGCAACGCTCGAACGGATTGCGCTCCATGGTTCAGCGGGTAAAGGACGTTGCCGCTGCAAGGTTAGCGGCATAGACGCCTGCCATCAGGCCTACGTCACGTCTGCAGCGCCAGCAGAACCGATTTCCGGCCGGTATCCCTGACTGCCCCATTGCCGCATGGCCCGCTTCCCGCCGCTTGTTTTAAGGCCGTAGTGGCGCGCCAGAATTTGCAGCGCGGTGCGCAACATCAATTTGGCAGATCGCGGCGGCCAGCCCCGTTCCCGCTCAACGGTTTCCAACCCCTTCAGAAAACAGCAAACATCCATCGCAACGCCCGCAAGTTCCGGCCCGATGGCAGCATGGGCTGTTTCGAAGCGCTTCCTCGCATCCAGTGCAAAGTCGCTTATCTCCACGCTGCCGCCCGCCGACCGGCTCCGGGAGGCGACCGTCGCCACCCAGTTTGCGGTAATGCGTGGCTGCAATCCGGCAAGTTCGAAATCACGGCGCAGTTTTTCTCCGGCCTGAAATTCATGCTCCCCGATCCACGGCGTTCCATTGCGGTTTTTGCGCATGAAAAGCCGCTCCAGCGGCGATTCTGCGCGATTGGCGAGAACTTGCCGGCAGGTTTTGTCTTCAGATGCCGCCTTAAGCTCCAGCATGCGGTTTTGCGACCGAAATCCGTTTTCAGGATCAAGCAACCGGGTCAGCGCCGCCTGCCCTTCCACCGTGATGTGCAGCCGGCCCTGTTCAGATATTGCGACAAGGCCGCGCCGCAGCGCTTCTTCATACAAAGTACGAGCAAAGCGGTGAGAGCGCTTTTGCCGCAATACACAGAGTGTTTCCCCATCGAACTCATGATCTGCGCCGCTGGCACCGGTGGCATTCAGAACTTTCAGCAGCCGTGCGAGCGCCTTTAGGCGGTCACGCATCGCCCGCTCCCCGATCGGAAATCTCATATAGGCTGCGTGCCGACACCAGCAGGTTTTCCATCGCCTCCAACTGCTTGTCGAATTCCTCTGCGTCGCGCATGTCCTCTACCAGGCGGCAGGCATGGGCTACCGTCGTGCGGTCGCGGCCGAAGAACTCCGCCACGGTGTGATAGGGCGAGGAAAAAACGGTGTGCATGAGATACATTGCCTTTTGCCGCGAAAGACAGATATCCGCCTTGCCGCGAGAAGCACGGAGCAGGTCGCCAACCGATACCCTGTCCAGCACGGAGACAAGCTTGATGACAAGCTGACCGGCCACCCGGTCATAGCCGGGGCTGATGTCCTGCTGTGGCCGGGGTACATGTTTGCGATGCGGCAGAGCCGTCAGCTCCGCTTTCCGGATGCTTGTCTGCCGTGCCTGACAGGTATGAATGCGCTGATACATGAGACACTCCCCAAAAAAGGATTATATTCCTATTGTGGGAAATGCAATCGCCGGTGGCATATGTTTGCACCGCTGCAGCCTGCCGGTTTGTCAATAAGACGCAAAATCAATGGCTTGCGCCAAACCTTCCTGGGAAAGGGGCAATACTTATTCCCGCCTGAGAGATGCCGGACAGAATCCCCGGCATTCTTTCACAGGTGAACAATGGCCAGCAGCCTGGAAAATCTTGAGCACCGGCTTGCCCATGAAGCAGCCGCGTTCGGCAAGCGGGAAGCCCGTGGTGGAGCCAACAGCGGGCAATTGACGTGGAAAATCTGCGGACTGACAGGGCTCCCGCCGACGGCAGCAGCATTGCGGCGAAAAGCCATTGGCAAGCTTCGCGGCATGCTGGCTGCACAACGCCGCTGGGCACGCGCAAGCCATCCCGCCTATGACCTCAACCGGCACCTTGCAATCCGTGAGGCTTTGGCGGCTCTGGAGAATATGAAGGATGGCGGGCCATAACCGCATCAAACAAAGGCCGGATGCCTGTTACGGGCTTCCGGCCTTCAAAACCAATTCCGGCACAAGAATGCGCTTGCCTACTTGCGAGCGCCTTTCTTGCGGCCCAGGCCTTTTTCCTTTGCCAGAGCCGAACGGCGCTCCGAATAAGCAGGAGCAACCATCGGATAGTCCGGCGCAAGGCCCCATTTCTCCCGGTACTCTTCGGGCGACATGTCGAAATGAGAACGCAGGTGGCGCTTCAGCGATTTGAATTTTTTGCCATCTTCCAGGCAAACAATATAATCGCGGAATACCGATTTTTTGGGATTCACAGCCGGCTTTAGCTCCGGTGCAGGCGGCGCTGCAGCGATGGCAGCAACACCACGAAGCGCCTTGTGGACCTCGCTGATCAATACCGGCAATTCTGTAGTGGATACCGGATTGTTTCCAACATAGGCCGACACGACATCGGCTGTAAGTTCAACTAGTAACTCGTCATTTCTGGAGTCGGGGATTGTGTCATTCATGTGGGTCAAGCTTCCGTAGCTATTTTAGTTTTTTTGTTTACGGTGCCCGGCATCATGCCGCGCGCTGAATCAGCCCCCAAAATCACCTTATACTGACTCCGCAACACGCTTTTGCAAGATACAATCCAAATGTCAATTGTCATTTATATCCAAAAATAGAAAAAACGACGCCAGTATTAATAAACACGCTTGGAAATGTAATTTCGCCGGTAGCATCAACATAAAATTGATTTGACGAACTATTTCGATTTTCTGCCTTTCCCACGCTTGACCGGTTGATGAACCGACATTTCATCGGCGACGCTGCCCTGCCAAAGCGGATACCCCACCTTGTATGCTGCCCGGGCAAGTAGATGGGCGGCAATGGGCGCAGTCAGAATGAAGAAGAACAGCCCGGCAAGGGCACGGATCGCGGTGCTGCCGTCAGCGGAGATCACGGCAAGGGCAATCATCATCAGGCCGGAACCGACGGTCCCCGCCTTCGAGGCAGCGTGCATGCGCGAATATACGTCGGGCAACCGCACCATTCCGATGGCCGCGACCAATGCAAAAAAAGCCCCGACGATGACGAGCAGACCGGCAACGATTTCAATGATCATTCCGCACCTGCCTTCCTGCCAACCTCTTCCCGGTCACCTTCCGGCATGTCGCGTTCCAGCACAAAACGGGCAAACGCCACGGTTGCAAGGAAACCCACAAGACCAAGGGCGATTGCGATATCAACGTAGAGATAATAACCCGTCTTTACTCCCACGACCGCGATAAAGCCGATGACCACGCCCACCAGCATGTCGAGCGCCATAATGCGGTCGGGCAAGGTTGGCCCTGCCACCACACGGTAGCAGGTAACAAAGAACGACAGGGTCAACAGGACCATCGCGATCTGGATTGAAAGGGCAAGAAATGCCGAGCTGTCCATCATTTCCTCCCTATCTGAAAGCCTCAAGTATACGGCGTTCGAACCCCTGGGCGATGTCGGCTTTCGCACTTTCGATGTCCGAACAATCGATGGCATGAACATAAAGAAATTTCCGGTCGGTAGAGACATCCACCGAAAGGGTTCCCGGGGTGAGCGTGATCAGATTGGCCAACAGCGCGATTTCAAAGTCCCTGTCGACGGTCAGCGGAAAGGCGAAAATTCCGGGCTTGGTCTTCATCTTCGGCTGCAACACCAGCATGGCGACCCGCAGGGCCGACAATGTCAATTCCTTCAAGAAAAGCAAAAACAGCAGTGTCAGGCGCGTAAGGCGGCCAAAATACCCCCCGGTGCCGAGCTGTTCGCGGATCAGCCAAATCGCAAAGAATCCCAGTATGAAGCCGAAAAACAGGTTGATCTCCGCAAAGGAGCCGGTCATTGCCCCCCAGGCCAGCATCAGCAGCACGTTGATCAGCAGAATGTTCATTGGCTGACACCTCCGAATGCCGAATCGACATAGGACATTGGGTAAAGCAGGCTGCGCGCGCCATCAGCAGCGGCAGAAAGCAGCATCTCCGGTGCTAGGCCCAGCGCAAAGGTCATTGCCGTGAGCACACCAACGGTAAGCGCGGCGTGCAACCGGAATTTCGCATCCAGCGCGTTCACCGTCCAGCCCTCCGCACCGTCGGGGGTTCCTTCCGGCCCGCCGCGCCAGAAGGCGAAGGTCCAGACCCTGAAAATGGCGATGGTCGTCAGGAGCCCGCTGAGCAGGATCACAAAGGCAAGCCACCAGGCTCCCACTTCGAGCGCCGATTTCACGAGGACGAACTTGCCCCAGAACCCGGATGTTGGCGGCAGGCCGGAAACCGAAAAGGCGAGGATCAAAAATGCACCGGCAAGCATGGGTGAGGCAGCATACAGACCACCGCCGCCTGCCATGTCCGCGCTGCCGGAAAGCCGGTTCATGATACCGGCTGCCAGATACAATGCTGCCATGACGATCATGGAGTGAACGGCGTAGACCAGCACGCCGGCGACTGCGGTCTGGCTGCCGATGGCCAGACCCGCCAGCATGGTACCGATGCCCGAGATCACCAGATAGCCCAGCACCCGGCGCACCTCGCGCTGTGCCAGGGCGCCCAGTACACCGATCAGCATGGTCAGTGCCGCCACCCAGGCCATGAACAATGCCAACTGGTCGCGCTGGTCGGAAAACAGCATCAGGGAAATTCTCAGCAGCGCATAAACGCCCACCTTGGTCAGCAGTCCTGCAAACAGGGCAGAGACGAGGTATTTCGGTGTGTGATAGGAGGCCGGAAGCCAGAAATTGAGCGGAAAGGCAGCCGCCTTCATGGCAAATGCCAGAAAATAGAGCACGGCAATTGTCATCACCGGCCCGCGCACTTCTCCGGACGCGTTCAGCTTCTGCCAGATATCGGCCATGTTGAGCGTGCCCAGCGTGCCGTAAAGCAGGCCTGTCGCCACCAAAAACATGGTCGTCGCGACCAGGTTGAGGAACGCATATTTCATGGTGCCGTCGAGCTGGCGCTGCTCGCTTCCCAGAACGATCATGCCGAAGGATGAGATCAGCAGGACCTCGAACCAGACGTAAAGATTGAAGACATCGCCGGTGAGAAAAGCGCCTGATACGCCGGCCATCATCAGCATGAAGAAGGGATAAAACCCATAGCGCGTTTCGAGCGCTGTCGCGGTCGCTGCGCCATACACCGCGCCACCAAGCGCAATGAGTGCACTGGTAAAGGCCAGCAGCGCACCGGCGACATCAACGGAAAAGGAAATGCCGAATGGCGGCAGCCATCTGCCCATGGTCATGGTGACCGGGCCGGTTTCCAGCACGCGCTGCAGCAGGCCGAAGGTCGCCAGCGTCAGAAGCGCCATGCCGAGAATGGCCATGAAACCGTGATTGACGGAACGGTTTCTGAGCATCAGGTGCAGCGCGCCGAACAAGATGGGAATAACGACCGGGGCGACGACAAGATAGTCGGCGGGCTGAAGCGTAGCCTCCACCATCACACCGGTCAGATCGATTGTTTTGCCGCTATCACCTGCCATGAAACGCTCCTAATAGCCTTCGGGCGGCGGTGGCGGGTCCACCGGCTCGGCAAAGCGCATGTTGTCGGTATCGTCGGTGTTGAGATCCTGGAACGAACGGAATCCAAGCACCAGCAGAAAGGCGAAAAAGGAGAAGGAAATGACAATCGCCGTCAGGATCAGCGCCTGGGGCAGCGGATTGGCCGTTGCCTCGGCTGGCACCTGTAGCGCTTCGGGGATGATTGGCGGCACCTCGCGGTTCAGCCTTCCGGCGGTGAAAATGAGCAGGTTTACGGCATTGCTGAGAATGGCGACGCCGAGCAGAATGCGGATGACGTATTTCGACAGCAGCAGATAGATGCTGACGATGAAGAAACAGCCGACGAGGAGCGCAAGATAGATTTCCATCAGCCCTCGTGCCTTTCTTCCAGGGTAAGGGCGATTGCCGTAATCGCACCAACCACGACGAAATAGACCCCGATGTCGAATACCAGCGGTGTCGACAGCGCCAGTTCGAAGCCGAATATCCGAGGATAGGTCCACAGGCCGGTCAGGAAAGGCACCCCGGCAAACAGTGAGGGAATGCCTGCAAGCGTGGCGATAAACAGGCCGAAACCGGCAAGCGTGATCGGGTGGAAGTAGAGCGCACGCCGCACCGGCGCCACTCCATTGGCGATGCCGTAAATGGCAAAGGCGGAAGCGGCAATCAGTCCTCCGATGAAACCGCCACCAGGATCGTTGTGGCCGCGCAGAAGGATGAAGATCGAAAAGATCACCATCAGTGCCGTCAGGTAGGGCGCGGCGGTGCGGAAGATTACGGTGTTCATCCTTCCGCCTCCGATCTGGGCTGGCGCGCCTTGACGCGGATCAGGGCGATGATGCCGAGGCCTGCGATCATGACGACCGCGATTTCACCCAGCGTATCCAGTCCCCGGAAATCCACGATGATGACGTTGACGATGTTCCGGCCATGGGCAACAACCCGGCTATAGGCGCTGAAGAACTCGGACAGGCGCGGATCGAACGGCACCTGAAGAACGGCCAGCATGAGCACGGCAAATCCCGAACCTGCAATTGAGGCCACGGTGATGTCGAAGGATTTTTCGCCGAACGGGCGATGGTCGGTCTTGTTGAGCGTCAGGCGGGTCATCACCAGGGCAAGGATGACAACCGAGAGCGTCTCGACCATGAATTGGGTAAAGGCGAGATCGGGCGCACCGAACAGGATGAAGATCACGGCAACAGAGAACCCCTGAATGCCGAGGGACACGATGGCCGTCAGGCGGTCATGGGCATAGATCACCGCGCCAAGTCCCAGCAGGGCAAGCAGGAAAATGCCGGCTTCATAGAAGGTTGGTGCAACGAATTGCGGGAAGTCCGGCAGTTCTCCGTAGGTATACAAGCTGAACCAGACGGCAGCACCGAAGACGAAAAACACCGTGGTCATGTAGCCTTCCAGGCGCCCGTTCTGGATGACGCGCGTAATGGCGGCCGAACCCGACACCAGCCCTTTCATGAACTGGTCGAAACCGTGGTCCGGACCCCAGCCGATGCCGCGCAGGGCTGCAGCCATTGCATCGCGCGAGCGGGAAAGCTGCAGGAACAACACAACCCCCAGCGCAATGGTAATCACCGACAGCAGCAGCGGTATTCCGATGTGCAGGGCAATTGCCGCATGGGCGTGCACTTCGCTGCCGGCCACCGCGCTGGACATCGGCGAAATGATCAGATGATTGGTCTTTCCCGACAGCACGGCGGAAACCAGTCCGCAGACCGCAAGAACGACCGGCCCAAGCCACAACAAAACCGGGCCCTCATGGGCATGTTTGGGGGTTTTAACCGATTTTCCCAGAAAAGGTAGGATCGCAACGGCTGCGGCGATCACCAGCATCAAGGCGTTGCCCACAACCGTCAATGCGGTGATGGCCAAAGGCCAGGGATCGCCGGCGGCGATGGCGGCGTAGATCTCCTCCTTCGCCATGAAGCCGACAAAGGGTGGCAGGCCGGCCATGGACAGGGCGGCAAGGGCGGCAGCAGCAAAGGTGATCGGCATTGCGCTGCGCAGGCCGCCCAACTGGCGGATGTCGCGTGTGCCTGTTTCATGATCGATCAGGCCGGCGACCATGAACAGCGCGCCCTTGAACAGGGCATGGGCAAACAGGTAATAGACCGCAGCTTCTATCGCCTTCTCACTGCCGAACCCGGTCAGCATGACCAGCAGGCCGAGGGAGGCAACGGTGGTATAGGCAAGCATCAGCTTGAGATCGGTCTGGCGTATGGCCAGCAAGGTTCCCACCAGCAGGGTTGCCGTGCCGAACACCGGCAGCACCGTCTCCCAGACCGGTGTTTCGCCCAGGACCGGGTTCATCCGCATCAACAGATAGACACCGGCCTTCACCATGGTTGCCGAATGCAGATAGGCGGAGACCGGCGTTGGAGCCTCCATCGCATTGGGAAGCCAGAAGTGAAACGGGAACTGCGCGGACTTGGTGAATGCGCCCGCCACCACCAGCCAGAAAATCAGCAAGTAGAACGGGCTTTCGCGCAATGTTTCGCCGCTGGCGAGAATGAGCGACAACTCGTTCATGCCGGTGGCAAGGTTCAGCACGACGACCCCAGCCAGCAGCGCAAGGCCGCCCCCGCCCGTGACCACCAGCGCCTGCATTGCCGCCCTTCTGGATGCCATCCGGTTGTGATCAAATCCGATCAGCAGAAAGGAGGTGATCGAGGTCAGTTCCCAATAGATGAACAGGGCAATCAGGTTGTCCGCCGTCACCACGCCCAGCATCGAACCCATGAACAAAAACAGATAAGCGACAAAGCGGCCGTGCTGGGGATGGCCTTTCAGATAGCCGCCGGCATAAAGGATGATCAGCGTTCCTATGCCGGAAATCAGCAGCGCGAAGATCAGGCTGAGACCATCAAGAAAATAGGACAGGTTGACCCCGAGCGAAGGCGCCCAGGACAGCCCCATCGTGAAAGCTTCGCCGGAAGCAACCTGTGGAACGTAACCGGCAAGATGGATGAACACGGCAAGCGGTATGAGCGCCAGCACCCAGGCAGCGGCAGCACCCATCAACCGGAAAAGCGGTGGAGAAAGCAAGGCAGCCAGAAATGGGGAAAGCAAAAACAAGATGGTCGGATTGACTTCGATCATGAACGCTTGCTTCTTCGCTTTCCCGTCTGGCTGTCTAACTTGAAATGCCTTCCATTGGTAATAGTCAATGGCGTGCGGTGCTTCAAGCACAAGCGGCAGTGATCAACGAGATTCGGCGGCAGGAGGGAAAATTTGCGGAGACCACGGCGGGCCGCTTGAGAAGCAGGCGCCGGAGCCCTATGTTTTGGTCCTACGTTTTGTTCTTAGGCCGTCAGTCACTTTGCGACAGGCCTTCCCGCCTGTTTTGAACCCAACCGATTACAGCGATTTCCGGCAACTCCCGATGAAGCACGTATTCAAGAAAATTGGCGGCGAACCTGCCGCCGACCGGCACACCACAACCCAAACCGTCCATGGCGTCACGCTGAGTGACGACTATGCCTGGCTAAGAGCGGAAAACTGGCAGGAAGCCCTGCGCGAGCCGGATAAACTGCCAGACCCCATCAAGGCGTATCTTGAAGCTGAAAACGCCTATTTTGAAAAGGCAATGGCCGATACCGGAGACCTTCAGAAGGCGCTGATTGCCGAAATGCGCGGACGCATCAAGGAAGACGACAGTTCCGTTCCGGTTCCCGATGGTCCGTACAAATATGGCTGGCGCTACGCGCAAGGAGCCGAGCATCCGGTGTTTTTCCGCACATCGCAAAAGGGGGACGAGGAGGAGATTCTGATTGATGTGTCCGCAGAAGCGGCAAAACACGAGTATTTCCAGCTTGGCAGCGCGGAAGTCAGCCCCGGACATTCAATGCTTGCCTGGAGCAGCGACACCAGAGGGTCTGAATATTTCCAGCTGAAGTTTCGCCCGGCAGGATCAACCGAAGATACCGGCACCGGCATTGCCGATGTGGGTTCGGTGGCCTGGGCGGACGATGAAACGCTGTTTTATACCCGCATCGACGAAAACCACCGGCCGAGCAAGGTTTTCCGCCACCGGCTGAAAACCGACCCGGCGAAGGATGTTCTGGTATACGAGGAAAAAGACCCCCGCTTTTACTGCAGCGTCGGGCGGTCGCGTTCGGGCGACTTCATCTTCATCCATGCGGGGATGAACGACCAGGACGAAGTAATGTTCGTTCCGGCGGCCAAACCGGATGCCGGCCTTTCCGTGATAACGCCAAGGACAGAGGGTTTGGAATATTCCGTCGAACATCAGGACGGCCGGTTTGTCATCCTGACCAATGCAGACGGCGCAGAAGACTTCAAGATCGTCGAAGCCCCGGTTGATGCCCCCGGTATCGGCAACTGGAAAGACGTCATCGCGCACAAGCAGGGACGGCAGCTTCTTTCCATCGATGCCTACAGGCACTGGCTGATCTGGATGGAACGGGAAAATGCCCTGCCCCGCATCTGCTTCATGGGTGCGGACGGGCGCACGAACTCCGTTGCCTTCGACGAGGAAGCCTATGCGCTCGGCGTTTCCGCCCTGCCCGATTTCGACAACGATGTATTCCGCTTTACCTATTCCTCGCCAACGACCCCCTCACAGACCTATGACTATGATCTGGCAAGTGGCGAGCGCACGCTGCTGAAGGAACAGGAAGTTCCTTCAGGCCATGACCCAAAGGACTATGTGACGCGCCGCATCACGGCGGCATCCCATGACGGGGCACAGGTTCCCGTTACGGTCCTGCATCACCGTTCCACACCCGTCGACGGCACAGCGCCCTGCCTGCTCTACGGCTATGGCTCCTATGGCATGTCGATGCCGGCAGGCTTTCAGACCAACCGGCTGTCACTGGTCGATCGCGGGTTCGTCTACGCGATTGCCCATGTGCGGGGCGGGCAGGAAAAGGGCCGTGCCTGGTATGAAGCTGCCAAATTCGGCAAGAAGCCCAATTCCTTCCACGATTTCATCGCCTCTGCCAAAGCGCTGAGCGATCAGAAGTTTGCCGATCCCGGGCAGATCATCATCCAGGGCGGTTCTGCCGGCGGGCTGCTGGTTGGCGCCAGCGTCAACATGGCCCCGGAAGTGTTTGCCGGTGTCATCGCCGATGTTCCGTTCGTCGATGTGCTCAACACCATTTTGGATGACAGCCTGCCGCTGACGCCCGGCGAATGGTCGCAGTGGGGCAATCCGATCGAAAGCGTGGAGGCTTTCAACGATATCCGCTCCTATTCACCCTATGACAATATCACCGCACAGGAATATCCGCCGATGCTGGTGACCGCCGGTGTTTCAGATCCGCGCGTTACCTATTGGGAACCGGCAAAATGGGTCGCGAAGCTGCGGACCATGAAGCGCGACGACAATATTTTGATGCTGCGCACCAACATGCAATCGGGGCACTTTGGAAAGTCGGGCCGGTTTGCAGCGCTGGAAGACGCCGCGCGCTCCCAGGCCTTTGCGCTGAAAGTGACCGGACTGGCCGGCGGCAAAATCGCCTAGAGCGTGTCCGGCTTAAATGGAATCGTTTGAGCGCCGGGAGTTTGGTCTTCGGCAAGGAGGAAAATGCGACGCAGTGCAGGCACTGTCAGTATTTTCCGACGCTGCCCGAAGGGCAGGGAACCAGGTTCAAACGATTGCAGAAAACCCGATACATTCATGATGTTAAGTGCCCGGCTGTGGTGTCTTTTGCGTTCTGGCTTCGTCGAAATCCTCGCGAGGTGGCAAGGCACCGCGCTGCGGTGTTCTCCTTGCCGGAAACGAAAAATCCATCCATGCAAACTGCTTTAATTTAAACCGGACACGCTCTAGTTGCCTACAGCAGGAATCGCCTTGAGATAGGCTGCAATCGCGGCGCGATCCTCCTTGCTCAGCCTGGCCATGTTTTCCTGGACGGAGACCATGGTGCCACCGACCGAATCGAAATCGGGGGTAAACCCTGATTCCAGATAGCTTGCGATGTCGCCGGCACTCCAGCTTTCCAAGCCCTTTTCATGGGGAGTGATGTTGGGGATTTTTCCATCGCCCTCCGGTGCCGGGCCACCGGCAAGCCAGCGGCTTTCGTCCATGCCGCCAAAACCAAAGACCGTGCGCGGGGTGTGGCATTCGCCGCAATGGCCCGGTCCTTCCACCAGATAGCGGCCGCGCAGCAGCATTTCGTCCGCATCGATATCCTGCTTGACCGGTGCCGCATCCAGAAAAGCCGTCTTCCACAGGCCGATGCCACGGCGGAAGTTCAGCGGCAGTGGCAGGTCGTGGGGTTCGTTGGCGCGCGAAACAGGCTCCAGCGTCTTCAGATAGGCAAACAGGTTCGAGATATCTTCGCCGGTCATCCGAATATAGGACGAATAGGGAAAGGAAGGATAATAGTGCCTGCCACCGGGTGAGACGCCATTCCACATGGCATTGGCGAACTGCTCCAGGGTCCAGTTGCCGATGCCGGTTTCTCCATCGGGCGAGATGTTCGGCGTGACGAAAATGCCTGCCGGGGTGTTGAGCCGGTGTCCGCCACCCAGCAATTTCTTGGCATCGCCCTTGGCAGATTTTTCCGCATGGCAGGAGCCGCAGCCGCCCGCCCAGAACATTGTTTCACCGGCAGCAGCATCACCTTCGGTGAGGCTTGCACGCTGCTCTTCGCTCAGCGCTGCCGGTGCGGACAGCCACCAGAAGACGGCAAGTGCCGCCACGCCAATCAGCAGCGCAGCGGCAATCAGTTTTTTCATCATGATCATTATCCTGCTCAATGGGCGTGCATCATAGCAGGGTATTCGATCATTTCTTTACACGGAAGCTTTCGTGGCAGGATTTGCAGTTGCCTCCCACAGAACCCATGATCGGACCCAGTGCTTCCGCCGATGCGGGCGCTGCTTCAATGGCGGCAGCCGTATCGGTTTGGAGTTTTGCCACTGCGGCCTTGAACCCGGCCATGTCCTCCCAGATTTTCGGTGCAGCGGTGGTATCGCCGCCACTGTTGGAACCCTCAGGAAAATGCTGCTCGAAAGTTGCAGCAACATAGTTCATCAGTTTCAGCGCCGACAGGGCCGATTTTTCGTTGAACGGTGCTTCTCCCTTCGCCATTGCTGCAAGGGTGCCCATGGCAAGACCAACGCCCTGCATGCCGTTCTTGCGGGTGGCAATCGGATCGGCGCCATGGGACGCTGCGATGGCAGCGCCGGCGGTGAGGGTTGCCGTCAGGATGGACGCAACTACCAGTTTTTTCATTTCATGCTCCCATTGATGGACAGGCGGTGCCTGCCACAGCTTGTTTTCCCGCCAGCAAGAATGCCGGCGCACTAATCCCCCAACGGCGAGTTTCCTGCCGATGGGGAAGGGTAACACAGTTGCCGGGCGCCGTATGTTCAACACTTTGTCAATGAACTGCGAACAAAGAAAAACCCGGGCCGGTTCGAATCCGGTCCGGGTCTTCATCAGCCTGGTTTTATAGATTTTCTCAGGACGTGGCGGACTCGAACATTTCCGCCGCATACTCCCAGTTAACGAGGCTGTCCACGAACGCTTCCAGGTATTTCGGCCGCGCATTGCGGTAGTCGATGTAATAGGAATGCTCCCAGACATCGCAGCCGAGAATGGGGCTGGCCTTGTGAATAAGCGGATTTTCGCCATTGGGGGTTTTCATGATTTCCAGCTTGCCGTCCTTGACCGCAAGCCAGCACCAGCCGGAACCGAACTGGGTTGCGCCGGCGTTCATGAAATCCTCGCGCATCTTGTCGTAACCACCAAGATCGCTTTCGATTGCCTTGAGCAGATTGCCGGGGATTTTGGAAGCCCCGCCACCGCCATCCTTCTTCATCCATTTCCAGAAATGGATGTGGTTGTAATGCTGGCCGGCATTGTTGAAGAGGCCGGGATTTTCGCCGTAGCTTTCCTTGACGATTTCTTCCAGGCTTTTGCCGTCCAGGCCTGAATCGGCCAGCAGCTTGTTGCCGTTGGTGACATAGGCCTGATGGTGCTTGTCATGGTGAAATTCAAGCGTTTCAGCAGACATGAAAGGGTCCAGCGCATCATAGGCATAGGGAAGATCGGGCAATTCGAAAGACATTGAATTCTCCTGTTGTTAAATGGGTTTGCCGCCTTGCGGCGCTCGGCGCGTCCCTGTGAATCTAGGCACAGGCCGTCACTGATGCAACGCTTTTCCGGCCAATTCGTTGCTTGTATTGGTACCGGGAATACGCGATCTTCCGAACCCGCAAGATATGCCAGGAGGTTTCATGGCCTACACCTGTTATGTGTTCGATGCCTATGGCACGCTGTTTGACGTTCATTCCGCCGTTGCCCGTCACGCCGGAAAGGTCGGAAAAAATGCAGCGCGGGTTTCGGAAATCTGGCGCAACAAGCAGCTTGAATACAGTTGGACCCGCTCAAGCATGGGCAAATACCGGGATTTCTGGTCGCTCACCGAAGAAGCCCTGGATTTCGCACTTGCAAGCGTTCCCGATACCAACAAGGAAGCCCGCAAGGCATTGCTGGATGCCTATATGGCGCTTGACTGCTACAGCGAGGTTCCAGGCGTGCTCAAGACCCTGAAGGAAAACGGGGCAAGGACTGCCATTCTTTCCAACGGTTCGCCCGACATGCTCAACAGTGCGGTTGCTTCCGCCGGTCTTGAAGACCTGCTGGACGAGGTCTTTTCCGTCCATCCGCTTATGGTGTTCAAGACATCGCCGGAAACCTACCGGATGGTCACCGACTACTGGAAGATCGAGCGGGAGCGGGTAAGTTTCCAGTCGTCCAACCGCTGGGATATTGCCGGGGCAACCGCTTTCGGATTCGATTGCGCCTGGGTCAACCGGACGGGCCAGCCGGACGAATACACCGATCTTGAGCCAAGCCGCGTGCTGAAGGATCTGACCGGACTTCTCAAAAGCTGATCAGCGCTTCAGGCTGCCGAGAATGCCCCGTACCAGCGCCCGGCCGAGGGAACTTGCCACGGAGCGGGCAATCGACTTGACGGCAGCTTCGGTTACCGATTGCCGCTTGCGCCCGGAGGAACGGGTTTTCTTCTTCTGCTTGTATTCGTATTCCTCGCGCTTCTTGCGCTCGGCTTCCTCTTTCGCTGCCTTTTCGGCGCGCTCCTGCAACACCTCATAGGCCGATTCGCGATCGATATCCCTGTCGTATTCGCCTGCGACCGGGCTCACGCCCATGAGGTCCTTGCGCTCGCGCTCATCCAGCGGTCCAAGGCGCGAGGAGGGCGGGCGGATCAGCGTGCGCTGCACGATGGAAGGAATACCCTTTGACTCCAGGGTGGAAACCAGCGCCTCGCCGACGCCGAGATTTTTGATCACGTCTTCGGCGTCAAAGGCAGGGTTGGGGCGGAAGGTATCGGCTGCCGTCTTGACCGCCTTTGCCTCCCGCGGTGTATACGCCCTGAGCGCATGCTGAACCCGGTTGCCAAGCTGCGACAAGACCGCATCGGGAATGTCCAGTGGGTTCTGGGTGACGAAAAACACCCCTACCCCCTTGGAACGGATCAGCTTGACGACCTGTTCGACCTTTTCGATCAGCACTTTGGGTGCCTCGTCAAACAGCAGGTGAGCCTCGTCGAAGAAGAAGACCAGCTTCGGCCTGTCGGGATCGCCGACCTCGGGCAGTTCCTCGAACAGCTCGGACAACAGCCAGAGCAGGAAAGTGGCATAAAGCCGTGGTGAGGACATCAGCTTGTCGGCAGCCAGAATGCTGACTGCGCCGCGGCCATCGCGTGTGGTGCGCATCAGATCACGGATATCAAGGGCCGGTTCGCCGAAAAACGCCTCGCCACCCTGTTGTTCGATTACCAGCAACTGACGCTGGATCGCACCGATCGACTGGGTGGAAACCAGGCCGTATTCGTCGTTCAGTTCCTTGCGCCGGTCGGCCATGTTGGAAAGCAGGGAGCGCAAATCCTTCAGATCGAGAAGCAGAAGGCCTTCATCGTCGGCGATCTTGAAGGCCATGTTGAGAATGCCTTCCTGGGTTTCGCTCAGATCCATGAGACGGGAGAGAATCAGCGGCCCCATCTCGGAAATTGTGGTGCGCGCCTGGTGGCCCTTTTCTCCGAACAGATCCCAGAAGATGACCGGGAACTCCTGAAACTCGTAATCGTCGAAACCGATGGTGTCGGCGCGCTTTGCCAGAAAATCCTTTTCAACACCCTTTGCGCCAAGGCCGGAAACATCGCCTTTCACATCGGCGCAGAACACCGGCACGCCAGCGTTGGAAAAGCCTTCAGCCAGAATCTGCAGCGAGACCGTCTTGCCGGTACCGGTGGCACCGGTCACAAGGCCGTGCCGGTTGGCATATTTCAATTCAAGATATTCGCCCTTGTTGATCGAATCATCAGGATTGCGGCTGGTTCCCAGATAGATACGGCCTTCTTCCAGCATGAAGTCTCTCCCCTTGCGGGTTTGCGCAGCACTCGGCAAACCGCGTGAATCTGTGTCGCCCCGGATATAGGCCATGGCTGGAAGCGCCGCAATCGGCAGGCTTGGTTTTGCTTGCTCCCGCTGTGGGAACAACGCCTTCAAAACTGTTCCATATCGAGACTTTTGCGTGGAAACGGGGGCAATTGCAGCTGGCACGGTTCCTGCAGCTTGCCCTTCAGATACAGGCCCGCAGGGAAGAAGGTGTTTTATGCGTACCAATCGGAGAAAGTTTCTTGCAGCCCTGGCCGCCACGCCGGCGATGGCAGCGCCATTGCTGACTCCTTCTGCTGCAAATACAGCCGACAGCGAAGCCGGCGACACGCTTTTTTCGCTGGCTGAACTGCGCGGGACCGCCAATGCCAACGAACTGGGCCTGCGCCCTGGCGCCATTGACGACCAGAGCCGCCTTTTCCAGTCGATCCTGGACAAAGCGGCAAGCGAGAACAAACCCGTTTTCCTGCCGCCGGGAAACTACTTCGTCTCCAACATCCTCCTGCCGGCCAATACGCGGCTGATGGGAGTACCGGGCGCTTCGCGGCTGATTTATTCGGGCAATGGGCATTTCATCATCGGCGAGAACGGCTCCCATGTGGAACTGACCGGTCTGGTGCTCGATGGCGCTAACCGGGGATTGCATTCCTATGCCGAGGCAGCCCTTCGCCTGACAAATGTCGATCATGCCGTGGTCGACAACTGTCTTGTGGTCGGCAGCATCGAAAAAGGCATTCAGATCGACCGCTCGGCCGGGCGTATCGAACGCAGCAAGGTGACCGGTGCAGGTGGTGACTGCGGCATATACGGGTTTGAAAACCACGGCCTGTCAATCCTCTCCAACGAGGTGAGCGACTGTGTCAATGGCGGCATTCTGGTGCACCGCTGGACACCGGGCGAAGACGGCACGCTGGTACGCGGCAACCGCATATCACGCATTGGCGCGCTCAATGGCGGCACAGGCCAATGGGGCAACGGCATCAATGTTTTCAGGGCCGCCAATGTGATGATCGCCGACAACCATGTTACCGATTGCGCCTTTTCGGCAATCCGCTCCAATGCGGGAAGCGGCGTGCAGATCAGTTCGAACACCTGCCTGCGCTCGGGCGAAACGGCGATCTATTCGGAGTTCGAATTCGAGGGAGCGGTGATCTCCTCCAACATCATTGATGGCGGAGCACGCGGCATATCGCTCGCCAACTTCCTGCAGGGCGGACGGCTGGCCGTGGTTTCCGGCAACCTGATCCGCAACATCGACACACCGCCGCCTTATGAGGATGGCGATCATCTGTGGTTTGAGGGCATCTCGGCAGAAGCCGACACGGTGGTAACCGGCAATGTGATCGAGAATGCCAGGAACTTCGGCCTGATGCTTGGATGGGGCCCGTATCTGCGCGATCTGGTGGCATCGTCCAATGTCATTCGCGGCTCGAAAACCGGCATCTATGTCAGCGTGGTGGAAGGTGCCGGTGCGACCCACATCGCCGACAACACCATCACCGGTGCAAGCAAGGGGGCTGTGGTGGGTTATCGCTGGAAAGAAGCGGTAACCGGCGATATCGCCGCCAGGACCGATAGCGGCTTTCCCCATCTGACGGTAGAGCGCAACCGCGTTTCCTAACTACTCAGGCTAAATCGTCAGCGGAATTTCTCGCCGCTATGTTCGTGCTCGCCGACAACGGCAACGCGCAGAATGTTGGTGCTTCCGGCCGTGCCGAACGGCACGCCAGCGGTAATCACCACCCTGTCGCCGTTCTTCGCCAGCTTCTCACGCCGGGCAATGCGCGTTGACTTGCCGACCATGTCGGAGAAATTCTCGACATCGTCCCGTGTCTTGACGCTGTGTACACCCCAGGTCAGGCACAACTGCCGCGCCACGGTTGCATCGGGGGTCAGCCCCAGCACGGGAACAAGAGTGCGCAAGCGCGATACGCGGCGGACCGTCGAACCGGTTTTGGTAAAGGTGGAGATCGCCGCACATCCCCTGGTGCGCGCGACATCGCAGGCGGCAGATGCGATGGCGTCGCTGTCGTTTTCCTCGATCTCCATTGGCGTTGCGTGCAGGATGTTGTCAAAGTCAGGATCGCGTTCGGTGGCATCGACGATGCGTTCCATGGTCCGTACCGCTTCCACCGGGTATTTTCCGGCTGCCGTTTCCCCCGACAGCATGACCGCATCGGCACCGGCATAAACTGCATTGGCAACGTCAGAGGCCTCTGCCCTGGTGGCAACGGGTTCTGAAATCATCGATTCCAGCATCTGCGTTGCCACGATTACCGGCTTGCCCTCCCGGCGGCAGGCAGTGATGATTTTCTTCTGAATCTGCGGCACGTGCTCTGCGGGCATCTCCACACCAAGATCACCCCGGGCAACCATGACCGCATCGGCCAGTCCGACAATGCCGTTGAGATTATTGACCGCCGACGGTTTTTCAATCTTCGCCAGAAGGCGGGCGCGGCCCTTTATGATATGACGTGCCTTGTGGATGTCATCGGGCGTCTGGACAAAGGACAAGGCAATCCACTCCACACCCAGGGACAGGGCGAATTCCAGATCCTCGCGATCCTTCTTCGTCAGGATATTGATGGGCAGTACCGTGCCTGGCACGTTCACGCCCTTGCGGTCGGCAATCATCCCGCCGTTTACGGCCTTTGCCGTGATTACCTTTCCGTCGTTTTCCTCCACCTTGAGACGCAGACGGCCATCATTAACCAGCAGATCCTCGCCGGGCTTGATGGCGGCGAAAATCTCCTTGTGCGGCAGGCTTACCTTGGTGACGTCACCGACGAATTTGGAAAGATGCAGTTCGATCTTCTGGCCGCGCTTCAACGTTTCCTGGCCGCGATGAAACGTACCGATGCGCAGTTTCGGCCCCTGCATGTCGGCCAGGATACCGATCGGCCTGCCCTCCTCTTCCTCGATTTTGCGAATGGTGGCGTGGCGCTCGGCATGATCTTCATGGGTGCCATGGGAAAAATTCAGGCGGAACACGTCCACGCCCGCCTTGAACAGCGCCTTGATGGTTTTGTAGTCGGAACTGGAAGGGCCGATGGTGGCTATGATCTTGGTATAGTTGTCGCGTTTCATGAATGGCTTTTGGGTTGGAGAAGGTAAATGCCTGAAGACAGCTAATTCAATCGTTTAAATTATCGCCACCGCGCTTTCAATGGCGTTGGAGAGAAAGATGGCGAACATCAGGAACCCCGACCAGACATTCGGCATCCAAACGTCTGACAATTGGACATGACAAGCAGCGGCAATGGTGTGTTGAGGAAACAGGACCGATCGCATGTTCAACAAAAATCAAGTTTGTTGAACATGGACTGGATCAGCAAAGAACCGCACCCCAAGAGGCGTGGTTCTTATCAGTATCTGCGCTGCATCGTTCAACTGTTGAAGCGCTCGATTGCTGTCAACAGCGTTTCACCCAGTTTGGCAGGCGAATCGGACACGACGATACCGGCAGCTTCCATGGCCGCAATCTTGTCCTCGGCACCGCCCTTGCCGCCGGAAATCACCGCCCCGGCATGGCCCATGGTGCGGCCGGGCGGAGCGGTACGGCCGGCGATGAAACCGGCAACCGGTTTTCTGCGGCCCTTTTTGGCCTGTTCAGTCAGCCATTCGGCGGCAGCTTCTTCCGCGGAGCCACCGATCTCGCCAATCATGATGATCGATTCTGTTGCGTCGTCGTCCAGGAACATGTCCAGCACATCGATGAATTCGGTACCCTTTACCGGATCGCCGCCAATGCCCACAGCTGTTGTCTGGCCAAGCCCGATATTGGTGGTCTGAAAGACGGCTTCATAGGTCAGCGTACCGGAACGCGATACGACGCCAACCGAGCCTTTCTTGAAGATGTTGCCCGGCATGATGCCGATCTTGCACTCTTCCGGCGTCAATACGCCGGGGCAGTTGGGGCCGATCAGGCGGGAATTCGATTTGTCCAAATGAGCCTTGGCTTTCACCATGTCGGAAACCGGAATGCCCTCGGTGATGCAGATGATCAGCTCGATGCCGGCATCGATCGCCTCGACGATGGCAGCCGCAGCGCCTGCCGGCGGCACGTAGACCACTGAAGCATTGGCGCCGGTCGCCTCTTTGCCCTCTTTGACGGTGGCAAAGATTGGCAGTTCGGTTCCCGCAGCTTCACCTGCTCCCTCGCCGGCAGTCCAGGTGGAGCCGCCCTTCTTGGGGTGGATACCGCCGACCATCTGCGTGCCGTGATAGGCCAGCGCCTGTTCGGTGTGAAAGGTTCCGGTCTTGCCGGTCAGGCCCTGAACGAGAACCTTGGTGTCTTTGTTGATGAGAATGGACATGAGAATAGAAAACTCCGGATTTTCGGTTCAAATGAACGGGTTGATGACCGTGACAGCACCATAGGCCTGTCCGTTGTTCAGATCTTCGGTGTAGATGCACTTACAGCCGAGCCGTGCTGCTGCTGCGATGATTGCCCCATCCCAGTAGGACAATTCAAAGCGCTGCGAGAGATTGATGCCTTCCCGCACCAGATTGGCATCGACAATCTGACATGGTTTGCGGGCAAGATTGGCGACCCACTGACGCGCTATTTCCGGCGACAGCGGATGGGGTCCTTTTCTGATAGCGTTGGTGTAAAACTCCGCAAGCACCTGTGCCGAAACCCCGAAAGGCTCGGTCAGGATTTCCAGCGCACGGGCATGCTTTTTTGGCGCATGCAAGCGGCCTCCTGCGGCATAGAGCAGGATATTCGTATCAACGAAAACTTCAGCGCCAGCGATCAAATCTGCGCGCCCCTGAATAAGCGTCTTCTCTGACGAAAGGTCCGCTGCCGAAATCAGCCTCGCTCTCCCGTGCCAACTTCAGCAATGTTTCGGTCGCCTCGTCCTGCTCGACAGCATCATCGACAGACCGCTTTAGAAATTCCCGCACCATTTCATTAACGCTGGTGCGGCGCATGGCAGCAAGAACCCGCGCCTTGTCGAGCAGGTCTTCATCAATTGCGAGGGTGAGGTTCTTGGGCATTGTCACTCCACACATATCCTGTGTTACACATAATATGTGTGGCCTGAACCGTCAACTCGAAGATTCTCTTGGTTCCTTTTCCACCGGTGATAATTTGAAATAGAGCAATCCAATGCCAGCCGTCATGCCGCAAAGCAGATGGGCCATAATGAAAATACCAAAGAGGCCGGCAGCAATTGCATTGCCATCTTGGCAAAAACGGCTTGCATCCCCAGACAGACAGGTTTCCATCCGGATTTGTGCCAGCAATCCGATAGCACAAGCGATCATGATCGCAGCCGCACCAGGGTTCGGACGTTATTCAAACAGAAGAAACCAACGGATAGATGATCAACAGCGCGAAGGCTGCAACAACCATCGGCTCGGCATTCTCCTACCCCTTCACTGCCTTGACGATTTTCTGGGCGGCATCGTCGAGATCATCGGCGGCGATGACGTTGAGGCCCGATTCGTTGATGATCTGCTTGCCCTTCTGAACGTTCGTGCCCTCCAGGCGAACCACGAGGGGAACTTCAAGGCCCACCTCCTTCACGGCGGCCACCACACCCTCGGCGATCACGTCGCAGCGCATGATACCGCCGAAAATGTTGACCAGGATGCCCTTCACGTTCGGATCGGAGGTAATGATCTTGAAGGCGGCCGTCACCTTCTCCTTGGAGGCACCGCCGCCCACATCAAGGAAGTTGGCAGGTGAGGCGCCGTAAAGCTTGATGATGTCCATGGTCGCCATGGCAAGGCCCGCGCCATTGACCATGCAGCCGATATCGCCGTCGAGGGCGATATAGGCAAGGTCGTGTTTGGAGGCCTCGATTTCCTTTGCGTCCTCTTCCGTCTCATCGCGCAGTTCCATGATGTCGGGATGGCGGAAGAGCGCGTTGTTGTCGAAGGAGACCTTGGCATCGAGCACGCGCAGATGACCGTCCTTCATGACGATCAGCGGATTGACCTCCAGCAGGCTCATGTCCTTTTCTACGAAGGCTTTGTAGAGCTTCGGGAACAGCAGCTTGCCGTCCTCCGCCGCGGCGCCCTCCAGCAGAAACGCCTCGTTCAGTTTCGTTACATCGCCATCGGTGATGCCAGTAAGCGGGTCGATGGCGATGGTGTGGATTTTCTCCGGCGTTTCCTCGGCCACGGCCTCGATATCCATGCCGCCCTCGGTGGATGCAACGAAGGAAACCTTCGAGGTTTCGCGATCAACCAGAATGGACAGATACAGTTCGCGGTCGATATCAGCGCCGTCTTCCAGATAGAGCCGGTTGACCTGCTTGCCGGCGGGGCCGGTCTGTTTGGTGACCAGTGTGTTGCCGAGCATTTCCTTGACGTGTGTGCGCACCTCATCGGGCGAAAAGGCCAGCCTTACGCCGCCCTTGGCATCATCGGGCAGTTCCTTGAACTTGCCCTTGCCGCGACCGCCGGCGTGTATCTGGCTCTTGACCACATAGAGCGGACCTGGAAGTGCCTCAATCGCGCCTTCGACGTCATCTGCCGAAAGGATCGGCACGCCGGCGGCGACCGGCGCGCCGAATTCCTTGAGTACCTGTTTTGCCTGGTATTCGTGAATGTTCATGAAACACCCGTCCTTGAAAAGCTGGAACAACCGTCGGGCGTTTTCTATGCCGTCAACCGTCGAAGGGCAACAGGGCGGCAATAGAACTTTCTGGTGGGTTCACGGTTTAACCGATTGAACCGGCATTACTCCGCCGCCTGGCGTGTTTGACCCGGCATGACGCGTGCCGCGCAGAACTTGAACTCGGGAATCTTGCCCATCGGGTCCAGTTGCGGATTGGTCAGCACGTTGGCCGCTGCCTCCACGAAGCAGAACGGGATGAACACCATGCCTTCGGCAACATCGGGGTCCTGGCGGGCGGTAAGGGTGATTGCACCCCGGCGGGTTTCCACCGTGATCGGGTCACCAGGGGCCAGCTCCATGCGCTTCATGTCCCAGCGGTTGAGGCCTGCCACGGGCTCGGGTTCGATTGCATCGAGGGTTGATGCGCGCCGGGTCATGGCGCCGGTGTGCCAGTGTTCCAGAAGCCGCCCCGTCGTCAACACGAAGGGATAATCTGCATCCGGCAGTTCTGCCGGCGGCACCAGATCGGTGGGCACGATCTTCGCCCTGCCGGTTTCGGTCGGAAAACCATCGGTGAAGATAATGGCATTGCCCGGTTTGTCCGGCGCCTCGCAAGGGTAGGTGACCGCGTCCTCCCGTTCGAGGCGCTCCCAGGTGATGTTGGCAAGGGAAGGCATCACCTGCGCCATCTCTGCAAACACGTCGCTGGGGTGATTGTAGTTCCAGTCAAGGCCGATGCGGCGGGCCAGCTCAACCAGCAGTTCCCAGTCCTGGCGCGCCTGTCCTGGCGGGTCCAGCACCGGGCGGCCCATCTGAACTTGCCGGTTGGTGTTGGAATAGGTGCCGGCCTTTTCTGCGTGGGCGGAAGCCGGCAGCACCACATCCGCGTGCCAGGCGGTTTCGGTCAGGAAGATGTCCTGCACCACCAGATGGTCGAGCTTTGCCAGTGCCATGCGGGCATGTTTCTGGTCAGGATCGGACATGGCCGGGTTTTCGCCCATGATATACATCCCGCTGATCTCACCATCGAGAATGGCGTTGATGATCTCGACCACGGTAAGTCCCTTCTTCGGGTCGAGTTCGGTGCCCCAGAATTCCTGATAGCGGTCGCGGACCGAAGCATCTTCCACCGATTTGTAGTCAGGATAGACCATGGGGATCAGCCCGGCATCGGAGGCACCCTGAACGTTGTTCTGGCCGCGCAGTGGATGAAGACCCGTGCCTGGCCGGCCAACATGGCCGGTTGCAAGCGCCAGGGCTATCAGGCAGCGGGCGTTGTCGGTGCCATGCACATGCTGGGAAACGCCCATGCCCCAGAAGATGATGGAGCGCTGGGAAGTTGCATAAAGCCGGGCTACCTCGCGAATGGTTTCAGCAGGAATGCCGCAGACCTTTTCCATTTCCTCCGGCGGGAACCGCTTCACGCTCTCCTTCAGGTCTTCAAAGCCCAGCGTGTTGGCCTGCACATACTGGCGATCGTAGAGTTCCTCCTCCATGATCACGTGCAGCATGGCATTGAGCAGCGAAACGTCACGTCCGGGCTTGAAGTTCAGTTCATAGGCGGCATAGCGGCCGAGATTCTGGCCGCGGGGATCCATCAGGATCAGCTTGGCGCCGCGTTTGGCTGCCTGTTTGAGATAGGTTGCCGCCACCGGATGGTTTTGCGCCGGGCGCGCACCAATGACAATAATGCAGTCGGCGTCTTCTGCCGCCGTAAAGGGTGCGGTGACGGCGCCGGAATTGACCCCTTCCATCAGCGCTGCCACCGACGAGGCATGGCAAAGCCGCGTGCAATGGTCGACGTTATTGGTACCAAAGCCCTGCCGTATGAGCTTCTGGAACAGATAGGCCTCCTCGTTGGAGCATTTTGCCGAGCCAAACCCGGCCAACGCAGAGCCGCCCTTTTCCGCATGAATTTTCTTCAGGCCGGAGGCGGCCAGTTCCATCGCCTCTTCCCAGGTCGCTTCCCGGAAGACTTCCATCATATTGGAACGATCGAGGCTGACATCCCATTTCTTCGGCGCATCCTCGCGGCGGATCAGCGGAACGGTCAGCCGGTCCGGATGGGAAACATAATCGAAGCCGAAACGGCCTTTGACACACAGGCGGTTTTCGTTGGCCGGGCCGTCGCGGCCATCGACCTGAACGATCTTGCCGTCCTTGACGTTGACTTCAATCTGGCAGCCAACACCACAATAAGGGCAGACCGTGTTGACCGTCTCGTCGAAACTGCCGATGACACGGCGTTTGTTCGCCTCGTCCATCAGGCTTTTTTCATACAGCGCGCCGGTGGGGCAGGCCTGAACGCACTCGCCGCAGGTCACGCAGGTTGATGCGCCCATGGGATCGGCAAGATCAAAGACCGGTGCGGCGTGACTGCCGCGCCCGCCCATGCCGATGACGTCGTTGACCTGCACTTCACGGCAGGCCCGAACGCACAGACCGCAAGCGATGCAGGCGTCCAGATTGACGGCAATCGCCGGATTGGAAATGTCGTGGAGCGCGTCTTCCCCTCGCCCTTCGACAGGCTCGGCGTGAGGGGAATCAAATTTCGAGCCAAGCCGCCCGTTGCCCGAAATGCCCCAGGTCTTTGCCCATTGCCAGAATACCGATTGGTCGTCGGGCGTATCCTGCGGCGGACCCATGTCCGCGGCCAGCAGTTCGAACACCATACGGCGCGACTTGTCGGCGCGTTCGCTATCGGTCCTTACCATCAGTCCCTGCGAAACCTTGCGCTGGCAGGAAGCCGCCAATACACGCTCCCCCTCAATCTCCACCATGCAGGCGCGGCAATTGCCGTCGGCGCGATAACCCGGCTCATCAAGATAGCAAAGGTGGGGAATGCGCGTGCCCTCGCGCTTGGCCACCTGCCAGATGGTCTCACCGGGAGCAGCTTCGACTTCCTTGCCGTCCAGGGTGAATTTGATCGAGTTGGTCATCTCAAACTTCCTGATTTTGCCGCCCGCAGGCAAATTATCCCTCATAACCGTCGACGAGGGTAAAGCGGGCATGCCCTGCCCCCTCGCGAAGGGTCTTTGCCGCCTGATATTCATCGGAATTGTACCAGGCCTTGGCAGTTTCCATGTCGGCAAACTGCAGGACAACCACGCGCTTGCCTTCGTCCTCGGAATTCTCAAGGTCCGCCATTTCCCCGCCACGGGCCAGGTATTTGCCACCGAATCTGGCCACCACAGGGCCCGCCGCGGCGGCGTATTCCTTCCATTTTTCCGCATCGGTCACATCGACGCGAACGACGATATAGGCACTCATTGGCTATTTCCTTTTAGGTCTTCCCGAAAATGTTTGAGCAGATGATTGACCGGATTGGGCGCGGCCTGCCCCAGCCCGCAGATCGAGGCATCACGCATCACGGCCTCCAGATCACGGATCGCCTCCTCGTCCACTTCACCGTCCTTCGACAGCAGTGCCACCAGCTTCTCGGTCCCGCCGCGGCACGGCGTACACTGGCCGCAGGATTCATGCTTGAAGAATTTGAGCGTGTTGAGAACGGCATCCTTGATGTTGTCCTTGTCGGACAGGACGACAACGGCATGAGAACCGACAAAGGAGCCGAGCGAGGCCAGCGGCTCACCAAAATCAAGCGGAACATCGTCCATGGAGGCTGGCAGCACGCCGCCCGATGCTCCCCCGGATAATAGGCCTTGAAGGTGTGGCCGTCCGCCATGCCGCCGCAATGCCCGTCGATCAATTCGCGAATGGTGACGCCGGCGGGCGCCAGCACCACGCCGGGCTTCTTTACCCGGCCGGAAACCGACCATGAGCGGATGCCGGGGTGGTCCGGCTTGCCACGGTCCGCAAACCACTGTGGACCCTGTTCGACAATGTCGCGGATCCACCACAGCGTTTCCACATTGTGGTTGAGCGTGGGGCGGCCGAACAGGCCCACTTCTGCAATATAGGGCGGGCGGTGACGCGGCAGGCCGCGCTTGCCCTCGATGGATTCGAGCATGGCCGATTCCTCGCCGCAAATATAGGCGCCCGCTCCCCGGCGCAGCTCGATAAAGCCCTTTTCAACCATGCCGGCTTCTTCCAGCGCGGCAATTTCCTTGCGCAGAATGTTCAAAACCGCCGGGTACTCGTCGCGCATGTACAGGTAGATTTTTTCCGCCTCGACGAAATGCGCGGCAATAAGCGCTCCCTCGAACAGGCGATGGGGATCGCGCTCCAGGTAGTAGCGGTCCTTGAACGTGCCAGGTTCGCCCTCATCGCCATTGATGGTCATCAGGCGCGGGCCATCGAAACCGCGCACGATCTTCCACTTCATGTGGGCCGGAAACCCCGCACCACCGAGGCCGCGCAAACCGGACTGCTTGAGCAGTTCGAGCATGGCCTCGAAATGAATGGCCCCGGCACGAATGCGCATGGCAAGGTCATATCCGCCGCCTTTGCGATAGGCCGAAAGATCGGTGTAGTCGGGAGAATTGGCCGCAATGTCCTTGTTGGTAGCGGCGGTACTTGCCAGTTCCAGCAGGCCGTCGAGCGTTGCCTCGCCCACTTCCCTGTCGCCAATGCGCGCTGCAGGCGCCACATCGCAGCCACCCATGCAGGGCGCGCGCACAACGCGGACTTTCGACCGGTCGATGCCGTCCTCAAGACCGGCGATCAGGGTTTCCGCGCCGGCCAGCATGCAGGAAAGCGAGTCGCAGACGCGAATGGTCAGCGGTGCCGGCTTTTCCTCACCATCCTTCACGATGTCGAAATGATCGTAGAAGCTGGCAACCTCATAGACCTCGGCCATGGAGATGCGCATCAGGGCCGCCAGCGCCTGCATGTGACCGGCTGTCAGGCAGTTTTCGGCATCCTGGATTTTGTGCAGATACTCGATCAGCAAATCGCGGGGTATGGCCCCTCGCCGATCAGGCTGGCGACATGAGCGCTGTCTGCAGGGTCAAGCACCCGCCCCTTGGGAAAACCGGGCTTGTTGAAGCGGTTTGCGCCACCGCCGTTTTTGCCGAGTTTCTTGTCGAATGTGTTCACGGGGCCTCCCGGCAGCTGCCGGCCAAAGCGCCGGGCAGCAAAGCATGATTCTCACAAGCTGGGACCGGCAGGTCAAGAACCATGACGGCCATCGGCCTGCAATCAGAACAGGCCTTCAATTTCGCCTGCTTCGTTGAGCATGATCTGTTCGGCGCTCGGCACTCTTGGCAGGCCCGGCATGGTCATGATCTCGCCGCAGATGACGACGATGAAACCGGCGCCGGCCGAAAGTCGCACTTCGCGAACCGGGACGGAGTGGCCGACCGGCGCACCGCGCAGGTTGGGATCGGTGGAAAAGGAATACTGGGTCTTTGCCATGCAGACCGGCAGATTGCCGTATCCTGCATCCTCCCATTGCTTGAGCTGGTCCCTGATCTGCTTGTTGGCCAGCACCTCGTCCGCCCGGTAGATGCGCTTGGCGATCGTCTCGATTTTCTGAAACAGCGGCATGTCATCAGGGTAGAGCGGCGCAAATTGTGCTGCACCAGAATCGATGATCTCCACCACCTTGTTGGCAAGTTCCCTGGTACCCTTGGAACCATGCGCCCAGTGTTTGCAGACAACAGCTTCAGCGCCCTGGCTCTTGACGTAGTCGCGGACGGCCTTGATCTCGGCAGCTGTGTCGGTAACGAAGTGGTTGATCGCCACAACCGCCGGAACACCGAACTGCTTGATGTTTTCGATGTGGCGGCCGAGATTGGCGCAGCCTTCCTTGACCGCATCGACATTCTCGGTGCCAAGATCGCCCTTGGCAACGCCACCGTTCATCTTCATGGCGCGTACCGTGGCGACGATGACGACGGCGGAGGGCGCAATGCCTGCCTTGCGGCATTTGATGTTGAGGAATTTTTCCGCTCCAAGATCAGCGCCGAAGCCTGCCTCTGTCACCACATAATCGGCGAGCTTGAGTGCCGTCTTGGTGGCAATCACCGAATTGCAGCCATGGGCGATGTTTGCGAACGGGCCGCCGTGCACGAATGCCGGATTGTTTTCCAGCGTCTGCACCAGGTTGGGCTGCATTGCATCCTTGAGCAGCACGGTCATCGCACCGTCTGCCTTGATGTCGCGGCAATAGACCGGCGAGCGGTCGCGGCGATAGGCAACGATGATGTCGCCGAGGCGCTGCTGCAGATCGTCGAGATCGGTCGCCAGGCACAGAATTGCCATGACTTCGGAGGCCACCGTAATGTCGAAGCCTGCTTCGCGCGGGAAACCGTTTGCGACACCGCCAAGGCTAGCCACGATCTGACGCAGGGCACGATCGTTCATGTCCATCACGCGGCGCCAGGAAACACGGCGCATGTCGATTTCCTGCTCATTGCCCCAATAGATATGGTTGTCGACCATTGCCGACAGCAGGTTGTGGGCAGATGTGATGGCGTGGAAGTCGCCGGTAAAGTGAAGGTTCATGTCCTCCATGGGCACGACCTGCGCATGCCCGCCGCCTGCCGCACCGCCCTTCATGCCGAAGCAGGGGCCGAGCGAGGCTTCCCGGATACAGATCATCGCCTTCTTGCCGATAGCGTTAAGGCCATCGCCCAGACCCACCGTGGTGGTTGTCTTGCCCTCTCCTGCAGGTGTCGGGTTGATCGCCGTTACCAGGATGAGCTTGCCGTCCTTTTTCTTCTGCTGCTTTGCAATGAACGACTGGGAGACCTTCGCCTTGTCATGGCCATAAGGCACCAGGTCCTTTTCGGGAATGCCCAGTTTCTTGCCGATCTCCCAGATCGGACGCTTCCTTGCGGCGCGGGCAATCTCGATGTCTGTCTTGTACTTGGCCATGAAAATTCTCCTCAAATCCTCCTGCCCTGGGGAAAATGCAAAATTTTGTGCATGCCGCACATGGCAGGAAATCGGCAAAATCAGCGCAAAACAGCCCGAATACCATCAGCGTGATTTGGTTTTTGGGCTACAAACGTCATGAAGGGCAAAAACGCTGTAACTTTTCGGTCATTGGATGTCGTATCCACGACTTTAAGACCCCGGGGTGAAGAAGTTGCGCCGAATTCCCAAGGCATCATGCGTTTTCAACGTGCATTCCGGCTTTTTCACAGCTTGAAGATATGGGCGGTGGCAAGCCTTGCCAAACCGGGAAAGAAGGGTATGTTTCCCGCGTCATCCGGCAATGCCGGGCTGTTGGCGGGAGAGAGCAGCAAAAGCTGCCGCCGAAGGTGAAAATGCCCATAATCTCTCAGGCAGAAGGACCGTCAACGGCAAGACACTCTGGAAAACAGGCAGGCATGCCTGTGCCGAAGGTGTAAGCGCACCCATTTGCTGGCAGGCACCACAGTTGTGCCAAACGGCAGCGCGCGAGTCTCTCAGGCCAAGGACAGAGGGGTATGTTGCACCGGCTTCCGGTGTATCCCCTCGCGCCAGTCTGGCGCGTCAGTCAGGCAGAGAGACATTGAAAAAGACACCGTTTCATTCCCAGCACGCCGAAGCCGGCGCAAAGTTCGGACCGTTTGCCGGTTATGACATGCCGCTGTTCTATCCGCTCGGCATCATGAAAGAACACCAGCATACGCGCGAGAAAGCGGGCTTGTTCGACATTTCCCACATGGTGCATGTGGAAGTGCGCGGCCCTCAGGCGGCAGCGCTGGTTTCCCGGGCCTGCCCTTATGAAGCAGCAGAGCAGGCACCCGGCACCGGCAAATACACGTTCATGCTGAACGAGAATGCCGGCATCATCGACGATCTGATCGTTTCACGGCTGGCCGAAGACCGATTCCTGATCGTCGCCAATGCAGCCTGCGCGGAAAAGGACGTTGCCCATATCCGAAACCTCGCCAGCGGTTTCGATGTTGCTGTCGATATCATCCCGCGCGCCTTTCTCGCCCTGCAGGGGCCGGCAGCTGAGAGCGTCATGCAGTCGGCCGGGCTGGACGTTGCCGATATGGCTTTCATGACCGTGGCTGAACCAAATTCCGGCTGGTTTGTATCGCGCAGCGGATATACCGGCGAAGACGGTTTCGAGATTGGCCTGCCGCCCGGGGAAGGGCCGGATTTTGCGGCAAAGCTTCTGGCAGATGGCAACGTTGAATGGATCGGCCTTGGCGCGCGCGACAGCCTGCGCCTTGAAGCAGGCCTTCCCCTGTATGGCCAGGACATGGACGAGACCGTTCTGCCCCATGAGGCCGGGCTGATCTGGGCCGTGCCGAAGAGCCTGCGCGAGAGCGGAGATTATGTTGGCGCAGAGGCGCTTTCCGCCGCGCTGAAAGGTGAAAAGAAACGCAAGCGCATCGGCCTTAAACCAAAAGAAAAGATGCCGGTGCGCGGCGGCGCCAAGCTTACCGACGGCGATGGTAGGCAAATCGGCACCATCACCTCCGGCGGCTTTGGCCCGACACTGGGCGGCCCCATGGCACTGGGGCGGATTGTCACCAATGCCGATGAAAACAAGATTTTTGCAGATGTGCGCGGGCGCGGCATCGCCATGGAACCGGCGAAACTGCCCTTTGTGCCACACCGCTATAAACGATAACGCCATCAACCGAACCGAGGGAGAAGAACATGGCAACCATCTATTATACCGACGAACACGAATGGCTTTCCGTCGAAGGCGATACGGCAACTGTGGGCATTACAAACTATGCTCAGGAGCAGCTTGGGGACCTTGTGTTTGTCGAACTGCCGGAGGTCGGAAAGGCCGTTTCCAAGGGGGACGACACCGTGGTCGTTGAATCGGTAAAGGCTGCCTCCGATGTCTATGCCCCGGTCGATGGCGAGATTACCGCGGTCAACGACGCCCTTTCCGATGATCCCTCGCTGGTCAACTCCTCGGCAGAGGCAGAAGGCTGGCTGTTCAAGATGAAGCTCACCGACACGTCCCAGCTTGAAGGGCTGATGGACAAGGCAGCTTACGACGCAAACGTTGCCTGAACAGCAAACCCGCCGCATTACCAGCATCATCAAGACACCAGGCATCAGGAGAACACCATGGGTTTCGAGCCGACCGAGTACAATCCCTATGACTTCGCCAACCGCCGGCATATCGGACCATCGCCGTCGGAAATGGAAGAGATGCTGAAGGTTCTGGGCGTTGGCAGCCTTGATGAACTGATCGAGCAGACCGTGCCGGAAGAAATCCGGCAGAAAGACACGCTGGAATGGGGGCCGGCGCTTTCTGAACGCGACATGCTGCATTTCATGGAAGCGGTTGCGGCGAAGAACAAGCCCATGGTCTCGCTGATCGGCCAGGGCTATTACGGCACGATGACGCCGCCGGCGATCCAGCGCAACATCCTGGAGAACCCCGCCTGGTACACCGCCTATACACCCTATCAGCCGGAAATCTCGCAAGGGCGGCTGGAAGCTCTGCTCAATTACCAGACCATGGTGAGCGATCTTACGGGGTTGGAAATCGCCAATGCCTCGCTGCTTGACGAGGCAACTGCGGCGGCGGAAGCCATGACAATGGCCCAGCGCGTTTCAAAATCGAAGCAGACGGGTTTCTTCATCGATGAAAACTGTCATCCGCAGAACATCGCTGTCATGAAGACGCGGGCCGAGCCGCTGGATATCGAGATCATTGTCGGCGACCCGGAAAAGGACCTTGATCCGGCCAGGGTGTTTGGCGCGATCTTCCAGTATCCTGGCACCTATGGCCATGTCCGGGAGTTTTCGCCGCAAATTGCTGCGCTGCATGAAAGCCAGGCACTGGCGATCCTGATCGCCGATCCCCTGGCGCTGACGCTGCTGCGTTCTCCCGGCGACATGGGGGCCGATATCGCTGTGGGCTCGACCCAGCGCTTTGGCGTACCGCTTGGCTATGGCGGACCCCATGCCGCCTATATGGCCTGCAAGGATGCCTACAAGCGCGCCATGCCCGGGCGCATTATCGGTGCTTCCATCGATGCGCGGGGCAATCTTGCCTACCGCCTTGCGCTGCAAACCCGCGAGCAGCACATCCGCCGCGAAAAGGCCAATTCCAACGTCTGTACCGCACAGGCGCTGCTGGCGGTGATGGCATCGATGTATGCCGTCTTTCATGGTCCGGAAGGCTTGAAGGCCATTGCCCAGAGTGTTCACCGCAAGACTGCCCGTCTTGCCAAGGGACTGGAAAGCCTCGGATTTTCCGTATCGCCTGAAGTGTTCTTCGACACGATTACCATTGAAGTGGGCTCGCTGCAGGGGGTCATTCTCAACGCCGGCGTTGCCAATGGCGTCAACATGCGAAAGATCGGCAACGACCGCATCGGCATCAGCCTGGACGAGAAGACCTATCCCGAAACGATTGAAGCGGTTTGGCAGGCCTTCGGCGGCGACATGAAGGACGATTCTAGCCGCAACCGTGAATATCGCCTGCCGGAATCATGCCTGCGGACGAGCGAATACCTTACCCATCCGATCTTCCACATGAACCGGGCCGAAGCGGAGATGACGCGCTACATGCGGCGTCTCGCCGACCGGGATCTGGCGCTCGACCGGGCAATGATCCCGCTTGGCTCCTGCACCATGAAGCTCAATGCCACGGCGGAAATGCTGCCGATTACCTGGCCTGCCTTTTCCGACGTGCATCCTTTCGCGCCCGCCGAGCAGGTGGAAGGCTATAGCGAACTGATTGATGATCTGTCCCAAAAGCTTTGCATGATTACCGGCTATGATGCGTTTTCATTGCAGCCCAATTCGGGGGCACAGGGCGAATATGCCGGGCTTTTGACCATCCGCGCCTATCACATCGCCAATGGCGAGGGGCACCGCAATGTCTGCCTCATTCCGACCTCTGCCCACGGCACCAACCCGGCTTCGGCCCAAATGGTCGGCTGGAAGGTGGTTGCGGTCAAATCCGACGACAAGGGCAATATCGATCTCGACGATTTCCGCCAGAAGGCGGAGGAGCACAGCGCCAATCTGGCCGGTTGCATGATCACCTATCCCTCGACCCATGGCGTGTTCGAACACACGGTGCGCGATGTCTGCGAGATCACCCACCAACATGGCGGACAAGTGTACATCGACGGCGCCAACATGAACGCGATGGTTGGCCTGGCAAAGCCGGGGGAGATCGGCGGCGATGTCAGCCATCTCAACCTGCACAAGACCTTCTGCATTCCCCATGGCGGCGGCGGGCCGGGCATGGGGCCGATCGGTGTGAAGGAGCATCTTGCCGCCTTCCTTCCCGGCACCCATGAAACATCGGACGGGCCGGGGCCGGTCTCGGCAGCGCCCTATGGCTCGCCCTCCATCCTGCCGATCTCCTGGGCCTATTGCCTGCTGATGGGCGGTGAAGGCCTGACCCAGGCAACAAAGGTTGCCATCCTCAATGCCAACTACATCGCCAAGCGCCTCTCGGGTGCCTATGAAATCCTCTATACCGGCGACAATGACCGCGTTGCCCATGAATGCATCATCGACACGCGACCGCTGATGGAAGAGGCCGGCATATCGGTGGACGATGTTGCCAAACGGCTGATCGATTGCGGTTTCCATGCCCCGACCATGAGCTGGCCGGTCGCCGGAACGCTGATGGTCGAGCCCACCGAATCCGAACCGAAAGCCGAACTCGACCGGTTCTGCAACGCGATGATGGCAATTCGCGAAGAGGCCCGCGCCGTTGCCGACGGAACGATGGACAAGGAGAACAATCCGCTCAAGCGCGCACCGCACACGATGGAGGATCTGGTGGGTGAATGGAACCGGCCATACAGCCGCGAACAGGGCTGTTTTCCGCCCGGTGCATTCCGCGTCGACAAATACTGGCCACCGGTCAACCGCGTCGACAATGTCCATGGCGACCGGCATCTCATCTGCACCTGCCCGCCGATGGAAGCCTATGCGGAGGCGGCTGAGTAGGGCCGCACGACCTACCAGGTGCCGGTGTTTTCCATTGAGGCCCATGGTTCCTGTTGCGGCAGGGCATCGCCTTCCTGGAGCAGTTCTATCGAAATTCCGTCCGGCGACTTGATAAACGCCATGCGGCCGTCGCGCGGCGGGCGGTTGATGGTAATCCCTGCATCCATCAACTGTTGGCAGGTCTCATAGATGTTGCCGACCTTGTATGCGAGGTGGCCAAAATTGCGGCCGCCCGAATATTCCTCGGTCTTGCCGTTTTCATCCGGCCAATTGTAGGTCAGTTCCAGTTCGGGGCAGCGGGTTTTTCTTGCCTGATCCAGATTGCCGGGTGCGGCCAGGAAAATCAGGGTGTAGCGGCCCGTTTCGCTTTCGCTGCGCCCGGTTTCAACCAGCCCCAGCTTGTTGCAGTAAAAGTCGAGTGATTGATCGATATCGCGGATACGAACCATGGTGTGCAGATAACGCATGCTTTCCTCTCTGAATTTCCCGGAAGATCCGGCCGCAAGGTGAGTCGGCTGGTTTCATCCGATCCTATCGGAGCAGGACCGGCCGGGAAAACCCGCCGTGGCTGCGCCAGAACCAACAATACGTGTCAGATTTCGGATCGCTGCCCGGTAAAAACCCCGGTCACGCCACGAAACTTCCACGGGACAATCACAATTGTGACGAATTGCACAGCCATTTCCCGCAAAACGCAATTTGTTGTCGGGCGATCAGGAAGCACAAGAAGCCTGAGACAACAAGCCGGAAAGACAGGGAAAAGCCATGATGCACCAACAGCCCAAACAGATCAGCGTATCGCCGCTATTGCTGAGCGTGCTTTCAACCAGCCTGAACCTGCTTGTCGACCGCGACGAGATGGAGCAGGCGGTGAACGGTCACATGGCTGAAATCCGCCGCCTTAGCGCGATGAGCGACAAGGAACTGTCGGCGATCGGCATCACCCGCGACCAGATCGTCGCCTATGTGCTGCATGAATCGGTGGAGCTCTAGACGTGTCCGGCTTAAATGGAATCGTTTGAGCGCCGGGAGTTTGGTCTTCGGCAAGGAGGAAAATGCGGCGCAGTGCAGACACTGTCAGCGTTTTGCAACGCGGTCCGAAGGCCCGGGAACCAGGTTCAAACGATTGCAGAAAACCCGATACATTCATGATGTTAAGTGCCCGGCTGTGGTGTCTTTTGCGTTCATGCAAACTGCTTCCATTTAAACCGGACACGCTGTAGGTCCAATCGACCAAGCAATATCGGCACGCAGGCAACGCGGTGCGTACCTTTTGCATTTCAATTGAGATGGCGGACACTTTGGATGTTGGCTGGGGTGGCTGGATTCGAACCAGCGCATGGCGATACCAAAAACCGCTGCCTTACCACTTGGCTACACCCCAACGCAGGCGCCCGTATACAAAAGCCCTGAAGGTTCTGCAAGGCTGATGGGCGATTGCCTTCAGCAAAAATCGATTGTCGGGACAATGTGACCGCCGGCGTGCCCGATGGTTCGAGACTGCGGCTCCTCCCAAAGCATATGCGGTCCTGACCTGATACCGAGATACGCCGGCGGCCAAGGCCTGAATTGTCAGAAAATCGCCGGTTCGTCCAGTAAATAATTGGCTATCGTCCGGCTTCACAACACGTGCGGTGCATGCGGTCAGCGACCGGTCTGCCTGTCTTCCGTAATCATGTCGGCAGCCCTCTCGGCAATCATGATCGTCGGCGCATTGGTATTCCCGCCGATCAGGCTGGGCATGACCGATGCATCGGCAACCCTGAGGTTTTCGATGCCCCGCACGCGCAGCCGCGCGTCGGTCACGGCATGGCCATCCTCTCCCATGCGGCAGGTGCCGACAGGATGATAGATCGTATCGGCCCGGCTACGGATGTGTTCTTTCAGTTCGTCATCATTCTCATCGCCGCGCATATAAAGTTCCTTGTGGCGGAACGGTGACAGCGGCGGTGCCTGCATGATGGTGCGGGTGACCTTTACCCCCTTCACCAGGCGCTCAAGGTCCCGTTCATCGGAAAGAAATGCCGGATCGATGCGCGGCGGCGCAAGGGGATCGGGATCATTCAGCCCTACCGTGCCGCGCGAATGGGGCCGCAGAACACATACATGACAGGAGTAGCCATAACCCCAGTGCAGTTTGCGGGTGTGATCATCAACCAGGGCGCACACCATGTGAAGCTGGATATCCGGCACAGCAAGCGAAGGATCGGTTTTCAGGAAGGCGCCGCTCTCGGCAAAACTGGTGGACAGAATGCTGGGCCGGCCGGCGCGCCAGTCCGAGATTGCATGGGCGATGTTGACCGCCGCTTTCGGCCCAAGGCCGAAGAGACCGTTGTCGCGCGACTTGTAGAGCAGAATGAAATCCAGATGGTCCTGAAGATTTTCGCCGACGCCAGGAAGATCGTGGATCACCTCGATCCCAACCTGGTTCAGTTTTGCAGCACCGCCGATGCCCGAAAGCATCAGCAGTTGCGGGGAGTTGAAGGCCCCGCCGCAAAGGATAACCTCGCAGCGCGCATGCACTTTGCCCCTGTTCGAGCCGCGCCGGTATTCCATGCCCTTGGCGGTTCTTCCCTCCATGATCACCTTTGTGGCCATGGTGCCGGTCATCACCTTCAGGTTGGGCCGGCTTGATACGGGGTGCAGATAGGCAGCGGCTGCCGAGCACCGCTCACCTTCCCGCGACGGCTCGTGAAACTGGGTTACCTGATAATACCCCGCGCCTTCCTGATCCTTTCCGTTAAAATCCTCATTGCGGCGGAACTGGCAATGCCGGGCAGCTTCAAGAAAGGCTTCATTGACCGGATGCGGGCGGCGCTGTTCGGAAACCTGAAGCGGGCCATCGGCGCCGTGTAGCGCATCCGCGCCCCGGATGTTGCTTTCCGATTTTCGGAAATAGGGCAGAACATCTTTCCAGGACCAACCCTTTGCTCCTTCGGCTTCCCAGCGGTCATAGTCGGAAGGAACACCGCGCACATACAACATGGCGTTGATGGCGCTTGAACCACCCAGGGCCTTGCCGCGCGGCTGATATCCCATTCTGCCGTTAAGCCCCGGCTGCGGCACGGTCTTGAATGCCCAGTTGCGGATGCCGAAAAGACCGCGCAGATAAACCGCTGCCCCGACTGGCGTGCGGACGAGGACATCCCTGCCTTCACCGCCAGCCTCGATGAGGCAGACCGATGCCTTCGGGTCTTCGCTCAACCGGGCAGCAAGAACACAACCTGCAGACCCGCCCCCGGCAATCACGTAGTCAAATGTTTCGCCGCTCATATTGCCTTGATGCCCCAGCTTTTCGTCAACGTTGAAACCTCAGCCAACCGATGATAGTGGCACATGCTCGATAATGGCAAACCGTGGATTTAAAATGCGTTTTGAAGGCACTTCCGCCTATGTGGCAGCCGATGATCTGAAGATTGCCGTCAATGCGGCCATTGCGCTGGAAAAGCCGCTTCTGGTCAAGGGCGAACCTGGCACCGGCAAGACTGAACTGGCGCGCCAGATCGCCGACAATCTGGGCCTGCGCTTCATCGAATGGAACGTGAAGTCCACCACCAAGGCGCAACAGGGGCTTTACGAATACGATGCGGTGACGCGGCTGCGCGATTCCCAGCTTGGCGATGAGCGGGTCAACGATGTGAGGAACTACATCCGCAAGGGCAAATTGTGGGAAGCGTTCGATGCGGACGAAAAGGTCGTTCTGCTGATCGACGAAATCGACAAGGCCGATATCGAATTTCCCAACGACCTCCTGCAGGAACTCGACAAGATGGAGTTCCACGTCTACGAGACCGGCGAGACCATCAAGGCCAGGCAGCGGCCCATCGTCATCATCACATCCAACAACGAGAAAGAACTGCCCGACGCCTTTCTGCGTCGCTGTTTTTTCCACTACATCCAGTTTCCCGACCAGGATGTGCTGCACCAGATCGTCGACGTGCACTATCCGGGCATCAAGAAACGGCTGGTCTCCGAGGCGCTGTCGCAGTTTTATGAAATCCGCGAAACGCCCGGCCTTAAGAAGAAGCCCTCGACCTCCGAAGCCCTGGACTGGATACGCCTGCTGGTGGCAGAGGACATAGACCCAGCCGATCTTCGCGGCAGCGCCAGGGACGCCCTTCCCCGCCTGCATGGCGCGCTGCTGAAAAACGAGCAGGACGTCCACCTGTTCGAGCGGCTGGCCTTTCTGGCGCGCCAGCGCGGCGGGTAATCCTGTTTATGAGTTCAGGACCTGGGTCCAGGGGCACGATTTCTCTGCCGCAAAACGGTTCACATCATGTGAAAAACGCTTTATGTTCCGCAGTGTGGTGATTTGCCTTTCCTTGAAGGATGGCCGGCTTGCAGCCACGTTAAAGAAGTCGCTAAAAGGGGCCGCTGACAAAAGTCAGTTGTGAAGCCGGTAGCGATTTCGCCACCGGTTTTTTTTGTTGCCTGCATGCAAGCGGCGGGCAGACGAGAAGAGTTAAGTCCATGCCCATTCGCATCCCCGACCGACTGCCCGCCCGTGATACGCTGGTTGCCGAAGGTGTGATGGTCATGGACGAAACGCATGCCGTTCGCCAGGACATCCGCCCGCTGCATATCGGACTGTTGAACCTGATGCCCGACAAGGTGCGCACGGAAACCCAGATTGCGCGGCTTCTGGGTTCCTCCCCCCTACAGGTGGAACTGACCCTGGTTCGCGTCGGCGCCCACAAGGCGAAGAACACGTCCGAAGACCATCTGATCGACTTCTACCACCGCTGGGATGAAGTGCGCACACGCAAGTTCGATGGTTTCATCATCACCGGCGCACCGATCGAGACCCTGCCCTTTGAGGAGGTGACCTATTGGAGCGAGCTGCAGCAAATTCTCGATTGGACGACAAGCCATGTTCATTCCAGCTTTTTCATCTGCTGGGGGGCGATGGCGGCAATCCACCATTTCCATGGCATTCCAAAATACACGCTGGGAAAAAAGGCGTTCGGCGTCTACCGGCACCGCAACCTCAATCCGGCCTCGCCCTATCTTGCCGGTTTTTCGGACGACTTTTCCATTCCCGTCTCGCGCTGGACCGAAGTGCGTTCAGGCGATGTTCGCCAGCATGAAGAACTGCAAATCCTGATGGAATCCGATATTACCGGCCCCTGTCTGATCGCCGAAGAGACCGGGCGGCGGCTCTATATCTTCAACCACATCGAATACGATTCCACTTCGCTGAAGGAGGAGTACGACCGCGATGTGGCGGCGAAGGTGCCCATCGAAATCCCGCACAACTATTATCCGGCCGACAATCCCGACATGCCGCCGCAAAACCGTTGGCGCTCCCACGCCCATCTCCTGTTCGGCAACTGGATCAACCAGACCTATCAGACGACCCCGTTTGATCTGGAGAAGATTGGCGAGTAGTTTCCACCAAAACCAAACTTAGCCATATTGACTAATTTGGCTAATGTAGCTATTTTGTCTAACTTAGCTAAAATAGCCATATTGGCTGATTAGAGCCTGTGCTCGGTATGCATAAGCGAACAGGAAGCCATCATGAAGCATTTCACCGCCACGGAAGCCAAGAACCGGTTTGGGGAGTTGCTGGAGCAGGCAGGCAACGAGCCTGTTGCGATCCAGAAGAACGGGCGCGACTACCGGGTCGTGCTGGCTGCGGAAGAATACGAACGGCTCGCCAAACAGAACACGGTCCGGCCGATTATCAAGGAACTCCACAAACGCAGCATGGAACGACGGCGTGAAGTCTATGAAGCGCTAGCCAAATAAGGGCTATGCATATCTATCTTACAATTGAAGAGGCGCTGGATATCCACGCCGACCAGGTCGCTGTATTTGGCGGATCGCCGGGCATTCGTGATCGTGGGCTAATCGAGGCGGCACTTTTACGCCCCCAAACGGGCTATTATGCCGACCTGATTGAAGAAGCCGCCGCGTTGTGGGAAAGCCTTGCCATGAATCATGGATTTATCGATGGCAAAAAACGCGTTGCGCTGGCCTGCACGGAGATTTTTCTGGAAGCCAATGGGCTTCTCATTACCGCCGACAATGCCACGTTGATCGCCTTCATCTATCGTCACCTCGAGACCGGCACGTTTACCAAGGACAATCTCGATGCCTGGTTGCGGGAAAATACGAAACCTGCTTGATGTCAAACCATGTTCATTCCCTTCTTCCTGAAATTGAAAGAAGCCGGGATTCCCGTTTCACTGCGGGAATATCTTGCCTTGCTGGAAGCGATGGATGCGGGGTTGGTCACCTATGATGTGGAAGGTTTCTACTATCTGGCGCGGTCCGCGCTGGTAAAGGACGAGCGTCATCTCGACCGTTTCGACCGGGTGTTTTCAGAAATCTTCAGGGGAGTGGAGGCAGTCTCCGGCAGCGACGGCATAGAGCAGATGGAACTGCCGGAGGAATGGCTGCAGAAACTTGCCGAAAAGCACCTCAGCGAAGAAGAAAAGAAGCTGATTGAGTCGCTTGGCGGGTTCGAAAAACTCATGGAGACGCTGCGCGAGCGTCTGGCCGAACAGCACAAACGGCACCAGGGCGGCTCAAAGATGATCGGTACCGCCGGCACCTCTCCCTTTGGCGCCTATGGCTACAACCCCGAAGGGGTGCGCATCGGCCAGCACGAATCGCGCCACCGCCGGGCGGTGAAAGTCTGGGACCAGCGCAATTTCAAAAATCTTGACGACAGCGTGGAGCTTGGCACACGCAACATCAAGGTGGCGCTCAAACGCCTGCGCCGCTGGGTGCGCGAGGGAGCAGCCGAGGAACTTGACCTTGACGGCACCATCCGCGCCACCGCCGAACATGGCTATCTTGACGTCAAGACCCGGCCTGAGCGCCACAATGCCGTGAAGGTGCTGCTGTTTCTCGACAATGGCGGCTCAATGGACGACCACGTCAAAATCGTCGAGGAACTGTTTTCCGCCGCAAGGACCGAACTGAAACATCTCGAACACTTCTATTTTCACAACTGCCTCTACGAAGGGGTGTGGAAAGACAATCGCCGCCGCCACAGCGAAGTGATTGCCACCCATGACGTGCTGCACAAATACGGGCCGGACTACAAGGTGATCTTTGTGGGCGATGCGGCGATGAGCCCCTATGAGATCGTTTATCCGGGCGGCTCGGTGGAACACTGGAACGCCGAGGCGGGCGAGGTCTGGCTGCGCCGGGCGATTGAAACCTGGAAGAACTGCATCTGGATCAATCCGGTTGCAGAACGCGCATGGAACTATACCCAGTCGACGCAGATGATACGCCAGTTGTTCGGAGGCCGGATGTATCCGCTGACGCTTGCCGGCCTCGATAGCGCGATGAAGGAACTTTCCTACTGACAACGCACTTCACGTGGCAACCGGATACAAAAGCCCCGGCCAATGACCGGGGCTTGAAACGAAGCTCAACGCTTGTCAGCGTTTTCTGGCAAACAGCCCCCACACCGCAGGGACGATTGCCGCAGCTATTGCCAGCTTGATCAGGTCCGTCACAATGAACGGACCAACGCCCCATGCCAGAATCTTGTCGCTGCCGAAGAGATAGCCCATCCACAGCGCGCCCATCGTTAGCATGATTGCCTCACCGACCAGCATCGCAGCGCCAAGCTTGAATGGATTTTTGTCCCAGCCGTAATCTGCAGCAAGGCCGGTAAGCCAGGCCATTATCGCGAAACCGGCAAGGTAGCCACCGGTCGGACCAGCCATGTAGGCAAGGCCGAGCCCCTGTTCGGGAGTGCCTGTGAAGACCGGCATGCCGAACGCACCGGTTGCCAGATAGGCAGCAAGCGTGGCCAGTGCCAACCGGCTGCCATAGGCAGCAGAAAGGGTGAAGATTGCCAGCGTTTGCAGGGTAACCGGGGTTGGATTCGGCCACAGGGGAACCTTCAGCTTCGAGGAAATCGCAATCAACGCCACACCGAAGACAACAAGAAGACCGTAATGCAGCATGCGGACCGACGAGGATTCAACGATCCTGGGCGCAAGCGCCATGCTGTGGGTTGAATTTGACATGCATTCCTCCATCCAAAAGGGCCGCCAATTGCGGACTTGTCTTCGCCGGCCAGTCTGCGGCTCGGCTTTCAACCCGTTCATACCGGCATACCGGTTTGCCAATCAAGCCAAACCGTGCTTTTTCCGGTGAAAACCGATTGTGCATTTTCCCATTATGTCCTCCCTGCCCTTCAGAGCCGAGTTTGAGCCCCGATACGGTGAAGCCGTACCGGTGGACGACGGTATTGAGCGAATTACCGCACCCAACCGGGGCGCCTTCACCTTTCATGGCACCAACACCTACCTTGTCGGCGACAAGGAAGTCATGGTTATCGATCCGGGCCCGGATGAGGATAACGGTCACTACAAGACTATTCTGAACGCCGTCAGGGGCCGGACGGTAAGCCATGTCATCGTCACCCATACCCATGTCGACCATTCACCGCTCGCCCGCAGACTGGCCCGTGAAACCGGGGCACCGCTGCTGGGCGAAGGGCCTCATCGGCCGGCCCGGGATCTGCATCTTGGTGAAATCAACGCACTCGATGCTTCCGGTGACAAGGAGTTCGAGCCGGACATCGTGTTGTCCCATGGTGACGTGATCAAGGGTGACGTGATAGAGGGTCACCAGATTGCACTTGAGGCGGTGTTTACCCCCGGCCATACCGTCAACCACATGGCGTTTGCGCTGAAGGACAGTCCTTACCTGTTTTCAGGCGACCACGTCATGGCCTGGGCAACCTCGATCGTCGCGCCGCCGGACGGCAACATGGTGCAATACATGCAGTCACTGGACAGGCTTTTGGAGCATGAGCAGACCGTCTACCTGCCCGGACATGGCGGCAGGCTTAATCGGGCCCATGAGTTTGTCCGCGGATTAAGAGCCCATCGCCGAATGCGCGAAACCGCCATCCTGCACCGCATCCGCGCAGGCGATGAAACCATCCCGGAAATGGTTGGCGTCATTTACAAGGAGACCGACAAGCGCCTGCACGGTGCTGCCGCGCTTTCAGTGTTCGCCCATATCGAGGATCTGCTTCATCAGGGACGGGTGGTTTGCGATTCAACCCCTTCTCTGGCGGCACGGTATTTCCCGGCCTGAAGGGGTACAGGATCAGGACTCACGCAAGCGTGATGAGCCGGGCCTTGATCCGATCATATTTCGCGCCAAACTTGCGGTGTCGGCGCAATCCCCGCGCTGTTGTGAGAGGAGCCCAGCATGAAGTCCATTTCCATCAGCCTGGCTGTTGCAGCCCTGGCATTCACGCTGTCCTCACCTTCTGCCGTTTTTGCGGCAGGTGGCGGCGGCGGAGACACTACCCCAACCTGCCCGGCCGGAAAGGTTTACGACAAGAAAACAAAAAAGTGCGTCACCAAAAGCAGCCTCAAGGATCAGGAAAGTATCTTTGAAGCTGGGCGCACGCTTGCCTATGCCGGAAAGTATGAACAAGCAATCGAGGTTCTTTTCCGTGCGCCGGACAAGACTGACAAGCGCGTTTTGAACATGCTCGGCTATTCGCACCGCAAACTGGGCATGATCGATACGGGGATTGCCTATTACAAGCATTCCATCGCGCTCGACCCGCAATATACGCTTGTGCGCGAATATTACGGGGAGGCGCTGTTGCAGAAGGGCGACCTTGCCGGCGCCCAACATCAGCTCCAAGCAATCCGCTCGATCTGCCAGGGCGAAGAATGCAATTCCTACAAAATGCTGCTTGCCGCCCTTGAAAATCACAACGGCGGAAAAATGCCGCAAGTGCGCACCTGGTGAGGCAAGTACGCCGTCACCTGAAAATCCCGCCTGTCAGCGTTCACCGGCGAGACCAGCCAGCAGAACATCCAGTTCTGCCAGAAAATCGGCGATGTTGGCGGCATTGGAACCGAAATCATGCGGTCCCCAATCCGAGGCTGCCCGCATGTCGACCAGGGTTGAGCCGTCTTCATCGCGCAATCGGATTGCAAGGCGCGAGGGCAGTTTCAGCGCCATGGTGCGTGCCTCTACCTCGATCAGTATGTCGGGTATCAGATCGGCACCCTCGCCCTGCAACTGGAGCACTTCGGCCTCGCTACCGGCCAGTTCCCCGTCAGCGCCTTCTTCGCCATTTGAAGTCTTGTCTTCGCCATCGGCAGAGGCGGCGGCTGCATCCGGCAATTGCGGCATGTTGATTGCAGCTACCTGCTGCCAGCCCCAATTGTCCAGAATTTCCAATACGCTGATCAATACCCTTTCAGAGGGCGCCTCGTAGCGCCGGCCCACCAACTGGGGATAGCTGGCGACGATCTTTCTGGCAAAGAAATCATCATAAACGGACGCTTCATCCTGCACCGCCCCCTCATTGCGAATGAATGACGGCGGATCGAAAACATCCGTGGCTACATCGTTCAGCCTGGGATGTTCGACAGCATTAAGAAACTGGACACCGAATGGCGCCAGCAGCAGAACACCGAGCACAACGCCGTTCACTGTGGCCCGGCCGCCCTTGTATCCCTTGTCCCAGAGGTCGAGCACTGCACGTATGCCGAAAACCAGCGAAGCGATAATCATCGCAATGGCAACAGCAACAAGCCAGAAGGACTGTTCAATGGTGATCGCGCCGCCGCGGCGCAGCAGGATCGTCAACAACAGGAAGGGAACGGTGACAACCGCCAGGCGCAAGCACCATTTGGCCGCTTCTGATTCCGGCCTTTCATAGAATCCTGCCATGCCCGCTTCCCGGCTGCTGCCGCAATTGACATTGAACCAGCGATATACACGGCACCACCCGTCCATTCAACGCGTGTTGCAGGGTGATGGCAAACTTGAAGACCGCGCCATTTTCCAACCGCAAAATCGCCGCGTGAAAAGGAAACAGTGCAAGCTGTAAAACAGGGAGCGAAACATGAACCTGCAATTCCACAGGCACTCAGCGCATGCCAGGGCGCATACCGGGGCGCATACCGTGCAAAACGGCGTCAAAATGGACTTTCCCGCAAAGCCAAAAACAAGAAGCCGAACTGCCGGCAATTCCTGCTCTCTTGAACAGGCCCTTGCTGATGCCTTGCTGGAAGATGGCAAGGAGGAATTCGAGTGCATGCTCCTGTTCGAATTCCCCGCTGGAATGCTCGGAAGCGATAAAGAGCGGGCGGCTGCCTGTCTTTGCAAGCTGGGCTGTGAGGCGCGGCTTGTCTTCATCTGCGCCAGCCCCGACGGTCATTCGGTCCGGCTTTACGAGGAAAAGGAAGTGACCTGCGAACTGGTCGAATTGAGCTGGTCCTATGCCCGCATTCTGTCGTTCATGCCGGGCATGCTCACCCGGCAACGCAACGCAGCAATCAACTGAGCGGCAAAGTGATTAAGGCCAGCGTTCAGGATGTTTTGCCGGCACGATGCCGGACGGCGGCCTGTGCGGCAGCAAGCCTGGCAATCGGCACGCGGAAAGGCGAACAGGAAACATAGTCAAGCTCTATGCTCTCGCAAAAGTGGATCGAGATCGGGTCGCCGCCATGCTCACCACAAATGCCCAGTTTCAGTTCTTCCCGGGTTTCGCGGCCGCGTTCTGCCGCGATCCGCATTAAATCGCCGACACCTTCCAGATCGAGCGAGATGAAGGGGTCGCGGTCGACAACGCCCTGTGCCTCATAGGTCGGCACGAACTGGGTCGCGTCATCACGGGAAATACCGAAAGTGGTCTGGGTCAGGTCGTTGGTGCCGAAGGAAAAGAATTCTGAAACCTCGGCAATTTCCCCTGCCCTGATCGCAGCCCGCGGCAGTTCGATCATGGTGCCGACCTGATAGTTGAGCTTTACGCCCGTCTCATTCTCGACGTCCACGGCGATCCGGTCGATGGTTGCCTTCACATGGTCGAGTTCCCGCTTGAGGCTGACCAGTGGCACCATGACTTCAGGGATCACCTGATTGCCGGTGCGTTTTCCCGCCTCAATGGCAGCTTCGAAAATCGCCCTTGCCTGCATTTCGGCGATCTCCGGATGAGAGATCAGCAGCCGGCAGCCGCGATGACCGAGCATCGGATTGAATTCGCGCAAGGCGGTCGCCCGCATCTTCAGCTTGTCCGGATCGATCCCCATGCCCTTTGCGACCGCTTCAACATCACTGTCCTCATGGGGCAGAAACTCGTGCAGGGGCGGGTCGATCAGGCGAATGGTAACGGGCATGCCGGCCATGATCTCGAACAGTTCGACAAAGTCCGCGCGCTGCATGGGCAGGAGCTTTGCCAGCGCCTCGCGGCGTTCGGCCTCGGTGTCGGCAATGATCATTTCGCGCATCGGGGTGATGCGGTCTTCCTCAAAGAACATGTGCTCGGTGCGGCACAAGCCAATGCCCTCTGCGCCGAAGGAGTGGGCAGCGCGTGCCTCCTTTGGCGTGTCGGCATTGGTGCGAACGCGCATGCGGCGAACCTCATCGGCCCATTCCATGATGGTTCCAAATGCGCCGGAGAGTTCGGGCTGCTCCATTTCGACATTGCCGCTGAGCACCTGCCCCTTGCCACCGTCGAGGGTGACCACATCTCCCTTGTGAAACACACGGCCGTTGGAGGTCATGGTGTTGTTCTTGTAATCGACCTTCAACATGCCGGCCCCGGAGACACATGGCTTGCCCATGCCCCGGGCGACCACAGCCGCATGGCTGGTCATGCCGCCGCGCTGGGTCAGAATGCCCTGGGCTGCATTCATGCCATGGATATCTTCCGGGCTTGTCTCCACCCGGACCAGAATAACCGGCCTGTCCTGCGCGGCGATCTTTTCGGCCTCGTCGGGGTTGAAGACAATTTCACCGGTTGCCGCGCCGGGAGACGCCGGCAGGCCCTGGGCAATGACGTCGCGCTCGGCCCCTTCAGAGATTGTTGGATGCAATAGCTGATCAAGCGTTGCCGGTTCGACCGCGCAGACCGCTTCGCTGCGGGAAATGACGCCTTCTTCAGCCATATCAACCGCAATGCGCAGGGCTGCCTTGGCAGTGCGCTTGCCTGACCGGGTCTGCAGCAGCCAGACCTTGCCGTCCTCGATGGTGAACTCAACATCCTGCATGTCGCGATAATGGCGTTCCAGAACGGCAACGTTGCGCTCCAGCTCCTCAAACGCATCGGGCATCAGCTTTTCCAGGGAAGCGCGGTCGGAACCGGTGGCAAGGCGTGCTTCCTCCGTCAGATCCTGGGGCGTGCGGATGCCGGCCACCACATCCTCACCCTGGGCGTTGACCAGAAACTCGCCATATAGACCGCGCTTGCCGGTGGAGGGATTGCGGGAAAAGCACACGCCGGTTGCGGACTGTTCGCCGCGGTTCCCAAATACCATGGCTTGTACATTGACGGCCGTACCCCAATCCTTCGGGATATTGTTGATAGAGCGGAATACAATGGCGCGCTGGTTCATCCAGGATGCAAATACCGCCTTGATTGCTCCGGCAAGCTGAAGGCGCGGGTCCTGAGGGAAATCCTCGTCCAGTTCTTCGCGAATAAGCGCCTTGTAGCGTGCAATGACGGAGAGCCAGTCATCGGCATCAAGACCGGTGTCCTGATCATGGCCGGCATCGGCTTTCGCATTGTCGATGATTTCCTCAAAAAGCTCATGATCGACGCCCATGACCACATCGCCATACATCTGGATGAAACGGCGGTAACAATCATAGGCAAAGCGCTTGTCGCCCGTTTCCGCGGCCATCGATTCCACGGTCACGTCGTTGAGGCCGAGATTGAGCACGGTGTCCATCATTCCGGGCATGGATGCACGGGAACCCGAACGCACCGACACCAATAGCGGCTTTTGCGCATCGCCAAACGTCCTGCCGGTAACCGCCTTCAGCCGTTCAAGCGCTGCTTCAACCTGGCCATCCAGATCGGGGGGAAGCTGCTTGCCATTGGCATAAAAGAAATCACAAACCCCGGTGGTGATGGTGAAGCCCGGAGGCACCGCCAGATCGAGCGACGACATTTCGGCAAGATGAGCGCCCTTGCCGCCAAGCAGGGCTGTCATCATGGCATCGCCTTCAGCCTTGCCATGTTCGAAACTGTAGACCCATTTCGTCATCAGACGGCCCATCCCCGGTTTGTCGCGCAAACCCGTCGCACGCCTACCGGAAAATGCCGCATTGCGGCACGCCATGGCAAGCGGTTTTTGCCGTTTTCAAGCTGTTTGGACCGGTTTGAGTAGCCCGAACAGACAAAAATGCCCCATGCTAGCCGGCTTCGCGGATGCGCTCTGCCTCCTGCAGATCGACGGAAACCATTTTACTGACCCCGCGCTCGGCCATGGTCACGCCGAACAACCGGTTCATCCGCGCCATGGTGATCGGGTTGTGGGTGATGATGACAAACCGGGTATCGGTAGAGGAAGCCATCTCGTCCATGAGGTTGCAGAAGCGCTCCACATTGTGATCGTCCAGCGGCGCATCGACCTCGTCAAGCACACAGATCGGCGCCGGATTGGTGAGAAAGACCGCAAAGATGAGCGCCAGTGCCGTCAATGCCTGCTCCCCGCCGGACAGAAGCGTCATGGTCTGCGGCCTCTTGCCCGGCGGGCGGGCAAGGATTTCCAGACCGGCTTCAAGGGGATCATCGGATTCAATGAGCTGCAGTTCCGCCGTGCCGCCGCCGAACAAATGGGTAAAGAGGCGCTGGAACTGGCCGTTGACCACATCAAAGGCTTCCAACAGGCGCTCACGCCCCTCCTTGTTCAGGCTGGCAATGCCGGCCCGCAACCGGCGGATCGCCTCAACCAGATCGTCCCGCTCCAGCACCAGCGCATCACGCTGTTCGCTGATTTCGGTTTGCTCAAGTTCCGCCCGCAGGTTGACGGCGCCCAGGCGCTCCCGCTCGGATTTGAGCTTTTCCAGCCGTGTTTCTGCAGCAGAAAGTTCAGGCAGGCTTTCGCCTTCCTTGACCTGTGCCATCGCCAGGGTTTCGTGTGGTTCGCATTCAAGTTCCTCTCGAATGCGGTCCTCGATCTCGCTGCGGCGTTCGCGGGCTGCGCTGACCCGTTCTTCAGCCCTGGCACTTTCCTCCCTGGCTTCTGAAAGGGCAACAATCGTGTCCTTTGCGCGCTTGTCGGCTTCGGCAAGCCGGTTTTCGGCTTCCGCGAGCACGTCTGCTGCTTTCTGACGCTCGGCTTCAGCCTGTTCGATAAGGCTTGTAAGCTCGCGTCGCCGGCCCTCTGCCTCAGCAGGGCCTTCCTCGATCGAAGCCAGTTCGTCCTGGGCCGTTTCAAGGCGCTTGGTGAGCTGCTTGATCTGATCGGATGCATTGGCAACGCGGCGCTGCCAGTCGGCCCGCTCGGTCTTGATCGTTTCCAGCCGCCGTCCCCGGGTTTCAGCTTCCCGTGACAGACCGTCAAAATCGGCGCGCACTTCGGCAAGACGGGCACGATCCTCCGCCACTTCCGACTTCAGCGTCTGCAGATCGCGTTCCAGTTCAGACACATCGGCAATGCCTGCAAGCTGGCTTTCCGCCTCCTTGTAGAGCGCCAGCGAATCCTGGGCGTCATCGGCGAGACGGTTGCGCGCTTCCTCAAGCGCCGATCTGCGTGCGGTGAACTGGCCTGCCGCCCGTTCGGCTGCAGCAATCGCGTCACGGGTTTCACCCAGTTCCTTCTGGGCGGCGCGCCAGGCTTCCCTGGCATCGCGAACTGCTTCCGCCTTGCCCGCAGCATCTTGCCGGGCCTTTTCAAACAGGGCTTCAGCTTCCCGCAGGGCCCTGGTTGCTTTGATCGCTTCGCGGTCAAGCTCATTCAGGCGGTTCTTCTGGGCAAGCCGCTGGGCGGCCGCCGTGGGGGCCTCGCTGGTTGCCTGGTATCCGTCCCAGCGCCACAGATCGCCTTCCAGCGAAACCAGGCGCTGACCCGGCTTCAACAGTGCCTGCTGAGCCTTGCCGGATGCCTGTTCGACAATACCGGTCTGGGACAGGCGGCGATGAAGTTCGGCAGGCGCCCTGACCACATCGGAAAGGCTTTTGGCGCCTGCAGGCAGGGGCGCGGCCTCAAACGCATCCTCCAACAGGTGCCAGCGAACCGGTGCGGAAGCATCGGTGGAAACGTCCAGATCCTCGCCCAGCGCCGCACCCAGCGCCTTTTCATAACCAGGCTCGACATGTACCCGTTCGACCACGGCGGGAAACATGTCCTGGCCGCCCTGATTGAGGATACGGTTCAGGGTGCGCGCTTCCGTCTCGATGGCACCCAGCTTCTGTTTCAACTCGGCAAGCAGCGGGCGTGCTTCCTGTTCGCTTGTCTGGGCCTGTTCGGCTGCTGACTCCGCAGCAGCCAGATCGGCTTCGGCATCGGCAACGCGCTTTTCAAGCAGGGTTGCGCGATTTTGCAGGTCAGCATTGCCCGCAAGGCGGGCAATCTCTGCGCCCACTTCCGCCAGTTCGGCCTCCACGCGGCTGGCCTGCTCGTCGAGACGGCGGCGGCGGTCGCCGGCATCCTTGATTGAGCGTTCCAGCAGCGACTTGCGCGTATTGGCTTCGGCAACCGTTGCTGTCAGCTCGTTCAGCCGCTGCTCGCTTGCGGCAAGCTTTGCGGAGACGTTCGCCAAGCGCTCCTTTGACTGGGCTTCGGTCTCGCTCATCGCGGTGGACTTGGCGATGAGGTCGGCCTCCTCCGCATCAAGGCGCGACAGGATCTCCGAGTTTTCCCCTACCAGCCGCTCTTCACGTGCGATATCATCGCGAAGCTGGGTAATCCGGTTCTCCAGTTCTTCCCGCCTTGCCGCGATGCGGCCAAGCTCCTCATCAATCTGGTTTCGGGCGATGGTCAGGCGCTGCAGCGCGGCGGCGGCTTTTGCCTCCGCTTCGCGATGCCCGGGCATCTGGTGGGCGAGAACTGCCTGCTGTTTTGCAGCCTCTGCCTGAAGCTGCGCCCGCTCGCCCACGGTTGCAGAAGCCTGGGACAATCTGCTTTCGGCTTCGGCCTCCGCGCTCTTTGCTGCCGTCCAGCGCAGATGGAAAGCCAGTGCCCCTGTCTTGCGGATGTCTTCTGAAATCGTACGGTAACGGTTTGCCTGCCGCGCCTGGCGCTTCAGGCTGTCCAACTGGCTGTCCAACTGGCCGATGACGTCCTCAAGACGCTCCAGATTCTGGTCGGCAGCGCGCAGGCGCAATTCAGCATCGTGCCGTCGCGAATGCAGGCCGGAAATGCCGGCGGCCTCTTCCAGCAGCGCCCGGCGGGCCTGAGGTTTGGCCGAGATCAGTTCGCCGATCCGCCCCTGTCCCACCATGGAGGGCGAGCGGGCTCCGGTCGAAGCATCGGCAAACAGAAGCTGGACATCCTTGGCGCGCACTTCCCGGGCGTTGATACGGTAGGCCGAACCCGATTCGCGCTCAATGCGGCGCGAAACCTGCAATTCGTCCTCGTCGTTGAAGGCAGCGGGCGCAGTGCGGTCCGAATTGTCCAGGAAAAGGATAACTTCCGCCGAGTTGCGCGAGGGACGGTTGCCGGAGCCGGAAAAGATGACGTCATCCATGCCGGAAGCGCGCATGTTCTTGTAGGAGTTTTCACCCATCACCCAGCGCAGGGCTTCAACCAGGTTGGACTTGCCACAGCCATTGGGGCCGACGATACCGGTCAGCCCTTCCTCGATGAGAAATTCGGTCGGTTCGACAAAGGACTTGAAGCCGAGCAGGCGCAGCTTGTTGAATTTCATGACTGCCCGCCTTTACAAATGGCCGCGGCAGCAGGCCATATGCATGCACCCCCGCAATGGGTGGTGTCAGAGGAGGCTATCGATGGCCTCGGACATTGCCTCGACGGAATTGTTCCCACTGTATTTTTCGCCATTGATGAAGAAACTCGGCGTGCCGTTTACGCCGAACTCTTCCGCCGCTTTGGTACGAACTGCATTCACATTGTCGAGAAGCTCCTGATTTTTCAAGCAGGCCTCGAAGCTCTCCTGTGTAAAACCCGCCAATTTGGCGATTTGCAGCAATTGCGGGCGCGGATCTTCCGCCCTGGCCCAGCTTGCCTGCTGTTTGAACAGCACATCAATCATCGGAAAATAGAACTGTTTGTCGGCACAGCGCGCCAGCATGGCGGCAGCATAGGCACGCGCATCCAGCGGAAATTCGCGGAAGATCAGCCTCGCCTTGCCGGTGTCGATGTATTTTTCCTTCAGTGCCGGATAAACCTGAGTGTGAAAATTCGCGCAGTGGGGACAGGTCATCGAGGCGTATTCGACGATGGTTACCGGCGCGTTTTCCTCACCGACCACCATTTCCTCAAGCGGGCCAGGCTCCAGGAGGCCGGAAAGATCCTGTGCTTGGGCACTGTGCAGGCTGCCGGAGGCAAACATTGAGGTTAGCGCAGCAAGGCTTGCAGTCGTTGCAAGAAAATGGCGGCGGTCGATTTTCATGGTCTCTCCGGTACTCGTGGTGCATTGAATCGGGGACGCGTTAGAGGCGCATTGTGACCCTTTTCGGACTTTTTTGCCGGTTCGGCAAGCCGCCTTGGCAACACGCCGTTCAACACTCTGTGCACACTATTCAATGCACACTGTTCTGTGCACATTGGGTCATGACCTAATCTGGCATCAGGCACGTGAACCGGCGCTGAATGGTCTATTCAGCGGGTGTTGCGGCGTTTGGCAATCACCCCGCGTCCGAAGCGTGCCAGGCTTTCGCGCAGTCCGTCATTGCCGATCTCGTCCAGAACCTCGGCAAGGCGCCGGCTTTCCTCTTCGGTCAGCTCCGGTTTCCTGCGGTGTTTGGCAGGGGCAGGCTTGCCGACCGGCTTTTGCACAAGCCGGATGCGGCCGACGGCTCCATAACCGAAGAATCGGTTGAGGCGGTCCATGAGTTCCGGCATGGCATGCTGGATGAACAGCGCGCGATGGCCCTCGCAGGCCAGTACCAGCGTTGCCGGCTCAAAGGGTTCGTCATCACCGCCCTGGCGCGGCCAGAGGATTTTTTCCGGCAGGGTGAACGGCGCATAATCGGGACCGGCGATGTCATCCCAGCCGGCAATGAGATCGAGCGTCATGCCGGTACGGCGCGCCAGGGTATCCGACAGGATACCCGGCACCAGCTCCGCAATCTGTCTGGCTGCCGCCTTTTTCATGGCCGGTCCGATCCGCTTTCAAACGTTCGCATTCAAATACCCGGTGGCAAAACACCTGCCGGCTTTGCTATGGGTTGGATGCCGACAGCGGCAACATCCACCAATGGATAACCCCAAACCATGGCTTTACCGGCAAGTTCTCCCTTGCACTCTCATAGCGCAAATGCGGCGGATGAAAAACCACAGGCACCGGCTTTCGCCGAAGCCCTGCTTGCCTGGTACGACCGGCATGCACGCGCATTGCCCTGGCGCATTCCACCGGCAAAGTCGAAATCCGGCGTTAATCCCGACCCCTACCATGTGTGGCTGTCGGAAATCATGCTGCAGCAGACGCAGATTGCCACGGTTCGCAGTTACTATGAGAAGTTCCTTGCCAAATGGCCCGCAATTGAAGACCTGGTGGCAGCGGAAACCGAAGATGTGATGAAGGCCTGGGCGGGCCTTGGTTATTACTCACGGGCACGCAACCTGAAGAAATGCGCGGACATGGTGGTCACCACGCTTGGCGGCCAATTTCCGCAAACTGCCGGCGAACTGCGCCAATTGCCGGGAATTGGCGAGTATACCGCTGCGGCGGTGGCGGCCATCGCATTCCGGCAGGCCGTTGCCGTGATCGATGGCAATGTGGAGCGGGTCATCGCCCGCCAGCATCGCATCGTCACGCCGCTGCCAGCCGCCAAGCGGGAAATCCGCAAACAGCTCGAACCGCTCGTTCCCTCCGGGCGGCCTGGCGATTTTGCCCAGGCGATGATGGATCTGGGCGCCACGCTTTGCACGCCGAAAAACCCTGCCTGCGGCCTTTGTCCCGTTTCCGGTAGCTGCGAGGGCTTTAAAGCGGGCGATGCCGAAACGTTTCCGCGCAAGGCACCAAAGGCAGAAAAACCGACCCGGCAAGGAGCGGCATTTGTCATTCGAAACAGTCATGGTTCTGTCTTTTTGATCCGGCGGCCAGAACACGGGCTTTTGGGTGGAATGAGCGCACTGCCGGGAACCGGCTGGTCGGCCGGAAGCGACGGGCTGACCGGCAGGCAGGCCCTGCCCTTTGCCGGCAATTGGCACAAGGCAGGCAGCGTGCGCCACACTTTTACGCATTTTCACCTGCAGCTTGAGGTCTGGGAAACCGGAATGGATGGCGATCCCCCTTCGAAGGCCGATGGGCCAAGCTGAAAGATCTGTCCGGCGAAGCCCTGCCCACGATCATGAAAAAGGCGATTTCAGCCGCGCTTCCCGATGTGTTCAGCCAATAAGAGGCTTTGCCCTATGACCTGCATCCGTCACATCGTTTTCGATATCGGCAAGGTTTTGCTGCACTGGGATCCCGAGCACATTTATCTCGAACGAATACCCGATGCCGGCAAACGGCGCTGGTTTCTTGAAAACGTGTGTTCGCAAAGCTGGAACCTTGATCGCGATCTGGGCGTCAGTTTTGCAGACGGGGAAGCAGAGCTGATCGCCCAACATCCCGGTGAGGCAGACAATATCCGCGCTTACTTCGCGGAATGGCCCAAATGCATCCCCCATGTGATTTCCGGCGTTCCGGAAATCATGGCCGGCTTCATTGATGCGGGCCATGATGTGACCCTGCTGACGAATTTCTCAGCCGAGACCTTTCCGCTCGCCGTTGAGAAGTATCCCTTTCTGGCCAGTGCCCGAGGCGCCACGGTTTCCGGAGAGGTTGGCATCATCAAGCCCGACCCGAAAATCTACCGCCTGCATGAAACGCGCTTTGCCCTTTCTGCGCAGGAAACGCTGTACATCGATGACAGCGCGGCCAACATCGACGCTGCCTGCCGCCATGGCTGGCACGGCATCGTTTTCAGCAACGCAAAGCAGTTGCGGACTGAACTTGCCGCATTTGACCTTGTCTAACGCAAAAGGCCCTGCGGATTGTGCAGGGCCTTTTGCGGGCTCAATAAGAGCCTTGCCTGGTTCAGGGGCAAATCTTCTCAGGCGCCGGCAGTCAGCACCTCTTTGCGGTAGCGCTGGCGCAGGTCGTCGATCTGTTTCCACTGCCTGCCATCCTTGTAGTGCCAGAATGTCCAGCCATTGCAGGCATCGAGTTCCTGCACCCGGGCGCCCAAGCGGTGGATCGAGGCAGTCTCGCCATCCTTTTCGAGCGAGCCGTCGACGCGCACGGTTGCCTTCCAGCGCTTCTTGACGTCGGTCAGAACCGTTCCAGCCTTCAGATAGCCGCTCTCAATGAGGGCGCCAAAGGCAACGCGCGGCTCTGCCCTTTTGCCGGTGGTCACCGCCAGTGTCGGTTTGTCGATGGCTTTCACCGCATCGATGCGCGCAAGGGCTGCGTCGATATAGGTCTGCTCGCGCTCAATGCCGACGAAATGACGGCCCAGCCGCTTGGCAACCGCGCCGGTTGTTCCGCTGCCGAAGAACGGATCAAGCACCACGTCGCCGGGTTTGGTTGACGACATCAGCACGCGGTGCAGCAGGGCTTCGGGCTTTTGGGTGGGGTGAACCTTGTCGCCGTTCTCATCCTTGAGCCGTTCATGGCCGGTGCAGATCGGGAACAGCCAGTCGGAGCGCATCTGCACTTCGTCATTGGCCATCTTCATGGCTTCGTAATTGAAAGTGTAGCCCTTGGCCTTCTGATCGCGTGAGGCCCAGATCATGGTCTCATGGGCATTGGTAAAACGGCGGCCGCGGAAGTTCGGCATCGGATTCGTCTTGCGCCAGATGACATCGTTGAGCACCCAGAAGCCCAGATCCTGCAGCGTCGTGCCGACTCGGAAAATGTTGTGATAGGAGCCGATGACCCAGATCGTTCCCGTGGGCTTTAAAACGCGCCGGGCAGCCAGCAGCCAGGCACGGGAAAAGGCATCGTAGGCGGCAAAATCGGAGAACTTGTCCCAATCATCGTCGACCGCGGCGACCTTCGACTGGTCGGGGCGATGCAAATTGCCCTCAAGCTGCAGGTTATAGGGGGGATCGGCGAAGATCACATCGACGGATTGTGCCGGCAATTTCTCAAGCGCGGCGACGCAATCCCCCTTGATGATGGAATTCAGCCAGGCAGGAGCATTTTTCTGCTTCCTGCCGGCAGGTGCGGCGACGGGCATGTCGGCCAGACTCAATACACTCATGGCAAATCCAAACGCAGTACTTCTCACTGCGCGCCATGGTTACCCAACACGGTTAAGGAAGGGTTGAAGGAATGTCCAAAATGCCGGATCGGCCGTCACCGGCGTTTATCAGGGTGTATCGTAGGGGCCTTCATCATAGCCGACATAGACCACGACGTTCTTCGATTCCGGTTTTGGAATGGAGACGTTATTGTCGACAAAGGAAAACGTGCCGTTGAGCTTGCCAGGCAGAATTTCCGCCGGAATCTGGTGCAACTGGCTGTAAAGCACGTTTTCGCCCTGGGTTACCGCGACCCGAAGCGGCATGGTGAAGGAGCCCGGCTCGCCCGACGGACCGCTCAGAAAACGGCCGCGCACCCCAACGCGTATGTTGAGGAAGGTTCCTGCCGAATTGCACTCACGCGCAACCTCGCTGATGGTCGCCCGGAATTTCAGCTGCGAGGAGGCACCCTCATCGCCTTTTTTTACCCCTTCGGGATAAATGTCATAGGTTTCGGTACCGGCCCGCAGAACGGTTTGCGGGCAAAAGGCGCGCGGGTCCTGAATTTCATCAATGGCCGGTGCGCCGCCGGATTGTCCGCTATTGGCAACATCCAGCGTGTTTTCAACCTTGTTTGTTCCGGCTGAATTACAGGCTGCAAGCAGACCTGCCAGCACGAGTGCGGCAGCCTTTGCAGCACCACGGTTTTTCCTGTGTTTCCCCGTCATCATGTTACGCATTACCCGCCATTCAGATCGATTTTGCAGCGGATAATCCCTCCGCCTTCAACTTCCAAACACATTTTTGCCGGCCGTGGCAATTGCACTGCGGCGGCACGGCGGCTTCTATATCAGCTTGGCGGCAAAAATGCGAAGCATCCAGGCAAATTCGTTCGAATTCGGCCCACCTCCCAGGCTTGGCTTTTTTCCGGCCATTCTTGCGCTGGCAATGAAGCGGCGCTACAAGCCTGCGGCGTTGACAGGCCTGCCCGCATGCCGCTTCAGGCGGTAATCTGCAAATCAGTTCAGCCGGTGACATCATGCAATTTGTCAGTACGCGTGGAAACGCTCCCACCCTTGGATTTTGCGATGTGCTTTTGCAGGGGCTTGCCCGGGACGGCGGGCTTTACCTGCCGGTTGAATGGCCTCAACTCGATGAAGGCACCATCGCCGGTTTCGCCAACCGGCCATATGCTGAAACCGCCAAAACGGTGCTTGCGCCCTTCATTGGCGAAGAAATTGCCAGCGATGTCTTCTCAACGATGGTGGATGAGGCCTACGCCACTTTCCGCCATGATGCGGTAACACCACTGGTGCAACTGGCGCCCAATCATTTCGTTCTGGAACTGTTTCACGGACCGACCATGGCGTTCAAGGACGTGGCGATGCAGCTTCTGGCGCGCATGATGGACCATGTTCTGGAACAGCGAGGCGAGCGCGCCACCATCATTGGCGCCACTTCCGGCGACACGGGTGGGGCTGCCATTGAAGCCTTTCGCGGCCGCTCCAACATCGACATGTTCATTCTGTTTCCCGACGGGCGCGTATCCGATGTTCAGCGCCGCCAGATGACCACCGTGGACGATCCGGCGGTGCACCCGCTGGCTGTGAAAGGCAATTTCGACGATTGCCAGGCACTGGTCAAAGCGCTGTTCAACGATCCGAAATTCCGTGATGAGGTCAGCCTTTCCGGGGTCAATTCGATCAACTGGGCGCGCATCATGGCGCAGATTGTCTACTATTTCACCGCCGCAACCACGCTTGGCGGCCCTGAGCGGAAACCCTCCTTCTGTGTTCCAACCGGCAATTTCGGCGATATTTTCGCCGGCTATGCGGCAAGGCGGATGGGGCTTGCCATCGGCGAATTGATCATTGCAACCAACACCAACGACATTTTGACCCGGTTCATGGCAACCGGACGCTACGAGGCACAGGGCGTAACCGCCACCGCATCCCCTTCAATGGACATCGAGGTCTCGTCCAATTTCGAACGCCTGCTGTTTGAAGCTTCAGGCCGCGACAGCGACGCCGTCAATGGGTGGATGGAAAGCCTTAAACAATCCGGCTCGTTTGAAGTGCCGGCGCCGGTGCTGGAAACCATTCGAAGCGGCTTTTCGGCAGGAAGGTGCGGTGAAACGGATACGGCCGCCGAGATTGCCCGCACGCTGGAGGCAACCGGCTATCTGCTCGATCCGCACACGGCTGTCGGCCTCAAGGTTGCCCGGGAAAGGGAAGAAAGCGGCGAGGCCCTGATCACGCTGGGAACCGCACACCCGGCGAAGTTTCCCGACGCGGTGGAAGCAGCCTGCGGCGTTCGCCCTGCACTGCCGGGCTGGCAAATGCATCTCATGGACGGCGAGGAGCGCTTTGCGGTCATTGAAAACGACGAAGCCGGCTTAAAGGCGCTGATGAGAGAGACCATCGCTGCCACCGCCTGATGAGGCGTTGCCAGCGGGTGTCAAAGATTCCGGTTGGCAAATAAATCTCACAAATCTATGGTGCGCGGGGCTTGCAGGGGGCGCTGCAGCGTTTGAACAAAACAGACTTTCCGCAAAGCACAAAAGTCTGAATATAAAAACGAAATCAACGGATTAGGCCATTTTCCCGTTTCCGGCGAAACGAAAATGGTCAAGAAACGGTCATATGACGGTTGAAGTTACCAAGATCGGGAACGGGCTCACCGTAGCCCTTCATCACATGCCGCATCTTGAAACGGTTGCCTTCGGCACTTGGGTCAAGGCAGGCGCCCGCGACGAAGCGGTTGACGAACACGGCATTGCCCATCTGCTGGAGCACATGGCATTCAAGGGCACGAAGACCCGCAATGCGCGGCAAATCGTCGAACAAATCGAGGATGTCGGCGGCGACATCAACGCTGCCACCAGCGTCGAGACAACGGCCTATCACGCCCGGATGATGGCTTCCGACATCGACCTTGGACTGGAAGTGCTGCAGGACATATTGCAGAACTCGGTGTTCGACGAGAAGGAAATGGTGCGCGAAAAGCACGTTATCCTGCAGGAGATCGGGGCTGCAAACGATCAGCCGGACGACCTCGTCTTTGATCTGTTTCAGGACGCCGCCTTTGGCGGACAGGCAATCGGGCGGCCCATTCTGGGGACCAGGGAAACCGTTCGGGGGTTTACCCGTGACGACCTGCAATCCTATCTCGACACCCACTATCGCGCGCCCAACATGGTGGTTTCGGTCGCCGGCAAGATTGACAGTCCACGCGTGCTTTCGATGATCGAAAGCCTGTATGCGGACTATTCCCCGAAGCTGGCGAAAAAGCCGAAAGACGCCTTCTATGTGGGCGGCCAGCAACTGGTCGAACGCGATATCGCGGAGACACAGATTATCCTCGGATTTGAGGGCCGCGCCTATCAGGCGCGCGATTTTTATGCCTCGCAATTGCTGTCGACGATCCTGGGCGGCGGCATGTCCTCGCGGCTGTTTCAGGAAGTGCGCGAGAAATACGGCTACTGCTATTCGATCTTTTCCTTCAACTGGAATTTTTCAGACACCGGGGTGTTCGGCGTCGCCGCAGCGACGGAAGAAGAAGACCTTCCCAAACTGCTCCCGGTCATCCTGGATGAACTGCTGCGCGCAACCGAGCACATTTCCCAGGAAGAAGTCGATCGCGCACGCGCTCAGATAAAGGCCGGATTGATGATGAGCATGGAAAGCCCTGCCACCCGTGCAGGCGCCCATGCACGCCAGCTCCTGCTGTTCGGCAGAACAATCCCCAATGAGGAACTGATCGAGCGGCTTGAAGCCATTTCGCCGGCTCGCCTGCGTGAACTGGCAGGGCAATTGTTCACCGAAAGCGCACCGACGATTGCCGCTGTGGGAAAAACCGCCCATGTGATGGATCAGGAATCCATTGCCGGAAAACTCGGCTCCACCGCTGCCTTGCGCAGCGCTGCGGAGTAGACTACCGCAAGGCCAGGAAGGCCCGCGCGCCCGAATAATCGCCCCGAATAATCGCTTTGGCGGCGGCGCGGCTCGGGCTATAACGCCGCAAGCAGGCGGGACAAGGCAATTATCGTTGAAGGACTTGATGCAAAACCGGCACTTGCAAAGCCACTTGCAGCACGCTGCTCGCATGTCCGTTGCTGCCTTGCTGCTGAGCATGGCAGCGCTGCTGTCGGTCCTTTTATGGGCAGCGCCGGCACAGGCTCTCGAGCCGGTCAGCGTTACCAAGGACCTCAACGCCATCGATATATCGAATACCGGCACCTGGCATCGCGATATCGACGGCAGCCTGAAAATCTCCACCGCACCTGACCGGGACGGAATCGTGCGCCGGGTCGAGATCCGGCCAAGGGAATCGGGGCGCGGGTCGAACTGGTATGTTTTTGCACTTGCAAACGACTCCAGCGAGCAGATCGACCGGCTGATCGTCGCGCCGCACTACCGGCTGGTGGGCGCCGGCCTTGTGTGGCCCGACCTCGATTCAAAGCGTATTGTGGCCATTACCCCGAGCGAGGGCTTTTCCCTCGAGGCGGTTGAAGACCGCGAAGCCGATGTCTTTCTGATCACCCTCAACCCGGGGGCGGTCATCACGCTGATTGCGGAGATGAAGACAGACCGTTTTCCCCAACTGGTCCTTTGGGAGCTCAATGCCTACAAGGATGCAGTCAACAGCCTGACCCTGTACCGGGGCATCGTGCTTGGCATTTCCGGCCTGCTGGCGATGTTCCTGACCATCCTGTTCATGGTCAAGGGTACGGCCATCTTCCCGGCGACCGCCGCGCTTGCCTGGGGCGTGCTGGCCTATGTGTGTGTCGATTTCGGTTTTTGGGACCGTGTGGTTGCCATTACCCAGACCAGTGAACCTTACTGGCGGGCCGCCACCGAGGTCTTTCTGGCCTTCTCCATCCTGCTGTTCCTGTATTCCTATCTGCGGCTGAACCGCTGGAGCCGCAAATTCACTTTCGCGGTTTCAGGATGGCTGCTGGCGCTTGGCGCCCTGGCAGGTTTTGTACTGTTTGACCCGGCAATGGCTGCTGGCCTCGCTCGGTTTTCCTTTGCTGCCACCATCGCTGCGGCTGGCGGGGTAATGGTTTGGCTTGCATTCAAACGGGATGACCGGGCGATCATGCTGGTGCCGACCTGGCTGCTTTGTGTCGCCTGGCTGGTGGGCGGCTGGATGACGGTGACCGGCCAGGTTTCCAACGACATCATTCAGCCAGCACTGGGGGGCGGACTGGTTCTGATCGTGCTGCTGATCGCGTTCACCATCATGCAGAACGCTTTTTCAGGCGGTGCCCTTGCCCAGGGTCTGGTCAGCAATTCGGAACGCCAAAGCCTGGCCCTGCTGGGGGCCGGTGACATTCTGTGGGACTGGGACACCCAGCGTGACAGCGTGACGACCGGAGAGGGGTTGAGCGACATTCTCGGCATCGATGCCAAACGGATCGACGGCAATCTGCAGAAAATGCACAACCTCATTCACCCCAATGACCGCGAACGCTTCCAGGCAACGCTTGACAGTGTGCTGGAGCACAAACGCGGCCAGATCGCCCAATCCTTCCGCCTATGCGCCGAAGACGGCCATTATCACTGGTTCCGGCTGAAAGCCCGCCCGATGCTGGGCGCACAAGGCAATGTCATCCGCTGTATCGGAACGCTCACGGACATCACCGATGCCAAGAAATCCGAAATCCGGCTGCTGCAGGATGCGGTACGGGACAATCTTACCGGGCTGGAAAACCGCGAATTGTTCATCAACCGCCTCGACATGGTGGTGCAGATGGCCCGGCGCGGAATCGACCTGCGCCCCTCGGTTTTCCACGTCAACATCGACCGGTTCCGCGAAATCAACCGCTCGGTTGGCTTTTCAGCAGGCGATACGCTGTTGCTGACGGTGGCCAGACGGCTGGCAAAACTGCTTAACGCAGGCGACTCGATTGCCCGCATTGGCGGCGATCAATTTGCCATCCTGTTGTTGTCGGAGAGTGAGCCTGACCGGATCGCCGGATTTGCCGACACCGTTCGCAAGACGCTCAATGCGCCGGTAACCTTCGGCGAGGAAACGCTGCAGCTGACCGCATCCATCGGCATTTCCACCTGGACCAAGGATCTTGAAGACTGCGAAACGATGATGCGGGACGCCGAACTTGCCATGCTCCATGCCAAGCGTCTGGGCGGCAACCGGATCGAACCGTTCCGCCCCGCATTCCGCACCAGCAAGGACAACAGCGTGATCCTTGCAGAAGATTTGCGCGAGGCAATCAGCAACCGGGAAATCTCGGTCTCCTATCAGCCCATCGTGCAACTGAGCGATAACGCCACCGTCGGCTTTGAGGCGCTGGTGCGCTGGAATCACCCCAAGCTTGGTCTGGTTTCACCGTCTGATTTCATTCCGGCTGCCGAGCGCTCCGGCATGATCCAGCCACTGGGCCTCTACGTGCTGTTGCAGGCCATCACGGACTTCAAGCGTATCCACGATGAAAATCCCGGGTTTCAACCCTTTGTCAGCGTCAACGTTTCCAGCAGGGAATTGCTGCGCGAGGATTTCACCAACTCCATCGAGGAAACGCTTTCTGAAACCGGTTTTTCGCCCGAGCACCTGAAGATCGAAATTACCGAAACCATGGTGATGGAAAACCCGGAACATTCCCGCCAGGTACTGGCCCGGCTGCGCGGCCTGGGCGTCGGCCTTTCCATCGACGATTTCGGTACCGGCTATTCAAGCCTGTCCTATCTGACGCGCTTTCCCTTCGATACGCTCAAGATCGACAGCAGTTTCCTGCAGACCCGCAACCGCAAGGAACGCACCGTCGTGCTGCGCTCGATCATTGCCATGGCGCACGGTCTCAACCAATCCCTGGTGGCCGAGGGCGTTGAACACCGGGAAGATGTCGAGGAGTTGCAGGAGCTTGGCTGCGAGTTCGCACAGGGCTTTTTCTTCGGCCCTGCCATCACGGCGGACGAAGTCAGCGAGTTGATCAGCGAGGACGTCAAACTCGCCGGTCAGTAAGGTACTTTCCGGATACCTCAGGCGTGGCCGGTGTCGGCGGACAGCAGGGCCGGATCGATGCCCATTGCCCCCATCACACGGTTGTATTTGGTATCGTTGTGTCCGCCGAAGATAATCTCCGGATCGGCCTGGGTGACAAGCCAGCCGTTTGACGCGATCTCCTCCTCGAGCTGACCTGCCGACCAGCCCGAATAACCGAGTGCCACCAGATGGCGGTCAGGACCCTTGTTGGTGGCAATGGCCCGCAGGATTTCGAGCGTCGCGGTAAGGCAGACCTCCGCATTGACGTCGATGGTGGACTGGGTGTGAAAATCCGGGGAATGGAGGACAAACCCGCGGCCCGGCTCAACTGGCCCGCCCATGTGCAGCGACTTTGCCTTGAGGCTGTCGCGCAGGATCGTTCTCTCGCTGTCTGTGACGATGCCAAGTTTGGCCATGAAGTCCGCCATTCCCGGCTCTGCAAGGGGGCGGTTTACGACAAACCCCATCGCTCCCTCGTCGGAATGGGCGCAGACAAACACCACAGTGTTTTCAAAGCGGGCATCGCCCATGCGCGGCATGGCAACGAGAAAACGTCCTTCAAGACTGGATTGTGTCATTGCCCTATCCCCCACCGCGGGACCGATTGCAGCCCGCCAGGACTGCTTCGCCTGCAATTTGCCACATCGCCGGGCTTTACCACAAGTGGCTGCCCGGATTGTATTCAATCCATGGTCATGTGTACGGGCCCGGAACGGCATCACCGCCAGCATACACCTCACGCAGGTTTGAAGCCGGAGGCGATTTAATTTATCGCCATTCCTTGCGGAAGCAATTATGCAAACCTGTTGTTTAGCGCTTCATTCTTGCGGTAATGCGTATGAAACAGGAAAGCCGATGATGCATTCGGGGAAAATTTGTTCCGTTGAAACGCTGGCCGTTGTTTTTCTTGTTGCAGCGACAAGCGCGATGGTTGCCTTGTCTGGCGGGGTTGCTGCAGCAGCAACCTCTCAATGGCAGGATATCGGCGGCGGCAAGGCACGTCTTGTGGCCGTCAAAAACCCGGCAGAAGGAACGCTCAGCGGCCTTGTTGAAGTGCAGCTTAACAAGGGCTGGAAGACCTATTGGCGGGCCCCGGGTTCTTCCGGCATTCCACCGGAGTTTGATTTTACCGGTTCTGCTGCAATCGATATCAACCGCGTCCGCTTTCCTGCTCCCAAACTGCTGAAAGCCGGCGAAAGCTCGTTTTTCGGCTATACCGGTACCGTGGCCTTTCCGTTTTACGGACTTGCAGCCGACAGCGGCGAACTTCGGCTCGATCTCCTGATTGGTGTTTGCGAGGAAATCTGCATTCCCGCGACGGCCCGCCTCGCCCTTGCCGCAGGCCAGCTCAACATCAGCGACCCAAAGGCGCAAACGCTAATCATGCTGGCCGAATCCCTGTTGCCGAACGCACCATCGAACGACCTTAATGTCACCGGACTTGAAACGGACGATGGCCGGCTTGAACTGGAAATCCGGTCCGATGTTGCGGCAGAGGATATCCGTGCCGTCATTTGGCCGCGCAATGGCAAATGGGTGTCGGATCCGGTGAAGGTTGTGCGCCGGGACGATGGCAGCCTTCATTCTGCCTTTGAGCCACCCCTTAGCGCCGACCTGCCTGATCCGGCTTCCGGGGAATGGCATTTCGCATTGATTGTGCTGGATGCGGCCAATGGCGCGGTAAAAAAAACCGTCGAAGGCCGTATTGAAAAGGCCGACCGGTAACCGTTTTTCCGCAACCTTTCCCAGGTCATGAACTCGTAAACAGGATCAAAATGACATGACGATCAAGCCCGGCGACACACTGCCAGATGCCGAATTCAAAGTGATCGGCGAAAACGGACCCACGACGGTCTCGGTAAAGGAACTGTTTGAAGGCAGAACCATCGTGCTGTTTGCCGTTCCCGGCGCCTTCACGCCGACCTGCCATGCCAATCACCTTCCCGGGTTTTTGAACCAGTTGAACAACATCAAGGCGAATGGCGTGGACGAAGTGGCCGTTGTCTCGGTCAACGACATGCATGTGATGAACGCCTGGGCAGAGGCAAGCAGCGCCAAGGGCAATATCCTGTTTCTGGCGGACGGGTCGGCCGAATTCACGAAAGCCATCGGAATGGAAAATGACCTGTCGGCTGCCGGCATGGGCCTGCGTTCCCAGCGTTATTCGATGATCGTTGAAGACCGCATCGTCAAATCGCTGAACATAGAGCAAAAGCCGGGCCAGGCCGTGGCGTCGGGTGCGGCGGCCATTCTCGAACAGCTCTCCTGAAGGCCGGGCCAGGTCACAACCTAGAGCCTGGTGCTGCGCTGCCGGATTTGAACGGCTCCATGCCGCGGCGGGCCAGTTCATCGGCCTTTTCATTTTCGGGTATGCCGGCATGCCCCTTTACCCAGTGCCAGGAAACCTGGTGACGTTGACGCGCCTCGTCCAGACGCTGCCAGAGATCGGCATTCTTCACCGGTTTTTTGGCAGCGGTGCGCCATCCGTTCTCTTTCCATGCGGCCAGCCATTCGGTGATGCCGCCCCGCACATATTGCGAGTCGGTATGAAGATGCACCTCGCAGGGCCGCTTCAACGCCTCAAGGGCGCGTATCGCCGCCATAAGCTCCATGCGGTTATTGGTGGTTTCAGCCTCCCCGCCCATCAGCTCCTTTTCATGGCCGCCATAGCGCAGCAAGGCGCCCCAGCCGCCCGGCCCCGGATTGCCCGAGCACGCCCCGTCGGTCCAGATATCAACCCGTGATGTCACGCTTCCTCCAAACCGTAGAGCGCAGCGCTGTCTATGCCCTGGTGAAACTTCAGCTTGGTGATGTATTCAGCCGGATCTTTCGGCGTCACCAGGGCGCCAGGCGGCACGTTGAGCCAGTCATAAAGCCGGGTAAGCAGAAACCGCAGCGCCGAGCCACGGCACAGCATGGGAAGGGCCTCTGTCTCGCCTGCTTCAAGCGGGCGCACTGAGCGGTATCCGCGGATCAGTGCGCGGGCCTTCGTCGTGTTGAACTGATGGTTGCTCTCAAAACACCAGGCATTGAGGCATGTTGCCAAGTCGTAAGCCAGCAGGTCGTTACAGGCAAAATAGAAATCGATAATGCCGGAAAGTTCACCTTTCAGAAAAAAGACATTGTCGGTGAACAGGTCCGCATGGATGACCCCTTCGGGAAGGTCCCGCCGCCAGGCCCCTTCGAGAAAATCGAGTTCCGCTGCGATCATTGCGGCAAGGCCTGGCCTGACCTCGTCTGCGCGGGCTTTCGACTTTTCAAACAGCGGGCGCCAGTCTTCAAGCGTCAGGCCGTTGCGCCGGGTAAGGCTGAAGCCGTTTCCTGCAAGATGCATTTGCGCCAGTGCTTCACCGACCTGGCGGCAGTGAGAGGGCTGCGGGCGGCGCACTTCGAAACCGTCCAGATAGCTGATGATTGCAGCTGGCCGGCCGGCCAGTTCGCCCAGCGCCTCACCGTTTTTCATCCGGATGGGCAAGGGACAGTTGATGCCCCGCTGAGACAGATGCTCCATCAGGCCGAGAAAAAACGGCAGGTCTGCCGCTTCGACCCGTTTTTCATACAGGGTGAGGATGAAATTTCCGGCATCGGTCGTCAGCAGATAGTTCGAGTTCTCCACACCGCCGGCAATGCCCTTCAAGGCATGAAGTTCGCCAATGTCATACAGCGTCAGGTGCGCGGTAATCTGTTCGTCGCTGACTTCGGTGTAAACGGCCAAGCTATTCTCCGTTTACGAAAGCCATGTCGCTGGCGCTTAGTTCAGTGTCCCTGAGATCGCGGGCGACGGGGAACTCCTCGTCCTCGCGGACCGTTTCGGCAAGTTCAACCACGGTCGGCCAGCGCTGCCTGAATGCCTCGATGATCTGGTTGACGAGGATTTCCGGTGCGGAGGCGCCTGCAGAAAGGCCAATGACACGGGCCTCTTCCAGATCATCCCAGGGAATTTCGTGCGCGCCCTGGACCAGCATCGCATTTTTGGCACCGCAATTCCTGGCGACTTCCACCAGACGCATGGAGTTTGACGAATTCGGCGCGCCGACAATGATGAAATAGTCGGCACCTTTCGCCGCCAGTTTGACAGCTTCCTGCCGGTTGGTGGTGGCGTAGCAAATGGATTCAGCGGCAGGATCGGCCAGTGCAGGAAAGCGCTGCTTTAGTGCCCGCAGGATGGCGGCCGTGTCATCCACCGACAAGGTGGTTTGGGTGACATAGCCGAGCATTTCAGGATCCGGCGGCTGATATTTTCCGGCATCTTCCACCGATTCGATCAGCGTGATATCGCCGGGGGAGACCTGGCCCATGGTTCCGATCACTTCGGGATGGCCGGCATGGCCAATCAGCAGCACGTGACGTCCTTTTCGGATGTGGCGCAGCGCCTGTTTGTGCACCTTTGAGACCAGGGGACAGGTCGCATCGAGATAGAGCAGGTTGCGGCTTTCGGCATCTGCCGGAACGGATTTGGGCACACCATGGGCTGAAAAGATGACCGGCTGGGAGGTCGCAGGAATCTGGTCCAGTTCCTGAACGAAAACCGCCCCTTTCGCCTCAAGCCCCTCAACCACATAGCGGTTGTGGACGATCTCGTGGCGAACATAGACCGGCGGGCCATATTTCTTCAGCGCCAGCACCACCATCTGGATGGCGCGGTCCACACCGGCGCAAAAACCCCTGGGGCCGCACAAGCGTAATACTTTCTCGTTTCCGCTGCCGGAATTCATGATCCGAGCGCCTTCCGTTCGTTTACTAGGCGTGCGTACAGGAAACACCCGCCCACGCCAAGCAGGGCAAGCGCGAGGCCAAACCAGGTAATCGCGTATTGAAGGTGATTGTTGGGCAGGTCAATCATGGTGACACCGCCCACCGGCAGGCCGCCGGGATTGGGTGTTTCGCCAGCATCGACAAACAACGGCAGAACGCTGCCCGACATCTTGAAACCCGCCTGTGCGGACATGTTGGAGAGGTCTTTCCAATAATAGATGTTCTTTGCCAGATCGTTGTTGGGGACCACTGCCGAGGGCTTATCACCCGGTGCAGAGCGGGCAAGTCCTGTGATTTCCACTGTACCGGCTGCCTGCCCGTCAGGCCGCGTTGCCGGATCCTTGCGTTCATAGGGAACAAAGCCCCGGTTGACGAACACGATCTGCAAACTGTTGCTGGAACCGGCTTCCAGTTCCAGCGGGGTGTAAACATACCAGCCGGAGGCGCCCTTGTGGGTGGCAAAAAAGTGCTGTTCGCGGTCGTGCAGAAAGCGCCCCTTCAATCGAACCGGAATGTATTCGATGTCGTTTCCCGCCTCGTGCATTGCAACAACTTGGGAAAGCGGCCGGGGTTCGCCAGCGAGGCGCTGCTCGATCTTGGCCAGAAGAGCCTCCTTCCAGACGAGCCGCTTTGCCTGCCATGTTCCCAACCCGCAAAGAACGGCAAAGCCCGTTATCATGGCCACCAGAAGCACCAGAGTCGATCTGCTCATGCAACTACGCCTCGTCCTCAATGTCCAATTGCCCTTCCGCCGCCCTGGTCTTGAACTGCGAAGCGATCATGATGCCCTTCATCGCGCGAAGGGCATATATCGAAAGACCAAAGGTGACCGGCAGCCAGACCAATACATGCAGCCAAACCGGCGGATGAAACAGGGTTTCGAAGGCAAGCGCCAGGCCTGCAACCACGCCGCCCAGCAGCAGGATCACCAGTACGGCCGGACCGTCGCCTTCCTCGGCGAAGGACATGTCGAGACCGCACATGGCGCAGCGGTCCACCGGTACAAGAAGCGACTTGTACAATCGGCCCTCACCGCAACGCGGGCACCGTGCGGCCATTCCAACGGACATCACGGACTGCTCGGGATAATGGGCCTTGTCCCCGGCGCGCCTGGTTTTTCTGGCCATGGAGGTCGGTTTCCCTTGCTGAGAAAGCACTTCAATGAAAACGGGCGGCCCGGTCATCTCCCAAGCCGCCCGTCAATGAATCAGTCTCGCCGGATCAGTGGGCGATGGTGGCGCCCCATGAACCCCAAAGATAGATGGCGAAGAACAGGAACAGCCATACAACGTCGACGAAGTGCCAGTACCAGGCAGCCGCCTCGAAACCGAAATGCTGTTGTGGCGTGAAATGCCCGGCCATGGCGCGGATCAGGCAAACGATCAGGAAAATCGTTCCCACCAGCACGTGGAAGCCATGGAAGCCGGTCGCCATGAAGAAGGTCGCGCCATAAATCGAATCCTTGAAGGCGAACGGCGCGTGGGCGTACTCGTAAAACTGTACATAGGAAAACAGAATGCCGAGCGCGATGGTCAATCCCAGCATCAGCTTCAGCATTCCGCGCTCGTTGTGGAGCAGTGCGTGATGTGCCCAGGTTACGGTGGTACCGGAAAGCAGCAGGATGATCGTGTTGAACAGCGGCAGGTGGAGGGGATCCAACACCTCAATGCCTTCAGGCGGCCAGACGCCACCGGTAAATTCGGTGCGGGCCACTTGCGCCGCTTCGCCCGGATACAGGCTTGCATCGAAAAACGCCCAGAACCAGGCAACGAAGAACATTACCTCCGAGGCGATGAAGAGCAGCATGCCATAGCGCAGGTGCATGGAAACGACCTTGGTGTGATGGCCTGTATGGGCCTCCTTCACCGTATCGCTCCACCAGGCGAACATGGTGTAGATCACGATCAGCAGGCCGACGAACAACAGCCACGGGTTTGCAAGATCCAAGCCGCCAACGAGGAACTCGTTGCCGTTGTTCCAGCGCATGTAGGAGACGCCGCCGATGGCCGTGAGCAGGCCGCCAATGCCGCCGATCAGCGGCCACGGACTTGGATCGATAATGTGATAGTCGTGATTGACGTTGTGTGTATCAGCCATGTTCAGCTCCCGTAATCCTCCCGCGTATTAACGCAGGCAATTCCAATTTCAAAGCCTGTTTTCCGCTTCCCCGCCGGTTTCCTTCCTCGACGGTGAGTCAAGAACTGCCAGCGGCTTCTCCTCTGCTTCCTGCTTAAAGAAGGTATAGGAAAGCGTAATCGTCCTGATGTCTTTGGTTTCCTCGGTTTCCGCCAAATCGGGATCGACAAAGAAAACCACCGGCATGATCATTTCTTCGCCAGGCTGCAGGGTGGTTTTTGTAAAGCAGAAACACTCGATCTTGTTGAAATAGGCGCCTGCAGATTGCGGCGTGACGTTGAAGGTGGCGGTGGCGGTCAGCGGCTTGCTGCCGAGATTTTTTGCACGATAGGCAATCTCGCGCGTCTCGCCGAGCTTGATCGTGACGCCGCGCTCCACCGGAGCAAACTCCCAGGCAAGACCCTTTTGGGTGTTGGCGTCAAACCGCACCTTAATTTCCTGATCGATGATCCGAATTCCCTCCGAATTGACGGCAAGCTGAGTGGTGCCCCCATATCCGGTGACGCGGCAAAACAGGTCATAGAGCGGCACCGCCGCATAGGCCATGCCCGTCATGAACACGACTGCCGATACGCAGGCGACCACGACACGGCGATTGGCACTGCCTGCGGTCCTGGCCGGGATTTCTGCTTCAGGCTTCATGGTTACAACGGCCTCACAAGCACATTTGCACCGAGCTTTGCCCAGGTTGCCACGTACAAGATGATGACAAAGGCAGCCAGTGCGATGGCGATGGCGATGTTGCGTGCGCGCTGGGCCTTGTGGCGGCGGGTTTCCAGCTCGCTTTCGTCAACGGTATTGTCCGGTTTTGCCATGGCCTAACCCAGCATCGCGGCAAGCCCCGGCAGGGCAGCTTCAAGAATAAGCGTGCCGAACAGCACGAACAGATAAACAATCGAATAGGCAAACAGCCGTTTTGCCGGCACCATCGCCGCATCGTCGGAGGGCATGCGCCAGCAGCGAAATGCAAACCACAGAAAGGCTGCCCCCGCAAGAGCGGACACAATGCCATAGGCAGGGCCCGCAAATCCCATGACATAGGGCAGGACGCCGACGGGAGCGAGCAACAAGGAATAGGCGAAAATCTGGTTCTGGGTGGAACGGTTTCCGGCGACGTTCGGCATCATCGGAACGCCGACCTTCTCATAATCGCCGGCCTTGAACAGCGCCAGCGCCCAGAAATGCGGCGGGGTCCAGATGAAGATGATGGCAAAAAGGGCGAGGCTTTCAAGCGACACGCTGTTGGTCACCGCGGCCCAGCCGATCATCGGCGGAAAAGCGCCTGCCGCTCCGCCAATGACAATGTTCTGCGGTGTCGAGCGTTTCAGCCACATGGAGTAGATGACGGCGTAGAAGAATATCGTGAAGGCAAGCAGGCCGGCTGAAAGCCAGTTGACGAGAACGCCCAGCACGAAAACGGAAAAGAACGAAAGCGTGAGGCCGAACGCCAATGCCTCCTGCCGGCTGACACGGCCGGAGGGAATGGGGCGTTTAGCCGTGCGGGTCATGACCGCATCGATGTCGGCATCGAACCACATGTTGAGCGCACCGGAGGCGCCAGCGCCCACGGCAATGCACAAGATGGCGATCAGGGCCAGAACCGGATGCAGGCTGCCTGGCGCAATCACCAGGCCGCAAATGGCGGTAAACACCACCAGTTTCATGACGCCCGGCTTCAAAAGCTCGAAATAATCCGACGGCATGGCGGTCGATGCCGCCACGCTGCCCGTTGTTTCGCTTCTTTCAAACGTTTCCGCCATTGCCTGCTGCAACCCCGGCCTTTGCTGATGAACCAGCCGCCGGAGCAAACCCCGGCGGCAGTATCGGATAATGCCCTACTTGATCTTCGGCAGGGTTTCCCACTGGTGATAGGGCGGCGGCGAAGGCAGCTGCCATTCCAGTGTCGTGGCCCCTTCACCCCAGGGATTGTCGCCGGCAACGCGCTTCTTCTGGAAAGCTTCGACAATGCCCCACAGGAAGATCAGCACTGCAAAGCCGGAGATATACGATCCCCAGGAGGAAACCGCATTCCAGCCGGCAAAAGCATCGGGATAGTCGATGTAGCGGCGCGGCATGCCGGCAAGGCCGAGGAAGTGCTGCGGGAAGAATACCAGGTTCACCCCGATGAAGGTCAGCCAGAAATGGGTTTTCGCCAGGAACGAATTGTACATGTAACCGGTCATCTTCGGGAACCAGTAATACCAGGCCGCAAACATTGCGAAGACGGCACCCAGAGACAGCACATAGTGGAAGTGGGCCACGACAAAATAGGTGTCATGGAAGGCGCGGTCGAGCCCGGCATTGGCAAGCTGCACGCCGGTTACACCGCCCACCGTGAACAGGAAGATGAAGCCGATTGCCCACACCATTGGTGTGCGGAAGGTGATCGAGCCGCCCCACATGGTGGCGATCCACGAGAAGATTTTAACGCCGGTGGGCACCGCGATGACCATGGTGGCGAAGACGAAATATCGCTGCGTATCGAGCGACAGGCCGACCGTATACATGTGGTGGGCCCATACGATGAAGCCGACAGCGCCGATGGCGATCATTGCCCAGGCCATGCCCTGATAGCCGAAGATCGGCTTGCGGGAGAAGGTGGAGATGATGTGGCTGACGATGCCGAAGCCCGGCAGGATCAGGATGTACACTTCCGGGTGACCGAAGAACCAGAACAGGTGCTGGAACAGGATCGGATCACCGCCGCCTTCGGGAACAAAGAACGTCGTGCCGAAGTTACGGTCGGTCAGCAGCATGGTGATCGCGCCGGCCAATACCGGCAGCGACAGCAACAGCAGGAACGCCGTAATCAGGATCGACCATGCAAACAGCGGCATTTTGAACAGCGTCATGCCGGGGGCCCGCATGTTGAAAATGGTGGTGATGAAGTTGATGGCACCGAGAATGGACGAGGCACCGGCAAGGTGCAGCGACAAAATGGCAAGGTCCATCGCTGGCCCCGGCATGTTGCCGGCTCCCGTACAGGGCGCATAGACTGTCCAGCCGCAGCCTACACCATTGGCGCCCGCGGGTCCTTCAACAAAAATCGAAAGGACGAGCAGAAAAAGTGCCGGTGGAAGCAGCCAGAAGGAAATGTTGTTCATGCGCGGAAATGCCATGTCCGGCGCGCCGATCATGATCGGCACCATCCAGTTGGCAAACCCGCCGATCAGCGCCGGCATCACCATGAAGAAGATCATGATCAGGCCGTGGCCGGTCACGAAAACGTTGTAGACATGGGGATCGGAGAAAAACTGCAGGCCGGGCTCATGCAATTCGGCCCGGATCATGATTGACAGAAAACCGCCGACGATGCCGGAAATGATCGCAAAGATCAGATAAAGCGTTCCGATGTCCTTGTGGTTTGTTGAATAGAACCACCGCTTGAAAAATGGCGGTTTGTGATCGTGAGCGTCACCATATGCCGCTGTTGCCATGATCGGTTTCTCCCAATGTGTCTTTAATCAAGACGAATTCGTTGTTCCGGCGCCGGTCAGTTTCCGGCGACCTTGATGCCTTTTTCGGTGTCGATGGATGCCATCAGCGCCTTGTTGGCCGCTTCCACATCGTCGACCGCTGCCGCTTTCCATGCTGCAAACTGTGCATCGGAAACAACGCGGATCGCAATCGGCATGAAGGCGTGGTCGCGGCCGCAAAGCTCTGAACACTGGCCGTAGTAAAGGCCTTCACGTTCTGCCTTGAACCAGGTTTCGTTGTTGCGGCCGGGGATGCCGTCAATTTTGACCCCGAATGCGGGCAGTGCAAAGCTGTGGATGACGTCGGCTGCGGTCACGAGCACGCGAACCATCTTGCCAACCGGCACCACCAATTCGTTGTCGACTGCCAGGAGGCGGGGATATGTCGAGAGATCATCCTTGCCATAGTCGGCAGCTTCGCCGTCGCGCAGCATGATCGAGTCGAACGACACTTCTTCCCCGTCCTGATATTCATAGCCCCAGTACCACTGATATCCGGTTGCCTTGACCGTCAGGGCGGGCTCCTCTTCGGGGGCGAGCTGGGCGTTGAGGAGATTGAAGGAAGGGATGGCGATGGCGATCAGCACCAAAATGGGTACGCCGGTCCAGATGATCTCCACAAGCGTGTTGTGGGTGGTACGGGATGGATTGGGGTTTGCCTTGGCATTGAACCGAACCATGACGATCAACAAAAGCGCCATGACGAAAAGGGTGATCGGCGTGATGAACCAGAAGGTGTAGACGCCGAACCAGTCAATGTCCCGCATCATCTGTGAGCCTGAACTCTGAAACCACATCTGCCAGGGTTCCGGCTGGGCGGCGCGGGCTGCGGCGGTCGTGGCCATCAGCATGCCGATGGCGGCAATCAATTTGGAAACGAGTTTCATCCCGTTCATCTCCTGTCGTTATGCTGTTTGCGGCAGGTCCATATTCTCCCCTGCCAGCGGCAGGCAAGAACCGGACACACCGAAATCATACCCTCTGGATGCTGGAACCGGACACTACTGCCAAGCTGCTTTGCAAACCGGCTCGCAACACTTCCTCTCAAACTGTATCGTTTAAAACCACAACCGCCGCAGACCTGCAATGGGTTCTTGCGCCGCACCCTGTGGGCGGCGGTGCGGCATTTGGCCCGCTCCGCAAAAGTAACAGGCCCCGGAGGCAACCGAGCCTGCGCCGCAAAATGGCCGATTTCCTGCTTTTTGTGCCTCCAGCGTGGAAGAAACACCTTATTTGAACGCAGGCGGGCAGCAAAACGACAATGGCGTCCAATTCCTGACAAGGACCTGCGCTTGGTATTGCGTAATTCCGCATTTGAGGCCAATGGAGGAGAATCACACACTGCTGGACGATGCTTGCGGGTCCGTTGAGCGGTATTACAGCCATCCCGTTGGGGCATGTTGAAACAAAGTGTGCTACTGATTCGAGCAATGCGGACATTCCTTTTTCCAAACCGGCACGGTTCTGCCGTCACGATACCAGCACCGGCAGGTCTCCTGTCTTTGGCAATCCTTTTGTCGATCGCCACGGCGCTGATGGTGCCATTTGCGTTTCCTGCATCTGCCCAGGGCGTGATGAAATCGCGATACGGCGAATGGGCGCTGGTCTGTGATACCCCGCCAGGTGCATCGGGCGAGCAATGCGCCCTGGTGCAGAACGTGGTTGCAGAAGACCGGCAGGAGATGGGGCTTTCCGTTGTGATCCTGCGGACCGCCGACCGCAAGGCCGAATTGCTTCGGGTGCTGGCACCGCTCGGTGTGCTGCTGCCCAACGGGCTGGGCCTCTACATCGACGAGAAGGAAATCGGCAATGCCTTCTTCACGCGCTGCTTCAACGATGGCTGTTATGCAGAGGTCGTGCTGGAAGACAAGCTGGTGGAGGCCTTGAAAAGCGGGAAGACCGCGACCTTCATCGTTTTCCAGACACCCGAGGAAGGCATTGGCATTCCCATCGACCTTACGGGCTTCGGCGACGGCTTTGCCGCCCTGCCATAAATTCTGCCCCCATCACTTCTCGTTTGCGGCGCTTGAAGGCAGATGCCGCCATGCCATAGTGTCACCGGCAATGACCGCTGGACCGGTTACGCCGAGGCCAACCCTGACAAAGGCTTTAAAACCATGGATTCGCTGATTTCGCTATTCGATGCCGACAAGGACGCGCTGGAGCGGCAATTGGGCGATGCGCTGAAGGGCTGCGATGACGGGGAACTTTATCTGGAATATGTGCAGTCCGAACATCTGGCCTTCGACAATGGCAAGCTGAAGGTCGGCAGTTTCAACACCGATCAGGGTTTCGGCTTGCGGGCGGTTGCAGGCGAAGCCACGGCCTATGCCCATTCCGGCGAACTTTCCCTTGCCAGCCTGAAACGGGCAAGCCAGGCCGTTGCCACCATACGCGGCGGATATGAGGGGCATTATGCCGACGCCCCTGTCCGCACCAACCGCCATCTTTACGGCGAACTCAACCCGCTCGCAGATCCCGGGTTTGAGCAGAAAGTGAAACTGCTGCAGGAAATCGATGCCTATGCCCGCAAGAAAGACCCGCGGGTGCGCCAGGTCAGCGCCGCGCTGGGTGCAAGCTGGCAGGTGGTGGAATTGCTGCGCGCCGACGGGCACTGGGTACGCGATGTGCGCCCGATGGTACGGGTCAATGTGAGTGTTGTGGTTGGCGAGGGAGATCGCCAGGAGACCGGCAGCCATGGCATGGGCGGGCGCAAGGGGTTTGGCGAGTTCGTTACCCGGGAACGCTGGCAACACGCAGTCGATGATGCCCTGCGCCAGGCGCTGGTCAACCTGGAAGCTGTCCCCGCACCTGCGGGCACGTTCGACGTGGTGCTTGGCCCCGGCTGGCCGGGTGTCATGCTGCATGAAGCCGTGGGACACGGGCTTGAAGGCGATTTCAACCGCAAGAAGACGTCGGCGTTTTCAGGGCTGATGGGCGAACAGGTTGCCGCAAAGGGTGTTACGGTGGTCGACGATGGAACCATGGCCGAGCGCCGCGGATCGCTGACCATCGACGATGAAGGCACGCCCACCAACCGGACCGTGCTGATCGAGGACGGCAGGCTGGTCAACTATATGCAGGACCGCCAGAATGCACGCCTGATGGGCATGGCACCAACCGGCAATGGCAGGCGCCAGTCGCATGCGCACCAGCCAATGCCCCGCATGACCAACACCTATATGCTCGGCGGCAGCCATGAGCCGGAGGAAATAATCACTTCGGTCAAGGACGGCATATTCGCCGTTTCCTTCGGCGGCGGGCAGGTCGATATCACATCAGGAAAGTTCGTTTTCAACTGCACCGAGGCCTACCGGATCCGTGACGGCAAGAAGGCCGAACCCATCAAGGGGGCCAACCTGATCGGCTCCGGCCCGCCGGCAATGAAACGGGTAGCCATGGTTGGCAACGACATGGCGCTCGACCCCGGCATGGGCATGTGCGGCAAGAACGGGCAATCGGTTCCCGTGGGTGTCGGCCAGCCCACCCTGCGCATGAATGAGGTTACCGTCGGCGGAACGGGGGTTTGACGGCAAATCTCCTTGTCACGAACCCGGCAGTGGCAGTTTGTCGGGATTGCGCATCATGTATATCCAGTTGATGCGGCCGCTCTCATCGAAGGAAACCGAATAAAGCATGTCATCCTGCGAGCCTTCGAGGATTGCAAACCCGGTTCTGCCATTGACCCGCACCGGCTTTAGAGGCGTCATGTGCTCCAGCTTTGCAGCCAGTGCCATGGTAACCTGCGCAACTTCTGCTGCTCCATACAGGATACGCAGCGCAGCGCGGCGTTTTCCGCCACCATCTGAAACGGCAATCACATCCGGCGCCAGCAGCGATAGCGCGGTTTGATGATCTGCAGCTGCACAGGCCTGCACAAACTGCGAAACCGCCTCAAGGTGGGCGGATTTTTCAGCAACAAATCGCGGCTTGGCCTTACGAAGGTTCGCCCTGGCCCGGCTGACCAGTTTTCTGCAGGCCGTTTCGCTTTTGCCAAGAACGCCGGCAAGTTCGTCATAGCCCGCATCGAAAACTTCCCGCAGAATGAATGCCGCCCGTTCCTCTTCGCTCAGGCGCTCCATCGCCCATAAGAGCGCCAACTCACATTCACGCGCCTTAGAAAACGTGTCTTCCGGCGAGGGAGCGCTTTCTTCGATCAACGGTTCGGGCAGCCACGGCCCGACATAGCGTTCACGGCGGGCGCGGGCCGAACGCAGAGCATCGATTGCAAGACGGGTGGTAATGGTTCTCAGCCAGGCCGGCGGAGAGCGCACTGAATCATCCCCCTTCTGCGCCCACAAAATCCATGCTTCCTGAACGATGTCCTCGGCAGCGGCCCTCTCGCCCAGCATCCGGTATGCAATCGAAATCAGGTTCGGCCGCTCAGCTTCGAAAATCGCCAGTTTGCCGGCCGGCATGTTTCCTGTTTTCATTTCCTCTCCTGGCAGTTTGGCGGTCACATGTCATGCCTGCAGTAATTCCGGTCTCTTCGGCCGCACGAACACAGGTTCGCCGCCCAAATTCAACTGGGTACAGGCACTGCCATGTCCCAGTCCGCGCTTTAAAACCGGATAGGCCCGGCAACTGGCGGCAGCATATGCTGCACAAACAAGCGCTTTCTTTCCATGAGCTGAAACGATTTCGCCGGAGAGTTTTTCCAGATCCGGTTCTTCGCCAATTGCCGCACGTGCGAACCTGTAGCCAAGACCGGCAACTCCGGCGGTACTAAAATCGCCCGCCAAACAAGCTTTCAACAGGTTTGGGTCAACCCCGCTTTCAACCGCATTGTCGACAATAAGTTGGGCACAGGGGCCGCAATCGCCATCCAGAACCGATGCAAGCGCTGCCCCGGCCCACAACTCCGGTACAGGGCCGCGCATCTGGGAGAGCATGGGAAGCCCGAAATAGCGAAGGCCCGCTGACGTGGAGATGTCGATTACCTCGTGCATGTAACCGGCATCATAGTCATAACCTTGTTCAAAGCGGCCAAGCATCTTGTGGAGTATCCACTTCAACATGATCAGCCCCTCCCCTGTGTTTGGCCAAATCGGAACAGCATTGATCCGGCGGCGATGCACGCAAGCAGGGCAGGCGGCACGGTGGCGGCCAAGTCCGCCGCCAGCATCTGCGGCGGCATGGCAGCGTGACCAAACCCTTCCCCGATATGCATAAGTGCGTGCAGGACCGGCCAGATGGCCGCCCCCACGGCCAGCTCGGCAATGCCCGAACGCACCGACCAAAGAAAAAGCAGCGCGCTCGCCAGCATGGCAAAGGCGATGTCGGCAGCAAAGTGGTGATTTAGCGGCCCGGTCAGGGAGACACCGGGCACGGTATTATAAAAATGACCCGGGGCGAAGAGCATATACAGCCCGGCAATGCCGTAATACGCCCCCAGCAGGATCAGCAGGGATTTCATCATGATTTGCTCCTTTCAAATACATGACGAAACAGGCTTTCGGTTTGTGACAACAGGACAGGCAGAAAACCGGAGAGGTGAATCTGGCCGGTTCCGGCCCGCCTGCGACGAAACGGTTGCGATGATCGGTAGCGACATGGCACTTGATCCGGGCACGGGCATGAATGAGGTCACCGGCAATGGGATGGGAGTTTAGGGAGCAACGGGTATAGACACCCGCACTAAGATTATAGTATACGCCTTGAAACTATAATCCTAAGACCGCAGATGATAGGCCCCTATGATGAACCCCGATGAGTTTATAGGATCTTCCAGCGGCACTATAATCCCCACCGTCGAAGGCCAAATGGCATTTGTGCCAAATTCTCTCCCACCTGCAATCAATTACCCCGCAATCATGGAAGCCTTTGAGAAAGCCGCAATGGCAATCGGGGAATTGAACAAAGCCGGACAACAGCTTGAGAACCCCTATCTTGTGATTAACCCTCTGCAGCGGCAGGAAGCACTGCGTTCTTCTGATATGGAAGGTACTTACACCACCGCCAATGCGCTGGTTCTGGCGGAAGCTGATGAAGAGAAATACGTCGATCCGCCCGCAATTGAAGTACGTAACTACATTCGTGCATTCAACTACGCACAGGACAAGCTGGACGAACTACCGCTATCTGGACGCCTGATCAAAGGTATCCATGAAAAACTGCTGCAAAATGTGCAAAAGAAACGGGGAGCCAATCAGCGCCCGGGCGAATATAAAAACAGTCAGAACTTTATCGGCGGCAGTGGGCGGCAAATGAAGGATGCGCGCTTCGTACCGCCGCCGCCAAAAGAGGCTGAGGATGCGATGGCCGATCTTGAGCGATATCTAAACCGGGAGGAAAGTGGCGGCATATCTCCATTAATTGACGCCGCGCTGATACACTATCAATTCGAGACCATTCACCCTTTCAGTGATGGAAACGGCCGTGTGGGACGCATCCTGATCCCGATCCATCTCATGGCAAAAGGCGTTTTGGAGAAACCGTTGCTGTTTATAAGTCCGGTAGTGGAAGGAAAAAAGGAAGAGTATGTCGACAGCATGCTCACAGTTTCCAAAACCGGCGATTGGGATCAATGGTTGAACTTTTTTCTGTCTGCTATTGTCGATGCCTGCAGTAACTCAAACAAGACGATCGAGCGACTCATCGCATTGCGGGACCGGTTTCGCAGCCGTATGGCAGAGATTGGCATGTCTGCTCGAAATCTGAGCCTGGCCGACCAAATGTTTGTGTCGCCGGTAATCTCCATCCCGGAGGCAGCCAACCATATGGGTGTCACCTATGCCGCCGCGAAGAACACTGTTGACCGCATGACAACGCTCGGAATTCTTCGAGAACTCGACTTCACCAGTCAACCCCGGCAATACATCTGCATGGAAGTGCTGCGCGCAACGGATCCAGATTTTGTGGACGAAATTTAACATCTGATTGAATTCACTTCATGAACCATCTCAAAACCATCGCCTTCGATGCCGATGACACGCTGTGGCATACCGAACAGTATTTCCAGCTGACCCAGCATCATTTCAAAATGCTGCTGGCCGACCATGCCGAGCCGGACCATCTGTCCCGGCGCATCCTCGAAGCGGAAAAACGAAACATCAAGCATTTCGGCTATGGCGTTAAGAGCTTTACCCTATCGATGATCGAAACCGCCATCGAGGTGACCGACGGCCGGGTGCCGGCATCGGTCATCCAGCAGATCGTCGATGCCGGGCGCGACATGATGGCAAGCCCGGTGGAACTGCTGCCCCATGTGGCTGAGACGCTGGAGACGCTTGCTGACGGTTACACCATTGCCCTGATCACCAAGGGCGATCTGTTTGACCAAGAGCGCAAGCTGGCACAATCGGGCCTGGGCGAGCTTTTCGATCTGGTCGAGGTGGTTTCGGAAAAGACGGCCGAAACCTATCGCCGCATTTTCGATCCGCTCGAAGGCGGCGTTGGAGCTGCGATGATGGTCGGCAATTCGCTGAAATCCGACGTCGTTCCGGCGCTTGAAGCAGGCGCCTGGGGCGTGTACGTACCCCATGAACTGACCTGGGAACTGGAACTTGCCGAAGAGCCCGAAGGGGCTGAACGGTACCGGCGCATCGAGGATCTCTCCGGCCTTTCCAGGGTCCTTGACGCCGGAAAATGATTGAGACGGAAAACCTGCCATGAAACCCGACCGGGCAACGCTTGAAGCCGCCACCAGCCATGTCAACGCGGCACCACGCGATGGCGCAACCATTGAAATGCTGTGCAACCGGCCGGATTTCGGCAAGCGCAATTTTACCGACCGGTTGACGGTTACCCGGTCAGGTGGCGTTGAGAACTGCCGGTGGACGAAACATCCCTGGATGAGGATGGAGGATGGCTCACCCGATCCGCGCATTCAGGTTTGCGTGCTGCAGCGCCGGGTGCTTGATCTTGTGTGGAAGGAAGGCGAGGACACCGTTCACCCGGGCGATACGTTCATTGCCGACATGACGATGAGCGAAGAAAACCTTCCGGCCGGCACTTTACTGCGCGCCGGCAGTGCCATGCTGCGGGTTTCCGATGTCTGGAACAATGCCTGCACCAAGTGGAAGGCGCGCTATGGCGCGGATGCGCTGGACTGGGTGCGGGCCAGTCCCGAACTGCGGCTGCGCGGCATATTGTGCGAAATCGTCGAGGACGGCGTGCTGGAAAACGGCGCCCGGGTAGAGAAAGTCTAACCCGGTCCCCTACGGATACAGCCGCGACACCTGCCAATCGCCTTCAGGTTCATCGCGGTCAAAGCGGACACGGTCGTGCAGGCGGAACTGGCCATCCGACCAGAATTCGATGGAAACCGGCTTGATGCGGAACCCGGACCAATAGCCGGGCCTTGGCACCTCGCCAACGCCGAATTTCGCCGACCAGACGGCCACCGCCTTTTCCAGCGCGAAACGGCTTTCCAGCGGACGCGACTGTTTGGAAGCGTGAGCGCCGATACGGCTGCCGCGCGGCCTGGAGAAGAAATACTCATCGGCCTCCGCGTCGCTGACCACCTCCACGGGGCCGCGAAAGCGCACCTGTTTGCGTTGCGATTTCCAGTGGAAATTGGCAGCTGCCTTGCCGCTTGCCTGAAGTTCGCTGCCTTTCTGGCTTTCGAAATTGGTAAAGAAGACAATGCCCCGCTCGTCCCAGCGCCGCATCAGCACCATGCGCACATTGGGCATGCCCTGGGCATCAACCGTGGCAAGCGACATGGCTGTCGGATCATTGGGCTCGCTCTTTTCCGCCAGCGCCAGCCATTCGGCAAATTGCCTGAACGGTTCGCTGCTTTCAGCCATATTGCGCGAATTTGCCATCAAAATACCTTTCCCTTGCCGCATTTGGCCGCGAAGTCGTTACCTTTCCTTAATACGATCAGCGCAAACTAGGCCATCGCCTTAAATCAGAGTATCGCGTGGGGCAGCACATGCATAGCGGAAGACCGCCTTTCCGCTCCGGAATAGGCCGGAAACGTGACGGGTTTCAAGCAGGATTTCATCAGCCGGCGGCACGCCTTGCCTGCCTTGCGCTGGCTGCTGTGCTCGCTACCGGCTGCGCCCTGAACAAGCCCTTTGCCGCGCTTGAAAGCGATCCTGAAATCATCACCAGTTCCGTCACCAAGCCTGTTGAGGCACAAGGTGTCGACCCTCGCGACGCCGAAACCATCAAAATGGCGGTGGCGCAGGCTCAATCGAGCAACGCAGATACCCATCTTCTGGCTTGGAGCAATCCTGAAACCGGCAGCAGCGGCACGATCACCGCGATCGACCAGTTTGTCGGCAGCCACGGGCAGTCCTGCAAGAAGTTCCGCACCACCGTGGACAGTTTCATGGGCATTTCGCTGTACAATGGCGAAACCTGCGAACTGAAAAAGGGCCTTTGGGTTCTGTCATGGTTCCTGCGCGACGGCGCAAGCTGATAACGCGCGAAACCACTGGAAAATCGCGCCTTTACCCCCCATATTTCAGCCAACACAACCATGATTGCCCGTTTGATCGCGTTCAACGCATGACGGGCTCACAAAACATCGCGTGAGGAAGACCGTGAGAGACCCATATACGGTTCTGGGGGTCGCGAAAACGGCAAGCGAAGCGGAAATCAAGAAGGCATACCGCAAGCTTGCAAAGAAATGGCACCCCGATCAGAACAAGGAAAATCCCAGGGCGAAGGAAAAATTCGCCGAGATCGGCCAAGCCTATGACATTCTTGGCGACAAGAAGAAGCGTGGCCAGTTCGACCGCGGCGAGATCGACGCCGAGGGCAAGGAAACCTTTGCCGGCTTCGGCGGCTTTCATCCAGGTGGAGGCCAGCGGGGCCAGGGTTCGCCCTTTGGCCAGACAGGCGGACAGGCTGGCGGCCATCCCTTTGGCGGAACCGGCGGCTTTGCCGGGGCAGAAGACATTATCAGCGAACTGTTCGGCCAGGCGTTTGGCGGTGCCCGCGGCGGTGCAGGACCCAATGCCCGCCCAGGCGCCAGAATGGGGCCTGGTCAGGGTGCGGGAAGTCCATTTGGACCAGGGGCACAGGCACGCAAGGGCGCCGACGTGAAAATCAGAACGCCGGTCACCATCGATGATCTGGCACGCGGCAAAACGACGGTCATGCTGCCCGACGGCAGCCGGATTTCGGCATCGCTTCCCGCCGGCGCAAAGGACGGACAGGTCATCCGCCTCAAAGGCAAGGCGAAAGCCGGGCCCGGCCAGGCTGCCGGAGACGTGCTGGTAACGCTGAACTTCAAACCGCACAGCGAATTCCGCGTTGACGGAAGCGACCTGCGCGGCGAGTTGCGCATACCGCTCAACATTGCTGTGCTGGGCGGAACGGTTTCAGTGAGAACCCTGGACGGCAAGGTATCGCTCAAAGTGCCGCCGTGGACGAATTCCGGCAAGGTATTCCGTATTCCCGGCCGCGGCCTGCCACAGAAAAACGGCACTGGCGATCTGAAGCTGACGGCGGTTGTGATGCTGCCGGACGATCCCGACCCAATGCTGGCCGAGCTGCTGAAAGCGAAAAACCCCACCTGATGTTCACGGGCGGACGGGTAATTGCCCGTTCGCCACGCTTGCGGCCTTTCCTGCCCTGTGTCATATCCGGCGCGGTCAGCGTACCGTTTAGTTCGGAGAAAACACCATGCCGGATACCCGTGGATTGATGGCGGGCAAGCGGGGCCTCATTTTGGGGCTCGCCAACACCCGTTCGATTGCCTGGGGCATTGCCAAGGCCTGTGCCGATGCAGGGGCGGAAATCGCCCTCACCTATCAGGGCGAGGCGCTGGCCAAGCGGGTCGTGCCACTGGCTGACGAACTGGGCGCTTGGGTTGCCGGCGAATGCGACGTTTCCGAGGAAGCGAGCATGGATGCGGTGTTTGAGGCCATCGCGGAAAAATGGGGCAAGATCGACTTTCTGGTCCATGCCATCGGATTTTCCGACAAGAACGAGCTGACCGGCCGATATGTGGACACCAGCCCGGGCAATTTCCGCATGACGATGGACATTTCCGTCTTTTCGTTCACCGCGCTGGCACAACGGGCGGAAAAGCTCATGCCCGATGGCGGCTCTATGCTGACACTGACCTATTACGGCGCAGAAAAGGTCATGCCGCACTACAATGTCATGGGCGTTGCCAAGGCAGCACTGGAAGCAAGCGTGCGCTATCTGGCGGTCGATCTTGGCGGCCAGAACATCCGCGTCAACGCGATCTCGGCGGGGCCGATCAAGACGCTGGCGGCCTCGGGCATTGGCGACTTCCGCTACATCCTGAAATGGAACGAATACAATTCACCGCTCAAGCGCACCACGACCATCGAGGAAGTGGGCGATGCCGCGCTATTTCTTCTGTCCGATCTGGGACGCGGCTCCACGGGTGAAGTGCTGCATGTGGATTCGGGCTACCACACGGTCGGCATGAAGGCCGTCGATGCGCCGGACATTTCTGTCGTCAAGGATAACTGAGCGCAACAACCGCCGTTTTCACAGCCAGGAAAAGCGATGCTCCGGCCCGTAATCTATTATGTCCGGCATGGCCAGACCGACTGGAATGCCCAATTCCGCTTTCAGGGCCAGCGCGACATCCCCCTAAACGATACCGGCAGGCAGCAGGCACGTGACAATGGCCGCAAGCTTGCCGAAGCGATTGGCGATCCGGACCGCTTCGCGTTTTATTCAAGCCCGCTTGGACGCGCGCGCGAAACAATGGAAATCATCCGCAAGGCGATGGGCCTGCCGCCAGAAGACTACCGCATCGAGGACCGGCTGATCGAAGCCTCCTATGGCGAACTGGAAGGCATGGCAATCTCGGACATCGAACGGGATCGCCCGGAACTGATGGCATCGCGCCAGCGCGACCGCTGGAACTTCACGCCGCCGGCGGGCGAGAGCCTGGCCATGGTGGCACGGCGGATCGCCCCGTTCTTCGATGCGCTCGATGGGCCAGCCGTGGTCGTCGCTCATGGCGCAGTGGGGCGCACGGTTCGAAACCATCTGGCCGGCGCACCCCGCGAAACGGCCGCTCATTACACCTTTCCCCAGGACAAGGTGTTCCGGTTTGAAAACGACGAAGAAGAGATTTTTTAAGGAGACACCATGAAAAAGATTGCGGTACTTGGCCTGGGCAAGGTGGGAACGCTTGCAGCCGAACTCCTGCACCAGTCGGGCTTTCAGGTGGTGGGGATCGACCTTAGAGCGGTTTCCAAACCCCTGCCCTTTACCGTCAAGCAACTGGATCTGAACTCCGCCGATGACCTGGCCGCAGAACTTGCCGCGCAGGATGCGGTGCTTTCCTGCCTGCCCTATCACCTGAACGTCCAGATCGCCGAAATTGCCCACAAGGCCGGCATTCACTATTTCGATCTTACCGAGGACGTTCCGACCACCAAGCGGATTATCGAACTGGCGCAGACTGCCAAGGGGCTGATGGCACCGCAATGCGGGCTGGCGCCGGGCTTTGTGGGCATTGTTGGTGCAAGCCTGATCGGTGAACTGGACGAATGCCGCAGTTGCCGCATGCGAGTGGGTGCCCTGCCGCAAAACCCGACCGGGCTGATGGGCTATGCCTTCAACTGGTCGCCGGAAGGTGTCGTCAACGAGTATATCAACGACTGCGAGGTGATCGAAGACGGCGAGCGCAAATGGGTCTCGGCCATGGAATGGCTGGAGAACATCTATATCGACGGCGTCAGGCTGGAAGCCTTTACCACTTCCGGCGGTCTCGGCACGATGTGCGATACCTATTTGGGCAAGGTCGCGAACATCGACTACAAGACGATGCGCTATCCCGGCCATGCCAAGCTGATGAACTTCTTTTTCCATGAACTGTTGATGCGCGAGCGCCGGGACGAAGCGGGCGAAATTCTCGTTCATGCCAAGCCGCCGGTGAACGACGATGTCGTCTACGTCCACGTTGCTTCGGAAGGAACGGTTGACGGACGGCTGCAGCGCCGCGAGTTCGTGCGCGCCTACCGCCCGATGGAGGTGGCCGGCGAACAGCGCACGGCGATCGCCTGGACGACGGCCGGATCGGTGGTGGCGGTTATCGAAATGGTCCGGGCCGGGAAACTGCCGGGCCAGGGCTTCCTCAAACAGGAAGACATCGTTCTGGCGGATTTCCTGAAGACGCCGACGGGTGCGTTCTATTCTGCGTGATGAATTATACCGATTGAGAAAGCGCAGAAGCGGCCGGCCATCGTGCCGCGCCATTGACCCCCTGTTCTTTCCTCCATACAAGTTTTTTCACAATTGCCGGAGCAAACGGCCCTTCCAAGAGCAGCCATGTCACACAATACGTTCGGTCATCTTTTCAGGGTTACGACCTGGGGCGAGAGCCACGGACGGGGCATTGGCTGCGTGGTAGATGGCTGCCCGCCGAGCATTCGCTTCAAGCTGGCCGACATTCAGGCTGATCTCGACCGCCGAAAACCTGGCCAGTCCAGGCACACCACCCAGCGCAAGGAAGACGATCAGGTCGAACTACTTTCCGGGGTTCTGGAAGCAGAAGACGAGCCGGACGTGCTGATTACCACCGGCACGCCGATTTCAATGGCAATCTGGAACACTGACCAACGCTCCAAGGATTATTCGGATATCAAGGACCGCTACCGCCCGGGCCATGCCGATTTTACCTATGACATCAAATACGGCATTCGCGACTATCGCGGCGGCGGGCGCTCGTCTGCGCGCGAAACGGCAGCACGGGTTGCTGCCGGCGCCCTTGCCAAGCGGGTTGTGCCCGGCCTTACCGTACGCGGCGCCATGGTCGCCATTGGCGAAAAGACCATCGACCGGTCAAAATGGGACTGGGATGAAGTGCGCCGGAACGCCTTTTTCTGCCCCGATGCAAACGCGGCAGAAGAATGGGATGCCTATCTTGATGACATCCGCAAAAGCCTGAACTCCGTGGGCGGTGTGATCGAGATCGCCGCTACCGGCGTTCCCGCCGGATTAGGCGCACCAGTTTATGCAAAGCTCGACCAGGACATCGCTTCCGGGCTGATGTCGATCAATGCCGTAAAGGGGGTGGAGATCGGCAACGGGTTTGAAGCCGCACGCATTACCGGCAGCGAAAATGCCGACGAGATGCGCATGGGTAATGACGGACAGGTACAGTTCCTGTCAAACAATGCCGGCGGCATTCTTGGCGGCATTTCCACCGGCCAGCCGGTGGTTGCCCGCTTTGCCGTCAAGCCCACATCTTCCATCATGAGCCCGGTCAAGGGCGTCACCGCCAGCGGCGAAGAAGTGGATGTCGTCACAAAAGGGCGCCACGACCCTTGTGTGGGCATAAGAGCTGTCCCCATCGGCGAAGCGATGGTGGCATGCGCCATCGCCGATCATTATCTGTTACACCGCGGCCAGACAGGCCGCGTGTAGGACACGGTTTTCAGAAAGAAACATGCATGGCATTCGACCAGGTAAAAGTTGCTGACGCGCTGCGTGCGTTCGAGGCCGGCGAAATCGTTGTCGTCACCGATGACGATGACCGAGAAAACGAGGGCGACCTGATCGTCGCCGCCGTTCACTGCACCGCCGAGAAAATGGCGTTCATCATCCGCCACACCTCCGGCATTGTCTGCGCACCGATGACCTTTGCCGACGCCAAGCGGCTGAACCTTGCGCCGATGGTGGCCGAAAACGACGCACCGCATGCCACCGCCTTTACGGTGTCGGTCGATTACCGCCATGACACGACAACCGGAATATCCGCAGAAGAGCGCACATCGACCTGCCGGGCCCTTGCCAATCCAAATGCCGGGGCCGGCGATTTCGTACGGCCCGGCCACATCTTTCCGCTGGTTGCCAAGGAAGGTGGTGTGCTGATGCGTTCGGGCCATACCGAGGCTGCCGTCGATCTGTGCCGCCTTGTCAACCTGCCGCCCATCGGCGTGATCTCGGAACTGATGAACGAGGACGGTACGGTGATGCGCGGGGGTGAAGTTGCCGCATTTGCTCAAACCCACGGACTGAAAACCATTTCGGTTGCCGAACTGATCGCCTACCGGCAGCGCCAGGAAAGCCTGGTCGAGTGCATCGCCAAGCAACAGGTGCAGACCTGGGGGGCGAAGCCATCGCTCACACCTACAAGACGCCATGGGACCCGATGCACCATCTCGCCCTTGTTTTTGGCGACATCCGCGACGGCGAAAACGTGCCGGTCCGCCTGCAGATTGAATCGGTCATTGACGACGTGTTCGGCCAGGACAACCATCTGCGTGACACCATGGAGCAATTCGGCAAGGAAGGCCGCGGCGTGGTGGTTTACCTGCGCGAGGGATCGGTCGGTGTTGCGCGCCGCGATACCCCACAGGAAGAAGGGATCGTCGGTCACGCCGAAGATCACGATACAGCACGCAGCCGAAAGGACGAATGGCTGGAAATCGGGCTTGGCGCGCAAATCTTGCGCGATCTGGGAATTCGTTCGATTGTCCTGCTTGCCTCGCGTGAGCGCCATTATGTCGGGCTGGAAGGGTTTGGCATCAAGATTCTGAGAACCGAAACCGGACAATAGCATTTGCCATGGGACGGGATAATCCGATCAAGAGATGCGTTCAAACGGTGCTGGAAGGCGCTGCCATCTTCTTGATGCTGACGGCAGCAGCCGGCGCCCAGAGAACCTGGCAGACCAAAGAGCTCAAGGCCTCGGACTGGCCAAAGGAAATCGTCGAGGAAAACCGCGACGATGCCGCCAATGGCCTTCCGGACGGTCTTGTCACCACCCACAAGGGCGGCGATATCGCAAAGGCCTGGTATGGCAGTCCCACCCAGCGCTATGGCCATGGTGTGCTTGGCGATGGGATTGAAGCCGGCTCGCTTCATGTTCAAACGCAGGCCGGCAAACGGTTGAACCTGGTGCTGCCGCGCCTTGAGGTTTTCGAGGATCGTTACCCCCGCCTTGCCGATCTTGATGGTGATGGAAAGGTGGAAATCATCACCATTCGCTCCTCGCTCACCAAGGGAGCTTCGGTGACGGTCTACGGCCTTTTGGGCGGGGCAATTGTGGAAAAGGCCGCAACCGGTTTCTACGGCCGCAAGAACCGCTGGCTCAATATTGCCGGCATTGCGCCCTTTCTCGGTATAACGGGCAAGGAAATCGCCTTCGTCCAGACACCGCATATCGGCGGTGATCTTTTCTTCCTGCGCTACAGCCGGGGAAAGCTGATCCAGCTTGGTGCCGGCAAGGATTTTTCAAATCATGTTTCCGGATCGCGGGAGTTGCGGCTTTCAGCTGCTGCCGACGTGGACAATGATGGCAGAGCTGAACTTGCCCTGCCTTCGGCGGACCGCAAGTCGCTGCGCATTGTTGGCCTGACCGCGAAAGTTTCGCGCGTATCCTCCAATGGTACCTCCGGTGCTGTAATCACAGGCCATCAGAACGACAGCAATGGCGGGTTGAAGGAACTTGCCCGCATTGACCTTCCCTCCCCCATCGACAAGGCAATCGGCATCGAAACGAACAACCCGAAAGGGTTTGTCGTCGGGCTGGAAGACGGCTCGGTCCACCTCATTCATCAATAGCGCCGGCCAGAGCTTGAAAGCGGGGTCCACAGCCGGTGCTTGACACTGCCATTCATTGCTGCCGTGATGGCGTTCCAACCGCGGATTTCACCTTGACCACATTTGTCTATTCTCATCCCGTCTGCCTGGAGCACGTCAACATGCCGGGCCATCCGGAGCGGCCAGACCGTTTGCGGGCCGTTGAAAAGGTTCTTCAAGCGAACATTTTCGATGCACTTGAGCGCAAGGAAGCGCCGCAGGCCGATCCGGCAGTTTTCGAACTGGCGCATCCGTCAAACTATCTGGAACGCATTCGCTCGCTCATCCCCGAAACAGGCCTGGCGCAGATTGATGCGGACACCTCTGCCTCGCCCAAAAGCTGGGAAGCGGTCTTGCGGGCTGTCGGCGGTGCCCTGGCAGGGGTTGACGATGTGTTCGAGGAACGGGCCGACAATGTCTTCTGCGCGGTGCGCCCGCCCGGTCATCATGCCGAAAAGACCACCGCTATGGGGTTTTGCCTCGTCAATACGGTTGCTGTCGCCGCCCGGTACGCACAGGAAAAACATGGTGCAGAGCGGGTGGCGATCGTCGATTTCGACGTTCATCACGGAAACGGGACGCAGGACATCTTCTATGAAGATGGCAGCGTGCTGTTTGCCTCCACCCATCAAATGCCACTTTATCCGGGCACCGGCGCGCTCAACGAAACCGGTGCCGGCAACATATTCAATGCGCCCTTGCGCGATGGTGACGGGAGCGAAGCATTCAAGGCGGCGTTTCGCGAAAGGGTGCTGCCGGCAATCGACGGCTTCAGGCCGGATTTCGTCCTGATTTCCGCCGGGTTTGACGCCCATTATCGTGATCCGCTTGCCGGTCTGGAACTGACCGCGGACGATTTCGACTGGGCAACCGGCAAATTGATGGATCTGGCACAGAAACATGCACAAAACCGGCTGGTAAGCCTGCTCGAAGGTGGATACGATCTTCAGGGGCTTGCCGAATCCGCCGGCGCCCATGTAAACCGCCTCATGAGGGGCTGAGGCCGCTCGGTGCGGGCAGGCGTTGTCAATATTTGGCGCAATCAATAGTCGGCGCAATGGATAGTTGAATGGCAGAAGAACAAAAGCCCATCGGCGAAATGGCCTTTGAAGAGGCACTGGAAGAACTGGAAAAGATTGTTTCCAGCCTGGAGGGCGGAGACGTGCCGCTTGATCAGTCGATCGCCCGCTATGAGCGTGGTGAAGCCTTGCGCGCCCACTGCCAGAAACTGCTTGCTGCTGCCGAAAAGAAGGTCGAGAAAATCCGGGTCGGCTCCGATGGCAAGCCGGCGGGCACAGAACCGCTCGACCCGGAATAAGCAGCAAGAGCGTGTCCTGGTTGGATGGAATCGTTTGAACGCCGGTAACCGGGTCTTCGGCAAGGCGCAGGAACCAGGTTCAGGCGATTGCAGAACAAAAGGGTGTTCAACATGGTATTGCATCGGCTGTGGTGTCTTTTGCGCGCTGGCTTCGTCGAAATCCTCGCAGGATGGATAAACATCCTGCAGCGGTATTCTCCTTGCCAGAGGCGAAAAATCCATCCATTCAAACTGCTTCCAGCTAATCAAGACACGCTCTAAAATGAAGAACCTTCGATATCTGCTTTGGGGCATGGTTGCGCTGTTTGCTGCGGCTGCCGTATTCGTGGCGCTTGGAACCGATGACGAAAACACCGGCATCGGCCTTGGTGCCCCGTTTGAATTACAGACCGCCGATGGCAAGCCGTTTACGCTGGAAGACATGCGCGGCAGCCCGCATCTGGTTTTCTTCGGTTTTACCCACTGCCCCGAGATCTGCCCGACGACCCTGGCCGAAGCCACCAGCTGGATGGATATGCTGGGCGAGGAGGCGAAGGACATCAGGATTTACTTCATCACCGTCGATCCCGAGCGCGACACGCCGCAAGTGCTGGCAAACTATCTCAGCCCGTTCAGCGACCGGGTAACGGGGCTGACCGGCTCGCTTGAAGAGATGGACAAGGCCGCCAAGGGGTTCCACGTCTATTACCGCAAGGTGGACCTTGACGATGGCGGCTACACCATGGACCACACCGCCAGCGTCTATCTGATGAAGCCGGACGGTACCTTCATGGGAACGATTGCCTTCAGCGAAAATCCCGATACAGCCCTCGACAAGCTGCGCCGCCTGCTGGCAGGCTGAGTTAATGACCCGCCCTGTCCTGTTTACTGCCTCGGCCATAGCAGCCGGGCTGTTGTTGGGAATCACGGCATGGCTTTGGCATGTTCATGGCGCTTCGGTCTTCATCGCCATGACCGAAAGCCTGCTTGCCTGGTGCCTTTGAGCGATCTGCTGCGCCAGCCGGGCACAGGTCTTAACCTTTGCGAAACCAGCTTTGAACGCAGCTTCTTTACCCTGCCCCTTTGCCGTTTTCTAAGCTGTCCCTGCTATCTTTCAACGGTTCGCGACAGACGGACGCAGAGACAAATCCGGAAAAACCGGATGACAACAGGGAAGCAAAGCCATGAAAGCCAAATTCCATACAGCCATCGCTACAGCATTGGCCAGTCTGATGTTTGCCGTTCCCTCCGTTGCCGGCGCAACGCAAAAAACGTCCAGCATCCAGTATTATGGCGATGCCAAACCCGGCAAATACGACAAGAAGCTCGAAGCGGCGATGATCCGCAAAGCGGCTGAAAAAATCGGCGATCTGCGCGGTTCGGTGGAGGGCCTGAACAGCGGCTACATCATCGATGGCGCTGCGCTTGAAAGCGACCAGTCCAGCCGGCTCGGCTTTCCGGTGATCCAGGAGACAATCCCCGGCACTGGCGTTGCTGCCGGAGCGCAGCCGCTGGTTTGATCAGCCCGGCTGTGGTGTCTTTTGCGTTCTGGCTTCGCCGAAATCCTCGCGAGGTGGTAAGGCCCCGCCACAAGGGGTTTTCAACGATGCCAGGGGCAAAATCCGCCTCGCACCGCGCCCAAAACCTGAACGTCGATACAGCCTAAGCCGTGCCTTGCCGGTCCAGCACTTCAACCGACAGGATTGTAGGCAGATGGCGGGCAATTTCCTGCCAGCTTTCCCCTTCATCCAGGCTTGCAAAGACCGACCCGCTGTTGGTGCCGAAATAGACACCGGCGGGGCCGCGTTGATCACGCGCCATGGCCTGGCGAAGCACGGTGAAGAAACAGGCCTCCTGAGGCAGACCGACGCGCATGTCCTGCCAGGTTTTCCCGCCATCCCTTGAGCGCCATACCGCCGCCGCCCCATCAGGCGGATACCGGCCGGTGCTGTCTCCATTGAGCGGCAGGGTCCACAGGGTGTCGGGATCGCGGGGATGCACACAGACGGGAAAGCCGAAGGTCGAAGGCAGCCCTTGTGTGATATCATCCCAACTGCGGCCACCATCGGCAGAGCGCCAGACGCCATGATGGTTTTGCTGATACAGCAAATCCCCGGAGGCGGGAGCCAGCATCATGTTGTGGACACAGTGACCGATCTCGCCATCGCGCGGTGCAGCAGGATGATCATGACCTTCACAGGCTTCAGCATTTGACAGGCGGTTGCGCCGCTCCCAGCTTTTTCCGCCGTCCTCGGTGGCAAAGACACCTGCAGCCGAAATGCCGATCCACATTTTTTCCGGCTTTTTCGGGTCGCAAACGATGGTGTGGAGCACCAGCCCCGCAGCACCGGGGGTCCAACTCTCAGCTGATGGGTGCTCGTTCAGGCTCCTGACATGTTCCCAGGTTTTTCCGGCGTCGGTGCTTTTGAGAAGGTTTGCAGGCTTGGTGCCGGCATAAAGCGTGCCATGGGCATGGCCCAGCGACCATATCTGGGAAAAGTCATCCCCGAACGGCACGGGTTCGTCTTTCCAATCGATCATCGCTGCAAAGTCGGGGTCATTGGCAGCCCATTCGTCCATGCTGCCTTTGGTAAGTTTCGTCAGGTGCCAGGTTTCGCCGTCATCCTTCGAGCACCAAACCCCCGCGCCATGCCATTCGCCACCGCCGCCAGCCCAGAGCGTGCCCGTGGACGCATCGCCAATCACATGATTGATCGGCCATCCTCCGCAGAACGGCCCCCTGACGGCCCAGCCTTGCCGGCCATCGCCTCCCGAAAGCAGAAAAGCACCCTTTGTGGTGCCGACCAAAACCGTAACGCTACCTGTTGTCATCAGCCGTTCCTCCCTCGACCGACAACAGGATACCACAATTTCGCAAGTTGCATGATGTCCTGCAAAGGCTTGTCTTTCCGGCCTTGCGGCCGCAAAAGCTGCCTATGACCAAGCCCGACGCCACCAAAACCGGTATCCGCCTCGACCAGCTATTGGTCGCGCGATATGGCTATGAAAGCCGCTCGCGGGCGCGCGATGCGATCCGGCGCGGCAGTGTGCAGCATGAAGGCAAGATTCTCGACAAGGCGGGGCTGACGCTGCCGCCCGATGCCAAACTCGATATCGAGGATGAAGCATCGCGCTATGTTTCAAGGGCGGCCTTGAAACTTGCCGGCGCGCTTTGCTTTCAAAAGGATAACCCGGCCTTTGACCCGGCCGGCAAGGTCGCCCTCGATATCGGGGCTTCGACCGGCGGTTTTAGCCAGGTGCTTGTCGAGGCAGGTGCAAAAAAGGTTTTTGCCGTTGACGTTGGCAGCGGCCAGTTTCATTCCTCCCTCGCCGGAAACCCAGAAATCCGGCTGATCGAGAATCTCAATGCACGTGATCTGACGATGGACCATCTTGAGGGAGCGGCTCCTGAATTCATCGTCTGCGATGTCAGCTTCATCTCGCTGAAACTGGCTTTGCCGCCCGCCCTTGCCCTGGCTTCCACCGGCGCTGGGGGTATTTTTCTGGTCAAGCCGCAATTTGAGGTTGGCCGGGAAAACCTGGGCAAAGGGGGCATTGTCAAGGATGAAGAAACCGCAAAGGCGGCAGCAGGGAAGATCTTCGACTGGCTCGGCCAGCAACCGGACTGGCGGGCAATCGACCTCATCGCTTCGCCGATAACCGGCGGGGACGGCAACCGGGAGTTTCTGCTGTTCGCAGAAAAGCGCTGACCATGGGCGAAACACAACTCTTCCGCATCGAGATGCTTGGCCATCGCGGCGACGGGATCGGCAGGCTGGTGTCACCGGATGCTGCAACCTCACCAGACACGGCCTATATTCCCTTCACCCTGCCCGGTGAAACGGTCCGCATATCCGCCGGGAACCCAGGCGAACAGCCGGTGGAAATCGTTTCGGCATCCTGCGACCGGGCGGAACCGTTCTGCGAACATTTCACCCGGTGCGGCGGTTGCCAGCTTCAGCACATGGCGCAGCCAGCCTATCTTGAATGGAAAACAAGCCTGCTTGCTGCCGCGCTTGAACGGGAAGGAATACCCACGCCACTGCAACCGATCCGCCATTATCCCCAGGCAAGCCGCAGGCGGTGCGTGCTGACCGCACAACAAAGCGGCAGCCAGTGGCTGCTTGGTTATTCGGGCCGGCGCTCCCACAATATCATCGATATCTCGGCCTGCCCCGTCCTGCGGGCAGAGCTTGAAGCAACATTGCCGGCGGTGCGAAACCTGTTGCATGTGCTTGGCCGTCATGGCATCGGGCGCAAGGGAACCGTCCGCATCATTTTGCTGGCCGCCGAAAATGGCGTGGATTGCGCAATTTCCTTTGGCGGAAAGGCATCGGACCGGCTGATCCGGGAGGTCCCGCGCGATGAGACAGCTCGGCATTTTCCGCGAATCTCCTTGAATGGCGAGACCGTGTATGAACGCCAGCGGCCGGTGCTGAAGGCAGGGCTTGCCCTGGCAACGCCCCCGCCGGGCGGCTTTTCCCAAGCGGTAGAGGCTGCCGAAGAGGACATGGCCAGCCTTGTCTGCCAGCACCTTTCCGGCTGCAAGAAGGTGGCGGACCTGTTTTGCGGCTTTGGCGCCTTTGCCCTCAGGCTTGCGCAGAATTCACTGGTTCATGCCGCCGAGAGCGATCAGGCATCCCTTGACGCGCTCGACCGTGCCTGGCGGGAAACGGGCGGCAGGCTGAAGACCGTCAACCATGAGCGGCGCGACCTGTTCCGGCGTCCCTTCATGGTGGCAGAACTCAAACAATTCGACGGGGTTGTGTTCGACCCGCCCCGGGCAGGGGCAGAAGCCCAATGCCGTGCACTGGCAAACTCGGCTGTCAAAAAGATCGCGGCGGTTTCCTGCAATCCGCAGACATTGGCGAGGGATCTGCGCATTCTTTGTGATGGCCGCTACCGGCTAAAATCGATTACGCCCATCGACCAGTTTGCCCATACGCCCCATATGGAAGCAGTAGCGCTGCTGGAGCGGTAAAGGCTCTAGAGCCGTGTCCGGCTTAAATGGAATCGTTTGAGCGCCGGGAGTTTGGTCTTCGGCAAGGAGGAAAATGCGGCGCAGGGCAGGCACTGTCAGTATTTTCCGGCGCTGCCCGAAGACCGGTTACCGGCGTTCAAACGATTCCATCCAACCAAGCCACGCTCTAATCCCGCCGGGTCAGGAATTCGACCACTTTGCCAAACCGCTTCCTTAAAGGGCTTGCAGATGGTGTTTTGGCAGCTGTCGATGCTCTTTTGGCCAGCTGCCCGGCCCCCGAGCCGCCAGCCAGCCGGTTGAATTCATGCACGTCGATGATGCGTTCGGCGCAGCCACAACCTTCTCCCAAACCGACCTTGTCGTAGTAGAACTTCTCGAAGCTGTCGTTTTTTGAAGCACGCATGTTAACCTGCCTTCTTCTGGCCTTTTGCCATGAACGCCATGAATGCGGATTTGGCTTCGCCGGATTTCAGCCGCTCGCCGAAGATTTCCGCCTCTTCGCGCATGCGGGCAAGAATGTCCGAGCGGTCGCCGCGAATGAGGTCACGGGAAAGCTTCATGGCTTCGGGGGGTTTTGCGGCAATTTCCCATGCAACCGCCACCGCTTCAGCCTCCAGCACATCTTCGCTGGTGACGCGATTGACGAACCCGGCCTCTCTTGCATCGGCAGCTGTCCATTCCTCGCCCATGGCGAGCAATTCGAAGGCCTTGTGATGGCCCATGAGTTTCGGCGCCAGCAGGCTGGAGCCTGCTTCCGGCACGAGCCCGAGATCGACAAATGGCGTTTTGAACCGGCTGCGGTCTGAGGCAAGTACGTGATCGCAATGCATCAGCATGGTAACGCCAACCCCGATGGCCAGCCCGTCCACCCCGGCGACCAGCGGTTTTTTGCTCATGATGATGGCCTCAAGAAAATCGAACACAGCCATGGAACCGCGTTCGCCGCTCATTGCCACCTGCATGAAGTCTGCGATGTCGTTGCCGGAAGAAAAGGCTCCTGGCGTGCCCAGAAACAACGTCGCCTTGACGCCGTCATCCGACCAGCCGGTCTTGATGGCGTCCGCCATGGCTGCATACATGGCCGATGTGATGGCATTCTTCTTTTCCGGCCGGTTGAGGCGGATGGCCTGAACGCCACTTTCAACCGTGACTTCTATGGCATCGGACATGATATTGCCTCCCGTTTTCCACTCAGCCGGTTTCAAGCAGCCGGCGGGCGCTAAGCAGGCTTTGCGCGCCTTCGGTTGCCGTGACCTTCAAGCCTGCTGTCTCTCCAAGAAAGTTATCGGCGAAGAAACGGGCCATGACCGCATGTTCCTCCCTGGGGCCTGAAAGTCCTGCCTTGGCCAGGTAGGCACCACCAGCGGCAAGGCCGAACAGCCGCAGATAGGGCGTCGCGCCGGCCAGCGCTTCGGAGACCTTGCCATCCTTGAGCGCTGACAGCATCCACTTCGTGGCGTCTTCAACATCGTCCAGCGCAGCATTCAGCCTGTCTGCGGTTTCGCCGAATTCAGGATGATTGGCACCGCGAACGCTTTCGGCAATCCCGCGCAGTTCTTCGATATAGCCGAATACCGCCTCGCCATCGGACAGCGGCAGTTTGCGGGTTACCAGATCAATCGCCTGCACGCCGTTTGTGCCCTCGTAAATCGGGTTGATGCGGGCATCGCGCAAGAACTGGGCTGCGCCCGTTTCCTCGATGAAGCCCATGCCGCCGTGAACCTGCACACCGATCGAGGCAACCTCGCAGCCGATATCGGTGGAAAACGCCTTGGCAATGGGGGTGAGAAGGTTGGCACGCTCTGTCCAGTGCTTCTTCTCATCGCCTTGCGCCGCCTTTGCCATGTCGAGAGCATGGGCGCAGGAATAGCAGATGCCCCGGGCTGCCCTGATCATCGATTTCATGGTCAGCAGGTTGCGCATGACGTCCGGGTGCTCAACGATCGGGCTCATGCCGTCACCGGCATAACCCGGCGCCTTGCCCTGTTTGCGCTCATGGGCATAGGCAAGGGCGTGCTGATAGGCTGCCTCGGCAATGGCAACGCCCTGAATGCCAACGTTAAGCCGGGCATTGTTCATCATTGTGAACATGCAGTTGAGGCCGCGGTTTTCCTCACCGATCAGATAGCCGATGGCGCCCGTTCCAACGCCTGAGTGCTCAAAGCCGTCGCCATAAATCATCACGCAGGTGGGGGAAGCATGAATGCCGAGCTTGTGTTCAATCGACTGGCAAAACACATCGTTGCGCTCGCCAAGAGTGCCATCGTCCCCAACCATGAACTTGGGCACCAGAAACAGGGAGATGCCTCTTGTTCCCGCCGGGGCATCCGGCAGGCGGGCAAGCACCAGATGACAGATATTGTCCGTCATGTCGTGTTCGCCATAGGTGATGAAAATCTTCTGGCCGAAAATGCGGTAGGTGCCGTCCTCCCGGGGTTCGGCCCGGGTTTTGAGGGCTGCCAGATCGGTACCGGCCTGGGGTTCGGTCAGGTTCATGGTCCCGGTCCATTCGCCCGAGACGATCCTGGCCAAAAACCGGTCCTTCAATTCTTCCGAACCATGCTTGTCCAGCGCCTCGATGGCACCAACAGTCAGGAGCGGGCAAAGCGCCCAGGCCATGGAGGCCGAATTCCACATTTCCGAAGCCGCCAGCGCCATCATGGAACCCAGTTCCTGGCCGCCATAGGCTTCGGGCGCAGCAATGGCATTCCAGCCGGATTCAGACCAGGCCTTGTAGGTCTCCTTCCAGCCTTCGGGCGTCGTGACGACGGCGTCCCTTATTTGCGATCCGGTTTCATCACCCGTGCTGTTGAGCGGTGCAATGCGGTCGCTGGCAAACTTGCCGGCTTCTTCCAGCACGGCATCAACCAGATCTTCTGAAAGCGCGGGAAATGTGCCCGCATCCATTGCCTCTTTCATGCCGGCAACAATCTTCAGGGCAAATGCGATTTCCGACACCGGAGCGCGATACATAAAACTCCTCCTTACAGGAATTGACGGTTTCCGGAGCGCTACAGGACTTTGACGTTTACGTCAATTAACCAGAGTGCCGGTGTGCAAATCTCCGCAACCAGCAACCGCGACAATAGCCGCATTGTCAGAAGCTGGAAATCACTCTTTGCGAAAGTGCCTGCAAACCGATATGGAACTGCTTTCAACGGGTAATTCAAATGCCGGAAATCATCCTTGCCAACCACAGCAGCGATGCCCTCAACCGTGCCATTGGCAGGTTGCGGGCAGGTGGCATCGTGGCAGTCCCGACGGAAACCGTTTACGGCCTTGCTGCTGACGCCACCAATGGTGAAGCCGTGGCGAAGATATTCGCCGCAAAACAGCGCCCTTCCTTCAATCCGCTGATCTGTCATGTGGATGGTATGGTGATGGCGCAGGAATATGGCCGGTTCGGCTCCGTTGCCGAGCGGCTGGCCAACACGTTCTGGCCGGGACCGTTGACCCTTGTCCTGCCGCTTCTGCCCGATTGCGGCATCCATGATCTGGTGACCGCCGGACTGGACAGCATCGGGCTTCGATGCCCGCGCGGCTTTGCAAGGCAGGTTATCTCGGCCCTCGGCAGGCCGCTGGCAGCCCCCAGCGCCAACCGGTCGGGCCGCATCTCGCCCACTTCGGCGCAGCATGTGGCAGAGGAATTTGCAGATGAAACCCTGCTGGTTCTCGATGCCGGGCCATGTGAAACCGGCCTTGAATCAACCATCATGAAAATCGATGGCAGCAAGCTCGTTCTTCTTCGGCCAGGCGCCATTACTGCCGAGGAAATTGCGGAGGTTGCAGGCCAGGCTGTGGAACTGCCCGATACAGACGGAAAGGTGCTGGCGCCGGGCATGCTGCAAAGCCATTACGCGCCTGATGCGCAGGTGAGGCTTGAATGCGAGACCTGCCCGAAGGGGGCTGCCTGGCTTGGATTTGGCAATCGGACAGCCCCGCCAAATGCGTGCGCCGCGCTCAATCTCAGCGAAACCAGCAATCTGGTGGAGGCGGCGGCCAATCTTTATGCTTATCTCAAACAGCTCGATGCCAGCGGCACGGAGGTAATCTGTGTGTCGCCCATTCCCAACGAGGATCTGGGCATTGCCATCAACGACCGTTTGCGCCGGGCGGCTGCACCCAGATGTGTGGAAAGTTCTGAATAATGGCCCGCCCGCCCGAACCGCAAATACTTGCACGCTTTGCCGACATTGTCGGCGAGGCCAACACGCTTACCGCCGGGGACGACCTGACCCGCTACACCCATGAAAACCGCAACATCGTGGTAGGCAAAACACCGCTTGTTCTCAAACCGGCCAACACGCAGGAAGTTGCCGGAATCCTGAAACTGGCGAACGAAACGAAGACCGCAATCGTGCCCCAGGGCGGTCATACGGGTCATGTTGCCGGCGCCGTGCCCGATGAAAGCGGCAGCCAGATCGTGCTTTCCCTGGAACGGATGAATACCATCCGGGAGGTGGATGCGGCCGGCAATACCATGACCGTGGAGGCGGGCGTCATATTGCAGAAAATCCAGGAGATGGCCGATGCCCATGACCGGCTGTTTCCCCTGTCCCTTGCGGCGGAAGGCTCCTGCCAGATCGGCGGCAACATCTCCACCAATGCCGGGGGGACGGGCGTATTGGCCTATGGCAATACCCGGGCTCTGGTGCTCGGCCTTGAAGTGGTGACTGCCCGGGGCGAAATCTGGAACGGCTTGAAAAAGCTGAAGAAGGACAATACCGGCTATGATCTGAAAGACCTGTTCATCGGGGCCGAGGGAACGCTTGGCGTCGTTACCGCCGCCGTGGTGAAGCTTTATGCCAAACCGAAAGGCAGGGCAGCGGCCTGGGCCGGCCTTAATACCCCTCAACAGGCGCTCGACCTTCTCAACATGGCGCTTGAACGGGCGGGAGGCTCGCTGACGGCGTTCGAGTTCATGCCGCGCATCGGTGTCGATGCCGTCTTCGACCATTACCCGCAAGTCAGAAACCCGCTCGATTTGCGGCATGACTGGCAGGTGCTTCTGGAAGTTTCCTCGAACCGTTCCCAACAAGAAGCGGAAGGCGAACTGGAAGCGCTGCTTGCAGCGGCGCTCGAAGCGGGCACCATCAACGACGCGGCGGTTTCAGCCAGCGAGAGCCAGCGGCTTTCCTTCTGGGCAATCCGCGAAATCATGCCGGAATCGCAAAAGCACATCGGTGCATCCATCAAGCACGACATTTCGGTTGCCGTGCATCGCATTCCCGAATTCATCGAGCGTGCAGCACCCATCGTCGAAGCTATCCTGCCCGGCGCACGGTCCTTTCCCTTCGGCCATATGGGAGATGGCAACATCCACTACAATGTGAGCCAGCCGGCGCAGATGGAAGCGAAACGTTTCCTTGGCGAACGTGAGCGCATTCAGGATGCCGTTCACGCACTGGTGCTGGAGATGGATGGTTCGATCTCCGCCGAGCACGGCATCGGGCGCTTGAAGCGCGAATTGCTGGCAAAGACCAAGGACCCGGCAGCGCTTGCCATGATGCGCGCCATCAAACAAGCGCTCGACCCCAATGGCATCATGAACCCCGGCAAAGTTTTGTAGCACCACTGGAGGTGCTCCTTAACCTCCTGAAAAGAATCCTTTTTTCTTTCTTACCTGCTGTAATCATTCAATAACCACAGCTGGCGGTAAGGAAGGATTCACCGTCTCTCTTAAGTCAATCGGGATTGGCCTGTGCTAACTTCCCTCACACACGGAAAACAAAAACAACAACACCGTGGACACAGAAGCATCGGCAAAGAACCGGGCTCTGAAGGGAAGACAGAGAGGCTAAAATGGTCAACAAGGCCGCCGCTGCAGCATGCGCTGCCAACGAGAAGCAATGGGCTGAAAAACAATCGGATTTTTTCCGCCTGGACCCTTACGCGATCCCCGACCGGATCGCATTTTCCCACAATGAAATTCACTACACGCTGGACCGTACCGGCGTATCGGTGAAAATGAACATGCCGCAATCGGGCCTGCCGCTTTCCTTTGCGCTGCCGGCACGCTCTTTCAAGGGCGTTGCTGCACGCTGCGCAGAGCATGAAGACGGCAGCCGCACGGTAACGCTGGAGTTGCACCATCACGACCCGGCATTGTGCATTCCGGTACTGGTTGCCGGCGATTTCGACGACGTTGCCGCCGACTGGCATTCCTGGAGCCGTCTGATGAAACTGCCAATGCTGATGATCGGCAGCGACGGCATGGCCCAGCCGGTCAGGAACGAACTTGGCGCCGTCATGGTTGAAGATCCGATCGCTCGCCGCAAGCGGATCACCGCCATCAAGCACCGGCCCTGGTTTCTGCGCCGCCGCAAGATGACCGTTGTCGGCGAGGTTACACGGCTGAGCGCTGCGGAGATCATCGCACGCAACTGAACCATTCGAATTGGCGAAGCCAAAGGGTGGCATGCCCGGGGAACCGGCGTGCCGCCCGACCAATTTTTAGTATCGCTCGCAACCGGCTCGCTCTTTGCACGCATGGTCATAGGCAAGGTAGGACCAATAAAGTCCCTCCCCGCTGTGGGGAGGAATTTTGGGTGGGGGTCGCGAGCCGCTGGGGAGCCAGCATGCCCCGGTCCGATTGCCGGTTTATTACCCACACCGGATCAGCCGTCGCCTTCTGCCCGGCTTCTCCTGCCTCCCCACAAGGGGAGGCGATACACCTGTCAGCGGCCTAAAAATGCAGCACGGCCGACACAAACAGTCCGGCAAAGATGATCCAGCCAAAGCCGCTGTTTGATTTGAAACGAACAAGACAGTTGGCGGGATCGTGTATGTCGAGCGTGCGTATCTGCCAGATCATGTGTGTTGCACCACCGGCAAGACCAAGCCATGCCGGCCAAGGCATGGCTGTAAGCCAGAAGGCCAGCGCAAACAGGCCCAACGCTGCCGCATAAAGGGCCGATACCGCCAGTTTTGTGTTTTCGGCGAACAGCCTTGCGGTGGATTTGACGCCGACCAGCGCATCGTCCTCAATGTCCTGACAGGCGTACATCGTGTCATAGGCGATCACCCAGCAGATGCAGCCCGTGTAGAGGATGATGGCTGGCCAGTTCATCGCGTCCATGATCGCCGTCCAGCCGACCAGCGCCCCCCAGGAGAAGGCAAAACCGAGGAAAAGCTGGGGCCACCAGGTGATGCGTTTCATGAAAGGATAGACAAGAATGGTAACGACCGAGATGAGGCCCGTTACCACGGTCGTCCAGTTGAACTGAAGCAGGATTACAAGGCCCGCCAGCAATTGCAGTACCAGAAAAACAATCGCCTGTTTTTTGGTTACCCGACCAGAAGGTAAGGGCCGTGAACGGGTGCGCGCGACCTTTGCATCGATGTCTTCGTCCACCAAATCGTTATAGGTACACCCGGCCCCGCGCATGACGAACGCACCAAGAAAGAACAGGGCAAGATAAAAGGGAAGAATGGTTTCGCCGGCAACATAGCGGAAATTCTCCAGCAGGTTACCGTGGGGCATGCCCTGCATGGCAAAGGCCATGGTTGCCGCCCACCAGCATGGCCACATCAGCAGTTTCCAGCCGATCGGGCGCTCCCAGCGGGCCAGTTGCGCATAAGGCCACAACGACTGCGGCAGCAGTCGGTGAACCCAGCTTCCGCGCAGCGCATCGGCGACCATTTTGTCGGTGTCGTTCATTGCGTCTGTTTGCCGCCCGCCGACCATCCGGTCAAGCAGGTTCATTCGCCATCTGCGTGATGATCGATGCTCCAGGGTCAGCCTCCTTTGACACAGTGTTCAGCGACAACCGGTTGCCAGCCACAATTTGCGGCCCTTCAATGGCCGCAAAGGAGCGCCCCATGAAACCGGTTACCCTATTGCTTGCCTTCGTCCTTGCTGCTGGCCTGTCCATGCCATCATCAGCACAGGTTCCACCCACACCCGGGCAGGCTGCCGCCTATGACGGCATCCTTCACGCTGCTCACGAAGGAGACCTTGAAGCGCTTCAGACCGCCATTTCAAAGGGCGAGTTGGAACGCGCTGACGGATATGGCCGTACCGCCGTGCACATTGCGGCTCATGCGTCGCATGAGGACGTGATCGCAGCGCTGGCAAAGGCCGGCGCCGACATGAACCGGCTGGAAAACGATGCTTATGACGCCGTAACCATCGCCGCCGTCGCCAACGATACCGACATGCTGAAAGCAGCCCTTGAAGCCGGCAACAAAGCAACCAACATCACCAGCCGTTATGTGGGAACAGCACTGATCGCGGCGGCCCATCTTGGCCATCACGAGGTGGTCCACATCCTGATCGAGGCTGGTGCACCGCTCGATCATGTCAACAATCTTGGCTGGACGGCCGTGATCGAATCCATCGTGCTGGGCGATGGCGGCGAAAACCACGTTAAAACCCTGCGCCATCTGGTCGATGCAGGCGCCGACATCATGATTGCAGATGGCAGCGGCCGCTTGCCCATCGATCTGGCACGGGCACGCGGCTATGAGGAAATGATCGCAATTTTGGAACGATAGCCGCCATAACCGTGGATAAAACCCGCCGGTTGATAACGGGGCATATAAAGGCAGCAAGCTTCAGTGCTAAAATTGTCCTGTCGAAACCCGGGACAAGTCATGGACATTCTTCTCATCGGTTCTGGCGGCCGCGAGCATGCGCTGGCCTGGAAACTGACCCAGTCGCTGCATTGCGACGAGCTCTATTGTGCGCCGGGCAATGCCGGCATCGCCGATGTTGCGGCCTGCGTTTCCCTTGACATCATGGACAATGGCGCTGTCGTTGATTTCTGCCGGGAGAAGGAAATCGATTTCGTCGTGGTCGGGCCGGAACAACCGCTTGTCAACGGACTGGTCGATGCGCTTGATGCAGCCGGCATTCCTGCCTTCGGCCCGACTCAGGCCGCCGCGCAGCTGGAAGGCTCAAAAGCCTTCACCAAGGAGCTTTGTGCGCAGTACGACATTCCCACTGCTGCCTTTGCGCGTTTCAACAACGCCCCGAAGGCCAAAATGCATGTACGCCAGCAAATGAGTGTTGGGGGCGCACCCATTGTCATCAAGGCGGACGGCCTTGCCGCGGGCAAGGGCGTTGTGGTCGCACATAGTGTCGAGGAAGCCTGCGAGGCGGTCGATGCCTGTTTTGAAGGCGCATTCGGCGAGGCCGGCGCCGAAGTGGTCGTGGAGGAGTTTCTCGAAGGGGAAGAAGCCAGTCTTTTTGCCATTTGCGACGGGCAGACCGCCATGCTGTTCGGCACCGCGCAAGACCACAAACGCGTTGGCGAGGGGGATACCGGTCCCAATACCGGCGGCATGGGCGCCTATTCTCCCGCACCTGTGCTGACCCAGGAACTGATCGATGAGGTCATGACGGAGATCATCGTTCCGACCCTTGCCGGCATGCACGCCAGGGGACATCCCTTTCGCGGCGTTCTTTATGCCGGGCTCATGCTGACGGCCGAGGGACCAAGCCTGATCGAATACAATACCCGCTTTGGCGATCCCGAATGCCAGGTGCTGATGCCGCGGCTGAAATCCGATCTGGTGGAACTGATGCTGGCCTCTGCACAGGGCAGCCTGCTGGAACTGCCGGAAGCTGAATGGGACACACGTACCGCACTGACCGTTGTCATCGCTTCAAGGGGTTATCCGGGAAGCTATGAAAAGAACACGGTGATTGCGGGTGTCGAAGATGCCGAGAAAGCCGGGGCGCTGGTCTTCCATGCCGGCACCTCACACAAAGACGGCAAACTGCTTGCCACCGGCGGGCGGGTGTTGAATGTCACCGGTTTCGGTGGCAGCGTTGGAGAGGCGCAAAAGGCCGCCTATGACGGGGTTGCGAAAATCCGCTGGGAAAACGGCTTTACCCGCTCCGACATCGGCTGGCGGGCCATTGAGCGTGAGAAAGCCGGCGGCTGACACGGCGCGTTTGACGGGAGGCAAGGATGATATTCATAATCCTGAAAATGCTGCATCTTCTGGCCCTCCTCTTCGGGGCGGCGGCAAGCCTCGGCAACATCTATCTGGCGCTTTCGGCAGGCCCGCACGACCTTGCCGCCCCCGGCTATACCAACATGCTTCGCAAGCTCTTTCGTCTGACGGCGTTGGGAGCAATCACGGTGTTGTGGATCACCGGCCTGCTGCTGATGGTATGGCGCTACGGAATTTGGGTGGAAGGCTTTGCCTTCAACGCCAAGATCGTTCTGGCGGTGGTGCTGACGGCAATCATCTTCTTTTTGAACGTCATGGCGCCGGGCTGGGCGCGCAGCGGCGGCCCGCCCTCCTATGTGCCCATGTTGCACTGGATCGGCAGCTTCTGCCTGATCGGAATCGTGATGTTGGCCGTGGCTGCCTTCAACTGAGACCCTATTCGGCAGCCTTGGCACCATCTGTGTAGCCGGCCAGTTCACCCTTGATGACATAGCGCAGGATTTCAACCACCTGCTCCGACGTTTTGGCGACGGCAAGCGCAGCGGCATCGACTTCCTTCAGCGCATGGGCATGCTCGTCCTGATGAACGACGATAAACGGCTTGCCGAGCGCGGCGGCATAGCCGGCATCGAAGGCTGCATTCCACTGCTTGTATTTCTCACCGAAACGCACGACGACCACATCGGCATCGGCGATCAGGGTGCGGGTTCTGATGGCGTTCATCTGCGCGCCCTTGTGGTCGTGCCAGAACTTGTTGTCCTCCGCACCGAGGATGGCGACGCCACAATCATCCGACGCCTCGTGATGGGTAACCGGCGCGGTGATTTCAACCGGCAGGCCGGCCTTCCTGCAACCGGCAGCGATTTCTTCGCGCCAGTTGGTGTGAATTTCGCCGGAAAGATAGAGGTTCCAGGTTTTCATGATTGATCCTCGTTTTTAGTCATCCTCGGCCTTGAGCCGAGGATCCAGAATGCAAGCAAACTTGCAGAGCTGAGCCCTCGGGACAAGCCCGAGGGTGACTATCATTGGTTTTACCCGCCGATCCGGCTGAGATCGGCAACGGTAGCCGTTGCGGCGCGGATGCGGGCAAGCAGGGCCAGCCGGTTGGCGCGGATGGCCTCGTCCTCGGCATTGACGTGCACGGTTTCAAAAAAGGCATCGATGGGCGCGCGAAGGCTGGCCAGCCGGCTCATCGCCTCCTCGAAATTCTCCGCTTCGATGGCATTGGTTGCGAGCATCTCGACATCTTCCAGCGTCTCCAACAGGGCGCGTTCCTCGTCGGTCTCGAACCGTTCGGAATTGACGGTTTCAGCGATCTTCGTGCCCTTCTTTTCCTCCGCGGCCAGAATGTTGGCGGCACGCTTGTAGCCCTGGATCAGGTTTTCGCCATCGTCGGTTTCAACGAGCTTTTGCAGAGCGCGGGCCTTGAGCGTGACGATCAGCAGGTCGTCGTTGTTAGCGCTAACGCGAGTGGCTTCGCCACCGCTGCGCGGGCGCGGCGCGTCCGCGCCGGCCGCCTCTTCGGCGGCTTTGTTGCCATCCGCCAGCACTGCATCGATCACATCATGGCGCACGCCCTCGTCTTTCAGGAACACCTTGAGCCGGTCATGGAAGAAGGAGAGGAGGTCGTTGATGCTCTCGTGTTCTGTTCCAAAACCAATAGGAGTTGACTGTACATTTAGCGGATAAGCTTCTCGAATTCGATCTAGATCTTTCTCTTGAAATCCTCTGCTTTCGATTTGCTTTAGCAACTCATCCCTATCAGCGACTTTTTGAAAGAAGGCGGAAGCCATCACGTAGTTCTCGTGATCAATGAACACTCCCCTCAGTGGAATCCTGAGCCCATTGTGGAGGATCAATCTGATGACGCCCAACGCTGCCCTTCTTAAAGCATAAGGGTCTTTTGATCCTGTAGGCTTTTCATCCATCCACCAAAAACAGACAAGCAGATCAATTTTGTCGGCCAATGCTACGGTCACCGAAACCGGATCGGTCGGCACATCATCGGTGGGGCCAAGCGGCTTGTAGTGTTCCTCGATTGCCAGGGCGACGGAGGCATCCTCGCCGGCCCGCTCGGCATAACGGCGGCCCATCTTGCCCTGCACTTCGGGAAATTCGAATACCATCGCCGATTGCAGATCGGCTTTAGAAAGTTCGGCTGCGCGTTTGGCGTTCTGCACGTCATATCCAAAATGCCGGGCTAAACCCTCTGCGAGGCACACTATTCGCTCTTTTCTGTAACCCTGGGAACCGAGCCTGGCGTGGAAGGTGACGTTGTCGAGTGCCTTTACCCATTCATCAAACCCGTCCTTCTTCGCCGTTCTCTGAAGATCGGCCTCCCAGAAGAAACGCGCATCGGCCAGTCTGGCCGCAACCACCTTGCCATTGCCGCGCGCCACCTCCGCGCCACCGTCGGAAGGAATGATGTTGGAAACCAGCAGGAAGCGGGGGGCAAGGGAGGCTTCATCCTGAGCCCGTCGAAGGGGCGGGGCTTTCTTATCATCCGCGTTACCCGCCCCCTCTTTTTCGACGGGCTCGGGATGAGGGGTTTTCATCACGAAACACTTCTGGTTTTCGCGGATGGTCAGTTGAACGACTTCCGGCGGAATGTCGAGAAACGCCTCGTCGAATTCGCCCATCAGAACGGTCGGCCATTCAACCAGATTGGCGACTTCTTCCAGCAGGCTATTGTCCTCCACCAGTTCATAGCCCTGGGCGAAGGCGAGGTTCCTGGCATCCTGTAAAATGATTTCCTTGCGCCGTTCGGCATCGAGAATGACATGCGCCTTTTCAAGCTTCGATACATAGTCCTCGAACCGCTTTACGGTGATGGTATCAGGCGAAAGAAAGCGATGGCCGCGGGTTTCGTTTCCGGCGGCAATGCCCGAAACCTCGAAGTCGATAACCTCCGGCTCCTCGGTTTCCGGCCCAAAGGTGCACAGGATCGAATGCAGCGGGCGCACCCATTTGAGCGAGCCGGGCTCCCTGCTTGCCTTTCCCCAGCGCATGGATTTCGGCCAGGGAAAGTCACGGATGATGGCGGGCATCGCATCGGCGATGATGTCCTGTGCATCCCTGCCCGGCTTTTCGATCGCCGCGACGTAAAAATCGCCCTTCCTGGGGTCGGATTTGACCTCGGCCTGATCGATGCTTTCCAGTCCGGCACCACGCAGAAAACCGGCAATTGCCTTTTCCGGCGCATCGGTGCGCGGTCCCTTGCGTTCCTCGCGAATATCGGCTGAGCGGGCTGAGACGCCGCGCACATCCAGCGCCAGACGGCGCGGTGTCCAGTATTCCTTCGCCCCCTCATAAGTCAGCCCTGCATCGACCAGTGCATCGGTGACCAGCTTTTTCAGATCACCGGCGGCTTTCCGCTGCATGCGGGCAGGCACCTCTTCGCTGAACAATTCGAGCAGAAGATCGGGCATTACTTCACCCTCCCCGCATGCTTTTTATCGTCATGCGCGTCTTTGGCTTGCGCCTGCGGGCGGCGCGGGCGGACTGAGGTTTCATCGGAGAACAGTTCAAGCAGAAGATCTGGCATTTGGGTGCTTTGCAGGCAGGAATTGACGTCGCGCCTGCGTTAGCAAGAGCGCGCTGCGATGTCACGATTAACTTTACACAATGCCAGCGCATGAGCCGACGGTCATCATCCGCGCATCAACTGCCGTCACGCCACTCTTCGTCAAGATGGGTGCCGTCGCAAAACGGCTTGTTTTTAGACAGGCCGCAGCGGCAGAGGACAAATTTTTCTTCCGTGGCGCTTTCGGCAAATTGCGCGCCGTCGATTTTTACATTGCGCACCTGATAGGGGCCGTGCCGTTCAACGCGGATTCTGACTTCGTCTCCCACCAGATGCCGGGCTTTGCCGCCGGGTTCTGAATAGGTCAACGCCCCGGACGGGCAAGCATGAATGACCTCCTCAACGGAAGCAACCGAACCTTCATCCGGTTGCACCCAGGGCTTTTGCTCTACATTGAAGATAGCCGGCGCATGACGCCCGCACTCGGCAGCATGGGAACAAAGCAGTTTGTTGAAGTAGACCGTGACCTTGCTGCCTTCGTAGGAAAAGACCCGCCCGGCGGGATTTTCCGTTTCATTGGCCGAGGAAAAACCGGCTTCCTTGTGGGACCCGTCACAGAACGGCTTGTTTTTGGATTGGCCGCAACGGCACAGTGCCATGACCGGTTTTGTTTCGATCTCGTTGCCCTCGTGATCGACGAAATTCGACAGATGCTTGATGACCAGCGGCCCGTTTTCGCGCTGTTCGATAACCGGCGCCTCGTCCTGTGTTCCAACATCGCCGCCAAGCGTATTGTGGGTACCGTCGCAGAACGGGCGGTTGTCCGTCTGCTTGCAGGCGCAGAACCATTGTTCGTCATCAGCCTTTGCCTCCCATGCAACCGGCGAAAACTCGCTGCCCTTGTGGGAACCGTCGCAAAAGGGCTGGCTGGACGAACGGCCACAGGCGCACCACCAATAGGTTTTGCCCTTTTCCACCTCGATACGGATCGGCGCCCTGGCCGCCACTTCACCCTTCATGAACATGCCTCCCTGTCATATTCTGTCCCGCAAATGCAAAACACTGTTCCAGCAATTGCACACAGCCGGCAGTCTGTCACTTGCCCAGCGATCACAACTCATCGAGCCGGCACCATCAGCGTTACCAGCCACCACCACCGCCGCCGCCACCACCACCGCCGGAAAACCCGCCGCCACCGGAGAATCCGGAGGAGGACGATTTGGGAGCGGGCAGTGAAGCTGTCATCGATTTGGAAATGCCATCGGCCAGGTTGCCCATGGTCTCGCCGATCGATCCGCTGTCAAAATCATCACCGTGATACCACCTGGGGCCGTGATAACCGGCAGCGGCTGCCGCGCCGGCGGCAACTGCCGTTGCCAGCCAGCTTTGAAAGGCCTGAGACCAGGGTTTTTCCACACCCAGCGCAACGGCATAAGGCAACAGCGTTTCATAATGCTGGGGGGACATGTCCGGGGAACCGAGCATGTTCAAGCGCTCTTCTTCAGCCACCGAAAGATAGAGCTTCAGGCCTTCGATCTCCGCCGAACGCTTTGCCCCCAATTGCGTGGGTGCGCCCATGAGAAAGAAGAACAGCACATTGACGGCCAATAGCGAGGCCAGCGCTCCGATCAGCAGCGGACGGCCCAACAGCCCCGTCAGCAGGTCGCCGAAAACCACCCCGGCATTGGCGAGAAACAAGCCGGCGAAGAATATCGTGAAGATAAAGCCGATCTTGCCGCTTAAGCCCCTTTTCATGGACTGTGCAGAGCGGATGAGGATGAAGGTCAGCATGATGCCGACACCGGCAATCGGCATGACGGGCAGAAGGTTTGCCGCCGCGATATTGCCGAAGACAAACAGCGCCACCAAAACGAGAATGGTCAGGGCAATGCCGCCGAGCACATAGCCGGTATTGGCATGATAAAACACGTTGCGGTGCTCACCATCCATGGCCGAGGAAAACCTGTCCGCCAGGGATTTGATCGCCTTGCCATTGGCCTTGTTGATCGAAAGTCCGTTTTTGCGGGCGGCAACCTTTTCCAGCACAACCTGTTCGCCGACCGGCAGGGGGCCGCCAGCGGCGGAGCCGATTGCCCGCATTGTCATGGTCTTGCCCTTCTTGGTCAGGTCCAAAGCCCCCTTGACGGCAAGATTGATGGCGGCGGCTGCAACGGCATCGAACCCCTTTCCGCGCAGGCCACGGTTGTGGATGTAGTTTGCAAGGGCGGGCGACACATCCTTCGGCGGTTGCCAGCGCGGTATGACCACTTCCTGTGGCGGATCGCGGCCAATCCGGTTCCAGGCCCACAAAAGATAGGAAAGCACGGCGAAGAAGCCGGCAACCGAAATGACTTCGCCGCCATAGTCCGACCAGAACCAATTTATCTCCTGGCTGCCTGTCGGCGCCGCCACATGTCCCTTGGCGAATTTGACGCCGACCGTCAGACCTTCCCGGCTTTGCAGCGGCTGCGTTGTCTCAAAGCTGACAACATGCCCGCCCTGTTCCAATGTCGCCCGCGCTGCCTTTTGCGTGCTGCCGTGGCGGCCGGTGAAGTAGACAACATCCTCAGCAATGGCATTGCCCGGCAGGGTTATCGTTGCGCTCGCCGTGTCGATGGCAAATGCCCATTCGGTTCCGGTAACGTTCCAGAAAATCTCGTCATGGCTGTCGAAACGGCGCAACTGGCGGTCCGTCGTATAGCGGATCTTGTAGGTATGTACGCCGTGGGGAAGAAACACATCCTTGTCGCCAATGAGAATGCGGGCATGGCGCGGCTTGATCTCGACCGCATAGGGTTCGGCGCTGCCATTGCGGGTGACGGAAAGAACGCTGAAGCCGACCTGTTTCTCCCGTCCTGACGCATCTTCAAAGACGCGCAGAAAATCCCTGTAAATGCCCCGCTTGATCCGATTTCCCTCCACCCGAACCTTTATGGTTTCGGCGACGGCAAAGGAGGTATCTTCACGGATTTCGATGTCGCTGTGAAAGCTCAGTATCCGTTCCTGGGCGTGCGCCTGGGCGAACACGGAAAGCATGGCAACGGCGAAACCGAAAACCGCCAGCAGCACGTTTGAGGATCGTTTGTTCGCCAACATGGAAGTTAATCAGGACTGGTCGTCGAAGGTCACTTTGGGAACGGCGCGGTCGGCATCGTCCTCAACCTCGAAATATTCGGCCTGCTGAAAGCCGAACTGGCTGGCGACAAGGTTCGAGGGGAAGGATTCGACAGAAACGTTCAGATTGCGCACCGCACCGTTATAGTACCGGCGGGAAAGCGAAATTTCATTCTCGGTCTCTTCCAGGGCGTCCTGAAACTCCTTGAAATTTTCATTGGCCTTGAGATCAGGATAATTTTCGGCAACCGCCATCAGCCTTCCAAGGGCGCCGGAAAGCGCCCCTTCAATGGTGGCACGCTGATGGGGCGCGGCATTGGACGCACCCACCGCCTTTGCGCGCAACCTGGTGACTTCCTCCAGCAGCTCGCGCTCATGTTTCATGTATCCCTTCACCGTTTCCAGCAGATTGGGAATCAGGTCGGCGCGGCGCTTTAGTTGAACGTCAATGCCGCTCCAGCCCTCGCCCACCATCTGCCGGCTCTTGACCAGCTTGTTGTAAAGGGAAACGGCATAAAGACCGACCGCGACCAGAATGGCTAGAATGACCCAGGTTGACATGACTTACCTCCGAAGAAATTCCGCAGGCAGTCGTCCGCCCACTTGATGCGGGCATTATGCATAGCGCCGGGAAATTGTCACCGAAGTGACAGATGTCACTTCCCGCACACGGCGTTGCCGCTATGGCGCGCCGCCAGCCTCTGTCTTGAGAAATGCTTCGCCACAGGCCTTGGCCAGGGTGCGTACCCGCAGGATGTAACTCTGGCGTTCGGTCACCGAAATGACGCCGCGCGCATCGAGCAGGTTGAAAACGTGGGAAGCCTTGATGCACTGGTCATAGGCAGGATGCGCCATGACGATCTTCCTGCCGGTTTTCGGATCCATCTCTTCCTGTTCCAGAATGCGGCGGCATTCGGCTTCTGAATCCTCGAAATGCCTCAACAGGGTTTCGGTGTCGGCGACATCGAAATTCCAGCGGGAATATTCCCTCTCGGTCTGCTGGAAAATTTCGCCATAAGTGACCTTGTCGTCGCCTTCGCGGCCATTGAAGTTCAGGTCATAGACGTTGTCGACATCCTGTACATACATGGCCAGCCGCTCAAGGCCATAGGTCAGTTCACCGGAAACCGGCGAACATTCGAAGCCGCAGACCTGCTGGAAATAAGTGAACTGGGAGACTTCCATGCCATCGCACCAGACCTCCCAGCCAAGCCCCCATGCGCCAAGCGTCGGGCTTTCCCAGTCATCCTCGACAAACCGGATGTCGTGCAGTTTGGGATCGATGCCGATGGCATACAGCGAACCGAGATAAAGCTCCTGCAGATCAGGCGGGGAAGGCTTTAACAGCACCTGATACTGATAATAGTGCTGCAGCCGGTTGGGGTTTTCCCCGTAGCGTCCATCGGTGGGGCGGCGTGAAGGTTGCACATAGGCAGCATTCCACGGCCGGGGGCCAAGCGAGCGCAGTGTCGTTGCCGGGTGAAACGTACCGGCACCCACTTCCATGTCGTAGGGCTGCAGCACGGCACAGCCATATTCGGCCCAGTAGCTGTGCAGGGTGAGAATGAGCCCCTGAAAAGAGCGCGTGGGATGCATGTGAGGCGGAACGCCGCCAGATCGGGATGTCGCTTGGTCAGGATTCAAGTCGCTATTCCTGGTTTGGCTGGCCGGACGCAAACGGCTTGGCGGAAGCCGTCAGATTCGTGGCTCTCATGGTTGCGCACCGTAAAGCACTTGTCCTGGCAGGCGTCAAGAAAATCGGGATATGCCTTTAGGCTGTATCGACATTCAGGTTTCGGACGCGGCGCGAGACGGATTTCGTCTCTGGCAAGGCGAAAAATCCGCTGTGGTGTGGCCCACCACAAGGGGTTTTCAACGATGCCAGGGGCAAAATCCTAAATGTCGATACAGCCTAGGGTTCAGACTCCAGATACGACACGTAGCGGCGTGGAACGGCCTTGCTGCCGGTGCCGTGCTGAAGTAGGCGGGAAAAGACTGTCAGAGTGCAACACACAAACACCGCAGCGGAAAAGAAATGTCCGAAGACGTTATCAAGATCAAGGTAACTGAAGTCTCGACCGCGCGGTCGCGTCTTGTTGCCGTTTCGGGTGTGATTGCCTCCTCGACAATTGGTGCCTTCGCCAGTGGATCGCTGTTTGCATACATACCCGTCAAACTCCTGAGTATCGGCTTCGAGCCATGGGTTGCATCGGCCATGCTTCCTGCAGTGGCCTTTGGCGGATTGGCGGGTTGTTTTGCCACTGGCCCGCTCCTGCGGTTGGTGGGGCATGCCCGGGTCTTCATGCTTTTATACGCCGTCATGGTCATGACGATGCTTGCAATTTCCTATTTCGAGAGCCCCTACGCATGGCTTGTGGCACGGATGTGCTACGGTTTCGCCATCAACGGAATTTTCATCGTTGCCCAGAGCTGGCTGCATTATGCCAGCACCGATGAAATCAGGGGCAAGGTCATCACAACCTTCTATATCGCCTATGTTGTCGCCCTTGGCTTCGGCAGTTTCGTCGCAGGACAAATGGATATCACAGGCAATACGGTTCCGATCCTGGCAACCGCCGTGGTCGCCATGGCCATGATACCAGTCGGCCTGACCCGCCTGCCCCAGCCTGAAGCGCCGGAGGCAATCGCCGTCAACATCCGCAAGGTTTGGAAAATTTCCCCAGTCGGCCTTGCCGGCATGTTTGCAGTCGGCGGCGCGACCATGCTGATGCAGTCCATGGCTCCCATCTACACCACATCGCTCGGCTTTGGCCCAGCGGATGTGGGTCTGTTGATGTTCCTGATGCAGGTGGGGCTGATTGCCATTCAGATGCCCATGGGGGCGCTGTCGGACCGCATTGACCGAAGGATTGTGCTGGCGCTGGTTTCTCTTGGCTCGGTCATCGTGGCCGGGGTCGCCTTCGGCGCCCACGGGGCCGCCAGCCTTTTGATGTTGATCGTGGTGTTCTCCCTGTGGAACGGATTCAACGAGACCGTTTATTCGGTTTCAAGCGCCCTTGCCAATGACCGGGCCGACCCGGCGGACTATGTAATGCTCTCTTCAACCCAGATGATCGCGTGGTCAATTTCCGCATTCATCATACCCAGTATTGCAACCATAATTCTGGCATTTCTGCCGATTCAGTTCTTCATGCCGATGGGGATGCTGATTTCAGCCACGTTCCTGCTGTTCGTGCTTTACCGGATGCGCCAGCGCCAGGATGTGGAAATGGAAGACAAGGAATCCTTTCAGACCGTCACCGCGCAGGTTGCCTATCCTGGCGACTATTCCAACCCGGATGCCTATGAAGATGAGGACGCCGGCACCAGCGAAGGTCTGGTGCACTAGATGTGAGTTCTCACCAGGTTGTATCGACAGGGCGGCCGGATCACGCTTGCGGGATTACGATACTGCCTGAACTGATCGCCACCGCGCTGCCGCTGACGCGCACTGAAGAAATCTCCCCGCCGGTTGCATCCACTTCAAGGCCCAGTTCGCTGCGGCGGCCCATTTCCACGCCCTGCAGCAGGGAGATGCTGTTCGTCCCCTCGCCAAGCGCCCCGCTGGCCAGCAATTGTGCGGCCAGGATGGCGGTGGCGGAACCAGTAGCCGGATCCTCCGGAATTCCAGCAGTTGGCGAAAACATGCGCGCCTGATAGCCTATTTCATCGTTTCCCGGTGTGTACAGATACGCGCTGTCGACATTGGCAGCAGCGATCATGCGGCTCCAATGCGGCTCCATAACCCCGGCACGGCCCAGCGCATCCAGCGATGCGACGGGAATGTACAGGAAAGCAGGACCACCGGCAAAAACACGGCATTTGTGATCACCGAAACCGATATCCCTTTCGTTGAGGCCAAGCGCGCAAGCCGCAAGCGCTTCAGACGGACTTTCACCCTTGTGCTGCTCGGGAATTACCGGAGCGGTAAACCGGGCCTTTGCCTTGCCGCCCGCTGAAAGCACTTCAACCGGCACCAGCCCTGCAACTTCCTCCAGGGTGATGGTGGTTTCAAAATCTTTCTGCCCGGCAAAGTGCTTGGCCGCCAGGTGGATGGCGCAGCCAATGGTCGGATGCCCGGCAAAGGGGATTTCGTCAGTTGGAAAAAATATGCGGACCTTTGCGGTATGCCCTGGGTCATCGGGAGACTGGACGAACAGGGTCTCTGAGAGATTGAACTCCCTGGCGATGATCTGCATCTGCGCGGTGGTCAAACCGTCAGCATCTTCGACAATGGCCAGCGGATTGCCGCCAAAGGGCTGGGTCGTAAAGACATCCATGGTGTGGAAAGGCAATTGACGGGACATGTGTTCACCAGAGAGGACCGCTGCTCAAATTCAGCCTTGACCCTTGTCCTTGGGCCGGTAAACCCCGTCTTCTCCCTTCTCCAGGGATTCAACCGTCCTGGGTGTTCTGGAGCCGTGGGCCTGTTCCTGATTGCGCAATTCCTCGCCAACAGATGCCATCTGCCGTTTCAGGGCGCGCCAGGCATACCAGATCAGACCTCCCACAAGGCCAACAGCAATCAGTTGCGGCATTCAACCCTCCATGTTTTACAGGCCTCCATGCGTTACAGGCCGTAACGCGCCCACAATGCCCGTTCTTCCGCCGCTTCTGCAAGGCTTGAAGGCAGGGCAGCTGCAATTTCGCTGCCAATTCCCGTCGCCGAAACCCCGACCGAGGGCACTGGGCGGCCCAGAAGATTGCGCTTTGCCTGAATGAGGCGGAGTTTCGTCTTGGCGCCGAAACGTTCCTTCATCACGGCGCTCATATGCCCCAAACCGTCGATCAGGCCCTTTTGGCCGGCTTCCCTGCCTGTCCAGAAGAGGCCCGAAAAAATCTCCTTGTCGTCGGCCAGTTTCGAACCGCGCCGCTCTTTCACCATGGAGATGAAGACCTCGTGCATGTCTTTCTGCAGCGCTTTAATGTGATCGACATCGGCTTTCTTCTCGGGCTGGAACGGATCAAGCGTCACCTTGTTCTTTCCGGCGGTATAAACACGGCGCTCGACACCAAGCTTGCCGATTGCCTCCACAAAGCCAAAGGTGGCGGCGACAACGCCGATGGAACCGACAATGGAGGTTTCGTCTGCGATGATTTCGTCGCCGGCAAGGGCAATCATGTAACCGCCGCTAGCAGCAACGTCTTCAACGAACACTGCCACGGGCTTCTTCTTTTCAGCCGACAACTCACGGATGCGCGAATAGATGAGCCGCGACTGGACGGGGGAACCGCCGGGCGAGTTGATCGAGATCGCCACAAGTGGTGCATCCTTCATTTCGAAGGCACGCTGCAGGGGGCCTGCCACCGCAGCCAGAGAGAGATTTTGCCGAAATGGCGACGAGGATGCCATGATGGCACCCTGCATGCGTACGACCGGGATAACCGTGTCCGTCTTTCTGAGGACAGAGGGCAACAGTTTCGAAATTCTCATTGAACCATCCGCAAACAGCCTGCTGTTGTGTTTGACATGGGGAACACAGCCGCAAAATGCAAGTACTGCTGCCGGCAGGCAGGTGCTTTTGGGATCAATCGAACAAAACCCGGGCTTCCCCGTTCATCAGGGCTTCGGCCAGCTTGGTCGGCTTGCCGTTGTTCTCATGCAGCACGAGGCCCGGCATGATGGTCAACGGCGCGCGCGACCCCTTTGTCATTCGAAGCAGAATGCGCTTTGCACCTTCCTCGATTTTCGAATGGACCGGCACGATGGCGATGGCGCCAAACCGCCCCTGCGCACAGGCGGACACCTCGCCGATCTTCTCCGTCCTGTAGATCATGGTCATCACGCCGCCCGGCTTCAATATGGCGGTCGCGGTACGGATCCAGGCATCGAGGCCGAAAAGCCCCATCACATGCGCTTCAGAGCGCAAGGCGTCGGGAGAGGCACGCTGTGCATCGTGATTATAGGGCGGGTTCATGATTACATAGTCGAAACTGTTTTCGCCAAGCCCGGCTTCCTGCCGCTTGGCACCGCTCAGGGTGACATCGGCCTGCAGCACGCTGGTGCGGTCTGCAAACGCCAGGTTTTTCCGCAGCTTCAGGTTACTGCCGGCAAGCGCTGCCATTCGGGCGTTCTTTTCAACCAGTGTCACTTTCAGGCCCGGATTGGATGCGGCAGCGGCAAGGCCGGCAACACCGGCACCGGCGCCCAGATCGGCGAGTTTGCCGGAAGCGCCCTCCGGCAGGGCAGCAGCAATCAGCAATGCATCGGAACCGCCACGGTGACCGGTTCGGACAGGCTGCTCGACCTGAAACCTGCCGCGGTAAAAATCGTCCACCGACGTTTCAAACTCCGCCAGTTCAGACAACGTCCTTGTTCCTTGTACCGCTACGGCCATCTTCTTTCAGAAAGTCCGCCAAACCAGCATCAACAAGCAGTCTGCGGGCTTTTTCCTTTTCATCATCTGCTACCATCAATCGGCGCGGCAGAATTCCGATCGAACCTTCCAGCACACTCATGTGCTGGTCGAGAACCAGGCATGCAATCCCGGCGTCACGGAACAAGGATTCCATGAGCGAAATCGCTACCAGGTCATTGGTTCTAACCAGTTCGATCATATCTACCCACGCGGCGTCACCGCCTGCTACAACCTGTTACGGATTTGCCGTGCAGGCAAGTAACAGATCGGCGGCAAAGATAACGTTACGGTTATTGCGAGTTGATGCCTATCTGTTGAAATCAAAACCCTGCCGGCTTCCCACCGCCGGACAAGGGCAATCTGTCACGCTTGCGCCCGCCGCGTGATAGGCTAGAAAGCTGTATATCAGTCGGGAGCAACGAATGTCAGGCGTAGTGGTATCTTTGGAAGAGGCAGGCGGACGGCCCAAAAAGGGGCAGCCAGCCAGCATCAAGCCGCTGATGGATCTGGTGGCGCCGGACATGGAGCGCGTCAATCAGCTCATTCTTTCAAAATGCGGCTCCGACGTTGCGCTTATTCCCGAGGTAGCACGGCATCTGATCGACAGCGGCGGCAAGCGGCTCAGGCCCATGCTCACCCTGGCCTCGGCTGTCATGTGCGGCTACACCGGGACGCATCATGTAACGCTGGCGGCGAGTGTGGAGTTCATGCATACCGCAACGCTGCTGCATGACGATGTGGTGGATGAAAGCGACCGGCGGCGGGGGAAACTTGCCGCACGCATGCTGTGGGGCAATCAGGCCAGTGTTCTGGTTGGCGACTTTCTTCTCGGTCAGGCATTCCGCATGATGGTGGAGGCAGGATCGATGCATGCCCTGGACGTTCTGTCCCATGCAGCGACCGTGATTGCCGAAGGCGAGGTCATGCAGCTTGGCACAGCGCAAAATCTCGAAACCACACAAGATGAGTATATGGAAGTGGTGCGGGCAAAAACGGCGGCGCTTTTTGCTGCTGCCGCAGAAGTGGGCCCGATTCTTGCCGGTTCCCCCAAATCGGCAATTTCCGCCTTTCGCTCCTATGGCAACAATCTCGGCCTCGCCTTTCAGCTGATCGACGATGCGCTGGATTATGGCGGCTCGTCACAGGTGCTGGGCAAAAACACCGGCGATGATTTCCGCGAAGGCAAGGTGACCCTGCCAGTGCTGCTTTGCTATCGCAGGGGCAGCGAAAACGAGCGCACCTTCTGGCGCGAAGCCATTGAGCGGGGACAGTCCGACGACTCGCGCCTTGAAGAAGCCATGCGGCTGATGCGCGAGTACAACGCCCTTGAGGACACGCTTGCACGGGCACGGCAGTTTTGCGAACTGGCCCAGGATGCCCTGGCAACGTTTGAGGATAGCGCCCACAAACACGCCCTGACGGAAGTGCTGGAATACAGCCTCATGCGAGCCAGCTAAGATCGGGGCGAAAGGTCAAATTGGTTGCATTAATTCGGACTGAACGCCGTAATTTGATCGCAGTATTCCTTGATCAGGCAGTGCGACATGGCATATGCCGTTTGGTGGCTGCATTGCCACATACAAAACAAGGAACAACGCATGGCAGACAAGGCGGCCCGGGATAACCGGAAAAAGCGCAAAACGACCCAGCCTTCTTCCGGACTGTTTTTGCTTTCCGCGCTTGCCGGCGCGGTATCCTCCATGGCGTTTTTCATGCCATTGCCGGTGATTGCCGACAATTTCCTCGAACAGCTGGAACTTCACAGCGCCACGCTGAAAATTGTTGATGCCAGCGACGAGTTGCCATCGCTGTCGGGAAGTTTCCTGGCTGCCCAGAGCGCCGGTTCGAACGGCGATGAGGAAGAGGCGATCAAAAACTACCGGCGGACGATCGAACTCGACCCGGAAAACCAGAATCTGAAGCAGTCGCTTTTCGTTGCGCTGACCGCCAATGGCGACATTTCCGAAGCAATCAAACTGCTCAACAGCATCCCGGCAGAGAGCCAGACCCAGAATATCAATCACGTTGTGGTGGCCGCAAATGCGCTGAAACAGAAATCCTGGGGCCAGGCACTTTCACGGATCGACCGGATTTCAGGAACCGACCTTGACGGAATGCTGGCCACCATATTCGGCAGTTGGGCACTTTTCGGCGAACGCAAGATTGATGACGCACTGGCGCGGATCGATGCAATCGAAGGGCCGGACTGGGTCTTGATGATCCGCGAATATCATGCCGGGCTCATACTCAGCGCTGCAAAGCGCGATGGTGAAGCGGTTGCGCGGTTTCAAAAGGCAGTCGAATACCGTGCCGTAGCGGCCGCTTTGACCGAGACCTATATCAGGGCAATCGAAGGTCTTTCGCGTGCCCAGGCGCGTGCCGGAAATCCCGGGGATGCGCGCAAGTCGGCTGACGAAGGTCTCCGGCTGTTGGCCAATCATCCGCCACTGGCTGCTCTGCGCGAAAAACTTTCGGCGGACAAAGCCAAGATCGCTCCACTGATCGCCTCACCGCAACAGGGGGCAGCGGAAGTGTTTTTCAATGTCGGCACCGCGATCAGCCGGCAGGGCGGACTGCCGTTTGCCCAGGGCCATCTTCAGCTTGCCCGCTTCCTGGCGCCTGACAGCGATTCGGTTCTTTTCGCGCTCGGCAATGTCTATGAAGATCAGGACCGCCGTCCAAAGGCGAATGCGTTCTATGGCGAGATTGGCCCACAATCGCCCTTCTACCGGCGGGCCCAACTCGAATATGCACTCAATCTGAACCGCATGGAACAAACCTCTCAGGCCGTGGAAATCATGAACGGGCTGGTGGCCGAAGATCCGCTGGACCTTGTTACCGTACTCTCGCTCGGCGGCGTTCATGCCCAGCACGAAGCCTATGACAAGGCCATCGAGGTTTATACGACCACGATAAACCGGCTCGTCAATCCGCAGAGAACCCACTGGCGGCTGTTCTACCGGCGCGGCATTGCCTATGAGCGCACCAAACAGTGGCCAAAGGCCGAAACCGATTTCAAGCAGGCCTTGGTACTCGTTCCCGATCAGCCCGATGTGTTGAACTATCTCGGCTATTCATGGATCGACCAGGGCATCAATCTTGACGAAGGCCTGAAAATGGTGCGCAAGGCTGTGGAGCTGCGCCCCAATTCCGGCTTCATCATCGACAGTCTCGGCTGGGCCTATTACCGGCTTGGCCGGTATGAAGAGGCCGTCGCAGAGCTGCAGAAGGCCTTGGAACTGATGCCGTCTGATCCTGTCATCAACGATCATCTGGGCGATGCCTTCTGGCAGGTTGGCCGCAAGCTTGAAGCCGTGTTCCAGTGGAAACATGCACTGGCCAACGAACCGGCCCCCGAAGACAAGGCGAAGATCGAACGCAAGCTCCAGGTAGGGCTTACGCACTGATTTGCGGCAACCGCCATGTCGTCAGCCATTTCCTGCACCGCACCAGCAAAAATCAACCTCGCCCTGCACGTTACGGGTGAGCGGCAGGATGGCTATCACAGTCTCGAAAGCCTGGTGGTGTTTTGCCGGCCGGCAGATGAACTTGAACTTCAATGGGGCAAGGGCGGCGAAAAACCCGCGCTAAAAACAACCGGGCCTTTCGCTGCCGCGCTTGGTGGTAACGACAATCTGATCCTGAAGGCTGCGGCGCTGCTTCGGCGCCGTTTCCCTGAAGCCTTTGCTGCGGCAGGCGGGCTCTGTTTTGCCCTGGAAAAGAACCTGCCGGTTGCCAGCGGCATTGGCGGCGGCTCTGCCGATGCGGCGGCCACCTTGTTGGTGCTGCGTCATGCGCTCGGTATCCCCGTCAGCGACAGCGCACTGATGACCCTTGGTGCCGAAATCGGCTCCGATGTGCCGATGTGTCTTTCTTCGTCCTCCCTGATCGCCCGCGGCAGAGGCACCGATCTTGAACCTGCCGCCAATCTGCCGGCCCTCGATCTGGTGCTGGTCAATCCCGCCATTGCGGTTTCAACCCCGCAGATCTTCAGAATCCTGAAGAACAAGCAAAACCCGCCATTGGCCGCCCTGCCCGGTCAACTGAGCCAGTTCATGCTGACAAGCTGGCTCAAAGAGCAGCGAAACGACCTGCAGGCGCCAGCCATGGCCGCCGAACCGGTCATCGGCAACGTCTTGCGGGCGCTCGAAACGTCAGGTGCCAGCCTTTCGCGCATGAGCGGTTCCGGCGCGACCTGTTTCGGCATCTTTGCCCATGCAGAGGCCGCACGGAAGGCCGCCGGCACCATTGCGGCAGCAAACCCCGGCTGGTGGGTCACGGCGACGCAGAGCGCCGATTTCGGCATGGACAGGGTCTTTCCGGTCTGATGAATATGGCATTGGAAACCGGAGAGACCACCATGAACCGCATTGATGAAAACCGTCCTTTTGTTCCCGTGGGCATTGCCGTCCTTACCGTGTCCGACACGCGCAGCATGGAAGAAGACCGCTCGGGTGCAACGCTCGTCGAACGGCTCGAAAAGGCCGGTCACACCCTGATCGACAGGGCCATCGTCAAGGACGATATTCCCGCCATCCAGGAAAAGGTGAAAGCCTGGTCCAGGCAGGAGGATGTGGATGTGATCATCACCACCGGCGGCACCGGCTTTACCGGGCGCGATGTGACACCCGATGCGCTCGAGCCGCTGTTTGAAAAGACCATGGACGGCTTTTCGGCCATCTTTCACCGCATCAGCTATGAGAAGATCGGGACCTCCACCATCCAGTCACGGGCGACCGGCGGCGTGATGAATGCCACCTATGTCTTCTGTTTGCCGGGATCGCCCGGTGCCTGCAAGGATGCCTGGGACGGCATTCTTGGCCTGCAGCTCGATTACCGCCACATGCCCTGCAATTTCGTGGAGATCATGCCGCGACTGGATGAGCATCTCAAACGCGGCAAGGGCTGAGTTTTCCTGCCGAACTGCAGGGCTTGGTTCCTCCACCAAACCTTGCGCTTGGCTCACGCTCAACGTGCGGTTTGGCCTGCAATTTCGTGGAGATCATGCCGCGCTCACCGAGCATGTGCATGCGGTTGGCCCAAAAACTTCCTGTGGATAGCCTACGGAATTCAACCAGCCGGCGGAACATCTGTCACATCCATGCATTCTCCAATTGGGCATTCCCCAGATCGGCATTCCCGAGGTCGGCATTTCGTGTGGAGACTGAACTGTTCTCATTTTTGTACTTGCTTTGTTCCCTTTTTGAAGATAGGAATAAGTTCACAGAAACGAATCGACCGGAATACCCGGCAATCATTTCAGGGAGCAGGTCAAATGGCGCAAAACGAAGCGCATGGCAGGGAAACGGCGGACAGGGGCGTCATGGAGCCCAATACCGTTTCGGCAGAGCGGACCGTTTCGGCAGAGCGGACAGTTCTGGCGCATCGCACCTTCATGGACCGTTCCCGCATTGCCCGATCCGGGCACTGGCGGGGCCTCAATACCCATGATGGCAGCGAAAAGCTTGCCGAACTGCGCTCAAGGGGACGCGGCGCGGCGCTCAATCCCTCCGGCCGCTTTGAGCCGATCAGCCGGCATGTTTTTGACGATGGCTGGCAGACGCTGGACGAACTGCCGCCCTTCAAGACCGAAGTCTATGAGGAGAAGGCGAAAAAGATCATCACAAAAAACACGTCACCCGACATCTCCTTTGACCGGTCCATCAACCCTTATCGCGGCTGCGAACATGGCTGCGTCTACTGCTTTGCCCGGCCTGCCCATGCCTATATGGGGCTTTCGGCCGGACTGGATTTTGAATCAAAACTGTTTGCCAAGCAGGACGCAGCGGAACTGCTGGAGCGCGAACTGTCGAAAAAGGGATACAAGCCGAAACTGATTGCCATTGGCACCAATACCGATCCCTATCAGCCGATCGAGAAGGAACGGCGCATCATGCGCTCACTTCTGGAAGTGCTGGAAAGTGCCAACCATCCGGTGGGCATCGTCACCAAATCGGCGCTCGTGACCCGTGACATCGACATTCTGTCGCGGATGGCAAAAAAGGGGCTCGTCAAAGTGGCCTTGTCCATCACGACGCTTGACCGGAGGCTGGCACGCGCCATGGAGCCGAGGGCCTCAACGCCAACGCTCAGGCTCAAGGCGATCAGCGACCTTTCCGAGGCCGGCATTCCGGCTTCGGTGATGGTGGCGCCGGTAATTCCCGCGCTGACCGATCACGAAATGGAACGTATTCTCGATTCGGCCCGTGGCGCGGGCGCCTGCGAAGCCGGGTATATTCTGCTGCGCCTGCCGCAGGAGGTCAGCCCGCTGTTTCGCGACTGGCTGCTCAAGCATTATCCTGACCGTTACCGCCATGTGATGAACCTGCTGAAGTCGATGCGCGGCGGCAAGGACTATGATGCACAATGGGGCAAGCGGATGCGCGGCGGCGGACCCTATGCCCTGCAACTCGGCCGCCGCTTTGAGGTTGCTGCCCGCAAGCTCGGCTTCAATCAGGAGCGCCGGATGCTAAGGACAGATCTGTTTTCAGCGCCCGAGGAAAACGAGGCCCAACTGGCGCTGTTTTGAGCTTGTCGCCCGATGATCCGGTGTCGGATCATTCAGGCTTCCGGTTTCCAGCATTCCCCGGCTGGAAAAACCGGCCCGGCGCTTCCTTGGCGCCACAAGGTTCTGCTGCCGCTGTCCCCTCCGGGTAGCAGAACCAGAAGGGCCGGACTTGAAGAGAATCGGTGTTCGCGCCATGCTGCCGCAAACCCATGGCCGGCACCGATTCCTCTTCCCCTTTTGAGCTTGCACCCGTTTAATGCTGCATCCTGAACGCCCCTCGACCGATCAGACCGCAGGGTTCCGCCACGGGCCCGACTATACTCTGGAAGCAGGTCTTGCAGAAAAGGGATACCAGCTTATTGCCGGTGCCGATGAAGCGGGGCGCGGCCCGCTGGCCGGACCTGTTGTGGCCGCTGCGGTTGTTTTGAACCCGGATGATATTCCATCGGGCCTGAACGACTCAAAGAAGCTGACCGCCAAACGCCGCGAAGAATTATTCGATGAAATTGCCGTGGCCAGCCGGGCAGTATGCTGGCACGCCGCCAACCATGCCACCATCGACCGCATCAACATCCGCCAGGCCAGTCTGCGGGCCATGGCCATGGCGCTCGGCGGTCTTCAAACCGGCTGTGACCATGCCCTGATTGACGGGCGCGACGTGCCGCCCGGACTATCGGTCCCTGCCCTTGCCGTCATAAAGGGTGATGGGCGCAGCCTGTCGATTGCTGCTGCCTCTATCGTTGCCAAGGTGATGCGCGACCGGATGATGTTGCGGGCGGATATCAAATTTCCGGCGTTCGGATTTGCCGGTCACAAGGGATACGGGTCTGCCAGACATCTGGCAGCAATAAGGGAACAAGGCCCCTGCCCGCTGCACCGGCACAGCTTCTCCCCCATGAAGGACGCCTGAACACCACATTGCACAAAAAAGCGGCCCGCAGGCCGCTTTCGAATTAAACCCGTCAAACCATGCCGGATGATCAGTTGAGCCGCGCTTTTACTTCGGCAATCGAATCCTTGATCAGCTTGTCGGCGGTGGCCCCGGAAACCTTGCCCTCGACGATCTTGCCTGCCGCAGCGACGGCAATCTCGACGGCCGAAGCGCGTACATCGGCAACGGCCTGAGCCTGGGCCTGGGCAATTTTCTGCTCGGCCATGGCGGTGCGGCGGGCAACGAAGTCGGCGGTTTTTTCTTCCGCTTCCCTGGCCATCAGTTCCGCATCACGCTCGGCAGCGGCAATGATGTCGCTCGCTTCCTGCTCGGCTTCCTTGCGCTTGCGCTGATAGTCGGCCAGCAGTTCCTGCGCTTCCTCACGCAGGCGGCGGGCTTCCTCCAGATCGTTGCGAATCTTCTCCGCACGCTCATCGAGGTTTTTGGTGAGCATGCCCGGCACCTTCAGATAGGCGACGATGCCGAGAAAAATGATCAGGGCAATTAGGGCCCAAAAGGTTGCGTCCATGGTCAGGCTCCCCTGTTCAAGCTCACTTGCCGGCAGCGGCAGACACCGCCTTGGTGATTTCTGCCTTGCTCACCGTGCCGCCGACCAGCTGGCGCACGATTTCGGCGGCCGTGTCAGCGGCAATTCCATCGACTTCCGCCAGTGCCTTTGTCTTGATCGTGGCAATCTGCTTTTCCGCACCGGCCAGCTTCTCGTTGAGCGAAGCTTCCGCCTTGCTGCGCTGGGCCTCTGCTTCCGTCTTTGCCTTCTCGCGGGCTTCCTGGGCAATGTTGCCGGCGTTCTTGCGCGCTTCTGCCAGTTCCTGCTCATAGGCGGCAAGGGCAGCATCGGAATCCTCCTTGAGGCGCTGGGCCTCGTCGAGGTCGCGGGCGATGCGGTCGCGGCGGGTGCCGAGAATGCCGGAAAGACGCGGGATGATCACCTTGGACATCAGATAGTAGAAGATGCCGAACGTGATGATAAGCCACAGCAACTGGGAAGCGAAGGTGGAGGAGTCGAACGGCGGGAACACGCCGGCGCTTCCTGCATCGTGCGAGGCTTCGGTGGTTGCTGCAAGTGCGGCTGAAACTAGCATTGGCTTTTCCGTTTACATGCCGGTGTCGGCCGGAACCGGTCCGGCCAGGTGACGGTATTGAGAGCCTCCGCCGGCGCAGGAGCGCGCCGCCGGAAGCCAAAACAGTGTCTGCCTAGACTGCGAACAGCAGCAGCAGGGCGATCAGCAGCGCAAAGATGCCGAGTGCCTCGGTCACGGCAAAGCCGAAGATCAGGCGGCCGAACTGGCCGTCGGCTGCCGAGGGGTTGCGCAGGGCGCCCTGAAGGAATTGGCCGAACAGGTTACCCACGCCGATACCGGCAGCACCAGTACCAATGGCTGCAAGGCCCGCTCCGATCAGTTTTGCTGCTTCAGCTTCCATGACTTGTCTCCTTATGAACGGCTGGAAGTTTTCGTTGATTTCACCGGATACCGGTTGACCGGCATCCGTTCCCGGCAGGCCTAGTGCCCTCCCGGGTGAATGGCGTCGTTGATGTACATGCAGGTCAGCATCGCAAACACATAGGCCTGCAGGAATGCGACCAGGAATTCGAGTGCGGTCAGCGCGACGGTCATCAGCATCGGCAGGATGGCGCCGGCAACACCGGCAACGCCCAGCGCACTGAGGCTGACAACAAAGCCGGCAAACACTTTCAAAGTGATATGGCCTGCCAGCATGTTGGCGAAAAGGCGAACCGAATGGCTGATCGGGCGGGTCAGAAACGAGATGACCTCAATGGCCACCACCAGCGGCAGCAGCCAGCCCGGCACCCCGGAAGGCACAAACAGCTTGAAAAAGCCAAGCCCGTGGCGCGAAATGCCGGAAATCAGCACGGTTGCGAACACCAGCAGCGCCAGCGCGGCCGTCACGATGATGTGGCTTGTTATGGTGAAGAAGTAGGGGAACATGCCCAGCAGATTGGCGACCAGAATGAACAAAAACAGCGAGAAGACAAACGGGAAGAACCGCATGCCTTCCGAACCCGCCGCATCGCGCAGCATGTTGGAAGAAAACTCATAGGCAATTTCGGCAACCGACTGCGCCCGCGTCGGGATCAGGCCGCGCCCGCTGGTAGCCCAGATCATGAAGCCCGCAGTCGCGGCAACGGTGGCAACCATGAACAGGGAAGAATTGGTAAAGGAGAAGTCCACGCCGCCGATTTCAAGCGGGATCAGCTTGTTCAGGTGGAACTGGTGAATTGGATCGTTCGCCACGCCTTATTCCTTTTTTTCATCCGGGTGCACACCCGGTGAATTCCCGTTCGTGTTCTCTTCTTTCGGCGCCCAGACCGAGCTGTACGGATCCGAAAGCTCACCAGAGGACCGCAGCACGTTTACAACACCGGCAGCAAACCCGATCAGGAGGAAGACAATCATCCCCCAGGGCGTGGTCCCAACGAAGGTATCAAGCAGATATCCGATCCCCGCTCCCACCAATATCGCCGAGATAAACTCGCTCGATAGTCTGAGGGCGATGGCGAATCCCGACTTTGTATCGCCGGGGCCCGATCCCTTGTCAGCCTTATTCTCCCGCGGACGCCGCTCATCGAGGCGGTCTTCGAGCGATTCAAGGCGCTGCTCCAGCCCAGTGCCTGGCCTGCCCTTCGGCCTGCTGTGTTTTCCGCTTTTTGCCATGCCTTCCCGCCAATCACGAACCGCCGCAGCCCAGCAAAACCCTTGCTGGCACCGAATTTACCTGCATTGCGGCAACCGGTTCAGTATACGCGGAAAGGCGGAAAACCACGGTGTTTCCAGCCCTGCCGAAGTCGCGCGCAACATAGATTTGACCCTCAACAGAGTCAAGCGAAGGGATGAGCGATTAACATATTGATTTTATTTGAAATTACACCCAGCCACAGCGATGCGACAATGCGCCGGAGGGTGATTTGGTGAATCTGCCGGTCACCGCCGGCCCACAGGTGTGATTTGCCCTGCTTTGGCGCTTTCCAATCGTCAGGACCAGCCGCCGCCAAAGGTGCGGTAGAAGATATGCAGGCCGATGCGCCCGACCTTTTTCATCTGTCGCGCCCATTTGGGCTGCACATAGGTGGCGTGATAGTGGGTCGAGGAACCAACCTCTTTCAGCCAGATGCGGCCTTCGGTGGTTTCGCGCGCCACATATTTGGCGATGCTCCAGCGCTGGGTGTCACGCACCCGGTCCTTGATGCGGTCACAGGCGAAGGAAAACTGGCAGCGGTTGCGCCAGTGCTTGTTCTGGTAGACGACGCCACAGATGGTATTGGGGTAGGTCGGGTTGCGCACCCGGTTGAGGATAACCTGCGCAACGGCAGCCTGACCCTTTACCGGTTCGCCGCGGGCCTCAAAATAAATACCGGCGGTAAGACAGCGCTGTTCCCGGTCCGAATAGGAAGATTTGGGCAGCGGATTGGCAGCCCATGCATGATCGCCCTTGTCGAGTTTCGGCACGATATTGATCGGCGAGGTATCATCCAGCACTTCGGCGAAAGGAGAGCGCTCGAATTTCGGCTCCGGCGAATAGGCCAGCAGATTTGGGGCGGATTCGGTAACAAGGCTCGCCACCATCACCGGCAGATCGGGTTTCGGCAGCAATAGATCGCTGTTTTTCGGGCGCTTCGGATGAAAGGCGGATGCTACCTGCAGTGCCTCATCGAAGGGTTTGGCCTTGACGAAGGCGAGCTCGACCTTCTTGCCGACGTTGAGCGGGCCCAGCAGGGAGTGGCGTTCATATACCCGCCCGGCATTGAAGCTCTCCGGCGGCCGAACGAAAGTGGTTGAAACGACGCGGTCGCCTTTCAGGGTTCGGTTGACCGTCTGCGGTCTGCTTTCAATGCGGACTTTCGTGGTGATTTTGGCAGGCGCGCGTTCCGGTATGGCGGCAGCAGCCTTGCCGATGGATCCTGTGGTAAGCATGGAAACACCGGGAGCAGCCGATACGCTGGCCAGCCAGCGTTTATCCTGTGCGGGCGTGTTGCCGGCTCCAAGGAAGCTTGCCACATCCTGATAAGCAACCAGGGAGGGATAGGTCAGAAAAAGGGCTGTTCCCACACAGACGGGGAACAGGCTGTCCTTTATCCGCTGAATAAACGACGGATGCTTCTTGCTGAAATTCCGCAAAACTCTACTCCGAACAAACGTTTTACGCCTTCTACCTTCTGGTTGCTGCGGCAATTGCTGCAACTCCCGGACGGTGAAACCGATACTGGTTTGTTAACCTTGATTTTGCGTTAAGCAGTTCTTGCCCCGCAGTTAACGGGTGCAGTTTTTTGCTCGCACGTTCATGTTTTCGAGAGCCAGGGCGACTGGATGGCGGCGCTCATCGGAGTTTTCCCCACCCGCGAAAACCCGATCCGGCCTAGTGTCCGAATGCGGCAGGGAAAGGGCAAAAGGCCAGCATCAACACGGATTTCGCAGTTACATCACTTCTTTTTGCGGCGCATGGCATAGGGATTGTCGGCCTTGCGCATGGCCAGACGCACCGGCACGGACCAAAGGTCAAACGTCTCGCGGATGTTGTTGACCATGTAGCGGCTGTAGGACGTGGGCATTGCCTCGGGCCTTGTGCAATGGACCATGAAAGTCGGGGGGCGCGTTTTTGCCTGGGTGATGAACTTCAAGCGAATGCGGCGCCCGGCCACTGCCGGTGGCGGATGGTGGTACTGGATTTCCTCCAGCCAGCGATTGAGCCTTGCAGTGGGAATGCGGCGGTTCCACTGTTCGTGGACCTCGGCAACCGCTTCCATCAGCTTTGCCAGCCCTTCTCCCGTCAGCGCGGAGACGGGAACGACCTTCAGCCGCTTGACCTGGGAAAGGCTCGCCTCTGCCATTTCGCGAATTTCGGCAAGCCTTGCCTGCCGGTCCTCGATCGTGTCCCATTTGTTGACGGCGATCACCGGCGCGCGGCCTTCGCGGATTACAAGATCGGCGATCTGCACGTCCTGCTTCTCGAATGGCGTTTCGGCGTCGATCACGACAATGACCACCTCCGCATACTGAACCGAGCGCAGTCCGTCGGAAACAGAGAGCTTTTCGAGCTTTTCCTGAACCCGCGCCTTCTTGCGCATTCCCGCGGTATCGAACAGGCGGATGGTACGGCCTTCCCACTGCCAGTCGACGGAAATGGAATCGCGGGTGATGCCGGCTTCAGGCCCGGTCAGCAGGCGCTCCTCGCCAATCATCTGGTTGATGAGGGTCGATTTTCCGGCATTGGGACGGCCAACCACGGCGATGCGCAAAGGCTTGGTCGTGTCATAGGCTGGCAGGATTTCGTTACCGGCCTCATCGAACACAGGATGATACTCATCCTCCCCGGCCTCATCGCCATCTACCGGCAAGTCCTCACCGGCATCAAAGGCGCGTTCCTCCCCCACGGCTTCGACAAGCGCACCATAAAGGTCCGCCATGCCGGTTCCGTGTTCGGCGGAAATCGGCACGGCTTGCCCGAAGCCGAGCGAATAGGCGTCGTAAAAGCCCTGCTCTGCTGCTTTGCCTTCCATCTTGTTGGCGACCAGCACGACTGGTTTGCCATGTTTGCGCAGCAGTTGGGCAAAGGCCTTGTCGGTCGGCGTAATGCCGGTCTTTGCATCGACGAGAAAAAGGGAGACGTCAGCCTCACCAATGGCAAGCTCCGTCTGCTGGCGCATGCGGCCCTCGAGGCTGTCCGTATCGGCTTCCTCCAGGCCGGCCGTATCGATTACCTGAAAATGAAGATCGCCGATGCGCGCATCGGCCAGGCGCCGGTCGCGGGTTACCCCCGGCGTATCGTCCACCAGTGCCAGGCGTTTGCCGACGAGCCGGTTGAACAGCGTGGACTTTCCGACATTGGGGCGTCCGATGATCGCGGCAGTAAATCCCATTGCGGCACCCTGTTTGCACGCCATTGCAAGAAAACAAATTCAACAGGCAGACAGAGGCAATGTCCTCGATCAGCCTTCGGCTGTTACGCCCTTGCCCGCCAGATGATCAAGCAGCAGTCTTGCGCGGCTCTGCACGCCCTGGGCGGCCTCGCTGTCTTCCACGATACGGCTGAGCCACTCCAGCGCCTTGCTGTCCTCACCGGCCTTCAGCGCGGCGATGGCCAGTGCCTCGCGGGCGCTGTGGCGCAAGGGGTGACCGGCACCGGCAAGGCTGGAGAGCCGGCTTTCCACCGAGGAAAAGGCTTCCAGGTCCACCGCCAGGAGGCCGGCCTGCAACTGGGCCGTTTCACGAAGGGCCGGCATGGCGGCGCTGTCATTTGCCAATGCGTCAAAGGCTTTGAGCGCCTCGGCCTTTTCGCCGCGTGCGACCATCTCGCCGGCGATGCGCAGGCGCGCCAGCTCCGGATAGCGCCCGCCGCCCTCCGCTGCCAATGCTTCCAAGGCACGGACGGCCTCGTCGTGTTTGCCCCGGCCGGAAAGCTCAATGGCGCTCATGAACCGGTCGCCATAGCCTGCCAGGCGCTGCTGGTTGTAGTAGTCCCAGGCGCGGTAGCCGGCCGTGGCAAGAACGATCGCCACCGCCCCGGCGATCACGAACCTGCCGTATCTCGACCAGAGCTCCTGCGCACGGTCCTGGCGCATCTGCTCGTCAACTTCACGGATGAAAGTATCGTCGTCTGCCATTTTGACCTTCAGGTAAACAGATAATGTGGCGGCTGGATCAACCCGCCGCCTTGTAGCGGAAAGCCGGTGAAGGAATCAATGCAGGAGTTTAGCGGGCAAGCAATTCGCAGCCGGTCAGACAACCGGAGAAACGCCAAACAACCATTCATGGGCCCAGAAGATGAACAGCGCCCACAAGACAAGCCCGCTTGCCACTGCTGCAATGTCATTGACAACCGGGCCTGGCGGGGGCAGCGGCGTATCGCGGCGCTTGACGGCAATGCGGTTTATTACAGCCCAGACAAGAAATGCGCCAAACAGCAGTGCCGAAGCACTGTCGCCATTGGCAAGCAAATGGGCAAAGGCCCAAAGTTTCACCGCAAGCAGCATGGGGTGCTTCAGGAGGGGCTTCAGCCTGCCTGCCCGAAGATTGGCGACCATCAGCGCGACAAAGGAAAGCGCCATCAACAGCCATGCAAGGTGGCGGGTCCAGACCGGCGGCACAAAGAGAATATCTGCTTCTGGCCGGGCCTGGGTATAGCCCCAGACAAGAAGGATTAAACCGGCAATGGAAACCAGGGAGTAAACGCCTTTCCAGGGTCCTTCCCCCATGGCTTGAATGCGGGCGTCACGCCAGCCAGGCGCTAGCATGCGCAGCGAATGGATGCCGAGAAATACAGCCAGTCCAGCGATCAACCAAAGCATCCTAATTCTCCAAAACTGGTCCCGGTCCGGGTTGGATGTTCATCCCATGTTTCGCGCATGGGGAAAAGGCATGATATGGAAAAACAGTGTTTGAAAGAAATGTGTGAGATCCATGGCGATTGATCTGAACAAGGCACGCCAGCGGCTGGCCGCCAAACGGGAAGAACTGGAGGAACTGTCGCGGATATCCCGGGAGGCACGGGCGACGGTCGAACTCGACCAGCAGTCCGTCGGGCGGCTTTCGCGCATGGATGCAATGCAGCAACAGGCCATGGCGGAAGCCCAGGAGCGAACGCGCAAGCGTGACCTCGTTCGCATTGAGCAGGCCGAAAGGCGGTTGCGCGAAGAAGAATACGGCTATTGCACGGAATGCGGCGAGGAAATCGCCGATGGACGGCTCGCCGTCGATCCGATGGCCGAAAAATGCATCAACTGCGCGTAACCGGTCTACTCAGCCGGTTCTTCGCCCCGCTCAAGCCATTCCTTGTCGATGTCCGGCAGTTCCTCGTTGGCAAATGCCGCTTCGAAGGCCTGCAGGCGTTTGTAAACGCTCATGAGCTCGACAATCGTCGTCCATGAATTGATGAGATACTGAAACGAACCCTCGACGCGTGAAAAGGCGCGGATGATCTGCTGCATGACACCAAGGGTGATGACGCCGCTGGCAATCGTCGGGGCAAGCGCGATGTAGGGCACCAGATTGCCGATCTGCAGATAGAAGATGCGCACGACGTTGAAATAGAGGTAATTGAAATAAAGCCGGAAGTAGTTCTTGCGGACATTGGAAAAGAGTTCGGCAACCGTCGGCGGCTGTGCGCGGTCGGCATGGTCCTCTCCGTAGACGAGTTCCTTGCGATAGGCGGCCTCAACCCGCTGATTTCGGAACTCGAGCCCGGGCAGCCGGATACCGACCAGTGCCACCAGTGCCGTGCCGAATATGGACCACAGGATCGCCACGAAAACCAGCCCCTGGGAGACCTCGCCGATAATCGGCAGCACCTTCACGCTGGCCGACAGGCCCCACAGCAACGGCAGGAAGGCAATGAGCGTCATCACCGAATCCAGGAGATTGACTCCCAGGCCCTCGGTAATCTGGGCAAAGCGCATCGTATCTTCCTGAACGCGCTGGGACGCACCCTCGATATGGCGCACTTCCTTCCAGCGGGACATGTAGTAGTCGTTCATGGCCGTGCGCCAGCGGAACACGAAGTGGCTGACGAAGAAGCGGAACAGGGTGGCGACGAAAACATACACCAGCGCGATCTTCAAAAAGGAGAGGATGGCGAGATAGATTTCGGTTTCGGTCACGCTGTTGGGCGTGCCAAGCGCTCTCTGGATCATGTCGTAGAAGGTGCCGAACCACTCGTTGATCATCACATCGAGCTGAACCAGAAACCAGTTGACGAAAAAGATCAGGGCCGAGCCGGCCACCGACCACAACTGCCAGGGGTGTGGCGCAAACCACATCCAGAAGCCGACAAAGGCGAAAATGAAAACCAGCATGTACTGGTAGAACCAGAAATTGACCGCCCCTTCCCGGGCAGCCTGAAAGGCGGCCGTGGCTGCCTCGTCAGCGCCTTCCGCCAGTGGCGGCGGAAAGGCGTAACCGGCAAGATTGCCGAGACTTAGGGCATCGCCCATGCCCTGGAAGACAAAGAACCACAACAGGATGCCTGCCAGTGCCCAAACCAGGAAGGAGGAAAAGAACAGCTTGGGATGGGGAAAAAAGGAATAGAACACAGGCGCAGGCTCCCTTGGTTTCCTGGAGCAGGCGGAATATCGCAGACCATGGCGGAAAGCTAGGTCATCACGAGACTTTGTCTGGCTACAAATTATGCACTGACGGGCAATCCTTGTCCCCGCGGTTAACTCTCTGATTACCGTTGGCACTCAAAATCGGCGCAAATGCATGGCGATTCGTGGAGCGTACGCTGCAATGAAAAAATCCGCACGGGGCAATGGCTCCAAACCTTCAATGGTCGTAAACAACACGGAAATCCTTCTGCCCGACATTGTGGAAGCAGAAAGGCTTGCCGGTGCAGCAGAGCCCAAGGATGCCGAAATGGCACGCCATTACGCTGAAATGATGGAGCAAATCTATCTTGATGCCGGCGAGCTGGATCTTGAAAATTGCGCACCTGACCGCCGGTATTTCAAGCGCGGCAAGGAAGCCTGGGTCTACGAACACGGCAACATCGCCGAACTGGTATTCGTGCGATAGGCCCGCATAGGGAGGGCGCGATCCGGCCAGACAGCCATTCACGGATTCGTCATCCTTGCGCTATTGGATTTTCCATCCAATGCTCCCAGATTGATCGCAAAAGACGATGTTGGGAGCATGAGATGGCCTACAAGAAAACCGACGAAGCAATTGCCCGCCTGACGCCCGAACAGCACCGGGTGACCCAGCAAAACGGCACCGAGCGCCCGTTCACCGGGGAATATGACGATCATTTCGAGCCCGGCATTTATGTGGACATCGTTTCCGGTGAGCCGCTGTTTGCCTCGTCGGCCAAGTTCAATTCCGGCTGTGGATGGCCGTCCTTCTCCAAACCCATCGTTAAGGACAACGTCAACGAACTGCGTGACACCACCCATGGAATGATCCGCACCGAGGTACGCTCAACCCATGGCGACAGTCATCTGGGTCATGTCTTTCCCGATGGACCGCAGGAGATGGGCGGGCTGCGCTATTGCATCAATTCAGCCTCGCTGCGCTTCATTGCGAAAGAAAAAATGGAAACGGAAGGCTATGGCGAGTATCTTGACCAGGTGGAGGAAGGATAAATGACCTTGCAACGTGCTGTACTGGCTGGTGGCTGCTTTTGGGGCATGCAGGACCTGATCCGCAAACTGCCTGGGGTGAGCCGGACACGGGTTGGCTATACTGGCGGCGATGTCGCCAACGCCACCTACCGCAATCATGGAACCCATGCCGAAGGCATTGAAATCTGGTTCGATCCGGAAAAGACCAGCTATCGCGAATTGCTGGAGTTCTTTTTCCAGATTCATGACCCGACGACCGTAAACCGGCAGGGCAATGACACGGGCATGAGCTACCGCTCCGCCATCTACTACACCGATGAGGAGCAAAAGCACATCGCCGAAGACACGATTGCCGATGTGAACGCATCCGGTCTGTGGCCCGGAAAAGTGGTCACCGAAGTGGCTCCGGCAAGTGATTTCTGGGAAGCTGAACCCGAGCATCAGGATTATCTGGAGCGCTATCCCAACGGCTATACGTGCCACTTCCCCCGCCCCGGCTGGGTTCTGCCCAAACGCGATGCTGCCGAATAGCGGCACTGAACATATGAGGGGGCCTTGCCCCCTCGCCTTCACGCATGATGATGGCGCGCGCTGCCGCTCACCGGCCCGGCTCATAATTCAGAACGAAGTCGATGACCTTTGCTTGCGGCATCTCACAGGGCCGCAGCAGCGGCTGGCCATCGGCCATGAAATACAAATTGAAGCTGACATGGCCGCTGCCGCCCAGTTCCTCGGCAAACAGCTTCATGCGCTTTTTGTCTGCCGAAACGGTAATGGCCGTGGCATACCGGCGGCTACGGTATCGGCCGGTTGAGTAGCCTTCCGGCAACCCGGCCAGGCGCTGTACAAATTCATCCATGGAAATGTCTCCGGGAAGTTGGCACCATGGGAACGGGTTTCATGTCAACTGCCGGAACCTGCTGCCTGAACACCATTGCCTGAAACAAGGTGCGCCGCCATGCTGACCTATACGCTCATTTTGACCATCCTGCTGGCGATGTTTCTTTATTCGCTGTTCAGCGCATCGATCAGCCGAAGCATCTTGACGCTGCCGATCCTGTTTGTGGCTTTCGGTTATGGAGTATCAGAGCCCTTGCGTGCGGCCGCCGACCCGGTGCTGTTGCACGAAGGAAAGCGGCTTCTGGCGGAAATCACCCTCATCCTCGTGCTGTTTTCCGATGCCAGCCACGTGCAGTTCAAACGCATTCGCGAATGCTGGCAGATATCGGCACGCATGCTGTTGATCGGCCTGCCGCTGAGCATCGTGCTCGGTGCTGTGACCGCCATGCTGCTGAACCCTGAATCGGGATTTGCCATGGCGCTGCTCACGGCGGCGCTGCTTACCCCCACCGATGCGGCGCTGGGCCAGCCGGTGGTTTCCAATTCCGCGGTCCCGGCCAGATTGAGCCAGACGATCAATGTCGAAAGCGGGCTGAATGACGGCCTTGTGCTGCCCTTCGTTCTTCTGGGCGCCATTCTCGCATCGGCCGGAATGAACGAGGTACATCCTGACGGGCTTGCACTTTCCACGCTCACCCAGATCGTATTGGGACCGGTGGCCGGAATTGCCATTGGCTGGGGCGCTGCCCGTTCGATGGATTGGGCACAGAACCGTGACCTGACGGCAGAATCGGCTGCAGGCGTGGTGTTTCTTACCACGGCTTTCGCCGCCTACATTCTTTCGTCCGCCATCGGCGGCAACGGATTTATCGCCGCCTTTGCCGCCGGCATGACGTTCGGCAACACGTTCCGCCATGACATAAGGTTCATCTCCGAGTTCATGGAAGGCGTCGGCCTGGTCCTGACCATGGCCGCCTTTCTGGTATTCGGCGCGTTCCTGCTTCCCGATGGCCTTGCCCACGCATCGACCAAGGCAGTGATCCTCGCCCTGCTCTTTTTGACGGTCGTGCGCATGCTGCCAGTTTTCCTGTCTCTTGCCGGCACGGGGCTACCGGTAAGGGAGAAACTGTTTTTGGGCTGGTTCGGGCCGCGCGGGCTGGCTTCGATCCTGTTTACCCTCATCATCCTGGACGAATTCGAACTGCCCAATGAGCCGGAATTGCTCGCCTGCGTTTCCATGACCGTCGCAGTTTCGGTCGTCCTGCACGGCATCAGCGCCACACCCCTTGCCAATCGCATCGGCAAACAGAAAGACTGAAATTTTCCGGTGGCGCTACATTGGCGGCAGGGCCAGCGGCCAACGCCCCAGATCGATATGCCGGCTACAACCGACAAGGCTCCTGACCAGAACAAAGTCCCTTACCGTCCAGCAAATCGGCGCATCAAGGCAGATTTCAGGAACGGGGCTGCGGTCCCATAACAAGGTAAGGTGGGGCGTGAATTTTCCCCGCCCCCACCAAAGCCCTGACCTGACCAATTCACGGATCAGATTTCTGCGCAGGCTTGAAGCCGGACTGGCGCCGGAACTACAGCGCAGCACAATTGCCCGGCGCTCGCCCCTGCCGAAAGCGCACAACCGGTCGAAACCGATGTCGAAACCGTGTACCCGCACCCGTGCCGCAGCACGCAATGCGGTGGCGATGTCGCCCTTTCTGGGGCCGCGCCTGGACATCGCCGGACACAAAGACACGTGCAACCGATTGGCGTCATAGGGTCGGCCGGACAAGCCATTGTGCCGCCGGCACTGACGCGCAAGTTCCACCGCCGCATCAGCAGCCGGACCATCGGGGCGGAGAGCAAAATAGAAAAGGTCGTGCTGTGGCGGCGGTTCGAACCGCAAGGAAATCTGTGTTTCCTGCATGGTTGCATCTATCGCTTCAGTTCATCTGTTCACTATATGTTCTTATTCTCGCGGCGCTGTGTCAACAAGTGTGCCGGACTTCGGCTGGCTGTTATTCCCACTCGATGGTGCCGGGCGGCTTGGAGGTCACGTCATAGACGACGCGGTTGATGCCGCGCACTTCGTTGATGATCCGGGTGGCGGCCTTGCCCAGGAATTCCATGTCGTAGTGATAGAAATCCGCCGTCATGCCATCGACGGAGGTTACCGCCCTAAGTGCGCAGACATATTCATAGGTGCGCCCGTCGCCCATGACACCGACGGTCTGGACCGGCAGCAGAACCGCAAAGGCCTGCCAGATGGCATCGTAAAGGCCGGCTTTTCTGATCTCGTCCAGATAGATGGCATCGGCTTCCTGAAGAATGCGGATTTTTTCACGGGTTACTCCGCCCGGCAGGCGGATTGCGAGGCCAGGTCCGGGAAAGGGATGCCGGCCGATGAAGCTGTCAGGCAGACCAAGCTCACGGCCAAGAGCTCTGACCTCGTCCTTGAAGAGTTCGCGCAGGGGCTCGACCAGCTTCATGTTCATGCGCTCGGGAAGGCCGCCCACATTGTGATGGCTCTTGATCGTCACCGACGGCCCGCCGGTAAAGGAGACGCTTTCGATGACGTCCGGATAAAGCGTGCCCTGGGCCAGAAAGTCAGCACCGCCGAGCTTCCTGGCTTCCTCCTCGAAGACATCGATAAAGAGCTTGCCGATGGTTTTGCGCTTTACCTCCGGATCGGCTTCACCTTCCAGTGCACCGACAAAGGTATCGGCAGCGTCCACATGGACGAGCGGAATGTTGTAGTGTTCGCGGAACATGGAAACGACCTCTGCCGCCTCGTCCTTGCGCATCAGCCCGTGGTCGACCAGGATGCAGGTCAGCTGATCGCCCACCGCCTCGTGGATCAAAAGTGCGGCAACGGATGAATCGACACCGCCGGAAAGGCCGCAGATCACCCTGCCCTTGCCCACCTGATCACGGATCGCGGCAATGGCCTGCTCCTTGTAGGCAGCCATGGTCCAGTCGCCCTTGAGCCCGGCGATCTTGTGCACGAAATTGGAGATCAGCTTGGCGCCGTCGGGCGTGTGCACCACTTCGGGATGAAACTGGACGGCATAATAGCGGCGTGCCTCGTCAGCCGTTGCCGCATAGGGGGCATTGGGAGAAGCGGCGATAACTTCAAAGCCCTTCGGCAGCTGCGTTACCCGGTCGCCGTGGCTCATCCAGACCTGGTGGCTTTCGCCGGCTTCCCAAACCCCCTCAAAAAGCGCCGAAGGCCGGACTACTTCGACGAAGGCACGGCCGAACTCCCGGTGATGGCCGCCTTCCACCTTGCCGCCCAGTTGCGCGCACATGGTTTGCTGACCATAGCAGATGCCCAAAACGGGCAGGCCGCTGTCAAAAACGACCTCCGGCGCGCCTGGGCTGTCCGTCTCGGTGGCCGAGGCAGGCCCGCCCGACAGGATCACCGCCTTTGGCTTTAACCGCTTGAAACCTTCTTGCGCCGACTGGAAGGGTACGATCTCGGAATAAACGCCTGCTTCCCGGACACGGCGGGCGATCAGCTGGGTGACCTGACTGCCGAAATCGACGATGAGAACGGTATCGGGATGGGAAGTAAGCGCATCGGGCATGGAGGAACCTTCCTTCAAAAGGTGCCCTTAGCCGGATACGGCCCATGGTGCAATTGCCGCGCTGCCGCTTCTCACAAAATGTCACCTGCCGCGATTGCTGCCTCGATGCGATCCACCGCGTCTGCCAGCTTCTCGTCGACCACATGCAGATACTGTTTCCAGTCGTCCACATGGGCAAGTTCTTCCGCACCATCTGAAATGCCGCGCAGGCCGGTCAGCGGCCTGCCAAAGGCCATGCAGGCACGCAGCACCGCAAAGCTCTCCATGTCGACCATCTCGGCATTGACTGCCTCATAGGCAGCACCCGAAACGATGTTGGCGCCGGTCGACAGGCTGGCGGACGGAATGCCGGGAACCTGCATCGTCAATTCGACCACGCCGGGAAGATCGAGAAACGGGGTTACGCCCTTTTCAAATCCAAGGGGGACGCATCCATATCCCGATAGCTGACGGAAGATGCCTGATAGACTTCCGTCTGGGGCAGTGTGGCAGAACCTGCCGAACCCAGGGACACGACCAGATCGGGCAGCAGGTCTTCATGCTTGAGGCGGCCCAGGGCAGCGGCAAGCTGAACGGCCGCCTCCACCGGGCCAACCCCGGTGATGAGCGGTGTGAACCGCTGCGCTAGATGTTCGCCAAATTCGGCTTCCGCCGCCATGACGTAGAGGACCGACTTTCCTGCAACGCTTTTGAGTTTCATTGCGCAGCCTTCAGTTCAAACTCGATATGGCCGCGTTCAGCATCGCCGCAAAGGATACCCACAAAAGATATGGAACAAACAGCCAGGAAGCGAGCGGTACTTCCTTCCGTGTTTCGCCGGTAAAGGAAAGAATTAACAAGAGCAGGATCATGATGACGGCCAGCGCAAGCTCAATCTGTTTCGCGCCGAAGAAGACTGCCGTCCACGCGCCATTGAGGATGAGCTGTGCAAACCAGACCCTTACCGCACCAGATTTCGGGTTCCGCCGCCAGGCCAGCGCACCGGCGAAGCCGATCATGATGTAGAGCACCGTCCAGACCGGACCAAACACCCAGTTGGGCGGGTTGAAAAACGGCTTGTTCAGTTCCCCATACCATTCGCCCACCGGGAACAAAAAGGACATGGCAAACCCGACCCCCAGGGCAAGGGTGACAAAGACAATGACAGGTCTGATGAGGGCAGGTCTGGCGAGGGTCATCCGCTTTTCCTTCAACTGCCTATTTGGAGCGCTGCATTACCGCAAAGAAGAAGCCGTCCGTGCCGGTCGAAGCGGGTGTCAGCGTGATGCATTTCATGTCCGAGGACCAGGGCTTTGCCTTGTCGAAACCGAACAAATCCTGCCAGACCTCACCAGCCGACAGCAGCTCCCAGCCTGCATGGCGCTCGCAGAACGCATAGGCCTGCTGCTCGTTCTCCTCGGCGAAGACCGAGCAGGTGACATAAGCAAGATAGCCTTCCGGGCGGACATATCGGGCTGCTTCGTCCAGCGCCGCCGCCTGCTCGTCCATTCGCGTTTCCAGCATGGCGGGCGTCAACCGCCATTTGGCATCCGGGCGCCGCCGCCAGGTTCCCGAACCGGTGCAGGGCGCATCCACCAATACCCGGTCCATGCGCCCTTCAAGGGGCGAAAGATCATCTCTGGGAGCCCGGGGGGAATGGACCTGCACATTACGCACCCCGGCACGCTTGAGCCGCTCGAAAATCGGAGCAAGGCGGTTCTTGTCGGCATCATGGGCGTGGACCTGGCCACGATTTTCCATCCCTGCGGCAAGTGCCAGCGTCTTGCCTCCACCACCGGCGCAATAGTCGAGCACCTGTTCACCACGACGCGCGAACACCAGATCGGCGGCGATCTGGCTGCCCTCGTCCTGGATTTCGAACCAGCCCTTCTGATAGGCGGGCTCGGCCTGCACATTCGGCAGGCGGCGCGCGCCCTTGCCCGGCGCAATTCGAATGCCGTTGCGGGCAATCGCGGTATTTTTTGCGCCGGTGGAAGAAAGCGCCCTGATCACCTTGTCCCGGTCTGCCTTCAGCGTATTGACGCGAAGATCAAGCGGCGGGCGGGCGGCAAGGGCCTTGGCCTCTGCGACCCACTCCTCTTCAAATGCCTCCTCAAAGGAGGGAACACACCATTCTGGTACATCCGCCTCGACATGGGCATCGGCAAAGGCCGTGTCCTTGCTTTCTGCCGCCAGCAGTTTTTCTTCCGGGATCGCTGGGGCGAAGCGGTCACCCTGGAAAGCTTCGCGCAATTGCTCCAGTCCGACATCCCAGTCGCGCTGCAAAGTGAGAAAGACGGCCGCATGGGGGCTATCGTCACCCATCAGCCATGCAGCGGAGGCCTGCTTGCGCAGTGTATCATAGACAAGATTGCCGATCGCAGAGCGGTCGCCGGAACCGGCAAAGCGGTGCGACAGCCCCCAATCGCGAAGCGCCTGTGCCGCCGGCCGCTTGCGCGCTGCCATATCCTCCAGGACTTCAATCGCCGCTTGTACCCTTCCGCCCAGACGCACAGGCCTATCCCTGTGCGAACAGCAGGGCTGAAAGGACGAATTCAGCCAGCATGAGCAGGATTATCTGCACGCTGCGAAAAAACAGGCGGCGGCGGCGAAACACATTGTGACGCCCCGTCATTTCCTGCAGGTGCAAATAGCGGAAAACAACAAAGGCAAAGGCCAGGAGGACGGTGAGCCAACTGGTCACCTTGAGCGCAAGACTTGCCGCCACAAGGGCATAGAAGATAACCGGCAGTTCGAACTGGTTTGCCACGGCACGCGAAAAGACCCGCAATTCATCCGGTTCATCGCGGGTTGCCTTGAAGGTTTCCGGCTCGACCTTTCCTGCCTTGATGGCAGCAATGCGGGCCTTCGACAGTTTCGAATAGGCGACAATCGTCAGAACGATCTGAGCCGCAAAAGCCAGGCACAGCAGTTTGACCTTCAGATCGGGCGCATACGCCCAGAGCTCCATCAAGATGTCCATCAGGCCATTCCTAGTTTCGGTGGTAGTTGGGGCTTTCGCGGGTAATCGTGATGTTGTGGGCGTGACTTTCGGTCAGGCCGGCGCCGGTGATCCGAACAAAGGTGGCCTTTTCCTGGAAGTCGGTAATCGACGTCCCGCCGACATAGCCCATGGCGGCCCGCAAGCCGCCGGCAAGCTGGTGTATGACGTGGGAAGCTGCCCCCTTATAGGCCACCTGCCCTTCAATCCCTTCGGGAACAAGCTTGTGGGTATCGCTGACTTCAGCCTGGAAATAACGGTCTGCAGAACCGCGCGCCATGGCGCCAACCGATCCCATGCCGCGATAGGCCTTGTAGGACCGGCCCTGATGCAGATAGACCTCGCCGGGGCTTTCCTCGGTGCCTGCCAGCAGGGATCCCACCATTACCACCGAGGCGCCGGCGGCGATGGCCTTGGCCAGATCGCCGGAATACTTGATGCCGCCATCGGCGATGACCGGAATGCCGCTGCGGTTTGCAACCTCCACTGCCGACATGATGGCCGACAGCTGGGGAACGCCGACACCGGCAACAATGCGTGTGGTGCAAATGGAGCCTGGTCCGATGCCGACTTTCACGGCGTCGGCACCGGCATCGATCAACGCCTTGGTGCCCTCTGCCGTTGCGACGTTACCGGCAACGATGCGTACGGCATTGGACAGCTTCTTGACCCGCGTCACGGCGTCCAGCACGCGCTGGGAATGCCCGTGGGCAGTATCGACCACCACCATGTCGGCACCGGCATCGATCAGGCGTTCGGCGCGCTCATGACCATCGTCGCCAACGCTGGTGGCTGCAGCGACCCGCAGGCGGCCCTGCCCGTCCTTGGCGGCGTTGGGGTTGAGTTGCGATTTTTCCATGTCCTTGACGGTGATCAGGCCGATGCAGCGGCCTTCGGCATCGGTTACCAGCAGTTTTTCGATCCGGTGCTGGTGCAGCAGTTTGCGGGCATCGTCCTGGCTGACGCCGTCGCGAACGGTGATCAGGTTCTCCTGGGTCATCAATTCGCTGACCTTCTGCTTCGGATTTGAGGCAAAGCGGACATCGCGGTTGGTCAGAATGCCGATCAGCTTGCCGGTAACGTGGCCGCCCGACCCGCCGTTTTGAACAACCGGAATGCCGGAGATGCCGTTGCTTTTCATCAGGCCAAGGGCATCCTCCAGCGTCGCTTCCGGACCGATGACCAGCGGATTGACCACCATGCCCGATTCGAATTTCTTGACCTGGCGAACTTCTTCGGCCTGTTCGGCCGGAGTCAGGTTGCGATGGATCACCCCCATGCCGCCGGCCTGCGCCATGGCAATGGCCAGCCGCGACTCGGTCACCGTATCCATTGCCGCCGACAGAATCGGCAGGTTCAGGTCGATGCCATCTGCCACCCGGGTGCGAATATCCACCTGCCCGGGCATCACCCGGGAATGGCCCGGCTGCAGCAATACGTCATCGAAGGTGAGCGCTATCTCACCGGTGGAAGTGTGAATAATACTGGACATTGCCAACCTGTTAGGAACCGCTTTGGATGGGACAGCCGAAGCTCCGCGGCTGCTTGAATGGCAGGCGACGGGACATGCACGTCAGGGCCTGCGGATTGGCAAGGGTGGTTACCACGGCGCCAGGCACAGTGCAAAGCCTATTCGCGCCGAGTACCCAAAATTCAGGCCAGCGGTGTTGAGGCCGTGAAGGCGGCGAAGTTACGCGGTCAGCGGAGAATGCGATAAACGCGAAGGCGGTCTTCCAAAGGGGAAACAAGCTCCAGCCATGGGGGTACGGAACCCGACCGCAGACGCATGCCCAAGGCGCCCGGTTTTGTTTTTCGGGCGGGCGTTTGCGAGATATTGGTACGCGGATCGCGCTGACAGTAAACCAGATAATCGGCACCGCGCCTTGCTGCAATCTGCCTGGCAGTTTCGTCATCAGCGGCGAAGAAATCCAGTGTGTCCAGTATAGCCTGTTCGTTGCGGTGATAATTGCCGCCGACCACCGAATGGTGTGTGAAGACAAGGATCGGCGGGCCTGAACCCAGATCGTTCATCACGATACCGGCGGGCAGGGATGCCAAATCGGCATAATCGCCTTGATGGTTGCAGAACCTGCGAATCGGGCGTTCTTTCTGCCATGACGGCGCAGCAGCATTGGCGACCACTGTTTGCTTGTTACCTGGGAAAACAAAACCGGCAGTAAGCAGCCAGACGGGCGTCAGCAGCGGAAGACAGGCTATCGCGGCCATCGCGGTGCTTGAAAGGCTGGCCGTTCCGGTCGCCGCAAGAATACGCCGCCGAACAAGGTCCGCCAGAACGACGCAGAGCGGCACCGCTGCGAAAACCCCGATCCGCAGCGCCCGGACCTGCAGAAAGGAAAGCAGGAGGCTGATGGCAAGAATGGAGAGGACGGGCAAAATGGCATTGCCGATTATTCCCTTCACACGCAGCCAGACGCCGGCAACCAGCAGGATTGCCAGATAAAGGGGGACGGCAAGCTGCGCTTTGCCGAACATTTCTACGAAATCAATCAACCCCTTGGCTTCGGAGATTCTGGCCAGCCAGCGGGCCGTCAACTCAGCGCTCAAAGTGCCATAGGGACCGCCAATGCACTGGGGATAGGCGAGCCAGACAACAAGCCCGCACAGGCTTGCAGCAAGCGCGCCGGCTGACAGGCGAATCACCGTGCTGCCCAGTTGCGATGATGTGAGCCTTTCTGCCGGCAGCGCCGGCAACAGGACAAAGGCTGCGCAAACTGCACCCATTGCCGCAAGATAGACAATCGAAATGGAATCACAGCGTGCGATGAACCAGGCAGAGGGCGCAACCGCAAGGGGATAAAGCGCAAGCAACGAAACTGAAGCGGAAAGTCCAAGATGCCGTATGGCGGCTCCTGCGTCCGGCATGCCGAAAGCCCAGGCAAGTCCCACGCAGCCGAACAGCAGAACCACAAGAGGCAGGTTGTCGAGGCCAATCACGAGGGACAGGGAGACGGCAAGGCCTGCCAGCAAAATACCCCATTTTTTGTCTGCAGCAATCAATCCCAATACGGCAAGAAACACCAGCAGGGCCTGAACGTTATGGTGGTCGATCCTGCCGGGGGCGAACATGGTTAGCGCGGCAATGTTGCTGACCGCAAAGAACACCGTGACCAGCCGGTTGGCGGACGGCCAGATGCGCTCAACGATGGCGACAAGAGTCATCAGGGTCGCGAAAAGCACCAATGCTGGCCAGATCAGGGCGGCGATACGGAAGGCAACAGCCTGCCCGGCGACCGGTTCCATCAAGACGGCGATGGCAGCGATGGGCACATCGATCAACCGTGACCAGTGCAGGTCCGCTCCAAGGGGAGCGTTCATCCGTGAAACGGACACGTCGTACCATGCCTGGCCCTGAAGCCAGTTCTGCACCTGATGAAGACGCAGAAAATCATCCGGGTCAGGCATCGCGCCCTGGCTGAACAACGCCGTCAGCGGATTGATGAACCAGGCGGCATAATACAATGCAATCCATACGGCCATGCGCAAGACGGACACGCGAGCCGGTTTGAGGTTTTCGCCCGCCGGACTGCCGATGGTAGCGCTTGGTCCCTGCTGTAGCATGATTTAGATCCAATTGAATTTGCCGCCGGCGCAATCGATTTGGCTCACGGTTCGGCGCAGGGACAGATTCGGCTATTCAATTTAAGATTTGATTTACGGCGAATGGCTACTGTGTGCGCACAAATCCATCTGTCATGTGCGTAGAGTTCGCTCTGGCAGGGCGCCACCGGCAACACAATCAGAAACACAGGGCAGAACCAGCAGGGCAGAACCAGCAGGGCGGAACCAGCAGGCGAATTATGCTACAGCTTTCAAAAGCAGAGAAAACCGAGATGACCAAGGCAGCGCAAAAGGCAAAGGAAATGCGCATTGCAGTCCTCGTTCCGTGCAAGAACGAGGAAGTGACGATTGCCAAGGTGATCAAGGACTTCAAGAAGGCGCTGCCTGCAGCCGCCGTCTACGTCTACGACAACAATTCGACCGACGACACGGCAGCTGTTGCCAGCAAGGCCGGAGCTGTGATCGGCTATGAAAGCCGGCCCGGCAAGGGCAATGTGGTTCGGCGCATGTTTGCCGAGATCGATGCCGATATCTACATCATGGTCGATGGCGATGACACCTATGATGCCGCCAATGCGCCGCTTCTGGTCAGCAAGCTGATCAACGAGCGGGCCGATATGGTGGTGGGTGCGCGCATCGGCGCCGACACCGATCATCAACGGCGCGGCCATGCCGCGGGCAACCGGTTGTTCAACCTGCTTTATACGTCCCTGTTCGGCCGCGAGTTCAGCGATATTTTTTCAGGCTATCGCGCCTTTACCCGCCGTTTCGTGAAGAGTTTTCCTGCAGTCTCCGCCGGTTTCGAGATTGAAACCGAGCTTTCCGTCCACGCGTCGCAGCTGCGCCTGCCGGTCGCAGAACTTGCGCTGGAATACAAGGACCGGCCGGAAGGCTCCGAAAGCAAGCTTTCAACGGTCCGCGACGGGTTGCGCATCCTCAAGACGATCATCGTGCTGTTGAAGGAATACAAGCCTTTCTGGTTTTTCGGGGCAATCGGCCTTGCCGGCATCCTGTTTGCCTGCGCACTAGCGTTTCCCCTGATCATCGAATACAGCCGCAGCGGTTTTGTAACGCGGCTGCCCACGGCAATTCTTGCCACCGGTATCGTGATCGTTTCGATGCTCACCATTACCGCCGGCGTGGTGCTCGATTCAATTCGCCGCATGCGCGCGGAGATCAAACGCATGTTCTACAACATGACCCGCACCCGGGCTGGAGAATAAGCCATGCGGCTTGACCTGGCCCTGTTGATCATCGTGCCGGTGATGATTGCCTTTGGCCAGTTCCTGTTCAAGATGGCAGGGCGCCAGTTAAGCGGCAATCTTGCGCGCGATCTTTGGAGCATCGCCTTCAACCCTTATTTCATCGGGGCAATGGCGCTTTACGGCATCGCCTCGTTCTTGTGGGTGATCGCCGTCTCCAAAACCGATATTTCCCGCGCCTACCCATTCATGGCGTCGGGCTTCGTCATTGTGCCGATCATCGGGTACTTTCTGCTTTCCGAGCAGCTCAACCCGACCTTCTTCTTCGGCACAGCATTGATCGTTGCCGGCATTTTGGTCATCAGCCACGCCTGATCTGAATCCAAGATCAGCAAGGGGCCGGCGCGCAACCGGCCTCTGCCTACATCCCCAGACCACCGACACAGACATATTTGGTTTCCAGATAGTCCTCGATGCCCTGATGGCCGCCTTCACGGCCAAGCCCCGATTCCTTGAAGCCGCCAAAAGGAGCTTCCACCGTGGTGATCACCCCCTCATTCACCCCTACAAGCCCGTATTCCAGGGCTTCTGAAACCCGGAAGGCACGGCCCAGGTCACGGGTGTAGAAATAGGCGGCAAGCCCGTATTCGGTGTTGTTGGCAAGGTCGATCGCCTCTTCCTCGGTCTTGAATTTGTAGACCGGGGAGATCGGCCCGAAAATCTCCTCTTTGGTGAACTTCATGCGCGGTTTGGCATTGGCAATGACGGTCGGCTCGAAGAAACTGCCGCCCAGTTCATGCCGCTTGCCGCCGGCGACGATCTTGCCGCCCTTTTTTGTGGCATCGGCAATCATCGCCTCCACGGTTTCCACCGCCTTCATGTCGATCAGCGGGCCCTGCTGCACCCCTTCTTCAAGCCCGTTGCCGACCTTTAGTTCCCCGGCGGCGGCAGCGAGCTTATCGACGAACTTGTTGTAGATCTTCGACTGAACGTAAAACCGGTTGGTGCACACACAGGTCTGGCCGGAATTGCGGTACTTGGCGGCGATTGCCCCCTCCACCGCACGGTCGATGTCGGCATCGTCGAAGACGATGAAAGGCGCGTTTCCACCCAGTTCCATGGAAACCTTCTTGACGGTACCCGCGCACTGTTTGAGCAATTGCTTGCCGACTGCAGTGGAACCGGTGAAGGTTACCTTCTTCACCTTGGCGTTGCGGGTGATTTCGCCGCCGATTTCGGAAGCCGAGCCGGTGACGACGTTGATCACGCCGGGCGGAATGCCCGCCTCTTCGGCCAGCAGGCCCCAGGCGATGCCGGAATATGGCGTCTGGGAAGCCGGCTTTACAACGCTGGTGCAGCCAGCGGCTATGGCCGGGCCGATCTTGCGGGCCAGCATGGAGGACGGGAAATTCCATGGTGTGATCGCAGCAATCACGCCGACCGGCTGCCTGGTTACCATGATGCGGCGGTCGGCCCAGGGAGAGGGAACAAGATCGCCATAACTGCGCCGCGCCTCCTCTGCAAACCACAGAACATAGCCGGCGGACATGCCGACTTCACCGCGCGCTTCAAACAGCGATTTGCCCTGTTCCTGGGTCAGCAGCTGGGCGAGCGCTTCCTGATTGTCCATGATCGCGTCATGCAGGCGGCGCAGCATTTTCGAGCGCTCCAGCGCGGTGGTCTTGCGAAAGGTGGCAAATGCCTGAGCCGCCGCATCAATGGCGCGGGCGGTTTCCGCCTTTCCGGACCTGGGAACCGTGCCGATGGTCTCACCCGTTGCCGGATTGTTGACGGACAGCGTTTCGCCGCTGTCAGCATCCACCCATTCGCCGCCGATCAGATTCTTTTCTTTCAAATATGCGTTGGAATTTGCCAGCATCATCAGTTCTCCGCATTATGATCGTGTTGGTGCAAAAATGGTTCATGGTCTGCCGTGCAGAATGGCACGGAATAAAACCTGATTGAAGCGCAGGCAGCAACCCAGCACACGAAGGCGCTACTTGGCAGCATCCGCCCTTTCCTTGCGCGGCGGTTTGTCCCGGGATGTGCCTGCACGCTTCGGCTCAGTGTCAGGCTGGGATCCTGGGCCGGGCTTCTGTCCTGGGCCGGACCGGGATTCCGTTGCGCTCTTTTCGGCTTCTTGCAGAAACCCTTCAGGCGGCGGTGGGCATTCGCGGAAGATGCGTGCCGTACAGGTAGCACAAATATCCTGATCAAGCACCGGCACGATCTCGGCGATCGCATCGCCCTTGGAGGTGTGAACGTGTTCGGTGGAAAGGGCTTCTGAGACGTGAAAGCGGTCAAGGCGCTTGATGGCCGCAACCTGTTTTGCCTGGACGTGGAAAGAGCCGCCCCGGCGCTTGCGGCGGCGTGCTTCCTCGATCAGCAGTTCGGCAGCGGGCAGGTCAATCTCCCCTACCCCCTTGACCATGAACAGCATGTGCTTTTGTCTGGCGCGCTTGCGCTCGATCTCGCGGAACTTGCGGCGAACATGCTCCACCGAACCGAAATAGAATGGCCCGTCCATGCGCACGAACACCATCTGCGGACACTCCACCAGCCCATGGGTTTCGGAATTGCGGAACACGCGATGCGTCGTATTGGGGTCCGGGGCACCGATGCCGATGAAGGGATGCGCCGACTTGTTGAGAAAGATCAGGAAGGACAGCATCACACCGATATAGATGGCGAACTCAAGATCGATGAACAGCGTCGAAACGAAGGTGATCATTGCAATCGAGGTTTCGGCACGGCTGGTGTTCATGATGTGCCACAGCTCCCGGAAATCGATCAGCTTCCAGGCGACCAGGATGATCACACCTGCCATTGCCGGAATCGGCACATAGGCAAACAGCGGCGCCACAAAAATCAGGATCAAAAACAGGAAGGCGGCAGCGAAAATGGCGGCAAGGGGGGTTGCAGCGCCCACCTCGTAATTAAGCCCCGAGCGGGTGAACGATCCCGAAGCTGCATAGCACTGGAAAAATGCTCCAAAGGTATTTGAAACGCCCTGACCGATGAATTCCTGGTTGCCGTCGAGTTCCTGACCGGACTTGATGGCAATGGCACGTGCGATGGAGACGGCCTCAAGCAGGCCGACCAGGGCGATGGCGAAGGCTGCCGGGGCAAGATCGCCCATCAGATTGATGTTGAAGGAAGGGGCGGAAAACTCCGGAAAGACCGAGGGAATGGCACCGACCAGATTGACGCCGTTTTCCTCGCCCTTCAACGCCACGCTGGCGAAGGAGCCGGCAAGCAAGGCAAACAGGTAATTCGGCAATCTGGGAAAATACCTTTTCGATACAACGGCGACCGCAAGCGCGATGAAGGCAATCAGGGCCGAGCGCCAATCCGTTGCGGCGACATTGTGATAGGCGGCCACTGCATAATCGACCATGTCGTCTGGCCTGGGCAACTCGATCCCGAGGGCGTGTTTTATCTGGCTCAAGGCAACCAGCGTGGCAGCGCCGGCCATGAAGCCTACCATCACCGAATGGGAGACGAAGTCGACCAGGGCGCCAAGGCGTGCCAGGCCGAGCGCAAGCTGGAAAATTCCCACCAGAAGAGTGAGCGTTATGGCCGCCTGAATCCACTGGCCCGATCCCGGCTCGAACGAACCGGACAGGGCACCGAAAACGAGTGCGGAAATCGCCGTGGTGGGACCGGAGACCACATGCCAGGACGAGCCGAAAAGCGCCGCGACGACCGGCGTGATCATCGCAGTATAAAATCCGTATTCCGGCGGAAGGCCGGCAATGGCTGCAAACGCGACTGCCTGGGGAAGCACGATTGTGGCCCCCGTCAATCCGGCATAGACATCGGACCGCAGGGCCTGGCCGTTGATCATGCTGCGCCATTCGAGGAATGGCAGCAGGCGCTGCAGGGATACTCCCTGAAGGTATGCTACCAGATCTCTAGGGCGGAAGCCAGCCATGGTGATTACGTCCAAAAAAACAGGAAATCAGCCAGTGTCCGCGGGAGGCCGGCATCGCAGACTTCCCGCGCAACGGATATCCAATTCCTGCCCGTATAGTCCCCGACGGCCCGCCGGGAGTAGTGCCAGATGGTTCAAACCGTTTTGGCGAACGGGTGTTGCGGTAGTGTGGCGCCGGTTCAGCTGTGCATTCCACCCGTTACCCCAAAAAGGGTGGAGGACGGTTGCAGCCTGCCTGCGGAAACGCAAATCCGGATTGCCAGCAGGACCTAACGTCAAGACATGCGCCTTTGACCGGCGAGAATCAACCCCAAAACCGCCAATGTGATGGCCATCAGCGCATACAGGAAAAGGTCGAGCCTTCCGCCGACCAGCAAGGCGATGACACCAGAGAAAACAGCGGAAAAAAGCCGGCTTGCCGACTCAACAAAAGAGGACACGAAACCGGCGATGGCGCCATGGGGGTCGAGCGACAACGCCATGCAGTTTGCCGCCATGGTCAGAAAACTGGTGGCAAACAGGATCATGGTGAAGGACAGGAGATAGGCATCGAGCACACCGGCGAACCAGAAAACCAGCATCAGCGCAACCGAGGCAACGGCAATCATGCCGCCCGTAAACAGGGCAAACTGCGGACCGCGTCGATGGATCAGGGCGCGGTTGAAATACTGTCCGATGATGATGCCAATGCCGTGTATGGCAAAAAGGACGGCAAACAGTGCGCCCTCAATGGCGAACTCCTCCCTGTAGATGCGGGGAACGGAAATCAGGATCAGCATCATCAGGCTCATGACGGGCCCAAGCAGCAGGCCGTAAAACCGCGACTGCCGGTTGCGCATGACAGCAACAGCGTTCGCAAGCAGGGTCGAAAGGCGGGTGGCACGCGGATCGGTCCTGGCGATGGTCTCGGGCAGGAACGCCATGCCGACCAGCAAAAGCAAAAGACCGAACAGCAAAATTGCAGCGAAAATCATCCGCCAGCTTCCGAACTGCATGAAGGCTACGCCGGCAAGGGGTGCCACGATCGGACCAAAGGCAAACACCATGGTTGCCAGGGCGATGTTGGCGGCAAGCTGGCGGCCGGAGAAAAGGTCACGCAAAATGGCGCGTGCGACTACCGGGCCGCCGGAGGCCCCAAGCCCCTGAACTGCCCGGCCTGCAAGCAGCATGGCCGCATTTTCCGCAAACAGGCACAAAACGGTTCCCGCGGCAAAAGCTGCCAGCCCCGACATCAGAACCGGACGCCGCCCGAACCGGTCCGACAGGGGACCGGTGAAGAGCTGCCCGATGCCGATGAACGCAAGGAATACCGGCACCGCCATCTGTATGGCGCTGTAGTCGGCGTTGAGGTCAGCCGCCATCAGCCCGAAGGCAGGCAGAAGAATATCGACGGAGAAGGCAGACACGCTGAGCAGCAGGCCGCAATAGATGATGATCTGAAGTGGTGTCACGGAGGAATACCCGCCAGGTGAACGCAAAGTCCTGCTGTAGCGAATTGAAAAGCAGAGCGAAAGCAAAAGGCAAAAAGAGATGTTCACCATTGCGGGCCGGCAATTGACTAGACCGGGCAATGGCCTTCATTAAGAAGCCATGGCGATTGTCCGTCTTTCCGATTCCATGATCAACCAGATTGCCGCCGGCGAGGTCGTCGAGCGGCCCGCAAGCGTTGTCAAGGAACTGGTGGAAAACGCCATCGATGCCGGCGCTTCCCGCATCGACATCGTTACGGCGGAAGGCGGCAAGGCGCTAATCCGCATTTCCGACAATGGCAGCGGCATGACGCGCAACGATCTGGCGCTTGCCGTTGAGCGCCATTGCACCTCGAAGCTGGCGAACGACCTGCTCGATATCAGTACGCTTGGCTTTCGCGGAGAAGCGCTGCCCTCCATCGGCTCCATTGCAGAATTGCGCATTCTTTCGCGGGCAAAGGACGAACCCAATGCCTGGCAGATTTCCGTCGACAATGCGAACGTTCACCCCGTCAAGCCCGGCGCGCTTTCAGCCGGAACAGTTATTGAAGTACGCGATCTGTTTTCGCGCGTTCCGGCACGGCGCAAGTTTCTGAAGTCGGACCGTGCAGAAACAAACGCAATCACCGAAACCGTCAAACGCATTGCGCTTGCCTTTCCCGGCATTCATTTCACGCTTGGCGGCGGTGACCGCAGCGCACTGGACTGGCCAGCCGGCACCATGCGCGACCGCATCCGCCAGATTGTTGGCCGGGAATTTCTCGATAACGCAATGACGGTGGAGGCAGAACGCGAAGGCATTGTAATGCGCGGGTTTGCGGGCCTTCCGACCTTCAACCGGGGCAATGCCCTCAACCAGTTCTTTTTCGTCAACGGCAGGCCGGTGCGCGACAAACAGCTCATGGGCGCGGTGCGTGGCGCGTATTCCGATTTTCTGCTGCGGGACCGGCATCCGGTCCTGGTGCTGTTTCTCACCGTGCCGCCGCAGGAAGTGGATGTTAATGTTCATCCGGCCAAGGCAGACGTGCGCTTTCGCGATGCAGCGCTGGTGCGCGGCCTGCTGGTCGGAAGCCTGAAACGGGCCATTCTCGATGCCGGGCATCGTGCCTCAAGCGAAGGCGGCGCGGGAATGGCTGCAGCGTTCCGGCCAGGATTTTCCAGCCCGCAGGCACCGGCATTTAAGCCTGGCAGCTACCATGCCCCGCTCAACGACCCTTCACCTGCGCAAGATGCCGCTGCATTCCCGCCGGCGGCCTCCCCTTATGCAGACAACGGATTTGGCGAGGCTCCTGCAGCATATCAGCCGGAAATGGACAGCTTTTCCCAGCCTTCCGGCAATGCGGCCGCCGTGCAAGATGAACCGGCAGAAGGAGCACAGCGCCATCCGCTGGGAGCGGCCAGAGCGCAGTTGCACAAGAACTACATCATCGCGCAGACCGAACGGGGGCTGGTGATCGTCGACCAGCATGCAGCTCACGAACGAATTGTCTATGAAGCGCTGAAGGTAGGCCTGAAGGACGGGCTACCCTCGCAAATGCTGCTCATTCCCGAAATCGTCGACCTGCCTGAAGAGGACGCTGCAAGGCTGGCGGAAGCAGCCGACGAACTTTCCGCGCTTGGGCTCACCATCGAACAGTTCGGCCCGGGGGCAATTGCCGTGCGGGAAACGCCGGCCATGCTTGGCGAGGTCGATGCCCAGGCGCTTGTTCGCGATCTTGCGGACGAACTTGCCGAATGGGGATCGGCCCAGGGACTGCGCGACCGGCTTGAACATGTTGCAGCCACCATGGCCTGCCACGGCAGTGTGCGGTCTGGCAGGTTGCTCAAGCCCGACGAAATGAACGCGCTGCTGCGGCAGATGGAAGTGACCCCCAATTCCGGCCAGTGCAATCACGGCAGGCCGACCTGGGTGGAGCTTGATCTGAAGGACATTGAACGCCTGTTCGGGCGGTAACCAGCAATCTACCGGCTGCGATGCTTGCACGGTCTGGCCTGACACTCTAAATGGTAGGCTACTGACAAGGCGGAGAACGCGATCATGCTGGAACCGGGCTCCAGAGAAGCAAAAATACGCTATGGCGATGCCGACTTTGACGTGATTTCGCCAGGCTCCTTTGTGCGCTGCGCGGTGACCGGCAAACCGATCCCGATTGATGAACTCAAATACTGGTCGGTTGACCGCCAGGAGGCTTATGTTGACGTGGCTGCTTCCGTGCGGCGCGAACAGGGTCTTGCCTGATCTCAGCCGGCAGCTTCCAGCCCATCTTCCGGTTTTTTTGCAGATTCCAGTTGGCGCTTTTCGAAGCGCTGCAAGGTAGCATCGATGATGCGCTCATCGGTGCCATTATCGGCAAAGGCCAGCTCAATTTCGGCAACGGCGCTCGCCTTGGCAAGGCGTTCCTGTGCCTCGCCCATGCCCCTGAGGCGTACATGGTCCTTGGCGGTGGTTACCAGTTCCGCGTTTGTCAGCTTGGCGCGGTCCAATAATTCAGTAACATCGTCGCGGGAAAACAGATGGTGATCGCCAAATGCCCTGACCATGGCCAACTGCCCGCCTGCCCCGACCAGGCTGTCGAAAAACTTCTGCGGATCGGCGATGCCGGAATAGGCAAGCAGTGATTTCCCCTTCCAACGGGCGGCGTCGAGCATCTTGTAACGGCCCTGATAGACCGGCTTTCCGGCACGCGCTGCCATGCGCACCGCCGATTGTGCACCTGCGTCGTCGCCAATCACCAGAATGGCATCGGCAAGCGGCAACTGGTCCTTCATGCGTACGCGCAGCGGGCCGGCCGGCATGGCAAAACCGTTGCCGATGCCGCGCCGGGAATCGACGACGACCAGCGCATAGTCCCGCTTCAGGCGCGGGTTTTGAAAGCCGTCATCCATGATGATGAAGTCGCAGCCCAGTTCGACCAGCATTTGTGCGCCGGTAAGCCGGTTGGAGGAAATCACCGTTGTCGCCGAACGGGCAAGCAGCAATGGTTCATCACCCACATCCCCGGCATTGTGGCGACCGAGCTCCACCTGAGCGGGGCCGGAAATCCTGCCGCCATAACCGCGCGAGAGAAACCCCGGTTTGAAACCGCGTTTTCTGACCGTTTCAGCCAGAGCCAGGGCGGTCGGCGTCTTTCCACCACCACCGGCAACAAAATTGCCGACGCATAAAACCGGCACGTCGACAGCGCCTGACGACCGCGCATGCATTGCCAGGGCCGCAGCTCTTGAATAGAGGATGGAAAACGGCGCCATCAACCAGGCCTTTACCCCCGGCGGTTCGAACCAGAACGGTGGCGTTTCGTTAATCGCCATTTCCGATGTCCTCGAGTTTGCGCTTTACCGTCAGCGGGAAGACATAGGAATCCAGCACGTCGATCGTGCGGTCGAGCGCACCGCGCATGTCGCGTACGGTGTCCTGGGCTGCCTGGATCATCCGTTCGCACTCATCTGGATTGCTCAGAAGAAATTCAAGGTTGGCAGCCAGCATGTCGCCATCCTCAACCAGCCGCACCGCCTTGCGCGATAACAGGCTGCGGTAGGAATCGCGAAAGTTTGTTACATGCTTACCCGACAGGATCGCATTGCCGATGGCTGCCGGTTCCAGAGGGTTCTGGCCGCCATATCCTGCCAGGCTTCTGCCCATGTAGACAATCGGCGCCATGCGCAGATAAAGCCCCATCTCGCCGATCGTATCTCCCAGATAGACATCGGTGATGGCGCGGATCGCCTCCTTGCGGCTGCGCCTTGCGACATCCAGCGACAGGCCCTGTGCCAGCGCCTCGATCTCATCACCGCGTTCAGGATGGCGGGGAACCAGAATAAGCAGCAATTGGGGAAATGCAGGCTTCAGCCGCTTGAACACATCGAGCAGGATCTGCTCCTCACCGCGGTGGGTGCTGGCGGCAATAAAGGCAGGGCGGCCGGTGAGATGACCTGCAACGCGGCGCAGTTCCGCCTCGTCATATGGCAGTTCCTTGGTGTCGACCTTCAGATTGCCGGAAATAACAACCGGCCTTGCCCCGAGTTTGCGGTAGCGCTCGGCATCGAGCGAGGATTGGGCGATCACATGGGAAAAACTCTCAAACAGGGCCGAGGCAACCTGAGGGGCGTTTTTCCAGCGTGCATAGGATTTGTCCGACATGCGGGCATTGACCAGCACATGCGGGATGCGGCGGTGCCTCAAGCGCTCGATACAGGTCGGCCAGATCTCCGATTCGGTGAATACCGCGAGATCCGGTTTCCAGTGGTCGAGAAACCGGTTGACGGCCTGTTCCAGATCGAGCGGCACATATTGATGAAACGCCCCTCTGGGCAGCCGCTTTGCCACTACCTTGGCGGAAGTGACGGTGCCGGTTGTCATGACCGCATGGACGCCATGGGCGTGTACCCGCTCGATCAGTGCCAGAACCGCCATGGATTCGCCGACACTGGCGGCATGAAACCAGACCAGGGGGCCGGCAGGCCGCTCGGTACTGGGATAGCCATAGCGCTCATAGCGGCGGGCGCGATCTTCCTTGCCGCGCCGGGCCCTGAGGGCAAGAAACGGTCCCATGAACGGATAGATCAGCCGGCCGAAACGCCGGTATCCGCCAAGGGTGAGGCGGGTGATGAGATCATTCATCGCCAAGCCGCAAACTCCCCTTGCCGCGCAATCCTGCTGCTGTATCCATCCGGAAGTCTCATTTTCCCTCTCCCGGCATGCCCGTCACTTCAGGCTCCGGTACGCCCGTCAGTTCATAGGCCCTGCGGGTAATGCGGTCCATCTCGTCCTTCAGCCTGATGCGCGCTGCTTCCAGTTCGTCCGGCCCGGCAGTGGCGGAAACCCTGACGCGCTCGCCAGCCACGATGGCAGATTTGCCGAACGGCAGGTTGATTGTCGTCCTGTCCCAGCTTTTGGGCAAGACCCAGCGGCGGGAAGACGCCACGGCCAGCGGCACAATCGGCCGGCCGGATTTCTGCGCAAGGGAGATAATCCCCTGCCCGACGCGCCGCGGGGTTCCCTTGGGAATGTCGGCGGTCTGGAGCACGTTCTGCCCGTTCTTCAGCATGCGCAACATTTCAAGAAACCCCCGCAAGGCTCCCTTGGACAGGGTATGGCGCGGATTTCGGCCTCCCGAAGCCCGGATCGTGCTGGCGCCAAAAGCTTCCGCAACGCGGGCGGTGATTTCACCATCCAGGCTGCGTGAGATCATTACCGCACCGCTGAGCCCGATGGGAATGGCAGGCAGGAGAACATGCTGGCCATGCCACACGGAGACAATAACCGGCAGTTCCGGCTCAACCTGATCAAGAATGTCGTCCGGCTCCACCACCCAGGAATTGGTCCTGAAAACGAACTTCAGATACCGCACGGCAATCCAGGCGACGATGGCGGCGAAAGCTCCATTTTGCGAAATCCATCGGCCGGGCTTGCGCAGCCAGACGGGCGTCCTGCGCCGTTTCGGCTTTGCCGTGCCGGGTTCCTCAGTCTTGCGACCGGACATAACTTGCTACCTTTTTTGAAACCGGCCGCGCACTCCATGCCGGCATTGGCGCACCCTGTCGCCTTCAGCCGTATTTTCCGTCACCATCGGGATCGAGAATCTTGTGCAGGTGAACGATGAAATAGCGCATGTGAGCATTATCAACCGTCTGCTGTGCCTTGGCCTTCCATGCCTGATGGGCCGAGCGGTAATCGGGGAAAAGACCGACAATGTCCACCTTGTCGAGGTCGCGAAAGGTAACGCCCTGAAGTTCGTTCAGTTCGCCACCGAAAACCAGATGCAGCAACTGGCCATCCTTTTCCACCGGTTTGTTCTTGTCTTCACTCGTCATTTGCTGCTCCGGTTGCGTTGAATTGTCATTACCCTGGTGTTGGTCAGGCGATTTCCGCTAGCCGAAAATCCGGTATTGCTTGACCAGCCAAATGCGGTTGTGCGTTCAGCGTTCGCCGATTCCGCCAAAACCTGAATTGCTCTAATGAAGAAATCCGCCTGATTTCGCAAGTTCGATAACATCCCCCACCGCCTCCATGCCACTGGCAAGCAGGGGGCCGTATCGGGTTGCCGGCTGATTGTATTGCGGGCGCGCCCCATCCAGCCCGGCCAGAATGCCGCCCGCTTCCTGCAGGATGACATCGGCAGCGGCGATATCCCATTCGCTGGCACCCTGTTTTACAAGCGCGGCGTCCACCTTGCAGCCCGCCACCATGGCAAGCCGGTATGCCAGCGAGGGCACAAACGGCACTACGCTGAGCGTGTCGCCATGGCTTGCCCTGATTTCCCGGTTGAGCTTGCTCGAAGCGGTAACGCTGGCAACGGAACGGCCGGAAAGTACCGCCAGCTTGCCGCCGTTCAGCCTGGCGCCCAGACCGCCGGCTGCAGCATAGGTTTCGCCCAGTGCAGGGCATTCGAGAACGCCGGCAACCGGAACGCCGTTTTCCACCACCGCAACAGAGATGCACCATTCCTTTCTGCCATCGATGAACCCTCTTGTTCCATCGATGGGATCAACGACGAAGATGCGGCTTGCCGAAAGCCGCTCGCCGCTGTCCTCGGTTTCCTCAGAAAGCCAGCCATAGCCAGGACGTGCCGCCCGCAGGGTTTCGATCAGGAAGCGGTCAACGGCAAAATCAGCTTCCGAGACGGGAGAATTGCCATGCTTGTGCCAGACCTGATTGTCGGCCCTGAAAAACGTCATGGCGATCCGGCCTGCTTGTTTGGCAGCTTTTTCGATCAGCTGAAGATCGGCAGAAAGCGGAGCAGGATCATTTGCCGCCAATGGTCATGCCCTCGATCAGCAGGGACGGCGCATTCGTTGCACCCCGGAACTCCAGATCATTGGCCGGTGTCATTGCCATGAACATGTCCTTGAGATTGCCGGCGATGGTGATCTCCGCAACCGGATGGGTGATCTTTCCGTTTTCGATCCAAAAACCACTGGCGCCCTTGGAATAATCGCCGGTTACCATGTTGATGCCGTGTCCGATGGTTTCGGTACACAGGAAACCGGTGCCGATGTCGCGCGCCAATTCCTGTGGTGACTTGCTGCCATTGGCAATCCAGGCATTGGTGGAGGATGGCGATGTGCCCGAGCCGCTGCGCGAGGCACGCGCATTGGTTTGAAGATCGAGTTCGCGGGCTGTCGCCCCGTCCAGCAACCAGGTGGTCAACTGTCCCTTGTCGACAAGAACCAGTGGTTTGCAGGCCAGGCCTTCACCATCGAAAGGCCTTGAACCCAACCCCCGCTTTCGCAGCGGGTCGTCGGTTACCGTGATCGCGGAAGCAGCAATCTGTTCGCCCAGCCGGTCCCGCAGGAAACTGGTTTTGCGAGCCACCGAAGCTGCATTGATGGCACCCAGCAGGCTTGCAAGAAGGCCGCCGGCAAGACGCCGGTCGAAAATCACCGGATAATTGCCACTGTCGACCTTTCTGGGATTGGCGCGGCGCACGGCGCGCTCCCCGGCTGTCCTGCCGATTTCCGCCGGGCTCCTCAGATCGCCGCGATGGACGGCACTGGAAAAGTCGTAGTCGCGCTCCATCGTGTCGCCATCGCCGCTGACCATGGAAGCCGACACCGAACAGCCCGAACGGGCATAGCTGCCGGAAAACCCGGCAGAGGTGGCAAGCACGAAACCGGAGATGCCCCAGCCCGCAGATGCTCCCATTGATTTGGAAACGCCGGTGACGGCCAGCCCGGCGTCTTCCGCCTCAAGCGCTGCCTCCTGCAGCCGGGCAGGATCGGGCGGGGAGGATTCCAGCAGGTCAAGATCGGGGATTTCGGTGATCAGGTCTTCGCGCGGCGCCAGATCCTGAAACGGGTCTTCCGGCGAAACGCGGGCCATGGCGACGGCGCGTTCTGCGACCATCGCCAGGTCACTAACCTGGTTGGTCGATACCGTGGCAACGCGCTTGCCGGAAAAAACGCGAAGGTAAAAATCATCGCCCTCCGCACTGCCGGTGTTTTCCACCTTGCCTTCGCGGACCGAAACACCAACGGACTGCCCTTTTGTAACGACAACGTCACACTGGTCAGCACCGGCCTTCAGCGCTGCAGAGACGAGGCGGCTGGCATCTTCTTCAAGGCTTTCAAACTGAACCACCAAACGGCGTTCCTTTCCCATAATGCATACGGACCGTGCGTTCCATAGGGCGTTGCACCGCCCGCTTCAAGGTGGCAATTGCCGAGCGTGTGTTGACAGGTCGGCCTCCAGGGCGCAGGAGGCAATGAAAATGTCTGCGATGGTCTGAATTACGGGGCGCTTCTACCTTGGCCAAAACACCAGCTAAAGGGGTACAGAACGGCCCGGCTTTTCTGACCGGCTCCACCATGCGTCATGTGGTGGTCATGTCGACGACCGGCGCGCTGGGCCTGGTTGCCATCTTTCTGGTCGACCTTGCCAACCTTTTCTATATCTCGCTGCTTGGCCAGCAGGAACTGGCGGCGGCAATCGGCTATGCCTCCACCATCATGTTTTTTGCCGTTTCGGTGTGCATCGGCCTGACGATCGCGGCAGGCGCGCTCACCGCACGCGCCATCGGCTCCGGCAATGAAAGGCGGGCCAAGGCCTATGCGGGGGCATCGCTGATCTTCATGCTTGTCATGGCCATTATAATGGCCGTCGTGCTTTTTACGTTGATCGGATGGTCGCTTGATCTCCTCGGCGCAAAGGGGCGCACGAAGGAAATTGCGGCCGGTTTCATGGCCATCACCATTCCTTCCATCCCTCTGCTCGGGATTGGCATGGCAAGCGCCGGGCTGCTGCGTGCCAAAGGCGATGCCAAGCGGGCAATGTATGTCACGCTTTCCTCCGGTCTATCGGCTGCCGCCATCGACCCGTTGCTGATTTTCTATTTTGATCTGGGAATAACCGGCGCGGCGATTTCAGTGGTGATCGTGCGCGTACTTTTCGTGATCGTCGGCCTTCATGGCACGGTGCGCGTGCACGACATGGTGCGCATGCCAAGCGGAGAGGAATTGCATGCCTTTACAGCCCCCTTCCTTCGCATTGCCGGCCCCGCCGTTCTCACCCAGGTGGCAACACCGGTCGGCAATGCCTATGTGACGGGCGCCATCGCAGGTTTCGGCGATGATGCGGTTGCCGGCTGGGCGATCGTGGGGCGGATCATTCCCCTTGCCTTTGCCGCCATCTTTGCGCTTTCGGGCGCCGTTGGCCCGATCCTTGCGCAGAATTACGGTGCAGGCCGTCTTGACCGCGTCAACAGCGCCATGCGTGACTCGCTGGTATTCACGCTGGTCTATGTCGTCGCCATGTGGGGCCTGCTGGCGCTTCTGAAAGATCTGATCATCTTCGTATTCGGCGCCAAGGGCGATGCGCAGCAGATGATCGCCGTCTTCTGCTATCTGGTTGCCGGAACGCAGATATTCGCCGGCTTCCTGTTCGTTGCAAATGCCGCCTTCAACAATCTCGACCACCCCATCTATTCCACCTTTTTCAACTGGGGGCGGGCGACACTGGGCGTCATTCCCTTTGCCCATGTGGGCAGCCGCTGGGGAGCAGAAGGCATCATCATCGGCTGGGGGCTGGGCGGCGCACTGTTCGGCATTCTGGCGCTTGTGGCCTGTCACGTCGTTCTGCGCAGCCTGCCTCGCCAGGCTGCAAAAGAGGGCATCAGCGTCTATGTGCCGGCCGTGGCCAATTCACCGTTTTCCTCCGGCCGGGGAGCGGGTCTCTAGAGTGTGTCTGCTTCCAGCAGGCGTTCCAGACCGCGTTTAGCCTCTTCGTATACCGGTGCGGTTTCGGCAAGGATTTCGCGCACCTTGAGAAAATCGAGGACCCGGTAGGCATCGACCTTGGGCCGCAGAAAGAGGTCGGGCGGATCGGTTCTGAGTTTTAGTCCGGTGATCGACTGCATCATCAGCTGGCTGGCACCAAAGGCAGAATCGATCCGGGAAGGCAGCTTGCCGGGCGTTCCCATGGGCAGGCCGACGACATCCACGGCAACGACCCTGTATTTCGCGCTGTCGAGCAGGTCGAACGGCAGGGGATTGTTGATGCCGCCATCAATCAGCACACAGCCATCGATGATAACCGGAACAAAGACCACCGGAATGGCGGCAGAAGCTGCCACGGCCTTTCGCAGGTCGCCGGTGTCCAGCACCTTCAGCGCATTGCCATAATAATCGGTCGCGGTAATGGAAAGCGGAACCGACAGCTCATCAAAGGTATGGGGAAAGGTTTCCGGCAGGAACGTCTCCAGCACCATTTCAATGTCCATCTGGCCAAACGGCACCGCGCCGGAAAACGCACGCAACGGCTGGGGACGCAACTTCCACAAACTGGCAAACACCGCGGTGCGGTTGCCGAACGCTCCCAGCAAGAGTTCCTCGATGTCCGCACCGCTCATGCCCGATGCATAGCCGGCCCCAACAATGGCGCCGATAGACGAACCGGATATCGCCGCCGGCGTGACGCCCAGATCGTCAAACGCCTTGAGAACATGGATATGGGCAATGCCCCGCGCACCGCCGCCGCCCAATGCCAGGGCAACCTTTTTTTGATTTGTCATACGTAGTTTTCCCGCATGAAACCGGAACTGGCCTGCCCATACACAATGGAGGACCGCCGGTCCATGCTCATGCCAACGCTTTGCAGTTAGCGGTCAGTTCGCCGCGGCATCCCGGAGCACGGGCTGCGGTCCGATGGTGACGATGGCCGGTTCCACCGAGAGCAGGCGCGATGCGATTTCCCTTACATCATCGAGCGTGACCGAGTTGATGTATTCAGGCCTTTTCTCGACATAATCAATGGGCAGCGCCTCGGCCTGAAGACGAACCAGCCCGTCGGCAATCTTGGCCGAGGTATCGAGGTTGTTGATCGCATAGGCGCCAAGAACGAATTTCTTGGCCGCTTCCAGTTCGCCTGCTTCCGGTCCGTTCTCGGCCATGCTGCGTATTTCATCAAGCATGAGATCGAGTGCCTGTCCTGCCTGGTCGGGCCTCGTGGAAAATCCCGCGGAAAGATAGGCACTGTGGCGAAGCGTGCTCAGATTCGACCCGATATTGTAGACAAGGCCGCGCTTTTCCCGGACTTCATCATACAGCCGCGAGGAGAATGTGCCGCCGCCAAGAATGTGGTTCATCAGATAGGCGGCAAAGAAATCGGGATCGGCACGCTTGACCCCCGGCAGGGCAATGGAAACCGTTGTTTGCGGCGTATTGAATTCGATGTGCTTTTTGAAACCAAACACCGGCTCGACATCGCCAACGGGCTCCAGGGCGGCATTTGCAGGCAGGGCGGAGAAGGCTTCATCCACCATCCTTGCAGCATCCTGCGGCGCAATTGCACCGACGATGCCTATGGTCAGGTTGTCGCGCGCCATAATGCGCTGGTGCTGTTCAACGATATCCCGGCGGGTGATGCGGGCAAGCGTTCGCTCGTCTCCGCGCGAGCCCAGGCTGTAGGGGTGCCTGGAAAACAGGTTGTCCCGCATGGTGTTTGCTAGAATGGCCCGCGGACTGGTTTTGCTGCGCACAGCCCGCTGAATGAAGCCTGCACGGATGCGTTCCAACGCCTGCTCCTCGAATGCCGGTGCTGCCAGAATGCCGGCGAGCAATGTGAACGCGCCTTGAACTTCCTCTGCCAAAACGCGCATGCCGCCACTAAGGGCATCGCGGCCGGAGGAAAATCCCATTTCAATACCGCGCGCCTCAAGCTCGGCCTTGAGCTCGGCAGCATCCATGCCGCCGGCTCCCTCATCCATCATTGCCGCAAGCACGGCGGCAAGGCCGGCTTTTCCGGCCGGATCCTGATTGGCGCCCCCTTTAAACTCGAAGGACAGTGTCACTATGGGAACGGTGTAGTCTTCAACAATCCAGAACCGTATCCCTGAAGGCGAAGTAACTTCTCGGGTGTCGGCGGCCTGCGCGCCAGTTACCGTGCCCACCACCATGAGCAAGACCGCCAAAAAGCGCAGAGTGGCAGGAAACAGCGGAAAATTCCGGTTCATGGCTTGGGCCTTAAATAGGAGGTAACGGAGCGCTGCGGGCGCAGATATTTGCGTGCCACAGCATTGACGTCCTCAACGGTTACGGCGGCAATGCGATCCGGCCATTGGTGGATGTCCTCGATCTTACCGCCCAGCGAAAGAACCGTGCCGTAGAGGCGGGCAAGGGTCGTCTGGCTGTCGCGCTCGAAAATGACGCTTTTCAGCAGGGCATTGCGCTGGCGGTTCAGTTCTTCCTCGCTGACCCCGTTCTCGATGATGTCGTCGAGTACGTCCGCAATGGCGCGCTCCACGTCTTCCACGGTGAATTTGCCGCGCGGCCTGCCATAGAGGCCGAAACGGGTCTGGCCCCTGGAAGCGCCCTGAAACCAGGCCCCTGCCCCCGTGGCGATTTCATCTTCTACAATCAGCTTGCGGTAAATGCGTGCGGTGGTTGACCCGCCGAGGATCGATGCCAGCAGATCGAGCGCTTCGGCTTCTCCCGGCTGTGCCGTCTGATAGGAGGGAACGAGGTAGAAACGCTCGAAGGAGGGGGTTGTCACCCGCTCGTCAAAATATTCGGCAGAGCGTGCTGCCACCGGCTCGGGTTCAACAACCCGGTTGACCGGCACCACTCCTTCACCAGGCGGCAGCTTGCCATAGGTGCGGCTCGCCAATTCCAGCACGTTTTGCGCCTCGACATCGCCGGCAACCACCAGCACGGCATTGTCCGGCCGATAGTGCTGCTTGTAAAACTGCATGGCATCGTCAAGGGCAAGACCCTTGATCTCGTGTTCCCAGCCAATGATCGGAATGCCGTAGGGGTGATGCTTGTAAAGCAGGGCTGCAACCGTTTCGCCCAAAATACCGCCCGGACTTGAATCGACCCGCGAGCGGCGCTCCTCCAAAATCACATTCTTTTCCGGTTCGATGACGGCCTCGGTTAAAACCAGATTCGCCATGCGGTCGGCCTCGTAGAACATGACCATTTCCAGCGCCTGGGGTGAAACCTTCTGATAATAGGCGGTGAAATCCACGGTGGTGAAGGCATTTTCCTGCCCGCCGATTTCAGCCACCTTGCCGGAAAATTCACCGGCAGGAACGTTTCTGGTTCCCTTGAACATCAAATGCTCAAGGAAATGTGCAAGGCCGGATTTTCCTCTTGGGTCCTCCGCCGAACCGCTCTTGTACCAGACCATGTGGGTGACGACGGGTGCGCGGCGGTCCGGAATGACCACCACTTCCAAGCCGTTGGCAAGCAGAAACCGGGATATCTCCGGCTTTCCTGCTGCAGTGCCTGCGCTTGCGCCGGCAAACGCTGCCAGGGTGCAAGCAACAGCCAGGCAAACAGCGGCGATACGAATTCGAAAGCTCAGGATGGAAACCTCCCATTGACGGATCAAACCGGAACTACAGCTCGCAGAAATACTCCACAAAACTACGGGGAAACATACCGGGCTGCCGTCAAATGAACAGCGCAAATTCACAGGCTTTCATCACAAGACGTTCATCGGTGAAGCGTTTCAGACGGCGAAAGAATGGCGATGGACGTCTCGCCACGGGTTCGCAGGTCCAGCACGTCATAGCCGTCAAATGAGCCAGGCATGGCTGCCGTATTTTCCTCCAATATCACGAGGGCATCGTCAGCCAGCCAGCCGCCATCCCTTAATGCGGCAAGCGCACGCTCTCCCAGCCCCTTGGCGTAGGGTGGATCGAGAAAGGCGAGATCAAATGGCGGCATGTTTCCGCACGGGCCGGGCCTGGTGGCATCGCGCCTGAAAATCCGGGTGCAGCCCTGCAGCCCCAATTGCTCGATATTGGTTCTGAGCAGGGCGCGGCCTTCGGTGCTGTTGTCGACAAACAGCGCATAGGACGCGCCCCGGGACAATGCCTCGAGACCGAGCGCACCGGTGCCGGCAAACAGGTCGATCACCCGCTTGCCGGTAACATCCATGCGGGCTGCCAGAATGTTGAACAGGCTCTCGCGATTGCGGTCGCTGGTCGGCCGGATCAGGCCTCTGTTTGTGTTTGACTTTGGGCCGGCCAGCCGCCGCCCGCCAAACTTACCGCCGACGATCCGCACCGGGTTTCCCCTTTTGTGGCACTGCAGGCGATACCTTGCGGGCGACCTTTGGTTTGCGCTTTTTGGCGGGCCGTGTCGACAGTTTGTCCAGCGCTTCCTCGGCGGCGGGTTTTCTGTTGCCCGTATTGTACCGCTTGCCCCTTGATGCCTTTTTTGCAGGGCTCTTTTTTTGCGTTGCAGGCTGGACGCTGTTTGGTTTGAGGGCGGGGTTGGGTGCAGCGGTTTCGAACTGCGCCCCGGCCTTGTCGATCAACCGGGCGCCCAACTGGTCGCGAAGGGTGCGGCCCCTGATTTCGCGTACCGTGCCGGGTTCAAGATCGCCAAGCTGAAAGGGACCGTAGGAAACACGGATGAGGCGGGTGACGGCAAGACCCAGCGTCCCCAGGACCTGTTTGACTTCGCGGTTTTTTCCTTCCCGGAACGCCATGGTGATCCAGGCATTGGTTCCCTGGGTGCGCTCCAGCACTGCCTCGATGGAGCCGTAGAGAACCCCGTCAACGGCGATCCCTTCCTTGAGTGTGTCGAGTTGTTGCTGGTTGACCGAACCGTGAACACGCACCCGATATCGGCGCAACCAGCCGGTATCGGGCAATTCCAGAACCCGTGCAAGGCCGCCATCATTGGTCAACAGCATCAGACCCTCGGTGTTGATATCAAGCCGGCCCACCGTGATAACGCGCGGCAGGTTTTCCGGCAGGGCATCGAACACCGTTTTGCGTCCTTCAGGATCGCGGTTTGTCGTCACCAGTCCGGACGGCTTGTGATAAAGCCACAGCCGCGTGCGGTCCTTCGCCGGCAAAACCTCACCGTCCACCTCGATATGATCTGCGTTGCTGACGGTCACCGCCGGCGTGTTCAGCACCTTGCCGTTAAGACGGACCCTGCCTGCAGCAATCCAGGCCTCCGCTTCGCGCCGCGAGCAAAGGCCGGCACGGGCCATGCGCTTGGCAATCCGCTCCGGCTTGTCTTCTTGCCCGGCCGGTGTGTGTGTGGTTTCAGGTTTGTCTTGCATGACGGGATGATTTAGACGGTTTTGAGTTCGGCGAACAGCCACCATTGTGTCAGTGGCGCAAAAAACCGGAGCCAATGTTGAGCGGCTGGATGGACATTGCGATGGAAGAAGCCGCCGCGGCCGGTGCCCGGGGCGAAATTCCGGTGGGTGCGGTCATCTCGAAGGATGGCAGGCTTGTCGCACGGGCGGGCAACCGGACCCGCGAGCAGAACGATCCTACTGCCCATGCGGAAATTCTTGTGATCCGCGAGGCATGCCGCGCGCTTGAAAACGAACGGCTGACCGATTGTGATCTTACGGTAACGCTGGAGCCCTGTGCCATGTGTGCGGCGGCCATCAGTTTTGCGCGCATCCGGCGGCTTTACTATGCCGCATCCGACCCAAAAGGCGGCGCGGTGGAAAACGGCACACGGTTTTATTCCAGCGCAGCCTGCCACCACCGGCCGGAAGTCTATTCGGGAATACAGGAAATCCGCGCCAATGAATTGCTGACGGAATTCTTCAAGAAACTGCGGAATTAGGCTCCAGGCCCCTACAGACTTGGCCTGGTGGCTTCTTCGAGCTCACGGCGTTTGCGATCTGCTGCCGCCTTGGCCAGTTCTTCTTCTGTGTAGCCCTGATCGCCGACCGGCGCATTTTCCGAATAGGTGCGGTATTCAATCGGCGGTTCCGTCAGATAGCGGCGCTGATGGCCGGTCTTGCCGACCGAGGCGATTTCCTTGCGTTCAGCGCGCACTGCCTTGGAAATTTCCGATGGGGTACAGCGGCGCGCCGAAATGCCGCTCGGATCGCAGTTTACATTGGGGATGCCTTCTCCCTTGGGGGCATCGCCCGGACCGGCTGAACGGAAATTCTTGGTGCTGCGGGCAAACCGCATTTCCTCGACAATATCGCCACGCACCGATTCAGCCTCCTCGCGAACGCGGGCAATTCTTTGTTCGGGGGTTTCCGGCCAGGCTTGATCGTCCACTTCGGCACTCTGCGTTGGCTCGATCAGCTGTTTCTCCTCGGGAACCACCAAATCGGGCCGGGGATCATAGTCGATTTTCTGGGGACGCTTCTTGCGGAACGAGAGGATGTTCGCAAGATCGCTCACCGTCGCCTTTTCCTGGGCGACGCCGGTTCCATAGGTGGTGCCGCCTACACAGCCTGAAAGCGTTGCAGAAGCCAGCAGGACGCCGGCCAGCACCATTGTGGATTTTTCAGTAATCACAGCGCTCCCCTGAGCCTTGTCACGCGTTGCACTCAAACTCCGGTCTGAGCCGGCTTGTCCGGTATCGTGCGCATGCATAGCCAGAAATACGGCGTATTTCCGGCACGCGATGAAAATATCGCATTATCCCCCCTGAATCAATGCGACAGCTCCGCGCGGTGGGAGGATTCCCGCTCCTGTGCGCCGTAAACCGCCAACGGGGTTAACGCTGAAGATGCCGGTTCAGGCCGATGATGCGGCTGATAACGCCGGGAATCAGGCTTTTGCGTCGATCTCGCGCACAGCAGCAGCGTCGCGCAGCGAAAGCTCTGGATAATCGGGATCAGAGCCGACTTCCGGCAAAATCCGCCATGATCGGGCGCATTTCCTGCCTTGCGCGGGTTTGTGAACCACGCCAACGCCGGAAACCTCGTCCAGCATGAAGGCATCTGCAGGCGGCGCATCGGCGGATACGCCGATCTGGCTTGTGATGCAGATTTCGGCAAGATCAAGCCCTTCAACCGCGGCCATCAGTTCATCATCGGTGATGTGGACAACAGGAGCCGATTCGAGCGAGGAGCCAATGCGCTTTTCACGGCGCTCGATCTCCAGCGCGCCGGTAACCACACGGCGCACCCGGCGAACCTTCTTCCATTTGGCAGCCAGCGCATCATCGCGCCAGTCCTCGGGGCATTTGCGGAACTGTTCCAGATGCACGGAGCGGGCCTGCGGGAACCGCTCAAGCCAGGCTTCTTCCATGGTAAAGGGCAACATGGGGGCGAGCCAGGTGACCACGCGCTCGAAAACGAGACGCACGACCTGCAGCGCCGCCTTGCGGCGCAGACTCGAAGGCGCATCGCAATAGAGCGTGTCCTTGCGGATATCGAAATAGAATGCCGACAGGTCGGTGACCATGAAATCGAGCAGATGGTGAGCGATGCGCTTGAAGTCAAAACTGTCATAGCCGGTGTTGACGACGCCATCGAGTTCCCGCAGCCGGTGCAGCATCAGCCGCTCCAGCTCCGGCATGTCGGCAGGCACTACTTCGTCCCCTGCATCGTGGGCAAGGGTACCGAGCATCCAGCGGATGGTGTTTCTGAGTTTGCGATAGGCGTCGATGTTGGTCTGGATGATGGTCTGGCCGAGGCGCTGGTCTTCCCAGTAGTCGGTGGTCATCACCCAAAGGCGCAGAATGTCTGCGCCGGACTTGTTCATCACATCCTGTGGAAAGACCTGGTTGTTGAGTGACTTCGACATCTTGCGGCCGTCCTCAGCCATGGTGAAGCCATGGGTGATAACGGTCTCATAGGGCGCACGGCCGCGCGTGCCGCAACTTTCCAGCAAGGAGGAATGAAACCAGCCACGGTGCTGGTCCGATCCTTCCAGATAGACGTCGGCCGGCCATTTCAGATCGTCGCGATCTTCAAGCGTAAAGGCATGGGTGGAACCTGAATCGAACCACACGTCGAGAATGTCCGTGACCTTTATCCATTTGGCGGGATCATGGTCGTTGCCGAGAAAACGCTCCTTTGCCCCTTCGGCAAACCAGGCATCTGCTCCTTCAGCCTTGAAGGCTTCGAGAATGCGGGCATTGACGGCTTCGTCCTTGAGCACATTGCCGTCTTCATCGGCAAAGACGCATATCGGCACGCCCCAGGCGCGCTGGCGCGACAGCACCCAGTCGGGCCGCTCGGCAATCATCGAACGCAGGCGCACCTGACCGGCGGACGGCACAAAGCGGGTGTCGTCGATGGCGTTGAGCGCACGCGAACGCAAGGTCGAGCCGTCACCCAAATCCTTGTCCATATAGACGAACCATTGCGGCGTGTTGCGGAAGATTACCGGCTTCTTCGAGCGCCATGAATGGGGATAGGTGTGTTTCAGGCGGCCACGGGCAAACAGCCGGTCGGCCTCGATCAGCGCGGTGATGACCGCCTGATTGGCGTTGCCCTTCTTGCCCTTGTCATCGATGACGCGGGCTGCGCCCTCTTCCCGGTCAGGACCGAAGCCTGGTGCATCCTTGGTAAAATAGCCCGCATCGTCCACGGTGAAGGGGATGGCGGGAGAAATGCCCCGCCCCTCAAGATCGCGGGCGTTGTCCATCCAGGCATCAAAATCCTCCCGGCCATGGCCAGGGGCAGTGTGGACAAAGCCGGTACCGGCATCGTCGGTAACGTGATCGCCTTCCAGCAGGGGAACGGCAAATTCGTAGCCGCCGCCAAAGCCCTTCAACGGATGGGCACAGGCAAGGGCCGCCAGTTCGTCTGCTGCAACATCGCGCAGGCGCTTGTATTCGAGCTTTGCTTTTTCGAAGGAACCTGCCGCCAGCTTGTCGGCAAAGATCAGCTTCTCGCCCGGGCGCGGGCCAAAGTCGTTTTCGGCCGCCGTGACCTCGTAAAGACCGTAACCAATGCGGCTGGAATAGGAGATGGCGCGGTTGCCGGGGATGGTCCAGGGCGTCGTCGTCCAGATAACGACGAAGGCATCCGACAGTTCATCGGAGCCAGCTGTAACAGGAAACTTCACCCAGATCGTGTCGGACTCGTAATCCTGATACTCGACTTCGGCTTCGGCCAGTGCGGTGCGCTCGACCACGGACCACATCACCGGCTTGGAGCCGCGATAGAGCTGTCCGGACATGGCGAATTTCAACAGTTCACCAGCGATGCGGGCCTCTGCCTTGAAATTCATCGTGGTGTAGGGCTGTTTGAAATCGCCCTCAACGCCCAGGCGCTTGAATTCCTCGGTCTGTACATCGATCCAGTGCTGGGCAAATTCGCGGCATTCCCTGCGGAATTCGTTGACCGGCACCTCGTCCTTGTTTTTGCCCTTTGCGCGGTATTGTTCCTCGATCTTCCATTCGATCGGCAGGCCGTGACAATCCCAGCCGGGCACATAGTTCGAGTTGTAACCACGCATCTGGAAGGAACGGGTGATGACGTCCTTCAGGATCTTGTTGAGTGCATGGCCGATATGGATGTTGCCATTGGCATAGGGCGGGCCGTCATGCAGCACGTAGAGCGGGCGGTCCCTCGCATCCTCGCGCAGCAGGCGGTAGAGGTCCATTTCCTGCCAGCGGGCGACGATTTCCGGCTCCTTCTTCGGCAAGCCGGCGCGCATGGGAAACTCGGTTTTCGGCAGATAAAGCGTTTGAGACCAGTCTCGGTCTTGGGTGTTCTTGTCAGTCATTGTTCTCAATCGGTGGTGTGCCCGCTTGCAATCAAGCGGCGGGGACCTTGCGGTTTACTCGAACTTGCAGGGAAAAGGCCGTGCGGCGCATGCCGGTACAACCCAGACAACAACGCTTCCCGGGACCCGGCTGGCCGACAAGGCTCAGGCCGGGACCGGGCCGGTAATTCGTATGGCAAAGGCGAAGGCGGGGCGCTTTTTCATGGCGCTTCCATAGCAGCAGGCAGAGGGCGAATAAATAGGCTTGTTCTTGAATTTTGCGCCAAATGCGCATACTCTATATGGCAAATGGCAAAGAGAGGCGGCAATGAGTAACAACATTCAGGCAGCAGCACCAGCGGTTGACGAGAAAGCGCGTGCAGGGACGAACCCTTCTGTCAGCGCCTTCAAAGTGCCGGCAAGCCGATTGGAAAAGCTGAAGTCCCTGGGGTTTTCGGCCGGGGAAATCGCCGAGGTTGTGGCGCCCCGGCGTACCCTTGACCGCAGGAAAAAGAGCCCAAAACCGCTACCGCTTGACGAGTCGGACCGTGTGTTGCGTCTTGAGCGCATCATGGAGCACGCAGAACGGGTTCTGGGTACAAGAGAGAAAGCCAATTTATGGCTGCGCCGCCCAAACCGGGCTTTGAACGGTGCCATTCCCATGGAACTTCTGAAGTCTGAGTCCGGTGCATTCCACGTCTCGGAAGTGTTGGGGCACATTGAATTCGGCATGTATTCATAACCGATGAAAGTCTGGCGCATCTCCGCTTTCGCCGACTTGTCGGGCCGTGGCGGGATGATTTATGCAGCGCGGTGGAACCATCGCGGCACTCCCATTGTCTATACCTCCGATCATGTCTCAACCGCATTGCTGGAAATGCTGGTTCATGCCGATCTGGCGCTTCTGCCGGATTTCTATCAATTGCTGGAAATCCGGATACCCGATGATGTTGTCATAAAAGAACCACAACTGCGCACCGGGTGGCAGGACGATGTCATGGTTACCCGGCAAATCTGGCAGGATTTCGTGGAAAAGGACGAGGGTATGGTTCTGCAGGTTCCCTGTATCATCGCACCGAATGCCTTCAATTATCTGATCAATCCGGCGGCCCTGCAGGAAAGCGGAATAAAGATTGTTTCATCGAACCGACATGCCATTGATCGACGTTTTCGGGTTTAATCACCACACCTCGCGGTCCAGCCTGTCATAGATCAGGCGGCGCATGGCCCGTGCCGCCAAGCCTGGAAACCCCCTTCCCGCAAAGGAAAAGAACACCGGCCCGAAACCTGGAATGATCGTCGGTTTGCCGGAAAGGGCACCGGCCAGAATTTTCTGCGCTGCCTCCTGCGGCAACATGCGTTTTTCCGCCTTGGCCCCTTTCGGTGCGTGACGCTCGGCATGGGCGGTGCGCAACGGCCCGGGAAAGGCACAACTGACCGAGATACCCTGCCGGGCAAACGGCTTGCGGATGCTTTTTGCGTAGATGGCAATCACATCCTTGGTTGCGGCATAAACCGACGCGCCGGGATAGGCGGTGAAATGGGAAAGCGAGGAGACGAACACCAGATTGGAACCTGCATTCAGTTTGCCGGCGCGGGCAAGACCGGCAGCAAGTGCCATGGGAGCGAAAGCGTTGAGATGAACGAGCCTGGGGATCGCATCGGCATCAATCACTTCAAACCGGCCCGTAGCATTGGCGCCCGCATTCAGGATGACAAGATCAAACGTTTCTTTCCGTGCAAGGCGGGTCAGCAGTTTTTCAACTTCAGCAGGCTCTGACAGGTCGCACTGAAAATGAACGCCATTCGTTGCAGAAAACTCCCGTCCGGTGTGAGCATGACGGTCAACGGTTACCAATTGCCAGCCGTCCTGCACCAGTTTTTCAGCAAATGCCCTGCCAAGCCCCATGGATGTGCCGGTGATCAATGCCCTTTTCTTCGCCACTTCACAGCCCCCGAGCCAAAAGGCCTTCGCCCGACCAATAACGCAGGAAGGAAAGCCTGCGGACCGCAACCCGGCGGGCGATGGCGTGATCGATCATCGCCGCCATGGCAGCCGGCGGTGTGAAGAACGCGCCTGCCCTGCCGGTATCCAGTCCGGCCTTTTGATGCATGGTTGTGCGGGTGGGACCGGGATGAAGGATTTGCACCCGCACCCGGCCGCGCCACTCTTCGCGCAGCGAGCGGGCAAAGCCGTTCAGGCCCGCCTTGGAGGCGGCATAACTTGCAAAGGCCGGAGCCCCGCGATGCGCCGTCGAACCGATCAGCGTCAGCGTTCCCCCACCCTTTTCAAGCAGCGGGAAAAGATGATGGGCCAGCACCATGGAAGCCGTCAGATTGGTGGTCAGCGTTTCCAGAATTCGCGCGATATCCTCGTCCGCCGGATCACAGACAAAGCCGGTGCCGGCATTGAGCACCGCGTGATCGAGCATCTCCCAGCCGCGCGCTGTAATCGCCGCCGCAATCCGGCCAGCTGCATCCCTCGGCTTTGCCTGATCGGTCCTTGAATGGGTAAGGCCCGGGTTCTGCGCCGCCAGGTCTGAAAGTTCTTCAGGAAAGGAGCGCCCGGTGGCAATGATCTCGTGGCGCTTTACCCAGCGGCGGACGAGTTCCAGGCCAATTCCGGACGTGCCGCCGGTCACAAGGATGCGCCGGCGCTTTGCCGCAAGCGTCGTCATTGCACCGTAACGGGCGGACTGCGTTCAAGTATCCGGCGCGCGGCCAGGCTGTCCTCATCCATTTGATAGACCAGCGCTTCGGCACTTTCGAACTTCTCTTCCGCCCGTATCCAGCCATGAAAGAAAACCGTTACCGCTTCGCCGTAGAGGTCGCCGGAAAAATCGAAAATGAAGGTTTCCAGCAGCGGTGCCCCGTTGTCGAAGGTGGGGCGCCGGCCGAAACTCGCCACACCGTCATGCAGGCTGCCATCAGCCCGCTGCAGGCGCACCGCGTAGACGCCATGGCGAAGCTGCGTTTCTTCCGGAAGCTTCAGATTGGCCGTGGGATAGCCGAGCGTGCGGCCAAGCCGGGCGCCTTCCACAACGGTGCCCGCTACATCGAATGGCCGGTCCAGCAACCGGTTGGCGGTAGCGACATCTCCTTCGCCCAGCGCGGTTCTGATCCGGGAGGAAGAAACGATGCTGGATGGCTGTTGCGGATCGTTAAAGGCATCGATCAGCGTCACACCGAAACCATGTTCCCTGCCCCATTGCATCAACAGATCGGGGGTTCCGCCCCGGTTCCGGCCGAAATGAAAGTCGTGACCGGCAACCACGTGGGAAACCTTCAAGCCCTGCTGGAGGTGCTTCTGCAGAAAATCTTCAGCTGTCTGCCGGGCAAGACCATCGTCAAAGGGTTCGCTGACCACACCATCCATGCCAGCGTCCAGCAGCAGGTGGGCCTTGCGCCGGGCACCTGTCAGGCGGAATACCGGCTGCTGCGGGCGGAAAAAGGTTCTTGGATGGGGTTCGAAGGTCAGCGCCAGTGCCGGAACGGATGTTGTACGGGCAATTTCCAGTGTCTGCTCCAGCACCGCCCGGTGTCCCAGATGCACACCGTCGAAATTGCCGATGGCCACAACTCCGCCCTGAAGACGGGCCGGCAGGCCGGATGTTGATTCATACCAGTCGCTCAAAGTGCCCTGCATGGCGGCCAACACGCCCTGCTACCATTCCAGCCGGGGCATGTAGGCCACCGGATGGGCGTCATGTCCGGCCAGAAAGCGGCCCACAAGGTTATGATCGGGCTCCTCTGGCGCACCGTATTCCTGTGCGTGGATGCCGCCGCTGATGTAAAGCGCATCGACCCCATAAGCGGCGGCCCCGGCGATATCTGTCGGCATGCCATCCCCGATGGCCAGAATGCGCTTGCTGTCAAACGTTTTTCCGGCAATGCGCCCGGCTTCGGAAAGGGCCAGGTCATAGATCGGTCTGTAGGGCTTTCCGGCAATTTGCGTTTTGCCGCCCAAACGCTCGTATTCGCGTGCGATGGCACCGGCGCAGTAAATCAGTCGGTCACCAAGCTCCACGACGATATCGGGATTGGCGCAGATCATGCTGAGACCACGGTCCTTAAGCCGGGCAAGAAGCGGTGTGTAGTCTTCCGGCGTCTCGGTCTGTTCATCCCACGGACCAGAGCACACGACGACTTCCGCTTCATCCTCGCCAACCAGTTCCACGTTGAGACCCTCAAAGAGGTTGAGATCCTTTTCCGTGCCGATGTGAAGGATCTTCGCGGGGCCCTGTGCAATAAGGCTGCGCGTCACATCGCCTGACGTCACCACGGTATCAAAAGTGCCGGACGGAACGCCGAGCTTTGCCAATTGGGCAAAGACCGATTTGCGCTGGCGGGGCGCATTGGTGATCATCACTACCGTACCGCCGCCCTGGCGAAAAGAGGAAAGTGCGCTGACCGCCGCCGGCTTGGCCGCCAGCCCGTTATGCAGCACGCCCCATACGTCGCACAAAAGCAGATCGTAGCCATCGGCAATTCGTGACAGGCCATCGATCCGGGGCGCTGCCGGTTTTTCGCTTGCCGGCACAGCCGTGTTCATTCCGCATCCTTCCGAAATTGAGGCCCGCAGCCTGCATGTTTCACATTGACGCCCTTATGACCAGAGTGTCGCGCCCGTTGCAAGCCAAAGTCGCGCCTGCTGGACAAGGCTGTATCAACATTTTTGAGCGGCCATTTAATCATGTTTGCTTACCATCCAGGCGGGATGGGCTTTGAGAAGCCGCCAGCTTGGTGTTTACTATGGGGAGTTTGGTGGCGGCACGGCAGCTTTTGCCGGTGTTGCGGCGGAGAATTCCAGTCATGCGTATGCTCGGCAAGATCGGTCTACCCCTTGCGATCGCCTTGATCGCGGCCATTGCCGCTATCGCGGCAAGGGGGCTGTTTGCCTTGTCGGCAGTGGATACGGTGATGGCAGCAGCAGCCGTCTTCTGCTGCCTGATGGTTCTGGCCATCTATTCCGGCCAGGCTATTTCCAGCCATCTGATCCGCAAACGGCTTTCAGCGGTATCTTCCTTCGACAGCGACATTGTACGCCGGCTGGACCAGATCGAACGCGATCACCCCGACCGTGCGCAGTTTGCCAGCATGGATGAACGGCTGGATGAACTGGAAGACAAAATGCTTGGCCAGATGGCTGCGCTTTCCGCCGGCACTTCACATCCGCGCCAACTGGCGGAAAACCCGGCAGGAAACGCTGCCAAAGCTGCCGAAAGCAACCGCGACTGGTCGCTGGACTTCGAGAACGAAAATGTCGTGCGGCTTGTAACCGGCAAGGAAAGCGATGCACTGGCTGACAAGAACCACAAACAGTACCTTCAGCAAGTTGCCCGATCGCTGGATAAAGGGACGCTGCGCATCAAACTGCAGCCCGTTATCGATCTGCTGTCCCGCAAGATCGCCTATGTGGAAGCGGTGCCTTGTGTGGAAATCGATGGCATGGAGCATGCCACACGCAGTCTGCTGAGCAGTCTCGACACGCGCCAGAAGGCCGAGATCGATCATTTTGCGGTGTTCGAACTGGCCCGGGTCTGCCGCGCCATGGACGAGGATTCAGAATCCGCAGGTATTTTCTACCGTTTCCACTGTCCGGAATATGAAGACAGCGATCACTGGCAAATACTGTCCCGCAAACTCAAAAGCGATCATAAACTGGCGGAGCGGTTTATCGCGGTAATTGCTGTGGAGGCCGTAAACAGCAAGGCGGAGGAACGACTGAATCCGCTTTTCTCGCTGGCCGAACTGGACATTTCAATTGCCCTGGCAGGAATTGGCGGTACCCGGAAAACTCTGCGACACCTTGCCGGGCGGCGCTACAGCCATCTGCTTGCCCCGGCTAGCGCCCTGCTCTCCTATCTGCCCGGAACGAACCGGCGGACCGGTGAAGAGATTGTTCCAGGTGCTGCAAGAGCCGGAAGCACTGTGATTGCAACGGATATCACAGAACGCCACCAGGCCACCGGGCTGCTGGACCTTGACGTCCCGTTCGGAACGGGCGATCTCATCTCCCCGCCACGCAGCATCAGGCTGTATTCCAGGGCTGACGAAGCAGCCGGCAAGGCAAACGATCATTCCGCCTGATGATATCCAGGGCATGCGCCTTGATGCCTGCCATGGCGGATAAATTTGCAGTAAATCCCCCCGCCCTCTCCATCGATCCATTGACAAGCGGCGGTCTGCTGCCTATCTCCCCCTTGTTAGCACTCTCCTACTGGGAGTGCTAAAGTTTTTGAGGCCCTGTTTCCGACCGGCTCCGGTCGTTTAAACAACAGGTAAATGGTTCAGAAAATTGGGAAAATAGCGATGGCTAAAATGAACTTCCGTCCACTTCACGACCGTGTGGTCGTGCGCCGCGTTGAATCCGAGGAGAAAACTGCCGGTGGGATTATCCTTCCCGACACCGCTCAGGAAAAGCCTTCCGAAGGAGAGATCGTTGCAGTTGGCTCCGGTGCCCGTGACGAAAACGGCAAGCTGGTGGAACTCGACGTCAAGGTCGGCGACCGCGTGCTGTTCGGAAAATGGTCCGGCACCGAGGTAAAGCTCAACGGCGAAGAAGTGCTGATCATGAAAGAATCCGACATCATGGGCGTGATCGGCTAACGCCGCCCCTAATTACACACTTATCCGGGCTGGCTGACAACGCCGCCCCAACATTCAGGAGCAGAAAATGGCTGCAAAAGAGGTAAAATTCGGTCAGAGTGCCCGTGAGCGCATGCTCAAGGGCGTGGACATTCTCGCCGACGCAGTAAAAGTGACGCTTGGCCCGAAAGGCCGCAACGTCGTTATCGACAAGTCCTTTGGCGCACCGCGTATCACCAAGGACGGTGTGACGGTCGCCAAGGAAATCGAACTTGAGGACAAGTTCGAAAACATGGGCGCACAGATGGTGCGCGAAGTCGCTTCCAAGACCAACGACATCGCCGGTGACGGCACCACCACCGCCACCGTTCTGGCACAGTCGATCGTGCGCGAAGGCGCCAAGGCAGTGGCCGCCGGCATGAACCCGATGGACCTGAAACGCGGCGTTGACATGGCCGTGACCGAGGTCGTTGCCGAGGTGGTCAAGAAAGCCAAGAAGATCAAGACTTCGGAAGAAGTTGCGCAGGTTGGTACGATTTCGGCCAATGGCGAAAAGGAAATCGGCGAGATGATCGCCAGCGCCATGCAGAAAGTCGGCAATGAAGGCGTGATCACCGTCGAGGAAGCGAAAACGGCTGAAACCGAACTGGAAGTCGTTGAGGGCATGCAGTTTGACCGCGGTTACCTGTCACCTTATTTCGTGACCAACCCCGACAAGATGATCGCCAGCCTGGAAGACCCCTACATCCTGCTGCACGAGAAGAAACTCTCCAACCTGCAGGCCATGCTTCCGATCCTTGAATCGGTCGTCCAGTCTTCCCGTCCGCTGCTGATCATCGCCGAAGACGTTGAAGGCGAAGCCCTGGCCACGCTGGTAGTCAACAAGCTGCGCGGCGGCCTGAAAATCGCTGCCGTCAAAGCTCCAGGCTTCGGTGACCGCCGCAAGGCGATGCTTGAAGACATCGCCATCCTCACCGGCGGCCAGGTCATTTCCGAAGACCTCGGCATCAAGCTGGAAAACGTCACGCTCGACATGCTCGGCACTGCCAAGAAAGTGGAAATCTCCAAGGAGAACACCACGATCGTCGATGGGGCCGGCAAAAAAGGCGAGATCGAAGGCCGCGTAAGCCAGATCAAGCAGCAGATCGAGGAAACCACTTCCGATTATGATCGCGAGAAGCTGCAGGAACGTCTTGCCAAACTGGCAGGCGGCGTTGCCGTAATTCGCGTTGGCGGCTCGACCGAAGTCGAGGTTAAAGAGCGCAAGGACCGTGTTGACGACGCCCTGAACGCTACCCGCGCTGCGGTTGAAGAAGGCATTGTCCCGGGCGGTGGTACCGCACTGGCACGCGCTTCCAACTTCATCAACTCGAAAGGCGAAAACGCCGACCAGGACGCCGGTATCAACATCATCCGCCGCGCCCTTCAGTCGCCGCTGCGCCAGATTGCGCAGAACGCCGGTGCTGAAGCCTCGATCGTTGCCGGCAAGGTGATGGAATCAAAATCGGCTTCCTTCGGCTTTAATGCCCAGACCGGTGAATATGGTGACATGATCGCCATGGGCATCGTTGACCCGGTCAAGGTTGTGCGCACCGCACTGGAAGACGCTGCTTCCATTGCCGGCCTGCTGATCACCACCGAGGCCATGGTCGCTGAAGCGCCGAAGAAAGAGTCTGCTGCTCCGGCCATGCCCGACATGGGCGGAATGGGCGGAATGGGCGGCATGATGTAAGAACGCGTCATACGCGTTCGCCGTCAAGGCCAATCAAATGCAGGGGCCGTCCTTCGGGGCGGCCCTTTTGCTTGAACAGGTTCCATCAAACAATCTGCTTGTCAAAACGGCCGCGCGGCGCCACTGTATCGGCGATGGTTTCGTCGAATCACCGGTTCGGCGAATGCAAAAGGGAACATGGTGCGGCAATGCCGAAAGGCAGCGTCAATTCCATGACTGCCCCCGCAACTGTAGGCGGTATGCGACCCTGAAACAGCCACTGGGCATTTCCACCAAGGAGTGCGCCCGGGAAGGATCAGGCAAGCTGCGACCCGCAAGTCAGGAGACCTGCCATCACAATGCAAACCCAACCGGGCGGGGTGCCCCGGCAAGGAGCATTTTGATGACCGGTCCTGCAAGCTGCAGCCCTGGTTTGAATTTCTGCCCCTTCCTTCCCCGCCTGAACAACGTGGCGCGGAGGGCGCGATGGTACTTGAAAAAATCATGAATGCACTGAAAACGGCTCCCACCGGAGCTGAAGCATCCGGCCAACTGGCCCGGATTACCTTTCTTGAATGGCTTTGGTCGCTTTCCGATGACGCCGATTTTGCCGCACAGGCAGCAGCGGTGGATGCCCGTTTGGCCGCGAGTGGATCTGCCGCCCCGGCAGTGCTGGCCTTTCGCGCCTGCCTTAAGGATGCGACCCGGCCGCTGGCGGTGCCGCGGCGCCGTGGCGGTGCACGGGGACGGCGGCTGCTTCACTGACGCCATTGCTCTCAAAACCGGCGTTGAAAGGCAGGGGTCTGATACCGTATGATGGGTCAGGAGGCCCGCCGTGACCCGTAGCCGCATCGAGACCGATTCCCTTGGCCATGTGAAGGTGCCGGCCAACCGGTATTGGGGCGCACAAACCCAGCGCTCGATTGAGAATTTTCCGATCGGCGGCGAGCGCATGCCGCTGCCGCTCATTCATGCGCTTGGCCTCGTGAAGCTTGCTGCGGCAAAAGCCAATGTCAAACTTGGCACGCTGGACAAGAAGCTTGCCGAACCGATAATGGCGGCAGCAAGGGAGGTTGCTGACGGCAAGCTCGATGAGCACTTTCCGCTGGTGGTCTGGCAGACCGGATCTGGCACCCAAACCAACATGAACGCCAATGAGGTGATCGCCAACCGGGCGATTGAAATGCTTGGCGGCAAGATGGGATCGAAAGAGCCGGTTCATCCCAACGACCATGTAAACTGCAGCCAGTCGTCGAACGACACCTTTCCCACCGCCATGCATGTGGCAACCGCAATCGGGTGCGAGCGGGAATTGCTGCCGGCCATGCGCAATCTCAAACAGGCGCTGGGCGCCAAGGCCTCGCGCTGGCGCAAGCTGGTCAAGATCGGCCGCACGCACACCCAGGACGCCACGCCCCTGACACTCGGTCAGGAGTTTTCCGGTTATGCGGCGATGATCAAGCGCGACGAACGGCTGGTGCGGCGCGCGATGGTGCATGTGATGGACCTTGCCCAGGGCGGGACGGCGGTCGGCACCGGGATCAACGCGCCGGGGGAGTTTGCAAAGACGTTTGCCGCCATCATGGCCGAAGAGACCGGCATGGCATTCAAGACCGCGCCGAACAAGTTCGAGGCGCTGACATCCCACAACGCATTGTCCATTCTGCATGGGGCGCTCAACGCGCTGGCAGCCGACCTTTACAAGATCGCAAACGATATCCGCCTTTTGGCCAGCGGCCCGCGGTCGGGTATTGGCGAGATTTCCCTGCCGGCCAACGAGCCCGGTTCCTCCATCATGCCGGGCAAGGTCAACCCGACCCAGGCGGAGGCACTGACCATGGTGTGCGCCCAGGTGATGGGAAACCACCAGACCGTCACCTTCGCCGCCAGCCAGGGGCAATTCGAGCTCAACGTCTTCAAACCGGTGATAGCGCTGGCCGTTTTGCAGTCGCTAAAGCTGCTGGCTGACGCCATGAACTCTTTCGCCTTGCGTTGTGTTGCCGGTATTGAGGCAAATACCGCTCGGATCGCGGAACTGGTCGATCGCTCGCTGATGCTGGTAACGGCGCTGGCTCCGGAGATCGGTTATGATGCCGCCGCCAGGATTGCCAAGACAGCCCATGAAAACGGCACCAGCCTGCGCCAGGAGGCGCTTGCCTCCGGACTGGTTGACGCTGAAACCTTCGACCGGCTTATCGACCCGCGCAGGATGGTCTGATTGAGTGCACAAAGCGCCATGGATCGTTCATTCTGAATGAACACTGTGTGCGCTCCTTGACGGATTGCGTATTGATCGCAATGGCATACATGGCGATGACGCTACATCATCTCGAAAGGCTGTTTCATGTCCACTTCTGCAAAACTGCTTGCCGCCCGCATTTTGATGTCTTTCATCTTCATCATGGCGGGCCTGCAAAAACTCGGCTCCATCGACGGCACGGCCGGCTACATCGCCGCTTACGGCTTTCCGGCCTCCACGTTACTTGCCTGGGCTGCGGCCATTTTCGAACTGGTTGCCGGCGGCTTTATCCTGGCCGGCTTCTTTACCCGCACCACCGCCTGGGCGCTTGCTGCCTTCTGCCTGTTTACCGGTGCCGTGTTCCATTTCGATCTGGGCGACCAGATGCAGACCATTCTGCTGATGAAAAACATCGCGATTGCCGGTGGCTTCGTTGCCCTTGCCGCCGTTGGGCCGGGCACGATTTCAGTCGATGGAAAGCGCTTGCGTTAACCTGTGAAGATCAGTTTGCCGCCACCGCTTCGGCGACCTGGCGGCAAACGCCTTTCAGAACCGCCCGGTCTTCCCTTGAAAGGCGAATTTTCTTCGAGGCGATGAGGTTTGCCTGCGATCGGAGGATGATGCCGTCTCTCAAGATCCTGAGATGGTTTGCCTTCAGGGTCGAACCTGTCGAGGTGATGTCGACAATGATGTCGGCGGTGCCGGCTGCCGGCGCGCCTTCGGTTGCTCCAAGACTTTCGGCAATGCGGTAAAGCGCGATGCCGTGATCGGCAAACCAGTTCTGCGTTAACTGCCAGTATTTGGTGGCAACGCGGAGTGGGCGATGGTGACTGCGCCGAAACCCGGCAGCAACATCATCAAGGTCGGCCATGGTGGTGACATCGGCCCAGGCATCGGGCACGGCGACCACGACATCAGCGCCGCCAAAGCCCAGCCGGCAGGCAAAATCGAGGAAGGTTCCGGGATCTGCAACGCTTTCGCGGGCCAGGTCCTCGCCGGTGACACCAAGCGCGATCTTGCCGGCAATCAGCTCGCGGGCAATTTCGGAGGCTGACAGAAAGGCGATTTCGATTTCAGGCCTGCCCTTCACCGAACCGCGATAGGAACGGCTGTCCTTCGGCAGTTCGATCCTGAACCCCGCCTGGGCGAAAACTTCCAGTGCCTTTTCCTTCAGCCTTCCCTTGGAGGGCAGCGCGATGGTGATCGTCATGGCCGCGCCTCCATTGTTCCAGGCGTTTCCTTCAGTTTCGGCTTTACCCGATCGACATAAACGGCAAAGCCCGTCGCCGGCATTTTCTGCCGCGAGCCAAGAACCGTCATCAGCCGGTCATAGCGTCCGCCACCTGCCAGCGGCTTCGCGTCGGACGAGCCGCCACGCACCTCGAATACAAAGCCGGTATAATAGTCGAGCGTGCGCCCGAAACCGGCGCGGTAGCGCAGGGAGACATTATCAAGATCGAGTTTTTCCAGCGCCACGGCGCGCTTGTGGAAAGCTTCCAGCGCCTTGCCAAGGGGAATGTTGGCGCGGCGCGCAAAGGACCAAAGCCGCCGGTTGGCATCTTTCAGCGGCATGTCCAGATCGAGAAAGGCTTCCAGCACTTCGCGTTTTTCCGGTACAAGGTGCGCTGCGGCAAGGGCGGCCTTTTCCATCAGTCTTGCGGCGATCTCTTCGGCGGTGCGGCCTGATTGCGGCGGCAGGCCGGCCTTCTTCATGTCGCGGGCAATGGCCTTTTCCACCGCTTCGCGGTCGCCCGCCTCGACGGCCCTTGCCAGCTCGGGCGCCAGATGGTCCAGGCTGCCATTGTTCTTGCCCGACAGGCGGTCGAGGTCGGCTGTAAGGCGTGTCGAATCGCCGAAATTTCGGCCAAGACGTTCGCGCCAGGCCTTGGGCAGGCCGAGGGATTTCAGCACCGCCTCGAAAATCGCCTGATCGCCCACGGCCACCGACAGGCGGTTTCGGCCCAGCATGCGCAAAAGATCGATGCAATCGGCCAGGCAGCGCACATCGGCGGCCCCTTTCTTTTCAGTGCCGATGTCCTCGATGCCGGCCTGCAGGAATTCCGCCGGCTCGTCGGCGCGCTGGCGAAAGACCTTGCCCACATAGCCATAGCGTTTTCTCGCCTTGCCGCTTTCAAGATGGCTGAGGCAGACAGGAATGGTGAATTCCGGCCGAAGACACAGGTCGCGGCCGCGCTGATCGGCGGTGATGAAGATACGGCGGCGAATGTCCTCACCGGCGGTGTTCAAAATGGGCTCTGCCGGCTGCAGAAGGCCGATTTCCGGCAGGGCGCATTTTTTTTCGCGCAGGAAGGATTCAATGCGCTGGGAAAGGGCAGTCATCGATTAACCCGCTTCCCACTCGGCTTTCTGTTCGGCGAGCAGGCGGGTGACCTCGGCGAGAAGGTCGGCCTCGTCGATTTCGAACTGGCCGGGGCGGGTTTCGCGCCATTCCTCATTGCTCTCGATGGCCGCGGCCTGTTTGCGGCCCTCGATCATGTCCTTGATCTGGACCTTGCCTTGCGCGCGCTCGTCGGATCCCTGGATGATGGCGATGGGCATTTCGCGCCGGTCGGCATATTGCAACTGTTTGCCGAACTTGTTGGGATTGCCCTGATACATCTCCGCGCGGATGCCCGCTTGGCGCAGGTCCTGCACCATTTTCTGGTAATTGCCGAGCGCCCCGGTATCCTTGTCCATGACGGTCACAAGGACCGGGGCAACCTCGTCATCCTGGCCAAGCTTGCCGAGGTTTTTCAGCGCCGTCATCAGGCGCGAGACGCCGATGGAAAAGCCGGTGGCCGGCACGTCCTGTCCGGTAAAGCGCTTGACGAGGCCGTCATAGCGCCCGCCGCCGCCAACCGAGCCGAAGACCACTTCCTGGCCTTTTTCGTTTTTTACGGGGAAGGTTAGTTCTGCTTCGAAAACAGGACCGGTGTAATATTCAAGGCCACGGACAACGGAGGGGTCGATTTTGATGCGGTCGGAGCTGTAGCCAGCGGCAGCGACGAGAGCCTTGATGTTTGCAAGATCGACTGAACCTCGCTCAAATGTATTCTCAGCGTCCCCCTCGAAACGGTCTGTGTCGAATCCCTCATAGATATATCCGCACCTCTTGCCATCATCCAAAACAGCAAAATCGATGGAAGATGCGAGAAATGACAGCAGCCAGTCTATGTCATTTGAGCGGAGCCCAACACCCGGCGTAAAATCCCCCTCGCCTTCCTTGCCACCGTCCCAGCGGCCCGGGCCGAGCAGGAGCTTCACTCCCTCGATGCCGAACTTGTCGAGCTTGTCGATGCTCCGCATGACGCCGAGGCGCCTTTCGGCATTTTCCTCGCCGCCCAGGCCGATTGCCTCCATCACACCGTCGAGCACCTTGCGGTTGTTGACGCGGATGACATAGTCGCCGCGCGCAATGCCGAGCGCCTCCATGACATCGGCCATCATCATGCACATTTCCGCATCGGCCTGGACGCCGGGCGCGCCGACACTATCGGCATCGAACTGCATGAACTGGCGGAAACGGCCCGGACCCGGCTTTTCGTTTCTGAACACCCAGCCATTGCGGTAGGTGCGGTAGGGAAGCTGTATTTCGTTGATGTTTTCGGCCACATGGCGGGCCAGCGGCGCGGTCAGATCATAGCGCAGGCTCATCCACTGTTCGTCGTCATCCTGCACCGAAAAGACGCCCTCGTTCGGGCGGTCGGAATCAGGCAGGAACTTTCCGAGGCAGTCGGTAAATTCGAACATCGGCGTTTCGACCGGATCAAAGCCGTAGCGCTCGAAAACCTCGCGGATCTTCGCCACCATTTCATCCGTAGCGCGGATGTCGGCGGGCGAACGGTCAACGAAACCGCGCGGCAGGCGCGCCTTCAGTTTCTGCGGCTTTTTCTTTTTCTCAGACATGTTCGGAAGGCCATCACTACAGGCAATCGGGATTTGCGGGTTTTCCTAGAGCGTGTCTTGATTAGCTGGAAGCAGTTTGAATGGATGGATTTTTCGTGCCTGGCAAGGAGAATACCACAGCAGGATGTTTATCCATCCTGCGAGGATTTCGACGAAGCCAGCGCGAAAAAGACACCACAGGTGATACAATACCATGTGGAATACCCTTTTGTTCTGCAATCGCCTGAACCTGGTTCCCGGGCCCTCGGACTGCGTTGCAAAACGCTGACAGTGCCTGCACTGCTGCGCTTTTTGCGCCTTGCCGAAGACCCGGTAACCGGCGTTCAAACGATTCCATCTAACCAGGACACGCTCTAGACGATCACCGGGTGAAGAACAAGCGGGAGAGGGCTTTGTGTGCCCGGGCAGTGGTGACAAGCACAGGAATGACGGAAGAGTGGGATAGCGCCTTGCCCGAAGTGATCATCGAGTTTGCGCCTCGCTTGCATCCCCTCTCAAGAGCAAAGAACAGCGCAACAATCGGGTGGCGGGGCTGCCGCCATCTCTTGTAGAATGCCGTCATGAACAATATCCATCTCACCCTGTTTAACACCACCCTCGGGCGCTGTGGCATTGCCTGGGGAGAAAGCGGCATTCTTGCCGTCAGCTTTCCCGAAGACAGCGATGACAGAACGCGGGAGCGCCTGCGCCGCCGGGCTGTTGATGCCGAAGAGGCCGGCGAAGCACCGCCGCATGTTGCTTCGGTGATAGCGGCGATCCGGGCACTGATGGATGGCCGCAGCGAAGACCTTCACGAAGCCGAACTGGACATGAGCGGACTTGCCGAATTCGACCGGCAACTCTATCGGCTATCGCGGCAGATCAGCCCCGGCAAGACCCGCACCTATGGCGATCTGGCGCGTGACCTGGGCGATGTGGCGCTGTCACAGCAGGTTGGCCAATCCCTGGAGCGCAACCCCTTCCCGATCATCGTTCCCTGTCACCGGGTGGTGGGCGCCGATGGCAGAATGACGGGGTTTTCCGCACCGGGCGGCGTTGAAACCAAACGGCAATTGCTCAAGATCGAAGGCGCCATCGAACCGGACCTGCTGGATCTGATGGGCACTGCCTGACGGCATGTTACCGGTTCAGGTCCGCTGTTTGTTACGCAGCTTGTGGGTCAGCGCCATGGCGATGCAGTGGGAAAGTTCTTCTTCCGGCAGTTCATCGCCCGTTTTAAAGATCAGGGCACGGTTTCCCTCGTAGTCGAACCTGTCGGGGTATTGCTCCCTGAAACGCTCCACCAGGCCACTGGTGCAGATAAAATACATGGCAACCGCATCGGGGCGGCCGCGCACTGCATCGATGCGAATCGTGCTGCCCGATTTCGGATTTTCCGTCACGAAGGAGGGCTGGCCCCACTTCAGGCATTCCACGATTTCACCAGCGCCGTGCGTTTTACTGGCGGTATCAAGCACCAGTTGCCGCAGCCGGCGCAGCATTGCCTGCCGCTTCGGGTCGATTGGCGCCAGATGGGTTTCGAACAGTTCTGTCATCGTGTTGCCGTTTACACTTAAACCGGCCGCTTCAGTGCGTTGCGCTTTTCCTCAACGCCTTGACGGCAGCAGCAGCCTTCCACGTGATCGTTGACGAGGCCCATCGCCTGCATGAAGGCATAAACGGTGGTCGGGCCGACAAAGGACCAGCCACGTTTTTTCAGGTCCTTGGAAATACGGGTGGAAGTTTCCGTCTTGCCGAGCTGGCGCAGCGATTCCCAGTCGCAGCACGCCGGGCGATCTTCAGGCCCCGGCTCCTGTGCCCAGAAATAGGCCGCGAGCGAGCCGAACTCCTGCTGCATTTCAAGGGCGCGGTTTGCATTGTTGATGGTGGAGACGATCTTGCCGCGATGGCGCACAATACCGGCATCGCCCAGCAGGCGTTCAATGTCGGCATCGCCAAACGTCGAAACTCTGGCAATGTCGAAGCCGGCGAACGCCTTGCGGAAATTCTCGCGCTTTCTGAGAATGGTGAGCCAGGAAAGGCCGGACTGGAACCCTTCCAGGCAGAGCTTTTCGAACAGGCGGGTGTCGTCGGTGACCGGTTGGCCCCACTCATTGTCGTGATAGGCCAGATAATCGGCCATGTTGCCGTGCCACCAACAGCGCCACTTGCCATCCTCGCCCTCAATCAGGCCATTTTCAGGTGCCATCGAAATACTCCATTCGAATCGCAGTGATTGTGATGAAAGTAACACCTGCTGGCGACAAATTCCGTCAGGATAAAAAACCGGTTTGAATCGACCGGCGTTTCGATATGATCACGCCGCCAGAGCCAAAGAACACGTTTCCTGTCATGCTGTTTTGCCGATTTCCGTTTTTGCGTATGTTCACCGGGCGTTGCCTTCTCCCGGCAATCGCCTGCATTGCGGCGGCATTGGTAACCATCCAGCCGGTGCGGGCGGCAAGCAATGACGATCTGCTGCGCGGCTTCAACCTGACGGTCTTTGGCGCAGAGTTCGCACCGTTCGGAATTCAGTCACGTTATATCCGCAAATTCAACGGGCCGGTTCGGTTCAACATCATCAATCTGGCAAAGCGTGACCGGACAGCGGCGGTAAAGCGGTTCATCCGCTCGCTCAACGGCGCCGTTTCCGGCCTGAGGACATCAACGACCCGAAACCCGGCATTGGCCAATTTCAACGTCTATGTGGTCGATCAGGCAGACTATGTGAAGGTGGCGCGTGAACAGGTCTACAAACGCTCTACGGCACGGGTGCCGGGCAAATGTCTTGTGCGCTCGGTTTTTTCACGCAGTGGCATTATCCGTTCAGATGCGGTGGTGGTGTCGGATGGCGGCGAAGCCCTTTTCAAGCGCTGCATGATTGAGGAGATCCTGCAGGGGCTGGGCCCGCTCAACGAGCATCCGTCCCTGAAGGAGAGCATGTTCAACGACCGTTCGCGCCACACCACGTTTACCCGCTTCGACCGGATCATTCTCAACATGCTGTATGACCGGCGCATTCGAAATGGCGCAACCATCGGCGCAGTGCAGGATATCCTGCCGGCTGTGCTGGCCGATGCCAAACGGCGGGTGCGCTGAGCTGATTAACCCATTGCTAACCGTGCTGCTAAACCTCCCGGTTACCAAGAATCGAGACAGTTTTAGCCTTCGCGTTCATCTTTACCATTCCGTTGCCATGGCAGCGCAGGATTGACTGCAAAGACAGGGCTGACGGACAGGGGTGAGGTTACCGCTATCCATTTTTGCCAGTTCTGTGCATTCCAGTAGCGAGTAAACGATGCGCAAAATGTTCCTGGCCGCTTCTGCCGGCGTTGTGATTTCACTGACCCTGTCATTGTCCGCCGGTGCGCAGTCACGCTACAGCCCGCCACCGGCAACGGTGCTTTCGGGCGATCTAGCTTCACCGTGGCTACTGCAGCTCACCAACCGCGACCAGTATCGCAAGGTAACGCGCCGCAATGCCGCCGCCTTGCAACTGCTCAACAAACAGCGGAAGAAAAAGCGGTTGAAACGCACCGCCATGCAGCAGGATTCCCAGCAGGTTATACAGCCGGTTTCCCGATCACAGCCGCAGGCCGCCCCTCAAATGGCGGCATTGCCGAAGAAACCCGATGACGGGCTGGATCCGAAATATCTGCCCCAGCGTGTCGCCTATTCGGGCAGCGAAAAACCTGGAACCATCGTTATCGATACCTCACGGCGCTATCTCTACCTGGTGGAAGATAACGGCCAGGCCACGCGCTATGGCGTCGGCGTTGGACGGGAAGGTTTTTCCTGGACGGGTACGGAAAAAATCACCCGCAAGGCCGAGTGGCCCCAATGGCGCCCGCCAGAGGAAATGCGCATCCGTGAAAGAAAGAAAGGGCGCGAACTGCCCGTCGTCATGGAGGGCGGGCCCGCCAATCCGCTCGGTGCACGGGCGCTCTATCTGGGTAGCACGCTGTACCGCATTCACGGTACCAATCAGCCCTGGACCATCGGAGGTGCTGTTTCATCCGGTTGCATCCGGATGCGTAACGAAGATGTGACAGACCTCTACGCACGCGTCGGTGTCGGCACGAAAGTGGTTGTCCGCTAAGCTGCATTGCATCACGTATCCGCCCGAAAAGCGCCCTTTGTTGCTGTTTTTCAATGCCCTAACGGTTAACTGCCGGCATGTTGGCAATGTTGCGCTTTTTCAACACATCAACAATTCCTGAGAACAAACGGGTGCATTGCGGCTTTTGCCGGCGCGTAACCCCTTGAATTTCCTATGGCCTTCCGTAAGGTGGCGCCGGGGCGTGCCAGAAGGCACCAGCAGACTCACAGTCATATGGGAAATAAAGATGCTTACGAGGAGAAGCTTCGTAACCGCACTGGCAGTAGGAACCGTTCTTGGAACCGGTATGCTGAACAGCACCAACGCTGAAGCGCGGTATTTTGATTCAACAACGAGGACCTGGGTTGAAGGCGAACCGGTGAAGCGCCGGCTCGACCAGCGCAAGGTTCCCTCGAAGTTCAAGCGCCGCAACGTAACGGTTCGAACCAGCCAGCAGCCTGGTACGGTAATCATCCACACCGACGAGAAGTTCCTTTACTACGTTACCGGCAGGAACAAGGCCATTCGTTATGGCGTCGGCGTGGGGCGCGAGGGCTTTGGCTGGAATGGCGAGGTTGCCATTCGCAGAAAAACCGAATGGCCGGTTTGGATTCCGCCAAGGGAGATGATCCAGCGCGAACGCGAACAGGGCCGTGAATTGCCAGCGCGCATGGAGGGGGGACCGGAAAACCCGCTCGGCGCCCGTGCCCTGTATCTTTACAAGGGTAACCGCGACACACTTTACCGCATTCACGGCACCAATCAGCCCTGGTCGATCGGGCTTAACCTTTCCTCCGGCTGCATCCGCATGATGAACAAGGATGTGGAAGATCTCTATGAGCGTGTCGATATCGGCACGAAAGTGATCGTCATCGGGCCCGGCGAGGATCCAAGTCCCTATATCAGCGCGCCGCGCAACCCGCTGGCCGCGATATTCGGCAACGGATAATACCCGGCTGCAAGTCATCATCGGTTTGAAACGGCCCGCCTGGAGAAATCCCGGCGGGTTTTGATTGCGCCTAGAGCATGTCCTGATTAGCTTTTGTTTTCTGCAATCGCCTGAACCTGGTTCCCGGGCCCTCGGACCGCGTTGCAAAACGCTGACAGTGCCTGCACCACGGCGGATTTTTCGCCTTGCCGAAGGCCCGGTTACCGGCGTTCAAACATTCCATCTAACCAGGACACGCTCTAAGCTTCTTCACGGCTTGCGGCATGGTTCCGCCATGGGCCCAGTTGAGCAGCTCGGCCGTGTGAACGATAGGGATATCCGTGCCGCTGGCAATCTGGGTAATGCAACCTATGTTGCCGGCCGCGATGATCTCCGGCTCTACCCGTTTGATGTTGGCGATCTTTCTGTCCTTCAGCTGCGAAGCGATGTCGGGCTGAAGAATGTTGTAAGTTCCCGCAGACCCGCAACACAAATGGCCTTCGGGAACATCGACAACGGTAAACCCGGCATCGGCCAGCAGTTTCTTTGGTTGCGTGGTGATCTTCTGGCCATGCTGCATGGAGCAGGCAGAATGATAGGCGAGGCGAATGCCCCTGCCGGCTTCGCTCTGTGGCAGATCGATATCCGCAAGGAACTCTGTAATGTCCTTTGCCATGCCGGAAACCTCGGCGGCCTTGTCTGCATAGGCTGCATCCTCGCGCAGCATGTGCGCGTAGTCCTTTACGGTGGTGCCACAGCCTGACGTGGTGATGATGATCGCATCAAGGCCACCCTTGTCGGCTTCGCCCAGCCAGGCATCGATATTGCGCTTGGCAGCCTTGTGGGATTCTGCCTCGCGGCCCATGTGGTGCACCAGCGCGCCGCAACATCCTTCTGCCGGCGGCGTCAGCACTTCGTAACCCAGCCGGGTCAGCAGGTTGATCGTTGCAAGGTTGATTGCAGGATCCAGTATCCGCTGGGCACATCCCTGCATCATGACGACCCTGCCCCGGGCGCTGCCGTTTTGCGGCGCGTGGCGGGAGTTCTGCAACTTGCGATCGGCCTTGGGCAGGCTAGAGGGCGCAAGCGCAAGCATCGCCGCCATGGGTTTGGTGCCCGGCAGGCTTTTTATCAGCCCGGCAAACGGTTTTCCAAGACGCGCCGCCGACAAGGCAAAACGAAAACGCTCCGGATAGGGCAGAACCTGTGCCAGCATCCATCGGTACAGACGATCAATCATGGGGCGCTTGTAGGTTTCCTGGATATGGGCTCGGGCATGGTCAACCAGATGCATGTAGTGAACGCCGGAAGGACAGGTCGTCATGCAGGCAAGACAGGAAAGGCAGCGATCGATGTGCTTTACCGTTCGCGCGTCTGCCGGGCGGCCGTTTTCCAGCATGTCCTTGATCAGATAGATGCGGCCACGCGGGCTGTCGAGTTCATCGCCAAGGGTCAGATAGGTGGGACAGGTTGCCGTGCAGAAGCCGCAATGAACGCATTTGCGCAGGATTTTCTCGCTATGCGCTGTGGCTGCATCCTTCAGCTGTTCTTCAGTAAAACGGGTCTGCATCTTATGCCTGCTCCACCGCTCGGGCCATCAGGCCCGGATTGAGGATTCCGGCAGGATCGAATTGCCGCCGCAGGTTTTGTGAAATCGCTGCGATGCGTGGTGCTTCGGGATGAAAGGCGTCAGCTTCACCTTTGCCATCAGCCTGCCGGCGGAACAGGGTTGCGTGACCGCCATGGCCATCAACCGCACTGCGGATTAGCGAAGCGGCCTCATCGTCCGGCGTTGCGGTGTTGAGCCAGATGAGCCCGCCACCCCAATCATAGACGGCTTGGCTTTCCAGTTTGCCGGAAATCCGGGCGACCACATCCGGACCGTCGGACGGCTTGACCGAAAGGCGCCAGATAGATCCTTCCCTGCCAGCAAAGGGTTCTACGTCGCGAACCCAGCGCCACCCTGCCGCGGTTTTTTCCGGATCGGATTCGATTGCCAGCTGCGCTTGCGGGGGCAGAAGCGGGGCCAGCATTTCCTTCAGCCGTCCGGTCCTGTAATTCACCGACTCCGGCAGGCCCTCGCAACGGATCATGGTAACGGGGTTGCCATCCATTCCCTTTTGCAAATGCGCCGCTCCGGTCACATCGAAGGGCGAGCCCAATGCCCTGGCAAGGATCGTTATTGCCGTCCGGTCGTCCAGCCCCTCGACAAGGACAACGCCGGTCGCCCGGGGCCGGGGCAGCAGTTTGAAGGAAACCTCGGTCAGCACGCCCAGCGTGCCATGGCTGCCGCACATGAGTTTGACCAGATCATAGCCGGTGACGTTTTTCATCACCCGCCCGCCATTCTTGATGGCCTCGCCTTCCCCGCTGACAAAGCGGACACCAATCAGGCTGTCGCGTGCGCTGCCTGCCTGCATCCGGCGCGGCCCGGAGACGCCGGCGGCAATCACCCCGCCTATTGTCGAAACACCTTCCGTCCCCAGCAAGGCGCGATAATCGGCCGGTTCGAACGGGAGATGCTGGTCTTCAGATGCCAGCGCATCGACAATCGTCTGAAGGGGAGTGCCGGCTTGTGCCACCAGGGTCAGTGCGCCGGGTTCATACAGGGTGATGCCCGACAGTTTTTCCGTCGACAGGATATCGGCAGCCCTGACCGGATTACCGACAGGCCGTGTCCCGCCGCCCGCGATCTTCAGCGGTGCAACGGTGTTGAAGCGGCCGCGAATCAGTTCGGCCAGCGCCGCCTCGCTATCGGGTTTGAACAGTTCTGCCATGAATCACGCCGCTTTCCGGCGATTTGCATGCCTGCGCCCATGGCTTGAGGGCATTGGAAAAACCTTGGCCGGATTGAGCAGCCAGTGCGGATCGAAGACATCCTTGACGCGCATCTGGATTTCCAGATCGGCATCGTTGTACTGATGCACCATCAGGTCGCGTTTTTCGATGCCGACACCATGTTCGCCAGTCAGGCAACCACCAACCTCGACACAGAGTTTCAGGATATCGGCGCCGAAGGCTTCACACTTTTCCAGATCGCCAGGCTTGTTGGCATCAAACAGGATCAGGGGGTGGAGATTGCCGTCACCTGCATGAAACACATTGGCAACGCCCAATCCGTAATCTACCGACATTTCCTGCATGCGCTTTAGCACCTCCGGCAGGCGTGAGGTGGGAATGGTCCCATCCATGCACATATAGTCCGCCATCTGACCCATGGCGCCGAAGGCTGCCTTGCGGCCTTTCCAGATAAGGTCGGATTGCACCGCGGAATTGCTTTCGCGCATGACCTGCGGATCATGGCGGGTGGCAATGGCCTTGATCTTCTCCAACTGCTCGGCGATTTCGGCCTCCGAACCTTCCACCTCGACGATCAAAAGCGCCTCCACATCGGTGGGATAACCGGCATGGGCGAAATTCTCGCAGGCAATGATGGCCGGCTTGTCCATGAACTCCATGGCTACCGGAAGAACGCCGGACTTGATGATGTCTGCGACACAGGCACCGGCAACCTCATTGGCATCAAAGCCCAACAGAATGGGCCGGGCACCTTCCGGCTTGGGCAGTATTTTCAGCACTGCTTCGGTGACCATGCCGAACTGGCCTTCCGAACCGCAAACGATCCCCAGAAGATCATATCCGGCAGGATCGAGATGCGGACCGCCAATCTCCACGACTTCGCCGTCCATCATCACCATGGTCACGCCGAGCAGGTTGTTGGTGGTGACGCCATATTTAAGACAATGGGCGCCGCCGGAATTCATGGCGATGTTGCCGGCGATGGCGCAGGCAAGCTGGCTCGACGGATCGGGTGCATAGAAAAAGCCGCCTTCTGCAACGCTGCCGGAGACCGCAAGATTGGTGATGCCGGACTGAACCCTTGCAAAGCGGTTGTCATAATCCACTGCCAGTATCCGGTTCATGCGGGCTACCCCGATGACGATCGAATCGGCAGTGGGAAGCGCCCCGCCGGCAAGCGACGTACCGGCCCCACGCGGGACAACCGGCAGGCCCATGGCGCTGCAAATGCGCAAAACCTGGGAAACCTCTTCCGTGTTCCGTGGCAGACAGACCGCCAGCGGGGGCAGCGATACGCCGTCAGCGCATCGCATTCATAGGCAAGGGTTTCTTCCGGGTCATGGATTACACCATCCTTGCCAATCGCTGCTTCAAGCGCGGCAACAATCTCCCTCTTGCGCGACAGGATTGCGCCATCTGCCTTTGGCATCTCGACAAGCGACATCCTACCCTCCTCCGGTTTCAGGAAACACAGCAGGATAAATGGTAAATAATTTTTACCAATATGGCAAGCCTCACCCGAAAAGGGGGCATTTTTCCGGTTTGGCGTGTGACAAAACGCCTGTCAGTCCGACTTGCCGTGACGGCCCCTGATCCTGCGGACAAGCACCCAGACACAGAAAACAGCAACCGGCACAAACATGCCTGCCAGCATTTTGGGTGTAAGCGGGGCAGGAAGATATTTTTCCAGGGCCTGGCTGAGGTAGTAGAACAGGCCGACCACGTAATAGGAAACCGCGGCCACTGAAAGCCCTTCGACCGTCTGTTGCAGGCGCAGTTGCATTCGGGTCCGCTTGTTCATGGACGAGAGCAGATTCCGGTTCTGGCTCTCGATCTCGATGTCCACCTTGGCACGCAGCAGATTGGCCACCCTTGCCAGTTTGCGCGACAGGTTGGCCTGGCGGTCCTCCACGGAGGCACAGGTGCGCAAGGCCGGCGGCAGGCTACGGTTGAGGTAGCTTCCCAGGGTAACATTGCCGGACAGCGATTCACTGCCCAGTTCCTTGATGCGATCCTGAACGATGCCGCCATAGGCGCGGCTGGCACCAAACCGGAAGAGGCTGGCCGCCGCATCGCTTTCAAGTTCAGCGGCAAGGGAGTTGATCTTGGCCAGCAATTCCGCCGATTCATCGGCCGAAGCATCCTTCGTCTCTGCAGTCAGGCGCGAAAGGTCGACCTCCATATGGGACAGCTTTTGGGACAGGCTGCGGGCGAGCGGCAGTCCCAGCATGGCCAGCGTGCGATAGGTTTCAAGTTCAATCGCCATTTTGGTGTAGGCACCGACCTGCGCCGAACCGAGACCGGATTCGAGCAGCAAAAACACCGTCATGCCATTGGGATCCTGACGGAAATCGGTTGCAAGCAGGGATTTTCCGTCGGAAAGCCGGTTAACGGCCAGACTCTCGGGATCGAACTTGGCCAGCAGCTTTCGATTGGCCGGGGTATTTGCGCGAATTTCCAGGCGCGTTGCCGAAATCAGGCTGCCTGGCGGATTAAAACCAGCCGCGAAGGGATGGTCGTGCAGATCGCCCAGAAAGCTGCGCGGTGCAGGCGCATCGAAGGTGAAGGCGGTGAACTCGCTGTGACTTTCCCACTGCAACCGGCCCCTGCCCCAGGGAATGGCATGGTACCGCATTTCGGCTGCCGGCACCGTTTCTCCGCGCATCCGGCACAAATGGGCGAAGACGGCGCTTGCCACCGATTTGCCGCCCTCCGACATGAAGGCAAAGTGCAGTACAACGCGGTTGGTCTCGAATTCGGGCAAAGGCCGGGAGTGGATTTCACCGACGACGAAAGCGTGTTCGGGGTGACGGGGAAACTCGTTCAGCCTGGCAGTCGCCGCACTGGTGTGGTTGGCCAGTTCACTGGTGCCATCGGCATGTCTGCGTGCTGCAGCCTTGCGCGATCCAGCCCTTGATGAAGCGGGTTTCGACATGGTCCTCTCCTGCGCATTGCCCTGTTGCTGGCGGAAAAACGCTTCAAACGCAGGCTTCCTGCCTTTGCAACCGGCAGATTGCAACCAAACCCGTTTCATAGACCTGCTTGTGCAACCAACCAACCGGCAAATTTTGCATTCTATTTATGATCGGGAGAATGCCGGTTTTCAGTGGTAAGAATTATTGACCAATGTTGATGATCTCTGTATCGTTGCAGCATGACCATATTCCAGCAAGTCAGCCAGGACAGATCCGCCGACGAGGTGGCCCACCAGATTGAGGGACTTATTCTGGAAGGGGTTTTGCGGCCTGGTGATCAATTGCCGGGTGAGCGGGAACTTGCGACAGAACTTGGGATATCAAGGCCGGTTGTACGCGAGGCCATCGAAACCCTCGTTGCCAGCCATATCCTGCACCGGCGCCAGGGAGATGGAACCTTTGTCGGCGATATTATCGGCCAGGTCTTTTCCGATCCGATTGCCACACTGCTGCCGCATCACCGCAAGGCAACGCATGACTATCTGGAATACCGCCGGGAAGTGGAGGGTATTGCGGCCGGCATGGCCGCGGAACGGGCAACCGGATATGACCGCGACATGCTGCATCAATGCATCGAGCGGATGCAGTCGGCCCATGAGCGGCAGGATTTTGCAGAAGAGGCGAAAGTCGACCTGGAGTTTCATTCACTGATTGGCGAGATGGCGCACAATCTGGTGCTGCTGCATACCCTGCGTTCCTGTTACAAACTGCTTTCGGAAGGCATTTTTCAAAACCGCAGCAGGCTTTACGAAAAACCAGGCGCTCGCCAGGCGCTCTTTGACCAGCACATGGCGATTGCAGGGGAAATACAGGCAGGCAACCGCGAGGCGGCAAGCAAGGCGGCACGCGATCACATGTCCTATGTGATGGAAAAAAGCCTGGAACTGGACAATGAAGCAGAGCGTGAGCGGATTTCCAGCCTGCGCTTCAAAAAACGGGAACACTGACGCGCTTGCGCCGGCGTACGATCATAAAAACTGCTGGGGGAATATCATGCCACAACCGGTCAAAGTTGGCCTTTTCGTTACCTGCCTGGTCGACCTGTTCCGCCCGACCGTCGGGTTTGCGGCGGTCAAACTTCTGGAGGAGGCAGGCTGTGACGTGCATGTGCCCGTGCAGCAAACCTGCTGCGGACAGCCGGCCTGGAATTCGGGCGACCGGGCCGATACTGCCGATATTGCAAAGCAGGTGATCAAGGCTTTCGAAGAGTTTGATTATGTCGTGGCGCCGTCGGGTTCGTGCGCCGGCATGTTGTCGAAACACTATCCGGAACTGTTTGACGGTGTTCACGTGTGGGGGGAGCGAAGCCGCGCCTTCGCCGTCAAGGTGCATGAACTGGTAAGCTTCCTGACCGACGTCATGGGCGTTGAAGCGGTTGAGGCAAAGCTTGAAGCCACCGTCACCTATCACGACTCCTGCGCGGGCCTTCGGGAACTGGGCGTTCAGGCGCAGCCGCGAAAACTGCTTGAGAGCGTTGAAGGCCTGAGGCTGAAAGAGATGAACAACGCGAATGTATGCTGCGGCTTCGGCGGCACCTTTGCCGTCAAGTACAGCGACATTTCCAATGCGATCGTGACGGAAAAGGCGGGCAATATCGACAAGGCGGAAGCCGATTTGCTGCTGGCAGGCGATCTGGGCTGTCTGTTGAACATGGCTGGAAAATTGCGGCGTTCAGGCTCGAAAACACAGGTGCGCCATGTCGCCGAAGTGCTGGCAGGCATGACGGATGCCCCGCCGATTGGTGGAAAGGACTGACGCCATGCAGACCACCAGCCAAAAGTTCAAAGAGAATGCAAAAGCCGCCCTTGCCAATGAGCAGTTGCAGGCTTCGCTCATCCATGTACGGCACAATTTCATCGACAAGCGTGCCAAGGCGGCGGCCGCCCTGCCCGAATTCGAGGCGTTGCGGGACAATGCGGTGGCGATCAAGAACCATGTACTTGAAAACCTCGATGCCTATCTTGAAACCTTCGAGCGCAACGTTATCGCCAATGGCGGCAAGGTCCATTGGGCGGCGACCGCGGCCGATGCCCGGGGCCTCATTCTCGACATCTGCCGCAAGGCCGGTGCACGGACGGTGACCAAGGGAAAATCGATGATCTCCGAGGAGATCGGCCTCAACGAGTTTCTCGAAAACTCCGGCATTGAGCCGATCGAGACTGATCTGGGCGAATACATCATCCAACTGCGGGGAGAAAGCCCGTCACACATCATTGCACCGGCGGTTCACGTCAACATGGATCAGGTGCGCGACGACTTCAAACGGGTGCACACCCATCTTCCGCCCGAACGCAACATGAACGAGCCGGAAAGCCTGCTCAAGGAAGCGCGCAGCGTATTGCGCGACCGTTTTCTTTCTGCCGATGTGGGCCTTACCGGCGCCAACTTCCTGGTGGCAGAAACCGGTTCCACCGTCATCGTGACCAACGAAGGCAATGGCGATCTGACACAAACGCTGCCCCGGGTGCATGTGGTGATCGCTTCCATCGAAAAGATTGTGCCGACACTGGAGGACATGAGCCAGATCATGCGGGTGCTGGCCCGCTCGGCAACCGGGCAGGAAATGAGCGTCTACACCACCCTGTCGAGCGGTCCCAAACGCAAGGAAGATCCCGACGGGCCGGAGGAATTTCATGTGGTGCTGCTTGATAACGGGCGCACCGACATGCTGGGCACGGAGTTCAAGGACATGCTCAGATGCATCCGGTGTGGTGCCTGCATGAACCACTGTCCGGTGTATCACGCGATTGGCGGGCACGCCTATGGCTGGGTTTATCCCGGACCCATGGGCTCGGTTCTGACGCCGCAGTTTATCGGCGTTGAAAAAGGTGGCCAGTTGCCCAATGCCTCGACCTTTTGCGGGCGGTGTGAGGAAGTCTGCCCCATGCGCATCCCCCTGCCCAAGCTGATGCGTCACTGGCGCGAACAGGAGTTCACCAGACATCTGACACCACCGGCACAACGCCGTAATCTGAAAGCCTGGGCGTGGCTCGCCAAGCGCCCGAAACTCTATCGTCTGGCTACAAGGCTCGCTGCACGGGGCTTGTCGATCCTGGGCGGGCGCAGACACCGGACCAGCTTTCTGCCCATGGCCGGTGCCTGGACCCGGCACCGCGACATGCCGACGCCGGAGGGGGCCACATTCCTCGCCCAATGGAAGGCAGGCACTGCACGGCAAGGCGAACGGAAAGGAACGGGAGGCGGCCGGTCATGACCCGTGAGTTCATTTTGGAGAAACTGGCCCGCAATCTTGCCAGCACACCGGAAAATCGTGCGAAAAAGGCAGCCGGGCGCATTCGCCAAACCGAAAAAGGCATCTTGCCGAAGCAGCCCAGAACCCGGATCGCACGGGTGAACCACTTCATCGCGAAAGCCCGGGAAGCACAAGCAAGCATTGCCACCTGCGGCACTGAGCAGCTGGCCGACGCCATCGGCAAATGGCTGCGCGAAAACAACCTGCCGCCTGACATCCGCATTGGCGAAGATGCGCGTCTGAGCAGCCTTCACGAAACAAACAACAACATGCTTGCGGTCAAGCAGGGCCCCAGCGACGGCAAAGACGTGACGGGCGTCAGCCATGCTGAGTGCGGTATCAGCGAGACAGGCACACTGGTGTTGCTGTCAGGGGCAGACAATCCGACAACGCTGAATTTTCTTCCGGAAAATCATATCGTTATCGTACGGCGTAGCGATATTGCCAGTCATTACGAGGATATCTGGCCACGTCTGCGCAAACGCTTCGGCAAGGGTGAGATGCCCCGCGCCCTCAACCTTGTGACCGGGCCATCCCGGTCCGCCGATATCGAGCAGACCTTGCTGCTTGGCGCGCACGGCCCCGTCCGTCTGCACATTCTTGTCACCGAGGACTGACCCAAAAATGCCGCTGCAAAACCGCGTCAGACCCGATGGTGTGCTGGAAGCGGTAAAGGCCCGCGGCATGTTCACCGGAAACCGGGGCATCATCCATGATCCAGATGCCAAACAGCTTCTGGGGCGGCGATGGACCGTGAAAGCATGGATCTGCTGCGCCCTTTGCTGGAAAGACAGGTCCAGGGATGTGTGGGGCCGGAATTATACCAGAGGCGATGGTTCGCCTGGGACCGGCTGGAGCGAGCTTTTCTTTCTCGATGAGGTAACGGCGCTCGCCGCCGGCCACCGGCCCTGTCACGTCTGCCGCCGGGACAATGCCATCGCCTTCAAGGCCGCTTTTCGTGTTGCACATGATGGCGCGAAGACATCCGACATCGACACCATTTTGCATCGGGAGCGGCGGCTTTCCGCACGCGCATTGCCGCAAGCACTGTGCGCCATCGACCTGCCGGCCCTGCCCGATGGCACCGTTGTGGAAACCGGCAACGGCTTTTTCGCACTCAAGCAGCGCCAGGCCCTGCCGTGGTCTCATGCCGGTTATGGACGACCGCGAAATCCGGGGCAGCTTGCCCGCAGTCCCGTCAGGCTGGTTACTCCCAAATCCATTTTGAGCGTGTTGCGGCGTGGTTATGCGCCGGCATGGCATGCGAGTGCTGCTTGATTCAGATTGCAATGTCGGTAAAGGCTGCTCCATGCCGATACATGATTTTAAAAGCCAGCGCCTGTATCTCGACCACCCCCTTGGCGAGGGAACGGCGATTGAACTCGACCGCAGCCAGGCCAATTATCTGATTTCCGTCCTGCGCTTGAAAAGCGGCGCACAACTGCTGGTTTTCAACGGACGGGATGGCGAATGGCGGGCGCAATTCGAGGTCACAGGCCGAAAGTCCGGCACGCTGACCCCATTTGAACAGACAAGACTGCAGCCGCCGGCAAACGATCTCGTCTACTGCTTTGCACCGCTTAGACAGGCGCGGCAGGATTACATGATCCAAAAGGCGGTGGAGATGGGGGCCGGCGTCCTTCAGCCGGTGATCACGCAGCATACCCAGGTGCACAAGGTCAATCTGCAGCGCATGCAGGCCAATGCGATCGAAGCGGCCGAACAATGTGGCATTCTTTGTATCCCGGACTGCCGCGAGGCGCTGCCCCTTGAGACATTGCTGGAACAATGGAATGGAAAGCGCATCCTGATCTTTGCCGATGAGGCCGCAGCGGAGATCAATCCTCTTGAAGTACTGAAAGCCTGCCGCGGCAGTCCGCTCGGCCTGCTGGTGGGGCCTGAAGGCGGATTTTCACAAGCCGAGCGCGAGCAGCTTGCCAGCTTCGAAAATGCGGTAACGATATCGCTCGGCCCAAGAATTCTGCGTGCCGATACTGCAGGTGTGGCTGCGCTTGCCGTCACTCAGGCAGCCTGCGGCGACTGGTAGAAAGCGAAAACCGCCAACAGCCTTCAAAACAATTCACTTGCGGTTTGAAACCTGCCTTCATAGGGGTTGAACAAACACAGACATCACGTGAAGGTCATTCCCATGGCACGCGATACCGTTGATGACAGACCTCTGGAAGATTTCGGGCAAATGCTCGAATGGTTCACCAGCGGATGCAAGCCGGAAGCCGATTGGCGCATCGGTACCGAGCATGAGAAATTCGCCTTTTATACCGACAGTCATGCGCCGGTTCCCTATGAGGGCGATCGCGGTATCGAAGCACTCTTGAAGAGCATGCAGGCCGAGCTTGGCTGGGAGCCGATTACCGATGAGGGCAGGATTATCGGCCTGGCGGGCGGCGATGGCGAAGGTGCCATATCGATAGAACCGGGAGGGCAGTTCGAACTCTCCGGCGCGCCGCTCGAAAACGTGCACGAAACCTGCCGGGAATCCAATCAGCACCTGCGCGCCATCAAGTCGGTCGGCAAGGAACTGGGCATGGGATTTCTGGGGCTTGGTTCAAGCCCGGTATGGACGTTCGAGGAAACGCCGCGAATGCCCAAAAGCCGCTACAAGATCATGTCGGCCTATATGCCGAAAGTCGGCAGCCGGGGGCTCGACATGATGTACCGGACTGCCACGATCCAGGCCAATCTCGATTTCAGTGACGAAACGGACATGCGGCGCAAACTGCAGGTCTCCCTGAAATTGCAGCCGCTGGCAACCGCGCTGTTTGCCAATTCCCCGTTCACCAATGGCGTCCCCAATGGCGAACTTTCCTGGCGGGCCGGGGTGTGGCGGGACGTGGACAATCAACGCGGCGGCTATCAGCCGCAAATGCTTGATCCAGCCTTCGGTTTCGAGGAATACGTCAACTGGTGCCTCGACATTCCGATGTACTTCATCATTCGCGACGGCGGCTATGTCGACATGACGCATATGACGTTCCGCGACTTTTTTGAGGGCAAGGCATCCGGGGAACTGCCGGGCGTTGTGCCAACCATGGGCGACTGGTCCAATCATGTCAGCACGCTTTTTCCCGATGTCCGGCTGAAGCGGTTTCTGGAAATGCGCGGCGCTGACGGCGGCCCGTGGCGGCGTATCTGCGCCCTGCCCGCTCTGTGGGCAGGACTGCTGTATGACACCCAGGCTCTTAACGAGGCAGAAGACTATGTGCGTGACTGGACAGCCGAAGAAGTAGGGACCCTGCGGAACAGCGTTCCGGAAAAAGGGCTGGATGCTGAAATCTGCGATACCAGCATGCTGGAAGCAGGAAGACGTATTCTGAAGATTGCCAGGGGCGGGCTTGAGCGCCGCGGCTACCTCAACAGCGAGGGCCTTGACGAACGCTTGTTCCTGGTGCCGCTGGAGGAGGTGGTCGCAGCAAGACGCACCTCCGCAGAAAACCTGCTATGGATGTATCGCGGCCCCTGGGAAGGCGATATCGACCGGGTTTTCGAGGAGATGGCCTACTGACGGACGCTAACCGGCCTATGATCTGCGGTCGTCCCGAAAGCGCACATTGTCGGCCCGTGCGGTGAACGATACCCGAACGGTGTTTCCCCGCCGCTCCAGGACATGGCAATCGTAGCGAATGCTGTCCGGCTCGACATACAGGAAAAACCGGTCCGGTATTCCCATCAGGCCGGAAACGGTCAGGCGGGCGCCATCTTCGGCATAGTCTCGCATGGCGGCGTGGAAACGCTGGCCTTGGCCTTCCACGACCAGCCAGGCAAGCCGGTTGGAGCGCCGGTTGTCGGCACGCTTCGACGTCGCAGCTGTTGCTTCCCGCCGTTTCGATGCCGCCTTCGGCGAGCCCAATTCCGCCCCACTTCTTGTTATTGCGGTTTCAAGCACTTACGTAATCCGTTGTGATCAGTTTCAACGCTCACGCTAGTCCAGTATGGTTAATGCGGCCTTAAGCTGGAACCGCAAGGGAGGGGTTTGATGAATCCGCTTTTCGACATGCTCAATCAGATGCAAAAAGCGCAGGGGCAGGCTTCGCTCGCCGAGCAGATGTCCGGACAGTTCGGCATTCAACAGCAGCAAGCACAACAAGCCATTGAAGCGCTTATGCCTGCCTTTGCCCAGGGCTTGCGGCGGAATGTCAGTTCTCCCCAGGGATTTGCCGGGTTCATGCAGGCGCTCGCCACCGGCAATCACACCCGCTACACGCAAAACCCTGCAGAAGCTTTTTCACAATCCGGCCTTGAAGAAGGAAACGCCATTCTCGGTCATCTTTTTGGTGGCAAGGAGGTCAGCCGGGCCGTGGCCAGGCAGGCGGAAGCGGCAAGCGGCCTTTCCCAAAGTATTCTGAAACAAATGCTGCCGGCACTTGCGCCCTTGATCATGGGCGGCCTGACCCAGCAGATGACGGGCGCACAACAAAGCAGGATGCAGGCAAGTTCACAGCCTGCAAACGCCTTTGGCGGTGGTGGCATTCTCGGCCAAATTCTCGAACAGATGATGCGCAACGGCATGCTGGGTGGAAAAACCGGCGGTGGTGCGCAACCGCGCTCTCCGGGTGGACGCAACCCGCTTGAGGAGATTCTGGAACAGATGACAGGCCGGCGCAGCCCGGACGGCGGCCGCGGTGCTCCGTCAGGAAACTCAGGCGACAATCTGGGGGATATTTTCAACGACATGCTGAAGCAAGGCCCCGGCGGACGGTCACCCTATCGCGAAGCTGGTGACAGCGATCCTTATGAGGCACCGCAAACCGGGCCCGAGGCAGGGCACGAGCACGATGAGCCTGCAACGCAGGATAGCCGGCAGCGCCAGGGCTATCCCGAAGGCACAGGGCTTGAAGACCTTTTCGGCGACCTGTTCAAGCCGCCAAGCGGAAGCTCTCCGAAATATGAAAAGGACATCGAATCCATTTTCGATGAGTTTCTTCCCAGGAAGTAGCGAGCTCGGCAAAACCGGCGCCCGAACCGGCCACAAGATTGTAACAACCTCGTTTACCTGACTGAAACCCGGCTTTCCTACAATTGCAGCATCATTGCAATGACGGGAAAACGAACATGGTGGACAAACGGTTTCAGCCGGTTTCAGGCCTCGATCTGCCGCGCTTTGCGGGCGTTCCGACTTTCATGCGCCTGCCGCAAGTCGATCCAGCATCAAAAGATCTGTCGAATGTCGATATCGGGTTGATCGGCGCACCCTGGGACGGCGGCACCACCAACCGGCCTGGCCCGCGCCACGGCCCAAGGCAAATCCGTGACCAGTCAACCATGATCCGGGCGCAGAACGGCCATACCGGTATTCGCCCGTATGAACTGGTCAATTGCGCAGATCTGGGCGATGTCGGCCCTAACCCGGCCAGCGTCGAGGACAGCCTTGAGCGCTTTACCAGCTATTATGACCACATCAGACAAGCTGAAATCCTGCCGTTGACGGTGGGCGGCGATCATCTTTGCACGCTCCCCATCCTGCGTTCTCTTGGGCGTGGCAATCCGCTTGGCATGATCCATTTCGACAGCCATACCGATCTGTTTAAATCCTATTTCGGCGGCTTCCAATATACCCACGGTACGCCGTTCCGCCGGGCAGTGGAGGAAGGGCTGCTCGATCCCAAACGCGTTTGCATGATTGGCATACGCGGAACCGCCTATGACAGCGAAGACCGGGATTTCGCCGACAGTGTTGGCATTCGTGTCATCGCAATCGAGGAGTTCTTCAAGCGGGGTGTCGATGATGTCATGCAGGAAGCGCGCGCAATTGCCGGGGATGGACCGACCTATGTCTCCTATGACATCGATTTTGTCGACCCGACCTTTGCCCCCGGCACCGGGACACCGGAGATCGGCGGTCCCAATTCCTTTCAGGCAATCGAAGTCGTGCGCCATCTCGATGGCCTCAACTTCGCAGGGGCCGATCTGGTGGAGGTTTCTCCCCCTTTCGACCAAAGCGGCAACACCGCCTATCTCGCCGCTTCCATACTGTTCGAACTGCTTTGCGTGATGGCTGTATCCCGAGCAGGCCGCAATGCCGGCTGAACACGCCTTTAGCCTTATGACCATGGAGCCATCAATGAACCCGCCTGCCCTTGTTATTTCCGAACTCAGCAAGACATTCGACAAGCCTGCAGTCCGCGATTTGTCGCTCACGATCCGGCCGGGCGAGTTCTATGCGCTTCTTGGCCCCAACGGTGCGGGCAAGACGACAACGCTCAAAATGGCCGCGGGCCTGCTGGTTCCCGACGCCGGGCGGATATCGGTCTTTGGTCACGACATGCTGAACGACCCGCTCGGTGCAAAACAAGTTACCGCCTGGGTGCCCGACGAACCGATGATCTATGACCGGTTGACACCGCTTGAATATCTCGAATTCGTCGCCGGCCTGTGGGATGTTCCGGGCGACAAGGCACAGGAGAGTGCGCATCAGATTCTCGATGTGCTTCAGCTTTCGCCCCATGCCCATGAACGCTGCGAAGGGTTTTCCAAAGGCATGCGGCAGAAGGTGGCGCTTGCCGGTGCGCTCATCCATGAACCCCGGCTGATCATTCTCGATGAACCCCTGACCGGGCTTGATGCGGGTTCTGCCCGTCTGGTCAAGGATGTGCTGCTGCGCCGGGTCGAGGAAGGCTGCACGGTAATCCTGACCACCCACATCCTGGAAGTGGCTGAACGCATGGCGCAGCGCATCGGCGTTATTGCCCGCGGACAACTGGTCTGCGAGGGCACGCTGGATGAACTTCGCAAGGCAAATGGCGGTCATGAGAGCCTGGAAGACATATTCCTGAAGGTTGTTGCTCAAAGCGGCCATGAACAGGCCACCCAAGAGCACGCCGCATGATGGCGGCCAACTCCACGCTCTGGTTTGCGTTGCATGAATTGCGCATTTCCTGGCGCGATCTTTATGCCATGCTGTCGGCCAACAAACCGGGCCGTGGCAAGCGCATAGCCGCAATCGGCGGAGCGATCCTTCTGGCCCTGCATTTTCTTGCCTGGGCTGCCTTGAAGGGGATCGGCATTGAAAAAATCCCGCCCGATCTGCCGACGCTGGTCATGGTCAGCGGCTTTCTGCTGCTGCCTTTGTCGCTGATGGCTTCGCAGGCGATGGAATCGATCACACGTGCCTTTTACAACCGCTCGGATCTTGAACTGATCCTGGCTTCACCCGCGCCTTCGCGAAAACTGTTCTTCGTGCGCATGCTGGCGATCGCGCTTTCAACCAGCGGGCTGACGCTGGTCGTTTCAATGCCGGTTATCAACATCCTGGCGCTCACCGACAGTCCGGCCTGGCTTGTTGCCTATCCCGTTATTTTCTCGCTCGGCATGGGCGCTACCAGCGCCGCCATTGTGCTGACCATGGGAATGTTCACCGTGCTGGGGCCAAAGCGAACCCGGCTGATTGCCCAGATCGTGGCAGCAGTCGTTGGTGCCGGTTTCGTCATCGGTGTGCAATTATTGGCAATTGCCTCGATCGGATCGATCTCGCGGCTTGCCTTTCTTCAATCGGAAGCCGTGCTTAATGCTGCGCCGGCAGCAGGGCATTTCATCTATCTTCCCGCATTGGGCGCGATGGGCGATTTGGGCGCTGCGCTTGCCGTCTGTGTCGGCGCCATCCTGCTGTTTGCGCTGACGCTGGCTGCCACTGCCGGCCAGTACGGCCATATTGTCCTGAAGGCAGCGTCAATCGATAAGAGCACCGGCAACAAACGCCATGACCGGGCTTCATTCGACAGTGCGGGTGCGGCAGCCGTGTTGCGGCGCAAGGAATGGAAACTGCTGTTGCGCGACAAATGGCTGATTTCACAAACGCTGATGCAGCTTTTATACCTTGTTCCGCCCGCCTTCATGCTCTGGAACAATTATGGCGAGGATCATTCCGCCATGGTGGTTGTGGTTCCGGTCATCATCATGGCGTCAGGCCAGCTTGCAGGCGGTCTTGCCTGGCTGGCCATATCGGGAGAAGACGCGCCGGAACTGGTGACGACCGCACCGGTGGCTGCAGGCAAGATTGTCCGGGCAAAGGTGGAAGCGGTTTTTTCAAGCGTGGCCATCGTCGTGGCGCCGCTGCTGCTGGCAACCGCCCTGCTGGCACCCAAGGCAGCATTGATCGGCCTTGTCTGCATCAGCGCCTCGGTGGTTTGCGCCACGGTGATCCAGCTCTGGTTCCGCAGTCAGGCAAAGCGCAGCAGCTTCCGCCGGCGCCAGACGTCTTCCCGGCTCGCAACCTTCAGCGAGGCGTTCTCTTCCATATTGTGGGCCGGTGTTGGCGGCCTGTGGATTGCCGGTTCCCCGGCTGCGGCTGCCGTTGCGGGCCTGGTGCTGTGCGGCCTTGCATTCACCTGGTGGATCAGCCCGGCACGCCAGACCTTCACCGCCCGCAAGGCCTATTCGCAAAGGCTGGCTTCCTGATCCCGGCAAATGGGGCGCATCTTGCTGCTTCAATTTTTTTGACTGCCGATGGGTTCTCAAACCTGTTAGGGTCAGGACAGCACTTTTCTGCGCGAACCAATCTGACGGAATATCATGTCTTTGAACCACGGAAGGGAACAACTGGCCATTCCCGGCCCGTCTGTCATTCCCGATCGGGTGCTTGCCGCCATGCACCGCCCCTCGCCCAATATTTATGAAGGCGAGCTTATCGATCTTACTGCCAGCCTTTATCCCGATCTCAAGGCGGTTGCCCGCACCGCCCACAGCGCTGCCATCTATATTTCCAATGGCCACGGCGCCTGGGAAGCGGCGCTGCGCAATACGCTTGTTGAAGGCGATGGCATTCTCGTGCTTGCAACCGGACGGTTTGCGGACGGCTGGGCCGATCTGGCCGAGAGCCTGGGTATCGATTGCACGCGGATTGATTTCGGCATGCAGGGTCAAGCCGATCCGGCAAAACTCGAGGAAGCGTTACAGGCGGATACCGAAAAACGTTACAAGGCTGTGCTGGTGGTTCAAACGGACACCGCTTCCTCCGTGCGCAACGATATTCCGGCACTTCGCCAGGCGATCGACACTGCCGGCCATGATGCGCTGTTCATGGTCGATTGCATCGCTTCGCTCGGCTGCGACCGCTACGAGATGGACCAATGGGGTGTCGATGTGACCGTGGCCGCCTGCCAGAAAGGATTGATGACGCCTGCGGGCATCGCTTTTTTGTTCTTCAACGAAAAGGCCGCAGCCGCACGCGGCCGTGCGCGGCCCGGCCTCTACTGGGATTGGCATCCGCGCGCCAACCCGGAGATCTACTATCAGCAATTCGGGGGAACGGCGCCGACCCAGCATCTGTACGGACTGCGCGCTGCGCTTGACATGATCGTGCATGAAGAAGGCCTGGAAAACGTCTGGAATCGGCACGAAACCCTGGCGCAAGCCTATTGGGCAGCGGTGGATGCCTGGGGTGCCGGTGGCAAGATATGCCATAATATTGCCGACCGGCAAAAACGAAGCTGTGCGGTTTCGACCATCGAGACTGCGCCGGAGGATGCCGCACGATTGCGCAAATGGACGGAGAAGGAAGCCGGCATCACCCTTGGCATCGGACTTGGTTTTGGCACGCCGGGTTCAGCCGGCTACAACCGCCGTTTTCGCATCGGCCATATGGGACACCAGAACATTCCCATGACCTTCGGTGTGATCGGTGCGATCGATACCGCGTTGAAAGCACTCGGCATTGACCATGGCGACGGCGCCCTGGAAGCAGCGGCAAAGGTGATGGCAGCGAATACTACCGCAAAGGAATAAGCGGTCCTGTGAGGCTTTCGTCCATCCGGTGATCTGGTAGGATCGTGGGCCGAATCCTACTTACCGCGCAAAAACCATGACCCGCATTGATCCTGAAACCGGTGAAATCCTTTCCAAGCCCGAAGGTTCGGGAGGAACCTCCAACGTCACCGAATTTTCGGTTTCGCAAATCTCCGGCCAGCTCAAACGGCTGGTTGAAGATACGTTTGGAAGGGTGCGCATTCGCGGGGAGATCGCCGGTTATCGCGGGCCCCACTCTTCCGGCCACATGTATTTTGCGCTCAAGGACGACAAGGCACGTATTGAAGCGGTCATCTGGCGGGGCGTCGCCGGCCGGTTAAAGCACCGGCCGGAAGAAGGCATGGAAGTTGTCGCAACCGGCAAACTGACGACCTATCCCGGCTCATCGAAATATCAGATCGTCATCGACCAGATTGAACCGGCAGGTGCCGGCGCATTGATGGCATTGCTGGAAGAGCGCAAGAAAAAGCTCGAAGCCGAAGGCCTGTTCGCCGAGGCGCGCAAGAAGCCCCTGCCCTATCTTCCCCTGGTCGTGGGAGTCATTACCTCGCCTACCGGTGCAGTGATCCGCGATATCCTGCACCGGATATCCGATCGTTTTCCCCTGCATGTCCTTGTGTGGCCGGTTCGCGTTCAGGGAGAAACCACCGGCACCGAAGTTGCCAATGCCATCAACGGCTTCAATGTGCTGGAGCCGGCTTCTGCCCTGCCCCGGCCGGACGTCATCATTGTTGCGCGCGGTGGCGGCTCGGTGGAAGACCTGTGGGGGTTCAATGATGAGGTGGTTGTGCGCGCGGTGGCCAAATCCGCCATTCCGCTTGTTTCCGCCGTTGGCCATGAAACCGATTGGACACTGATCGATCTGGCTGCCGATATACGTGCACCAACGCCCACAGGCGCAGCGGAGTTCGTGGTGCCGGTCAAGGGTGAACTGGAAGCCCACCTTGCCACGCTCGCAGCGCGGCTGGGCTCTGCCCTTTCAAGGTTCATGGAAAACCGGCGAACCGCACTCCGGGCGGCAGCGCGGGGCCTGCCTTCGCCCGACAGCCTGTTCGCCTTGCAGAACCAGCACATCGATGCAATCGCCCTGCGGCTTGACCGCGGCCTGGTATCGGCCGTGCAGGCAAAATCGGCGCAATTGGGAAGGACCGCAGGCAGGCTCGGCCCTTCCCTGCTTTCCGTGCCAATCCGCCACAATCACCAGAAACTTGCCTTTGCGGCATCCCGGCTGGCTGGCGCACAGACCAGCCGGATTGAGGCAAAACGCTCCCAACTGCAGCGCCTTCGGCTCAACCCGGTGCTGCTCAACGTGCCGATGCGGGAGGCGAAAAGAAAGTTCGATCAATCCTCACATGCCCTGGCTAACCAGCGGCGGGCTGGAATGGAGCGCTTCTCCGGCCGGCTTCAACAGGCCGCACGCCTGCTTTCCTCCTACAGCCACGAAAAAACGCTGGAACGCGGCTTTGCGCTGGTCAGGGACGGCAAGGGCGCAGTAATAACGCGCAGTGCGCAGACAGCACCGAAAACGGGCTACTCGGTGGCGTTCGCCGATGGCGCGATCGATGTGGTGCGTCTTGATGGCACCAGCAAAGCAAAAGTGGCACGAAGGCCTGCGGCCAAAAGCAAAAAAGAAAAGACGGCAAAACAGGGGGACCTTTTCTGATCTTTCCTGCCAAGCCCTTTAATTCCGCCTTTGCCATTCCCATTATTGACATCTTACTGTTCTTAAAGAGGGTCAGTCTTGTACAAGGCAGACCGGATAATTTAACGATTTGTTAACCATTGTTACTCGACAATTACGAAACGGAACGCTTACAGACACGAGCCATGACCACAACTGCAATCAGTTTTTCGCCCCTAAGGCACCTTGCAAACTCGCTGGCACTGCTGCTTCAACGCCCGCCGAGAAGGCAGGTAGCAGCGCTTTGCTATCGCCGGCGCAAGGGGAAAACGGAAGTGCTGCTGGTGACAACGCGCAATACCAAACGCTGGATCCTTCCCAAAGGTTGGCCGGGCGCAAGACGCTCTGCTGCGAAAACGGCAACCATTGAGGCCTATGAAGAAGCCGGTATCATCGGCGAAGTGGCGAACCGGCCACTTGGCGAATACCGCTCGCAAAAGGGCCTCGGCAATGGTTTTACCGTGCGCACTGCCGTTACCGTTTTTCCGCTGAAAGTGAGCAAGCAGGTCAGCGATTTTCCGGAAAGTGGCGAACGCAAGCAGCGCTGGCTCACGCCTGAACAAGCGGCCGAATTATGCGGCGATGAGGGTTTGCGTGATATTCTCCTTTCGCCAAAGGCCAAAAGCCTGTTGATGGCTGCCTAGAGGCCGCCAAACTCCTTGCATACAGAAAAATAGGTCTGTTACCGGAAAGGCTGACAGCGCCGCCGGAGCATTCATGGATACCAAGAAGCCGACCCTCGACAAGGATCTCGACAAGATCAGCTATGTCGAGGAAGCAGCCGGCAATCTGGCGCGCGGGTATGCGGCACCGGGACTGGCGCTGCTTTTCATCATCCTTGTCATGGTTATTGCCACGGCGTTTTTTGCCGGCGCCACTGGCGCCTGGCTGATTATCGCGGCGGCGGCCATTGGCGGCTATATGGCGCTCAATATCGGCGCCAATGACGTTGCCAACAATGTGGGACCTGCGGTCGGCTCCAACGCCATGACGATGGGAACGGCGCTGATCATCGCAGCCGTGTTCGAAAGCGCCGGCGCATTGATCGCAGGCGGTGACGTCGTTGGCACCATCTCCAAGGGCATCATCGACGTTGATGCGGTGGCAGACAAGAATGTTTTCCTGGCGGCAATGCTGGCGGCCCTGGTTTCCTCCGCATTGTGGGTCAATCTGGCGACCTGGGTCGGCGCGCCGGTGTCGACGACCCATTCCATCGTTGGCGGCGTGATGGGGGCAGGAATTGCGGCAGCCGGATTTTCCGCGGTCAACTGGCCGACCATGAGCAGCATCGCGGCAAGCTGGATCGTGTCGCCCGTGCTGGGTGGCATCATCGCGGCGCTGTTCCTGTTTTTCATCAAGGAAATGATCATCTACCGCGAGGACAAGATCGCCGCAGCAAAGCGATGGGTACCCGTGCTGATCGCCATCATGGCCGGCGCGTTTACCTGCTATCTGGCGCTCAAGGGTGTAAAGAAGGTCATCAGGATTGATTTGACGACTGCATTGCTGCTTGGTCTTGGGGCGGGCATTGTCACATGGGCAGGCACAAGGCCGTTGATCGCCAAACAGGCTGAAGGCCTTGAAAACCGCAATCAGTCGGTGCGGCGGCTCTTTGCGATCCCGCTGGTGTGTTCGGCCGCTCTTCTCTCTTTTGCCCATGGCGCCAATGACGTCGCCAACGCCGTCGGACCGCTTGCTGCCATTGTTCATACGGTGGAACTGGGCGATGTGGCGCCCAAGGTCAGCATCCCGCTTTGGGTCATGGTGGTAGGGGCGCTCGGCATTTCCCTCGGCCTGCTGCTGTTCGGCCCGAAACTCATCAAGATGGTGGGAGAACAAATCACCCGGCTCAACCCCATGCGTGCTTATTGCGTTGCGTTGTCGGCGGCCATTACGGTGATTATTGCGTCCTGGCTGGGACTGCCGGTTTCATCGACCCACATTGCCGTGGGGGCGGTGTTTGGCGTTGGCTTTTTCCGCGAATGGTACACGGAGAACTCCAAGAAGCGGCGGGCATGGGTCAAGGCGCATGAAAGCCGCAATCAGCCGAACACCGGGGAAATCCGTGACAGGCAGGAAGTTGCCCGGCGCAAACTGGTGCGCCGCTCCCATTTCATGACCATCGTTTCTGCATGGATCATCACCGTTCCCGCAGCCGCGCTGCTTTCGGCGGTGATGTACTTCGTGCTGTCGACCGTGCTGGTCTGATCGGCATGCCCAAGCGGCCGGCCACAGTTCGGCAAATCAGCTAGAGCGTGTCCTGATTAGCTGCAATCGCCTGAACCTGGTTCCCGGGCCTTCGGGCTGCGTTGCAAAACGCTGACAGTGCCTGCACTGCTGCGCTTTTTGCGCCTTGCCGAAGTCCCGGTTACCGGCGTTCAAACGATTCCATCTAACCAGGACACGCTCTAATCGCTTTCAACCGCGCCAGCAGGCTTGAGGTGTCCCAGCGATTGCCACCCATTTTCTGGACATCCTTGTAGAACTGGTCGACCAGCGCAGTGACCGGCAGGCTGGCGCCGTTGCTGTCAGCCTCGGCAAGACATATGCCGAGATCCTTGCGCATCCAGTCAACCGCAAAGCCGTGCTCATACTGGCCTTCATTCATGGTCTTGTGGCGGTTTTCCATCTGCCAGGAGCCGGCAGCCCCCCTGGAAAGCACACTGATCAGCTTTTCCACATCAAGCCCTGCGTTCTGAGCAAAATGAATGCCCTCGGACAGGCCTTGCACCAGACCGGCAATGCAGATCTGGTTGACCATCTTGGCAAGCTGCCCGCTTCCTGCCGGTCCCATAAGACCAATCATGCGGGCATAGCAGTCGATCACCGGCTCGGCCTTTTTGAAGACGGCTTCATCGCCGCCAACCATCACGGTGAGAACGCCGTTTTCAGCGCCCGCCTGGCCGCCGGAAACCGGAGCATCGAGAAAACCGATGCCCTTTTCGCCAGCCCGTTCGGCAAGTTCACGCGCCACGACCGCAGAGGCAGTGGTGTTGTCGATGAAGACCGACCCCGCCTGCATCGAATGAAGGGCCCCGCTCTGTCCGGTGACGACGGACCGCAAGTCATCGTCATTGCCAACACAGGCAAAGACGAACTCACAATCACGTGCCGCCTCTTTCGGCGTGGATGCCGATTTGCCGCCAAATTCGCCTGCCCATTTTTCCGCCTTGGCGGCGGTTCGGTTGTAGACGGTGACATCGTGGCCTGCCTTGGCGATGTGACCGGCCATGGGATAGCCCATGACACCCAGCCCGAGAAACGCAACCTTTGCCATACCTTCCTCCAAAAAACACGACTTGCTTCCGTTTAGAACAATTCAGGCTTTGACGGAATCGGAAAAACCAGAATGTACAAAGCGTGGGCAGCTTACGGCAGCGGGCCGACGCCGAAGAGGACCGGGTGAACCGATATTAGCACGGCATAAAGAACAACCCCTGCTGCGCAGCGAAGAACAAATTCGGCCCTTTCGAAAGGAAAAGACAAGAGCGGGGTCAAGGCAACCGCCTGCTGGAGCGTTTGCCACCGGGCGCCCATTTGCCTTTTCATGCGCTTGTCGACCAGAAGCTGGCCAATGAATGCGAATATCGCAAAAACACCGAACAGAAGAACATGAGCAAGATCGCCATTCGGCACTACATGGGAAAGCGCCCATAGCGCCAGCGCCACCAGCAGCGGATGACGCATCCAGCGCACCAGGCCCGCCCGCTCGGGATTGAAATCATCATTGTTCGCACCGCCAAAGGAGAACGGGTTCGGCCGGGCCATGGCGAGGGCAACCAGCAGGCAGACCGGCAGCATGGCCATCAACGGAACGTGGTTTTGCCAGGGGTCATATTGCCACAACGCCACGTAAGGCGCTCTGCCGGCAGCAGAGATGAGCCAGGCAAGCACACCCAGGGACAAAGCCGAATAAGCAAATGTAAAGCCCCGCACGCCGAGATGGCCCACCAGCCAGGGACGGACCGGCGGCCGCACGGGGATTGCGTGCGTTAGAAGGAACGCCGCGAACGCAAGGAGGAATTCAGCCCAGTTCATGGGTGGAGCACCTAGTTCTTGAAATGGCAGAAGAATTCAAACCCATCATGCGTTCGTTGGCTGGTTGTGTGTGGCGATAGCGTGTATCCGGGCATATGAGAAAGCCATCATCAACTGCAATAGCGGTGCGCAAACCAGCAAGAAAACCGGCAGAAGCAATATCAGACCACCGCTGATCCCCAGATAAAGATACAGATTGTGCGGATGATCCATATAGAGGACTGCACATTTATCTTCCGCAGGCAATTCCCTCACAAGCCTCCGTTTGTCGTATGCGCCATATCCCAGGAAAGGACGTACAAGCCATGCGTTGAACGCAAAATCGTAGATGGCAAGCCGAAGCGTTATGTTCAGGTCCTTGCCGCTACCGGTTAGATCTTCGACCTTTGCGGAGCCGTCCTGGCAGTTGGAGACTGCCGATTTTTCTTCCAGATCCTGACTTTTTGCCGAGGGGACGGAAGACAACTGGTTTTCGATGTTTCCGGTGGTTCGCCAATCCACGGATTTATCACAAGCCGTTTGACTGCGGGCCAGCTTTTGGTCGCTTCAGGAACCACTTTGTCCCAGTGGAGCCCGCCAAGCAGCGCAAGCAGGACGAACATCAAACAGGCTGCCTTTACATGACCAAGGCAGATCAGCACCATGGCCGTCCCGATTGATGCTGTGGCAATGCCGATCCAACCGGCACGGCTTTCGGAAAAAACGATGATGTTGAAAAAGAATACCGTCACAACGAGGGGAGCAAGCCACCGCGTGCCTTGCAGGTCAGAGGCCGTTCCTGAACGGCAAGAACGGTTGTCCACACCGAGGCGCAGATGAGAATAACGGCAAAATCATCGAAGAAATTCGGATTGCGGCTGAAAAAGCCGCTTCCCCGCCCAAGCAACGTTTCCAACCCGATGCCTGATGAAAGCCCCCCCGTTACCAGCACATAAACGAGTTTGATCAAGACAAGCGCAAACAAGCCAAGGTGGTAGGTGCGGTACATTCTTGCCGCATCAAGCGGGATTTGAAGAAGTGCCACGTGGGTGAAATCGGCGAGAACCGGAGTGAGCAGGAGAAGAATGAAGAGCCTGTGATGGTGCAAGATACTGGCTGCAAAAAAGCAGATACGGTTGGCACCATTTGCCATTAGAGCCAATTCTGTCTAACGCAATGTCATAATTGGAAAGTGTGGTAAATCCAGACCGAACAAACCGTTCTTTCCCAAAAACACTGAAAGTGCCATGAAACGACTCTTCGACATCGCTGTTTCCTCATTGATGCTTGTAGTGCTGGCACCGGTCATGGCGGCCATTGGAGCAATGATCTGGATAAACATGGGAAGACCGGTATTGTTCGCACAGGTAAGACCGGGGCTTAACGGCACGCCTTTCAAGATGCTCAAATTCCGCACCATGACGAACGAGAAAGACAGGCAAAACAATCTTTTGGTTGACGGCAAACGCCTGACCCGCCTGGGCAAATGGTTGAGAGCGAACTCACTGGACGAACTGCCGGAACTTTGGAACGTGCTAAAGGGCGAAATGAGCCTGGTTGGCCCCCGCCCGCTACTGATGGAATATCTGCCGCTCTACAATCAACGGCAGATGAGGCGTCATGAGGTCAGACCCGGGATCACCGGATGGGCTCAAGTCAATGGGCGAAATGCCATTTCCTGGGAGGAGAAATTCGAGTTGGACATCTGGTATGTTGACAACCGGTCATTTCTTCTTGATCTGAAAATCATTGTGTTGACCATCCTTCGCGTGTTTTCCCGGAAGGGAATTTCTGCTGATGGTGAAGCGACCATGCCGAGATTCAGAGGCTGATCGTGGAACGCCTTACTATAATCGGTAGCGGCGGCCATGGGCTGGTGGCGGCGGAAACCGCGGAAGCGATGGGAGTTTTTGCTCCCATCGAGTTCGCCGATGACCGATATCCTGAGCAAACGAAATCGGGCCCTTGGCCTGTGACCAGGCGCATTCAAGCCGTTGTTGATAACCCGGCAGTCGGTGAATTGCTGTTCTCGGCAGTCGGTGACAACGCCACCAGAGCCGCTATTGACCGAAAGCTCGGTTTTCCTGCAATGCCGCAGATTGTGCATCCCACGACAAGCATCTCACGCCATGCAAAGCTGGGAGATGGAACGCTTGCAGTTGCCGGGGTTGTGGTAAACATCAACGCTAGGATAGGCCGCTGTGTCATTCTCAACACGGCCTGTTCCATTGATCACGATTGCGAATTGGCAGATTACGTTCATGTCTCGCCAGGTGCCAGGCTTGCAGGGGGCGTGTGTGTCGGTACCGGAAGCTGGATTGGAATTGGTGCTGTGGTTCGCGAGGGAATCGCAATAGGCAAAAACGCTGTGGTTGGCGCCGGATCCGTAGTCGTATCCGATGTGGCTGACGGAGAGGTTGTATTCGGCGTTCCTGCCGGGCAAAGAAGCAAGCGCAATGAGCGGTGAGAACAAACACCCATGGCCGAATTACTCGGACGAGGAAATCAAGGCCGCTGAACGCGTGCTTCGGTCCAACCGTGTCAATTACTGGACGGGTGAAGAATGCCGGATGTTCGAGCACGAATTCGCTGCGTTTGCGGGCACGAAACACGCAATTGCCGTGGCCAATGGCACGGTCGCGCTGGAGCTCTCCCTTCATGGCCTAAGAATCGGCGAACGCAATGGCGGAAGTGCCAGTGATGAAGTCGTTGTCACCCCTAGAAGCTTTATCGCGTCGGTATCCTGCGTGATTAACGCCGGCGCTACGCCGGTCTTTGCCGATGTTGACCGGCATACCCAGAATATTTCTGCAGAAAGTATCCGAGCGGTTGTCACCAAGAACACTCGCGCCGTAATTTGCGTCCACTTGTCGGGCTGGCCGTGTGACATGGATGCAATTCGCGTTGTTACCGAGCCGCGCGGAATCAAACTGATCGAGGATTGTGCACAGGCCCATGGTGCTTCCTACAAGGGCAAACCGGTAGGATCTTTGGGAGATGTTGCTGCATGGTCTTTTTGCCAGGACAAGATCATGACCACTGGTGGTGAAGGCGGAATGATAACCTGTTCAGATGATGCACTTTGGCAACGCATGTGGTCATTCAAGGATCACGGCAAGGACCACGAAAAAGCTGTTTCGAATGAAGTTGGCGCCGGATTTCGCTGGCTGCACGACTCGTTCGGGTCCAACTACCGAATGCTGGAAATCCAGGCCGCAATCGGCCGGATACAGCTGAAACGAATGCCCCAATGGCATGCAGAGCGGGCAGCGAATGCGGAAGCCGTCAAGAAAATCCTCGCCCCTGCACGGGGGAAAGCGGCTGGCTTCGCGTCCCGGTTCCAGGTGATCATGATTGCGATGGTGCTGCGGAAAACGTCTTAGAACACGGCTGGTACCGCATCTATGCGTTTGTGAGGCCTGAAAGGCTGCCTGGGGGCTGGGATCGCGACCGTATAGCCAAGATGTTCGCCGATCAGGGATTACCATGTATGCAGGGCATTTGCCCTGAAATCTATCTTGAAAAAGCCTTTGATGATACCGGCCTGCGACCTGCACAACGATTACCCATTGCCCGGGAACTCGGAGAAACCAGTTTGATGTTTTTCGTTCATCCGGGAATGACTTATCCGCAAATAGAGTTTCCAGCAGAGCTTAGAACGGTATAAAAGGCACACCTGCCCGTTCCGAAAAGCCGTTTGCAGCGTTCCATGTATCAAACCTTGACCAATCTGCCGCGCTGGGCAAAGTCCGGAATTCTGCTGGCCTATGACCTTTTGGCCATCGTGGCGGCCTATTACGCGGCGCTGGTGCTGCGGCTAAACGATATCTGGCACGAGGCATGGATCTCGCGTTCACCGTCCATCATTGCGATTACGCTGATGGTCGGGAGCGTCCTTTTCTTTGCTCTGCGGCTCCACACCATCAAGCTGGCGGGATTTGAAACCAACGCCGCCCTTCGAACAGCGTTATGGGCTGCGATCCTTTCGCTGGGCGGGTTCGTGGTCAATCTGTGGCTGTTTTCTGTCCCGCGCACCGTTCCGCTGATCTTCGGGCCGATCCTGTATCTGCTGGTGCTGGGGGCACGGTATCTGGCGTTGGGCATTCTGGCATGGCTTTCAAGCGGCGTGACGGGCAAGACACCGGTTGCGATTTACGGTGCGGGCTCCGGTGGGCTGCAACTGCTCGCAGCATTGCGAAGCGACACAAGCTACAAGCCGGTATTGTTGATCGACAACAACCGCAAGCTTCAGGGTTTGATGATTTCAGGGCTGAAGGTTTTTGCGCCCGAAGCGCTCGGCGATGCCATAAAGCGCTTTCAGATCGGAACCATCTTTCTGGCAATGCCGTCGATCACCCAGGAGCGGCGGCGGCAGATCATCGAAGACGTCAAAGCCTATGGGTGCAGCGTCATGGAACTACCGTCCTATCTTGAAATTATCCAGTCTGGCGGCATCCTCAAGAGTCTGCGGCCGGTCAGCATTGACACTTTGCTGGGAAGAAGTGGCGTTGATCTGGAAATGCCGGCCATTCGCGAGAGCTACACCGGCGAAAGAATAATGGTGAGTGGAGCCGGCGGCTCCATCGGATCAGAGCTTTGCCGCAAACTGCTGGAGGCGAAACCGGAAGCCCTTGTGCTGTTCGAACAATCCGAACATGCACTTTACCAGATCGAACTTGAACTGCGCACACTCGCCAATGAAGCAGGAACCGAACTCATTGCAAAGCTTGGCTCGGTCACGGACCGCAAGCGCGTGCAGCAGGTTTTGAGCCAGGACAATATGTCGGTTGTTTTTCATGCCGCGGCCTACAAGCATGTGCCGCTTACGGAACGAAACGAACTGGCCTGCATCCGAAACAATGTACTTGGCACGCAGGTGCTGGCGCAGGAAGCTGCCCGTGCCGGCATCAAGCGCTTTACCCTGGTCTCTACCGACAAGGCAGTTCGCCCGACCAGCGTAATGGGAGCAAGCAAGCGGCTGGCGGAACTGGTGGTGCAGGACCAGCAGGCGCGCACGCCAGGCACCTGTTTTGCAAGCGTGCGCTTCGGCAATGTACTGGGATCATCCGGGTCGGTCATTCCGCTGTTCAAGAAACAAATCGAGGATGGCGGGCCGATTACCGTAACCCATGAAAATGTAACGCGCTATTTCATGACCATTCCCGAGGCCGCACAACTGGTGCTGCTTGCAGGCAGTTTTGCCGAAGGGGCAGATGTCTTCCTGCTGGACATGGGAGAACCGGTAAAGATCATTGAACTGGCGCGGCAGATGATCGAACTTTCCGGACTGTCGGTAAAGGACGGCGAAAACCCCGATGGCGACATCGAGATTTGCATAACCGGCTTGCGGGAGGGCGAAAAACTATACGAGGAACTGCTGATTGACGCCGAAACGCTCCCCACGCCACACCCCAAGATTTTGCGCGCGCGCGAGACCCGGTTCGGCAAGCGTCAGTTCTCGGCAATCATGAAGAAACTGGAAGCAGCGCTGGAGGATGAAGATGCCCTGGCCGCACGAAAGATACTTTCCGACCATGCCGGACTTGTTGAGGAAGGACACTTCGGCCCAGCATCCCGGTCGGCAACGCCTGCATGAGGCATACGACGCTGCCACTTTTTTCTTTCTGCAAGGGGTGCTAAGGCACCAGCGCCAGCCAGGCAGAGCTGAACCCTGAAGCGAGATTCAGGCAACCGATCTCAACGAACAAAGCGACCAATCCGATGACAACATCAGGCATCAAGTCGGGCCCTATTGCCATCATTGGGCTGGGATATGTCGGGCTACCACTGGCGGTCGCTTTTGGATCGTGCCGTGACGTCGTCGGCTTCGACATCAACAATGAACGGGTAGATGCACTTAAGGCCGGGCAGGACAGTACGCTCGAAGTTGAACCTGAAGAATTAGCTGCCGCCGAGCAATTATCCTTTACATCCGACCCTGACGATCTGGCAAAGTGCAGCACCTACATTATCACTGTTCCCACGCCGATTGATCATGCGAAAAGGCCCGACCTGAAACCGCTGGAACGTGCCTCCAGACTGGTGGGTGAGCATCTGGCGAATGGCGATGTCGTGGTCTATGAGTCCACGGTCTTTCCCGGCTGTGTAAACAATTACTGCGTGCCAATTCTGGAGCAGGTTTCCGGCCTCAAACACAATCAACAGTTTTTCACCGGGTACAGCCCGAGCGCATCAACCCCGGTGACAAACAGCACCGCCTGCCTTCGATTTTGAAGGTTACGAGCGGATCGACTCCCGAGGTAGCAGAAGCGATCGATGCGATGTATTCGGCGATCATCACGGCGGGAACATTCAAAGCGGCCAGCATCGAGGTGGCCGAGGCCGCCAAGGTGATTGAAAACACGCAACGCGACTTGAACATTGCCTTGATGAACGAACTGGCAATCATTTTCGAGAGGCTGAATATCGACACCCAGGAAGTGCTCGCGGCAGCTTCTACCAAGTGGAATTTCCTGCCCTTCAAGCCGGGTCTGGTTGGCGGACATTGCATCGGCGTGGACCCCTACTACCTTACCCACCGCGCGCAGGAAGTCGGCTATCATCCGGAAGTCATTCTTGCCGGCCGGCGAATTAACGATTCCATGAGTGCCCACGTGGCGGAGCGGATTGTCAAATTGATGCTGGCGCGCAATTCGCAGGTTGCGGGGGCGCGGATCCTGATCATGGGGCTTGCTTTCAAGGAAGACTGTCCGGATCTGCGCAACACAAAGGTTGTCGATCTTGTGCAGGAACTGCAGGCCTACAGCGCCCAGACCGAGATCTGGGATCCGTGGGTTGATGCCGATGAAGCCAAAAAAGAGTATGAAATTGAGATACTGCCCCAGCAACCGGACAGCGGCACATATGATGCGGTAGTAATTGCCGTGGCCCATCGGCAGTTTGCAGAACTGGGTGCTTCTGTTATTCGCCGGTTTGGTAAAGAAGGGGCTGTTCTTTTTGATATCAAGGGGATGCTGGAGCGCAGCCAAAGCGACGGGCGATTGTGACGGAGTTGCCCGAGACAGGGCACACAGAATGCCTCCCGGCTGCATGTCTCCGGAAAACTGCACGGCGCAGCAATTTTTTGGTCATCCTTTTTGCGATGATCCACTTGATTTATGAACCAGCAGTTCAAAACCCGTCTGAGAACAGCTGAGATGATTTGGTAACGAGGTGGAAAATGAAGAACTTTGCCCTGATCGGTGCTGCGGGATTTGTGGCGCCCCGGCACATGAAAGCCATCAAGGACACGGGTAATAATCTGATTGCTGCCTTGGACTCCAACGATTCTGTCGGCATTCTGGATAGCTATTTCCCTGAAACAGACTTTTTCAGGGAATTCGAGCGTTTCGACCGGCACGTCGACAAATTGCGCCGTGCCGGCAGCCGGCAGAAAATCGATTTTGTATCGATCTGTTCACCGAATTACCTGCACGATTCCCATATTCGATTTGCTCTGCGTTCTGATGCCGATGCGATTTGCGAAAAACCGCTGGTGCTCAATCCGTGGAACATCGATGGTTTGTCGGAGGTCGAAGCCTCCACCGGCAGAAAGATCAGCACAATTCTGCAATTGCGGCTGCATCCGGCCATCATTGATCTTCGGGACAAGATCACAAAAGAGCCAGGCGATACAAAGCATGAAGTCGATCTTTGTTATGTCACTTCGCGGGGCAACTGGTATCTTCGCAGCTGGAAGGGCGACCTGAAAAAATCGGGCGGTATTGCCACCAATATCGGCGTTCACTTCTTTGACATGCTGCACTTCATTTTCGGCGAATTGCAGGACAATGTTGTCCATCTGCACGAAGATACAAAGGCAGCCGGCTATCTGGAATTCGAACATGCCAGGGTTCGCTGGTTCATGTCGATCGACGTAGAGGATGTGCCGGCGAGATTGCGCGAAGATGGAATGAGGACCTTTCGTTCCATTACCGTTGACGGCGAGGAAATCGAGTTTTCCGGCGGTTTTACCGAACTCCACACACGCAGCTATGAAGCCATCCTCAGAGGAGAAAGCTTCGGCCTCGAAGACAACAGAACCGCCATCGAGGCGGTGGCAAATATCCGAAATGCAAAGACAGCCACATCGGGAGAGATGCACCCGCTGGCGGCCAAGGCCAGCTGACGGGTGCCACGGAGACCCCGACATGAACTACTTTAGCCATGAAAGTGCAATCGTTGACGAGGGAGCCAGCATCGGTGACGGCAGCCGGATATGGCATTTCACCCATGTTTGCAGCGGCGCCAGAATTGGCAGCAACGTATCGCTGGGTCAGAACGTGTTCGTTGCGAACCGTGTTGTCATTGGCGACAGCTGCAAGATACAAAACAATGTGTCCATCTACGATAACGTCACCTTGGAAGAGGGCGTGTTTTGCGGCCCGAGCATGGTGTTCACCAATGTGAATAACCCCCGTGCCCTTGTTGAGCGCAAAAACGAATACCGCCCAACCCTGGTGCGCGCAGGCGCCACGCTTGGCGCAAACTGCACCATCGTTTGCGGTACCACGATCGGCGCCTATGCCTTTGTGGCTGCAGGAGCTGTGGTAACCGGTGATGTGCCCGATTATGCTCTGGTGGCCGGCGTGCCGGCGAAGTCCATCGGCTGGATGAGCCGGCATGGAGAAAAACTCGAACTCCCGGCTGAAGGCAATGGCGAAGCGGCTTGCCCCGCGACCGGAGAACGCTATTTTCTCCAATCCGGCACCCTAGCGAGAGTGGATGAGTCGAATGAAAATTGAGTTCATCGACCTGAAACAACAGCAGACCCGGATCCGGAACAGTCTTCAGCAAAGAATGGACCGTGTGCTGGATCACGGGCGCTATATTCTCGGGCCCGAAGTGGAGGAACTTGAGGAGAAGCTTGCCGCTTTTGTTGGTGTTCGCCATTGCATAAGCTGTGCGAACGGAACCGACGCGCTCCAGATCGCCCAGATGGCGCTTGGCGTTACCCGCGGTAAGGAAGTCATAACACCGGGATTTACCTATATTGCCACAGCAGAGTCGGCGGCCGTGCTGGGCGCCGATCCGGTCTATGTCGACATACTCCCTGAGACCTGCAACATGGACCACCGCATGCTGGAGGATGCGATCACCAGCAAGACGCGCGCCGTCATTCCGGTTTCCCTGTTTGGCCAATGCGCCGACATGGACGAGGTGAATGCGATTGCCGGCCAAAAGGGCGTCGCCGTTATAGAGGATGCTGCCCAGAGTTTTGGTGCGACCTACAAGGGATGCCAATCCTGCAGCTTGTCGAAAGTTGCCTGTACCAGCTTCTTCCCGAGCAAGCCGCTTGGCTGCTACGGCGATGGCGGCGCCATTTTCACCGATGACGACGAACTGGCCGTCGTCATGCGCCAGATATCACGGCATGGCCAGGATCGCCGTTATCACCATATCCGCGTGGGCCTCAACAGCAGGCTGGACACGCTGCAGGCCGCCGTACTTCTGGCAAAGCTGGAAATTTTCGAGGACGAACTCGCCCTGCGACAGGAAGTTGCCCAGCGCTATAACAACCTGCTTGGCGGCATGAATTCCGTACAGCTTCCCTTTGTTGAAGCGCATAATACCAGCGCATGGGCGCAGTATACGATACGGTTTGATCCCGCCATCAGGGACAGCGTTGCCCACTATTTGAAGGAAGCGGGCATACCGACGGCGATCCATTATCCGATACCACTCAACCGGCAGCCTGCTGTCGGCAATGATGTGTCAGGGCTTGAGGAAGGAGAGGCAGCCTCGAAGGCTGTCCTGAGCCTTCCCATGCATCCCTACCTTGACGCCAGGACCCAGAAGTTCATCTCGGACAAGATTTGTGAGGCAGTGGGGTGAAGGGAAGCTTGGACCGGCATGTTTCCCTTTCGAATTTCCATACAATCGATGCACTCTTCCCTGGCTTCAGAACTCAGCGGTGCTGCCGCAGCCGCTGCCTTAATTCCGTGTAGAGCTCATCGGCCTGTCTGTGCCTTGAGTAGTGCATGATTTTGGACAGGTCTGGACGATAGGCGGTAGCCTGCGAGACACCATCCAGGCATTGAACAAGAAATTGCTTGAGGGCTACGGTATTGTCGTAACTGAATGAAATACCAGTTCCCGTTTCAGACAGAAGCTTGGGGATTTCGTAGTCAGCAAGACTGCCAAGGCTGAGAACGGGCGTACCGGAAGCGATGTATTCAAACACCTTGCCCGTCAAAACGCCACGCGCTCTGGGATCAGGGCTTTCAAGCAGCAGCAGCAAATCTGCCTGCTGTTGCGCTTTCAGGGCTTCTGCCCTTGGAACATGGCCCATCAGCCGGATAAAGGGGCGTATTGCGGGTTTTTCGCCAAACGGCGGGCCGGATCAATCCGGGCGCCATAGAAATCGACCGAGATCTCTCCTTCAGCTATCTTGCCCTCATTGAGGAGCGCTGCAAGTGCTGCAAGCAAAGGCTCTGGATCGCGTAGCCCCTCGTAAAGTGTCCCCGTATGCACAAGCCGTAATGGAGCCGAAAATCGGCTTGCTTTCATTTTCAGCCGCTTCCGCAGCATATCCTCTTCGATGTCGAACCCATTGCGTACCAGAAGGACCGGCTTGCCTGTCAGCTTACCCAGCTGTTCAACCATGTCGTGTGAAACAGCGGTCAGCAGGTCTGCTTTTTTACCGACCGTGGAGACCTCACGCTCACGTTCGCGCGCTCGATGCGAGGGCGTTAGTTCGACGGTGTGACGCTGGCTCCAGAGATCGCGATAGTCGGCAACCCAGAACAATGCCGGATTGTGTTGTTTCATTTCAAAAGCAATGAGATGGGAGGCAGCCGGGCCATAGGTGCTGACAACGATGTCCGACTTTTCAGATAATTGCAGCGCGCGTTGCCGTGCTGCGGCCTGCCATTTCTCCCGTATGTCGGCATTCACCCCGAACCGGCTGCGAAACCATCCAATTAATGTCTTCGCGAATTGGCGGGTTGGGCCGTCCCTGAGCATGCCGCCGCCAAGTTTCGCGACAGTACTGCCATAGGCGACTTCCTCAATCCCGACACCCGGCAGCGGCGGAAGATCGAGGTCAAGCGGGGCGTCGTAGGGGTGCTTTTGCGCCGTCAGCACGGTGACGCTCGCGCCCAGTTCCGACCAGCGTTTGGCCCAGGCATAGGGCCGGTGGGTGCCGATGGCGTTCCTTGGCGGCCAGTTATAGGTGACAATGACGATTTTCAGCGGCTTCATGCCAGCGCTTCTACGATTTTCACTGCGGCATCACCGGCACCATAAAGTTCGCTTCTGACAGAAGGCGCCTTCGCGTTTGCAATTGCGGACGATATCGCCTTGCTGTCCGCCCCGACAATGGCGTTCCAGCCATTTTCGACAAGTTCGACCCATTCGGTTTCATCGCGAAGTGTCACGCATGGCTTGGCGAAGAAATAGGCCTCTTTCTGTACACCGCCGGAATCGGTCGCCACGCAATGACAATTTGCCTCAAGCCAGACCATTTCCAGATATCCCGCAGGCTCGACAAAGTGGAGGTTTTGCTGGCGGTCAATCCTCATGCGATCAAGCCGCTCGCGCGTGCGCGGGTGGAGCGGAAGCACTACCGGCCTGCCGGCTTCAGCCAATCCGTTCATTATCCCCTGCAAGCGTTGCAGATCATCGGTATTCTCCGCCCGGTGAACAGTCGCCAGCACAAACTCTCCCGGCGCGACCCCCAATTTCTCAAACCAGCGGGGCATGCGAGCCCGGTCCCTGTAGTACAATGAGGCGTCGTACATTACGTCGCCGACCAGGTGCAAACGCTCTTGCGGCAGGCCTTCATTGCGCAGATTTTGCATTGCAGTTTCAGTCGGCGCAAACAGCCTGTCGGCTGCATGGTCCGTCAGGACGCGGTTGATCTCTTCGGGCATGCGGCGGTTGAAGCTGCGCAATCCCGCCTCCACATGAGCAACGGGAATATGCAGCTTTACAGCGGCCAGAGCACCGGCGAGCGTGGAATTGGTGTCACCATAGACCAGAACCCAATCGGGCTTTTCAGCAAGCAGAACTGCTTCGATCGCCTCGAGTTGCCGGCCTGTCATGACACCATGGGAACCGCCGCCAATTCCCAGATTGTGTTTGGGCCGCGGGATATCCAGTTCATCGAAGAAAACACCGCTCATATTGGCATCGTAATGCTGGCCGGTGTGAACAATGCCCTCGCTGACCCCTTCAAGAGCAGCGAACCGGCGGGACACCGCAGCAGCCTTGATGAACTGCGGCCGCGCGCCGATGATGGTGGTGAGTTTCATGTTTTTCCCCTCGAAAAGATACGAAGAAACAAAACAATATCTTTCCGCGTCGGCAGCATGAATTCCCACCAACGGGTATCGTTCAGAAACTCTTGCAACGCCAGGTGAGCCATTAGGGATAGGGAATAAGCCAGTGTCGTCGCCGCAGAGGCGCCGACGACGCCGTATAGTGGGATCAATATGAGATTACCAATTGTATTAACAACAAGAACCAAGCCGGCCAATATCAAGTTGGTCCCGACCCGCCCCGTGAGGCCATATCATTACCGAGAACCCGTGCACAGGCGAACAGCACTATACCCGGAAGAAGAACTGCCAGCGCTATCGCCGCCCAAGCAAAATCCAGTCCAAACAAAAGGTTTATCAGCGGTTGCGCGATGGTGGCCAGCAGTCCAGCCGCTACGAGCGTGCTCCAGAGCACTGCCCGGGCCATGAACGGGGTAAAGGCCCGCCGCGCCTCCTCGTCCTCTACCATAGCCGAAAGACGGGGAAGAATTACGGTCGATACTGCTTGGGAAATAATCCACAATTGCTCAGCAAAGCGAACAGCAACCGTGTAGATACCCGCCGCCGCTGGGCCCGCCAGCAGATTCACCAGAAAAAGGTCTAAACGGTGGTTCAGGAAACTCAGTAGATTGCCCAGATGCGCTTTCATTCCATAGGTTAGGGCGGGGCGCAAATACCCCAGCTTTGCGAAACTGCCTCTAGCAAGGGGAACATGCTGATGAAGCAGTGCCAACACCACAGTTAGAGCCACCACATGCGACAGCATGACGATCAAAAGCACCACAACAAGATCCACGCCGCCGAGGAGCCACAATAGACTAATCCCGGCGAGTGATAACATTGGCTGTACCAGAACCGCGATGTTGAAGGCCCGAAATTCCTCTAGAGCCTGAAACAGCCCTGCCGCCATTCCCGCCATCAGGCTGGGCGGGTAGATCAGCAACGCCGTGACCAATACAGCCTGCGGGACACCCGGAAAAGCCAGCGCACCGAGTGTAGTCACGACGATCAGCCCCAGCGCCAGCCCCGCTATGCTCATCAGCAGCATCAAGTTTCGTGAAGTCGCCCAGACCTGCTCTAGCGGAAACTGACGCGAAGCTACGAAATAGACATTTGCACTGTTCAGCCCCAAATTTAGAAGTTGTGTCATTAGCGTGGGCAACAAAAGCGCCACGGCATAGGTACCTGCCCCTTCCGGTCCCAGCACCCGTGCCACGATCAACACCTGACCCAGTTGCATTAACCCAGCAAGGAACTGCCGGCTAAATGTCAATGCGATGTCGGTGGCAGTCCGCCGCAGAGGTACTGTCATCGAATGGCCTTGAGACGGGTCACCGCGTCGGTGTAGATTTCGAGCCATTGTGTCGCAATCTTTTTGGGCCCGAATCGCTTCCGGCATCTTTCGCGGCGTGCACGCCGTTCGGAAGGGGGCGACGGTGTAGCAAACTTTGCCAAGGCGTCTGCAAGCTCCGCAACATCGTCAACGGCAACCAATACCCCATCACCGGTTTTTATGATGTCCTCTGGTCCACCACAACGGGTGGCGATAACCGGAACTCCCATCGCCAGCGCCTCCACGACTACGACGCCAAAAGTTTCGACCTTGCTGGGAAGCACGAATACATCTGCTTTTGACAATTCTGTGATTACATTTTCGCGCGATAGTTTCCCAAGGAACGTAACCTGTTCAGCGATACCCAGCCTAGCTGCCAGTTGCTCAAGAGCGGGACGCTCAGGCCCATCTCCGCCAATTGCAAGAGTGACGTAATTTGCGCCCACAAAAGCTCTGGAAAAGCTTTCAAGCAAGACAGACACATTTTTCTTGGCGGTCAGCAAGCTGATATGAAGATACCGTAAGCGGTTGCTAGACGGTGTAGACAGTTTGTGCGCTAGAAAGCCAGTTTGAACAAGATTTGGCATGACGTCGAGAAGACCTGCCGGTAACTCCAGTTTCTCTTCAAGTAAAGTCGCGAATGGCCTTGAAACAGCAAATGGGTGGGTTGCTTGCAGTGCGACCTGCTTTGCTATCGCCAAACCCGCCGGGTGAATGACATTTCGTGCAAATGCTGTACTGTGCTCTGAATAGACTAATGGAAGGTCATAGGTTCGTGAAATTTTGACCGCGGCAGCGCCAATGGGCAAAGCCGCATGAACATGAAGCACATCAGGTTTGCCCCGATCAGCGATATATTGTGAGAACATTTCCTCGGTCAACTTCCCAATCCGGCGAACCGTGGGGCCCCATAACCGAGGGGAGATGTGCATAATTGAGGCCCGATATGTGTGAACGCCTTTGTCGACCTGCTTATCCAGGCGGTGATCACCAATTACCGCGCTCCATGGACGCCGTAACGACCGCAAAGAAGGCGCAATGACGCCAACGCTTGCACCAGCATCCGCAAGAGCGATTGCTTGCTCGCGAAAAAAGCACCCGGACGAATCATTCGGGTGTTCGGGATACCACGAAGGGAGGAAAAGGACATGCACTGGAAATCTATTGTTTTTGTCTGCTTCGTCGCAGAAACTTTTTTATCTTGTTTACGATATCTCGGCGCACCTCAACTGTTATCCCGGGAATAATCTGTCTTCTTGCAGGTGCGCCTTCAGCTCGCCGCGTTCGATCAATAAACTCCGCCAATCCAGCTTCGAGTGTTGCGAGTCGTGCTCTGGGCGAATTCAAGCTTTTCACGTTTGAGAAGTATACATCTCTATCCAATTTAAAGAGTCTAAACCAACCAATATCTCTAAGTAATTCTCTTGCTAAATCCTCTTGATTTTTATTTAGTAATTCTAATTGTATATACCCCCTATTATTCTTCAATAGTTCTTTGGCTCCTTTCAGAACTTGAATCTCGTGCCCCTCCACATCCACCTTTACAACGATTTCACGATTTGAAAAATTCAAAACATCGTCTAGCTTGCACTTTCGGTATGACTCCACGCTACGATAGGGCAGATCGGAGAATAGATGGGTTTCTTGAACCCCGCTGTCTCCTGCAAAATCCGACCGCACTATGAAGTTTGCTCTCCCAGATTCATCTGATAGAACGAACTCATACATCTCCGTTTTGTCTTTTATTCCATTGAGATCAATGTTTCTCCGCATTTCTTTTGCAAGTGAAGGCACCGGCTCAAATGCATGAACTTTACTAACGGATTCTTCAGCAGCTAGAACAATGGAATACACCCCTATATTTGCTCCTATATCAATAAATACGCAATTTGAGCATTTGCGAGAAATACAGCGAAGAATATCCACTTGAAGCGGCTCATACTTTTGCGTCAAGTTATTGCGTTTTTCCGAGATGCTGGTCCAACGAAAATTATCAAACATCTAACTACCAGTATCGTCATGACTCTTGGCAGCATACCGCGTAAGAAGAGATAGAATGCGCAAGTCATTCGCCTTTTTTGTAAATGAAGAAGTCAGACTGGGAAGTGTTTTCAGGGTCCGAAAGGCTGTAGGGGTATTTGTTCGGAACCCGGTCAGTCAGCTTCCACTTTGGAGCATTGCTCTCAATCCATTTTGTGAATTTTCTCCCCTTCTCATGCTTCGACCTGTAATTCTTTTCAAAGTCATAAGCATAAATGATTATAAAACGCCGTGAGCTGTTAAAAAGTTTTTCCATATAAGATTCGAAAACATCCTCTTCAATTAGATGATAAATGACGTCGAGTGAAAGCGCGAGATCAACGGGTTTCAGGGCGTTAAAGGCCTCTGATTGCACTGTGTGAAACGAAAATTCAGGGCGCTTTGAAAACAATTCTTTACACAGGCGAATAGCGGCTGGCGATACGTCAAACCCAATATAGTTTGGATATTTGGCAAGTGTCAGTTGCGCTCCATCACCGCAACCGAATTCAACTATTGACTTGATGTCGTTTTTCTCTACGAAATCATTCAGGAAATCAGCCTTAAACTGGGCTAGCCTGCCATAGCTTCCGCTTCCAGAGGTTCTACCGGCGCGGTAGCGGTCCTCCCAATATTGGTCTGACGACTTGAATTCAATTATTTTTTTTCCAGTAATTTTTTGATGAACCCAACGAAGTATGGGGCCGACCAATGGCAATGCAGCAGTCGTTTTCTTAATTTGCGCCAGCATTGAAATTTCTTCCCAAAATTATTCGGATATTGACCGTAAGAATTCCCGCAATATTGCAGCTATCAATGCGCATATGTACCGATTTCTCGGTAGGAACTCCCGCTTCGCACAAATGCTAGCACTCAAAGTTCCAGATACCCAAGGAGGGCGCGATTGACGGCATTGACGTCATATTTTCGCTCCGCGATCAACCTGCTTTTTTCACCCATTGTCTTTCTCAAATCTGGTTTTCGCGCCAGTTCAAGCATTTTTTCTGTTAACACACCAACGCTTTTTACCGGCACCAAAAACCCGTTTTCCCCCTCAACGACCGTCTCCCGGCAGCCCGGTGCATCGGTGGTGATGATCGGCCTTCCCATCGACATGGCTTCCAGAACCGAGCGTGGCGTTCCCTCCCGGTAGGACGGCAATACGTAAACGCTGGCTGCGGCGATTGCCGGGCGCACATCCTCCAATGGGCCGAGATATTCCATGCCGCGTGATATCCAGCGCTCAAGCTCGTGCTGGCCGATGCCGTCCTTTCCTTCTTCATGGAAGCCGGCCAGCAGGCATCGCGCATCGGGAACTTGTTTCAGCACCGCTGTCGCCGCCTCGGCATATTCGCGCACGCCCTTGCTGACAAGAAGACGGGCGATCAGGAGGAAGACGGGTTTTTCCGGCAAGGGTGCCACTGCATAGTGAGCGGTATCCACCCCCGATCCGTTGACGAGGCGGGCTTTGGAGGCATCATTGAGACACCCTGCCGCGATGAAATCTGCAATGTCATCGGGGTTCTGAAAGATGACAACACGATTGTACGCCGTTGAGCGGCGGTAAAGAAAGGCAATTGCCTTTCTCAGCATCGTGCCGGCGAGGCCGGTGCTTTCGCCGGTGAAAACGGAGCCGAGGCCGGTGACCATGGCCGCGGAGGGAACACCGCAGCGGCCGGCCGCAAGCCCGCCCCAGATGTTGGGCTTTATGGTGTAGGTGAGAACAAAGCCGGGCTTTTCGGTCTTGATGATGCCGAGAAGCTTGCGGTAGTAGGCAAAATCGCCAGCGGGACTGAGACCGCGCCGCGACAGCGGCGTCTCGATCATTTCTGCGCCCAGTTCGCGCAACTCGCCACGCAGCAGGTCTCCAGGCGATGGCACACCGACAACGACCTCATGTCCGCCGGCACGCAGGTCACTAATCAGCGGTCCGCGGAACTTGATGACGGAATCGGCGAAGGAGCCGAGCAACAGTATCTTCAAATCGGTGCTTTCGGATTTAATGCCAAGCCTTGTCCAAGGTATCGGATCTGCCTTGCGTTTCCGGCAGGATTTCCCGGCTGTACTTTATTTGCGGCTGCTACTGGCGGAGAGACAGGGATTCGAACCCTGGGTACGCTCGCGCGCACAACGGTTTTCGAGACCGCCCCGTTCGACCACTCCGGCACCTCTCCGCAGATGTTCGGTTTGACTTCGATCGAACGGCGCATCCCATATCGAGAGTGGTCGAACTTATCAAGTGAAAGTAGCGCTGCCTCGCAGCGCGGGCGACCACTCCGGCACCTCTCCGCAGATGTTCGGTTTGACTTCGATCGAACGGCGCATCCCATATCGAGAGTGGTCGAACTTATCAAGTGAAAGTAGCGCTGCCTCGCAGCGCGGGCGACCACTCCGGCACCTCTCCGCAGATGTTCGGTTTGACTTCGATCGAACGGCGCATCCCATATCGACAGTGGTCGAACTTATCAAGTGAAAGTAGCGCTGCCTCGCAGCGCGGGCGACCACTCCGGCACCTCTCCGCAGATGTTCGGTTTGACTTCGATCGAACGGCGCATCCCATATCGACAGTGGTCGAACTTATCAAGTGAAAGTCGTGCTGCTTTGCGGAACGGCGCGGCCGGACAGGCATGCAAAACCGCAAATGCGGAACCTTGGCCGGCAACACCGCTTCCGGTTGACTTTCACTGCCATTTTGACCTATATCCCGCCCAACTGCGGCGCGGAACCATTCTGCGCCCTGTTTTTTCGGGCCAATGCTTGAGCCAGCCCGCAACCAGACCGGAAATCAGACTGACAAAAAGACAGGCTGGCCGCCTGCTCTACGCGCAGCATGGCCAAGACCCTGTGACAGAACATCGGAAGGAAAAAACATGTTCGCAGTCATCAAAACCGGCGGCAAACAGTATCGTGTTGCCGCCGAGGATGTCTTGAAGATCGAAAAGGTCACCGGAGATGCCGGCGACATGGTGGAATTCAACGAAGTGCTCGCTGTTGGCGACGACATCGGAGCGCCGCTTGTTTCAGGCGCGCTGGTAACCGCCGAAATCCTCGAACAGGGCCGCGCCAAAAAGGTGATCTCCTTTAAAAAGCGCCGGCGCCAGAATTCGCAACGCACAAAGGGCCACCGCCAGCACCTGACCACCGTCAAGATCGCCGAAATTCTGACGGGCGGCGCCAAGCCGTCGAAGAAGGCGGCAGCAAAACCGGCGGCGAAGGCCGAAAAGCCTGCCGGGGACGAGAAAGCTGCTGCAAAAGCCGATGCTGCAAAAAAGGACGCTCCCAAGAAGGAGGCTCCGAAAAAAGAAGCAAAGGCGGAAACCAAGGCCGCAACGCTCTTCACCGCACCTGATGGCGATGGTGACGATCTGACCAAGATCAAGGGCATTGGCCCGGTTGCCGCCACCCAACTCAACGAACAGGGAATTACGACCTTTGCCCAGATCGCCAAGCTGAGCGACAAGGACATTGAGCGTATCGACGAAGCCATGCCTTTCAGCGCCGACCAGATTTCCGACTGGCGCCATCAGGCCAAGGCAATGAAGTAAGCGGCGAAGCAGGAAGGAACATTTCTCATGGCACATAAAAAAGCTGGCGGTTCTTCGCGCAACGGCCGCGATTCAGAATCCAAACGCCTCGGCGTCAAGAAATTCGGCAACGAGAACGTCGTTGCCGGCAACATTCTCGTGCGTCAGCGCGGCACCAAATATCATCCCGGCGCCAATGTCGGCATGGGCAAGGACCACACGCTTTTCGCTCTCACCGAGGGCAAGGTGGCATTTTCGGTCAAAGCCAATGGCCGAAGCTTTGTAAGCGTGGAAGCGCCTGCAAGCGGCAAATAACCGGCCCGCCACGCCGGAACCTTCCGGCCTCTGAATGATAAATTGAAGGGGCCGGTTTTCCGGCTCCTTTTCGTTTGCGGGAAAACTTTTCAAAAGGGCCGGCAGCCTCGTCAATCGATCGTCACGGTTTGTGCTATATTGCGATTCGAAGCGAGACTGTCCCACCGGCCCCGTAATCTGAGTGCAGGCGCCTGCGATGCGCCGAAGGTCATGTGATGACTGCTTTGAAGCAAGACTATACCGAATCGGCGTTGTTTCTGGACACGCCCCTGTTGACCACCGACCGTCTGGTCCTTCGGCCGCCCCACGAAGAGGATGCCGAGGAACTTGCCGTGCTGGCCAACAACATCAAGATTGCGCGCATGCTCGCCCATATGCCGCACCCCTATACCCGGGAGGATGCCGGCACGTTCATTGAGCGCGCCAAGCGCAATGAAGGCCGGGCCTGCATCTATTCGATTACCGAAGCAGACAGCGGACGGCTGGTTGGCGTAGGCAGTCTGCACGATGTGGAAGGCGAACCCGAACCGCATCTTGGTTACTGGATCGGTGAACCCTATTGGGGCAAGGGGTATGCAACCGAAGCTGCCCGTGCGCTGGTCGATCTTTATTTCAAGGTGACTTCACGGCCGATTTTGCTGGTTTCTGCACGGGTGAACAACGAGGCTTCCAAAAAGATCATCCGCAAATGCGGCGGCCATCACACCGGTTCAAGCGAGGTGGTTCATCCCCTGCTGGGTGAAAAACAAAGACTCGACCATTTCGAGATCACCCGCGAAAGCTGGATGGGCGAGATCGCCGCCTGATCCAAGCCGCCAAGTCCGGATTGCCGCCATGAAATTTCTCGACCAGGCAAAAGTGTATATCCGCTCGGGAAATGGCGGCGCGGGTTGCGTGTCGTTCCACCGGGCAAAGTACCAGGAATTCGGCGGACCTGACGGCGGCAATGGCGGCCGGGGCGGTGATGTATGGGCAGAGGCCGTTGATGGTCTCAACACACTTATCGACTACCGTTACCAGCAGCACTTCAAGGCAAAAACCGGCGTTCATGGCATGGGGCGCAACCGCGACGGCAGGAAGGGTGACGATGTCATTCTCAAAGTGCCGGCGGGTACGCAGATTTATGAACAAGACAATGAGACGCTGATCTGCGACCTGCAGCAGACCGGTGAACGCCACCTGCTCGCCAAGGGGGGCAATGGCGGCTTCGGCAATGCCCATTTCAAGACATCGACCAACCAGGCGCCGCGGCGCGCCAATCCAGGACAGGAAGGCATTGAACGCACGGTCTGGCTGCGGCTGAAACTGATCGCCGATGCAGGGCTTCTCGGCCTTCCCAATGCGGGAAAATCGACGTTTCTTGCCACCGTTACACGGGCCAAGCCCAAAATTGCAGATTATCCGTTTACGACGCTGCATCCCAATTTGGGGGTCGCGGCAATTGACGGGCGGGAATTCATCATCGCCGACATTCCGGGCCTGATAGAAGGCGCCCACGAGGGCAGCGGCATCGGCGACCGGTTTCTCGGCCATGTGGAGCGCACCAATGTGCTTTTGCATCTGGTTTCAAGCCGGAACGAAGATGTGGCCGAAGCCTATCGCACGGTGCGCAAGGAAGTTGAAGCCTACGGCCATGGATTGACCGACAAACCGGAAATCGTGGCTCTGTCGCAGGCCGATCTGCTGCAGGAAGATGATCGTGCTGAAACAAGCGCTGCACTGGAAAGGGCCTGTGGGCAACCTCCCCTCTTGCTTTCCTCGGCAACCGGCGAAGGCGTGGAAACGGCGCTTCGCGCCCTGGCAGGCCGCATTGAGGAATTGCGCCAGCAGGACGGAGAAGAGGGAACCGACGATGATCGCTGGAGCCCGATCGAATGAAAGCATCGTCCGCCGGCAGGCTCTCCAGCTTCAAGCGCATTGTCATCAAGATCGGCTCTTCCCTGCTGGTCGACCGCCGCGACGGTTTGAAAACTGCATGGCTGCAGTCGCTTGCTGACGACATCGGTGTACTTCGGCAAAACGGCCATGAAATTCTGATCGTCTCTTCCGGAGCCATTGCCCTTGGCCGCGGGCTGCTGGGCCTGAAGGGAACCCGCCTGAAGCTTGAGGAAAGCCAGGCGGCGGCAGCGGCAGGCCAGATCGCACTTTCCAGGGCCTATCACGATACGCTGGAAAGGCACGGCATTCAGGCCGGGCAAATCCTGCTCACCCTCAGCGATACGGAGGAACGGCGGCGTTATCTCAACGCCCGCGCTACCATCGACACGCTGCTGAGGCTGGGGGCAGTGCCGATTATCAATGAGAACGACACGGTGGCGACCAGCGAAATCCGCTATGGCGACAATGACAGGCTGGCTGCAAGGGTTGCAACCATGATGGCCTGCGACCTGCTGATCCTGCTGTCGGATATTGACGGTCTTTATTCTGCTCCCCCGGCAAGCGACCCTGATGCCCGTTTCATCGAACAGGTGGACGCGATAACACCGCAGATCGAAGCGATGGCGGGCGACGCGGGAACCGAGCTTTCACGCGGCGGCATGGTAACAAAGATCGAGGCCGGAAGGATCGCCACCGCCGGCGGTACCGGCATGGTGATCGCATCGGGCAAGACGCTTAATCCCATCCGGCACATCATGGAAAACGAACGGGCCACCTGGTTCAAGGCAAGCGGCAATCCGGTTACCTCGCGCAAGAAATGGATTGCCGGACAGTTGGCGAAAAGCGGCTCGCTCCATCTCGATGCCGGGGCGGAACAAGCGCTTTTATCCGGCAAGAGCCTGCTGCCTGCCGGCGTAAAGAAGATAACCGGACAATTCACGCGAGGCGATGTGGTTGCTCTCGTTAATGGCGATGGAATTGAAATTGGTCGCGGTCTCGTGGCATATGACAGTGAACAGGCTGCGGCCATTTGCGGGCTGAAGAGCAGCGAGATCGAGGCGGTTCTCGGTTTTGCCGGGCGCAGCGAGATGATCCATCGCGATGACCTGGCGTTGCGCCCGAAAGATGGCCAGGACGAGACAGAAGCACAATGAACACCCAGGTAAGCGCCGTAGCGAAAGACGATATCCGGACGCCCATGAAAGCCATGGGCAAGGCAGCGCGCGATGCTGCGAACGTGCTGGCGACCGTCTCCGGCGAACGCAAGCATGCTGCCCTGATCGCCATGGCCGACAGCCTGTGGCGCAATCGCACTGCCATTCTCAATGCCAATGGGATCGACATGGCAACGGCGGGTGAAAACGGCATATCCGGTGCTTTCCTCGACCGGCTGGAACTCAACGAAGAACGCATCCGCGGCATGTGCGAGGGCGTTCGCGCCATCGCCGAATTGCCTGATCCGGTCGGGACCGTCATCGCCGAATGGGACCGGCCGAACGGCTTGCATATCGAGCGGGTCAGGACGCCGCTCGGCGTAATTGGTGTTATTTTTGAAAGCCGTCCCAATGTAACGGCAGATGCAGGGGCACTGTGCATGAAGGCCGGTAACGCCGTGATCCTGCGGGGTGGATCAGATTCCTTTCACTCCTCCCGTGCCATTCACCAATGCCTGGAAGAAGGGCTGAAAGCGGCAGGCCTTCCGGCCGAGGCGATCCAGATCGTGCCCACCACAGACCGCAGCGCGGTGGGTGAAATGCTCAAGGGGCTGGAAGGAACGGTGGACGTTATCGTGCCGAGGGGCGGACGCGGGCTGGTCGAGCGCGTTCAGAGTGAGGCCAGGGTTCCTGTCTTTGCCCATCTTGAAGGGCTCTGCCACGTTTATGTGGACAAGAGCGCCAAGGTGGAGATGGCAGCCGAGATCGCCGTCAACGCGAAAATGCGGCGTACCGGCATTTGCGGCGCGGCGGAGACATTGCTTGTCGACGAAGCTGCCCTGGATAGCCACCTGGCACCCGTTCTCGATGCCCTGCACGATGCAGGCTGCGAAGTTCGGGGCGATGAGAAAGTCTGCCGCGCATGGCCGCAGGCTGTGCCCGCGATCGGGGAGGACTGGGCAACGGAATATCTGGCGCCGGTCATTTCGGTACGCATGGTCGGCGGGGTTGGCGAAGCCATAGAGCACATAAACCGCTGGTCTTCCCACCATACCGAGGCAATCATCGCTGAGGACGCCGGCGCGGTGGCACGTTTCTTCAATGAAATTGATTCGGCAATCCTGCTGCATAATGCATCGACCCAGTTTGCCGATGGCGGCGAATTCGGAATGGGCGCGGAAATCGGCATCGCTACCGGCAAGATGCACGCACGCGGCCCCGTCGGCCTGGAACAGCTTACCAGCTTTAAATACCAGGTCCGTGGCAGCGGCCAATGCCGGCCCTGATTTCGGACTGCTGACCGGTGACACCACCCTCAAAGCATGACGATGACAGCCTGCTCCGCGAAGCGGCGCGCTTTCCCCATGTGGAGCGCGGACAGCGGGTCGGTCTGTTCGGCGGTTCTTTCAATCCCCCGCATGAAGGCCACCTTCACGTCAGCGAAACAGCGCTCATCCGCGGTGCCCTAGATCAGGTCTGGTGGATGGTCACTCCCGGCAATCCCTTGAAGGATCATTCCGAACTCGCGCCGCTTGCCGAGCGCATCCGCCTTTGCCGGCAGGTTGCCAGGCATCCGGGCATCAAGGTTACCGCCTTTGAGGCGCGCTACAAGGTCAACTACACCGAACAGGCACTAACCATTGTCAAACGCTACCATCAGGACGTTCGCTTCATCTGGCTGATGGGCGCGGACAACCTTGCCGGGTTCCACCGCTGGCAGAACTGGCGCAGGATTGCAGGCATGATGCCGATTATGGTGGTTGATCGTCCCGGTTCCACCCTGGCCTACCGTTCTGCGCGGGCGGCAATTGCACTTTCACGATACCGCGTGGACGAAACGGACAGCGAATTGCTTGCAGACCTCTCACCTCCCGCCTGGACGTTTATTCACGCGCCGCGAAATGTGCTTTCATCAACCGCGATCCGCAATTCCCGCAAGAACGGAACAGCGGACTGATCGCACAACCGCATGCGAAACGGTTTCATTCGAGAGCGAAAAAGTGTAGGCTGAATGCGCCGGCACCATCTGGCCGGCAATGTAAACGTGCTGATCAACTACCAGAAAGGTGCAAAAACTGGTCACAACCATGCACGCGGGCGCAGCCGTTGAAAACGCTGCACCATCGGCATCCGAAGCCGCAGACTACTCGGTGGAGGATGTCCTGAATGCCGTCACGGCGAGCCTTGAAGACTCCAAGGCTGAAAACATCACCACAATCGACATTCGCAAGAAATCGGCGCTGGGAGACTACATGCTTGTCGCCTCGGGCCGGTCGCATCGCCATGTCGCTGCGATTTGCGATCACCTTTTGCGCGCGATCAAGGATTCGGGTTACGGCCCGGCCCGCGTCGAGGGATTGCAGGCCGCCGACTGGGTCCTGATCGACACAGGGGATGTCATTGTTCATGTCTTCCGGCCGGAAGTGCGCGAGTTCTACGGCATCGAAAAGATGTGGACCATGCCGGAAACCGGCGGCCGTCACTAGCGGCTACCGGTTTGACGGCTAACTCTGCGGCAGGGGCCGCGTATGGCAAGGCGCTCTCCTTGCAGGGTGATCCATGCGCCTGAAAATCATATCTATAGGGAAAATGAAAAAGGGGCCGGAAAGCGACCTCCTTGAGCGCTATGTCGACCGCGCCGCGAAGACCGGCAGGCAGCTCGGCATACAGGAGGTTGACGCAAGCGAATGGGCTGAGAGCCGCGCCGCTGGCGCCGGTCAGCGCAAGGCAGACGAGGCCAGCCGGGTGTTGAGCAGCGTGCGGCCCGGTGCCCTGCTGATTGCGCTCGATGAAAACGGAAAAGACATCGATTCGGAAGGAATTGCCAGCCTGATCCAAAGATCGCTGGCAGATGGTGTGCCGGAAATCTGCCTCGCCATTGGCGGGCCGGACGGCCACGGCCGTGCGCTACTGGAAAAAGCAGACATGATATGGCGCTTCGGGCGGGTGACCTGGCCGCATCAACTGGTGCGCGTTCTGGCTGCCGAACAACTCTACCGGGCCACCACCATTTTATGTGGCCATCCCTATCACCGGGAATGACCGGCGGCGTGCCATCTGCACCGGCACACCAGTGCCATCACCGCGCCACGATTGCATGGTGAAGGGTCGTTCGTGCAGCGCATTTCAATTTTACCCTTTCGCAGAATCCCTGTATTCAGGCCGAGTCGCCGCTTAAGGCCTGCAGACGCAAATCGATTCGGGCGCTGGGGCAGGCTACCGATGGGGCATTTGCGGCACGGCGGGCTGGAAAGAAGCGATACCATGATGGCCATGCGGATATTGCTGTTGCTTTTGCTGGCATGTTTGCAGTGGCCTGCCGCCCATGCACAGGGCGGCCGAGTCGAGGGGCTGGATCAGCAGCGGGCCAAGACCGAACAGGAACTGACGGATCTGCGCCAGGCGATCAGCCTGTCGGCAGAAATGAAAGCGTCACTGGAGGCGGAAGTTGCCAGGCTGGACGAAGACACGGCAACCATTACCCGTACCCTGATCGAAACCTCCACGAGATCGCGGGCTATCGAAGAACGTATTGAGCGGGCAGCCAACCGGCTCGAGGAATTGCGCGTTGACGAAGCAGCGGCCCGCCAGTCCCTGCAGGAACGCCGCGGAGTGCTGATCGAGATCGTTGCCGCGCTTCAGCGCATGGGCCACAAACCGCCCCCCGCCCTGCTGGTGACACCGGAAGATGCATTGAACTCGGTGCGCTCTGCCATTCTGCTGGGCGCAGTATTGCCGGGAATCCGGGAGGAAACGACCATTCTGGCAACCGAACTCGGCAACCTGGTCAGGATACGCGAAGAGATTTCTGCCAGCCGCGAGAAACTCTCCAGCGACATGACCGCCCTTGCAGAAGAGGAAAGGCGTCTTTCCCTGCTGTTTGAACAGAAGAAAAAGCTGATCGGTGAAAAACAGGCAGAGCTGGCAAGACAAACCGCACAAGCTGCCGAACTTGCCGGCAAAGCAACCAATCTTGAAACCCTTATCGAGGACCTCAACCGGGAGATCACTTCCGTCCAGCAAGCGCAGGAGGCTGCCAGACGGGCCGAGGAAGAGCGTTTGAAGCAGGAGGAGCAACGCATTGCCGAGGCCCGCGAAAGTGCTACGTCAAACGGATTTGACGATCTTTCGAGGATTGCACCGGCGATGGCGTTCGCCGATGCCAAGGGCTTGCTTCCAAAGCCCGTTGCGGGCGTCGACATTGCCGGGTTCAACCAGAAGACGGCGAGTGGCGAGATTTCCAAAGGGTTGTCAATTGCAACCCGCAGCGGCAGCCGCGTGCTTTCGCCGACCGATGGCTGGGTAATCTATGCCGGGCCGTTCCGCTCCTACGGGCAACTATTGATCGTCAATGCCGGCAACGGCTATCATGTGGTCATGGCCGGTATGGAGCGAATCGATGCCGTGCTGGGACAGTTTGTACTTGCCGGTGAACCCATCGGCGCGATGGGCGAGACCCGCGTTGCAAGTAACGTCAATGTTGATATTGGAACCCGAAGGCCTGTGCTATATGTAGAGTTCAGGAAGGATGGGGTTCCGATCGACTCAGCTCCGTGGTGGGCAAGAACGAACCTTAAAGAGAGTAGCGGATAATGAAAAAAACCGGACTGTTCATCGTTGGCCTGCTGGTAGGCGTTTCGGCCGGCCTGGGCGCAACCACTCTGGTCACCCAAATGGCATCTGCCAAGGCCGCCGGGGCGGAGACCTACCGGCAACTGGCCCTGTTTGGCGACGTGTTTGAAAGGGTGCGTTCGGTTTACGTTTCAGAGCCCGATGAAGAGGAACTGGTCGAAAATGCCATTAACGGCATGCTTGCTTCACTCGACCCGCATTCGAGCTACCTGAATCCGAAAGACTTTTCCGACATGCGGGTACAGACCCGCGGTGAATTCGGCGGGCTGGGCATCGAGGTCACCATGGAGAACGAACTGGTGAAGGTCATTTCCCCCATCGAGGGAACACCTGCCGCTGAAGCGGGTGTACTTGCTGGTGACCTGATTTACCAGATCGACGGTGAAGCCGTGCGCGGACTGACCCTGCAGCAAGCCGTTGAAAAAATGCGCGGCCCGGTCAACACCCCAATCGAACTGAAAATCCAGCGCGACGGCGCGGACGCGCCGATAACCATCACCGTGATCCGCGATATCATCAAGGTGCGGTCGGTACGCTGGCGGGTGGAGCGCGACACCATCGGCTATATCGACATCAATTCGTTTACCGAACAGACCGACAGCGGGCTGGAAGAAGCCATCGAGAAAATTAACGAGCAGGTTGGCGCAGACAAGGTCACCGGCTATGTGATCGATCTGCGGCTCAATCCCGGTGGCTTGCTCGATCAGGCCGTCAACGTCTCCGATGCATTTCTTGACCGGGGCGAAATTGTTTCGACCCGCGGGCGCGACGAAAGCGACATCACCCGTTATCAGGCCCGTCCCGGCGATCTGGTGGCAGGCAAACCGATTATCGTTCTGGTGAATGGCGGCTCGGCAAGCGCCTCGGAAATTGTTGCCGGCGCGTTGCAGGATCACAAGCGTGCCACGGTTCTGGGCACCCGCACGTTCGGCAAGGGCTCCGTTCAGACCATTATCCAGCTTGGCGGCAATGGCGCGCTTCGGTTGACCACTGCGCTTTACTACACGCCGTCCAACACCTCCATTCAGGCCAAGGGGATCGAGCCGGACATCAAGGTGACGCAGCCCCTGCCCGATGAATTGAAAGGCCGTGTGGAGGCCGCGGGCGAATCGCGCCTGCGCGGTCACATTACCGGCGAAGAGGAAGATGATGAGGGCTCGGGTTCCTCGGCATATGTCCCGCCCGATCCGGAAGATGACATACAGCTTAACCACGCACTGGACCTGATTGCCGGCGCAAAAACTGCCGAAGGCGTTTTCCCGCCCGATCCATCCAAAGCGCTTCCGAACTGATGACAAGCAACCCGGCACACGCCGGGTTGTTTTTTTCTGGCGCATTGGCGGAAGATGCAAAGCAACTTGCAGTCAGGCCAACTCCGATTCAGACTTGTGCGAATCAGTCTCGACCGTTTGCTGCGGAACGGCGTGAACTTCTGCGAGGAATCGACTTGTGAATGAGTTGAACCGGCCACTCGGGGTCAAATCGCAAGCCCGCAAAGGCCCCAAACCGGCGAGGAGCGGCAATCTGCTGGGCCTTGTTTCCCTGCTGTTTGCCGTTGCAGCAATGGGGCTTGCCGGCTGGCTCTATCTTGCCAAGGAACCTCCAATCCAAATTGCCGGAGTTCCTGCTGCAGATTCCCCCTCGCAAGAAAATTCTGAAGAAACAGAAGACAATCCCGCAGCACCGCCGGGCAATGAAACAGACGATGAACCGGCAGATGAAAGCGCTGCGGAAAACCAGGGCGTAACCGGCCTGACGCCACTGCAACCATCAGGAAACATTGCCGTTCCCGAGCCCCGCCCTCCCAGAGCAGCGCCCCAGGAAGCCGGCCTTGCCCATCTGCCAGATCCCGAGCTTGTCGAACGGGGGGCGACAGGGGCCATTCCCAGGCGCTCGCACGACGGCAGAAAGCCGATGGATGTCTACGCCCGCGAGCCGGATACAACCGGCAATTTCGGCGTTGCACGGGTGGTTCTCATCGTGGGCGGCATCGGTATCAGCCAGACCAGTTCCCAGGAAGCCGTACGCAAACTGCCGGGGACAGTAACACTTGCCTTTGCGGCCACGGGCAACAGCCTGATGCGCTGGATGCAGGCAGCAAGAAAAAAGGGCCATGAACTGCTGTTGCAGGTTCCCATGGAACCTTATGGCGCATCCGGAAATCCTGCCGGTTCGCGCCTGATCAACAGCGCGGCAAGTGCGGAAGAAAACCTTGCCAATCTGCACTGGGCGATGAGCCGTATCACCAATTATGTGGGCATCATGAATTATCAGGGCGGCAAGCTGCTGAGCGAACCGGGCGCCCTCAAGCCCGTGTTTGACGAGATTGCCGGGCGGGGTCTGCTTTTTGTCGATGACGGCTCATCCGGCGCCAATCGCAGCAAGGCGGTGGCGGATGCATCGCTCCTGCCCTATGCGCGGGCACACATATTGATCGATGCAAAGCGCACACGCCAGGACATCGCCAAACAGCTGGAAGCACTGGTGAAGGAGGCCAAGCGAACAGGCCTCGCCATTGGCGTTTCCAACGGTTATTCGGAAACCATCGACATGATTGCGGACTTTTCGAGCAGGGCGAATGCGCTTGGTGTCGAAATCACGCCAGTGTCTGCAATTGTAAGTGATCCCGAGAGACAACGTTGAAAAAAAAACCAAAGAAACTGCCCTATCGCCGCTGCGTGGGGATCATGGTGCTCAATGCCGACGGCAAGGTCTGGACAGGCCACCGGCTGACACCGGACAATGGCGAATTGTCGCTGAGCGATCACCGCTGGCAGATGCCCCAGGGCGGCATTGACAAGAATGAGGATCCACTTGAGGCGGCAAAACGGGAGTTGTGGGAAGAAACCGGAATCACCTCTGTCACCTGTCTTGCCAGAACGAAGGAATGGATTACCTACGACCTGCCCGGGGAATTGATCGGCACGGCGTTGAAAGGCAAGTACCGCGGACAGAAGATGGCCTGGTTTGCCTTCCGGTTCGAAGGCACCGAAAAGGAAATCAATATCGATCAGCCGCCCGATGGCGCGCCGGTCGAGTTCGATGCCTGGCAGTGGACCGATATGGAGCAACTGCCGGAAATGGTCGTCCCCTTCAAGCGCGGCGTGTATGAGGAAGTTGTGCGCCACTTCCGCCATTTGGCTGGATAAACACCTGACTGCACCGGCATTCGCAAATTGGAGCGGCGGTAACGGTTGCAAGCCCGGTGCCGCATGGTTATCTGTGATCCATCATCCACAACCTTCTTCGTGCCCATGCTTTGTGACCGATTGACCATCCGCCCTTCCCGCCCGGAAGATCAATCCGCAATCCTGTCCGTTGAGCGCAAAGCCTTTGGCCGCAAGGATGAGGCCCGGCTGGTGGATCAGCTCATTCCCGCACCGCTGAACACGGTTTCGCTCGTTGCCGAATGCGACGGCCTTGTGATCGGCCATATCCTGCTAACAGAGATCGAGGCACCGGTAAGGGCACTTGCCCTGGCACCGCTGGCGGTATTGGCCGATTACCGGGAAATGCAGGTCGGCAGTGCGCTGGTTCGCGCTGCAATCGAGACGGCCAGGAGCGAGGGCTTTGATGCCATCTTTGTGTTGGGGGATGTCTTTTATTATGAGCGCTTCGGCTTTTCCAGCAAGCTGGCAGACCCGTTTTCGGTGCGATGGCAGGGGCGCCAGTTCATGGTATTGGAACTGAAGGAAGGCGTCCTGAAAGGCCGCAAGGGCAAGCTCGAATATCCTGAACCTTTCCTGCGGTAATGGCATGCGAAATCAGGCCGGCAATGCCGGCCTGATTTAATTTCAAATCAAAAAGCCAGCCATTACTGGATCGATGCGGTTGCGATCGGATCGAGCTCCGGCACGGTTTCAATCGGGCTGCCCGCAACCAGCATCGGGAAGGCCGTCAATTGTCCGATGATGCGATTGTGCACCTTCGCATAGTCCCCGAGACCAACATGGGTGGTCGAATACCGGAATTCGGCATGGAGGGTAACGTTGTTCCCCCTGGTGAGGCGAACCTTGGAGCCGATACAGCCGGGAATACGGCAGATGAAATTGTCCACCCGGTGCACATTGGGCGGAACGGCGGCAAGAACCGGCCCGTCAAGCACGCCCATATAGTTTACCGGAATGCCATCCTTGTAAAGCTGGGCGGCAAGCGACGTTACGATGTTGCCACCGTAGCTGATGCCAACAAGGTTGATCTGTACACTGGGATCGCGTGCAAATTCACGGCGAATTTCAGAAAGGACAGCAGGCTGTATTGCCAGGCGCCCTTCCACCGGAGTTGCATAGCTGTAGTGCTTGGCGTGGCCAAGCTTGGCCTTCAGATTGGCAAAACCATAGCCGATGAACGGCATGACGCTGGCCAGCCCGTTGACCAGATAGGTTTTGTGATTTTGCGGTACCGGCTCCAGGCTCTGGCCAAGGGCCGGCGCGGCAGGCAGGGTAACCAAGGCTGCCAGAACAGCGCCCACCAGGCTGTTGCGGCGTGTTTTGCGAAGGGTCATCAGTACTCATCCCTTTCCCGTTTACATGCTTAAGAGACCGCAAATTGGTTAACTTGCGGCTCAAAGAGATGGTAAATCTCCGGTTAACAATGGGGATAAGGACTGTCCGGCACGCTGGCGGCAAAGTGTTTACGCACGGATTTTTGACTTGCCTGGTGCCGGATTCTGCCGCAGGGTTACGGTGTAACTGCAACAACTGAAAGGAGGTGATCCAGTGTCGAGTGAAATCAGGTTTGCGCATGGATCGGTGCGTTTGGATGGTTTTGGGAGCAACCTCCGCAGGTTCATCTGACCGCAACAAGGCCGCTATCGGAAACCGATGGCCGCCATGGTTGATCTAGCAGTAAACAGATTCACGAGGCCGCCCTTCCCGGGCGGCCTTTTGTGTTGTGGGGAAAATTTGCTCAGCCGTTGGCGGATGCGCGGCGCAAACCAGGCTGTTGGGTGGGCCCAAAAAAGACAATGCCTGCCGGGGGAGGAGGTCCGGCAGGCATCGTTTTCGTTCCGGTTTGGGAGGAGGTAAACCGGAATTTGTTTTCAGCTGGTATGGGAGGAGGTACACCGGCTGAACAGACGTAACGTAACGCAAAACCGTTAACGTTTCGTTTACGCTCATATAAGGAGCAAAATCGCGGATTGGGAGTCCCGATCGCACATGGTAGCTATGCACTCAATGCATAGCTCAGGTTCAAATATCAGACTCCGAAAGATGTGCAGGGGGGTGTTGTGGGCCACCCCCCTGCCGTTCCGGCCTGTCATTTACGCAATGCGGCGGTCGGACGGCACTGCGCTCTTGTTTTTATCGCGACAGGCGGAGCGTCTTGATGTCTTTTGCAATGGCGCGGAACGCAGCCCGCAATTCCTGATTACTGCTGGCGTCAAAATAGTACTGGCTTTTTCCGTCGCCAGGCGTGGCGCAGGCCTGCAGGGTTTTTTTGGCTTCTTTCGGAGCCTTGAAGGCAATCGAATAGATGGTTATGCCGTCGCCACCCTTTTTTGGCCGCTTCATGTCCGTACACAGCGCTTTGGCTGCGCCCCCTGACTTTTTCTTCTGGTCGCGGGGATCGCTGCTGCGTTTGACACCCTGAAAATGGGTATTGAATTCGCCATCGGTCATCAGGATTGCGATTTTTTGTGTCCTGGAGCCGTAGCCATTAGGCTTCGAACCGTTTGGCCAGAATTGCCGCCAGTTGTCTGACAGCATGTAATAGCCCCATGAAATACCCAGATGACCGGCTGTGTATCCATCTGCCCGCATGTTGCGAATGTCACTCAGCAGTAAGCCGCGCTTGTTTGTGAGCGGCCGCACAACATTGGTAGGGCAATCCTCGGTACGATCATCGGCACCAACCTTTTCCCTGCGGGGAGAAACATCGTTATGCGGGTTGCGCCGCCGCTCGGTCATGCAGGTGCGCCTGGATTGGCCGCTCGCCTTGCGGGCAAGTCCCGGAGACAGGCTGACCCCCTCCGAATAGGGCACCAGGCCAAGCCGGACATTTTTGTGCGATTTGCCTTTCGGCAGCAGGATGTCGACGGCATCACCCGCCGCAAGCTTGAGCGCATCAAGTTTGCCATCCCGGTTCATGGAGCCGGTAACGTCCAGCACCATGCTCACTTCAACAGCCGTGTTGGAGAATTTGGCCTGGCTGTACGCGCCTACATCGACCACCGGCTTGCCGACCAATCCCATGAAGGCGGTTTCAATCGGCGCCTTCAGGGACGCGTTGACTTCACCAGTGTCTTTGTTGAACGAAAAGTCCTCAACCTGTACCGACTGGCCAAGCCATGGATGATTGGTGAAATTGGCCTGCAGGTGATTGTCGAAAACCGTACGCAGCTTGGCCTTGCTGGTTTCACCTTCCATTGCTTCACGGCCTGCCGCCAACACTGCCGCGTCCAGCGACTGGTTCATCAGCGTCTTTGCGCGGGAAAGCTGGGTGTAATCAACCGCAATCCCGGCAGAAGCCATTACAGCAATGGCAGCAAGTGCGAAGGTTGGTGCAAACGCACCTTTCTCGCTTGCAAGAAAATTGCCTGCTATATGTGAGTGCCGCTGACGGGCCTGTTTGAGATCAATATTGGGCATGCTGGCCTCCATGCTGGCCTGGTGGGACAATTCCTGCCCACAGACATGCATGCTGCCTGCCAGTCTGCACGAAAGCCGGACCTGCCAGTCCTTTCGCAAACTAAATAGCTGATTTTACTAGGTTTTACAGATGAACAACGGTTAACGGGCGGTAAACCGGCACAACAGTGCAACCACGGTTTTTACCGCTTGTTTACCCTGGTCCAGGGCCCAGTCCCTTTACGAAACGGCGAGAAAAATGCCTGCTGTCGCTGCAGGGTCAAATCGGGACGAAAGTTCAGAAATTCTGCACCAGTCATCCAACCAGGACACGCTCTAACGGCTTTTCAGCAGTCTTTCCAGATAGTTGCGCTCCAGGAGCGGCCGCAGCGGATCGGAAAGGCGGCGGCGGATGGCTTCCATGATCTCGCGGGCGCGCTGCGCATCGACCTCACCGGGGATGCGGGTATCGCCATCATCGATCCGGCCACGTGCCTGGTTACGGCGCCCGAGCGGATCGGTGCCGTCCTGGCGCTGCTGGGGATTGCCGGCCTGGTCCGACGGCTGTTGGCCGCCCTGATTACGATCGCCCGCCATTTGCTGCATCATGGATTGCGCACCACGGCGCAGTGCATCCAGCGCCTGGCCTTGATCACCTGCTGCGGCACCACTGTCGCCCTTGCCGAGATTTTCGCCTGCTTCAGCCATTTCCTCACCCGCCTCACCAAACTGTTCTGAGGGATCGAGGCCCAAATCCTCCAACTGCTGACCCAGTTCGCCCAATTGCTCGCGCAGGGCTTCCTGCTGGCGGCGCAACTGTTCAAGTGCCTCGGCGAACTCCTCAGGTGTCATCTCGCCTTCACCATCCTGCGGATTGTTCTGGCCCTGCTGGTTTTGCCCCTGCTGATTTTCGCCTTGCTGGTTTTGCCTCTGCTGCTGGCCCTGGCTCGGTTGACGGCGTTGCATGGAAAATGTTTCTTCCATCAATTCCTGCTGACGCTGCATGAGCTCGGACAATTGGTCGAGTGCCTGATTAAGTTCATTGCCTTCGGCGCGGCGCTGCTGCTGATGCTGACCGGCCATGAGGTTGTCCATCATGCGCTGCAATTCACTGAGCAGCTCCCGTGCCGCATCCTTGGAGCCGGATTTTGCCAGATCTTCGATACGCTTCATCATGCGTTCAAGATCACGCTGGGTCAGAAACTCGAAATTGTCCATGTTGCGCATGGGATTGTTCTGGATCGGGTTTTCGGCAAGTTCTCTTGCCATCTGCTCCAGAAAATCGTTCATCGCCTGACGCAACTCTTCCATCAGGCGCTCGATCTCCTCATCACCAGCACCGTTCTCCAATGCTTCGGAGAGTTTTTCCTGTGCTTCCCGCAGCCGCCGCTCTACCTCCGAGAGGTCGCCAAGTTCCAAAGCCAGCGCTGTTTCCCACAATACATTCATGGCTTCGCGCAGCTTGTCATCGCTCGGCGCGCGGGCAACCATCCGGTAGGTGCTGCGCAGAACGATATAGGCCCCCATGTCCATGCTGAATGTCTCAGGATGCGTTGTCACCGCATCAAGCAGATCGGCAACAAGAGGGGCATCATTGGCATTGAGGGCCAGGATACGGCGCTGTTCCACCAGCGCCCGTGCAAGGGGATCGGCAAAATTTCGTCCTGGAAGAACAAAGCGCGCCGGTTGCGACCTGCCTATCTGTCCCGGATCGTCCTTTGCCTCCAGCACGAGCTCAACTTCGCTGCCGGCCCATGGATGGCTCGACAGGTCCCGGTTCACCTTGGTGGCGCCGCTTTTTGCGCGCGCGCGCGGCAGTGGCAGCGGCAATTGCGGTGGCTCCACCAGGGGACGGGCATCAGGATCGCTTTCCGGTTTCACGCGGGAAAACAGGGCGCGTGCGGAAACCACACCATAGTCGTCCTCGACCGAATAGTTGAGTTCCAGTGCGCCACTGCGGGCAGCAGCCGGCATTTCATCAAGCCTGATAACCGGCGCCACGTCCTGTTCGACGGTCACTGCCCAGGAAGCCAAAACCTCTTCGCCGACCAGCACCTCGAGTTGGGCATCTTCTTCCAGCACGCTTGAAAAACGTACAGCTTGCGTCGCATCCCCTGTATCGCGCTGCAGTGGCTGCGTTGTGCCGGAGGTGCGCAGGCGGGCTGAAATCGTATGACCGATGCCTTCCAGGTCCACATGGCGTATCGTCAGGGCGCTGCCCGACAGGGTCGTCACCGCACCGGGCGTAACTCTGCTGCCATCTTCTCCGGCACTGCCTTCGCCGTTCTCCTTCACCAGAGCGGCGGTTTCCAGATACAGAGGCGGCTTTGCCGTGTAAGTGGGTGGCGTGATCCACACATCCAGGCGGGAAAGAATGGCGGCCCGGTCAAGTTGTGGACCGAAGGCGTCGCCAACACGCCCTCCATTGAGGCTGTAGGAATAGCCAAGGGCTGCAAATGCGACAATCGGCACCAGGGCGCGCAGGGCGTAGCGGTCATACCGGTTGCCGTCGGGAGATACCGTGCCCGAGGAGAGATCTTTCACTTTTTCCGCCATGCGCCGGCGGTGCTCTTCCCATAACGCGGCCGCAAACGGATCGGCTTTATTCGCCTGCCGGTCCACCTGCGCCGTCACCGGGCGGTGAATCAGATCGGAAGCCTTCTCGATCCGGTCGATGGTTTCCCGGGCGTTCGGCGCACGCCACTGACGCAGCGGCATAACGGCCCACAATCCGGCCACGGCAAACAGGCCAAGCGCGACATAGCGTGCCCAATCGGGAATACGCGTCCACACACCAAGCCAGGAGACGGTAAGAAACAGGCAGAACAGAACAAAGGCCGGCACCAGCAGGGGCCACAGCCTTTCCCAGGCAACCGCCAGCCAGGCGAGGCCACGCACCAGCAGTCCGGGCGCCGCGCCGGCTGGCGGCTCGCCGCGGCTATCGGGGGCGCTTTCCGCCCGTCCTGATTTGCCGGAACGGTTCACATCGATCCTGTCCGTTTCACATGACGGTACACTAGCACAGATTACGGCGATATCGAGGGCGATCAAGCAAGCTTGATCTACAGGTTATCATGCCGACTTCTTGATGAATGTTCCGTCATTAAGCTCGCGGATGGCGGCTTGCAGCTCTTCACGGGTGTTCATGACGATGGGCCCGTGCCAGGCGACCGGTTCCTGGATCGGCGCACCAGAGACAAGAAGAAAGCGGATGCCTTCTTCGCCGGCCTGTACTGCAATCTCATCGCCGGTGCCAAACAGTACAAGCGACCGGTCACCGGCCTGCTCACGAATATGCAGTTCCTGGCCATCGACTTCCTTTTCAAGCAATACGCCAAACGGGTCGGAAGCGTCAGCAAAGATGCCCGATCCCTCGAACACATAGGCAAAGGTTTTTTGCCATGTATCGGCCGGCAGAATCTTGCGCACCCCGGCAGGGACAAACACATCCAGGTAACGGGGGTTGGCGGCGATTCCATCCACGGGGCCGGATTTGCCCCAGAACGAGCCGCAGATCACTTTGATCCGGGTGCCGTCGTCATCGATGATTTCCGGTATTTCCGCGGCTTTTACATCCTGATAGCGCGGATCTGTCATCTTCAACGCAGAGGGCAGGTTAGCCCAGAGCTGAAAGCCGTGCATGCGGCCTTTCGTGTCACCCTTGGGCATTTCCTGATGCAGGATGCCGGAACCTGCCGTCATCCACTGTACGTCTCCGGCCGCCAGCGCTCCGGTATTACCCAGGGAGTCGCCATGTTCGACGGCACCATTCAATACATAGGTGATGGTTTCGATGCCGCGATGGGGATGCCAGGGGAAGCCGCGCAGATAATCCTCCGGATTATCGTTGCGGAAATCATCAAAAAGAAGGAAGGGATCGGCAAGCGAAGGATCGCCGAAACCAAATGCGCGATGCAGTTTTACGCCGGCTCCTTCAAGGGTCGGCTGGGCCTGCGAAATCCGGGTAGTGGGCCGAATGGACATGGTGTTTTTTCCGTTGGCTCTCGTTCAGCTTGGTTGTTTCGCTGATATGTAAGCCAGCCGGAACGCCCTTCAAGCTTGCCCTTCTCTACGGAGCGTTCACTTTTTGTGACGGTATCATGTTCCATTGTTCACTCGCCGCGCCGGTCGATATTCACACCTAACCCTCATAATCCAGGGAATAACCGGCGGCGCGCACGGTGCGGATCGGATCGGCCTTGCCCTCCTGCCGAAGGGCCTTGCGCAGCCTGCCGACATGGACATCGACCGTACGGTAGTCGATTTCCATATCCTGACCCCAAACCCTGTCGAGCAGTTGCCCGCGGCTCCAAACGCGCCCGGGACGCTCCATCAGGACGGTAAGCAGCCGGAATTCGGTCGGCCCAAGCTTTACCGGTTTGCTGTTTCGGATGACCTTGTGCTGGACCTGATCGAGAACGAGATCGCCGTGAACCAGCGTTTCGCCCATGCTGGCAGGGTTGGCACGCCTCAGCAGCGCGCGGGCGCGGGCCAGCAGTTCATTAACCGAATACGGCTTTACGACATAGTCGTCGGCACCGGTATCAAGGCCCCTCACCTTGTCCGTTTCCTCGCCGCGGGCCGTCAGCATCATGACGGGAATCTGCCGCACTTCCGCATCGCGCTTTAATTGGCGGCAAACCTCGATGCCGGAAAGCTCAGGCAGCATCCAGTCGAGAACAATGAGATCGGGGCGCCTTTCACGGGCGAGCAACACACCCTCCTCACCATCCGCCGCGGTGATCGTGCGGAAGCCGGTCTTGTCGAAATTGTACCGCAACAGCTCCGTCTGGGCGGGCTCATCCTCAACAATAAGGACAAGCGGCGGTTCAGTTGACACCATTTGCATAACCTGGGACTCGAAACCTCTATGGGTTTGCTGTTCATTTTAAATCCGGTGACAGCGCAACATGCCCTGCACAAGCGACCGGAGCCTAGTTCACTGCCTTGACCGGCTTTTGCGCGATCGAATCGACAAGATCGCTTTTCGGCCTGTCATCGTCGGGGAGTTCACCATTGACGAGATAGGAAATCTGCTCGGCAATGCCGGTTACGTGGTCGCCGATACGTTCAAGGTTTTTTGCAATGAAAAGCAGGTGCATGCAGACGGTGATGTTGCGCGGGTCTTCCATCATATGAGTTAGGAGCTCACGAAACAGCGTGTTGTGCATGTGATCGACCTCTTCGTCCCGCTGGCGCAGCTCGTCGGCCATTGCCACATCGCGCGAAACGAAAGCATCGAGCACGTCGCCCACCATTGCCTTGACCATTCTGGCCATGCGTTTGAGCGTATTTGCAGATGAGCCTACTTTGGCATCTCCTTTGATAAGCACTGCCCGCTTGGCGATGTTCTTGGAATAGTCGCCAATCCGCTCGAGGTTGGAGGAGATGCGCAGGGCGCAGACTATGGTGCGAAGATCGCCTGCAACCGGCTGGCGCAGCGCAAGTATGCGAACCGCCAGTTCGTCGGTCTTGACTTCCAGGGCATCGACCTTTGCATCATCCTTGCGGACCTTATCGCAAAGCTCCATGTCGCCGGTTATCAACCCTTCCATGCTTTCGGCAATCTGCGTCTCGACAAGGCCGCCCATTTCAAGAAGCAGGCTCTCGATTGCGCCGAGTTCCTCGTCGAAGGATTTGACAATGTGGGAGCTTTCCATGTTTTTCTCCGATCAGCCGTAACGGCCGGTAATGTAGTCCTGAGTGCGCTTGTCGTCCGGATTGGTGAACATTTTATCGGTTTGATCGACTTCCACGAGGTAGCCCAGATGGAACATGGCAGTGCGCTGGGACACCCTTGCGGCCTGCTGCATGGAATGGGTAACAATGACGATCGAGTAGTTCTGGCGCAACTCGTCGATCAACTCCTCTATCTTGGCCGTTGCAATGGGGTCCAGGGCAGAACAGGGTTCGTCCATCAAGATGACCGAGGGCTGGACAGCGATTGCCCTTGCAATGCACAACCGCTGCTGCTGACCGCCGGAAAGCCCGGTTCCCGGTGAATCCAGTCTGTCTTTCACCTCTTCAAAGAGACCAGCCTTTTGCAGGCTGGTGACCACGATTTCCTCAAGGTCGCTCTTCGATCTGGTCAAGCCATGGATGCGCGGGCCATAAGCAATGTTTTCCCGAATTGATTTCGGAAAAGGATTGGGCTTCTGGAAAACCATGCCGACCCGCGCCCGCAATTCGACCACGTCCACACCGGGACTGTAAATGTCCTCACCATCCAGCGTGATCGTCCCGGTAACACGGCAGATGTCGATCGTGTCGTTCATCCGGTTGAGGCATCTCAGAAAAGTCGACTTACCGCAGCCTGACGGTCCGATCAGCGCCGTAACCTGGTTTTCGAAAATGTCGAGATTGACATCGAACAACGCTTGTTTGTCCCCGTAGAAGACGCTGACATCCTGGCCGCGCATCTTCACCGCATCGGCTGCCTTTGGCGCCATTGTCTCTTCTCCGGCATCATCTGCAACTGAATTCTTTGCATATACATCCATGGCTGATGTTCCTACTACCAACGGCGTTCGAAGCGGCGGCGCAAGAGGATCGCGATGCCGTTCATGATGACGAGGAAGATCAACAGGACAATGATTGCACCTGATGCTCTTTCCACAAAGGCGGGATCGCCGCGCTGCGTCCAGTTATAAACCTGAACCGGCAAGGCCGCAGCCGGGTCGAAAAAACCTTCCGGCGGCGCCGAGGGATATTCGCGCACAAAGGCCACCATGCCGATCAGCAGCAAAGGCGCGGTTTCCCCAAGCGCCTGGGCCAGGCCGATGATCGTGCCGGTAAGAATACCGGGCGCTGCCAGCGGCAGGACATGGTGAAAAATGGTCTGCATCCTGGAAGCCCCGATACCCAGTGCTGCTTCGCGGATCGACGGCGGAACAGCCTTAAGGGCGGCGCGGGTTGCGATAATGATCGTCGGAAGGGTCATCAGCGTAAGGACCAGCCCCCCGACTATCGGCGCTGACTGCGGCAGTCCTGCATAATTGATGAAAACCGCAAGTCCGAGAATACCGAATACGATCGACGGAACCGCCGCCAGATTGGCGATGTTGACCTCGATGATATCGGTAATCCGATTGCTCGGTGCAAATTCCTCCAGATAAATTGAGGCGGCAACGCCGATCGGCAAGGAAAGGCCCAGAACAACCAGCATCATGTAAGCAGAGCCCAGAATCGCCACGCCGAGTCCGGCAGCTTCCGGGCGTGTGTCAGACGCATCGGGCGCGGTAAGGAAGTCCCAATTGAACCGGGTCTTGAGGAAACCGGCCTCCTTTAATTCATCGGCAAGCATCAATTGTGCCGGAGATACGTTGCGGTCGATCTCTGCGGTCTCCATTGTGACGCGGCCCTTGTAGTAGCCGTCAATGCGCCCATCCGTCAGCATGTCAAAGCTCACGGTCTGGCCCAGTTTGGAGGGATCGCCCAAGACGAGGCTTCTGAGGGAGGCTGGCGCTTCTTTCGAAATGAACCCCTTCGTGTCTTTCTTGGTCAAACCTTCAATGGTGATGCCGCGTTGTTCGATGAGGTTCGTTAGCGCTTTCTCGATCAGCGGGGCGTAAACGAAGGTCGTTGCCTTGCGCAGCTCTTTGGGATCCCGGTTGCCTGTCTTGTCCAGCTTTGCCGGGTCGAGATGTACTTCAAGCGTGACGAAGGTCTGACGGAAGGATGAGGCGCCATTGTAGAGAATGGACGACAACAGTCCCACCAGCGCCAGGATGCCCAAGGCAACAGCGACAAGGCCCAGTAATTTGAACCGTTTTTCGGCTGCGTGCCGGTGCCGGGTGCGGTCTCCCCGCTCCAGGAGCGAACCGGTATGGCGCACGCCCGTTGTAGCGGCGGAAGCGGAGGTCGTATCGGTCATTCGTACTGCTCCCGGTATCTGCGCACGATGTAAAGGGCGAGAACATTGAGGCCGAGGGTGAAGACAAACAGGGTCAGGCCCAGCGCAAAGGCCACCAGCGTTTCGGGACTGGCAAATTCCGTGTCGCCGGTCAGCTGGCTCACGATCTTGACGGTCACAGTTGTCATCGCCTCGAAGGGGTTAAGGTCGAGCCGGGCTGCGGCGCCAGCGCCCATCACCACAATCATCGTCTCGCCGATTGCCCGGCTGGCAGCGAGCAGAACAGCGCCCACAATGCCAGGAAGGGCGGCTGGAATGATGACCCTCTTAATGGTCTCGGACTGCGTTGCACCCAAACCATAGGAACCATCACGCATGGCCTGCGGCACGGCGTTGATGATGTCGTCCGACAGTGAGGAAACAAACGGTATCAGCATGATGCCCATGACCAGGCCTGCGGTCATGACCGAGGAAGAGGAATTGCCCAGGCCAAAGGGTTCCGCGATCCAGTCACGCAGGAAAGGTCCAACCGTAACGAGCGCGAAAAGGCCGTACACAATGGTCGGAATACCTGCCAGGATTTCGATTGCCGGTTTGGCAAAGCTGCGAAGGGATCTGCCGGCATACTCGGCCAGATAGATTGCAATCATCAGACCAATCGGCACAGCGACGACTAGCGCCACCAGGGAGACGTAAAAGGTACCCCAAAGAAGCGGAATAATGCCAAGATCGGAACCACCGCGGAATTGCGGGTTCCAGACCGTTGAGAGGAAGAAGTCCTCGGCGGGGTAGATCCTGAAAAAGTTTATGGTTTCAAACAGCATCGAGGCAACGATGCCGACCGTGGTCAGGATCGCGATCAGCGAGGAGGCCATCAGCAATATGCGAACGAATGTTTCACTCACATTGCGGGCGCGCATCGCCGGTCTGATTCGGCTCCAGGCAACAGCACCGAAGATCAGCGCAACGGCCAACACTGCGATGTTTCTGAGAAGGGTCGCTGTCTTGCCGATTTCGCGATAGGATTTGGCCGCCTCGAAAACAACCGGCTGGACATTGGAACCAAGCGCGACGCCGACTTCGGCAAGTCGATTGCGGACATTGGAAATGTCAGCGCGCATTACAGCAAGGTCATTCTCGCTGATGTTTTTCTGATCGACGAGGGCATCGAGGCCGTCGGCTATGCGCCGCACATCGGCCATGACGAGGCTTCTTGCGCCGCCATCGGGGATCACGCTGTTGGGAATCTGAGAGCTGATCTGATTATCAATGAGCATCGGCTGAAGAAACAGCCAGGCAATCATCAAAACGAAAGCCGGAACCGCAGTAAACAGGGCAACGGAATGTCCGTAATAGCCCGGCAGCGAATGAAGGCGAACTCTGTCGCGTTTGGCCAGGAACAGGGCGCGCTGGCGGCCCAGAATGAACCCTGCGACCATCAGTGCAAGCACGATGAGTGTAAGTATTCCCGGGGTCATGCCTCATCCACCGAAGGTTGGAGAAGGCGGCGCCGAAATGGGCAGGGCGCCGCCTTTTTCTGCAATTGCAGGCTTAGTTCATCGGGCCCATGGGGGTGCGATTCTTGACCATTTCCTGGGTCTTGGCGAGTTCAGGATCGGAAACAAGACCATAGGCAGCCAGCGGGCCGTCCGGACCGGCCATTTCATCAGAAACGAAAAACTCAACATATTCCTGCATGCCAGGGATCACGCCGAGGTGGGCGTTCTTCACGTAGAAGAACAGCGGCCGCGAAACCGGGTATCTGCCGGAGGCGATGGTTTCAACGGACGGCTGAACGCCATTCATTGTTGCCACCTGCAGCTTGTCGGTGTTGTTCTGATAGAAGGAAAGGCCGAACACGCCGATGCCGTTCTTGTTGGCGTCAACACGCGCCAGCGTTTCGGTATAGTCGCCATCGATGTCGATCGATACGCCGTCGGTACGCAGTGCGATACAGGCTTTTTCGGCAGCTTTCTTGTCGTCGCCATTGGCAGCCTTGTGAAGGTCAAACGCACCGGTTTCTTCGCAGCCTGCCTCAAGAACTTTCTCATCGAATACTTCACGGGTACCGTGCTTGGTGCCGGGAATGAAGGCCAGGATTTCCTGAGCCGGCAGGTCCGAGCGAATCTCGTTCCACATCTTGTACGGGTTGTCGACGAGTTCGCCGTCCTTGACGATCTTGGCAGCAAGGGCGTTGTGCCAGTCAGCCGGCGTAAACGCATAGTTCGGTCCGCTGATGCTGGAAGCAAAGACGATGCCGTCATAGCCGATACGAACTTCCTGGATTTCGGTCACACCGTTGGATGCACAAAGGTCGATGTCCGACTGTTTGATGCGTGAGGATGAGTTGGCGATATCGATGGTGTTTTCGCCAACCCCCTCGCAGAGCTTCTTGCGGCCTGCGCCTGAGCCACCGGACTCAACAACTGGCGTAGGAAAATCAAAGTTTTCGCCGAAGGCTTCTGCAACGATCGAAGCATAAGGCAGAACGGTCGAAGAGCCGGCAATCTGAATTTGGTCGCGGGCTTCGGCAACGCCAGCCGAAAGGGCAAAAGCGCCGGCAAACAATGCCGCAGTGGTCTTGGTTGGCAACATGATGTGCCTCCTGTGTCGTGTGTTTGATTGGCAAATTCCCGTCAGCGCATTCTTGCCTCATCGGCGCATCAACTGCTGACAGGCGCCGGTCTAGGAGCTGGCGATGAAGGAGGTATGTCACTTTGGTGACAGTTCCGTGACAGTGGATAAGTCAGCGGCTTCCAGGAGGTGTTATCGGGCGAGCGCCGTCAAAGTTGCGCTGCTTCGCCTTCGGATTTTCCGGCCGCCGGCAGGACAACCCGGAACTGGCTGCCGATCCCCGGGTCACTGTCGATGCGAAGGCGTCCGCGATGGCGTCCGACAATGTGCTTGACGATGGCAAGTCCCAGGCCGGTTCCTCCCTTGTCGCGGGAACGATGGGTATCGACCCGGTAGAAGCGTTCGGTCAGCCGGGGAATGTGTTCGCGGGCAATCCCCTCGCCCTGATCGATCACCGTGACGGTGACTGCCTTGCCGCGAATGCCCGATTCGTTGTCCGACCATCCGACCTTGACCCTGATGGTGGAATCCGGGCGGCCATATTTGATCGCATTTTCAATCAGGTTCTGGAAAACCTGGGTAAGTTCGTCTTCACTGCCAAGCACTCGCGCCGTCTGGTCGGATACCTCCAGTTCAACCGTTTTGCGTTCCTTCTCGGCAAGACCGGCAAGCGTTTTCAGCAGGCGCTGCAACACCAGGGTTACATTGACAACACCTTCAGGGCGGACGCGTTGATTGGCTTCCACCTTGGAGAGTGAAAGAAGATCGGAAATCAGCCGCACCATGCGTTGGGCTTCACCAGCCATAAGCGCCAGGAAGCGCTCGGTTGCTTCCATGTCACCTTTTGCCGGCCCCTGAAGGGTTTCGATGAAGCCGTTCAGCGAGGTCAGCGGCGAGCGTAGTTCATGACTGACATTTGCCACGAAATCGCTGCGCATTTGCTCCGCTTCAAAAATGTGGGAGATGTCGGACAAGCCAACCATGACCTGTTTGCCGCCGTCCTTGTCTTCATCAAGGCGAACAATGGTGACATCATAGACGATGCGGTACTGGCTCTCGACGGAAATCTGCAGCGATCTTGATTCGGCACCGAAAAGAACCTCGTCAATCGCTTCCAGGCAGGCCGGATTGCGAATGATACGCACGAAGCTCTGACCTTCAAGCCCTGCACCAAATTGCAATCCGGCTGCATGGTTGGCAAACAGAATCTGACGCTGCGCGTCCAGAATGAAAATCGGGTCACGGACGTTTTCGACAATCTTTCGGTAAAGGCTTTGCGGTTCTGCTGTCACAATCGGCGCGGGCCAGAAACGGTGGGATCAATCCAGGAGCTCGGTTCGATCTTATATCAGAACGACGCTGCCTGTCTTGGTTAAACACAAACCGGAGAAAATGCGTCTCCGAAAAGCTGGGGCCAGCTGCGTCAAACCGCAGATTAGCCCATGAACTCACAATCCAAAGCCTCAGCTCCATTGTGATGCAGACGGCTTGCAAGTAAAAGGGCGGCGAACATGTCCGGCATGTTTCCCAAACCGCTGCTTCCTTACCGGTTGCATTTGGTTGGGGGCGTTAATCGCAGTGCCACATACGTAACCGGACAAGACCACGAACAGCGATCGCGGACCATAATCGATGAAAATTCTGGTAACCGGAAATGCGGGTTTCATTGGCTTCCACGTAGCAAAACGGCTCATGGAACGCGGCGACACCGTTATCGGCATCGATGTCGTCAATGACTACTATGATCCTGAAATCAAGGAAGCCCGGCTGCGCATCCTTGACGAAACCGCGCGCAAGACCAATTCCGGCTATGCCTTTATCCGCGCCAATCTGGCAGACGGTGGGGCCGTGGATGCGGCATTTTCCGAATACAAACCGGACCGGGTCATCAATCTTGCTGCCCAGGCGGGCGTGCGCCACAGCCTGTCCCATCCACAAGACTATGTTGAATCCAACATTGTCGGGTTCACCAACATTCTGGAAGCCTGCCGCCATCATGGCGTTGAGCATCTGACCTACGCCTCCACATCTTCCGTATATGGCGCAAACACCAGGATGCCGTTCAGTGAGCACATGGGTGTGGACCATCCGCTTCAGTTTTATGCCGCCACCAAACGTGCAAACGAGTTGATGGCGCACGCCTACAGCCATCTTTTCAACCTGCCCACGACGGGATTGCGCTTCTTCACGGTTTATGGGCCCTGGGGAAGGCCCGACATGGCACTGTTCCTGTTTACCAAAAACATTCTCGAGGGAACGCCCATCAAGGTATTCAATCACGGCAATCACACCCGCGATTTCACCTATGTTGATGACATCGCCGAGGGTGTGATCCGCACCAATGACAAGGTTGCCAGCACGAATCCCGACTGGTCCGGTGCCGACCCGGATCCGGCCACCTCTAATGCGCCTTTCCGGATATTCAACATCGGCAACAATTCCCCCGTTAAGCTGGCCGATTACATTGAGGCTATTGAGGAAGCCACCGGCAGGAAGGCACGCAAGGAAATGCTGCCCCTGCAACCGGGAGATGTGCCTGATACCTTTGCTGACGTGTCCGAGCTCGTTGGCGAGGTCGGATACAAACCGGCTACCGAGGTGAAGGAAGGCGTTGCCCGGTTTGTTGCCTGGTATCGCAAGTATTTCGATGTCTGACAGGCACAGGCCAAGCTGCCCTGTTCACAAAGGCTACGTCAACGCCCATGACCGTTCTGCAGGCAAATGACGGCAAACAAACCCTGGATGGGAAACTGGCTGCGGCCATATCGCTGCCTGCGGGCGGCTTTCCCCTGCTTGGCAGTATCGCAAGCGGGCTGACCGGGCTGATCGGGCTGGCCGGATTATGGGCCTATTGGCGGGGCCACCTTCGCCCGGCAAGGTCAACATTCACAACCTGCATGACCGCTGCAATAGTTCTCTATATCCTGTCGGCCCTGCTTTCCCTGGCAATGCATCCATCCGACAGCGGAAACCAGAATCAGTTCCTGATGCGCCTTGCTTTTCTGTGGTTTCTTCCGCTTGCCTCCCTCATTGCCCTGCTGCCACCTGCCCACATTGTCAAAACGGCCGAGATCGCCGCCTGCATCGGCGCGATGGCCGCCGGCCTGATTGCCGTTCTTGAGGTTGTTTTCTTTCGCGAACGCGCCTGGGGAAATGCCGGAAATCCGGGGCCCTATGCGCTGATTGTCTCTGTGCAATATGCCATCTGTGTTCTTGCATTGGGCAATAAAGGGCCAAAGGAGCAGATGTTTTTTGCGGCCGGTGCAGCGGCTGCGGCCTGGTGTATCCTTGCTTCAGGCATGCGATCCTTTTTGCCCGTCATTGTGCTGTTTCCCGCCTTGCTTGCCGTGCCCGCGATTGCAAGGACCGGAAAGGAAAAGCGGTTTGGAGCCGGTGGCAGGCAGGCTGTTTTCCTTATCGCGATACTTGCCATTTCGCTCGTCATGGTCCTCTCACATGAACGCATATGGGCGTTGCACAATGAACTCAGCATGGTGTTTTCAGGCGTGCCAAGTGACACATCCCTGGGGCACCGTCACGCAATGCTCCTCTATGCAAATGAACACCTCACGGATGCCTGGCCGCTTGGTATCGGCCAATCGGCGGCCATGGCTGGATTGGAGACGTACACCGCTTCCAATTTCGGTTTCTCACTTGAAAAAACCCATCTGCACAACGTGTTTCTGACTGCCTATTTCAGGGGTGGTATCCTGGACCTTGCCACAACCACCCTGTTCATCCTTGCATTGCCGCTTTGCGGGTTCATCCACTGGTTGTCGGGTGAAGGCGGCTTTCACTGGAGGCTTGCATCGGCGGTGTGGTTACCGTATTTACTCGGTTCTCAACTCAACCTTGCATTGGGGCATGACGTTCTCGACCATTTCCATGTGTTCATGCTGGCGGTGATCGCTGCATTGAGTTCCTCCGGAAACCGGTTGCGGACAGGCAAGGGGTAGTTCTCGAACCCGTTTCGGTGTGGCTATTCCCGAAATCCGTTACCTCCATCAACCGCTGGTCTTGCAACCTGCGGAAATTGGACGGTACACGTTCCCATCTGCAGGTTTGTTGGCAGGGCAACTGTATTCGGTGTGGGGCGATGCACGGACACCTATTTGCAATGGCATTGATCGCTTGGGCGTTGTTTGCTTGCCTTCTGACCGCAATTGTACTTGCGGTCATAACCCGTATAGCGCCGGCTGATTTTCTGATTGCACACCGGCATGGCAATCCGGTCCACACAAGCAAGCCCCGCCAGATCGGCGGCCTGGCCATCATGCCGGCATGCCTGTTGAGCTATTTAGGGGTGATCGCAATTGCTGGTGAAATCTACGCAAGCCCGCTTGCGGCAATCACATCCATGGTGTTGCTCTTTATCGTCGGATTTCTGGACGATCTTTACGGACTGTCAGTAGCAAGCCGCCTGGCTGTACAGTTTTTTGCAGCCTTTCTATTTCTTCCGATGGTGATGGCCAACACAGTTGCGTTGTCTGCCATGGAAAGCTGGATGCTTGCGGCGATACTGGTCGTAGGCATTGCCTATTGGATCAATGCCGTGAACTTCATGGACGGCCTTGACCTTGTGACCGTTGCCGGCCTTGGAATTCCACTCGCATTTTCGGGTTTTGTGCTGGCAGTCTGTTCGGATGCGGTGCCCCACAGCGCCATCATTGCGATACTTGCAACCGCATGCCTGGCCGGTTTTGCAGTTTTCAACCGCCCGCCATCGACCGCCATTCTCGGTGATGCCGGAAGCTATTTTCTGGGCGCCGCAAGCGCGCTTGCCATTATCGCCATGGCAACCAGTTTTTCTGTCGTGGCTGCGGTGCTGCCGTTTCTCTACTATGCAGCCGATACCGCCACGACGCTCCTGATGCGCCTGCTGTCAGGGCGGAACATCTTCAAGGCACATACCCAGCACGCCTATCAGGCTGCCTATCGCAAATTCGGACGCGAACTGCCGGTTATCGCCAGCATTGCCGCGCTCAACACCCTGCTTTTGATCCTCGCATGGGCCAGCTTGAGCGCCAGCGCAAATCTCCAGCTCGTGCTCCTGTTTGCCGGCTGTGTTGCAAGCGGGGTGCTGATCTATCTTTTCAGAAAGTAGCCGGAACCTGCCAGCCAGTCACCAACATCAGGTCACCACCTCACGGACAGGAAACAAAGGCCGGACCCAGGACCAGTATGAAAGTTCTCTTTCTTTCCAGCGCTCCACCGCCGAAAATTCCCGGCACCGACGCCGTCCATCAGGAAATGACGGTGCTCGCAGATACCGTCAGCGGGGAGATTGTTCACCTGCATCCGTTTGAAAACCCGGCATGGCGCTTTCCCATGGCGGCCATGGGGCTTACACGCCTCCCTCAAATCCTGAGCCAGGCAGCAAAAAGCGATGTGGTGCACGTGATTAACCCAACGCTCTACGCCTTTCCGTTTCTGCGGATGATCAAAAAACCCATTGTCTATACCGTCTCAGCCTCACTTGGACCGGCCGTTCCACTTCAAAAAACCGGTTTTCTCGATCGCCTTGCTGCCGTGGTGGTTTCCAACACACGGGATGAAGGAAAACTGAAACAGCTTGGCCTGACGAACGTCTGCAGGGTGAATCCGGGTCACGATCTTTCGAAATTTGCAAAGTTGAGAAAACAGCAGGAACGTCCGGACGGCGGACAGATCAAGCTTTTATCCGCCTCAGCACCATGGACACTTTCGCAGTTTGAGACCAAGGGCATCGATGCACTGCTGGCTGGCATTGCAGCCTCCAGCCGGCTTGCGCTGACGCTGGTGATGCGCGGCAGTTTTCGGGAAATGGTTGAACAAAAAATCGGCACCCTGGCCATTGCCGATCGCGTCACCGTGCTTGACGGGGGGCAGGACATCGCTGCCTTGATGACAAACCTTGATTGTGCCGTTCTGGCCGCAACAACACCGGACGTGGTGAAAGCCTGGCCTCATTCCTTGCTGGAGGCGCTGGCGGCCGGGCGGCCTGTCATCGTAAGCGGACAATTGCCGATTTCAGATTTTGTTGAAAAAAGCGGCTGCGGGATTGTTCTGGAAACCGTCAATGCCGGGGCAATCGCGCAAGCTGCAGAGGCGATCGCGGATGATCCCGAACCCTACTTTACTGCAACAAAGGCATTTCGGTGGAAGGATTTTTCACCTGAAGTCATGATTCAGTCCTATCGCGCCATCTACCGTGCAGCAGCAGAACGCGGCCAGGCCTAAATGGGGTCAGACTTCCAACTGAACTGCCTGAGGCGACGTGAGATCAATTCTCGGATCGAAGGTTTCGGATGCTCTCTTGAAAGCAGTCCTTCGATGTCGCTTCCTTCCAGAACGGTTGTTGTCCGCACCGACCGTCTCTTGCGCAAAAGGGATGGCAAATCCCGGGCAAGCAGAGCCATGCCACTCATCAAAGCCTTCAGATTGCCGTGGGAAAATGCGAAATGAACCTGTCCGTACAAAAGCTCTCCAAGATGGCGGTACAGCAGTCTTGCAGGAAGGTTCTTGATCAACAACGCCATTCGGTTGCGGGTCGTCAGGGCAAGGTAACGCGTCTTCGGCATGGCCGATCCATGGCCTTTGTGCTGCACCCTGGCAGCGGGTTGCAACCAGTGCCGGTATCCGGCCAGCCGGCAACGCAGCCCGAGATCAACATCTTCCAGATAGGCGAAGAAGCCCTCATCAAATCCTTCCAGCCGGGAGAAAACACCGGCGCGATAGAGCACTGCTCCGCCACAGGGCGAAAATATCTCGGCCTGTTCATGGTAGTGTGCTGCAGGCTCTCCATGGCCATGCTTTTGGGCATAGCCATACCAGGACAGAACATCCCCGGCATCATCAACGAGGTCTGGCTTCTGCAACATCGTCATCAGCGGCATGACGGAAGCAATGTCATCGGGTGCACCTGCAAGCGTGTTTTCCAGTATCTTGATGCAGGCAGGCGCCACAACGGTGTCGGTATTGAGAAACAGCAGAAAATCGCCCTTCGCAATGGCTGCGCCACGGTTAACAGCATGGGCAAAGCCGGTATTGCGATCCAGCCTGATGATGATTGCCTCGGGAGCCTTGTCTTGAACAATCGCAAGTGAGCGGTCAGTTGAAGCGTTGTCGACCAGAATGACTTCGAGCGGTTTGCGGGTTTGCGCCGAAAGCGATGCCAGGCAGGCTTCCAGCCACGCTTCTCCGTCAAGATTCGGGATGATCACCGATACGCGGCTTGACTGGCCACCGGCAGGAGACGGGCTTTTCATGAGAGTCGCTTCACGGGCTGCCTGTGCCGTGGCCCGAAACGCCCCGACCAGCCATCGCGCACCGCGGCCAGGCATGCACCTGCCCGGGCCCATTTTCCGCGAACAAGGGACTTTCCGGCTTCCAGTGCTGCGATGAAGCTCCATCTCAGGAAAAGCGGCAGCTTTTGGCCGCCGCGGTGTTTGGTGATGAACAAAAACCGGTTTCTCAGGGAATAGTAGAGATAGTCCCCTTCCCGCGTTGCACGCTCCGCCATATCAGCGTGATGAATGGCGCGGACGGTTGTGTCGACGGCAACCAGGAAGCCTGCCGCCTGTGCACGCCTGCACCAGTCCGCGACTTCCCCGGAAAAGAAATACCGTTCGTCGAACTGACCGATCTTCTCCCAGGCCGTTCGATCGCATATCAGGGCAGTGCCCATGACATATTCCGGATAGACGTAACGTCCGCTGGAAATACAGGCATTCCTGCCTTCATGCCGGATGCGTGTCTGCCGCCCCTGGCTGATGTCCCGGCCGCCCGCAAACTCTACTTTCTGCTTGCCCCGCCGCTCAACGACGAGTGGCCCGACGGCAGCAAGACGTTCCGTTTTTCCGAACGCTCCAAGCAGCCGTTCAACATCCGGTTCCCCAATCTCAGCATCGCAATTGAGCAACAAGATCCTGTCCGCACCGAGCGCCAGGGCTCTTTCGATGCCCGCATTGTTGGCGCCGCCAAATCCCGTGTTTCGAGCCATCTCGATCAGTTCGATACGCTTGCTGCAGGCTTTGCGCAGGTCCGCCCGCCCCTCACCAGTGTCGCCGTTGCAGACGACAATCAGCAAAGGGCGCACGATGCGCCATTTCCGTATCTGATGAATGCAGGAAAGCGTGCGTCTGGCATGAAACCAGTTGATCAATACTACTGCGAGCTGGTGTTTTTCTGCCCCCACATCGCACCACCGTCGATTGAATCGCTGAGCGATCACCTATCACGATTTCCGGCCGATGACGAGCCATCCAAGCCTGTGTCGAACGCCAAATGCGGGGATAAATACAAAGGCAAAAGATATTTGTCACCAGATGTGCTGGCAGCGCATCGGTGTGCTCTTTTCCTACAACAGGCTGATGGTGCTGCAATGGCAGCCTGGCATTCGTTGAGCCACTTATGCCCGCGCATCTTCAAGTAATGGAATATTTTCCTATCTTTCAGCTGGAACCTGCTCGATGGAAATATCTTCCAAACTCGCCCTGCCTTACCTTCTGCCGCAACAAGCTCAAAAACACGTCACCCACAATGAAGCCCTTCGCATGCTCGATGCGCTGGTCCAACTATCAGTAAAACGGCGCGATGATAGCGGCCCGCCAGCCAGCCCCGCTGAAGGAGACAGATATGCGCTTTCGGGCAGTCCCACTGGTGTGTGGGAGGGTCAAGGCGGCAAGATCGCAGCGTTCCAGGACGGGGCCTGGGCATTCTTTGTGCCGCAAACCGGCTGGATTTTGTGGGATGAAGAAGAGGAAGAAACCCTGGTCTGGGACGGATCAGGCTGGCGGCCCGCCTTTTCCATGCCTTCAAGCCTGGATGGTTTGACGGGCATAGGCATCAACACCGCGCCAGACGCAAACAACCTGTTGGCCGTCAAGTCCGATGCAATTCTGTTTTCCCACGATGATGCAACACCCGGCAGCGGCGATGTGCGGCAAGTGCTCAACAAGGCTACTGCCGCCGATACGGCAAGCACCCTGTTTCAGACCGGCTTTTCCGGGCGGGCGGAGTTTGGCCTGACCGGAGATGACGACTGGCATGTAAAGGTCTCGGCCGATGGAACAAACTGGAAGGAGGCGTTGGTGGCAGATGGCAGCACCGGGTATTTGGGCGTTGGCACCAACAATCCCTATCGCCCGGTTTCAATAGACATGCGCGGTTTTCCGGAACTTGGTGCGGGACAGGCAGGCTTGCAGATTGTCGGTGAAAAAGGAAGTGAACGGGCAGAGTTCAAATCCATTGTGGCCACCGGCATTGGAGCGCCCAATGCGGCGTTCCAAGGTTATGGTGCACGCGGCACCATCGACTCACCTTCCGCCACCCTGGATAATGACAAGTTCTTCCAGGTTCTCGGATCGGGCTATGACGGAACACAATTCGTAGTACCCTTGGCCTGTTCAATCGAAATGAGAGCGGACGGTGATTGGTCCACAAGCAGTCACGGCGGGTTTATCCGGTTTTTGACGACACCTGCCGGATCGACTGTCAGCGCAAAGACAGAACGCCTGCGTATCACCTCGACTGGAAACATCGGAATTGGCACTTCGGCGCCCACATGCCGGCTGGATGTGGCGGGCCCGGCCCGCGTGGGCGCATACACGGTCAGTACGGTACCGAACCCGTCCACCTGTGGAGCCGGCGCAATCATATATGTTTCCGATGAAACTGGCGGGGCGGTGCTGGCATTTTCCGACGGGGCAAACTGGCGCAGAACAACAGATCGCGCCGTGGTTTCCTGACGCACTGGACAGAATTTCTCCCTGATGCCTCATCAGTCCGGCCGGAATTCAGCCTCCATGATTCCGATCATTTTCTCGACGATGTCAGGGTATTGAACAGCCAGATTGTTCTTCTCTGATCGGTCGGCTTGAAGGTCATAAAGTTCTACATCAGGAGACCGGTCAAAACGATGGGCTTTCCAGCGACCGAACCGCACGGCTTCAACAAAGACCTGTTTGCCCCAATTCCCGGCCTTGCCCGGGTCTCCCGACAGCTTGCGCCCGGCCCAAGCCCAATAAAGGCGCCGCTCGGGAAGCGTTTCCTTTCTGCCCGACAGAGCCGGCCAAATCGACCGGCCGGTTGTTGAGTTGCTTTCCGGCAGTCCTGCAAGATCCAGGATTGTGGGAAATATGTCCTCAAATGATGCCGGTAGTGCCGAGGTTCGGCCTGCAGGAATATGTCCTGGCCAGCGGGCAATGAAGGGAACCCTGATCCCGCCTTCATAAAGATCACGCTTTGCGCCGCGCAACCCGCCAGCTGAGTTGAAGAATTCCGGATCGCGGCCGCCCACCGCAACCGGGCCGTTGTCCGACGTGAAGATCACCAGCGTATTGTTGTCGATTCCTGCCTTGGCGAGTGCTCCAAACAGTGCTTCCATCGTACGGTCTATTTCCGTCACCATCGCCGCGAAAGCAGCATTCGGCTGGGGTTGGGCTACATAATGCCCGCCCGGATAGGGCGTTTCGGGAAACCGGCCGGAGAATTCTTCGATGGTGTCGGCAGGCGCGGTGATATCCGCATGGGGCAAGAACAGCGGAAGGTAAATGAAGAAAGGAGTCCCTCTATTTTTGCCGATGAATTCTATCGCTTCATTTCTCAATTGATGATTGGTGTAAGACGCACCGCGATCACCAAAATTATCGGGAAAAGAGACCGTTACGCCATTTCGTTCCAGATTTGAGGGGAAATACCGCCTGATGCCACCAGGAGAAAGGAGCCCAAACCAATGTTGGAAGCCGTGATAATTTGGTTCGCCTCCAGAACCCGCATTTCCCAAAGCCCACTTCCCTATCATCGCCGTTTTGTATCCGCTGTCCCTTAGCACTTCAGCGATTGTTACATCGCTTTCTTTTAGTGGCTTCTGCGAATTACCTTGACGAGATATTCTGCCGGCGTGCCTTCCTCGAAGCAGAGCCTCCCGCGCGGGATGGCAAACAGTCGACCCGGAATAAAAATCGGTCAGCAACACACCTTCATCTGCCATTTGCTGCAAAACGGGCGTCGCAAAACGTGTCTGTCCATAGGGCTGCAAGTCTCCATAACCAAGATCATCCGCCATGACGACAATGAGATTTGGGTGATTGGAACGCGCACCCACACCAGCTTCGTTTTCAGCCACAACAGTATTGCCATAGAGTGCGCAAAAGGCTGCAAAAGAAGCGGCGAATGAAATTTTGACCAAGAGATTATTAAAGTTCATCATATATTTATTTCGTAACCAAGAGACTTAACATATTTGACGTCGTCCAATTCAAAACCGTCTAAATCAATTCCATTATATCTTCCTATTGAATTTGGTTTTCTTATTGATTCCTTCAATAACTTAAACCTATCCTTATCCAATTTTAACTTGAGAAAATTCTGGACGGTTTCGATGCTTTCTTCTGGAAAATCGCACAAGTCCTCGAAGCGGATCAGCAAAAATTTTGCACCCATGGTGCGACCGATTTCAATTACCCGCTCATGCGCCCACCGCCAATAACGCAGAGAGTTCCTTGGTGAAATTTCTGATGCGTCTTGGAGTACAAGGTCTCCCCAAATGCGTAGTTGGTTTTGATTTTTGCTAAGTGCCATGTCGAGTCCGTTGCGGACCACATGAATATATCTCAACTCCGGCATTTCATTATGCAGGCGGTCCAAAAACATATGGGTGTTTGGGGCTTTCCAACCCCAATATTCCCGCCTGTTTCTACCGTTGTATTGCTGCGAAAATTGTAACAGGTTCTTCGCGCGAGCAGAAAGCCAGGATTGGCTGTGCTGAATTCTGTCATTCTTGGCTGCCTGATTGACCAGAAAAACCTCTTGTGCTGTCAGGGAGCGGCCCCCAGTCATAACAGCTTTGAAAATATCAAGGCGTTGCCTGAATTCCAATTCCGACATTGGGAAAATTGATCTATCGACAAAAAGAAGAGCAAACCACAAATTGTCCAGTGCTTCATTCAAATCATGACCAATGGATACACCTGCTTCTTTCGCAATATTTGCAACAACCCGCGTCCCGCTACCCCCAACACCGCCAATTGCAACGATTTGTTTTTTCAAGCCTGCTCGCTCCTATTGGCGGCAAAATCTTATACCGTAAACGTCTCTCAACGCTTTCATGTCATCATGAAAAACCGCCTCGAGATAGCTTCTGTCTTCCTCGCTGAAACTGTCCTCAAGCCTTTCGGCGAACGAGAAGACCTGCTCGCGCCGCGGATAGGTCGGAAATCGTCCGATATCCAGAAAGCTGCATATTTCATCCATCACCGCCCCGAAGCGGCAGGCCAGATCCGTCTGTTTCAGGATCAAAACCTGCTGACGCGCAAACATGGAAAACACCTTTTCCAACTGTTCCGCATAGAAGCCGCGCTCAACATAGCTGTAGACCCGGTGAAGGCCATCGCGTTCGGCCTGCTCTGCCACACGCTTTCGTCCGTCCCTGATCGCTTCTGAAAAGGAAAGCGTCTCGGCATTTCTCAGGATTTCCATGCGCCAATGCGAATAAGCGCGTTCCGCAGGATGGCGGAGCGAGACGATCAGTTTGATATCCCGATTATAAGCATAAATCCGTTCAAGGGCGGGCGTCCAATAGGTATAGATTGGCGTTGCATCCCCCATTACGGCACCAGCCCTTAAATCTCCTGGCGCGTAGTGACGATGCAGAGCATCATAGTTTGGCGCCTGCCAATTGCGCGTCTCGTCGTCAAAAAAATGCAATTCCTTGCGGGAACCGAAACAGATATTCGGATGCTGTCGTAGAAAATGCCACAATGCCGTTGTCCCGCCCTTCTGGACCCCGGCAATCAGGAAATCCAGCCGATCCACCAATGCCGTTTCAACCCCATCAAGTTCTCCAGGGCGAAACATGGCATGATGCAGGGACTGGCATAATCCCCTAAATCTGGGGGGTGGAATGGGGGGCGAACATCAGCGATCAACAAAACCATCCCGATTGAACCGCCTGCCGCAAGCTGGCCAGCGGCTGCTGGCAATCAGCAGGTTACCTATTCTTCTCCTCCATGAAGAAGGCCAGCGCGTCATCCACCTTGCCGTAATAGACATTGCGCCCCCCGCTCAGCACCAGACCGTGGGTGCAAAGCGATTTCATCAACCCGGCATTGTGGGTGGCGATGACAAGCCCGCGGCTTTCCTCGACCAGGCCCATCATGCGCTTCTGGGACTTTGCCTGAAAACCGGCATCGCCCGCACCGATCCATTCATCCAGTAGCAAAATGTCCGGTTCAATCATCGTGGATACGGAAAAAGCAAGCCGTAGCTGCATGCCCGTTGAGTAGGTGCCAAGCGGTTTGCGGATGTCCTGCTCCAACTCCGAAAACTCAAGCACCTGTGGGATCAGCAACCGAATTTCTTTTAACCCGAGCCCCATCTGCAGCCCGCGCAGATAGATGTTTTCCAGCCCCGTGGCGTCGGGATGCATACCGAGGGAAATGTCGAACAGGCCCTTGGCGGTGCCGTTCACAACAAGGCTGCCGGAACTGGGCGCATAAATGCCGGCCAGTACCCGTAACAAGGTGGATTTGCCCGCCCCGTTTGCGCCGATAAGACCGAGCCGCTGACCCGGCTCCAACCGGAAAGAAAGGCCGTGTAGCAGGGTCGCCACATTGCGTGCTGCGCGCCCGAAATAGATGTCACGTACAAAACTTAGCGGATTTGCCTTCAGGCTGCGCTCCGCTGCTGTATCGACTGGCACGTGAAGCGAGAGATTTTGCACCCCGATGAGCGGTTCGGACAAATCAGCTTTCATGGTTTCTAGACCCACAAGGGCACAAAACGTGCGTAGCGTTTGTCAAAATACCAGGCCAGCATGTGCCCGAGAATGGTGATTGTGATGACCACAATCCAGCTCAAGAGTGAGATTGTGTTGCCAAGCAGCGGTGCCCGCACCAGCTCCAAGAAATGATAGAAAGGATTATAGGTCTGGAAGACGCCCATCACGCTGCGCCCCATCCCGTCCCCCGGCATCCAGATAATCGGCGTTGCAAGGAAAAATATCCCCATCACTGCGCCGAAGATCTCCGCCAAGTCCCGATAGCGCGCACCGATCGTCCCAAACACTTTTATCGTCCAAATGCCGTTGGCAATGAGAAGTCCAATGCCAACAAGACTTAGCAACGCATAAGGCGGGGGGAACATTCCGAAGTAAAGGAACACACCGGCCACAACCAGGATTTGATGCGCAAAGGCCAGGAGACCCAAAATCACCTCTGTGCGCACGATGTCTTCCTGTGCCATGCCGCCCTGGAGCAGTTGTGCGCGATTGCGCTGAAATACTGTCGCTGCTCCCGTTATGTATCCGTTGATCAACGTCCAGGTAACGAGTCCGATGGCTAAATGAGGCAGAAACACCGAGATATCGACTGCGCCGACTTCGGCAAACAACGCGCCAAGTGCAATGACAAACAATGCCGGCCCGACCAGCAGCCACAACGGCCCCAGCGCCGTGCGCCGGTAGCGGATGAGGAAGGTCAGGAGGGAGTAATACATTCATCACTCCGGTGGCTGTTGGGAGACGACTAATTCAACTGAAGAATACAAGATTTTGGTATAAACGTAACCGACCTTATCATTGAGCCAGCTTCCCGCACGAATTCATCATGAACAGGTTCTGACCCAATGGCGCTACCGGCCACCATAACTTTGGAAATCTCGCAAAGATAATCAAATGTCCTGATTTCCGAGCCGCCGTCAAAGGGAGCCTGGGCCAGTTGCCCCTCAAAACTAGTATCTATATCTTCGCAAATGTAAGTGCCACCCTTTGCCATCCGCGGCAACAATGTCTTCATTGCCAATATCTGGTGGTCCCAACGATGTGAGCCGTCATCGACAACTACGGTCGGCGCACCATTTTCTTCAACGATATCAATCAACATTTTTTCATCGCTCGCGTTTCCGATAACTATCTTGATCCTGCTTTCCTCATATTCAGTGCATCGCGGATCATAATCCACACCTATAATATTCGCGTGCGGAAAATACTCCTTCCACATAGAGACGGAATTTCCATTAAAAACGCCTATCTCCAAAATATTTATTTGCAAATTTCTGTATCTCTCCAGATATTCTTCATAAATATCCAGATATCCATGGCCAATCGATGATTTATCCGTTCCCTTTCTAAGGCCTATTTCATCAAGAATTCCCATTTTTCCACAGCTCCTTATTGCCAACCCGAAGTCTCAAAAATATTCATCCAACACCCTGCAGAGACTATCTATATCAACCGTGAACCCCTCCCGCAGGACATTATAATCAAACATCTGCACGTGGTTGGAATAGTGCCAATGGAATTCGAGTTTCTTCAAACAGGCAATGTCCCAGAAAAAGTAATCATACCCGCTGTTGTCCAACATGAGTATCTTCGAATTTACTGGAGAAAATAAAATATTGCTGAGTCCCGCACCCATTTGACCTGCAACAAATGAAGCAGAACTAGCAACTTCCACCTGTCGCCGAAAACTCTCTTCACCAGGATAAAACAATTTCCACCCTCTATCCAAGAAAACACGCTCTAGATCTTTGTGATTAGCAACACGCCTCTTTTCATCAGGGCCCCTAGAAAAGAAAACCTTATTATTTTCAGATACCTTCCTATAATTTGCAAATTCCCCCAAAATAAAATTTGATAACTTTAATGCAGTAATTGATTTTTCTGTGTTGTGCTTCGAAACAGGTGTATGAAAATAAATACCCCTAAATCTGTAAATAATATCATCTCTGCAAATTATAATATAGCATTTTATCTTAATTACATCACATATTAACTCTATTATTCCAATTGACCAAGCGGCATCTTCAGGGACAACAAGATTTACGCCATTGGGAAATACAGATTTCACATTCACAAGCTTGGGGGCTATCTCCAGCAAAAAATGGCCATAGTTCTGGCACCCATTCTTAAATATTGAAATAATTGGCAACTCTGGAACTGTGACATGTTCGCATAGATTAGAAACGCCTGTTGTTGAAACAAAAAATTTTTTAACCAATTCCTTGGATTCATCAAGTATTGAATCTTGATATATACAATCATCCTCACTGAAAATATATCTCCCCCTTAATATTTTTCCGTTTTTAATATAGGAGAATCCCTCCCCCGGCCTAATTACTTGCCTTCTTGAAAATATACTACTAATCCATGAGTTTAGATTCCGATCTTCGCAAAAATAATTATGGAGCTTAGGTGCTGAACTTAAATACGAGTGGCAATCCTGAACAAGATAATCTATGCGACTAATTTTTTCTACATCGATATTCATCGTAAATACTCGTATAATGCAAATACTGTATTTAAATAATTTTTCATCTTATTGTTGGATTTCATTATTATACCAAGCTTCATACCCGCCATTTGACGAGTCAAACGGATTGGGGAAATGGTCAATCAAGTCCTCCCTATCACGATAGAGAACCCGGGCATCCTTTGGAATTTGGCTCCCGGAGCTGTAAACGCCATAATGCCACCAGCGGTCAGGGATACGATCATCGGTTGCCTCGGCAATACAGCGCTTGTACCAAGCCCATAGCTCATACACCTCCGTATTGTCGCCGGCGTAACGCCTCGTCATCGTGTCCCCGATCGGGCCGAGCTTCGTAAAATGGTAGAAACGTATCGGGAATTCGCCGTTTACCACAAACTGGCCGTCTTTCGACGCAGTAATTTTTCGGCGATTTAGGTTCCAGCTTGCAATATTGTATCCGGGGTCGCGCAAAATGTGCACCCGTTCGAAAAAAGCCGGAATGAGGTCACACCACTTTTGATCAACGAATAATCCCTTGTCTTTCGCATCGTAGCAGAAGGACTTGCAGCGTTTGGACCACCAACGTACGCAATCTTTTCCAACGTCATCGTTTCGAATTGCAATAAATCCCAAATTGTAGATTCCATGGGCCAGAGAACATATCTCGTTGTCCCAAACCGATTGTGGCTCGTCGTCCGGCTCCAACTGATGTGGCGTAAGAAGTATGGAGTGTTCATCCAACAATTTGAGCATTGGCTCCAGACTGTTCAAAACAGCAATGTCTGGATCAAGGTAAAATATTTTCTCGGCATTCGTCTTTAGCAACTCTTCCAAGAATGGGCCCTTGACGGCGGTACACAACTCGACCACGTCATGCTTGAACATCCATCCTTCAATATTCGAGATTGGAAGCTCGGTAATGTAAACGAGTCGATCCCAAGGCTCGTTTTCGATATCAAGGGAAAAACCCTCAGGAGCACGATCAGAAACAAGTAACCATAGGTTCCAATCGGGATGATATTGCTTAATCGAAGCTCCCAGCACACGGGCTCTGTTGAGGTATGAAAACGATATGCTTGTGAAACAATGCACCGACATAAACCTTGTGCACCCCCTCAGCTATACAATAAACGCGCGAGATAGTTGGCTAAACTGCGGTCGCGCAATAACTAGCCCATTTGCCCGCCGTTTCTCCACCACACTCACCAACGCGTCTCCCTCAAATTCGCTGTACAACTGCTGCTCATCAGATAAAATGACACCTCCGCCATTTTGACGAACCTGATGTTCTATGTTTCCGGAATGTGGATTTGTCACCACAAAAACCCCACCGGCCAGCGCTTCATAAAAAGTAAAAGAGAACGTCTCAGGCCACGCCGGCCACAGCAAGACCACATCAACTTTCTTCGTCACCAGCGCATTCGTCATGATTTCGGTGTTCCCCGCCGATGTCTTCACTTCCATGAATTTTACAAAAGGCTTACGCTGGTTTTTTTGTCCCAAGTGATGAAACTCGTATCGCGGGTCGTCTGCAAACCGTTCAGCCAATTTGAGAAATACCGGCCAGCCCTTGTGATATGTCGGATATCCCATGAATGCGATACGTATTGGGTCAGCGTCAGAGAGAGAAGAACGCAACTCAGCTTTCCGAGAGTCCGTTAGCGTCAAATGAGGCAAGATATGCCCGTGACCGAAGCGCAACTTTGTTTTCTGCCTCCATAATTGCAATGCATAATGTGATGGTGAAATGACATCGATGTCAATTTCATCGAACATTCGTTCAATGCGCTTTAAATGCGTTGCACGTTCTCTACCATAGAGGCAAATATTGCATGAGTTGGAATGTAGACTAGGCGCGCCACAGAACGAAATGTCGTTTCGAAGCAAGTTGTAGTTGGGGCAGAGCGCAAAGTAGTCATGGATCCAAAAAAGTGTCGTTTGCGCGCCCAGCGAATGTAATAAATTAATGATCACCTCTGGCGAATGACCCAGCAATGCGTGGATCGTGCAGTGCGTCTCAGCATCACCCGTTTGACGTTTCTTAACTTCTTCAATGAGCGATGATGCGGTTACCTCGCCTATCGCTCTGCCGTTCGCCACCACTGCAAATACAAAGTCTTCGACATTGCTAGACTCTGCAAGCGAAGGCGAAGGTTCGCGGGGATGCACGTTGAGATATGCGAAACCATCATTGATAAATTGCCGCTCTTCGAGTTGAACGCATAATTGTACACCACCCACAACCTCTCGATAGTTGTCATGGCTTACCGACAGAACCAGCCCTTTTTCAATGTTTGGAATGGCATCCTGTAATCGTCGGCCAAATACATTCGCAGATAGTAATGGACTGTTGTTAGTACCGTATTTCCAAGCACGCTTTCGCGCCTCAAAGGTATCATGCGCTTCAAGCTCCTTTCGCTTGACCTCACTGACAGAAAATTCAGAGCTCCCTGCGATTTTCTCCTCGTTTGGAAGAAGCTTTCCTTCATTATGAATCCAGGCTCCAGACGGGTCATGTATCGAGCGTGTAATTTTGACTCGGGCAACGTCGGAGGGTTTTAATTCCTTGGCAACGCGGTAACGCCATTGAAGTCCTTCAAGGCCCTCTGCTTTGTATGTCCGCATTACTTTTCTGATGGTAGCGCGTACACCGCCACCAAACCGGACTGCGGTAAGCGTTACGCGGGCCGTTCTCGTCAACGCTCTGGGTAAACTTGAGCTAGCAATACCAACATACTTCACCGCCCTCAGCGGCGCCGTCAGTTTCCAGGAGGTGGAATTTCTGAACTCCTGCGTCACCTGTTGCAGCCGGGTATGGGCGGCCCGGACCTCGCGTGAGCGGTGTTCCACATCCCGTTCCAGGCCAGCGATGCGGCCTGTTTTCTCCTCGACCTCCTGCTTCAGACCGGAAATCAGGTCAGCATTCGCCGCGGCATCCCGTTCCAGGCCAGCGATGCGGCCAGTTTTCTCCTCAACCTCCTGCTGCAGACCAGTGATGTGCGCCTGGCTTTCTTGTCCGTCCCGCTCCAGATCACCAATCTTGGCATCCTTCTCCGCTGCCATTTTCTCCAGTTCAGCGATCCGTGCCTCGCCTTGCGAGCGCTCTTCGGCCAACATCGCCTGCAAGCTCACGGTCTGCTGTTCCCGAGCCTGTCTTTCAGCCCGCTCGGTTTCCAGTTCCGCTGTCAGTTGCTCATGCAGCTTAGCCGCAGTTTGGCGCTCGTCGGCCAGCAGTTTTTCCCTGGCTGCAATCTCGCGTCGAAGGTCTGCGATTTCCGCCTGGGCCTGGGAGAAGCGCGCTTCGGCTGCCCGGGCTTTTTCCCGGTCGCGGGCAGCGTCCTCCCCGGCGGCATCGCGCCGGGCCCGTGCTTGCGATGCCTCACATTCCAGCTGCGCAATCTTTTTCTTCGCTTGCGCCACTTCGGCGGTCAGCGATTGAACCCGGCCATGACTGCCATCCCGTTCCCGCTCCAGCACGTTGGCGTGTTCAGCAAGGATCCGCTCCTTCTCTTCCGCTTCGGCCTCAACCCTCGCAAGGCGTTCATCCAGCACCTGCTTTTCCTGCGCTGTTTTACGCCGGGCCTCGACTGTCTGCTGCAGCACGGGAAGCGTGGTGATAAATTCGGCGTGGACGCGGTCGAGTTCTGCCTTCGCCTTCAATACATTCCGGCCAGCCTCCAGTGCCCGCAGCGCCGAATAGCAGTCCGATACCCAGCCTGCGGTGCGCGGGTCGAGCAGCACGTCCTCCTGCCTTTTGGTATGATGGCGCTGTCTTTCATCGATGAAGGCCGAGACCTCTGCTTCCACGTCGTCCAACGCATTGGCAAACGGATTTTCAAGTGCGGCGGCGATCGCCGAAACCGGCTTCTTCCAGTCTCCTATCAGCCCGTCATAGGAAACAACGGCTCTCGGAAATTCCCGTGAAGCCCTTTCAGCTTCCAGATTGTGCGCCAGCCACAACAGGGCCGCGTCCTGCGTGTCATATGTCTTCGGCCAATTGTCGCGCCGTGCCATCAGCGAGTCGATGACTTCCAGCGGATTGCGAAAGGTCAGGACGGTTGCGACGTCATACCCTGCCTCGCCTGCCGCCTGGCTGAAGAACGGCGCAAAGCGGCAGATGCGCGGATCCTTGACCACGATCAGCGGCGCATCGCCATAATCCTCTTCGAGAATTTCCCGGATGTCGGCCGTCATCGCCTCGCGGCGCGAAACGGATACGGCTTTCAGATCAAGTGGCTTGAAGTCATGCCAGGCGGATCCTAGCTCGGCAAGCATCTGGTCGTGATAGGCGACCAGACGCTCGGGTTCCCAATGACCGGCCTCGTTGCCTCCGCCCGCTCCCATCAACCGTTTCGGCAGGGTAGCCCCCATCAGCGACACCACGCGCGTCAGCGCGCTGGTGCCCGAACGGTGCATGCCAAGTACCAGAATGCAGGTGCGCTTGCTGCCGGCGGTGATACGCCGTTTTCGTGCCGTGGACTTGTGTGCAGACTTGCCTGCACCCTGCCGTTTTGTAACCGGATTGCCTGCTGGCCTGTCTTTGCTGGCAACAGGTTTTCTGCCGGCTGCAGCTGCAGGTCTCCGTTTGGGTTTATCCGCCAAAACGCCGCCCTATTACCTGTTCAAACCCGGAACGGCATTTCCTGCCCAGAGGAGACAGACGCCGGCAAACACCGACCACGGACACCCAGGGTTTTGATGACATCTGCCGTCACTCATTCATTCTTGCTCAATGTGCATGCGAACGCTGTACAGCCAACTGTGCACCAACTGCCCGCATACATTGCATCCATTGAAAATCGGCGCCAAACTCTGATAATTTACAGATTCTTACAACTGGCATTGTGTCAAATCTTTTACATTTATATTGATATTTGCTTTTCTGTTGTTGTTATTTTTCAGACCCTTCAGTAATCACAGCAATATCAGGTTAAACTTTTTGGTGTTGGTGCGCAGAATTGCCGCACCGAGCCAGCAAGGGCGAGTCGTGCAGTCTGGGGTGATGCGGAAAGTGGCAGTTCTTCTTGCTGCATATAATGGAGGTCAGTACCTGCAGGACCAGTTGGCTTCGCTTGCCAGCCAATCCTATCCGGCGATTGATGTCTGGCTGTCAGACGATGGTTCTACCGACAACACCATTGCCATTGCAGACAAGGCAGCGCGACGCTGGTCCAAGGGGAATTTTGCAATCATAAGGCGAAATTCCGAATTGTCCCTGCCCTGTGGCAGAGGCGGCGACGTCGAACTTTTGCTCGCCCGCTGCAAAGCCAACTTTCTATCGCTGATCCTGAATGATGCCATCGATGCCGAGTATTTTGCCTTTTGCGATCAGGACGACATCTGGGAACCAACCAAGCTGTCTCGCGCCGTAGCATGGCTGAACGACCAGCCCGAAGACCTGCCCGCCATGCACTGCTCCAGAACCCGGATAATCGATGATGCCGGACGGGAGCGCGGCCTCTCTCTCCGGTTCTCCCGCCCGCCTGGATTCCGCAATGCCATCGTTCAAAACATCGCAGCCGGCAATACGATCGTGATGAACCGTGCTGCGATGACAGCGCTCAGACAGCACTCTGTCGACGGGCAGTTCGTTAGTCACGACTGGTGGGCGTACATCCTTGTAACCGCGTTGGGCGGAAGGGTTAGATACGATGAGGAACCGCTCACGCAATACCGCCAGCACAGTGGTAATCTCATTGGCGAAAACGCGTCCTGGCGCGCCAGGATGATGCGCCTGAAACTGGTTCTCAGGTCCCGCTTTCGCAGTTGGAACGAGACCAATCTGAAAGCGCTTCAAAGGGTCAGGCATCTGCTTCCGGCAGAAAACTGCCAGGTGCTTGACGAGTTTTCCGCGCTGCGAAAGAGCACGTTTTTTCTAAGACCCTACCGGATCATGCGGGCAGGAATATTCCGCCAGACTTTTCCAGGGCAATTGAGCTTCCTGGCGGCATCGCTGATGGGAAAAATATGAAGCGCATTTCTGACGTCTCCAGCCGAGACGTGACGACAACTTTGGCATTGGAATAGCCGGGGCACCTATGAAAGGGATTATTCTTGCAGGCGGCGCGGGCACACGGCTTTACCCGTTGACGCTGCCTGTATCCAAGCAATTGCTGCCGGTTTACGACAAGCCGATGATCTATTATCCGCTGAGCGTTCTGATGCTGGCCGGGATACAGGAAATTCTTGTGATCTCCACCCCGCGCGATCTGCCTGGTTTCCGGGCGCTGCTTGGTGATGGTTCTGAATTCGGCATTAATCTTGACTATGGCGAACAGGCTCATCCGCGCGGCTTGGCGGAAGCCTTCATTATAGGAAAGGACTTTATCGGCGCAGATCCGGTTGCACTGATATTGGGCGACAACATTTTTTATGGCAGCGGGCTTTCGGCAAAATGCCGGGCAGCAAGAGAGCGAAACAACGGCGCTACCATCTTCGGTTACCAGGTCAGCGATGCACGGGCCTATGGCGTAGCGGAGATCGACCCTGAGTCTGGAAAAGTTGTCTCAATCGAAGAAAAACCCCAAGTTCCAAAATCCAACTGGGCAGTAACCGGCCTTTATTTTTACGACAATGATGTTGTCGACATTGCTGCACACGTCGAGCCTTCGGCACGGGGTGAACTTGAGATTACGGATGTTAACCGCGCCTATCTGGAGCGCGGTGATCTACATATGGAGAAGCTGGGGCGCGGATATGCCTGGCTTGACACGGGAACCTTTGACGGGATGCACGAGGCCTCGGCCTTTGTCAGAACCCTGGAGCACCGCCAGGGAATTAACATCCTCTGCCCGGAGGAAATCGCCTTCAGTCAGGGCTTTCTCAGCCGGGAGTGTTTGGCCAGGCGTGCACAGGCAATGGGCAAGTCGGAATACGGAAAATACCTGCACAAGATTGCCGCGGGGGACGCGCTGTGATTGCCGTCAGGCCGCTTGGTCTGGAACGGGTATTCGAAATCCGGCCGGAGCGTTTTTCAGACAGCCGCGGTTTTTTCAGCGAAACCTACAACCACAAGCAATTTGCCGAAGCGGGTATCACGGAGGAATTTGTTCAGGACAATCATTCCTGTTCTGCCAGGGCCGGCACGCTCCGCGGCCTGCATTTTCAAATTTCTCCCCTTGCCCAAGCCAAGCTCGTGCGTGTTCTGGAAGGGGCGGTTTTCGATGTGGCGGTCGATATTCGTCCGCAAAGCCCCGACTATGGCAAATGGGCCGGGATTGAACTAACCGCCGAAGCCGGCAACCAGATATTCATCCCCGCCGGCTTTGCGCATGGTTTTGTCACTCTGCAGGATAACACCCAGATTGCCTACAAGGTCGACAATTACTATTCGGCCGCGCACGACCGCTCCATCCATTATGCCGACCCGGCCCTTTCAATAAAATGGCCCGATATCGGCGTTGCATTCACCTTGTCTGAAAAAGACGCAAACGCCCCGTGTTTGCACGAAGTTCAACCCATGAAACCGGCCGGTTGCCAGGGCGTGCAATGAAAGTACTTGTCACCGGCGGTGCCGGATTTATCGGATCTGCAGTTTGCCGGCATCTCGTGGGAACCAGCGGCGACTTTGTAGTAAACGTCGACTGCCTGACCTATGCGGGCACGCTGACCTCACTGCGGGAAATTGAAAACAACGCCCAATACAGCTTTGAGCGGGCGGACATCCGCGATGGCGAAGCCATGCTTGAAATCATGCGCCGCCACGATGTGGATGCGCTGATGCATCTGGCGGCAGAAAGCCATGTGGACCGGTCCATAGACGGCCCTTCGCAGTTTATCGAAACCAATATCCTTGGCACCTTTCAACTGCTCAATGCAGCGCTTGAATACTGGCGCGAATTGCCGGAAGACCGGCAAAAATCCTTCCGTTTTCACCACATCTCCACTGACGAGGTTTATGGGGACCTGCCGTTCGACAGCGGATTGTTCACTGAACAAACCCCTTACGCACCCTCCTCGCCCTATTCGGCTTCCAAGGCATCTTCCGACCATCTGGCGCGCGCCTGGCACGAGACCTATGGCCTGCCGGTCGTAATCTCGAACTGTTCCAACAATTACGGATATTATCATTTTCCGGAGAAGCTCATTCCGCTTGTCATAATCAACGCCCTGGAAGAAAAACCCCTGCCGGTCTACGGTTCCGGAAAAAACGTTCGCGACTGGCTGTTTGTGGAAGATCATGCCCGGGCCCTGGAAACCGTCGTAAAAACCGGCAAACCCGGCGAAAGCTACAACATCGGCGGGAACAGCGAACAGCAAAACATTGACGTCGTGGAGGCTGTTTGCGCCTTGCTCGACAAGCGAAAACCCCGTGCTTCCGGACGGCCCTACAGCGATCTGATCACCTTTGTTTCAGATCGCCCCGGCCATGACCGGCGCTATGCGATTGATGCAAGCAAAATCAAAACTGAACTTGGGTGGGAACCGCTGGAGAGTTTTGAAAGCGGCCTGGCCAAAACGGTGGACTGGTACCTCGCCAATCAATGGTGGTGGGAACCTCTTCGCAAGGAGCGCTATTCCGGTGATCGTTTGGGCAGCGCAAAACAGGCTTCATAATGCGCGTACTCGTTGCAGGCCGATCAGGTCAGGTGGCAAACGCCCTGGCAAGGGGAGCGGCAAAGAGAGATGGTGATATCATTTGCCTGGGACGGCCCGGTCTCGACATCACCGATGACCACACCATCGCTTCGGCACTTGATGAACACAAACCCGACGTTGTGATCAATGCTGCTGCCTATACGGCGGTAGACCGGGCAGAGGGCGACAGCAAAGCTGCCTTCGCGGTCAATGCAAACGGCCCGGAACTGCTGGCCAAGGCAACGGCAGGCCGCGGCATTCCCTTGCTGCATGTCTCCACCGATTATGTCTTTTCAGGAAGCAAAACCACAGCCTATGTTGAGGATGATCCGACCGCGCCAGCCGGCATCTACGGGAAAAGCAAACTGGCCGGTGAAGAAGCCGTCCGCAAAACCAACGCCCGTCACGTCATTGTAAGAACCGCATGGGTGTTTGACGTGACCGGCTCCAACTTCCCCAAAACCATGCTGCGCCTGGCAGTTCAAAGGGACGAAGTTTCCATCATCAGCGATCAGCACGGCAATCCCACGGATGCACGGGAAATCGCCAATGCCCTTATTGCCGCAGCAAAGAAAGTCCATGAGCGGCCGCAAGATGCCGAATGGGGGACCTTCCACTTTAGCGGGCCTGCGTCCATGAATTGGGCGGATTTTGCCCGGCTGATCTTTGCTGTCAGCGCGCGGCATGGCGGGCCTGTAGCCAGGGTTCTCGATATTACTACAGACGATTACCCCACTGCAGCCAAAAGGCCTGCCAATTCCATGCTTGATTCCAGCCAGTTCCACGCCCGCTTTGGCTATCAGGCAATCGCCCTGGAACAGTCCTTGGAGCGTTGCATGCCGCAATGGCTGGAAAGCCTGAAGGGCGGAGCGTAAGACTGTCGCCATGAGGCGCGTGGCGACGCACGGAAATGCACTCACCAGAAGCGGCAGCATTATCAATGTGTTGCAGGCATGTGATCAAAGGGGACTGGTACGGTTGGGTGGATTCGAACCACCGACCTCTAGAGCCACAATCTAGCGCTCTAACCAACTGAGCTACAACCGCACAAATCCGCGCCCCATGGGCTTGGCGCGACCGGTGCTGAAATACGGTCCCGGCGCGCCATTTGCAAGTCTCTTTTCCAGCCCACTTCGCTTTTCATCGCCGGCAATCCTCCCGCCGGCAGCGCCACGGTGATGACTCTTCTTGCGATCACATGCGCATTCACCGGGACCGGCGAACGTTAACCGGCAGTATTAACCGTCTCAAGCGAAACCATGCCGGGAACCGGCGCCGCTGCTGGACCGGCCAGAACAAAGCCGATATTAATTTTTCCTTAACTATCAGGTCAGGACCCAGTGCGGGGAGCGGGTCGGTAACGGGCAAAGCCAATGAGTACATCCGACTATTCATATCTAGACCTTACCGTCATGGGGTTCCTGCGCAAACGGGTGCTTTCTCAAGACGCTGCAGTTTTGTTTTCACCGGGTTTTGAGCGTGTGTTGTGGGCCAATGCCTTCGGCGCAAGGCTGTTTTCAGGAAGCGGGCTTGCTGACCTGCTCGACGTGCGGCTTACACAGGCGCATCCCCTGATCCGCCAGATTGCCAATGCCATACGGCAGGTAGAGGACGATGAGCCGGTTGTTCGTCAATTGCGCATCAGCCACGGTCTGAACTCGGAACTGATAGCAAGCGAAATCAGCAGGTGCGTCCTTCCCAATGGCGAAGAGGCGATCCTGCTCGTCTGCCCGTATGGCGGCAAGGATCGGCGGCTGCGCGAACATCAACTGGCAGCTGAAGCCGTAAGTATTCTGGAGGATTTTGCCGCCGCTGCCGCCGTTCTGGACGAGTTCGGCCTGGTGCTTGCTGCATCCCAGACCTTTGAAGATTACGCAGTCGATACCGCCTTGCTGGAGGATCTGGTGCGCGAAGTGGATGGCGAGGCCGACCGGCTGGTGAAGCGGCCGGTTCCTGCAGGCGATGGCAGAATGCTGCCGGCGGGAGTCGGGAAGATCCGCGATCATCCCGCGCGTTTTCTGGCCGTTCTGGCTGACGATACCGCAGGCGATAATGGGCATGAAATCATCGACCGGTCGGGTGCCGGCGGTGTTGCCATCGGCGGCGTACCGCTTCCTCCCCCTCCCCCGGCCGTTGCAATGAGCGACGGGTATGATGAACGCCACCCACCGGAAGATGACATGCCGCCCTGGCTGGAGCCGGTTTCCGACCCGGATGAAGATGACGGCGGTGCTACCGTTGAAGAGCCGGAGCCGGGTCATGCGAAACAGTCCGCTGAAGAACCCGGCGCAGAAGAGACACCCATTGAACCGGCGGATGATGGCGGCGAGAAAACAACGGCGCCTGTTGAAAGCAACTCCCCCATTCGGACCACGGGGCGTTCCTTGCTGGATCGCTGGTATTTCGGCACCAACCGCGGTGATGTACCGAGCGAAAAAGAGGAAAGCAGTGATCAGGCTGCCGAATCTGCTCCCGCTGATACTACGGGCGATCCTTCACCAATGCCGGTTCAGAAAGTTGCAGGGGAAGCTGCCAGAACCGACAAAACCGCCTCGCGCTTTGCCTTTGTGATTGACCGCGAACAGGTCATCCGCTCGGTCAGCGATGGACTGGCCGCTGCAGTGGGCGAGCAGTCGGCAGATATTGTCGGCAAGCACTGGAAAGATGTCGCCGCTGAGCGCGGTTTCGACGAGGATGGCGCGATCCTCGACCTGTTGTCGAAGTCCGACACATGGTCGGGACGCAGTGTGTTGTGGCCGATCGAGGGAACCGACATGAATGTTCCGGTCGATCTGGCTGCACTTCCCGCCTACGACCGGGAGCGGAATTTCGACGGTTATCGCGGGTTTGGTGTCATCCGGCTCGCCGATACGATGGTCGATCCGCTGGCGCGGGGCATGAAGTTCGGATCGCATGCAATTGACGGCGATCGGGATGCTTCAATCGCCGATGGTTCCGGTGATGCAGAGGAGGAAATCGATCTGCGAACCGGATGGTCCACCGATATTGCTTCAGAAGACGATGCAACCGGAGAAGCCGGCAGTGAAGAAGCCCTGGAAGGCGCTCAACACGGCGCGTCGGGCAATGTCTATCACTTGTCGGACCGGCAATCAGCACGCGATGACATAACTGCCGGCGGGGCGGATGATGGTGCTGAAAGCGACAGCGACGATGGAAACCTGTCAGGCCGGGAGAAACGGAATTTCTCTGAAATCCGCCGCTCACTTTCCCCAGCCGGGGAACTACCGGAAGAGCCGGTTGAAGCAGACGGGGAAGATGAGGGCGAGACTGCACTGCCAGCTACCGGCCTCGACCCGGATGAAGCTTCCATCATCTTCCAGGGTGGCCGTACGCTCCACGCCAGTCCGGCACTCCTGAAGCTGACCGGCTATGGCGATGTCGAAACGCTGCAGGCAGCGGGCGGGCTGGATGCTCTTATCACCGGCAAGGAAGAAAACGGCGATGCCGATGACCATGCGAGGGATAGCGGCATGCAGCTGCGCTGCAGCGATGGCGAAACGGTCTCCGTGCGCTGCCGCCTGCAACGGCTGAAATGGGGTGATGGCAATGCGCTGGCGATGTCATTCAGCGAACCCCAGCAATCCAAGGCAGAAGAGAAAATTGCGCTCGACATGGTGCGCGTCAGCGAGCTGGAGAACATTCTCGATACTGCGGCCGACGGGATTGCCACGCTGGATGCCAACGGGCTGGTCCAGTCACTTAATCCTTCCGGCGAGGCGTTGTTCGGCATCAGCCAGACGCAAGCGATAGGCGAGCCGTTCGTCGACCTTTTCTCAAGCGAAAGCCATCATCAGCTTCTGAGTTACATGGAGTCCATTGCGCGCAATGGCGATGAAAACGAGGTTCAGCGCATGATGCAGCAGGGCTTCGAGGCGACCGGCGTTGAAGCCAATGGCCGCCTTATCCCGCTGTTTGTGACACTTGGAAAGGTTGGCCGGGAGGGCAATCTTTGCGCCGTGTTGCGTGACCTTACCGACTGGAAAAAAACCGAACAGGAACTGATCGAGGCGCGCAAGTCGGCCGAAGATTCCAGTGAGCACAAAACGCGCTTCCTGTCGCAGGTAAGCCATGAAATCCGCGAACCGCTGACGGCCATTATCGGCTTTTCCGACATCATGCTTGAAGAGCGTTTCGGGCCCGTCGGAAACGAACGTTACCGGGGATATCTGAGGGATATCAACCGTTCGGGCGGGCATGTTCTGGACCTGGTGAACGATCTTTTGAACATCTCCAAGATCGAAAGCGGCAAGCTGGAGCTGGAGTTCGAGGCTGTCGACCTCAATCGTCTGGTTTCCGAGACTGTTTCCCTGCTGCAGCCCCAGGCCAACCGCCGCCGGATCATCACCAGGACCTCGCTTTCCCAGGCCGTGCCGAAAGTGGTGGCCGATGCACGCAGCATCCGGCAGGTCATTCTCAATCTGGTTGGCAATGCAATCAACCATTCGCCCGACAACACCCAGGTCATCGTTTCGACGGCGCTGGAAGAAAACGGCGAAGTTGCACTCAGGGTACGGGACAATGGAGACGGCATGTCGCCTGTCCAGGTTGAACAGGTTCTGCAGGCAGGAAAGCCGTTTGATCTTGAAAGCGTTGCACGCAGCGATCAGGCGCGGGAAAATGCTGGTGAGGCTGCCTCGGAAAAACCTGCAGAACCCGCCAGCGGCACCTCAGCGCGCCATGGCATGGGCCTGCCGCTGACCAAGGCACTGGTTGAGGCAAACCGCGCCTATTTCGAGCTGGAAAGCAAGCCGGGAGAAGGGACGGTCGTCCATGTCCTGTTTCCCTCCCAGCGTGTGCTGGCCGACTGAATGCCGCTTCGGCGTGGCGTCGAAACGCGCAGGTGACGTGCCGCCGGTTCTGGGATAGGGGTTGGCCCGCGAGCAGCTTCCATCGCAACAGAACGATATCATGAGCGGCCAGAACACACCGATCCATCCAGCCTTTACCAGCAGGGACGCAAGCTCCGGCGTCCTGCCGGCCGGTGTTTACACCATCGCCTTTCTGGCCATGCTTCCCCTTGCCGCGCTGATCTATCAGGCCAGCGGGGATAGCCAGGACGTCTGGCCCCATCTGGTTTCCTTCGTGCTGCCGTCCTCAATGGCAACCACGCTATTGCTGCTGGTGGGGGTAGCAGCAGGAACGTTTGTACTGGGGGCAGGAACCGCCTGGCTGACAAGCCGGTACCGGTTTCCCTTCAGCGGCTTTTTCCAATGGGCGCTGGTGTTACCGCTTGCCACGCCCACTTATGTGGCCGCCTATACCTGGGTCGAGTTCGCAGATTATACCGGCCCGGTGCAGCAGCTTGTCCGCGATCTTGGCGGCTACGAAAATTCCACGCAATACTGGTTTCCCGAACTGCGTTCGACCGGCGGTGCAATCTTCCTGCTATCCTTGGTGCTTTTTCCTTATGTCTATCTGCCGGCCAGGCTTTCCTTTCAATCGCTGGGAACCTCGATGCTTGATGTCGCTCGCGTTCTTGGTGCCGGGCCGGTCCGTTTGTTCCTGAAAGTCGCGCTGCCGGCGGCACGACCGGCAATTGCGGTCGGCGTCATACTGGCGCTGATGGAAACGCTCAACGATATCGGCGCGGTGGAGTATCTTGGCGTAAGGACCCTCACCTTCTCTGTTTTCGATACCTGGCTCAACCGCTCCAGCCTGGCCGGCGCTGCCCAGCTTTCCCTGGCACTGCTGGTGTTCGTGGGCATACTGGTCGTTCTGGAGCGGCGCCTTCGGGCAAGGCAGAGCTTTCATGAAGGGCGCCAAAGCCGCCAGGCACTGGAACAAATCCAGCTTTCGGGGGCAAGGGCCTGGCTTGCGGCGGCGGCCTGCGGCCTGCCGATCACGCTCGGTTTTGCGGTGCCGATTGCGGAGATGGCGGGAAGCATTTTCCGGCGCCCCGAACAGATTACCCACCTCGCGCTGCTCAACGCTTCCGCAAACAGCCTGATCGTGGCGGTTTCAACGGCGCTTCTTTGTGTCATGGCCGGCTTTGTGCTGGCTCAAGCGCGCCGGCATGCTGCGGGCAGCGCGATACGGGCGGCGACGCTAGCTTCGGGATTTGGCTATGCGATACCCGGCACCATACTGGCAATTGGCGTGCTGACTGCCATGACCGGCATCGACAACCAAGTGTCGCGCATCGCTTATGTGCTCACCGGTTACAAGACCGGCCTTGTCCTGTCGGGATCCCTGGCCATTGTCGTGTTTGCCTGTTCGGTCCGGTTTCTGGCCGTGGCGCTGGGCAATATAGAGGCCGGTTACGCACGGATTTCCCCTAACCTGGCATCAGCGGCGCGAACCCTGGGGCGCAGCAATGAACAGGTCGTTTTTCAGATTGAATTGCCGCTGCTCTTCAAGACCCTGAGCGTTGCTGCCCTGCTGGTGATCGTTGAAACGATGAAGGAATTGTCGGCAACCATGCTCCTAAGGCCCTTCAACTTCGACACGCTGGCGACCTTCGTTTACAGCCATGCCTCCCGGGCCATGTTCGAACAGGCAGCCTTTGCTGCCTTGCTGATTGTGCTGATCGGGCTGGTTCCGGTGTTTTTGTTAACGCAGGTGTTCATTACGGGACAGGGTGTAATGCCACGGCAAAAAAAAATGCGGACCGATTTGGTCCGCAGTTTAAATTCAAAAGGCACTTCCGGATCTTGAAGAGAGCGATAACACGAGTAATCTTGAAGTTGATCCGAGAATGGACCCAAATTCTTACCAACTCCTTAACAGGCCTTAACGGATTTTAACAAAGCTTGCCGATGTGGCGTTTAGAGTTAATTTTCGTTTCACCAATCGTTAACCACGATTGTTAGGATTTGGACGCAAATCAAGGGGTGCATCCGGCATCAGTCGCGTAATTGCGGCAGGTCTTCGAACAGGCTGAGGGCTTCGGGATTGGCCAGCGCTTCCTTGTTTTTCACTGTCCTGCCATGCACCACATCGCGCACCGCCAGCTCGGTTATCTTCCCGGATTTGGTCCTGGGAATGTCGGACACGGCAATGATCTTGGCCGGCACATGGCGCGGCGAGGCGCCGGTACGGATTTTCTGTTTGATCGCGTTCGTCAGTTCTTCGTCCAGTTCCGCACCCTGTGCCAGACGGACAAACAGAACAACCCGGACATCGGATTGCCAATCCTGGCCAATGCACAACGCCTCCTCGATCTGCGGCATCTGCTCCACCTGATTGTAGATTTCCGCTGTTCCGATACGCACGCCCTGGGGATTCAGGGTTGCATCGGAACGGCCATGAATGATCATGCCGCCATTTTCGGTCCATTCGGCAAAATCCCCGTGGCACCAGATGCCGTCGAACCGTTCGAAATAGGCGCCGTGATATTTCTTGTTGTCGGGATCGTTCCAAAAGCCGATGGGCATTGAGGGGAACGCCTTGGTGCAAACCAGCTCACCCTTTTCGCCAGTTACCGGTTTTGCATCATCGTTCCACACCTCGGTGGCCATGCCGAGCATGGGTCCCTGGATTTCGCCCACACGCACCGGCCTGTCCGGAACGCCGCCAACAAAACATGCGACAATATCTGTGCCGCCCGAAATCGATGCCAGATGAATGTCCGGCTTTATGCCTTCATAGACGAATTTGAAATTCTCCGGCGCCAGCGGCGAACCGGTGCTGGTCATCATTGCAAGCGATGAAAGGTCATGACTTTCGACCGGGCGCAGGCCTGAATTGCGTACCGCATCGATGTATTTTGCCGAGGTTCCGAAGAAGGTGAAGCGTTCCTGCTCTGCATAGTCGAACAGAACCTTTGCTTCCGGGGCAAAGGGCGAACCGTCAAAAAGCATCAGCGTTGCGCCGCTCGCCAGGCCCGTGACCAGCCAGTTCCACATCATCCAGCCGCAGGTGGTAAAATAGAAAAACCGGTCGCCCGGGTTCAGATTGCAGTGAAGCTGCTGCTCCTTGAGATGTTGAAGCAGGACCCCTCCCTGGGAATGCACGATGCATTTGGGAATACCCGTGGTACCGGAGGAAAACAGGATATAAAGGGGATGGTCGAAGGACAGCCGTTCAAATGTAACATCGCTGGCGGTCAGGCTGCCCGGTCCCTGTGACCAGCTTACCGCATTCGGCAGTGCACCGGCGACTTCCTCCGCATTTCCAAGATAGTCGGCAATCACAATCCGTTTCGCGCTGGTGAGTTTGGATGCAATGGCCTGCAGCTTTTCTGCGATCTCGATGCGCTTGCCGTTGTACCAGTAGCCATCGCAGGAAATGAAAACCTTCGGCTCGATCTGCCCGAAGCGGTCCAGAACGCCGCCCTCTCCGAAGTCAGGCGAACAGGACGACCACACAGCACCCAGCGCGGAGGTTGCCAGCATTCCGATGACGGCCTGCGGCATGTTGGGCAGCATTGCCGCCACCCGGTCACCCCTGCCCACACCGGCAGCTTTCAAAAACTGCTGCATGCGCGAAACCTCGGCATGCAGCTCATCCCAGCTCAACCGGACCGACAGCTTGTCCTCGCCCCTAAAGACGATCGCATCCCCGTTCCCTTTGCGCTGAAGCAGGTTTTCGGCAAAATTCAGCCGGCTTTGGGGAAAAAAGCGGGCGCCCGGCATCGGCATTTCAGGCGAAGTTGCCGACCCGCCTTTTTCGCCTACAACACCGCAGAAATCCCACAACAGGTTCCAAAATCCCTCAAGATCGCTCACCGACCAGGCATGAAGACCGGTAAAGTCACCAAGGGATTTTCCCGAGACCTGCTCTGCCTGTTTCAGGAAGGCGTGGAAATTGCTTTTTTCAAGCGCCTGCGGATCAGGCTGCCACAAGATCGTACCGGTTTGCATGCTGGTCTCCATAAAATGAAGCGATCATATCGTGCTGTGGATGAACTGACCTGCTATACACGCTTTGCCGAGCCTGTCATGTCCCCCGGCGCGCTAAGCTATGGATAATGTGGTCCGTCTCAACCATACAATGCGAAATGCGTTGAACGCACTGCATATATATGAAATCCTCTGGTGGGGAGCAAGGCGTTGACAGGGCGATGCAACGCCCTCGGGGTCAGGCCTCGAGTACAGTGGTAAACGCCGATGATCCATATATTTCGCAACAGATGGCAGGCCGCATGATACCCGGCGGAAACTGGATGAAGACGATAGCCGTATGTACCGTGATCGCAATCGGACTTGCAGCGCTCGTGTTTGCGATGCTGCCGCTGCTGGTATCAAGTGAGGCAGTGCGGGCAACAATGATTGACCGTGCACGCCAGATTACCGGACGGCAGATGGAGTTCACCGGGACACCGGAAATCACGTTCAGTCCGTTTCTGGGTATCGAACTCAACAATGTCACCTTTCGTGACACCCACGGCTCAAAGGAGGCACCTGCGCTGCTTCAAATGCCGTCGCTGAAGGGCAAGTTGAGTGTTACAGCTGCCCTGCGCGGAGCCATTGAAGTCAGCGAGTTTCATTTCGTGCGGCCGGTGTTCAATCTGACCGTCCATGAATCCGGCCGCACCAGCTGGGCTTTTCCGGTAGGCAAGATGTGGCGGGCCCTTTCGGCAGCAAAGGAACTGCGTTCGCAGCAGGCCGGCAATGAAACCCCTGCCGTCGATCAGCTTGACGACATCCGGCTTGGTACGTTCGATATTTCAGATGGCGTCATCAACTACGCCAATGAAGCGACCGGCGTAGAGGAAACGGTGACCAGCCTGAACGGAACGCTTGATTGGCCGAGCACCCGCTCAAGCTGGCAGTTCGAGGGCAATGCCATCTGGCGGGGCGATGCAATTACCGGACAGTTGAGTGCTGATCTTCCCATCATGCTGCTGGCGGGCGGTATTTCCAATATCAGCGCGTCGCTTAAATCAGAGCCGCTGAGCCTTGAATTCACCGGAGAGGCAAACCGGCTTTCGGATCTGTTTGTCTCCGGCGATCTTGTTCTTTCCTCACCATCCCTGCGCCGCATGGTGACCTTTCTCGGCGGCGAGGTGGAACCTGGCGCCGGCTTTGAACGCTTTTCAGCAAACGGCACGGTTTCGGGTACGATATCGGACATTCAACTGGCCGATTCGACCATTGACCTTGATGGCAATGTCTACAAGGGTAACCTTCGTTTCACGATCAGCACGACTGGCAAGAACAAGCTGAGCGGTACTTTGGCCGCCGATCGCCTTGATCTTCAGCCCTATGCCCTGCTATTGCTCGATGGCAGCAACCGCAAGACGCTTTTTACCGTGGTCAACCAATCGGACGCGGACATTCGCGTCTCGGCCAACACGCTGTCCTTTCCCGGAATTGAACTGACGGAATTCGCCGGCAGCCTGATCGCCAGGGAGAACGAAATCAAGCTTGATGTCGGCAACGCTGCCTATGGAGACGGCATTCTGGCCGGTTCCATTTCGGCCACGGGCACCAGCGAGCGGGCCATGCTCGATTTTTTCCTGGACGGCAGCGGGCTAAACCCGGTCAGCCTGCCTTTCCTTGCTGAGTACAGCCGGCTTCTTCCTGACGGGCCGTCCCACATTCGTGCCCGGCTCAGCAGCGGGCTTTCAGAGCAGGGAGCGCTGCTGGAAACGATGAAGGGCGACTTTTCCATCAGCATGCCGGCGGGCAGCATTGCCGGGCTTGATTTTTCCGAGGTTCTCAAAACCCTGGATCCGCAGGAAAATGACGGTGCAAATGTCATGATTGCCAAGCCCCTGGCGGCGACGCCGGTCACCAAGTTTGAAGTCAATGCAACAGTCGCCGGTGGTACTGCCTGGGTGCAGAACAGCCAGTTTGAGGTCGAAGGGTACAGTGCCAGGCTTTCGGGCAAATCCGAACTCGCCGGCGGGTCGCTTGCCATGTGGGGGCGTCTTGAAGCACCAGCAGACCAGCCGGACAATGCTGAAAGCGGACAGTTCTTCCTCGGCGGGACCCTGCGGCAACCATTGCTGGTTCCGCAAATTCGCCTGCCTGAACAAAACCGGACCGCTATTCCGAAAACCATTGATGGGGCGGCGACGGAAACCGAAAACCGGCCGCGGACTGCGGTTGGTCAGTAGGCGGGCGTGTGCCGTTCAAGCACTGGCGCGACCGGCCCAGGTTTGTTGCCGGCTGCAAAAAGCATTATAATTCGAAATGGCGTGAATACGAACAGACGCGATTCGCTTCAGGCAATCAGATAACAGGAAGGCGATGCTCAGACTGTTCTCCACCATCACCAAGATCGTTGTGGCATCACTGCTGACCGGTCTGGTGCTTCACAAGCTGGACCTGTCTGCCGAACAGATTCTTCTTGAGCTCGGCATGACACCGGAGAATGTCATCGTCTGGCTGCAGGAAAGCGTCAATTGGGCAATTCCCCATCTGCTACTGGGCTCCATGGTCATTCTGCCGGTCTGGCTTGTTGTTTTCCTTTTCCGCCCTCCAAGGGGATAGCGCGGCACCACTAGAGCGTGTCTATCGAAAGTCAAAAGCGCTGAGACCGGAAACAAACTCGTCAAGCCCCGCCGGTTTCGTGATGGGCGGCTCGGCGCGTGAAAGGCAGCCCTGGCGCTCACACAGCCGGCAGGCTTGGCCGATGGGCGTTGGCCGCAAATTGTCACCGGCAAGCGACCTTCCATAGACCGTGTCGGCAGCAAGATCTGCAGGGCAACCAAGCAGTACTGCCGTGCGGCGCACCCGCTCGTCAAAGGCGCCCTGAGGACCCTCCAGGGTCCGGGCGATCACCAAAAACCGGTTCCCGTCCGGCATTTCCACCTGCTCCACCAAAATCTGTCCTGGCTGGGAAAACGCCACATGGACCGGCAGTTTGGGGCAGTTTCCGCCAAACTGTGCCTTCGGAAAGCCCTGGGCTCCCGCACTGCGGAAGCGGTTTCCCGCATGGTCTACCTCGAGCATGAAAAAGGGAAGTCCATGTTGAGAGGGCTTCTGCAGCATTGTCAGGCGATTTGCCACCTGTTCGAAGGATACGCTGAAGCGGGAGCGCAGCACATCAATGTCGTAGCCTGCCCGCTGGGCGGCAGGCAAAAAGGTGTCATAGGGCAGGATCAAGGCATGGGCAGCATAACGCGCCAGTTCAAAACGGGCGATGCGTTTGGCCTCGTCGCTGGCAAGCTGAAGACGCTCAAGCTCCTTTGCAACCACGTCAGGCATGTAGAGCAGGCAGGCTTCCATGGCGACCTCGCGAAGCTGGTCGAAAGGCGACAGGCGCTCGGAAAGAAACAGACGCATGGAATGGCGGTCAAAACGGCGGCGCCAGAGCGGCATGGTGTGGACCGGCAGGAGGCGGACGGCAATGTTGTGTTCCTTGCGCAGCCATTCCTTCAAACTGCCCAGAAGCTCGGTACCACCGTCCAGACTGTCTGCAAACTCGGCCGCCTTCTCCTCGATGGCGTGAAAATAGTTGGGCCGCGATTCAAGCTTTTCATGGACCTCATCGGCCGGCAGCCGGGCAGCGGAAAGCGATGTGGTATGGCCTTCCCGTGCAAGAATGTCTTTCAGATCGCTCAACCGGTCCTGGGATTCTCGAAACGCCTTGTAGAGCTTGACGATGCCGGCTGCCGCATTGGGGGCAGCTTCCGCAACTTCCAGCAATTCCTGGCTTCCGGGCAATTCGTCGGCAAGCAGCGGATCGGCAAAAACCTCTTTTAGTGCATTGCGGGAGCCGGACGGCTCGCCCTTCAACTCCTCCAGATTGAGATCGTAGGTTGAGGCCAGCTTTAGCAGCAGTTGAACCGTGAGGGGACGCTGGTTGCGCTCCACCAGATTGAGATAGCTCGGCGAAATGCCGAGTTCCTCGGCCATGGCCGTCTGGGTCAACCCCTTGGCATTGCGGATACGGCGGATGCGGGGCCCGGCGAAAATCTTGTGTTCGGCCATTGATCTAGCTCCCTGTCAATGTCATCGAGGTTTTACAATTCTTTACCGGGCAGGTTAGTCGTAGATTTTTACAAGAATTTACAAAATTACAGCCTGATGCTGAAAATCACAAGACAGGCTGACACGAATGTCGCGTTCCCAAGGCGCAATTCATTTGTTAGAAGGGCGCAAGTTGTAAATTCTGCAACAGCAGTCGCGAACGGGAGAACCACGCCATGAACGCCAAGCCACCGGTCAAGGAACGGACCGAAGAAATGGGATCGACCATGTCGGTTGACGAGCAAGCAGCCATTCGCATGGTTGCAAACGATCTGCACCGTCTCAATCAGTCGGTCATGAAAGCGGTGGAGGCTGGCGTATCGGTGGAGTTGATCCGTTCAGCGCGCCATCATGGGGGACAGGGCAATTGGGGTGACCTGCTGACGCCGATCATCGTCAAGCAAAGCCGTTGAACCGGCCAAAACGTGCTGACCTGCAAAAACCCGGCCCTGTGCCGGGTTTTTCTTTGGCGCTGATTTTTCGGTTGTCACAAACGTGCCGCAGGGCAATGCTCAGAACATGCCAGGACAATCGGCCCTGCCCTGTTGCCATTTGGCCCAGTATGATTTAAATCGATTTAAATGCCCTTCAGTTCCAACCTGCGATGACGTTGTGATGTCCTCTGCCGAAATAACCGTGACCTGATGACCAGCCAGTTTATTCCCGTGGAACCCTTCGATTATGTTGTGTTTGGTGGCACCGGCGATCTGGCCGAGCGCAAACTGATCCCGTCCCTTTTCCGCCGGTTTTGCGATGGCCAGATTCCCGAGACGTCACGGATTATCGGCGCGGCGCGCTCGAATATGGAGACTGGCGAATATCGCACCTTTGCCCGCAAGGCGATTGACGAACACGCACCCAGCGACGATGCCGGACAGATTGCCGCCTTCATGGAGCTGCTCCACTATGTGGCTGTCGATGCGCTATCAGAACGCGGCTGGGAAGAACTGAAATCCCTTCTGGGCAAAGAAGACAAGGTGCGCGCCTTTTATCTGGCCGTCGGCCCTTCGATCTTTGGCCCGATTGCTGACCGGCTGGACCAGCATGGCATGGTGCGTGACCGGTCGCGGCTGGTCATTGAGAAGCCGATCGGCAAGGATCTGAAAAGCGCCCGTGAACTCAACGAGACCATTGGGCGCCATTTCCGGGAAGACCAGATTTTCAGGATTGATCATTATCTGGGCAAGGAAACCGTGCAAAACCTTATGGCGCTGCGTTTTGCCAACACACTGTATCAGCCGGTTTGGAATGCATCCTTTATCGACCATGTGCAGATCACCGTGGCCGAGAGCATCGGGGTCGAGGGCCGCGGCAGTTATTATGACAAGGCCGGCGCCATCCGCGACATGATGCAGAACCATCTGCTGCAACTGCTTTGCCTTGTGGCAATGGAGCCGCCGGCATCCATTGATGCCGATGCGGTGCGCGATGAAAAACTGAAAGTGCTGCGCTCGCTGAAGGCCATCGACGCCGGCAATGCGGCGCAACAGACCGTGCGCGGGCAGTACAAGGCAGGCGCTTCCGGCGGTGAGGCCGTACCAGGCTATCTGGACGAGGTCGAAAACGACCTGTCGGAAACCGAGTCTTTCGTTGCCCTGAAGGCGGAGATCGAAACCTGGCGCTGGGCCGGCGTTCCGTTTTACCTGCGTACCGGCAAGCGGCTTCCTGCCCGGGTGTCGGAGATCGTCATCGAATTCAAGCCGGTGCCGCACAATGCCTTTGGCGATGCGGGAACGGACATGAAGGCGAACCGGCTTATCCTCCGCCTGCAGCCCGATGAGGGTGTCAGCCAATCCATCATGATCAAGGACCCCGGCCCCGGCGGGCTGAGATTACGCCAAGTTACCCTCGACATGAGTTTCGCCGAGAGTTTTGACGCCCACGCACCCGATGCCTATGAACGGTTGCTGCTGGATGTGATCCGGGGCAACCAGACCCTGTTCATGCGGCGCGATGAGGTCGAAGCCGCCTGGCGGTGGATCGATCCGATCATCGAGGGGTGGCTTGCTGCCGGGGTCAAGCCGGCAAAATACACTGCCGGGTCCTGGGGGCCAACAGCATCCATCGCCCTGATAGAACGTGACGGGCGAACCTGGCACGAAGGGGAGACCTGACGGAAAGCTTATGCAGTTCACCACTTTTGACGATGGTACGGAATTGGCTCGCTGGCTGGCAAAGGATGTCGCCGGCCAGCTTTCTGCAGCCATCGAAAAAAGGGGCACTGCACTGCTTGCCGTTTCCGGGGGAAAAACACCGGTAAGGTTCTTCCGGGAGCTTTCAGCCATCGAAATCGACTGGTCGAAAGTAAACATTACCCTTGCCGACGAACGCTTTGTATCGCCCAATTCAGGACGTTCCAACCAGCGTCTGGTGACGGTAGAACTGCTGCAGAACAAGGCTGCCAAGGCCAACTTCCTGCCGCTTTATACCAATGAGGACATCAATGTTTCGGTGGCGGAGGCGGAAAATGCACTTGCCGGGCATCTTCCCCTCGACGTTATTGTGCTGGGCATGGGGGTTGATGGCCATACGGCTTCGCTCTTTCCTGGTGCCGATGCCCTGCGCAAGGCAACCGACCCGCAGGGCCAAAGCCTGCTGCTCGTGGCCGACGCGCCGGGGGCGGAAGAACCGCGCATCACCATGACCCTGCCAGCCATCGCCGCTGCCGGCGCACAATACCTTCACTTTGAAGGACAGGAAAAGCGCAAGACCTTCGAGGCGGCCCAGGAGGCAAGCGATCCGGCCAGCGCGCCCATTGGCTTTGTACTGGAACATTGCCCCGACTTGAAAGTTGTGTGGGCAAGATAAGCAAGCCGGCAGAGTTGCCGGTCCGACGAACCGATCAGAAACGGACAGATTGATGAGCGCCAGAAAGGAAATTCAAGCGGTCACGGGCCGGATTCGCGAACGAAGCCGGAAAAGCCGCGAAACCTATCTTGAGCAGGTAGACGCCCTGGCAAGCCGGGGCCCGCACCGCAGTGCGCTTTCCTGCAGCAATCTGGCGCACGGCTTTGCCGCCTGCGGAACAGCGGAAAAGGCCGATCTTTCCGGCGATATCAAACCCAATCTTGGTATCATCACTGCCTATAACGACATGCTGTCGGCCCACGCGCCTTACAAGGATTTCCCCGACCTCATCAAGAAAACCGCGCGCGAACACGGCGGCGTGGCACAGGTCGCAGGCGGTGTCCCGGCGATGTGCGACGGGGTAACCCAGGGCCAGCCGGCCATGGAACTGTCGCTGTTTTCACGCGATGTGATTGCCATGGCAGCTTCTGTGGGGCTGTCGCACAACATGTTCGATGCAGCGGTATTTCTGGGCATCTGCGACAAGATTGTACCGGGTCTTTTCATCGCCGCGCTGACCTTCGGCCATGTACCAGCGGTCTTCATTCCGGCCGGGCCAATGCCGTCCGGCCTGCCAAACGATGAAAAGGCACGTATCCGCCAGCTCTATGCGGAGGGCAAGGTCGGCCGTGACGAACTGTTGAAAGCAGAATCTGCTTCCTATCATTCGCCCGGCACCTGCACCTTTTATGGCACGGCCAATTCCAACCAGATGCTGATGGAAGTGATGGGCCTGCACCTGCCAGGCGCGAGCTTTATCAATCCGGGCACCCCGCTTCGCGATGCACTGACGGCGGAAGCGGCCAGAAGAGCCCTGTCGATAACTGCCTTGGGCAACGAATTTCTGCCTTCGGGCCGGGTGATCGACGAGCGTTCCATCGTCAATGCCGTGGCAGGACTGCATGCGACTGGTGGCTCCACAAACCACACCTTGCATCTGGTCGCCATGGCCAGGGCAGCGGGGATCGTTCTGACGCTGGAAGACATGGCCGAGCTTTCCGACGCCGTGCCGTTATTGGCGCGTGTCTACCCCAACGGGCTTGCGGACGTGAACCATTTCCACGCAGCGGGCGGAATGCCCTTTCTGATCCGCGAGATGATCCATGGCGGTTATCTACACGAGGATGCCTGGACTGTAATGGGCCAGGGTCTTGATGCCTACACACGGGAACCGAAGCTTTCCGGCAGTGAGCTGGTTTTTGAGCCGGCGCCTAAAGAAAGCGGCAATCTGAAAGTCCTCACAACGGCAGACGCGCCATTTTCCCCCAATGGCGGTCTGAAAATGCTGTCGGGCAATCTTGGCACCGCGGTTTCGAAAATCTCTGCTGTCAAAGGCGACCGGCACGTAATCGAGGCCCCGGCAATCTGTTTTCACGACCAGTATGAGATCATTGATGCGTTCAAGGCCGGAAAGCTCGACCGGGATTTTGTCGCCGTGCTGCGCTTTCAGGGGCCGAAAGCCAACGGAATGCCGGAATTGCACAAGATGACCCCGCCGCTCGGTGTGCTGCAGGATCGGGGATACAAGGTGGCGCTGGTAACCGACGGGCGAATGTCCGGTGCCTCCGGCAAGATACCTTCCGCCATTCATGTGACACCGGAGGCAGCCGAAAGCGGCATGATAGCCAAAATACGCGACGGCGATACCGTCCGCCTGGATGCAGTCAACGGAACGCTGGACGTGCTGGTGGAACCGGCAGTGCTTGCAAAACGCCGCAAGGCAAGGGCCGACCTTACGGCCAACGGCACGGGGTTTGGCCGCGAACTCTTTGCAGGATTCCGCGAGCGCGTCAGCCGCGCGGATACCGGTGCAAGTGCGCTGCTCTAATCAGCGGGCACAAGCTTGAGCAGCCTGCCGCCGGAGCCGTCTTCCAGCACATAGATTGCGCCGTCCGGACCCTGTTCGACTTCGCGGACGCGCGAACCCCATTCGAAGCGCTCGGCCTCGCTGGCGGATTCGCCTTCCAGGTCCACGTGGATCAGGGCGCGAGATGCCAGACCGCCAATTAACGCGTCCCCCTGCCAGGCGGAAAACAGGCCGCCGTCATAGATCACCAGACCGGAAGGAGCGATTGTGGGCACCCAATAAGCCTTGGGAGGCGTAAAGTGCGGCGCCGTGTCATGATTGGGGATGTTCGCCCCGGAATAGTGGTTTCCTTCAGAGACCAGCGGCCAGCCATAGTTTGCACCCGGCTGGACAAGGTTGAGTTCGTCGCCATGGCGCGGTCCCATCTCATGCTGCCACAACCGGCCCTCGGCATCGAAGGCTATGCCGAGCAGGTTTCGATGCCCCATACTCCAGAAGGTTTTCGCGAGTTGGCCCTTGTCCTGCCAGGGGTTGTCCTGGGGCACGCTGCCATCAGCGTTGAGGCGGATAATCTTGCCAAGGGCTGAACCAAAGTCCTGGGCGGGGTCGAGCTTCTGGCGATCGCCAGAGGTGATAAAGAGATGCCCATCGGACGAAAAAACAAGGCGGTGACTGTAATGGCCCTTTCCCGTCACCTTGGGCTCCTGCCGCCAGATGATTTCCAGGTTTTCGAGCCTGCTTCCATCCTCTGCGAGCCTTGCCCGCGCCACTGCAGCACCCCGTCGGCCCAATGTGCCCGGCTCGGCAAAAGAAAGAAAGACCAGGCGGTTTGACGCAAAGTCCGGATGAAGGATGATGTCGCCAAGACCGCCCTGCCCGCCATAGGCTGTCTTGGGTACGCCCGAAACCGGATCGATGGTGCTGCCATCGGCAGAAACAAGCAAGAGATCTCCGCCCTTTTCGGTCACCAGCATGCTGCCGCCGGGCAGAAAGGTCATCGCCCAGGGCTCATCGAAAACCGCGACTTCCAGAGCTGTCAGGCGTGTGCCTTCAGTACCGGCAATGTCAAACGCCTGGGCCGGTGCCGGAAGCAACAGCATTGCAAGAAGCCAATATCGCATCATGATTTTTCCTTCATGCCGGTAATGATGTCATTATCCTGTAAGCGATATATGGGGCGATCCCGCGGCAGGTCACCCCACAAAGCCGTATGACGTTATTCAGGCCGCCTTCTTTTGCGTGGCGGAAGCCAGCACAGCCGTGATCAGCTCACCCAGCGCTATATAATCTTCAATGCGTTGACTTCCGCGGCGCCAGACAAGCCCGATGTCGCGGGACGGACAAGGCTCGGCAAATTCCACCAGTTCAAGCGCGCCGTCGCGGTTTTCAAACGGCACCGCCATTTCCGGGAGCAGGGTCAATCCCATACCGCTGGAAACCAGTTGCACCAGCGTTGCCATGGAGGTGGCCTCGAAATTGAAAACCTTGCCCTCCTGCCTTAGCCCGCAGACATCCAGCGCCTGATCGCGCAGACAATGTCCCTCGGCAAGCAGCAGCAGCCTTTGCGCCGGGATCTCATCAATCTGGATGGGACCGGTCAGCACATCGGCTGCACCCGGTGTCTTGGCGATGATGAAATTGTCGCGCCACAGAAATTGCTCTTCAAGACCGGCATCGGAAACCGGCAGCGCAGCGACCAGAAGATCCACCTCCCGGGCAAGCAAGGCTTCGACGAGATTTGCCGTCAGCCCCTCGCGAATTTCGAACTCCAATTGCGGGTAGCGTTCTGCAGCCCGGGGTACCAGCGCCGGCAAAACATAGGGCGCAATGGTGGGAATGATGCCAAGCCTGAGCTTGCCGGCCAGAAGGCCCGCGCTGCTTTCGGCCATTTCCTCCACCGCCTTGGTCTCGTTGAGAATGCGGATGACTGCCGGCAGCAGACGCTCGGCCAGCGCGGTGGGATAGACCCCGGCACGGCTGCGGTCGAACAGTTTGGCCCCGAGCCGGCGCTCCATTTCCATGATCTGGGCCGACAGGGCAGGCTGGGATACGTGCACGGCCTCTGCTGCATGGGCAAAGTGCCTTGTGCGGGCCAGGGCCTCGAAATACTGCATTTGGCGGAGCGTCAGCTTCATAGCTTTTTCTTATCGATCGTTATCGTTTTTCGTATTGGAAACTATTGAACAAACGCGTTAGACTCAAGCAGATTCAGCCGTTTCCCGCTGCTTGGGCGGACAACGGCAGTGGAGGGAAAGCGTTGAAAAATCATCCAAAACCTGCGCCCATTACGCAGGTGAAGGGTATTTCATTTCATCTGCGCAGGGAGAAAATCGTGACATCAATCTCGCAATTGGCACTGTTGGACAAGCCGACAGCAATCGGCAGAAGATAGAAGCGCCAAACCCTCCCTATCCCGGTATTCAAAGAGAATTTCAGAACAAGAACGGAGACAGACGATGGACGCAAAGACAGAAAACGGCGCAGGCAAATGCCCCGTCATGCATGGCGGCAACACCACCGGCGGCAAGGGAGTATACCAGTGGTGGCCGAACGCGCTTAACCTCGACATCCTGCATCAGCACGACACCAAGACCAACCCGATGGGCAAGGACTTCAACTATCGTGAAGAGGTCAAAAAGCTGGATGTTGAAGCGCTGAAAAAGGACCTGCACGCCGTCATGACCGACAGCCAGGACTGGTGGCCTGCCGACTGGGGCCATTATGGCGGCCTGATGATCCGCATGGCCTGGCACGCTGCAGGCACCTACCGCCTGGCCGATGGCCGCGGCGGCGGCGGCACGGGCAATCAGCGGTTTGCCCCGCTCAATTCCTGGCCGGACAATGCCAGCCTCGACAAGGCACGCCGCCTGCTGTGGCCGGTCAAGAAGAAATACGGTAACAAGATTTCCTGGGCCGATCTCATGATCCTGGCCGGCAACATCGCCTATGAATCGATGGGCTTGAAGACCTTCGGGTTCGGTTTTGGCCGCGAGGATATCTGGCATCCCGAAAACGATATCTACTGGGGTTCGGAGAAAGAATGGCTGGGCCGGGGCCGCTACGAAGACGATGCTGATCCCAAGTCGCTGGAGAATCCGCTCGCTGCGGTGCAGATGGGTCTCATCTACGTTAACCCGGAAGGTGTCGGCGGCAAGCCTGACCCTCAGAAAACCGCATATGAAGTTCGCGAAACCTTTGCCCGCATGGCAATGAACGACGAGGAAACAGCCGCGCTTACGGTTGGTGGCCACACAGTCGGCAAGGCACACGGCAATGGCGATGCCAGCATTCTGGGCGCCGATCCGGAAGGCTGCGATGTCGACCAGCAGGGTTTCGGCTGGGGCAATCCAAATCAGAAGGGCCTGGCAAACCAGGCGGTTACTTCCGGACTGGAAGGCGCCTGGACGACCGAGCCGACGAAATTCGACATGGGCTATTTCGACATGCTCTTTGGCCATGAATGGGAGCTGCGCAAATCTCCCGCAGGCGCCAATCAGTGGGAGCCGGTGGACATCAAGGAAGAGGACAAGCCGGTCGATGCCAGCGATCCTACCAAACGCCAAAACCCGATCATGACCGACGCCGACATGGCGATGAAGGTTGATCCCATTTACAACAAGATCTGCCAGAAGTTCATGGCCGATCCGGAGTACTTCAAGGACACGTTTGCGCGCGCCTGGTTCAAGCTGACCCATCGCGACATGGGTCCGAAGGTTCGCTATCTCGGCCCCGATGTACCGCAAGAGGACCTGATCTGGCAGGATCCGGTTCCCGCAGGCAATACCGGCTACGATATCGATGCGGTAAAGGCAAAAATCGCCGATAGCGGCCTTTCGCCTGCCGACATGGTATCCACGGCCTGGGATAGTGCACGGACCTATCGCGGTTCCGACATGCGCGGCGGTGCCAATGGCGCACGCATCCGTCTTGCCCCGCAAAAGGATTGGGAGGGTAATGAGCCGGACCGTCTGAAGCGCGTTCTTTCGGTGCTTGAGCCGATTGCAGCCGAAACCGGTGCCTCGGTTGCCGATGTGATCGTGCTGGCCGGTAATCTCGGCGTTGAACAGGCCGCGAAGGCTGCCGGTTTTGATATCAAGGTCCCGTTTGCACCGGGCCGGGGCGATGCCACCGACGCAATGACCGATGCCGACTCCTTCGACGCGCTGGAGCCGCTTGCCGATGGCTATCGCAACTGGCTGAAGAAGGAATATGCCGTCAGCCCGGAAGAGCTGATGCTCGACCGCACCCAATTGATGGGACTGACCGCGAGCGAGATGACGGTTCTTGTCGGCGGCATGCGCGTGATGGGAACCAACTACGGGGGAACCGAGCATGGCGTGTTCACCGACAAGGTGGGTGCGCTGACGACGGATTTCTTTGTCAATCTGACCGACATGACCCACAAATGGGTGCCGGCCGATGATGGCGTTTATGAAATCCGCGACCGGAAAAGCGATGCCGTAAAATGGACCGCAACCCGCATCGACCTCGTTTTCGGATCAAATTCGGTTCTGCGCGCCTATGCCGAAGTCTATGCGCAGGATGACAACAAGGAAAAGTTCGTCAACGATTTCGTTGCCGCCTGGACAAAGGTGATGAACGCCGATCGTTTCGATCTCGCCTGATTTTGCCCACATGCATGAGATGAGGCCCGGGTGGAAACGCTCCGGGCCTTTTCTTTTGGCTTTAGAGCGTGTCCTGGTTGGATGGGTTCGTTTGAACGCCGGTAACCGGGTCTTCGGCAAGGCGCAAAAAGCGCAGCACTGCAGGCGCTGTCAGCTTTTTGCAACGCGGTCCGAGGGCCCGGGAACCAGGTTCAGGCGATTGCAGAAAACAAAAGCTATTCAAGACACGCTCTAGACACACGAAGCCTTGCGTTAAGGTGACAATATACGCATATACAACTTATGCGTTTATTCCGCTTCAACCGCATCCGGGCTGCTTGCAGCCTTGGCGTGTGCCTTGCCCTGCAGGCCTGCCTTGCCGGCATTGACCCGGTATTTACCGAAACCGCCAGGGTTGAAATCGGCTCCGGCCTGACGGACCCGGTTGTGGCGTTCCGGGAAGTTTGCCTGACAGGAAGAACCACGCCGCAATCGATTGCTGCACTGGCCCTTGATCAGGGGTGGCAGCCGGCGAATGAGACAGACCTTGAAGCGGTCGGGCTAACAAAGCTGAGGAAGCGCGTTCTCGAAATTCCCGGCGGCGGCGCAAAGGTGAGCGAAGAGCAGCATTTGCTGGCACTGCGATCGGAATCCTACAGCGCTCCGCTGATCCTTTCTGCAGAACGGCGCATTGGCGATGCCCGCACCCGGTCAACACGCTGCGCCGTGTATGCGGAAGGACCTTTCCTCAGCCAATGCGAGGCGATGGGACGGCTGGCCGGCAAGGCTCCTGATTCCAATCAGCGCTATGAGGCAACCGGAGCGCACTTCATCCGCTGGCAGGGGGTTGTTGAAAACCGGCCTGCGGCACTCGGCTGCGAGACAACGCCGCAAAGCCCCACCCTCGCCTATTCCGGCACCGTCCTGTCCTTGACACTGGATTACACCCGGCACAAGGAAACCGTCAGAGCCAGCCTGCCTCGCGCTGCCGCTTCAGCGCGGTAAGCGCATTGCGCATGAGAATGGCCACCGTTACAGGTCCCACTCCGCCTGGCACCGGCGTGATCCAGCTGGCGACTTCCAGCAGCCCGTTTGTGTCGGCATCGCCAACGATGTGCATGTTGCCGTCTGCATCGGTGATCTGGTTGATGCCGATGTCGATGACGGCGGCACCCGGCTTTACCATGTCCGGCTTGAGGAAGCCGGGAATGCCAACGGCCACGATAACCGCATCCGCGCGCCTGGAGTGTGCTGCCACCGAGCGTGTCATGTGGTGGCAGACGGTGACCGTTGCCCCTTCCGACATCAGCATGAAGGCTGCCGGCTTGCCGACGATTTCCGAATGGCCGATCATGACCACTTCGAGGCCTTTCATCGCAAGACCGGTCTCGCGGATGAGCTCAACGGAAGCGGCCGCCGTGCACGGCGCCAGCGCCAGATCGTTATAGACGATGTTGCCGATGGATGCGGGGTTCATGCCTTCCACATCCTTGAGCGGATGAATGGCCGATTGCAGCGAGCGGACATTGATATGGTCGGGTACCGGGCGTTGCAGGATGATGCCGAGGATCGAGGCATCGTCGTTCATCGCGGCAATCCGTGCCTTGCATTCTTCCTGACTAAGGTCACCCGGCCAGAACTGATCCTGGAACGGAATGCCCGCCTTTTCGGCAACGCGTTTCTGGTTGCGAATGTAGACGGCAACTGCATCGATGTCCCCGATGGCAATCGATACCAGCCGGCCAACCTTGCTACCTGTCTTGAGCTCGTCCAACTCGCTGCGTACCGATGTAACGATGCGTTGCTGCAGCGCCCGGCCATCCAGATAACGTGGATCGGTTCGGCCAGCTTGCGGCCGTTCAGCCTGGATGACGTTCATCAGATTATCCCGTAAGCGCAATTCCGGTTTGGTCGAAACGGCCCAATCAGTATTTGGGCGGCTCAACGCCTGCAGCGCGGCAGGCCGAGGCAAGCGTGTTTGCCATCAGCATGGCAATGGTCATCGGACCGACACCGCCGGGTACAGGCGTGATGGAACCGGCGAATTCGGCAGCACCGGCATAATCCACGTCGCCGACCAGCCGGGTTTTGCCCTCGCCTTTTTCGGGCGCATCGATGCGATTGATGCCGACATCGATGACGCAGGCGCCGGGCTTTACCCAATCGCCCTTGATCATCTCCGGCCGCCCGACAGCTGCAATCAGAATGTCGGCAGTGCGGCAAAGGCCGGGCAAATCCTTTGTGCGGGAGTGGGAAACGGTCACCGTTGCGTTGGCGGCAAGCAGCAGGTTCGCCATCGGCTTGCCGACGATGTTGGAGCGGCCGACAACCACGGCGTTGAGGCCGGAAAAATCGTCCGTTTCCAGTGCACGGCGGATCAGCACCATGGAACCTGCCGGCGTGCAGGGAATGAAGGCATCGGCCGTCTCGCCGGTTCCCAGCTTGCCGACATTGAGGAAATGAAACCCGTCCACGTCCTTTTCCGGCGCAATGGTCTGAATAACCTTGCCCTCGTCGATATGGCCCGGCAGCGGCAACTGAACGAGGATGCCATGGATGCGGCTATCAGCGTTCAGCTCTTCGACCTTGGCCAGCAGATCCGCTTCGCTGGTATCGTCGGGCAAGGTATAGGTTTCGGAATGAAAACCGCACTCCTCGGCCTTGCGGCCTTTTGAACGGACATAAACCTGGCTAGCCGGGTCCTCCCCAACGATCACCACCGCGATGCCTGGCACAGTAGCTTTGCCGGACACCAAATCGGCTGTCGCCGCCTTGACCGTCTCGATAACATCGGCTGCTGTCTGTTTTCCGTCGATAACCCTGGCTGTCATGCTATTTCACTTTCGTTGAACCGTGCTTCTTATTAGGCGACCTGTGTCTGCTCCAACATCGAAAAGCAGCCAATTTCTTTCCGGATTCCGTCATCGCGATCCTGAAAGGCAAGGCCCTAAAACCCTGCATTGAACCAATTCATTTAACAGCTTGTTCAGACTTGTCCTGTAGGTAGGAACCTGCCGGAATTTCTATGGGGTCTTTGTTCCGGCATGAAAGGTGCGAGGGGCATCTTTCGTCCGGATATCTTATAGCCCGGGTGGAAGTTAGGGGCTTATGCTTCTCGCACCTTATCCCATCTCCTCCTGACATGTTTTCAAGCCAATTCCTCCGGCATGGTGAATTCCACCCCGCTTGCACCGGCAATGAACCAGCCATTGCGGCAGCTCTCCTTTCCATAGGCCATGGGCGATCCGTCCATGGCTGAAACAAACCCGCCTGCAGCCCGCAGAACGGCGTCGCCCGCCGCTGTGTCCCACTCCATCGTCGGGCCAAAACGGGGGTACAGGTCGGCCTCGCCCTTCGCCAGCAGGCAGAACTTCAAGGACGACCCGGCATTCTTGCATTCAGATACGCAATTGGCGGCAATGAAGCTCTCGGTTTCCCTGGTCAAATGAGAGCGGCTTGCCACCACGCGCAATGCAGCATTGTTGGGAACGGCTACGGAAATCGGCCGTCTGTCTTCTGCGCCAATGTCCGATTCCCAGGCGCCCTCGCCCGCGGCACCGGCATAACAAACGCCCAGCGCCGGCGCGCAAACGATGCCGGCGGCCGGCTGGCCATCCTCTATCAGGGCAATGTTGATGGTAAACTCACCGCGCTTGCCGATGAACTCCCTGGTCCCGTCAATGGGATCAACCAGAAAGAATGTGCCCCCGAAAGGCTTTGAGCGTGAGAGGCCGCGCGTTCTTCGGTCACCACCGGCACCTTGTCGAACTGTTGCGACAACAACCGCACGATGAGGTCATCAACTTCCAGGTCGGCACGCGTCAGGGGGCTGTTGTCATCCTTGATCATTACTTCGGTTGCTTCACCAACCATTTCGTAGTGACGCATGGCGATGGCAGATGCTTCAACCATCCAGGCAGGTGCTGTTTCAAGAAGTTTGCGGGCTGTTGAGGAAAGCGGTTTCATTCGGGGAACGCTTTTGTATGGTGATGGCAGACAGGAACCGGTTGGAAGGAACCGGGAAAATGCAGCTCCCTCTCTATATCGATTGGGACAGGCAGGAAACCGGAAGCGCGGCATGACAGAAAAATATTTCGGGAGAAGTGGCCAAGGCCGCATCATCGCCATGTGGTCGGGACCGCGCAACCTTTCCACTGCCATGATGCGCAGCTTTTCGGCGCGCGGGGACTGTGACGCCGTGGACGAACCTTTCTATGCCGCCTACCTTCAGGCCACAGGGCTGGAACACCCCATGCGCGAAGCGGTAATCGCCTCCCAGCCGACCGATCCTGCCGAAGTCGTCTTACAATGTCTGACGGCGCCACAGGATCAAAATCGCATCTTCTACCAAAAGCACATGACCCATCACATGATCGACGGGTTCGATACCGGCTGGCTGGCACAGGTAACCAACGTGTTCCTGATCCGGGCACCGGAGCGTGTTCTTGCAAGCTACGCTGCCAAGACCGAGCAGGTAACCGCCGCCGACATCGGATTTCTTCGTCAGCGCGAATTGTTCGACGAGGTTCACGCCGCCACCGGAAGCGTGCCGGCCGTTATCGATGCCACCGATATCCGGCGTTCGCCTTCTGCAATGCTTGAAAAGCTGTGTGATGCCATCGGCATAGCGTTCGATCCGGCCATGCTTTGCTGGCCCGAGGGGCCGCACAAGGCCGATGGTGTGTGGGCAGCGCACTGGTATGATTCAGTCTGGCGATCGACAGGATTTGCACCGCCGGAAGCCGGCGCACCTGCCGATTTGCCGGATGATCTTGCTGCCATTGCCTGGGAAGTGCGGCCGCATTATGAGCACCTTCGCCGCCATGCCCTGCAGGCGTAGAGACACGAAATTCACGGCTCAGTTTCGGGCAAAACCCTTGATCAGCGCTGCTGCGCCCTGGCGCAACAGTGAGATGTCTGATGCCACAGCGATCATGTCATAGCCCATGCCGGCATATGCCCTGGCAAGTTCAGCATCAAAAGACAGGGTGGCTGCCATCTTGCCTGCGGCATGAATGCGTTCTGCCGCCTCTGCAATCTTCGACTGCACCTTCGGATGGTGGTAATTGCCGAGATGCCCCATGGAAGCGGCAAGATCCGTCGGGCCGACGAAGACACCATCGACGCCCTTGACCGAAGCGATTTCCTCGATCTGATCAACAGCGGTAATCGTCTCTGCCTGAACAATGACACAGATCTGCTTGTTGGCATTGACGAGATAGTCCGGCACCAACCCGTAATGCCCCGCCCTTGTGCCGCCGGCAGCGCCGCGAACCCCCTCCGGTGGATAGCGTGTCGCTGCCACTGCGGCTTCGGCTTCCTGGCGTGATTGAACATAGGGAATGATGAAGGATTGAACCCCGATGTCGAGCAGTTGCTTGATGGTGACGAAATCGTTCCACGGCGGGCGCACGATGACAGGCATGGAATTGCCCTGAACGGCATGTAGCTGATGCAGGACACCATCCAGCGTGTTGGGGCTGTGCTCCATGTCAATGGTCATCCAGTCAAAAGGGGTGGCCGAAAGAACCTCCGCTGCAACCGGGCTGCAAAGCGTGGACCAAACGCCGAGCTGAAACTCCTTTTTCCGGATTGCTTTCTTCAATTCGTTGACGGGATGCTTCATCCGGATTTCCAGTTCAGTTGGCGGTTATGAGGGTTCGGATATTCCGAACGCGGTTTCGATGCGTCGGGTTCTCAGCGTCTCTTCTATCATTGCCATATTCTCGCGGCGCACCTCGGCACTTTTGTAGCTGCGTGGATGATCGAGATGAAGACAGACCGTCGAATAGCGGATCACATATGGCGAGACTCCGGCATGTTGAAGCCGGTATCCAAACTCCCGGTCGCCGCCCCCGTACCGGATGCGTTCATCAAAACCGCGCACGCGCAAGGCATCGGACTTGAAACAGGAAGCATTGTTTCCGTTGAAGGTTCTTGCTGCCGGGGTAAGCCGGTTGAGCAGGCCTGAAAAACCGGATTGCGGCGCTGCTATCTTCAGCCATTTCGGGGTAAAGCTGTAGCCGTGGCGCTTCAGCCAGCCAAGACTGAAGGCCCGCCCGGATACAATATCGTCGCGGCCGATGGCCTTGCTCGTTTCCATTGGCAACTTGCAGTACCCGCCCGACAGGAAACGGCTTGGCCGGGCGAACTCACGGTGGGTACGGACAAGACCGGGATGAGGAATGCAATCGCCATCGGTGAAGATGAGGTATTCACCCTCTGCTGTCTCGATTGCCCGGTTGACGATCTGCCATTTTCTAAAGCCGTCATCCTCGTGCCAGACATGGCGGATCGGAAACCCTGAAGCCGATTTGAAGGCAGCAATCAGTTGGCGTGTTTCTTCCGATGAACCATCATCGGCAATGACAACTTCAAAACCGCCGTCGACCTGGCACTGATAGCCCCAAAGCACCTTCTCCAGCCATTGAGGCGAATTGTAGGTCGAGATGATGACGGAGAATTTCATGGCGTCCTGCTGCGGGCATCCGTTTGCCAATGCTATTCAGACTTTGAGGAAATCGGCAAGGCTGGAACGGACATGGCAGGCGGAAAACAACAAGGTCAAGACTACAGGATTTTCAGCACATCTTCCGGCGGGCGGCCAAGGGCAGCCTTGCCCTTGTGCAGCACGACGGGCCGCTCGATCAGGACAGGGTTTTCCGCCATTGCCGCAATCAGGGCCTTTGAATTTTCCACGCCCGAAAGGCCGAGCTCCTTGTAGACGCTTTCACCCTTGCGCATCAGATCGCGTGGTTCGATGCCGAGCAATCCGATTGTCCTTTCGATCTCCCCCTGGGTTGGCGGCGTCTTCAGATATTCGACGATTTCCGGCTCAATGCCCTTTTCGCGCAGCAGTGCCAGCGTCTGGCGCGATTTGCTGCAGCGGGGATTGTGCCAGATGACAGTTTCTTCATTGACCACGATCAGTCCTCCAGTGGTTTTGCCGCCCACTCAGCGGTTTTTCTACCGGTGATTTCGCCAAGGCCGGCAATGCCTTCGCGGGTCATCCGCGCTGCCAGATCCCGGCAGATATTGCGTGCGATTTGCGGCCCCTCATACACCATGCAGGAATAAAGCTGTATCAGGGATGCCCCGGCTTCAAGCTTTGCCCAGGCGGTTTTTCCATCGCAAACCCCACCAATTCCGATCAGCGGAAACGCGGGATCCAACATCTCGCGGAACCGGGCCAGCACAATGGTGGAACGGGTAAAAAGCGGTGCGCCGGACAGCCCGCCTGTTTCTGCTGCGTGGTGATGATGTTCAACGCCATGACGGGAAAGCGTCGTGTTGGAAACCATTAGCCCGTCAAGCGGCGAACGGCTGACAATGCCGGCAATCTCCTTGATTGCCTTATCGTCGAGATCGGGTGCAAGCTTGAGAAAAACCGGCGGCTGCCGGGACATGCCGGCGCGGGCCTCAAATACACTGTCCAGCAGCCGCGGCAGCGCTTCGCCAGCCTGCAGATTTCTCAATCCCGGTGTGTTGGGCGAGGAGATATTGACGGTAAAGTAACTGGCAAGATGGGCGAAGGCCCGAACCCCCTCAACGTAGTCTGCAACGAAATCCGGACTGTCCTTGTTGGCGCCGATGTTGACGCCCACAATGCCGGACTTTCTGCGGCTCTCAAGCCGCTGCAACACTGCTGAATGGCCTTCATTGTTGAAACCCAGCCGGTTGATGACGCCGCGTTCGGTTGCCAGACGGAACAGCCTGGGTTTCGGATTGCCGGCCTGCGGGCGCGGTGTAACGGTTCCCACTTCCATAAAGCCGAAGCCCAGCTGCAGAACCGCATCCGGCACCTCTGCATTCTTGTCGTATCCCGCAGCAAGGCCAACCGGATTGGGAAAATCCAGTCCGGCCAGTTTGACCGCAAGGCGCGGGTCATCGATTGGCGGGGGGATGGTATCAGTCCTGTCTTCAGCGCCTTGATCGACAGGTCGTGCGCGGTTTCCGGATCAAGGCAAAACAGCGCCCGCTTGCCCAGATTTTGCAACATGCTCATGCCATCCGGCTTTCGTCATCTGCAAACCAGTCAGGAAAGCGAAACGTGCCATCGGCTTCAAGCTGGATTTCCTCCCAGATTACGGCATTGTCCACCGGCAGCCTGGCATAAAGATGCGGAAACAGGGCTCCGCCGCGTGACGCTTCCATTTTATAGTGCCGAGCCATCGGCCCGGTTGCGACCTTCACCAGCATGAGCCCATCCTGGCCTGCAAAGTGCTTTTGTGCAGTCTCGCGCACCTGGGCAATGGTGGAGAAGTGAATATAGCCGTCTTCAAGATCTACCGGCGCCCCATCGAAGGTTCCCTTCTCTAGCGCCTCATCCCATTGTTCGAAGGTTGCAATTTTGTAGACAAATTCCGGAAGCATGGCAGTCTGATAGCGTGGCAAAGTGTGTCATGTGGTAGAATGTGTGAAGTGGCACAGTCCGTTGGCTGGCACAATGCCAGGATGAAGGGACGTGCAAGAAAAACGCCTCAATACGGCCCGTATCCCCCTGTAGCCTTGTGATAGCGGCGGATGCGGCCGACGGTTCGATCCATGGAAGAGCCGGCTGGATTTTGAGGCGGGAAAGGAGTTTCCATGACCAGATTCAAAAGATACATCAATCCGCAGTTTGCATCAGCGGCTGTCCTGCTGTTCGGATTTTCAGCCGCCATGCTGCTTCAGCCTGCAAAGGCCACCGAAAACAGCGACGACACTGAACCGGATTCGGACCGCTATGAACTTTCCCGTGACGGCGATGATTTCATCCGCCTCGACAAACGTTCCGGCCAGATGTCGATCTGCCGAAAGCAATCCGGCCAGCTGATCTGCCGCATGGCTGCCGACGACCGCGAAGCGATTGAGGAAGAGTTCGATTCCCTTCTGGAGCGATTGGATCGTCTGGAGGCAAAGCTGGACGGGCAGGATGACAGTGACGGCGAACGTCACAGTTACCGGTGGGATGACGAGGATATGGACGCCATCGAGCAGGAGCTTGACGAGGCCCTCGACTTCTCCGCCCGCTTCCTCAAGCGGTTCCATGGAAAGATGAAAGACTGGCGGCACGAATTCCGCGATCTCTACAAGGACTGATCTGCCATATAGTTCGTGAAGCTTTCCGGCAGCGGAACAGCACGTCTTGTCTCAAGATTCATGACGAGGCAGCACGCCTCACCCCGCGCGACAGGCCGGCCGTCTTCAAGACTGCGCAATGTATGCGCCAGCCTGAACGTTCTGCCCTGGTGACCGGCAACCCTTGAAATCATGCCGAGCACTTCTCCCGGTTCAACCCCTGCCACTGGCTGGACCTTCATTTCCACCGAAACCCGCCCATGATTGTTGGTGTTGAGCCATGCGGTGGTCACGCCAGCATGCTCCCATATGTGCGAGGCGCCGTCGGAAAAGCAGGCAACAATCCGGTCGGTCCGCAGCCTGCCGGCAGCATCGAGATCATCGGTTGCAACGATCATCTGATTGGTCGTGATGGCCCTGCCTGCCTTGAGGCTCTGCTCAAGAAAAGCATCATCGTCTGCCTGGGCGTCACCTGATGCGAGTCCGCGGGGGATGCTGCCTCCAGCGTGTCGAAGTCTGATGCTGTTGCTGCGACCTGCAGGCCATCAAAACAATCAAGGGAGGTGGCGCAGATTCTGCCGGTGGAAATATCCTTGAGCACCTGTACGAGATATCCCTTGAAAGGCCCATCGCCGGGAACCGCCGCCAAGGTGAGGGTACTTTCTGCTTCCAGCAATTCACGATGATAGCGAACGTGCCGGTGCCGCAGGATAGCTGCACTGCCATTATCTGAATGGGATGCCACAAACACCGCTGCCCCCTCTTCGAACCGGCGCAGATAGAACCGAACATTCATATGCCCGTTCTCGTCACACTCCCAGGTGTTAACGAAGGACCGGTGTATCTCGATCATGTCGTATCAAGTCCTGAAACTGAAGTCTCATCCAATGTCTCCTCGTCATCTGCTGCCGGTTGGGTACGATCCTGAAAAGCAACGATCAAAAGCGCAGCAACCAGAATTAGTCCGGCTGCTGCAGCGCCGGGAAGTCCGCCAAGAAAGCCGGGCAAGCCTTCCGGCATTCCAGGCAGCGGCAACCGCACCTCATCGCCATTGGCAGGAACGAAATCGATGCCGCTTGTTGCCAGCACGAAATACAAGACGCAGATCGTAAAGCCGGTGCTGATGGCGGAGGTCACGGACGGAAAGCCAAGTTGCGGAAGATAGAAGACTGCAATGAGGGCAGGCAGAGCTGTGCTGGCGATGATCGACATGCCAAGCAGGAATGAAACATCCGGATCGATCCAGTGCCCGTGAACAGCCAAGGCCGCGAGCACAACCAGAGCTGCGATGACAAGCCGGCTCCAGAAAGCCCGGTGGCTGCCGGTGGCCTTAAGTTGCGGCATATAGAATGCGCCGGTGAAATTGCTTGCCATGGCAAGCGCCGTGCTGGCGGAAAAAGTGATCAACGCAAGGATTGCGGCCGCCGTCAGGAACCCGGACAGTGCCAGGGGATAGCCGTTGAAATCCGCAGCTGCTGCAAAGAAAAGCCGCGCGTTTACGGAAAGGTCCGAGGTGCTGAGGATGTGGTCGCTCTCTTCGGGACAGGCTGTCATAAGACCTTGAGCATCATTGAGTACCGTACCGCACACCGTGACCAGATCGGCGATGCGCCCGGGCCACGAAAACAGAACAGGCGCTTCGATCCTGGCCTCGCTGACCGAAAGGCCAAGCAGGGATTCATAGAACCCGTAGGCTGAATATACCAACACGGCGACAATGGAGGCAGCAGCAAAGCCGGCAAGCAGGATGGCTTTCGTGCCCGCATTTTCAGCCCTGTCCGGTGTTGGGCTGGCTGCATAAAACTGCAGCATTGGCGGATAGGCGGCGATGGCGAGCAGAATGAGAATGCCGATGGCGAGATGGACACCGGGCGCATGGAAGAAGAGTGGCGAAACACCAATCATGATATCCGATAGCCGGCTGAACTGAAGACTTTTCAACTGGTCTTCAAGATCCCACATCGGCTCAAGTGCCGCCGCCCCGAAAGAAAGCTGGCCAATCGGTATTCCCTCGCCGTCAATCGCCATGAAGAAAAGCAGAAGGTTGAGGGCCAGAAGCAGCGCCATCATGGCCACGCCTCCAAGCCTGGCTGTCGACAGCACGCCCCCCAGACCGGCCGTCAGGATTACCATGCCCGCTGCCAGAAAAATCGCCATGCCGCGCGACAGGCCGAAATACCAGGCGGCAAGATAGCTGACTGCTTCCAGCGCAGATATGATGAGCAACAGCCCTGCGATGATCAGCAATAGCGCAAGAGACTGCGCGGGAAGGCGGGACTGATACTGCCGGAACATCAATTCGCAGGGGTCGGAAAATCCGGTGGCCCTGAAACGGGCGCCCGTCAGCAGAATGCCAAGCGCAATGCCCGAAACGGTTGCCGCGCCCAGCGTGATGAGAAAGCCGGGGGCAAGCGCGGCAAATGCACCAGCTTGCATGAAGATCAGCGGAAACAGCAGACAGCCGGCGATTGCTGCAGCGCTAAGCGGCGGGCGAATGGCGTGTTCGGCAAAAAAGAATTTTGTTGCCCTGGTGGTGCCGCCTGAAAGGGTTGCAGCTGCCCACAAGACCACCGTGAACACTGCCGTGATCGCAATGACATAATTACGGGGCACACCGACCTTCTCCATCGTGTAGCCCGTCAGGAGAAGCAGGGCGCAGGCGATGAGGAAAGCCAGAGCCGGCCAGGAATTGCGATTTTTGCTGTTCATCTTCGCGTTCGCTCAATGTGCCTAACCGCCTGCCGGACGACAAGAAACAAGGCGACCGGCAGCAGGATGAGGCTGAAAAACCAGACAACCGGCATGGCCAGCAGCGAATCGGAATTGCGTCCCTGCAAGGCAGAGCCCAACGCCAGGATGAAGAGCAACGCACAAGCTGCCACGGCCATCCACCAGGCTGGCCGGGCACTGCGTTTCAACCGGTAAAACGAAAACCAACGCATGAAGCTGCATTACCGCAAAACCCTGCGCCGGGCTACAGCAAGTTGCCGGTTCACCAGCCACTTGCCTTTCGCGGACGTTCTGGCATGATTGCCGAAAGCCATTGCTGGGAGGACAGGCTTGCAAGCGGAAACTACAATTCTTGTAGCCGATGACCATCCGCTTTTCAGAGAAGCGCTGGAAAACGCGGTGGACAGTCTGGACCGGGGCATCGAGGTGCGTACGTCCGGTTCCTTTGAAGAAGCCGTAGCGTTGCTGGATGAGGCCGAGTCTCCGGACCTTCTTTTGCTTGACCTCAACATGCCCGGCTCGCAAGGCGTGACCGGCCTTACCCAAATCAGGGCGCGGTTCCCGGCGGTTCCGGTCATTGTCATATCAGCAACGGAAGATGTCGCCACGATCCGCAAATCAATTGCGCTTGGCGCCTCCGGCTATGTTCCCAAATCCTCGGGCCTTGAAGACATCCGCAAGGCGATCATCGAGGTTCTTGACGGCAAGGTGTATGTTCCCGGCGACATTGATCTCGATGCGGTGGATGACGACGAGACAGCCGAGCTGATTGAACGTCTTCAGAGCCTGACGCCCCAGCAGACAAAGGTTCTGGGCATGTTGGCCGAAGGGCTTTTGAACAAACAGATCGCCTACGAACTCGGCGTGTCGGAAGCGACAGTCAAGGCACATGTTTCGGCGATACTGCTGAAGCTGAAAGTGGACAGCCGCACACAGGCCGTTATCGCCTATTCCCGCTTGGGCGGCAGTGCAGCGTAGCAGCCGAGTACGCTTTCTATCGGAAACTGCGGGAAATCAACCAGGCGTTTGCGCTGGACGGTGACGTTTCAGCGCAATCCCCCGCAGCTACTCGGCTGCCATTGCCATTCTGTTGATTTGTGAAAGCAGTGCGCGCAGGGCTGCGGGTTTTACCGGCTTGTTGAGAATGGGCACACCGGCGCTTTCGGCCTGTTTCTTGATCTCGCTGCTGCGGTCTGCAGTTACCAGCACGGCAGGCAGTTCGCTGCCCGCCTTTGCGCGCAGCTTGGCTATGGTCGCAAGGCCATCCTCGCGATCGAGATGATAGTCGACCAGCGCAACATGCGGCATCCACCGGCCGTTGCTCAGGTGACGCAGCGCGCCCCTGCTGGCTGCGGCGGCCTTGACCGTGCAGCCCCAATGTTCGAGCAGGCCGCGCATGCCCTCCACAATTGCCGGATCGTTGTCGATGCAAAGCACCTGCAGGCCATCGAGCGTAGCGCCTTGAGGCGGGCCCTCAGAGGGCTTTCTGAGTCTTTTGTACTCCGCCAAGGTGCGCGGTGCACGAATGGAAAAAATGGTCCCCTTGCCGGGAACGGAGCGAACCGAAACGTCGTGCCCCAACGCCTTCGAAATCCGGTCGACGATGGAGAGGCCAAGCCCCAGCCCCGGCGCCAACCGCGCGCCTTCATCGAGCCTTTCGAACTCCTTGAAGATGGTATCCTCATCTCCCTCCGAAATGCCGATGCCGGTATCGGCAACCATCAGCACCACGTCCGTTCCCATGCGCCGGCACCCAACGAGCACCTTGCCCTCATTGGTATACTTGATGGCATTGGAGACCAGATTCTGCAGAAGCCGCCGCATATAGGCAGGATCCGATTTGATCCAAAGGGACGTCGGGACGAGCCTTAAATCAAGTTTCTTTTCCTGGGCCAGCGGCCGGAACTCGATCTCGATCTGGTCGAGCAGGCGCTGCAGCGGAAAGCCGCTTATGGACAGTTTGTGGCTGGTGGTGTCGAGCCGCGAGATCGCCAATACCGAACCAAGGATTTCCTCAACCGACTCAAGCGACCTGGAGATGTTGTTGCCGAGTTTTACCGTGTCCGGCTTGCGGCTTTTTTCAAGCAGGGTGGAGGTATAAAGACGGGCCGCATTGAGCGGCTGCAGCAGGTCGTGGCCCGCCGCGGACAGGAATCGCGTCTTGCTCTGGTTTGCCAGATCGGCTTCGCGGGTCGCCTCTTCAAGCTGTGAGTTGGCGCGAACCAAATCCCGTGTACGCTCTTCCACGCGCTTTTCCAGGCTTTCATTGGCTTCTTTCAAAGCCTCCGCAAACATCATCCGCTCCGTGACGTCGTTCCAGGCAATCACAATACCGCCATCCGGCATCGTGCTGGTGCGGATTTCCAGAATGCGCTCCAGCCTTGGAAGCGCCAGCCCCCAGGTTCTGCGCGGCACAAGCACGCGCTCCTCCAGCTTGTCAAAGCTAGTATCTTCCGGCCCGGCCCGATGTTTGGCGGCAATTTCGCCAACAATTACAGAAAGCGGCGTTCCGGCCTGACCGATGCTCTCGGGAAGATTCAATAGCCTGCGGAACTGCTTGTTCCAGAAGGAAAGCCGGTTATCGGCATCGAACACGGTAATGCCCTGGTCGAGCTGGTCAAAGGCTGTTCTCAGGAGCGACTGGTTGTACTGGATGGCGGCCGTTGCCTCATCCAGCAATTGCAGATTTGTCGTGGAGGTTTCCTCATAACGCTGCAGCAGGAGTGAATGCACCAGCCGGGAAGAGGACGATCCGATGGCACTGGCAAGCGTTTCCTCCGAATAGCGGATCAGATTGGCGCTGGCGGGTTCCTGCTGCTGGGCCTGATACCCCGCTTCCTGCCAGTAGCGCTCGAAGGCGCGCCGCGCCCGGTTGCGCCCCAGATACCGTGCCAGCGTTGTGTTGATTTGACCGACGGTGACAAGCCCCACACCGGGTGCAACATCCTGCCCCTGCCCGGTGCGGAATGCCACGAACACCGTTGCCTGATGATCTTCAAGCGAGGATGCCCGGCGGGTGAACGAGCCGAGCACGAAACCGATGGTGTTGAAGGAAAGGCTCCACAAGACGCCGTTTGCAAGGGGCGAAAGGTCCAGATCGATCAGCCGCTCGGTTGAGAACAGCTGAAGCCCGAAAATCACCCCTTCGGGCGCAATCGTCGGCAGCAAGAGCGTATAGGCCCAAACGACAAGCCCCAGCACCATGCCGGCAATCGCACCGCGTGCATTGGCGCCACGCCAGAACAGCCCACCGAAAAATGCCGGCGCCAGTTGCGCTGCGGCGGCAAAGGAGACGAGCCCGATGGAAGCCAGCGCCTGGGAATTGTCGGCCGCCTTGTAATAGGCATAGGCAAGCAGCAGGACCAGGGTGATGGCGGTGCGCCGGATCACCAGGATGCGCTGCTCCATATCCGTGGGATCTTCCCGGATATCGTAGCCGTCGCCCCGCAGATAGGCAGGCAGGACAAGGTGGTTGGAGATCATGATCGCCAGCGCCACGCAGGCTACGATGACCATCGCCGTCCCCGCCGACAGGCCACCCAGAAAGGCAAGTGCTGCCACGATGACGTTGCCCGTGGTTTCGGGAAGCGCCAGAACGAAATGATCGCCGTTTACCTGGTCACCGAATGTCAGGATCCCTGCCGCGGCAATCGGCAGGACGAACAGGTTGATCAACACAAGATAGAGCGGAAACAGCCAGCGCGCCCGGTTGAGTTCCCGTTCAGAATAGTTCTCCACCACCGCGACGTGAAACTGCCTGGGCAGGAGCATGAACGCCAATGTGCTGAGCACCGTCAGGACGATCAGGTTCGTGCTTTCTATCCCGGAAGCGACAACCGCCTGGATGTGTTCGTTGGCGGCCGCCTTGGCATAAAGATCGCCAAGCCCGCCGAACATGAACCAGGTAATGAAGATGCCGACAATGAGAAAGGCGGCGAGCTTGATTGCCGATTCCAGCGCGATGGCCAGCATCAGCCCGTCCTGGTGTTCAGTGGCATCAGCATGCCTTGTGCCGAAAAGGATGGTGAAAACCGCAAGTACAACGACGATAAACAGGGAGAAGTCGCCAAGCACCGGCAATGCGGCCGCCTGTGCAACACCGCCTGGCGAAATCAGCAGCGACAGGGAGGTGGAAACAGCCTTCAGCTGAAGCGCGATATAGGGGACGGTTCCCACGACACAGATGATGGTGGCAACCGCTGCAACCCGCACGCTCTTGCCGTAGCGGGCACCAAGAAAGTCTGCGACGGACGTAATGCGCTGCTGTTTTGAAAGGCTGATGACTTTCTTTAACACCGGAAAGCCCACGGTCATGACCAGAATGGGGCCGATGTAGATGGTGAGAAAACTAAGCCCGCTGCTGGCAGCCAGCCCCACCGAACCGAAAAATGTCCAGGTGGTGCAATAGATCGCCAGCGACAGCGGATAGATGGTGGCGTGGGACCGCAGCCGGCTTCCTTCCCGATGGGCATCGCCAAAGCGGGCGACAGCAAACAGCAGCAGCAGGTAGCAGAAGGCGAGCGCGGCCAGCAGACCCGGATGCATCATGTCAGGTCACCCGTCTGCTCCACAAGCGCGCTGCTGCGTGCAAGTCCCATTTCGGCGTTCTCCCGTGCCTGCTGCCTTTCATTCTCCCAAGGGGGTAAACAGCGGACTGTCGCATCCGCATGGCACCTGGCACCTGCAATCTATCGTTTTGCGGCGGGAAGTGGCAAGCCGCTGGCAAAACAGGCGAAGGCAGTTTTTTTGCTTAACGCATCGTAAAGTTTCCTTTATAGGCCAAACACCGGCTGGCGGCGGAGCATTCCGGTATTCCAGGGCATTGCATGACCGCCTGCCGGGTTGCCCGGGACCGGAACCACAGGGGAAGCAAATGATTGAGGAATTCAAAAAGTTCATCCTGAAAGGCAATGTCATGGACCTTGCCGTCGGGGTTATCATCGGTGCCGCATTCGGCGCCATTACCGCGTCGCTGGTCGAGGATGTCCTTATGCCGATTATCGGCGCCATATTCGGGGGCCTGGATTTTTCCAACTACTTTGCGCCGCTGTCCAACGGCGTGACGGCTACGACGCTCGAAGCCGCCAAGGAGCAGGGCGCGGTCCTTGCCTATGGCAATTTCATCACCGCAGTGATCAATTTCATCATCATCGGATTCATCGTCTTCCTGATGGTCAAAGCTGTCAATCGCCTGATGGAAAAGGAAGCCGAAGCTCCCTCCGCGCCGCCGGCCCCGACCAAGGATCAGGTTCTGCTGGAGGAAATCCGCGATGCGCTGGTAAAGAAGAAGCGCTGAACTTCATCCAGATGGTTTTCCGCTGTGTTCGCTCAGGGCATGGCGGAAAACCTCAGTGCTGCGGGCAAGACCAGCAGTTTGCAAACCCCGCCCCTTGTGGCGGGGTTCGTTTTTGAGGTGCAAAGGCCGGGCTTGCCGCATGACGGACATTATGACAGGGCATTTGTCATGTCCGCGTTCGAGAACAGATATGGCATTGCCCGCCCGTCGATCACCCTTGCCAACTGGCGCGAGAGGCCGGCCAGCTGCTGGTCGTTTACCCATGTCAGTGAACTGGTTCCGTCGGCGGTCATTCATGCCGGCGGTGGCCGCCGGGATGGAAAAGACAATCATGCACCACCGCCGTTGCCCTTGCCGGATGTTCTGGTGGAGGTTGCGGGAAAGCCGGCGAGCCTTGAGGATTTTCTTGCCCATTCCATGAGCGACCGGTTCGTGCTTTGGCGGGACGGGCATCTGAAAATTGACTGGACCGCGGCGCATTCGGATGCCGCGCTGCCGCATCTGCTGTTTTCGATTTCAAAATCCCTGACCGGCCTGCTGGCAGGCATTCTCCAGGATGAGGGTATCCTCGATCCGGCCAAGCCGGTTTCGCACTACCTGCCACAGACCGCTGGCGGGGGTTATGGCGATTGTCCCTTGCGGCATTTGCTGGACATGCGCACCAGCATTGAGTTTCTGGAAGAATATCTGGACCGGGACGGGGACTATGCCCGTTACCGCCGCGCCATGCTGTGGAACCCGCCCGAACCCGATCTGGAACCGGAGCCGCTTTCCAGCCTGCTTTTCCGGCTGAAGAAAGGGGAAGGGGCCCATGGCGGCCCGTTCTGCTATCTTTCACCCAATTCCGATCTGCTGGCCCTGCTGGTCGAGCATGCAGCGGGAGCGCCCTATGCCGAACTGATGTCGCAACTGGTTTGGCAAAAAGCCGGAGCCCGAAGCGATGCCTTCATCACCGTCGATGCCAAGGGCGCACCGCGCGGTGCCGGCGGTATTTCGGCAACCGCACATGATCTGCTGCGTGTGGGGCGGCTGTTCCTTGAAGAGGGCAGCATCGGCGGCCGCCAGATCGTCTCACCGGCCTGGATCGCCGATACAACAGAAAATGGCGATCAAGCGGCCTGGGATACTGGCAATTTTGCCGACTTCCTGCCGGGCGCCCGCTACCGCAATCAATGGTATTGCCTGGCGCGGCCTTCACAAGTTGTACTGGCGATCGGCATTCACGGGCAGTTTCTTTATATCGACCGCCGCACGAAGACCATCATGGTCAAGTTTGCGTCCCACGCCCTGCCCCAGAACGACCAGTGCGACATCAGCAATCTGGAATTCCTCAAGGCCGTCGCGGCGCTGGACTGGTAGGGGTTACTCCCTGGTCGCGACAGCCTGCGGTTGGCGTTGGCGGTGTTCGAGCTCATCGGCGTCAATGGATGTTGGCTTTGCAGCACTTCCGCGCATGTGGCTTGGCTTGATAACGGCGAGCAGGACCGCTGCGATGGTTGCGTAGAAGCTGGCCACGATGAGTGCCTTGATCCAGTCGTTAAGAGAGCGGAACATGCTCAGCAAGTCGGCGAAAAAACTGTATTCTTCCAAGGTCCAAACTCCCTTGCCTGGAGAAAGCGGTCACCAGAAACACTCTGGTGACCGGGGAGTTAGTAAGCCGCCCGCAGACGACCGCCACGGCCTTTAAGCCGAAGCTCTGGACATACGCCGCAGCCTCCCCGGCCATAAAGGTCGAGGAGGTGCCATTGCGGTCAGCACCGACCGCTGCGGGTGAGGTTACTAAGCCCCGGGATCGGCAAATCACCAATCCTGGCAACACCTTAATACGATGCCCGGTTTATCGAAAGGGAAATGATTTGCCCATTGTCCAGCGCTTCCGATTGCGACGGAAAACACGCAGGTACCCTGCTAAGACAAATACCACGACGCAATTTGTCAAATAGAACTTCTAAAATTATATGATAATATCAAAGGGTTAGTGGTGCTGCTGGAGAGAATTGAACTAGATTTTCCTTGCGTCTCATAGCTGCTCAATTTATTGTTTTATATACAGATAGTTAGTTGTCACCCTGCTCATAGCTGAACATAGCGAGTCCACCCTTTGCATACCAATAGGTGGACTAAAGGGGGGGCTGAAAAAGGTGGACTAGTGATATATAACACCCTCAATCCCATGAAAGCCAAGAGTCTAGCGGCTGGTAAATACGCTGATGGACAAGGACTATGGCTCGTGAAGCGCAACCAGCACGCTGGCAAGTGGGTCTTGCGCCTCTCAGTATCTGGCAAACGGCGCGAGATGGGGCTTGGTGCCTTTCCCGAAGTTCCAATCGCCGAAGCCAGAGCCAAGGCGCTCGATGCGAGGGCGGCGCTTCGCGCTGGCTCTGATCCGGTGGCGGCGCGTCAGAAGGAACGGCTCCGTACCCAGCGGCTGACGCTCAAGGAGGCGGTTGATGGATGCTTCAAAGCCCGACAGGCAGAACTCAAAGGCGATGGAACGGCGGGGCGGTGGTTGTCTCCCCTGTCTGTGCACATCTTGCCGAAAATCGGAACCGTACCAGTTGAGGATGTCGATCAGCATGTTCTCAAACGCACCCTGGAACCGATCTGGCATGACAAAGCTGATACCGCACGCAAAGCCCTGACCCGGATCAATCTGACCCTCAAACACGCTGCTGCGCTGGGTCTTGAAGTTGACCTCCAAGCCACCATGAAAGCACGGGCACTCCTTGGCAAGCAGCGGCACGAGACCAAACATGTCCCATCCTTGCCCTACCAAGAAGCACCCAAGTTCTATCAGTGGCTGTGTACCCAACCGCACCAGTCATGTTTCGTATTGCGCTTTCTGCTTCTCACTGCTGCTCGCACCGGCGAAGTTCGTTTTGCCAGCCATGACGAGATCGTGGACGATGTACTAGCAATCCCGCCGGAGCGAACCAAGACCGCACGTGAGCATAAGATACCGCTAACCGATGAAGCGCTCAGAGTGATCAAGGAAGCCCACAAATGTGAGGGGTCAAATCTGTTGTTCCCCTCTGCCAAAGGAAAACCACTCTCAGACGCCACTATGAGCCGGTTTATGGAGCGGGAAGGCTATGAAGCCAGACCTCACGGGTTTCGTGCCACCTTTCGCTCTTGGGCAGAAGAATGCACGGATGCGCCGTTTGAGGTGAAAGAGGCATGCTTGGGGCATGCAGTGGATACGGGCGTGGTTGGAGCGTATCAGCGTGGGGAGCGTTTAGCGCAACGCTTTAACTTACTCCAGTTGTGGCAGGAGCACTTACTTCGTAGTGGGTAGGATTTTCTGAGAAAGTACCAATTTTTTTAAATATGGTACAATATCTCACGGCGCGACCTAAGCCAGCGCCCTACAGCTAAGTACCTTACTCACCTACCCTGTAGGTGAGTTTTTTTGAAAAAAAAGGCGAGCTGCTTCAGCTCGCCTTTTTCGAAACCTATTTATCGCGTGCTGCAATATCCAGTTTCACCGGCTTCATTCATCATCTTCATCAAGACTTGTTTTGTCTTCTATTACTTTTCCTCCTTTCTCCGTCCCTCTAAGGGATCCGGTGTAAATGCTGAGCCAGTCTCGGGCTTCTCCGCGCAGCGCGTTGTACAAGGACTTCGCCGCGAGAGCCATCAAAACGTAGTTGGCTCGGTTCCCGAATGTTGGCACTAGCCAGTCATCAAACTCTCTCTTGACTTCGCTGACTGTGTCTTTGCGCTTATGCCAACCGGCAGAAATCGCAAAGACTGCTAGCGCCAACTTCGAGGGCTTCAGCGCTTGGGGATTTACGGTCCTCAATGCCTCAGCTCCTTTCAGCTAAGTTGCGGCTCCCAAGAACCTGCAATCACAGCATCGGTGGTCGCCTTTCTATCCCGGATTGCCTGTAAGCCCGATTGCTCGATTCGATAGAGCCTTCGTTTACGACCACCTTGTACAGGCAGGGGATCGGTTTCCTCGGAGGTTAGTAGTTCCTTTTTCTCCAAGCGGTTAAGCGCAACGTAGACTTGCGAACTTGCAAAATTGTCACCAGTTTTTGTCCGCAGGTAACGTGAAATTTCGGCTCCAAATGCGTTAGAGCCAAGTGCTTGAATTGCGAGAAGTGTGAGGTATTCAAACTCTCCGAGGACCTTCCTTTTCTGGGTCAATTTCTGTCCCTTCTATGCTCCATTTCAACTTCAACAGAGACGTCTGGATCACAGAAATCGACTACTCATTGAAACGTTCAACCAGGTGCATGATTTTGGTGTGTCAGCCGTGAACGAGATAAGCCCGGCTTGGGGGAATTTTGCTGACTTGATCTTCATGGATTTGTCCTCTTGCTTGTTTGGTCTTCTGATGCGCATCCCAGTGGATAACACGCAAGCAAATCATTAACATATCATTTGCTAGGGATACAAGGAAAATATTTCTTGAGGTGAAGCTGCCGTTCTCAACAGCGTTCGAAATGTTGCTTACTATCGGTAAGGTGCGCAACTGAAACCCTTGGCATCAGCGGTGCAATAGTCTTCGCCGAAAACGGCTTGCTCTGCCGTCCTTCAATCATCAGCTTCACGAACATCCGGTAGTTCGGAAGGTTCACGAGATCACGGGGCGTGGGGATATCCGCTGCCAGTTGATTAGCCAGCAAACCGGCGTCCGTGGCACCGACCCGAAACACCATGAGGCTGCCAACATTACCGATAATCGCTTCCAGCACCTCCTTGGAAAGTTGGGTGGTATGCTGGTGGGCGAGCACCAGTGCCACGCGGTATTTACGCAGTTCTGAGAGCATGTCTGCCAGTATGTCACTGGTCAGCGTATGAAACTCATCAAGGTAGAGGAAGTATGGACGGCGGGCGGCTTCCTTGGTGTCCTGCCGTGTATAGGCGGCATGGGTGATACTGGAGACAATCACACCACCAACTACGTTGGCGATGTCATTACCCAGTCTTCCCTTCCCGAGGTTCACGATGAGCGTTGTGCCCTGATCCATGAGGTGCCGGAAGCGCAGCGGCTGCTCTGGCTCACACACTGCTTTCCTAACCAGCGGATGCGCCAGAAAGGCACCCAGCTTGTTGGCGATGGGGGCTACGCCATCCACCGCCGTTTTGAAGTTCATGGCAGTGTATTCCACCTGCCAGAAGTGGCGGACTTGCTCGTCCGTGACGGTCGCCAGCACCCGCGACCGGAAGGGCTTGTCGAGAAAGAGCGGGATCACGTCTCTGAGGGTGGCATGGGGGTACGACAGCAGCGCCAAGAGCGCATACCGTAACAGGTGTTCCATCCGCACCCCCCAGGCATCGCTCCATTGCTTTTTGAGAGTCTCGATAAGACCAGAGGCGACCAAGGGACGGTACGCTACTGCTACGTGTGTGAGGGGGTTGTATCCATAGGGTGAGCTAGGGTCAGCGACATCCCAGATGATGGCGGTGTCGGTGGTGTTTTGAGACACCGCTTCAGCCAGATCACCATGGGGATCGATGAGACACAGTCCTTGCCCCGCCGCCGTGTCTTGGCGGATCATGTTCTCAAGGAGCGTGGTCTTGCCGGTACCGGTCTGCCCGATGACGTATTGGTGGAAGAAGCGGTCAGATTGGTGAATGCCAAAGGACTGATGTGGCGGGCGGGCGTGGGTGATGCCGAGGGTAATTGGGTTGGATTGCTCAGAGTTCACCGATCCAATATGTACGAACCAATCACTCTGGGATAGACACCCTGAGTAGATGCGCTTAAGTCAAAGTGTCAGAGATTGGCGCAGTGCCTCGATCTTTGCTTTTGACGTCTTCGCGATACGAAGCCAGTCTTCTGCGACACCAATTTGAATCTGTCTGCGGGAGATTAGTTCATCCCATTGTTCGACACTCAGACGATCTGCTCGTGCCGACAGATGCATTTCCCTTTGCTCTTCAACTTGCGCCATAGCGATTGCCGATTCATCGCACCGACATTTCAATTCTTCTTCGATCTCCGCAACATCCAGTCCCGCCGGTTTGAGTTGCCGTTCAAGTATGATCTTTGCGGCAAGCAGTTCCTCATTGGCTTGCCGCAATAGCCCTTCGTATTTCACGGTCAGCTTGTTTAGTTCCCGTTTGCGGTCGCTCACAAAATGTCGGTTTTTCTGAGTCAATCCGAGGATGGACAGGATGGCGGAGAATGGCATGGTGGAAATAACACCTTGCTGTTTTGGTTATGTACCGGTGGAAACTGCTACGCATCCAATTTCGGCAGAGGCGACTCTAAGCCCTTATCGCCAATTTCGAGAAATAAGTTGAAATAGGTAGCGCTCAACACAGACTGCGGACATCCAAAGTCCCGTCGGGAGTGCTTCACATCCCACTTATTGGCTGTCGCTCGGTCGGCTTTTCTCTGCACAGCACCAATAAAATAGTTCTTACCTTGGTATCGAGGCACGCCCTCTTTTGCCAAATAGTCCACGGTGTCGCGTACAGCCATCCACGTAATGTTGAAGGTCTGCGCAATCGAGTAACGTTTTAAAATGTCCTCAAATGTGGAGTGTGTTTTCTCACCAAATTTATCGATCTCAAAATCACGCTGCCTGAGAAGGTAATCGAAATACTCCAAGCACTCATACTTTCCAATTATATGGTAAACCGTATCCGCTTCGCCGTACCAATCTTCCCGCCAGTCACCATGCCGAACGAGCTCTTCCGTATCATGAAGAAATTCACGCTTTTCATGTGCTGAACAGCCTGGCAAAAATAGCCATTGCACTCTTGTCGGATAGTATCCTTCAATATCATCCATTGCCTCGTTGAACGTGAAAGCTTCAACGTCGCTTTCTTCGCTGATCCATAGATATCCCTTTCCGTACAAGTGCCGGACTAAGTCGTTGGTGATCTCAAATGTTGGAGCAAATTTAGGTTGATTTTCTGAGTATGGAGATACGGTTACAAGGTTTTCGCAGAGAGAATGCCGCGCTAGTGATAACAAGCTTAGCGCATCCAAAAACGTCAGCGATCTTGACAGATCGCTCGTTTTCTTAGGTCCATAGAACCGCTGTATAACATCGCGCCTCTTTGCTTCTTCAGCGGCACGGATTTGCTGTCTTTGGCTGACGCAATTTTTACAACGACAATCACGGATATTCTGATGATTACAACTAGGGCAATAAGGACGTTCACGACTATAGCCAGAACGGCTACTGCGCTTTGAGATCATAGACTGCCCATCACAATACGGACAGTGCAAGTCATCATGAACTTTTGGGGGAAACAACCCCACAAGCGCGCTTGGTCTCACATCAATATCAAACTGCTCAAGCAAGGAAGCTATTCTCTCGCCTGCGTAGTATCGGTCCAGTAGTTCGTCGATTTTACCCTGTGAAAGGTGTGACAACTTTTCATGCGTTGCGATTCTCGTCATTTAACAAAAGTATCAAATCCATTGCAGTGGGCAACCTTTGCGCGTGGCTACATTGTTGTATAAAGGCGAACCCATTCACTCTAGACATCCACAATTGGCAGTCCCGTCAGACTGTGAATTAGGTTTTGTTTCGCATCGCAGTTTGCTGTTGTGCGAAGTGACAGAGGAGTTCGCTATGTCAGATGATGGAGCGCAAATAAAGCGTGTTGAAGCAAACCTGTCGCTACCCGCAATGGAGGCGGCTATTCCAAAAATCGAGCGCCGAATTGCTGAATTGGAAGCGTTTGATGTGAATTCCATCGAAGATCGAATGGACCCTCGAATTTCAACACTGGAATCAAAACTGGACGCTCTAATGACATCAGTATTTGGCGTTCACACGGTTGAATACGCCAGATACGCTAGAGACGTCACCCATCTCGATAGGGCTAATATCAATGTCTATAAGAAACCGACCACTCCAGAAATACAAGAAGGTCTTACACGCGGAATTGCCGCTGCCAAAACCCAACTTCAGTCCATACGAGATGGGTTTATCGAAGAAATAGAAGACGCTGGCAGGGGTGTTTCTGCCAAGCCTTTGAAAGCCTACGAGGGACTTGAACTGCATCCGGTAATCGAGAAAGCCTGCGGCGCCTTGTTCAAGGACGGGCATTATTCAAATGCAATAGAAGATGCGGTGAAAGCACTAAATGGGCTCGTTCGGGTCCACAGCGGAATCGACAACAAAGACGGCACATCGTTGATGGAAACGGTATTCAATCCTAGCAAGCCGATTCTAAAATTTAATGATCTGGCTGATCAATCTGACGCACAGGAACAAAAGGGTTTCATGATGATGTTCTCTGGGGCGGTTGCAGGGTTGCGCAATCCGCGTGCGCACAAACTGATACAGGATGATCCAGAAAAGTCCCTAGAGTTCATTGCGTTCGTCAGCTTGCTTGCAAAACTAACCGAAAGTACGAAGAGGTAGTGAGTAATTCAGCACTATGCATGAAGCTCGATCATATGATGTAGGAAATCTGTTTCGTCGCTAGCCTCAGCTAACGCCTCAATCATTTCCTGCCTGCTTCGAGGACTGGGGTTGTGAGGGTCACATCAGCATGTCAGGTGTCCTAGACAGCAGAACCGCTCAGTTGAGCGATTTTGCTGCGCGGGCAGAGACCTGTTTTGCGTAATACCCCTGAAGGACCTCGAACTAGACAAAAGAGAAAGCCGGACATGTGGTCCGGCTTCTGAGATTAGTCTGCGCTACAGTCCTTACCATTTTGGAAAATCTTCAATCCTCCCACTCCTGAAGCCCTTGATGAGTCCAGGAATTATGGAGGCAAAAATTGCAGCAACAACGCAAAGAGCCGTCGGGGCTATTATAAGCGGGAAGAAGTTTTGATTACCCCATAAGGCAATAACAGATGCAACCCACAGCCCAAAGAACATTCCGTGAAAAAAACGCATTGAATCCTCCTCTGTAACCGCACATCACGTTGGTGATATTTCACGGTATGCAGAGGACGACACTCTGTCCCTATTGAATCATCTCAAGGCTTAGATGACAAACCTTCGGGCACAGACACTTCTCTTTCCGCTGCAATCAGTGTCTCTATCATTTCCTGCCTGCTTCGAGAATTGGGGTTGTGAGGGGCACAATCCGAAGCGCAAGCATGTCAAGAACGGGATACTGTCGCCCGTCGAGTTCGAACGGCAGCAGGAAATGAAAACCGAGGGCGTCTAGAAGACTCGGGGCTATTCTTACCCCACAGGGTGTTCCGAACTTTTGAAGTTTGGTATAATACAATTTATGAGTGCAAAACTTCTCGAAGCATCAATCACAATCCAAGCACCCGTCGCAAATGTATGGCGCGTGTTTGTTGACCCAACGCTCACGAGACAGATGGGTGGAGAGTACGTGACCGACTGGAAAGTAGGGAGCCCACTCAGTTTCAAGAAGCCCGACGGAGCGGAAGTTATCGCTGGCACACTTCTCAAGTTTGAGCCAGAAAAACTACTGCAACATATAGTACGAAATGCAATGAGGTCGATAGACGCTACGCTTACATATGAGTTCAGTGAACAGAACGGCGTCACCACCCTCAAGGGAAGTGAGGAGTTCACCGAACCAATATCTGATGAAGAATATGCTGACTCTTTGGCAGGATGGGATGCCGCTTTGAATATGGTGAAAGAAATTGCAGAAAAACAATAGTTCACCGATATAGACATTTCTACGAGCGAACATCACAGCAGACAACTCCTGTATACCAAGAGCTATATATGCACGCTGGTCAACAAGTTCTGAAAGCCAAGCTGTGGGGTCACATCAGCATGTCAGGTATCCTAGGCAGCAAAACCGCTCAACTGAGCGGTTTTGCTGCTGTTGGGTAGCGTATCTGACAAGACCCCGATAAACAGCTCGAACTGAGAAAGAAAATGACCGGACTTTCTAGTCCGGTCGAGTGCGGTCGTGATCTCAGTCAAGATCAGTCAGCGAGTATGTAGCTTCTGTTGGATTTCTTTGTGGTGGGTATGAGCTGTGGCAAACACCCAGCCCAGGAATAAGACCCAAACGAGACACCCGATAGTAGCTGCCATCAAAAGAAACGATGAGGGCATTTGGTGTGCAAACTCAAGAATGAGATTCCGTGCACCGGAAAATGCCAGGGTGACGATACAAAGTGCATAACCGACGCAGAGTCCAGCATAGAATTTGAACATTGTGTCCTCCTCTTTAACCGCACATCACGTTGGTGATATTTCACGGTATGCAGAGGACGACACTCTTATACTATTGAATCATCTCAACGTTCAGATGACAAACCTTCGGGCACTAGCACATCTCTCTCCACTGCAATCAGTGTCTCTATCATTTCCTGCCTGCTTCGAGGATTGGGGCTACGAGGGTCACATCAGCATGTCTGGTATTCTAGACAAATACCTAACCTATGGTAAGGTTCGAACAGTTTTCTCCTGTCACGTGCGCCGGAATTGGTCCGGTGCGAGTATCAGGAGGAAATCATGCCAACAGCAGAAGTCGCTGCCAGCACAAAACCATTCGAAATTGACCTGAGAGGGTTATCTCCCGAAAAAGTCGTTGAGGAGTTGACGGCTGCTGAATTCAGTGAAGTCAACGCTCATGACACTGATGTCTATACATGGGAATCGGTTTGTTGCGCAGAACCTTTCAGTGATCGTGTGGTCTGCGTTAGCATCAAGGATGAGGAGGCTGACCGCCTCACAGTAACGGTCTTTGATGGAACAAAACACACCCTTCGCGCAGGGCAAGACCTGTACTGGTTTGATAAGAAAGAAGGCGGCTGGGGTTACGCCCGGACAAGTTACTTTTACAGGTGATCTGACTCGTCATGATCACACAAGGTCAGCTCCGGCTGACCTTTTCCTTTAATTCTAAACTTTTTTCAGCCTCCATCAGAGCCTCAATCATTTCCTGCCTGCTTCGAGGACTGGGGTTGTGAGGGTCACATCAGCATGTCAGGTATCCTAGACAGCAAAACCGCTCAACTAAGCCGGTTTTGCTGGTGTTGGGTAGCGCATCCAACAAGACCCTGACAAACAGCTCGAACTGAGAAAAGAATGACCGAACATCAAACCACTACGATTGTGGTTTTGATGATGCCTTTGTCGTTTTTGCTTTCCCCTGATAAATCTCTCACTAATCCACCAGCGTTTTGTATGTACTGGTTTGGATCGTAGAGCACGCACCATAGGTAGGTGCAATCAGGATGAACTCGATAATGATCGATATCGATGATCAGCTCATCGCCAACTTTACGAGCATGTGCTTTGTCGCGCACCAGTTTGGTTTCAATAACTACAGAATGCTCCGGGAGAAGAAAATCCATCCTGGTAGCCGTACCAGCGTAGCTTGGCGTAAACTCCTCCGGACGCACGTCCGATACCCAAGGACGTAACATAGCGTGAAGCAAATCCTGAATATCGTACTCTGAATTGAAAGAGAGACTGGTGGCGCCCTTTCTGCGGTTTGCTAGCGGATATACCGCTCGCGGCAAGCCCTTCACTAGTACACCTAACAGCTCATCAAGTGATGAAGGTCTAATGGCAGATTTGCTTCCTTTGGGCTGTATTGTTGGCTCGTCTTGCTTTTCACCATTTGGTAGAACTCGACCGCCCTGAAAATAGCGAAACCCATTCGCTTCAAGAGCTTCCACAACACGGGCACGCTGCAGTCCCCAATCGTTGCGGTCATCGGGATCAATCGGTGGCACGTCCATAAATTCCTCTAGAACATCGCCAAGCACCGCGAGGCTATCGACCGACTCGTCTTGCCCGGCTCGAAAAAGCCATTCCTTCCACTTTGAATGGTGTGCGAGATCAGGCGGATCGCCAGGCGCTCCAGCTGACTTGAAGAGCGCATCAAGAGTCGAGTGAGAGCCGGGGATAGCTTCACCTACAATTGCGCAAAGTCCGCGGGATAATCTAATATTGGACATGTAGTGATTTTATCATTTCTTGGATATTAGGGTCTCATCATGATTTTCAAGCAAACCGAGATTTGCTGGGAGCTTGATTCTCCAACCTTCTGGATCGACTATCCACCGCTCGGAATTGTTGCGCACCATGCGCTCATCTCCCTGCGCAATAAGTGCAAATTGTTCTTCAAGGTGCCCCTCCAGCATCATTGGTTTGTGCTCTTTTCTTAATGCAGAACTGTACGCTTCATCCAGGATAAAGCCACTTCAAAACCGGAAGTTCAGTGTTCTGTGTAACAGTGGAGGACGACGCTCTCGTGCTATTGAATCATCTCAAGGAAGAGATAACAAACCTTCGGTCGCTGACACTGCTCTTTCCGCTACAATCAGCGCTTCAATCATTTCCTGCCTGCTTCGAGGATTGGGGCTGTGAGGGTCACCATCGGTGCCACTGCGCACAGCTTCCACTGCTACCAGCCAATTAGCTGGCTCTAGATATACGTTTTTTCGCTCCACCAGACAGTTCGATGTTGCCCAGCGCACGATCTCCCGTCTTTCCGTGGCAATCGCTGAAATAAACATGGTTTTCAGGCTTTTTATCCGTTCGAGGAAGTACCGGATACGGTCAGGTTCGACATGTGCCTCGGTTTGCTTGGCGAGCGATTTCTCAAGACGCAAGCGTTCAAGTTCCAAGGACTGCTTGCGGTTGGTGAAGGTGTCTTTGTCAATCAGCTGATCAATGAGAGCATCCGTGAGGCGATCCAGCCGCCGCTTGGTGTGCTCCAGCTGGAGGCGGATACCGTCACGGGGATCGTGGGCAGTCTGTTTGCTGTTCCACGCTTCGATCTCTTCGGTAATGCGGGTAATGTCTTCGGGCGATAACGCCACCCGCTCCAGAAGGTCAGCCACCGCTGCTTCCAACACGTCCTCCCGCACACAGGTGGTGGGACACTGCGTGGTTTGACAGCGGTAGTATACGTATGATTTTTGCCGCTCGGGGATCATGGCATAGCCACACAAGGTACACCGAAACAGCCCGCGATAGGTGTGGCGGTGTTTGGTGACCTTCTTGCCGCATTTGCCTGCCCGCACGTCTGCAACGGTATCAAACAAAGAAACCGGTATCAGCGGCTCATGCACACCCTGATAGGTCTCACCGGTTGTCTTGATGCGGATCAGTCCGGTGTAGAAGGGGTTGGCGAGGATGGTTTCGATGCCATGCTTGGAGAGTGGCTTGCCACCCTGGTTGCGCAACCCGCGCTCGTCCATTTCCATCACCAAACTGCGCAGTGAGTATTCCCCACTGGCGTAGAGTTCAAAGACCTGCTGGATAAGCGGTGCCCGCAGTGGGTCAGGGGTTTTGGGTTTCCCGCCACCGTTATCGCAATACCCGATCGGGGCTTTGAACGGATACAGACCCTGCTTCAATCGCCCGTTGATGCCTTTGACGGTCTCTTCGCGCAGATTGCGGATGTAGTCTGCGGCGATGACGGCTTGGATGTCAGCCGAGAGCCGTCCACTGCGGGAGCGAAAATCGAGGCTCTCGGTGGCAAAGCGGACATCGGTGCCGGCATCAGACAGTTCACCAATCGCCAGCCAGTCAGCGCCATTGCGGGCACTGCGGTCGATCTTGTGCATGATCAAGCCCGTAGCTTCCCCATTGCGGAGGGCTTTGATCATGGACAAAAAGACCGGACGCCCAGCTTTGGCGGCAGTTTCTTTTTCTTCAAACCACTGGGTGATGGTGAGACTATGGGCGGCGGCGTAGCGTTCTATCGCTTCCCGCTGGGCTTCGAGTGAGACGCCTTCACCCTGTTTGGGAGTGGAGACGCGTACATAAGCGAAATACTGGTTCATACATTGTTTTGGTTATTGCGAGCGGCTGACAAAGCATGGGTGCGAGCCGAATTGCCGCCGCTTGGGCACGGCGACAATTCACTCACTGATTCCCGCCACCCTGATGGTGAACGTATGGGCTGCTATGAGTGGCGGTGTTGAGGGATAGGCTCATTGTTCTAGGGGGATACGGTATCCCCCAGTCTATCCCCGAGATGTTGGCGGCAGTGGTGGCGCATCCAGGTCACCAAATGCCCACGTGCCCTCGCGCTCCATCCGCTGATACATGCGCCAGCAAATTGCCAGAAACTGGCGGACGTGTTCTGGTTGGTCGTTCATGACAGAAGTCTACGCGCCATTCGTCTCTAAGAAAGAAGGCTTCATGTGCGGTAATCGTCAGTGGAGCCTGCTTGTATCGGTTTGCAAGAAACCGGTATCATCCCGCCTAGGAAAACACACTGGCACTAGGACTGTAATACCATCCGCTCGGTTTGTGATTGGAGGGGTTTCACCCCTCCAACCAACGCTCACCAGACAGAGCGGATGGTGTTGTGTCTAGACTGGTCTTAGTGCCAATACTGCACATTGGGGGTACTACGCCCGAAACGATGCCGGTCTTAAACTGGACGAGCTTTAACAGTTTAAGCACCACCTTATGAACAACACCTTTGCCTTGGATCTGCGGGTCGCCCGCCGCAAAGCGGGTCTCACCCAGGTCGATTGCGCGCATCTTCTGGATGTGCATCCCTCACTTATCTCACGCTTTGAAAGCGGACGCAGTACACCGTCCATTCAGAGCATTTGCACGCTCTCACTGCTCTACGGACGTTCCTTTGAGCGCCTGTTTGGAGAGGCGTTTGCCAGTGCCCGTACGGAACTCGCCGAGCGTCTGCCATCACTGCCGGATGCGCCCACGCACTGGCTGCCCCGCCCCAACCGCCAGCACACGCTAAACCAGCTATCAGCCCACCTAAGTGAATCGGAGAATGGCGCGGCTTAAGGTGCTGGCGATTGCCGTTGCCACCGGCAAAATCGGCTATGTCTATCTCATCGGCGAGAAGCTGAAAGACTGGGGCTTGTCGCGCAAAGCCAGCGTCTCAACTGAGCAGGCGGCAGGCTATGCGCAACGCCTGATCAATGATTTGAAGCCCGATGTGCTGGTAACTGAGAAAGTACAGGCAGAGAGTAGCAAGAGTGCCAAGACCCGTTCGCTCATTGCCGCTATAGAGCGGATCGGAGAGCATAACTACCTGCTCGATGTATCCGTGGAGCGAGTGAAACGCTTCAAGAACAAGTATGATGAAGCGGTTGCTCTGGCAGAGCGGTTTCCCGAGTTATTGCCATGGGTTCCCAAGCCTCGGCGTATCTGGGAGCCGGAGCCGCGCAACACCATATACTTTGAAGCGCTGGGGCTGGCGCTTCTAGCTATCAGCCCCCGCGCTAAATCCTATCCCTAAAGGATAGACATGGAGTCACGGACGGATGTGGCTGGCTTCTGCAACAGCATGAACCGCTCTGACCCACAATGTCCCCACATACACCACCCACATACGGGTGGTGTTTTGGTATGTCCTCACCACATCCGTTTCGCCACCGCGTATTCTTCCGGTCCCATGGCATTGGCATAGATAGCCGTGACACCGATATTGGCGTGTCCCATCCATTTCTGGAGGAGATTAAGCGGCACACCGGCTTGAATGGCGGCGACCCCAAAGCCATGGCGCAAGCCCTTGGGTGAGGCATGAATGCCGGTCACGTGGGCAGTTGCCATCACCCGTTTGATACGCCGCCAGGCGGTGGTGCGGCTGATCTGCCAGAGTCGTTGGTCGAGGGCTTGCTCGGTGAGGGTATGGTCGGCTGACAGCAGTTTGATCAGTGCCGGTGGCACCGGCACTTCCCTGATATGGAGCTTCTGGCGTTTCTTCAATGACCGGAAAGCTATGACGTTGTTGGTGGTGTCTATGGCACTGCCCTGCAGGGCGAGGGCTTCGCTGACACGGCACCCTGTATAGGCAAGGGTGAGGCAGAGGCTTCGGGTGGGTATGGGGGCTGTTTTGGCTACCCGCATGAAGCTCAGTCGCTCGTGGCGATTGAGGTAGAGCCGCGCACCACTGGCGGCATGAAGTTGCATGGACACGGGGGTGGATTTCATAGGAGGAAGCCTTGCAACAGAATTGGTAATTCAGTTGCACGGCTCTGCAATCACTGTCATTGCAAGGACATACCGGTGACTGGGAGAGTTCAAGGAACGCGCTAAAGCGCCTCTCGATAGCCCCAAAACCAGCCACCCACCTCAGCATACAACACAATTACCAATTCTGTTTCACCGCTCTGTGCACAAGGCGGTGGTGTGGTGAAGTGGTGGTGGTTTCTCGGGGTGTTGGTATTGGCGGGATGTACCGGCAAGCAGACAGCGGTGCCGCTCCTATTCAGCACCCCAGCACAGGTGTTTCTGGTGGAGGTCTCTATTGCTGGTCAGGCTGGCAAAGACGCCACGGTGCCACTGATCTTTGATACGGGTGCGGCAGTGACCATTCTCGATGAGACAACACTTCAGGCGCTCGGTCTCTCGCCCCTCAGCACCGAGACCATTTTGCTTCCGAATAACGTCACCCACCAGATCACCCGCTACCGGCTCACCAATTTGCGGCTTGGCGATTGTGTGCTTCGTGATGTGGATGTCTATGGCTCACCCGCACTGGTGCAGGGCGTGTTGGGGTTGGATGTGTTGGGACCACTGCTGCCGATGACGGTGACGAGTGCGGTGGTGGTGTTTGGGTGCTCTCAATAGCTTGGCTGGTCTATAAACTCAACGTAGCGGTTCATACCAGCCCATATCATCGCACTAATAAGGGTGGGCTAAACGGGGGTCTGAAAAAAATAAAACTAGATTTTTGTAATAAAAACAAGTAGTTATATGGGTAGCTGGTGCTGCTGGAGAGAATCGAACTCTCGACCTCTCCCTTACCAAGGGAGTGCTCTACCTCTGAGCTACAGCAGCGTCCGGCAGGGTTTCGCCAAAGCTAAAAACGTCTCAACGCCAGTCAGGCAGAAGCCATGGCCGTTTGCGAAACCGCGTGCCTTCTGCCATATGGGCAGGGGTGTTGCAAGCGCAGAATTCCCTGCCCGGGCAGCAGGGCGGCAGGTCCGGTTTTACGATCATGGCAACTGACAAGAACACTTCCAAACCCGAACCCGACCGCCGCAAGCAGGCATTGCGGGAAAACCTGAAACGGCGCAAGGGCGCGCTGCGCGGCATTACTGCCAAAGCCGATAGCGGCGAGGCCCCGGCCCGGCCACAGGCACGGCACGATGCCCTGAAGCCCCGCAACCGGGGAAAAGAGTCCGGAAGCTGACAAAATTGCCGCTTGGACGGGCTCAGGTTAACCCTTCGGAAACCAACTGCTTGATGCGGTAGGGGCTTTCGGCTAAGAGCTTGCATCTTTCAAAACGAGGTCAGGGCACGGCGCCGAGCAGGCACGCGCCGGCAGGGCGGTGATTGTTTGAACCTGCCCTGCTGTGGCCAACATTCCGTCCGAAAGTGGCAAAGAAGCAGGTAGGGATCGGGTTTCATGGACAGTATCAAGGTAACGGGCGGCCACCGCCTGAATGGCGTAATTCCGATCTCCGGCGCCAAGAACGCAGCCCTGCCCCTGATGATCGCTTCGCTGCTGACTGCCGATGAGCTCATCCTTGAAAATGTCCCCCATCTTGCCGATGTGGAGTCGCTGATCCGCATCCTGACCAATCATGGCGTGGATTATCACGTCGAAGGCAAGCGGCGCGCGCACAATGGCCAGCAGGGCCGCAACATTGCCTTTACGGCGGGCGAGATCGTCGATACCACCGCGCCTTATGACCTTGTCTCGAAAATGCGCGCCAGCTTCTGGGTTATCGGCCCGCTGCTTGCCCGCATGCACAAGGCCAAGGTCTCGCTGCCCGGCGGCTGTGCCATCGGCACGCGGCCGGTAGACCTGTTCATCGACAGTCTCCAAGCCCTGGGCGCCAAAATCACCATTGATGGCGGCTATGCCGTTGCCGAGGCTACAGGCGGCCTGACAGGCGCCGACTACACGTTCTCCAAGGTTTCCGTCGGCGCTACCCATGTGGCCATGATGGCGGCGACCCTGGCGAAGGGGAAAACCGTCTTGCGCAACTGCGCGCGCGAACCCGAAGTCACCGACCTTGCCAATTGCCTGATTGCCATGGGCGCGCAAATCAGTGGCGCGGGAACATCGACCCTCACGATTGAGGGTGTCGAGGCGCTTCACGGCGCACGCCACCGGGTATTGCCGGACCGGATCGAAACCGGCACCTATGCCATGGCGGCGGCGATTGCCGGCGGGGAAGTGCTGCTAAAAGGTGCCCAGGCATCCTTGCTGCAGAACGCACTGGATGTGCTGGTGCGCGCAGGAGTCGAGATCGAGGAGAAAAACGACGGCATCCGCGTCATGCGCAACGGCCATGGCATCAAGCCCGTCGATGTGACCACCGAACCCTTTCCGGGCTTTCCAACCGATCTGCAGGCACAGTTCATGGCGCTGATGACCCAGGCAGAAGGGACCAGCACGATACGCGAAACGATTTTTGAAAACCGCTTCATGCACGTTCAGGAGCTTGCCCGTCTCGGCGCCCAGATCACCCTGGACGGGCAGGAAGCCACCGTTCACGGCCCTTCTGCCCTGAAAGGTGCACAGGTAATGGCAACCGATCTGCGTGCCTCGGTTTCCCTTGTCATGGCAGGACTGGTTGCAGAAGGGGATACGACGATTACACGCGTTTACCATCTCGATCGCGGCTTTGAACATCTGGAACAAAAACTGTCAGCCTGCGGCGCCGCCGTAGAGCGGATTTCGGCCTGATCGCCATCAAACGGGAAAATACCGCTCAAGCTCTGCGACCATCGAAAGCCTTGCTTTTCAACGTCAGCTTTTCTACCTCAACGGCGAAGGTAAACATGCACCCCGAACCGGGTACGCAGGAAGCTGCCATGAAGGAAAACCGAAGAAAGCTGGTTGCACTGGATGCAGAGGATCTGGCCGCAATTTCCGCCCATTGCCAGGACGCCGTTCTCAAGCTGAAGGATGTCCGTTTTCTTCCCGCCGAACGCCGGTTTGTCCTCGAACTCAACCGGTTTGCCTGGGAAGAAGGCGAAAAACAGAAAGAACGCCGCAAGTCGGTTCTGCATTTCGAGCGGGTCCAAAATGCGGCAACCCAGGGCATCAACCAGCGCGACAAGGAGCAGGTCCTTTGCCTGCTGGCAGTGCTCTATACCCCTGAAGATCCGCCGGCAGGAACCATCGATCTTGTCTTCTCCGGTGATTTTCAAATCCGCCTGACGGTGGAGTGCGTCGAGGTTCAACTCACCGACATGGATGCTTCCTGGCAGGCATCCTCTGTCCCTGTCCACAAGGATTGAACCTGCGGCAATCGAGAAAGCAGCCCGTGCCCGAAAGACTTGACAGCACCCAGAAAGATTTTGACGCGCAATTTGCGTCGATCCTCTCCGCCAAGCGGGAACAATCCGCCGATGTTGACGCAGTCGTTGCCAGCATCATCGCCGATGTGCGCAAACGGGGTGACGCCGCCCTGCTTGATTATACCGCCCGCTTCGACCGTTTAACGATTGAAGCGGAGCAATTGCAGGTTTCGGCGGATGAAATTGCCGCTGCAACGGATTGTGTCCCCAAAGAACAGCTTGATGCGCTGACCCTGGCCCGCGACCGCATCCACTCCCATCACGAAAAACAGATGCCGCAGGATGACCGCTATAGCGATGCAGCCGGCGTGGAGCTTGGGTCACGCTGGACAGCGGTGGAGGCTGTAGGGCTTTACGTGCCTGGAGGAACGGCAAGCTATCCAAGTTCCGTTCTGATGAATGCCGTTCCGGCCAAGGTTGCCGGGGTTGAACGGCTAGTGATGGTAGTCCCCTCTCCCGGCGGCGAACTCAACCCGCTGGTTCTGGCGGCGGCCGATCTTGCCGGTGTCGATGAGGTTTATCGTATCGGCGGCGCACAGGCCGTGGCGGCTCTTGCCCATGGCACACAGACCATCGCCCCCGTTGCCAAGATTGTCGGGCCAGGCAATGCCTATGTTGCCGCGGCCAAACGGCAGGTTTTCGGCACGGTCGGCATCGACATGATCGCCGGCCCTTCCGAAGTGCTGATCGTGGCCGATGGTGAGAACAATCCCGACTGGCTGGCCCTCGACCTGCTGGCCCAGGCAGAACACGATACCGCCGCACAATCGATCCTGATTACCGATTCGCCGGAACTGGCCGCCAGCGTTGCCGAAGCCGTGGAACGGCATTTGCAGACCTTGCCAAGGGCGGAAATTGCCGCGGCAAGCTGGCGGGACTACGGTGTCATCATCACGGTTGAAAAACTTGCCGATGCCCTGCCGCTGGTAAACCGCCTTGCACCCGAGCACCTTGAAATCGCCACCGCAGACCCGGAAGCCCTTCTCGATGGCGTGCGCAATGCAGGCGCCGTGTTCCTGGGTAAGCACACGCCCGAGGCAATCGGCGATTACGTGGGCGGTTCAAACCATGTTCTGCCCACCGCGCGCTCGGCCCGGTTTTCCTCCGGCTTGTCGGTGTTGGACTTCGTCAAGCGCACGTCGATCCTCAAATGCGGGCCCGATCAACTCGCCGCCATCGGCCCGGCTGCAGTAACCCTGGCGGAAGCCGAAGGATTGCAAGCCCATGGCAGGTCTGTTTCAATCCGGATGAATCGCTGATATTGACCTTTGCGATGCCGGAGCGGTTCCGGTTTCCTCCAACATTTCCGTGAGCCTGTTTCGCCGTCATGTCCGCGCAAGATCAATCCCAGAACCGTTTGGTGGACGTTGTCCTGGACAGCGACTCCTTCGGCCGTGCAACACCCGATGTGGAACATGAACGGGCGGTGGCCATCTTCGACCTGATTGAGGAAAACTCGTTCCTCCCGAAGGCGATTCAGGCGGCCCCTATAAACTGTCCCTGTCGCTCGCCGAAAACCGGCTGGTTTTCAACATTACGCGGGAAGACGACATGCCGGTTATCGTGCACATGCTGTCGCTGACCCCGTTCAAACGGGTCATCAAGGATTATTTCATGATCTGCGAGAGCTATTACGAGGCGATCCGCACGTCCTCGCCGGCGCAGATCGAGGCGATCGACATGGGTCGGCGCGGCCTGCACAATGAAGGGTCACAGACCCTGCAGGAACGCCTGAAGGGCAAGATAGAGGTGGATTTCGACACAGCCCGGCGGCTCTTTACCCTGATTTGCGTGTTGCATTGGCGCGGATGAGCGGGACAGACGATAGAAGCGGCAAAGCCGGTCAGGTGCCGTCAAAAGCAGATGACGATGCTGCGCCGGTAACCTCGGTCCTGTTTGCCTGCACCATGAATTCCATCCGCTCGCCAATGGCCGAACGCCTGTTCAAGAACCTTTACGGAACCACCATCTATTGCGATTCCGTCGGCGTCGAAGAGGGTGCAGCCGATGGCTTTGCAGCTGCTGTCATGAGCGAGCGCGGGCTCGACATGACCACGCACAAAACAAAGCTGTTCGATGACCTTGAGGACATCTACTTCGACCTTATCGTCACCCTTTCGCCGCAGGCCCATCACAGGGCCCTGGATGTCGCTGCCGGACAGGCAATCGAGGTCGAATACTGGCCGACCATGGACCCCTCCACCATCGCCGGAAGCCGCGAACAGGTATTGGAGGGCTACCGGCAGGTTCGCGACGCATTGGAGGAAAAAATACGCAGCCGGTTTGCCACTCCCACCCAGGGGGAAAAATAGACCGGCTTTTAATCTTGACAGTTCACTTTTGCGCCGTGCTGGGATAGGTTCCGCGCGGATCAACCCCGGCAGCACCATATGGCCGGGAAAACTGCCACCGGATGACAGGCAAGGCTCCGGGGCCAATATAAAAGAGGTAGAATGCCGAAAGAGGAAGTTCTCGAGTTCCCGGGCGTGGTGAGCGAACTGCTCCCCAACGCCACTTTCCGCGTCAAGCTGGAAAACGACCACGAAATCATCGCCCACACGGCGGGCCGCATGCGCAAGAACCGTATCCGCGTTCTGGCCGGCGACAAGGTGCTCGTGGAAATGACGCCATATGATCTGACCAAGGGTCGGATCACCTACCGTTTCAAATAGGACCGCAACATGTCGGGCAGGTTGAAGCTCATCCTGGCCTCCGGTTCGCCCCGACGCCTGCAGTTGCTGCAGCAGGCGGGCATCGAGCCTGACCATCTTTGCCCCGTCGACGCCGATGAAACACCGGCCCGGGGGGAGGCACCGCGCACGCTTGCCAAACGGCTTGCCCGCGAAAAGGCGGAACTGGCGGTCGAAAACGCCTCGCGCACGCCGGAACTCCAGGGCTGTCTGATATTGGCTGCGGACACGGTGGTTGCACTGGGGCGCCGCATTCTGCCCAAGGCGGAAATGCTGGACCAGGCATCGACCAGCCTGCGGCTTCTGTCAGGCCGGTCCCATCGTGTATATACCGGCATCACACTGGTAACGCCCAAGGGCGCTTTCCGGCACCGGCTGGTGGAAACCCGTGTGCGCTTCAAACGGCTGTCGCGCGAGGAAATCGAAGCTTATCTGGCTTCCGGCGAATGGCGCGGAAAGGCCGGCGGTTATGCCATTCAGGGCCTCGCCGGTGCTTTTGTGGTCAAACTGGTGGGGTCCTATACCAACGTTGTCGGCCTGCCGGTGCATGAGACGGTATCCCTGCTGGCAGGCGAAGGGTATCCGGTTTATTTCAACTGGGTGAACCGAACCTGATCATGAGCGACGGAAAAGACAAGGTGGCGCCTCTGCGCAAGCCGGTTGCCTGCCCCAATTGCGGCAAGCCCTCGAGCCGCGACACCTATCCGTTCTGTTCCACACGATGCTCCGACGTCGATCTCAACCGCTGGTTTTCCGGCAGTTATGCGGTGCCTGCCGAACCGGCTGACGACAGTTCCAGCGGGGCGGAAAACTAGTCCATGCGCCATGCAACAGGCAATGGAAGCGACCTGCAAACCAGCATGCCTGATCCGGCTGAAATATTTGTTGCGGCAGACTTCCAATCCACTGGACAGGCCACGGGACAGCCACTATAAACCGCGCAGTCTTGAACGGGGCTTTGCTCCGTCACCCCATATCCTGCAAAGATGCCCGGGTAGCTCAGGGGTAGAGCAGCGGATTGAAAATCCGCGTGTCGGTGGTTCAAATCCGCCCCCGGGCACCATTCTTCCAAATGATGCATGCATGTTGAACAGGCGTTTTTGATGGGGCGTCCAAATAACACCCAAGAACGGTGTGCCGGGCTCTACTTAATGTGCCGCCGCATCCTTCAAAATGGCATCGGCTGCCTTTTCGGCGATCATTATTACCGGTGAGGCGGTATTGCCGGATACGATCTTCGGCATGATGGAAGCATCGACGATGCGCAAACGGCCAAGGCCGTGCACTTTCAGGTCCGTGCCGACCACTGATCGTTCATCCTGTCCCATCCTGCATGTGCCGACGGGATGAAAAATCGTCGTGCCGATGTCACCGGCTGCGCTTAAAAGCTCATCATCGGATACGACCGCTGGTCCCGGCAGCAGTTCCTGCGGTTCATATTGTGCCAGTGCCCTTGCGGTCATGATGCGGCGTGCCTGTCTTAATGCCTCGACTGCAACCTGCCGGTCTCGCGCTGCAGACAGATAGTTCAGCCTGATTTCGGGCTGGTGGGCAATGTCGCGACTGACGATGTGGCTTGAACCAACACTCTCCGGCCGCAGATTGCAGACCGACATGGTAATCGCGGGAAAATCATGCAGCGGATCGCCAAGCTTGTCTGTCGACAGGGGCTGGACGTGATATTCCAGATCCGGTGTGGCCAGGGACGGGTCTGATTTGGTGAACATGCCGAACTGGCTGGGCGCCATGGAAAGCGGGCCTGAGCGTGTCAGGGCATATTGAAGGGCCATCCGCGTCTTGCCGAAAAGGGAATTAGCCAGTGTGTTCAAAGTCCTTGCGCCGCGCACCTTGTAGATCGTCCGAAGTTGCAGATGATCCTGAAGATTTTCCCCAACGCCGGGACTTTCATGCTCCACATCAATGCCGAGGGCGTTCAACACATCGCCCCGGCCGATACCGGAATATTCGAGAATTCTGGGGCTGTTGATCGAACCGGCGGCAAGCAGAACCTCACCCCTTGCACGGGCGGTTCTTTTTTCCCCGCCATATCGGAATGCAACGCCGCGCACTTCGCCGTTCTCTATGATCAGATGTTCGGTTTCCGCGTGGGTCAGAACCTTCAGATTGGGACGTTTCATTGCCGGTTTCAGAAATCCCTTGGCCGTATTCCAGCGCACGCCCTGTTTCTGGTTTACTTCGAAGAACCCCGAACCCTCATTGTTTCCGTCATTAAAGTCGTCGCGCGGCATGATGCCGAATTCTGCTGCACCGCGCTGAACGGCTTTGAGGATTTCCCATGAAAGGCGCTGGCGGGTCACCTTCCACTCGCCGCCTGCACCATGAAAATCCGTCTTTCCGGCATGATGGTCTTCCGACTTGAGGAAATAGGGAAGGACGTCATCCCAGCCCCAGCCGGTATTGCCCAATTGCCGCCAGTGATCGTAATCGGCCGCTTGTCCGCGCATGTAGATCATGCCGTTGACCGAACTGCATCCCCCCAGCAGCCTGCCGCGCGGATAGACCAAAGACCGGTCATTCAGCCCCGGCTCGGCGGCTGTTTTCATCATCCAGTCGGTTCGCGGATTGCCGATGCAGTACAGGTAGCCGACGGGGATGTGAACCCAGTGATAGGCGTCGGTCCCGCCAGCTTCCAGCAACAGAACCTTTTTCGATGCATCGGCGGTCAGGCGATTGGCCAGGACGCAGCCCGCCGTCCCGCCACCAACGATAATATAGTCGAAATCCCCTTCAAGAGGGCGTGCCTTGTCCTGATGCATGCTGTAATCCGCCCGGGCGTAAAATGTCCCGATTTCTGCAATATCGCGGCGCGCTGGGAAAGGGAACGGCTATTTTGCCCATGGAGTCCGCCGATTGTGGCGTGCGATATGCCGGTTCCAAACCCATTGCATGCCATGCGCCGAAGGGTGCAGCTTTCTAACCGAAATTTCACGTGACTTTCCGCCATCCTCCATGGGACACTGGAAACACAGTGGTTTGATTTTTCAAGTTTTGCTTCAGGATCCTACATGGCCTCGTGGAAACAGCTATTGATCATAGCAGCGCTGGGTCTGGTGTGCCTTTTTGCCTGGACGCGGATTGACCCGAATGCAGCCGCGCGCCTTCAGGCCCTGGGGCTTGATCCTGCTCTGGCAAAGCGTATTGCCGGCACGGATGCAACGACCGCCACCGGCTCAATCGGCGGCAGCGGGCCAAAGGCAGGAGGCGGCCGGCGCGGTGGTGTCCTGGTCGTCGCCGCTCCGGCGTTTACCGCCACGGTCGATAATTCCGTAACCGCCATTGGCGACGGAGAAGCCGCACGCTCGATCACGCTTGTACCATTGGAATCCGGTGTTCTTACTGCGGTGAATGTTTCTCCCGGGGACCGGGTCAAAAAAGGCGATGTTGTTGCCGAACTGGACTCCGACAAAGAGCGTATTGCCCGCGACCGTGCAGCCCTTCAGGAAAGACTGGTTGCCAACAAGGTTTCAAGAATTGAACAGCTTACCCGTTCCCGGGCCGCGACCACGGTGCAGCTAGACGATGCAAAGGGCGAACTGGAGACTGCAAGGCTTGCCCTGCGTGATGCGGAAGTTGCCTTGCAGCGCCGCCTTATCACGGCTCCTGCCGACGGCATAGCCGGCCTGGTGCCGGTGGAAGCCGGTGCCTATGTTACCCCTCAGACGGCAATTACCACCATAGACGACCGCTCTTCGCTGATTGTCGATTTCTGGGTGCCGGAACGATTTGCTGCCCTTGTCAGAATTGGCCAGCCCGTGGAGGCGGAAGCGGTTGCCTTTCCGGGCCGGCCTTTTGAGGGCACGGTTTCCCAAATTGCCAGCCGGGTGGACCGAGACAGCCGCACGCTGCAAATTCGCGCAAGCATTCCCAATACCGGTGATCGCCTGCGCCCTGGAATGTCGTTTCGCGTCAACATGAAGTTTCCCGGCGAACAGCATGTCGCCGTTGATCCGCTGGCCATTCAGTGGAGTTCCCGGGGCCCGTATGTGTGGAACGTTGCCGACGGCAAGGCAAAGCGGCTTGATGTGCGAATCATTCAGCGCAACAGCGATGCCGTCATGGTATCGGGGGAAATTCAACCCGGCGACCTGACGGTGATCGAGGGCGTACAGAGTGTACGGGAGGGCGTTGCCCTGAACATTGCCGAACAGCCGGCGGGCGGGGCATAGCCGATGATAACGGCTCCGCAATCAGATGGCGGATTTGCCGGCCTGTTCGTGCGGCGCCCCATTCTTGCGCTTGTTCTGAGCGCGCTGATCATTGTCGGTGGTCTTGCCGCGCTGTTTGGCGTCGAAGTGCGGGAACTTCCCGAGGTGGACAGTCCCGTGGTTTCCGTTCGCACGGAGTATCCCGGCGCTGCGCCCGAAACCATTGACCGGGAAGTTACCGCCCGTATCGAAGGCGCTGCGGGGCGTGTGCCTGGCGTGGATTCGATTTCTTCCTCTTCCACCTTTGGCCGCAGTTCGGTGACGGTCGAATTCACCGCGGAAACCGATATCGACGTCGCGGCCAACGACCTGAAGGATGCCATCAGCCGCGTATCGCGCGACCTGCCCGACGACATCGAAGACCCCCGCGTGATCAAGAGCGATGACAATGCACAGGCGGTTTTGCGCGTTGCGGTTACTTCCGCCAATCTTTCGGTTCAGGAACTGACCACGCTGGTTGAAGATGAGGTCATCGACCGGCTGACGGCGGTTCCCGGTGTTGCCGATGTTTATGTCTATGGCGACCGCGACAACATCTTCAGGATTGACGTTGATCAGAGCAAGCTTGCCAGCCGGGGATTGAACGCCGGTGACATTGCTGCTGCACTTTCCAATGCAGCGTTCGATTCGCCGGCCGGAACGCTGACCAGCTCGTCGCAGGACATTGTTGTTCGCACAACCGCCGGCATAGACACTGCGGCCCAGTTCGAGGCACTGGTCATCCGGGGAAGAACCCGCATCGGCGATGTGGCTGCGGTATCGCTCGGCCCGGATCCCGGTGACAGTCTGCTCAGGGCGAATGGGCGCACCGGTGTTGGCATGGGCATCGTGCGGCAGGCCGGTTCAAACACGCTGGAAATCTCAAAGGGTGTGAGGCAGACCGTTGCGGAGATCGCCGAAATCCTGCCCGATGACGTCAGCATCCAGGTAACCAGCGATGACGCCACCTTTATTCAGGGGTCGATCAATGAAGTGCTGTACTCGCTTCTGCTGGCCGCCTGTATCGTTATCGCCATTATTTTCGTTTTTCTGCTGAACCTGAGGGCAACGCTGGTACCGGCCATTACCCTGCCGGTGGCGCTGATCGGCGCGGTAGGCGGCATCTGGCTTGCCGGGCTTTCGGTCAATATTCTCACGCTGCTTGCCCTCGTACTCGCCACCGGGCTGGTAGTCGATGATGCCATCGTCGTTCTGGAAAACATCGTCAGCAAACGCAATGCCGGCCTCGGGCCGCGTGCTGCTGCCGTCGTTGGTGTGCGGGAAGTCTTCTTCGCCGTCATAACCACCACGGCGACGCTGGCCTCCGTCTTTATTCCGATTTCCTTTCTGCCCGGCAAGGTCGGCGCCCTGTTTGGCGAGTTCGGCTTCACCCTTGCGCTGTCTGTTACCATTTCATCGCTTGTCGCGCTGACGCTCTGCCCCATGCTTGCCTCGCGTTTTCTCACTTCTGCACCCGAAAAGAGCGGTGGCGGCCCGGCAAGCCGTTTCGGTGAGCAGCTGATTGCAATTTACTCGCGGCTGTTGAGGGCATGTCTTGCCGCACCGCTGGTGGTTGTCGCCGTATCGGTTGCGGCTGCCCTTGCCGCGGTGGTGCTGTATGGGACCCTTCGCAAGGAACTGACCCCGCCGGAGGACCGTGCCGTCATCCTGATGTTCGTGAGCGCGCCACAGGGCGTCAGCCTGGATTTCACCAGCACACAGACGCGCAAGATAGAAGCGCTGGTTGAACCGTTGCGAACCAGTGGAGAGGTTACGAACGTTTTCTCCATTGCCGGAATACGCGGCCAGGCAAACAACGGTTTTGCCGTGCTCACCCTGGCCCCCTGGGACGAACGCGAGCGCAGCCAGCAGGAAATCGCCGCAGAGGTCAACCGAAAGCTGGCCACCGTGCCGGGTATCCGCGCCTTCGCCATTCAGCCCAACAGCCTGGGCATTCGCAATGCGGGTGAAGGGCTCAAAGTGGCCCTGCTGGGGGATGACTATGATGAACTTGCGGCGGCGGCTGAGGAACTGATGGCCAGGATGGAGGCTGACCCGCGTTTCGGCCGTATCCGGCTATCCTACGAGACAACACAGCCGCAGCTTTCCATTTCCATCGACCGCGAACGCGCTTCCGATCTGGGGATCAACATTGACGGGCTGGCGCCGGTCGTTCAGGCGATGCTGGATGGCCGCTCCGTCGGGTCGGTTTTTGTCGGCGACCGTGCCGTTGATGTGAAGATGATTTCAACCTCCAACCCGATCAACGATCCATCCGATCTTGAAGATATTTTCCTGAAGGCTTCAGACGGAAGGACCGTTCCCCTCTCGTCGATTTCCACCCTGGAAGAAAAAGCGGTCGCACCATCGCTCGGGCGCGAGCAACGCCGCCGTGCCGTTACCTTGACTGCAAGCCTGGACGGCAGTTTTTCAATCGCCGGGGCGCTCGCCGAAGCCCAGCAACTTGCTGCACCGCTTCTGCCTGCCGGGGCACGGCTTGCACCGCTGGCGGAAGCTGCCACGCTGAAAGATACCGAAAGCGGCATGCGCACCACATTCCTGTTTGCCATTGTGGTCGTATTGCTGGTTCTGGCGGCGCAGTTCGAGAGCTTTGTTTCTGCGCTGATCATCATGCTGACCGTCCCGCTCGGCCTTGCCTGCGCAGTCTTTGCGCTGGTGCTCACGGGAACAAGTCTGAACGTCTATTCGCAGATTGGTCTCGTCCTGCTAGTTGGCATCATGGCAAAGAACGGCATCTTGATGGTCGAGTTCGCCAACCAGTTGCGAAACAGCGGCATGAGCGTTGCCGACGCCGCCGAACAGGCGGCCATCCGCCGGGTGCGGCCGATCATGATGACGATGGTTTCAACCGTCCTTGGGGCCATACCGCTGGTACTGGCAAGCGGAGCAGGCGCCGAAGCGCGGGTGGCGCTTGGCTGGGTGATCGCCGGCGGGCTTGGCCTTGCAACCACCGCCACGCTTTTCGTTACACCGGTAGCCTACCGTTTGCTGGCTGGTCTTTCTTCCCCGGCGGCACTGGAAGAAGAGCGCTTGCGGCAGGAACTGAACAGCGCCCGGAGCGAGACAGCGTAGCGAACATGACGAGGGTCAGGAAAGCAGTTTCGAGAGCTTCCAGGAATCAGGGCTTTGTGCCGCAACCGATTGCATGAAGCCAGCAATTTCGCCAATGCCACGGCTTTGCGCGTAAAACATGGGCCCGCCGCGCCAGCGGGGAAAACCATAGCCATGCAGCTTCACCACATCGACGTCATCGGCCGAGCAGGCGATGCCTTCCTCAACAATCAACGCACCCTCATTGACCATGGCCGCGATCAGCCTGCCGGAAATCTCTTCCGGTGAGAAAGCCTGCCGCGTGATCCCCTGTTCGGCGGAATAGCGGGTGATCAAGGCTTCCACAGCCGGATCGTGCAATGGTTTCTTCGACCCCGCCTCATAGCGGTACCAGCCCATCGCGCTGCGCTGGCCGAAACGTTCCATCTCGCAGAGCCGGTCGGCGATGGTGACATAGCGCTCGCGCGGATCACGCGTTGCGGCCTGCCGCTTGCGGTTGGCCCAGGCAATCTGCAGTCCGGTCAGATCCTGCAGTTCATAAGGCCCCATCGGCATGCCGAAAGCCCGCATTGCTGCATCCACCTCATGGGGCAATGCACCATCGGCAAGCATGTAATCGGCCTGACGCCGGTAGGCAGCCAGCATCCGGTTGCCGATGAAGCCGTCGCAAATGCCCGACAGAACCGGGATTTTCTTTAACCGGCTGGCAAGTGTAAAGCCGGTGGCAAGTGTCTGTTTGGAAGTTTCCGGCATCTGCACGATTTCCACCAGTTTCATGATGTGGGCTGGTGAAAAGAAGTGCAGGCCGAGGCAGCGGGCGGAATTGGCAATGCCTTCAAAGATCAGCCGCGGATCGATGTAGGACGTGTTGGTTGCCAATATGGCATGTTCCGGCATGACGGCAGCCAGGCGGGAAAAGGTGTCCTTCTTGACCTGCAAATCCTCAAACACCGCTTCGACGGCAAGGTCGGCATTTCGGGCAGCTTCATATTCGCAGCCTGCCGACAGGCGGGCCATTTGCGCGGCGGCCTTTTCCTCTGACAGCTTGCCGCGCTTTATCGCCCCATCAATGTTGGCCTTGACCCGGCCAATGGCCGCTTCCGCCCCCGTTTCGTTCTGTTCGAGAATATGCACGCTGCAGCCTGCCCCAAGACAGGCCGTGGCAATGCCCGTGCCCATCAGACCGCCGCCAACGACCACGATGCGCTCAACCGGCCGCGCCTCGACACCCTTGAGGATTTCCGGTTTGGCGACCTGCCGCTCAGCGAAAAAGGCGTGTCGCAGGGCTTTGGACTGATCTGATGTTCTAAGATCCAAAAAGCGTTCGCGCTCGCGCTTTTGGCCTTCTGAAAACGGCATTGTGCAGGCCCATTCGATCGCTTCCAGCGCCTGGAGCGGTGAATGCTGTCCCCTCGCCTTCTTCTCAAGTTCTGACCGTTTGGCAGCGAACCATTCACTACCCGGATTGAGCGCCTTTCGCTGACTGGCCGGCTCGGGCCGGGGCGGCAGTTTGCCTGCAAAGGCTAGTACCGCATCGCCAAGATCGTCCATCAACAGATCAACAATCCCGGCATCCCACATCTTTGGCGCAGCAAACATGCCGCCCGAACAGATGATCTCCACGGCGGTTTCAGCGCCCGCCAAGCGCGGCAATCTCTGGGTGCCGCCAGCACCGGGAATGATGCCAATATTGACTTCCGGCATGCCGAAACGCGTATCCGGCAAGGCCAGGCGGAAGGCACAGGAAAGCGCGAGTTCAAACCCGCCGCCCAACACGGTGCCATGCATGGCAGCAATCCATGGAACGGGCGAGGCTTCAATCGCATTGCAGAGATCTGGCAGATGGGGTTCAGCGGCCGGTTTGTCGAACTCACTGATGTCGCCTCCGGCGACGAAAGTGCGTCCGGTGCATTTGAGGATTGCTGCCCTTACCTTCGATACAGTCACCTTCTGTACCGCTTCCGCCAATCCCGCGCGCACCGCCTGTGACGTCGCATTGACCGGCGGGTTGTCGATGGTCACAAAGGCCAGCCCGTCCCTGATTTCAAGCGTCACCGGTTCTCTGCCCATCAAATGTCCCTCAACCGATCTGTGCGTCGTTGGGCGCGATAGGTAGCTTCCGGCGAAGCAAAAGAAAAGGGCGATCCCGGATGCGGAACCGCCCTCCTCTCAGCTTTCGGAAAGATAGTTCACCTTTCCGAAAATTCCGCTCAGTTAAGCGCCTTGTCGGTGATCATGTGGGTCCAGGCACCTTCCGGCTTTTTGGAAATGACCGGATCAGAACCACCGGACATCAGGGCCTCGACCGTGCGCTCGTAATCGGCAGGGTCAAGCGCCCCGTTGGAGCCGGCAGTCAGCTTGGCGATCTCGCCCATCATGCGCTTTTGGTGCTTTTCGGTCTGGGCGCCGGTGGCATCGTTTTCCAGCACGATTTCGGCGGCTGCGTCCGGGTTTTCCTCAGCCCATTTCCAGCCCTTCATGGAAGCGCGAACGAAGCGCACCATCTTGTCGACAAAGGCCTCATCCTTCAGGCTGTCTTCCAGCACATAAATGCCGTCTTCCAGCGTCGACACGCCCTGGTCCTCATATTTGAAGACCACCAGATCGTCCGGTGTCAGGCCGGCGTCGATGATCTGCCAGTACTCATTGTAGGTCATGGTCGAAACGCAATCGGCCTGTTTCTGCAGGATCGGATCGACGTTGAAGCCCTGTTTGAGCACCGTGACGCCATTCTCGCCACCATCGGTGGAAAGGCCGAGCTTGTTCATCCAGTTGAGGAACGGATACTCATTGCCGCCAAACCAGACACCGAGGGTTTTGCCCTTGAAGTCAGCTGGTGAGGTAATGCCGGAATCCTTGCGGCAGGTCAGCATCATGCCGGAGGACTTGAATGGCTGGGCAATGTTGACCAGCGGCACGCCTTTTTCGCGGGTAGCCAGTGCGGAGGGCATCCAGTCGAGCACCACATCGGCACCACCACCTGCAATCACCTGCGGCGGGGCGACATCCGGCCCGCCCGGCTTGATTTCAACATCAAGGTCTTCTTCCTCATAAAAGCCCTTGTCCTTGGCAACGTAGTAGCCGGCGAACTGGGCCTGGGTCACCCATTTGAGCTGCAAGGTTACCTTGTCAGCCGCCCAGGCGCTGAAGGAGGCCAGCGACATGGCCGCCGCCAGCATTAACGTGGTCAGTTTTCTCATATTCGGTTTCTCCCTGTTTAAGTCCGCGCTGCGCGCACGGACGGATGCCAGAAGGTGACGGCACGTTCGATCAGTGCCACCACCCCATAGAATGCGGAGCCCGCAAGGGCTGCCACGGCGATTTCTGCCCACACCATATCCGTATTCATCCGGCCGATTTCGGCGGAAATACGAAATCCCATGCCCACAATGGGCGTGCCGAAGAATTCGGCAACGATGGCACCGATCAGTGCCAATGTCGAATTGATCTTGAGCGCATTGAAGATGAAGGGCGCTGCCGCCGGCAGGCGAAGCTTGACCAGCGTTTGCCACCAGCTTGCTGCATAAGTACCCATCAGGTCGCGCTCCATATGACCTGCTGCAGACAGGCCCTGCACCGTGTTCACGAGCATTGGAAAGAAGGTCATGATCAGGACAACGGCAGCTTTCGACTGCCAGTCGAACCCGAACCACATCACCATGATGGGTGCGATGCCGATGATCGGAAGGGCGGAGACAAAATTTCCCAGCGGCAGCAGCCCTCGCTTGAGAAACGGAGAGCGGTCGATGGCCAATGCGGTAAGGAACCCCAGTCCGCAGCCCAGCGCATAGCCGGCAATAACGGCCTTGAGAAAGGTCTGGCGGAAATCGGCCCACAGGATCGGCAGCGAGTTGATGATCCGCTCCCAGATCATCGAGGGCGGAGGCAGCAGCACTGTCGGTATGTTGAAACCGCGGGTCATCCCCTCCCACAGCACCAGAAGCGTGATGCCGAAGACCAGCGGTACCAGCAGGCCAAGAAACCGCCGCGAGAAAAGACCGCTTCCTTCCTGGCGTACCAGCCATTCGTTGAGCGCCCAGGCACACGCCCAGAAGACAATTGCGAAGAAAACCCAGCCCAAGCCTGTCGTCATGCAATCGCCTCCTCACGCTGGCCCATGCGCTTGAGCGTGTAGGAATGGGCAAAGCTCACCAGCATGACCAGGGTTGCCGCCAGAATTGCCGCCATGAACAGGGCTGACCAGATCTGGATAGTCTGGCCGTAATACGAACCGGCCAGCAGCCGCGCGCCAAGGCCGGCAACCGCACCGGTCGGCAGTTCGCCCACGATCGCGCCGACCAGCGAAATGGCAACGGCTACCTTCAGCGAAGTAAAGAGATAGGGCATGGAGGACGGCCATCTCAGTTTCCAGAAGGTTTGCGATGTCGAAGCGTTCCATGTGCGCATCAGGTCGAGCTGCATGTTATCGGGAGAGCGCAACCCCTTCACCATGCCGACGACAACCGGGAAAAAGGAAAGATAGGTCGAGATCAGCGCCTTGGGCAGGAGGCCGGAAAGCCCAACCGCATTGAGCACGACGATGATCATCGGCGCGATGGCCAGAATGGGGATGGTCTGGGAAGCGATCACCCATGGCATGACCGACTTGTCCATGGCCTTGTTGTGCAGAATGCCGACCGCCAGCAGGATGCCGAGTGCCGTTCCAATAACAAAACCGAGCAAGGTCGCCGACAGCGTCACCCAAGAATGGTAGATAAGGGAGCGTTTCGACGTGATCTTCTTGTTGACCGTCGTATCCCACATTTCCGCCACCACCTGGTGTGGTGCGGGCAGGATTGGCCGATCCTGGCTCATGGTTGCCGAGACTAGCTCGGAAAAATCCGGCACCGGCTGGTCGAAGCGTTCTGCCTGATCGTATTCGAACGGCGCATTGAGCCAGACCACACAAGCATACCAGATCGCCACAATGATGGCGACGATGGTGAGAACAGGAATGGTCTTGCCTTGTGCCATGCTACTTCTTGCCTCAATCGCAACGCTCGGGCACCTTTGAGAGGTGCCGAGGCTGAGCTTGCAAATGCCGAGGCGGTGAGGGGAACTTTTTACTCCTCATAGCTGTGCCCCGCTCGCAGGCCCTCGCGAACGCGGTGGGCGATCTTGAGGAATTCCGGTGTTTCGCGAATGTCAAGCGGCCGCTCCTTGGGAAGGGTGGATGTGATGATATCGGTCACCCGGCCAGGCCGCGGGCTCATCACCACGATCTTGGTCGAAAGATAGACTGCCTCGGGAATTGAATGCGTCACGAAGCAGATCGTTTTGTTGGTGCGGTCCCACAACTGCAGCAATTGCTCGTTGAGATGATCGCGCACGATCTCGTCAAGCGCACCGAAGGGTTCGTCCATCAAAAGAAGATCGGCATCAAAGGCAAGCGCCCTGGCAATCGAGGCACGCTGCTGCATGCCGCCCGACAGTTGCCAGGGATATTTCTTGCCGAAATTCGAAAGATCGACGAGCTCCAGCGTGCGGTTTACCCGCTCAGCCTGCTCGGCCCTTGAATAGCCCATGATCTCAAGCGGCAGGGAGATGTTTCTTTCGATCGTGCGCCACGGAAACAGGGATGCGGCCTGGAAAACATAGCCATAGGCTCTGGACTTGCGCGCTTCCTCCGGCGTCATTGTGTTGACGGTTATTTCGCCGCCCGTCGGCTTTTCCAGATCGGCAATGACGCGCAGAAATGTCGTCTTGCCACAGCCTGACGGCCCGATGAAGGAAACGAATTCACCTTTCTCGATCTCAAGATCGACATTCGACAGGGCATGCACCGGCCCGTCATTGGTTTCAAAGGTGAGCGAAAGGTTGTTTGCGGAAATAACGTTGCTCATACCGACCGTGTTATCCCTCCATCGACGCGGATGTTCTGCCCTGTAATGTATGCGCCTCCCGGCGACGCAAGGAAGGCAATGGTCGCGCCGATTTCTCCACGCGACGATCCGTAGCGCCCCAGCGGGATGCGCGAGAGAAACTCTTCCTTTTCCGGAAGGCTGTCGATGAAGCCCGGCAGCACGTTGTTCATGCGCACATTGTCGGCTGCATAGGCATCGGCAAACAGTTTGGTGTAGGCCGCAAGCCCTGCCCGGAACACACCGGAGGTGGGAAAGACCGGGTCCGGCTCGAAGGCGGCAAAGGTGGAGATGTTGATGATCGCACCCTGCTTTTGTTTGACCATGACCGGAGCAACCAGCCGCGTGGGGCGCACAGCGTTCAGCATGTAAACATCCAGACCGCGGTGCCAGTCCTCATCGGTCAGTTCGAGAATGGGCGCTCGCGGCCCGTGGCCAGCCGAGTTCACCAGAACGTCAATCCTGCCCCAGCGCTCCATGGTACCGTTAACAAGCTGGCGAAGATCATCCATGGACTGGTTGGATCCCGTCACACCGAAACCGCCAAGCTCCTTCGCCAGTGCCTCCCCTTGCCGGAGGAAGACAGAATGGCGACGTTGAACCCGTCATCGTGCAGCGCCCGCGCGGCATCTGCCCCCATGCCGGACCCACCGGCGGTAACGACTGCGACTTTCTCCATACGGTCAGACCCCGCTTGCCGGAATGCCGGTGCGTTCCACCTTGCGTGGTGCGGTCAATTCCTTCCAGGAGGAAAGCGCCTTGTTGACCGGGCCCGACGGTTCACGCTTGACGAACTCGCCATGGCCTTCCCTGGCTTTCACCTCGCCGTCCTCGACAGAAACCAGCCCGCGGGTCAGGGTATAGCGCGGCAAGCCTTTCACATGCTTGCCCTCAAACACGTTGTAGTCGATCGCCGATTGCTGGTTCTTGGCAGCAATCGTTTTTTCCTTACTGGGATCCCAGACCACAATGTCCGCATCGGCCCCGACCAGGATTGCGCCCTTCTTCGGATAGATGTTGAGAATTTTGGCGATGTTGGTGGAGGTAACTGCCACAAACTCGTTGGGAGTCAGCCGCCCGGTATTGACCCCATGGGTCCACAGCATCGGCATGCGGTCCTCGAGCCCGCCGGTGCCGTTGGGTATCTTGGTGAAATCGCCGACACCGAACCGCTTTTGTTCGGTGGTGAAGGCGCAGTGATCGGTCGCCACCACTGAAAGAGAACCGGCCTGCAGGCCTGCCCAGAGCGAATCCTGATGCTGCTTGTTGCGGAAGGGCGGGCTCATCACCCGGCGGGCGGAATGATCCCAGTCCTTGTCGAAATATTCGCTCTCATCAAGGGTCAGGTGCTGGATGAGCGGTTCACCCCACACCCGCATGCCCTTCTGCCGTGCCCGGCGGATTGCTTCATGGGCCTGTTCGCAGGAGGTGTGCACCACATAAAGCGGCACACCCGCCATGTCGGCGATCATGATCGCCCGGTTGGTGGCTTCGCCCTCCACTTCCGGCGGCCGTGAATAGGCGTGGCCTTCCGGCCCGTCATTGCCTTCCTCAAGCAGTTTTGCCTGCATGGTGGCAACCACATCGCCATTTTCGGCATGGACCAGCGGAATGGCCCCCAACTCGCCGCAGCGCTGAAAGGAGGCGAACATTTCATCGTCGTTCACCATCAGCGCGCCCTTGTAGGCCATGAAATGCTTGAAGGTGTTGATGCCTTTTTCGCGGACGACCGTTTCCATCTCGTTGAAAACCTGCTCACCCCACCAGGTGATCGCCATGTGGAAGGAATAGTCGCAATTGGCCCGGGTCGACTTGTTGTCCCACATCTGGATCGCTTCCAGCAGCGACTGGCCAGGGGATGGCAGGGCAAAATCAACCACCATGGTCGTGCCGCCGGAAAGGGCTGCCCGCGTGCCGGATTCAAAATCATCGGTCGAATAAGTGCCCATGAAGGGCATTTCCAGATGGGTGTGCGGATCGATGCCGCCCGGCATCACATAGCAGCCGGTTGCATCCAGCTCCTTGTCACCGGAAAGCTTCGGCCCGATCTCGGTGATGACACCTTTTTCAACCTTCACATCCGCCTTGTAGGTGAGATCGGCGGTAACGATGGTGCCGTTCTTGATAACCGTGCTGGACATGGTTTCCTCCCTTGTCAATCTGTCCGGCGGCAGCGCCGCCTGCTAATCCTTCTTCTGCTTCGCGCGCTGGGCAAACCAACCCGACAATATGGCAAATCCGGCCCCTGCCAGTGCCCAGACCACGACGATCTGAAGTATGGTCAGGGCATCGGCAGCAACGCCGCGATAGCCGAATTCATAGGCGCACCAAAGCGCAATCATCAGCACCGTCCAAACGGCGCCATCCATCCAACGGGCGTTGGCAAGCAAATCCTTCAATCAATTACTCCACGATCTCCGCTGTTTCGACCACCGCGTGGAACAGAACGTCCGCACCGGCGGCTGCCCATTCCTTGGAAATCTCCTCCGCTTCATTGTGGCTCAATCCGTCGACACAGGGGCACATCACCATGGCCGTGGGCGCCACCCGGTTGATCCAGCAGGCATCGTGGCCCGCGCCGGAGATGATGTCCATATGCGAATAGCCAAGCCGTTCTGCAGCATCGCGGATCGCCTTGACACAGCCATGGTCGAATTCCGGCGGATCGAACTGCCCGACGATCGCGCATTCGAAGGAAACCCCAATTCCTTCACACAGGGCCGGCGCCTCCTTCATCAGCCGGTCGACCATGCCGTTGAGGCGGTCCAGTTCGTGGCTGCGCAGATCGACGGTGAAGACCGCCTTGCCCGGAATGATGTTGCGCGAATTGGGATAGATGTCGATATGGCCGATGGCACCCACCGCATTGGGTGCATTATCCATGGCGATCTGATGCACCAGTTCGGTCACCAGGGCCAGGCCGCGCCCGGCATTCTTGCGCATCGGCATGGGCGTTGAACCGGTGTGGCTTTCCTTGCCGGTGACGGTGCATTCGATCCAGCGCAGTCCCTGGCCATGGGTAACAACGCCAATGTCCTTGCCTTCGGCCTCCAGGATCGGCCCCTGCTCGATGTGCAGCTCGAAAAAGGCCTTCATCTTGCGGGCGCCGACTTCTTCCTCTCCCTTCCAGCCGATGCGTTCCAGTTCATCGCCGAACTTCAGGCCGTTGGCATCGGTATGCTGATAGACATCATCCTGCTCAAGGACGCCCGCAAAGACACCCGATGCCATCATGGCCGGGGCAAAGCGCGTGCCTTCCTCATTGGTCCAGTTGGTGACCACAATGGGATGCCTGGTCTTGATGTTGAGGTCGTTGAGCGAGCGGACGATTTCCAGTCCGGCGAGCACGCCCAGCACGCCGTCATAACGTCCGCCGGTCGGCTGGGTGTCGAGGTGTGAGCCGACGTAAACCGGAAGGGCATCGGGATCGGTGCCCGGCCGCGTCATGAACATGGTTCCCATTTCGTCGACGCCCATGGTGCAACCGGCATCCTCGCACCATTTCTGGAACAGTTTGCGCCCCTCGCCGTCTTCGTCTGTCACGGTTTGCCGGTTGTTTCCGCCGGCAATGCCGGGGCCGATCTTTGCCATCTCGTGGATGGAATCCCAAAGCCGGTCACCATTTATCTTCAGGTTTTCGCCAGGCGCTGCCATGGGTTTTCTCCTACTTCAATTCCGTTTCGACAAAGGTCATCGGTTTGCTGCCCGCATTGATGACATTGTGTTCGACGCCCTCCATCCTGCGATAGGCTGCTCCGGCGGGCATTGCCACCTCGCGGCTTGCGCCATCCGGCTCTTCCAGCAGCATGCGGCATTCGGTTACGGGGGTAACGACGTAATCGTATTCGTGGCGGTGCCAGCCGGTTTCTGCGCCCGGAGCAAAGTCGAAGCGGGTGACCCGTACCCGGTCGTCATCCACCAATAGCGTTGCTGTTGCTTTTACTCTGGCCGGCGGCAAATTCCCCTCCTCAAAAAATTGACCGGTTGGTAAAGATTACAGGTTCCGCTTTGACTCTCAAGGTGTAAAATGCCGCTTTGAAGCACTTTCTTTGAATGGATGAAAGCCAGGCGGCAAAAAGGCTGCATGTACAGGGAGACTTGAAATTGCCGGTAGCGGTACCCAGAGCAGCCAAGACACGCCGCAGAACGCGGATTCAGGCCGAACGGGAAGAGTTGATACTCGAAGCTGCCCTGGAAGTTTTTTCCGCTCACGGCTTTCGCGGCGCGACCATTGACCAGATCGCCGAACAGGCCGGCATGTCAAAGCCCAACCTGCTGTACTATTTCCCCAACAAGGAAATCATGCACCGCATGCTGATTGACCGGCTGCTGGAAACCTGGCTTGCTCCCCTAAAAAGGCTGAACCCGGAGGGAGACCCCCTCACGGAGATCCGCAGCTATATCCGCCGCAAGCTTGAAATGGCGCGGGATTTCCCCCGCGAATCGCGTCTGTTCGCCAATGAAATCCTGCAAGGAGCGCCACGGATCCCCGACGAACTCAATGATCTGAAAAAGCTCGTCGATGAGAAGGCAAGCGTCATCAGCGGCTGGATAGAACACGGCAGACTTGCCCGGGTTGACCCCTATCACATGATCTTCTCGATCTGGGCGACCACGCAGCACTATGCTGATTTTGATGTCCAGGTCCGTGCTGTGCTGGGCGCAAAGCGCTCCGGCGAGGGCCGGTTCGAGGATGCGGCGCGTTATCTCGACCAGCTTTTTCTCGGCGGACTGAAGCCATAATCGTGAAATGCCTCAACCGTCTGGCGCGAAGGCCAGCACCAGCAGCGCGGCAGCGGTAACAAGCGCACCGGCAAGAACCGGAAAAGTGGCCCAGCCATGGCCGATCACACCCTCGATGACAATCACGAAGGCTGGTGTCAGATAGCCATAGGCCAGCACTTTGGATGCCGGCAGGCGCAGGGCGGCAAACTGCAGCAGAAAGAAGGTCAGCGCCGTTGTGAAAATGAAAAGGTAGGCAATGGCGATCCACACAATTGCAGGCAGTGCGATCCAGCCGGTTGCCGCGAGGTCGGGAAGTCCTGCCAGCGTTATCCACAGACAGACCGCCGCGAGCGTATAGAAGGAATAGGTAACCGTTGGCTCGCCACGGCTGAATTTGCGCACCAGCGGGGCGTAAGCGGCATGGCAGGCGCAGCCCACAAGAAAGATTGCCTCCCCCGCCCGACCTCAAAACCCAGTATGGCATCAACATCCCCGCGGAAAATCACCCAGATGGCGCCGGCGGCTGCCACCAGCAGGCTGAGCATGACGGTAGGCCGCGTTTTCTGCCGCAGGAACAGCCATCCGAACCCCGCGCTCATCAGCGGGATAAGTGTGAACACGGCACCGGTTGAAACCGGGCCGGTGATCTGAAGCGCCACGAACATCAGCACAAAATAGACCGCCATCAGGCCACCGAGAACGACAAAACGCCACGGCGATTGCGGCCAGCGGGGAATCTTGCCGGTCAGGGCAAATGCCGCAATTCCCATCAGCAGTGCGGCAAGAAAAAAGCGAACCGAATTGAGCGCAGCCGGGGCAATGTGCGGGGCGGCCTGATCGCCGATCGAAAACGATCCGGCAATCAATACGGCAAACAGCAACATGGCCAGATGGCCGAGCCATTTGTCCCTTCCCGTGGCATGGGCAGTGGAATTCGCGTTTGCTGTTGGGTTTGTTTGCGAAGCCGGTTTGGTTTTTTTCAGCAAGGCTGACTCCGGCCTGGTTTTCGACTGTAAGAACCGTGGAGGAGGCGGGCGGCCCGGCACAGACCCGCCAGCACCCGCCCCCTCCCGGGAGGAAACCCAAAACCGGGTTTGATTACTCAGCGGCGACCCTGGACGGGTTGTTGGGATGTTCCGTCCAGTTGGCATATTGCTTTTTCACCTTCTCGCCGGTGCGTTTGTCCACGGTACCGGCATCGAGCGGTTCCATGGTAATGCAGCCCTCGACCGGGCAAACATTGACGCAAAGATTGCAGCCAACACATTCCTCGTCGATCACCTCAAAACGGCGCTCACCATCGACCATGTGTGTGATGGCCTGGTGGGACGTGTCTTCGCAGGCGATGTGGCAACGGCCGCATTTGATGCAAAGGTCCTGATCGATGCTCGCCTTGGTGACATAGTTGAGGTTGAGATACTGCCAGTCGGTAACATTGGGTGTTGCCCGGCCGGTGATGTCATCAAGTGTCTTGTGGCCTTTCGAATCCATCCAGGCCTCAAGCCCGGCAATCATCTCCTCGACGATCTTGAAACCGTAGGTCATGGCCGCCGTGCAGACTTGGACATTGCCTGCCCCCAGTGCAATAAATTCGGCAGCATCACGCCAGGTGGTGACTCCGCCAATGCCCGAAATCGGAAGGCCGGCGGTTTCGGGATCGCGGGCGATCTCGGCCACCATGTTGAGCGCGATGGGCTTGACTGCAGGACCGCAATAGCCGCCATGACTGCCCTTGCCGTCAATTGAGGGCTCGGGCGAAAACGTGTCGAGGTCGACGCCGGTGATCGAGGAGATGGTGTTGATCAGCGAAACCGCATCGGCCCCGCCGGATTTGGCGGCCCGCGCCGGATAGCGGATGTCGGTGATGTTCGGCGTCAGCTTGACGATGACCGGCATGCGGGTATTGGCCTTGCACCAGCGCGCCACCATCTCGATGTATTCGGGCACCTGGCCAACGGCGGACCCCATTCCGCGCTCGCTCATGCCGTGCGGGCAGCCGAAGTTAAGTTCGATGCCGTCAGCGCCGGTGTCCTCCACCAGCGGTAGGATCTTCTTCCAGGCCTGCTCCTCGCAGGGCACCATGATGGAGACCACCACAGCGCGGTCCGGCCAGTTGCGTTTGACTTCCTTGATCTCACGCAGGTTCACGAACAGGTCGCGGTCGGTGATGAGTTCAATGTTGTTGAGGCCAAGCAGCCGCCGGTCCGCGCCCCAGATCGCGCCATAGCGCGGACCATTGACGTTGACGACGGGCGGGCCTTCCTCACCCAAAGTCTTCCATACCACGCCACCCCAGCCCGCTTTGAAAGCGCGCTCCACATTGTACTGTTTGTCGGTTGGCGGGGCGGAAGCAAGCCAGAACGGATTGGGAGACTTGATGCCTACGAAATTGTTGGAAATGTCAGCCATGGCTCTCCTCCTCAGCCCAAAAGTGCCCGGTGAATGCTCTCGGCCGCATCGCGCCCCTGTGCAACAGCCGTCACGGTCAGATCCTCACCCTCGCCGGCACAATCACCACCGGCCCATACCCCCTTCATCGAGGTGCGGCCTTCTCGGTCCACCTTGATGCGGCCGCGTTCAAGCCTGATGCCGGCGCTGCTGCCATTGAGGTGTTTGTCGGTGAGCTTTTGACCGATGGCCCGGAAAACCTGGTCAGCAGCAAGCTTCAGTTTTTCGCCCGTGCCTTCCAGCTTGCCTTTTGCCAGGCGCGTGTATTCAAGTTCGATGCCAGTCACCTTGCCGCCCTTGCTCTTGAGCTTTGCAGGCTGCAGCCAGTGGCGGATGATCACGCCCTTCGAGGTGGCCAGTTCCTGTTCATATTCGGAGGCATTCATCTGCTCCTTTCCACGCCGGTAGCAGATGGTGACATCCTCGGCGCCAAGCAGCTTTGCCTGGATGGCGCAGTCGATGGCCGTCATGCCACCACCAATCACCACCACTCGCCTGCCGACGGGAATCTTCGACTTGTCCTCTGCCTGGCGCAGGGCTGCGATGAAGTCGACAGCATCCTCGACGCCATCAGGTTCCTTGCCCTTGAGTCCCAGGGCGTTGACGCCCGAAAGCCCCATGCCGAGAAACACCGCATCATATTTCGATGCGAGATCGGCGAGATGAATTTGCTGTCCCAGCTTCTTGCCATACTGAATGTCGATGCCGCCAATGGCGGTTACATAATCCACTTCAGCCTGGGCAAAGCCATCCACGGTCTTGTAGGCGGCAATGCCGAATTCGTTGAGCCCGCCCGGTTTTTTCCTGCCTTCGAGGATCGTCACCTCGTGACCATGCATGGCAAGGCGGTGGGCGCAGGCAAGGCCGGCTGGCCCGGCGCCGACAACGGCAACTTTCCTGCCGCTTGCCTTTGCGCGTTTGTAGAACTGTATTCCCTCATGCATGGCATGGTCGGTGGCATAGCGCTGCAACTCGCCGATCTTGACCGGCTTGCCTTCTGCAATTTCCCGCACGCAGACCTGTTCACACAGGGTTTCCGTCGGGCAAACCCGTGCACACATGCCGCCCAGAATGTTCTGGTCGAAGATCGTTTTCGCCGATCCTTTAACATTGCCGGTAGCGATCTGGCGGATAAACATCGGAATATCGATTGAGGTCGGACAGGCTGTCACACAGGGCGCATCGTGGCAGAAATAGCAGCGGTCGGCGGCAACCAGTGCTTCGTGGTGGTCAAGCGGGGGTGCAGATCAGCAAAGTTCTGATCTATCTCGCTGCGCTCTAACCGCGCGGCTGCGATACCATCTTTCGGGGTTCCCGATTTACCTGGGTTGCTTGCCATTGATGCTCCTCCTGACAGGCTGTCTGCCAAGTCCGCCGAAGCGGCTCTCCTCGGGCAAGTATAGGCACAGGTCAAAAAATTTATCAATTGGTAAATTTTTTACCGGGCGGGAAAATATCCACTCCCGGGATTGCGACACAAATCACGGCCTTCCGGCAAGATACCAGACCAGTTTCCTGCGCTCCGGGTCTTCGATGAACGCCCGAATGACAGAGACGATACGCCCAAGGGAAAGATGGCCCTCGTGGTACTGCAGCGCGTTGGCGGACAATTGCTTTATCCGGCTTTCCCGCATCGTCAGAGCTTCTTGCATGACGGTCCCAAAATCACTCTTTCCGGCAAAGGAAAGCGCACAGCCGCCCTGTTGCAGCGCGGGATTGTAAAGATGAGGATATTGCAGAACCGGCACTGTGCCGCAGGCCATTGCCTCATTGAGATTCTGGCACCAGGGATAGCGGGCACCCGGCGTGCACAGGAAAAAGCCTGCCTTGCTGGTCAGATCGAACCATTGCGCGGCGGGAATGCGAAAGTCCCGCGTGTCGACCCAGACAAGTTTCTTCAACGGTTTTTTATTCTTCTCAGCACCGTTGATCAGGTCGGCCAGTTCCTGTGCAGTTTTTGGAAAAACTGTCTTGTCTTCGGGAAGCGCCTGCACCAGCCGGTGCAATTCATGCCGGTTCAGAAGGCCGAATTCACTGTCCATCTGCGGTGTATCATAGGTTGCCGGGTCGCAATTGCCGGCAAAGAGCATGGTGAGCGGGCGCTTTTTGTGCTGTGACAGGGCTGCTGCCCTGACATAGGCCTGATCGTTGATCTGATCGGGATGAAACAGGATCGGATGAAAGACTTCATCCGGCGTGAGCCGGCGTCCGGCCGCACCTGGAAGGTCATAGGAAATCTCGATAACCTTGTCGGCGTTTGCAGCAGCTTTCGGCTGATCGGTGATCAACAGAGAGGGGCTGGAAGGCAGCCGCCAGCCAGCGATACAAAACCTGCTTTCGATGGCAGATCGCTCAAGCCTGCCAAGCTTGAAACGGCGCAGCGCGGGAAATACCGCCCGATGATGGATGCCCGCCGCGCTCAAAACCTTTGAGACCACGGTGAACCGCCGGCCGTTTCGCCGCGCCGGAATGTACACCGTCGGCAAAGCAACAGGCGGATTTGCTCCGCTGGCGAGAGTTTTGCCCGGCTTCATGCGCTTATTCATCGTGCAATGGCATCGTGTACTGGCAGTTGTGCATCAAACACCGTCTACCGCAATTCCACCTCCGGCGAAATCGGCAAAGCCCACAAACCCTCCCGATACCTCCGGCCCAATTCAATCCATCGAGCCGCGCGCTGCATGGAAGGATATGGCCGCTACCCCTTTCAATTCAAAATTCCAGAGTCTATTGCATCGGGAAAAGAAAATCGGCGCCAGACCCAGCGGGAAAGGACGCCGCATCGAGAGACGTAGTGCCCGGGGACGAGCGTTTGCAATCTGAACTGGTTCCAAGGAAGACATGGCTTTCCAAGCGCCAGCAGAAGCTGAACCTTCTGTTGGCGCGTGTCGTCAATCCGGTTCTGCTGAACTTCCGCTATGGTTACGTCTTCAAGGACGGCAAGTGGGGGTTTCGGCGGGTAAAGGGAAAGCCGAAGCGTATTCGCCATACCTTCGAAGATGGCACGCCCAATTGGGACATGAACAATGCTGCGCCGCTGCCGTTCGAGGAGAATACGGTTCGCCGCATGATCGAGCTGAAGCCCCAGGGCAAGGTGGGGAAACGCTCAAAAAAATCGAAGCGCCGCAAACGCCGCTACATTCCGGCCGAGCTGGGCGTGGAAGGCTTCTTCCGGAAACTCAACGAAAACGGCATCTCCTACGCAGCGCTGCGCTGGTTCGACGAACTGCCTTACGTTGCTTCGGGCGAAGACATCGATTTGCTGTTTGCGGATGAGGACATGGAATTCCTCGACACACTCTTCATTCCCCACCGAAAACGCGGGGCAATCAAATGCGATGTCTATTCGGCCGGCGGCCTCCTTGGCAGCAACTTTGAAGGCCTTCCCTATTACGAAAAGCGCCTTGCCACCGACATTCTTGCCCATACCCGGATGGTCAAAGACCTGGTAAAGGCGCCCGATACAGAGCGCCATTTCCTGTCGCTTGCCTATCACGCCGTCTATCACAAGGCGCATGGTTCAGGCCTGCCGCTGGAGGCAGGCGGTGAACCGTTGAAAAGAATCGAGGATCACGACTACGCCGCTGTGCTGGGAGCACTGGCCGATGAACTCGGCTGGAAGGTGGAACTGTCCCTGTTCGGCCTGCACCGCTTCCTGACAGAACGCGATTGGGCGCCGGCCACCGATACGATCCGCAAACTATCGGGAACGAGGCCGGTTCTGAAACTCCTGCTGGGCGATCATGGCGTTGCCGTCGACCGGGAACTCAGTGTCTTCGTGGTGCGCGAGTGGGCGAAAGAGCGCAATCTGCTGCCCTGGATAACCGCCAACCTGCGCTATTACGGTTTCGACGTCAAAATGGTTCATGAACTGAACGAAGAAGAGCGGGAGGCAGCATCGGCCCGCATTCGGGGCGGCAATTGGAACAAGGGGCCGTACCCGGTTTCAGGCGGCAAGCCCTATGCCGTCATTGCTGCCTGCGATTATGCTCCCGAACCCCCCGACGAAGAACTGAAACGGGCCCAGCCCTATGCGCTCAACGCCCGCTCTGTGGCAATAAAGGCACTGTTGAGGAAGGGGATTAACCGGGTACTGCCTTCAAGGCTGAGGACCAACCCGGTTCACAGCGCCGATGACGAGATCGAGGCCTGGGAATATCTCGAAATATGCTGCCCTTCGCGGGTTGAGGAAATCCGTTCCCGTGTCGAACAGGGCTACCGCGGAGATCCGACCATCAAACTGCGCCTTCACCGCGGAAAGCGCGCCGTAAGCTACCTGGTGTTCCGGGATGGAAAGCCCTGCGTGCTGAAACTGTTCAGCGATCATCCCGATGCCAGAAAGGCCTACAATGCGGAGATGCGCGCCGTTGAGCTGTTTGAAGGAAAAGCCTGGGCACCCAATTGGGTGGATACCGGCCCGAACTGGATTTTGGAGAATTTTTACCCGCAGGCACTGCGCCTCGACCGGATAGCGGAAACCCTGGAGCGCAATCAAAGGGTAGAGGTTGCCGCAAAAGCAGTCCGTGTCCTTCGCGATATCTTTGATGCCGGTCATGCCCATCGTGACGTCCACGCAGAAAACTTCTTTCTGGTGGATGGCCAGCTTGTGCTGATCGACTTTGAAACGCTGGGACAACAGGCACCGGATGTGAAGTTCGAAAACTCCTACGACATTACCGGCAAGGGAATGGACACGCCTTTCATGACGGGCACCATGTGCTATTCCAACCGCCGCAGCGACCGTTCGCTTTCAAGGGTTTTGGGAGTCGGCTTCGAAGAGGCGCTTGAAGCCGAAAGGCAAATCTAGAGCGTGCCCGGTTTAAATGGAAGCAGTTTGCATGGATGGATTTTTCGTTTCTGGTGAGGAGAACACCGCAGCGCGGTGCCTTGCCACCTCGCAAGGATTTCGATGAAGCCAGAACGCAAAAGACACCACAGCCGGGCACTTAACATCATGAATGTATCGGGTTTTCTGCAATCGTTTGAGCCGGACACACTCTAGAGGCGGCTTTCCAGATAGCTGATGGTTTCAGCAACCTCATCAAGCGCTTCGTCTATTTCCTTTTTCTGCTCTGTAAGGACGCCAACCTGCCGTTTGAACTTGTTGATCAGCTTTTCCGTGGCCTCACGGGTAAGGTGATCCTGGTCGTTCACTTCGAGAATTTCCTCGATTTCGGCAAGCGAAAATCCTGACCGTTTGGCCAGCAGAATCAGTTTGAGCCGTTCCCTTTCGGCGGCAGAATAAAGCCGCGTCGACCCAACGCGTTTGGGCGACAACAGATTGCGGTCTTCGTAAAACCGCAGCGTACGCAGGGTTACGCTAAATTCACGGGAGAGTTCTCCGATGCGGTACATGGTTTCCGCATCGTCGCCGGTCTCATCTCTCACCAATCCGATCAGGTTGCCGGTTTGGGCATGTGGATGCATTTGCTGTTCCTCACAAAAAGCCGAATTCCGCAGATCCAGACCAACGGGCTGCCTTCCCGTTTCCCCACTTGACCTAACGTACGGGCATTGATGTCGTGGCGCAAGTATTCAAGTGTCATGATGGTGATTAGGTCCTGCTGACAAATAGGTTGAACCAGTCACCTTGCACGAAACCTGTAGCGGGCCTTCAGGCTGAAGATGGTTTATCCTTGATCTGCCTGCCTGTTTTCTGGCCGAGCTCTGAAAAGTGACGGTGACTCAGCCAAAAAAACAGCATGATTACGTTAACGTCCACGTAAACATCGCTGCAAACCGTTTCAACCCATCTTGGCTGCTTCTGTGCAGCGGCACCCCGACACATCAACCGGTTGCGGGAAATTTCCGGTTCGGGTGTGGCTTACGACCTTAATCATCTGATCGTTAACCATTAACGGCTTGTTTACCCTGTTTTGTGAAAGGTGGTGCCTACAGAGGCGTTGCGCGACGTTTTTGATTCGCAAGCCAGTTTAGGACGTATTTTCGGATGAACTTCACGGATCGAAGAAATGCCACCGCAACGGATCTGGAAGATGGATCGGATACGTCACTAGCCAGCAGGGGCCGTTGAACGTAACATGAGTAGAATTCGTTCTCATCTCGACGCGATTATCTCCGGAGACGGCAATCAGGATCAGCCGGCTGGTGGTGAGCCTTCCCCACGCCCCGCGTTTCCGCGCTCTGACGGCAGGGCGCACGCGCAGCCTGCTCCCGCACAGACTTCCTACGGCAGACCGCAATCTGCACCCAACCTTCAGGATATTCACAGGTCCCTCGACCAGCTGTCGCGGCGGATCTCGGCAGCATCCCGCAGCAGCGCTCCCTCCGCGCCACAGGTAACAGCCAGCGCACCGCCACTGGCCGGAGAAATCCAGCAGGAAATTCACCGTGGCATCAGTCAGCTCAAGCAGGAGCTGGGTCATTCCCTTGACCATGATCTCAAGCGTATTGCCGACGGTGTTGCCGCGATCCAGAATGGCCAGAACCTGCACCCTGACTATGCCGACCGGATGCAGGCGGAACTGCAGAACCTGAACAACAGCATTCGCCAGATTGCAGAAATGCAATCGGCGCCTGCTTCCCAGGTCGATCTTTCGGGCGTGTCCCGGTCGATCGAAAACGGTTATTCGGAAATCGTCCAGAAGCTTGATCAGGTGCTGGCCCAGCGCGGCGATGAACTGCCGCAGCTTCCAGACATCAGCGTTCCGGATTACTCAAATGAATTCAAGGCACTGGCCACCCGCATCGAGGAAGTGGCACGCGCCGTCGTCTCCATGTCGGTTTCTGCCGTTGATGGCGAAGAACATCATGCCCTGGAGCGGATTGAAGCGCGCCTTGCAAGTCTGGCAAAGGCCGTGGAGGCTGCACCGGCAGCCATTGCTTCATCACCGGACACCTCCCAGTTTGCCGACATGGCCAGTCATCAGGAAACCGTCGCGGCGGAACTGGCCCGTCTTTCGCAGCATCTTGAGGCGCTGCAGGCCGGCGGGGCAGCGTATGGACAGCCGGGAAGTTCGGGGGAGCCGGCCCATAACATGGCCGGGCTGGAAGAGAGAATTACTGCGCTGGCGGACCGCCTGGACGATCTCGTTTCAGGAGCCGCCCAGAGCCTTGATCGAAACGGCGATGAAGTGCTCGCCGTGTTGCGGGATCTGGTTGGGCGCGTTGAGGCAATTGAACAACTGGCCGTACAGGCCGCACAGGAAGATTATGACGGCGACCCGGCTGCTGCAAATGGCGGCAATGACCGCATTGCCGGTCTTGAATCCCAGATTTCGGCCATCATCTCGCAATTGGGTAGCGCTTCGGTTGATCCTGAAACAGGCGACCCGCAGCCCCCTCTGCCAGGCTCGATTGCCGAACGGCTCGAAAACATCGAAAGCCAGATCGCTGCGAGCCGTGATATCGTGATCGACATGGCGTCTCAGGCCGCACAACAGGGGCCAGAGGACGGCGCAAACGCGGCAAATCTGGATGCTGTTCATGCCTCCCAGCTTGATGAAGTTCTGGCCGAACTCCGCCAGATCCGTGAAGCAAGCGCCGGTGGCGATCGTGGCACTGAAAACCTGGAAGAAATTGCTCAGGCAATCCAGACCATATCCACCAGGCTCGATCAGATAGAGACGGTGCAAACCTGGCCAGCGGCCCAGCAGGAAAACGATGGGTCTTTTGAAGGCCTCGGCGCGGCGCAGGTAGCCGAGACACCTTACACCCCCGATACCCTTCAGGCTGCCCAGGCAGCTCCGCAGGAAGTGTTTTCCCAAAGCGAGCTGCCACAGGTGGATGAGGTTCCGCCACTGGCGCCCGAGCATGATCAGGCACTAGTCGGGGCAGAGCCAACCGGCGCCTTTTCCGAACACCCCGCCCATCCGGCTGATGCGGACCCGATCCATCCAGCCGATGCCCATCCGTCCGATGCCCATCCATCCGTTGCAATGGCACAGGCTGGCGAGGTCACAGCGCCCGAAGCAGAAGATGTTCCCCTGGAGCCAGGTTCGGGCATGCCGGACCTTGAATCCCTCGTGCGCCGCGCCACCAACCGCAAGCGCGCCAAGAACGAGCCCGAGCTGGAAGATTCCAGCGACGACGATGGCATTAACGACCTGATGGCTGCCGCACGCCGTGCGGCCCAGGCAGCTTCCGCACAAGCCCATTCCGCCCGTGAGCGCAATTCAATGGGCGGAGAAAAGACCAGCGGTCTTGAGCGTTTTTCTTCCGGCAAACCTTCCATTTTCAGCCGCAAGGCACTTTTGGCATCGGTTGCCGTGATAGCGCTGGCCTATGCCGGCTGGGCCATCGTCCCGAAGTTTCTCGGCAGTTCGAGCAACACCGAGATTTCACAGATCACACCGCAGGAACGGCCTCTGTCTTCTGAAGAGGCCGGCGAACCTGAAATTGCGGCAGTTGGCGAAGACACCGCTGAAACCGATGAAATCCGGCCGGCAGACGATGCAAGGACGGCCGAAGCGCCGGAAAGCGCGCCCGTTGAAGAAATGCCGGAAGCCAGCATTGATGACGAGGTTTCTGCCACCATGCCCGCATTGCAGGAAGGCAGTGCGGACACGGTACCGGCTATGGCGGCGGGCAATGCCAGGATTTCCATTCCGGACGGCATGCCGAAGGAACTTGCGAATTCCGATCTGGTGCAGGATGCAGCCAATGGCAACGGCAATGCGCTGTTCGAGATTGCCCGGCGCTATACGGAAGGCGATGGCGTTGACCGCGATCTGAAAACCGCGGCGGCATGGTATCAGAAAGCGGCCGATTTGGGCCATGCTCCGTCCCAGTACCGGCTTGGCAACTTCTACGAAAAAGGTCACGGGGTGACTGCAGATACAGGCAAGGCAGCTCAATGGTATTCAAAGGCTGCAGCCTCCGGCAATGCGCTTGCGATGCACAATCTTGCCGTGCTCAATGTTCAGGGTCTGCTGGGAAGCGATCCCGACATGGAAACAGCCATTGGCTGGTTCGAAAAGGCTGCCAATCTCGGCGTCAAGGACAGTCAGGTCAACCTTGGCATTCTCTACACGCGCGGCATGGGCGTCAAAGCCGATCTGGAACAAGCCTACAAGTGGTTCGCCATCGCTGCCAAGGGCGGCGACAACGATGCTGCAGCGAAGCGGGACACGGTTGCCAAGAACATGCGGCCGGAGCAGCTTGAAAAAGCCCGCGGCGAAGCAGAAATCTGGAAACCCAAAACGCTTAACCGCGAAGCCAATACCGTTTCGCTGGAGGAAAGCTGGAAGACCGGCAGCCGTCTGGAGCGCGCAGCGCTGCCCCAAACCGAGCTGATACGAAGAACCCAGGCCATTTTGACCAAACTTGGCTTCGATCCGGGACCGGCAGACGGCATTATGGGAGCCAAGACGGAAGAGGCCATCAGGGATTATCAAAAGAAATTCGGCCTGCCTGTAGACGGGCGCGTCTCTCCCGGCCTGCTTGAAGCCCTGTCGGCCCAGGCTGTCTGAACCCGTTGGCATCCAGAACGGCAAAACACTGACGGATGCCTGGTAAAACCATGCGAACGGTACCTCCCCAAACCATGAACAATATTCTGAAGGATCGCAAATATCTGGCCCATGTGCTGGGTATCGCGGGCCTTCTGCCCTTTGCCGCCTGCGCGGTTTTATTGCTGCTGCTGGGAAGACAAAACGCGCTGGCAGGACCGGTGATTGAAATATTCACCAGCTATTCCATGATCGTTTTATCGTTTCTGGGCGGCATTCGTTGGGGATATGCCCTGCTGCCGGCGCAAGACGGGGAAACGCCGGACCACCCGATGATACTCGCATGGTCCGTGCTTCCGGCAATAGTGGCATGGTCAACGGTGTTTTTCAGCCGCCCCGCCGCACTGGCAATTCTGTTGATCGCCTATTGCGTCCAGGGCGTTTGGGACAGTTTTTCAGCGCATTCCGGCAGCCTGCCGCGCTGGATTGCCCCGCTTCGCATCATGCTGACCGTGGCAGCAGCCGTCTGCCATGCCATCGTATTCCTGATGGCTGCCTATTCCTGATCAGGGTCAGGACTGTTTCAGCGGCACCGCGCAACATAGCGTCTGCCGCGGCGGTCACGATAATAGCAATCGTTAAGCGAATTCGCGACCCTGCCGATCAGAACCCCTGCTCCCGCGCCGACAGCAGCACCGACTGCCGCCCCTTCCAGGCTGCCGCTTGCAATGCCGCCAATGGCTGCACCAGCCGCGCCGCCAATGACTGCGTTGTCACGGTCTACCGACGTGCAGGCTGCCAGTGCGAGAGTCAAAGACAGAGCTGCCGCTTTCATCCAATTTGCCGCCACTTTACTACTCCTTTTGTTTCAATTTGATCCATTGAAAGATCATCTCAACTGAATCAATGCGGCAGGGGTTGAGGCGGTTCAATCACCTTTTGTTACAGGGCCAAAACAGCCCGGGTCACGCACTTGCAAGCAGGTGTCGACCGCAGCACAGCATCTGCCTATGGTGGATGCGATGAACAAGAAGCCGACAGCCAATCCGCCTTTGCCAGAGCTCCCGTTGCCGGAGCGCTTTTCGGCATGGTTTGCGCAGCATGGCTGGCAGCCAAGACCTCATCAAACCGAACTGCTGCAGCGTTCGATGGATGGCCACTCGACCCTGCTGATCGCACCCACCGGCGCCGGCAAGACCCTGGCCGGCTTTCTGCCTTCGCTCGTTGCCCTTGATGCAAGGCCCGGGCGCAAGCCTGGCGAGGCTTTTGCCGGCGTGCACACGCTGTATGTTTCACCGCTCAAGGCACTGGCGGTCGACATTCAGCGCAATCTGGCCATGCCGGTTTCGGAAATGGGTCTGGATATCGCGCTGGAAACGCGCACCGGCGACACGCCGCCCCACCGCCGCCAGCGCCAGAAACTCTCACCGCCGGATATCCTGCTAACCACGCCGGAACAGGTTTCCCTGCTGATCGCCTCCAAAGACTCGGCACGGTTTTTCAAGAATCTGCGCTATGTGATTTTGGACGAACTGCACTCACTGGTAACGTCCAAGCGGGGCCAGTTGCTGTCGCTGGCGCTGGCACGCCTGCATCGCCTCTCGCCACAGCTGCAGACCATCGGGCTTAGCGCCACGGTCGCCGATCCGGCAGAACTCTGCCGCTGGCTCGTGCCACAGGAAAGCAATGGTGAAATCCGTGAAGCCGGGTTGATCGAGGTAACCGGCGGCGCGCAGCCACAGATCACCATTTTGAAGTCGAACGAACGGGTGCCCTGGTCGGGCCATTCGGCCCGCTACGCCATGCCGGAGATTTACCAGGCGATCAAACAGCACAGGACGACGCTTTTGTTCGTCAATACCAGAAGCCAGGCCGAGCTTCTGTTTCAGGAACTGTGGCGCATCAATGAAGCGGTCCTGCCCATTGCGCTGCACCATGGTTCGCTTGATGTGGGCCAGCGCCGAAAGGTCGAAAAGGCGATGTCGGAAAACCGGCTGCGCGCGGTGGTTGCGACTTCCACACTGGACCTTGGTATTGATTGGGGCGATGTCGATCTGGTTGTGCATGTGGGAGCGCCGAAAGGGGCCAGCCGGCTTGCCCAGCGCATCGGCCGGTCCAATCACCGCATGGATGAACCCTCGAAGGCGATCCTTATTCCGGCCAACCGTTTCGAGGTGCTGGAGTGCCAGGCAGCGCTCGATGCCAACTATCTGGGCGCTCAGGACACGCCGCCGCTTCGCGAAGGCGCACTGGACGTTCTTGCCCAGCACATCCTTGGCATGGCGGTTGCAGAACCCTTCGATGCCGACGCCCTGTTTTCGGAAGTAACCTCGGCAGCGCCCTATGCGGCCCTTGACCGGGAGACATTCGACCGGACAGTGGCGTTTGTGGCAACCGGCGGCTATGCGCTGAAGACCTATGAGCGGTACGCGAAAATCCGCAAAACAGCGGATGGCAAATGGCGAATTTCCCATCCCGGTTTTGCCCAGCAATACCGTCTCAATGCCGGTACGATCATCGAGGCCCCCATGCTGGAGGTGCGGCTGACAAGGATGAGCGGAAAGGCGTTGCGCAGTGCCGGAACGTTCCGGGGCGGACGCAAGCTTGGCAAGATCGAGGAAGGGTTTCTTGAATCGCTTGCCTCCGGCGACACCTTCATCTTTGCAGGCAGAACCGTGCGTTTTGAAGGCATTTCGGAAGCAACCTGCTTTGTCAGCGATGCCGAAGGTAGCGATCCCAGAATTCCGGCCTATGCCGGTGGGAAGTTTCCCCTGTCGACCTATCTTGCCGATCAGGTTCGCTCCATGCTTGCAAGTCCCGGCGAATGGGCCCGCCTGCCCGATCAGGTGGCCGACTGGCTGCGTATCCAGAAATCGGCATCCATTCTGCCCGCCAAGGAAGACCTGCTGATCGAAACCTTCCCACGGGGAGGCAAGTTCTACATGATCGCCTATCCTTTTGAAGGCCGGCTGGCGCATCAGACCCTTGGCATGCTGCTGACCCGCCGCCTGGAACGGGAAAAGGCAAGACCGCTCGGCTTTGTGGCAACGGACTATGCTCTCGGCATCTGGGGGTTGCGCGATTTCGGCCGCATGGTCGAAACGGGCGAGATGTCGCTTTCAGCCCTGTTTGACGAGGACATGCTGGGCGACGACCTGGAAGCGTGGCTGGACGAATCCTTCATGCTGAAACGCACCTTCCGCCACTGTGCCACCATCGCCGGGCTGATCGAAAAGCGCCATCCGGGCAAGGAGAAGACGGGCCGGCAGATGACGGTATCCTCCGATCTTATCTACGATGTCCTGCGCGAACATGAACCCGGCCATATTCTCCTGCAGGCCACAAGGCAGGAGGCGGCATATGGCCTGTTGGATGTGCGCCGCCTTGACGATATGCTGAGGCGAATCAAGGGACATCTGGTTCACAAAAGGCTCGACCGTATTTCACCCTTGGCGGTTCCCCTGATGCTGGAGATCGGCAAGGAATCGGTTGCCGGCGATGCGCAGGAAGCGCTGCTTGCCGAAGCTGCCGACGAACTGGAAGAAGAACTGATGGCCGGTCTTGGCTGACCGTCATGACGGAGATGCGGCAAATCAATGGGATCGGCTTCGGGCTCAGCGAAATTGGCGGTACCCTTGGAGGAACGCGCAGCTTGTATTGATATGGTCGTTGCAGGTGAACGGCTGACCTGCGATTGGGCGGGATGTGTCTACTGGGCCGATAAGGAAACGCTCATCGTTTCCGACCTGCATCTTGAAAAGGGTTCTTCCCATGCCAGCCGCGGAATGCTCGTTCCGCCCTACGACACGGCGGCGACGCTTTCGCGGCTTGCCCAGCGTGTCGCTCACTGGAACCCCCAACGCATTATCTCACTGGGCGACAGTTTTCACGACACGACCGCTTTCTTGCGTCTTGGCCAGCGCGACCACGATGCCTTGAGCCATCTGATGAAAGGCCGCGAGTGGGTCTGGATCTGCGGCAATCACGACCCTTCACCGCCGCACACTCTGGGCGGTATCGGTGCGCGGGAGATGCTGGTCGGGGGGCTGACCTTCCGCCACGAGCCGCTTGCCGGAGAGCGGAGCGGAGAAATTGCCGGCCACCTTCACCCCTCGGGGAAAATCATCCGCCGCTCAAAGCACGTTCGCAGACCCTGTTTCGTGACTGACGGAACGCGGATGATCCTGCCGTCCTTCGGCGCGTATACCGGTGGTTTGAACATCCGCGACAGCGCGTTTTCGGGCCTGTTCAATCAGGACCGGTTGAGTGCCATTCTGCTTGGCCGTGGCCGCGTCTTTCACATCGGCGGCCGTAATCTGGTGGCTTGAAGCGATGTTCTGCAGGCTTGTTATCCTGACGCTTGCCGTATGGCTTTCCGCCTGCAGTGACAACCGCTCGCAGGGGCCGGAATACGTGCTGGCTTTCTCCTGGCACCCCGCTTTCTGCGAAACCGCGCCGCGAAAACCGGAGTGCCGCAACACCGCAGACAAGAGCCGTGGCCGCTTCTCGCTGCACGGCCTGTGGCCACAGCCCGGAAACAGGCTTTATTGCGGGGTGAACGGCGCCGAGATGGACAAGGACAAGCGCGGCAACTGGCGGGCGCTTGATGTGCCGCGCATCGCAGAACCGGTCTGGCAGAAGCTGCGGGATGTCATGCCGGGTACCCGCTCTTCCCTGCACAAGCATGAATGGGTCAAGCACGGCACCTGTTACCGCAACAGCGATATCGATGCCTATTATGCCGACTCCATAAAGCTCATGGAGTGGATCAGCGCCTCCAGCCTCACCTACCTGTTCGATGCCAATCTTGGCCGGCAGGTGACGGGCAAGGACATCCGCGATGCCTTTGAACACGATTTCGGCCGCGGCTCCGGCGACAGGCTGCGCATATCCTGCAAACGGGATCCTGATTCAGGCCGCCAGTTGATCGTCGAACTCACCCTCGGCCTTGCCGGCAATATAGCGGAAGCTTCCTCGCTTGCGCCGCTTGTGGAGGCGTCGCCGAAGACCGACCCCGGCTGCCCTGCAGGCATCGTCGATCCGCCGGGATTTCAGTAGGCTTCTTGCGCTAGGCTGTTACATTAGAAAGATGCGACCTGAAGCCCTGCTGCATCCCACTCCCGCTGGGCTTTATTGCCCGCCCGGCGATTTTTACATCGATCCGGTCAAGCCCGTCGAACGGGCGCTGATTACCCACGGCCATGGCGATCATGCCCGTGCCGGCCATGGCCATGTGCTGGCAACCGGCCGCACGCTGGACATCATGGCGATCCGCTATGGCGAAGGGTTCGCCGAGGCGGCACAGACCGCCCGTTTTGGCGAGACCATTACGATCAACGGCGTTGCGGTCAGCTTCTTTCCTGCCGGCCATGTTCTCGGCTCTGCCCAGATCGCGGTGGAAGGCGGCGGCATGCGGATTGTCGTTTCCGGCGATTACAAACGTCTGAAAGACCCGACTGCCGAACATTTCGAACTGGTGCCCTGCGATGTGTTCATCACCGAGGCAACCTTCGGCCTGCCGGTGTTTCGCCATCCCGATCCGGCCAGCGAAATCCGCCGTGTTCTCGACTCCCTTGGCACCAACAAGAACCGTACCCATCTGATCGGCTGCTATGCGCTCGGCAAGGCTCAGCGCCTGATCCGGCTGCTGCGCGACAACGGCCATGACAGGCCCATATACATCCATGGTGCCCTGAAAAGCCTATGCGAATATTATCAGGCACAGGGCATTGACCTGGGTAAATTGCCGGCAGCAACACTCGAAGAAGGAGCCGGTGGCCGTTTTGAGGGCGAGATCGTGCTGGGCCCGCCATCGGCCTTCAACTCGCCCTGGGTGCGGCGGTTTTCCGATCCCGTCATCGCCTTTGCCTCTGGCTGGATGCAGGTTCGCCAGCGGGCCAAACAGCGCGGGGTGGAATTGCCGCTGGTCATCTCCGACCATTGCGACTGGCCGGAGCTTACTCAAACGATCCGTGAAACCGGTGCCGAGGACATATGGGTAACCCATGGCCGGGAGGAAGGGCTGGTGCGCTGGTGCCAGTTGAACCAGATCAGGGCAAAGCCGCTCAATCTGGTCGGCTATGAGGATGAGGTGGAGGAATGAAGGCCTTTTCCCGCCTTTTGGAAACCCTGGTGCTGACGCCTTCGCGCAATCGGAAGATTGCTGCCATAGCCGAATACCTTGATGGGGCTCCCGATCCTGATCGCGGCTATGCGATTGGCGCAATCACCCGCGACCTGAAATTGAAATCCGTGCAGCCGGCGCTGCTGCGCGATCTGATGGCAGAACGCATCGACGGTGAGCTTTTCCGTCTTTCCCATGACTATGTGGGGGATCTGGCGGAAACCATCGCCCTCCTGTGGCGCGACGACGATGTTGGCGGTTATGGCAACGATCTTCCTCTTTCAAAGGTGATTGGGGAACTCTCGGCGGTTTCGAAATTAGATGCGCCGCGCGTGCTTTCCAGCCTGCTGGACCGGTTGGATGCTTCGGCCCGCTATGCGCTTATCAAGCTTGCGACCGGCGGGCTGCGGATCGGCGTTTCGGCCCGGCTTGCAAAACAGGCCCTGGCGGAATTCGGAAAGGTGGATGTGAGCGAGATCGAGGAATTGTGGCACGGGCTTTCGCCGCCCTATCCCGATTTGTTTGCCTGGCTGGAAGGGAGGGCCGAAAAACCCGTTTCGAAGGCCCTTGCCCCCTTCCGACCGGTGATGCTTTCCAACCCGCTGCAGGAACGCGAATATGACAAGATCACACCACAAGACTACCTTGCCGAATGGAAATGGGACGGTATTCGCGTTCAGGTAACCAACGACAAGGGCGTCAAACGTCTTTATTCACGCACCGGCGATGATATCTCCGGTGCTTTCCCGGACCTGATTGAAGCCTTGCAGGTGGAGGGTACGTTTGACGGTGAATTACTGGTGCGCTCGCCCCTCGACAGCACGCTGGCCATCCGAACCTTTTCCGACCTGCAGCAAAGGCTCAACCGCAAAACCGTGTCCAGCGCATTGCTGAAAAGCCATCCTGCCTTCGTCCGGCTTTATGACCTGCTGTTTCACGAGGGCACCGACTGGCGCGGCAAGCCATTGCAAGCGCGGCGCGAACGCCTGCTTGAAACAGCCTCGGACATGGCGCCAGAGCGTTTCGACATTTCCGAAGCGCTTTCGTTTGAAGACTTTGACGATCTGAGGGAGATGCGGGAAAACCCGCCTCACCCGGTGATCGAGGGATTGATGCTGAAGCGCCGTGACTGGGTGTATGAACCAGGCCGTCCCCGCGGCCCCTGGTATAAATGGAAACGCGACCCCATGATGGTCGATGCGGTGCTGATGTATGCCCAGCGCGGACATGGCAAGCGCTCGGGCTATTATTCGGATTTCACATTCGGTTGCTGGCGCGAAGGCGAAGACGGCCTGGAACTGGTGCCCGTGGGGAAAGCCTATTTCGGGTTCACCGACGCTGAACTGAAGCAACTCGACAAGTATGTTCGCAACAATACGGTAGAGCGCTTCGGTCCTGTGCGTTCGGTAAGGGCCACACAGGAGGCCGGTCTGGTTCTCGAAATCGCCTTTGAAGGCGTCAACCGTTCCAGCCGGCACAAATCGGGCGTTGCCATGCGATTTCCGCGCATTTCCCGCATTCGCTGGGACAAGCCTTCTGGTGAGGCGGACAGCGTTTCCAGCCTTGTTTCATTGATTGGCGATGGAGGCTGAAGGGGCTTTCGCCTTGATTTGGGCGGTGTAAGGGCCTACCTGCGTTTGCAGTGCAGGAAAGGGAGCCCCATGGACGACAAACTCACGCAGTTCCTTGGTGATACGCCGGGCCGCACCGCCGTAAAGCTCATCGTTATCTCGCTGGTGGTTGGCATCATCATGAGCGCCATCGGCTATACGCCCCTTGATGTGTGGCATGCCTTTACCGGATTTGTCGAACGCATTTATGAACTGGGCTTCCGCGCTTTCGGGCGTTTTGGCGAGTACCTGCTGTATGGTGCAATGATTGTCGTGCCGGTGTTCCTGCTTGCGCGCCTGCTGAAATTCAAGGGCTGACGCTCACGCAAATTCTGCTGCAACGTGGTGGATGATGGTATGGCGGCGTGCTGCCTGGGCAGCGTCGCTCGAATAACCGCCGCCCTGCACACAGACCACCGGAACCTTGTGCGCCCTGAAGAAGGCAATCACTGTGCGGTCGCGCTGTGCAAGTCCTTCATCACTCAGCGCCAGCCGGCCCAGCCGGTCGTTCTCATGGGGGTCGACCCCGGCGTTGTAATACACCAGGTCCGGCTTGCCGAAGGAAAGGGCTTTCGGGAGCGTATCTTCAACGATCTCAAGATAGGCCTCATCGCCGATATCGTCGGGCAGGCCGACATCGAGATCGGAAGCAACCTTGCGTACCGGGTAGTTCTTTTCGCTGTGGATCGAAACGGTCGCCACGCGATCTTCACCATGAAAGATATCCGCTGTTCCGTCGCCCTGATGCACGTCACAATCAAGGACGAGAATGCGCTTTGCGTCACCAGCCGCCAGCAGGTTGGCAGCTGCGATCCCCACATCATTGAAGACGCAGAAGCCGGCTCCTTGCGCACGCCTGGCATGGTGGGAACCGCCGGCGGTAGAGGTGGCGATGCCCCGTTCAAGCGCGATCCGCCCCGCTAGCAGGCTGGCGCCGGATGAAAGCCGCGCCCGCATGGCAACGGCAGGGCTAATGTCAAATCCGATTTCGCGGGCGATCCTGCCGTCAACAGAGGCTGTGAACACCTGGCGCACATATTCTGCGTCATGGGCGCGGGCTGCCTGATCGAATTCTATCGGTTCAGGCACGATGAACTCGCCAGGCCCCACAAGCCCGTCTTCCGTCAGGAACCTGGCGATCAATCCGTATTTTCCCATGGGAAAGCGGTGGCCCGGCGAAAGGTCCGCCTGAAAGTCGGGATGGTGGAGAATGGCAAGTGGCATTATGCCCCTACATAGCGCCGGATCGCCCGCCCGCAAGATGTCTTTTCAACCAGTTGCCTGGGCCGGCTGGCAGGTGGGGTCAGCAGGGTAAAACATGTGGCAGTTTTCAGTGGTGCCGTTTGAGGATTGCTGATAGCGCAAACCAATGGACATAGCGCATGCCAGCACGCGGCAACCTGCAAGCCGCCCCTTTGCCGTAACCCATCGGATGGTCATCGGCCTCGCCCTGCCGATGACGCTTGCCTATATGACCACCCCGATATTGGGGCTGGTCGATACCGCCGTGGTCGGCAGGCTTGGCAGCGCGGCACTGATCGGCGGGCTTGCCGTCGGTGCCATCATCATCGATGTGGCCTTTACCACGCTGAATTTTCTGCGTTCCGGCACGACGGGCCTGACAGCACAGGCTGTAGGCCGCGAGGACGAGAAGGAAAAACAGGCGATATTGTTTCGTGCGCTGGTGATCGCCCTTGCCGGCGGACTGGCAATGATTGCGCTGATCCCGGGCATTTTGTGGGCAGGTCTCTGGTTCATGGCGCCGGGAGAGGCCGTTGCCGATGCCACCAGCCGGTATTTTACCATTCGCATGCTCGGTGCGCCTTTCGCACTTGCAAACTATGCGCTGCTTGGATGGTTGATCGGGCTTGGAAGGGCGGGGCTTGGCCTGTTGCTTCAGATCGTCCTCAACGGCACCAATATTGTTCTGTCGATCGTGCTGGGTCTGTCATTGGAATACGGCCTTGAAGGAGTCGCCTGGGCAACCGTGGTTGCTGAGGCCCTCGCCTTCGCGGTGGGCAGTGTCATCTGCTGGCGGCTGCTCGACCACACGATCCGTCCCTCGCTTCAGCGGATTTTCGACAAGGCGGCCCTTATCCGGATCGCCAATTTGAACGCTGACATCATGGTGCGTTCCTTCCTGTTGCTGCTGGCCTTTGCCTTCTTCACGGCCCAGGGCGCGAAGTTCGGCGAAACCGTGCTCGCCGCCAATGCCGTACTGATGAATTTCTTCATGGTCGCAGGGTTTTTCCTTGATGGCATGGCCACCGCCGCCGAGCAAATCGTCGGAAGGGCGGTCGGCGCCCATCACCGGGACGGTTTCTGGCGCGGCATCCGGCTCACCCTGTTTTGGAACACGGTGCTGGCTTTGGCCTTGTTCGGAGTTTTCTGGCTGTTCGGCGAAGCGTTGATCAACCTGATCACGACGCTTGAACCCGTTCGCGAGGAAGCCTATCGCTGGATGATTTTCGCTGCCTTGACGGCGCTTACGGGTGTCATCGCCTTCCAGATGGACGGCATCTATATCGGCGCTACCTGGTCGCGCGAGATGAGCGTGATGATGATCCTTTCGTTTCTGGCCTATCTGGCGGTCTGGTGGCTGTTGCGCGATCTGGGCAATCCGGGGCTCTGGATTGCGCTGCATTCCTTCCTGATCTTCCGCGGTATTACGCTGTCGGCGCGCCTGCCGGTCAAGGCGAACCAGACGTTCGGCGATTAAGGTCCGATAAATTTGCACCGTTCCTGCCCTGATTTCAGGCCTTGCTGGTGTTTGAACAGGCCGCTAACCTTGATCCGGCTTCCTCACAAAACTTTGACGTTTACGGAAGCGTAAGAATTTGCTACATGGGCATGGCAGTTTGCCGGTCGCGGTTCCGGTTGAAAGCGATTGCCCGCCGGCCAATCCCGGGCTGGCAGCCCTTTCAGGCCGCGTCCGGATTGCAACAACAGGAAACAAGCGAGGTCGTAATGCCAGTCTACAGTGCTCCGGTGCAGGATACCCTGTTTGTGATCAACGAGGTGCTGAACCTTGAAAAATATCACAACCTACCGGGTTTTGAGGAAGCAACCCCGGACATGATCGAAGCCATTTTGGGCGAAGCGGCAAAGCTGTGTGAGGAAGTTCTCCACCCGGTCAATCAATCGGGCGACCAGGAAGGCTGTGTGCGCCATGAGGACGGCTCGGTGACCACGCCAAAGGGCTTTAAGGAAGCCTATCAGGCTTACAAGGAAGGCGGCTGGATGGGGCTTTCCGCCGATACCGAATATGGTGGCCAGGGGCTACCCTACACGCTGCATTCGGCAGTTGGCGAATATCTCATCTCCTCCAACATGGCGTTTTCCATGTATCCCGGCCTGACCCAGGGCGCGATTGCCGCCATTCAGGTGCATGGTTCGGATGAACAAAAGCAGACTTATCTGCCGAAAATGATCGAGGGGATATGGACCGGCACCATGAACCTGACGGAGCCTCATTGCGGCACCGATCTGGGCATGTTGCGCACCAAGGCGGTCCCTGCAGGCGATGGAAGCTATAAAATCTCCGGTCAGAAGATCTTTATCTCCGCCGGTGAACACGACCTGTCCGACAACATCATCCACCTCGTGCTGGCGCGCATTGAAGGCGCACCGGAAGGAACAAAGGGTATCTCGCTGTTCATCGTGCCGAAATTCGTGCTCGACGGCGATGGCAATCCCGGTGAACGCAACGGGGTGACCTGCGGTTCCATTGAAGAAAAGATGGGCATCCATGCCAATTCGACCTGCGTTCTCAACTATGATGACGCGGTTGGCCATCTGATCGGTGAGGAAAACCGCGGCCTCAACGCCATGTTCGTGATGATGAACGAGGCGCGGCTGGGCGTCGGGCTGCAGGGGCTGGCGATTTCGGAAGCTGCCTATCAGAACGCCGTCACCTACGCCAATGAGCGCATTCAGGGACGGGCGCTGACCGGTCCGAAGTTTCCCGACAAGAAGGCCGATCCGATCATCGTGCACCCCGATGTGCGGCGCATGTTGCTGGACATCAAGGCAATCAATGAGGCCGGACGGGCCTTCATGCTGTGGACGGCGCTGAAGGGAGACATTTCCCACCGCTCCGCCTCGGAGGAGGAGCGCCAGGCAGCCGACGACCTGATGGGGCTTCTTACCCCCATCGTCAAAGGTGTGCTGACCGACAAGGGCTTCGACAATGCCGTCAAGGCACAACAGGTCTATGGCGGGCACGGCTATATCGAGGAATGGGGCATGAGCCAGTTCGTGCGCGATGCCCGCATCGCCATGATCTATGAAGGCGCAAACGGCATTCAGGCGCTCGATCTGGTAGGCCGCAAGCTGCCCAAGGACGGTGGCCGCGCCATGCAGGCCTTCCTTGCCGAGGTCAACGGATTTACCAAGCAGCACATGGAAAACGAGGCCATGCAGGCCTTTACCAAACCGCTGCGCCAGGGCACGAAGGCACTGGAAACAGCCACCATGTGGCTGATGCAAAACGGCATGAAGAACCCCGACAATGCCGGCGCAGCCTCGACCGACTACATGCATCTGATGGGACTGGTGGCGCTTGGCTACATGTGGGGGCTGATCGCCGAAAAGGCGCAGGAAGCACTGGCTGCCGGCGCTGGAGACCGGGCAGAGTTCTACGAAAACAAGCTGGTGACTGCACGGTATTATTTCGAACGCATCATGCCGGAAGCACAGGCCCATCTGGCACGCATCGAATCAGGTGCCGAATCGATGATGGCCCTGAAAGCGGAAGCGTTTTAGGCTTGAATTGCCTGTAAGGCGGAGGATCGAAAATGCGTCCGATCGAAGTGCTCGATGTGGCCAGGCCATCATGGGAAACGGAAGATGTCGCAATGCTGCGCGATATGGCGGTCCGGTTTTGCGAAAACGAGATCATGCCGCGCTACGATGAGTTCGAGAAGGCGGAGATCGTAAGCCGGGACATCTGGGAAGCAGCGGGCGCAAACGGCCTGCTATGCGCTGCCATGCCGGAGGAATATGGCGGTTCGGGCGGCAGCTATGCCCATGAGGCCGCCATTATCGAGGCGCTCGGCCACACCGGTGCAGACGGCTTTGGTGCGGCGCTTCACTCGGCCATTGTCGCACCCTATATCCTGCATTACGGATCGGAAGAGCAGAAAAAAAGTTGGCTGCCGAAGCTCGCCACCGGCGAATTGATCGGTGCCATTGCCATGACCGAACCGGCCGCAGGTTCCGATCTTCAGGGCGTCAAGACTTCCGCCGTTCGTGACGGCAATCAGTACAAGATCAACGGCTCGAAAACCTTCATCACCAATGGTCAGCATGCCAATCTGATTATTGTCGTTACCAAAACCGATCCGTCAAAAGGCGCGAAGGGTACCTCGCTCATTGTTATCGAGACGGATGGCCTTGATGGCTTCGAGCGTGGACGCAATCTGGACAAGGTGGGCCTGAAGGCAAACGATACTTCCGAACTGTTCTTCAACGACATGAAAGTGCCGACTTCCAACTTGCTCGGCACCGATGAGGGCATGGGTTTCGTACAGCTCATGGAGCAATTGCCGCAGGAACGGCTGATCATTGCCAATCAGGCGATTGCGGCCATCGAACGGGCGCTTTCGATCACCATTGACTATGTCAAGGAGCGCAAGGCTTTTGGCAAGGCGGTCATCGAGTTTCAAAACACCCAGTTCAAGCTTGCGGAGCTGAAGTCCGAAGCAACGATGCTGCGGGTTTTTGTCGACCACTGCGTGGCCCGCCATCTGGACGGGAAGCTCGATCCGGCGACTGCCTCAATGGTCAAATATCTCTCGACCGACCTTCAATGCAAAGTGATGGATGAGTGCGTGCAGTTGCATGGCGGCTATGGTTACATGAACGAATACCCCATTGCGCGCATGTTCCGCGATGCCCGCGTGCAGCGCATTTATGGCGGCACGAACGAGATCATGAAACTGCTGATCGCAAGGACGCTTTGAGGAGAACGGCAAATGCCAAAGGCATACTGGATTGCCCATGTGGATGTACGCGACCCCGAACAATACAAACTGTATGTGGATGGGGCAGCACCGGCTTTTGTTGAATACGGTGCGAAGTTTCTTGCCCGGGGCGGCGAAAACCTTTCCGTTGACGGCGATGATCTGGGCGCGCGCCACGTGGTGATCGAGTTCAAGGACCTTGAAACCGCAAAGGCATGTTTTGATTCTGAAACCTACCAGAAGGCCCGCGAGCACCGCCTGCCGGTATCGACCGGCCATATTGTGCTGGTCGAGGGCGTTGAATGATGGCCGACTACACCCTCCACTGTTTCGTTGAATCGGGGAATGCCTACAAGGCTGCGCTGATGCTGCAGCTGACCGGGTGCGACTGGCAGGCCGAATGGGTGGATTTTTTCAATGGCGGCCACCGGACGCCCGAATACCGGGCGCTCAACGAAATGGGCGAGGTTCCGGTGCTCGTGGATCATGGCGAGGATGACCTCGTGTTAAGCCAGTCGGGGGTTATCCTGTATCACCTGGCGAAAAAAACCGGGAAGTTCAAACCGGAAACAGCTCAGGAGGAGCGCGAAGTCCTGCGCTGGATTTTGTTCGACAATCACAAGCTGACGGGCAATCTGAGCATCTGGCGGTTCCTTTCCCGTTTTATGAATAAGGGTGGTGACCCCGAAGCCGAATTTCTGAAAGGCCGCACGATTGCAGCACTGAAAGTTGCCGAACGGCATCTGGCAAGCCATGACTGGCTTGCATCCGACCGCCCGACCATCGCCGATATCTCAGCCTGCGGATATCTGTTCTGGCCGGATCACGTCGATCTCGACTGGTCACAATTTCCATCCATCAACGCATGGCTGAAGCGCATTCAGTCGCTTGAAAACTGGGCCGCGCCGGAGGACATCGTTCCATCCGGACCGCGGTCAGCATGAAGTAACAACGGAGAAGACAATGGCCGACGCCTATATTTACGATCACGTCCGCACCCCGCGCGGCCGCGGCAAGAAAGACGGCTCCCTGCACGAGGTTCCGGCGGTGCGCCTGGCAGCCAAGACGCTTGAGGCTATCCGCGACCGCAACGAAATCGACACCGCTGCCGTGGACGATGTCATCATGGGTTGCGTCGACCCGGTCGGTGAAGCCGGTTCCGACATTGCGCGGGCAGCCGTGTTCGAGGCCGGATACGACAATTCGGTTCCCGGCATGCAGATCAACCGCTTCTGCGCTTCAGGCCTTGATGCGGTAAACTTCGGCGCCTCGAAAATCCAGGCCGGCATGGACGATATCGTCATTGCAGGCGGCGTTGAGAGCATGAGCCGTGTGGGCATGGGCATGTCCGGCGGTGCCTGGCCGATGGACCCGTCGGTTGCCGTGCCGTCCTATTTCATGCCGCAGGGCATTTCCGCCGACCTGATTGCCACGAAATACGGGTTTTCGCGCGATGATGTGGATGCCTATGCGGTGGAGAGCCAGAAACGCTCTGCCCAGTCCTGGGAGGAAGGCCGTTTCAACAAATCGGTCGTTCCGGTGAAGGACCAGAACGGGATTACCATTCTCGATCGTGACGAGCACATGCGGCCGGGCACCGACATGCAGTCGCTTGCCTCGCTCGATCCTTCTTTCGTGATGATGGGCGAAATGGGCGGCTTTGATGCCGTTGCCATTGCCGCCCATCCCGATGTGGAAGCCGTCAACCACGTCCACCATGCGGGCAATTCGTCGGGCATCGTCGATGGCGCCGGTGTCGTGCTGCTCGGCTCCAAGAGAGGCGGCAAGAAGATGGGCCTTACCCCGCGTGCCAAAATCCGGGCTTTCACCAACATCGGTTCCGATCCGGCGCTGATGCTGACCGGACCGATCGACGTTACTGAAAAACTGCTCAAGCAGGCGAAAATGAAGCTTTCCGACATCGACCTGTTCGAGCTTAACGAGGCGTTTGCTTCCGTCGTGTTGCGCTTCATGCAGCATTTCGAGGTCCCACACGACAAGATGAATGTCTGCGGTGGTGCGATCGCCATGGGCCACCCGCTGGGTGCGACCGGTGCGATGATTTTCGGCACGGTGCTCGACGAGTTGGAACGCCGCAATGAGCAGACCGCGCTGGTCACACTGTGCATCGGCGCCGGCATGGGCACCGCCACCATCATCGAACGGGTTTGAGACTTTCAGGATTGAGCAAGATCATGACATACAAGCATTTCACCATTGAAACCGACAGCGACGGCATTGCGCTGATTACCTGGGACTCGCCGGAAAAATCGATGAACGTCATCGACCAGTCGGTGATCGACGAATGGGATAAGATCATCGATCAGGTGGCTGGCGAGGAGGCCATCAAGGGCGCCGTGTTCACCTCCGGCAAGAAGGCATTTGGTGCCGGTGCCGATCTTTCCATGCTCGGCGAGATGATGGGCGAATACGAAAAGCTCAAGGCAAAGGACCCCGAGGGCGCCGCCAAGGTGCTGTTCGAACAGGCTTCCCGTCTCGGGCTGATCCTGCGCAAGCAGGAAACCTGCGGCAAGCCCTTTGTTGCTGCCATCAACGGTCAGGCGCTGGGCGGCGTGTTCGAGATGATTCTTGCCTGTCACGGCCGGGTGCTGGCCAATGACCCAAGCGCCAAGCTTGGCCTGCCGGAAGTAAAGGTCGGCCTGTTTCCGGGCGGTGGCGGCACACAGCGCCTGCCGCGCCTGATCCATACCCAGGAGGCACTGCAGTATCTGTTGCAGGGCAGGAACTTTTCGCCCGACAAGGCGAAGAAGCTTGGCGCTGTGGATGAACTGGTCGAGCCGGGCAGTGAAGTTGAAGCTGCCAAACAGATGATCCGAGACGGCCTCAAGGGCGTTCAGCCCTGGGACGAGAAAGGCTTCAAACTGCCGGGCGGAGCGGTCTATTCGCCTGCCGGCTTCAATCTTTTCCCGCCGGCAAATGCCATTTACCGCCGCGAAACCCAGGACAATTACCCTGGCGCACGGGCCATTATGAAATGCGTTTACGAAGGGCTGCTGGTTCCCATGGACACAGCGCTCAGAATTGAATCGCGCTACTTTGCCCATGTGCTGCAGACGACGGAAGCCAAGCACATGGTGCGCTCCATCTTCCTGTCCCTGCAAGCGCTGAACAAGGGCGCGCGCCGGCCGGAAGGCGTTGCGAAGTCCGAAATCAAAAAGGTCGGCATTCTTGGTGGTGGCGGCTTCATGGGCGCCGGCATCGGTTATGTGACCGCCAAGGCCGGCATCGATGTAGTGCTGCTGGACCGCGACATGGACGCGGCCGAAAAGGGCAAGGCACATTCTGCCGGCATCGAGGACAAGGCCATCGGCAAGGGCCGTTCAACAGCGGAGAAGAAAGAAGCACTGCTGTCGCGCATTCAGCCCACTATCGACTATGGCGATCTTTCCGACTGCGATCTCGTCATCGAGGCGGTGTTCGAGGATTCGGAAGTCAAGAAAGCGGTTACCGAGCAGGCCGAGGCGCATATGCGCAAGGATGCGATCTTCGCTTCCAATACCTCGACCATTCCGATCACCGCGCTGGCGAAGAATTCCAGGCGGCCAAAACAGTTTATCGGCATTCACTTCTTCTCGCCGGTCGACCGCATGATGCTGACGGAAATCATCATGGCCAGGAAAACCGGCGATGAAGCACTCGCCATGGCGCTCGACTATGTGATGGCGATCAAGAAGACCCCCATCGTCGTCAACGATACGCGCGGCTTTTATATCAACCGCATGGTGCTGCGCTATATGAGCGAAGCCTACAACATGCTGATCGAGGGCGTGCCGCCGGCGATGATCGAGAACGTTGCCAAACAGGCCGGCATGCCTGTTGGCCCGCTGGCGCTCAATGACGAAACGGCCATCGACCTGTCGCACAAGATCCTGCATCAGACGATCCGCGATATTGGCGAGAAGGCTGTCGATCCGCGCCATGTGGAACTGGTCAACACCATGGTGGAAAAGCACGGCCGTCTCGGCCGCAAGAACGGCAAGGGGTTTTACGATTATCCCGACAAACCGGCCAAGAAACATCTGTGGCCCGATCTCAAGACGCTGTATCCTCAACAGGATGCGGACACGATCGACGTTCAGGAACTCAAGAACCGCTATCATGCCGTGATTGCGCTGGAAGCAGCACGCTGCGTGGAAGAGGGTGTAGTGACGGATGTGCGCGAGGCCGATGTGGGTTCAATCCTGGGCTTCGGCTTTGCGCCGTTCACCGGCGGCGCCATCTCCTATATAGACGGCATGGGCAGCGCGGCCTTCGTTGCCATGTGCAAGAAACTGCAGAAAAAATACGGCGCACAGTTCAAGCCGAACAAGCTGCTGGTGGAAATGGCGAAGACCGACGAGAAGTTCTACGACCGCTTCAACCCGGAAACCGGCGAGCCGCAAAAACAGGCTGCCTGACGGGTCTGGCGGCTTTTTCGATCACAATGCCGGCCGGGCAACCGGCCGGTTTTTTTGTTTCCGACACCAGGATTATTTGGCTGGCAGGGGCGGTTCACCCTCATTCAGCGGGGCCATGATTTCAGCGACCTGTTCGCGCAACCAGCGATGGGCCGGCGCATGGGTCGAGCGCTTGTGCCAGAAAAGGCAGATGGTGGGCAGTTGGATCGGCATTGGTGGTTCGAAGACTTCCAGCCCCAATGCAGGCGCGAGGCGATGAGCCAATTGCCGCGGCATGAGCGCAATGTACTGGCTTTCGGCCACTGCGCGGCCAACCCCGTAAAAACTTGGCATGGACATGACCACGCGCCGCTTCCGCCCCACCTTGGCAGGTGCCGCATCTCCCATACCCGACAGATTGCCCTGGGGAGAAAAGAGAACGTGGCCCATGTCGCATAGCAGATCCATCGGCAGTGTGTCGCCCGGCTCAACCTCCGCGCCACGGATCCGGGCATGACTGCGGGCGGCGATCACGGCAAAGCTTGAATTGAACAGGGGCTGCCAATCCACCCATTCGGGATGATCAGCCTTCGGGATCATCGCCATGTCCACTTCGTAACTCTGTAGCGTGCCGACATAGTTGTCAGGGACCAGATCGACCATCTGGACCCGAATGCCGGGCGCTTCCACCGCCAGCCTTTCGGCCAGCTGGGGCATCAGCATCTCGGTGAAAAAATCCGAGCCCGACAGTTTTAACGCATCGGTTGCCACGGCTGGTTCGAATGCTTGCGGGCCAGCCAACAAGCCTTCAAGATGATCCAGCACCTCCCGCAGAGGAACCTCAAGGCTCCGCGCGTAGTCGGTCGGCTGTAACCGCTGTCCCTGGCGAACGAAGAGCGGGTCATTGAGCCGGGTGCGCAACCGCCTGAGAGCTGCGGAAACAGCCGGCTGGGAAAGCCCGATGCGGTGAGCAGCCAAGGTAGTGGAATTGTCACGCAGAAGCGCATCCAGCACCAGCAGAAGGTTGAGGTCGAAACCGCGTAAATTCATGAATCAAATAGTTATCATATAAAGAAGTAATTTTTTATATGAATTATTCTGCGGTAATCTGGTCAAGGATTTTCCAAGTGACCGAACCGGACAACCAACAAAGCAGGTTGGCGCGCTGTGCCTGGGCAATCCATTCTGGGGGCAAAAAACAAACTGTACCGCACGGGAGGATTTATAATGCAGGGTACCGCTTTTTGGTTTTTCATCACCGCTGTGGTGTTTGTCATCATCGGCATGGCCTGGGGGATTTTCATGGCGATTACCGGTGATCACCTGCACGCCCCCGCCCACGCCCATCTGAACCTGATCGGCTGGGTTACGATGGCATTGTTCGGCGTTTACTATCATCTCGTTCCGGCGGCAGGAGAAAGCCGGCTGGCAACAATTCACTACGCAGTAGCCACTCTGGGCGTGCTGTTGATCGTTCCCGGCATCGTCATGGTAAATGAAGGGGCCGGCGAGGGACTTGCCAAAGCCGGATCCGTGCTGACGATCCTTTCGATGCTTGTTTTCTTATGGATAGTGATCTCAACGCGTGGCAAGACAGCCTGATACGAGTTCATTTTTCCAGAGAGTTTCCTGAAAGAAAACAGCGGTGGGAAAGGCCGACCGGTTTCTTCGCCGTCGAGTTCGTACACGCCCTTTCCCATGCATGAACAATCAGGCGGGTGTAATGAGGGACTTTGACCGGCTTTCCGTCGCGCTCGTTCCTTTCGCCGTGAAAAAGTAGTTACTTCCTGAGCGCAGGCAGGCCGATTCCCGTGCCTTCAAACCCGCCATCGACCGAAAGCAGCTGGCCGGTGATGTAACTTGCCTCTTGCGAACACAAGAAGAAGATTGCATTGGCAATTTCCTCTTCCGATCCGTACCGGTTAAGCGGGATGGCATCGTGATAGGCATTAATGATGTCCTGGGTGTGTACCGCCATGGCCAGCTTGGTGCGCACAGGCCCCGGAGCAATGACATTACAGCGGATGTTGTGTTCGCCCAGTTCAGCTGCCTGTTGAAGAGTAAGCTGGATGACACCAGCTTTCGAGGTGCCATAGGCCACGCGCAGCGTCGATGCGCGCAAGCCCGAGATCGACGCGATGTTGACGATGGCGGCGCCACCGGTTTCCGTGTGACGCTTCAACAGCGGCATGGCTGCCTGGGACATGAGAAAGACACCGTCGAGATTGGTCTCCATCACCCGCCGCCAGCGCTCGAACGATGTCTCCTCAATCGGACCGAAATCGGCAACGCCTGCATTGTTGACCAGCGCGTTGAGCCCGCCAAATGCCTTCTCCACGCCCTTGTAGAAACCAGGCACCTGATCCGGCTTTGAAACATCGCCTTCAATCAGCAGTGCGCCGGGCAGCTCTGCCTGCGCTTCCTGCAATTGAGGGCCGTCAATGTCGACGACAGCGACGTTCCAGCCTTCCTTCATGAACCGCTTGGCGGCGGCAAGGCCAATACCCCGCGCTGCGCCCGTCACCAGTACTGTTCGTTTCATTCAATTCCCTGCTTCAAACCATGCATCCATGAACCTATCCCTGTTTTTGCCAAACGATGTACCAGCCTTCGGGATCAGTGGATGTTGTATAATAGGTGCCAGCTTCGCAACTGATAAGCCTGAGCATGCCGGCATCGGCAAGCCGGCGCGTTTCCCGCTCGAAGCCAGCTTTCTGCCAGACGTCCTTGTGCACGGTGCAGGCAAAAACACCCTGGGGGCGAAGGATGCGAAAAAGTTCCGGCAGGCATCCTGCCCCCACATGGGCATGGGTGAAGGTGCCGGTGCAGATGAGGGCGGCGTAGGCATTGTCCGGCAGGTCTAGCGTTTCGTTCAGATCGGCTTCGAGGAGCTTGCGATAGACATCGCGTGATTTGGCGACAGCCAGCATTTCAGGTGAATAATCCAGCGCATCCAGGGTGGTGAACCCGCGCACTGCAAGTTCAACCCCGGCCAGTCCGGTACCACTGCCCACATCCAGAACCGGCTCCGTCTTGTCGGCAATGTGCTGCGACAGAAGTTCAGCCGTCGCTTTCGGAGTGCGGTAGCCCAGCCCTTCCAGCATGGTCTTGTCATAGCTTTGCGCCCAATCGCGGTAGAGCGCCCTGGCGTCCTCATCGTTTCCCAGCGAGTAGGCACGTTGCAGCAGCGCCTGGGGCGTCAGGTCTTCCGGTTGCGATTGCTTGCTCATTCCTCTCACACCTCCCGGAAAAAACGGATCGCATGAAAGTGAGCAGCACACAATTGATGTGGCGCAAAATCAGGCGTAGATTCCCCGCTATGAAGACTGGTGTCTGGCTGGCCGGCATGATGTTGACGGTCGGACTGCTCGCGATGAGTGGGAGTACGCAGGCAGACGATGGTCGTATTGGCGTTGGCAACGAAAGAGCTCCACCCGCAGTAAAACACTGGCGGGCAGGACGGTACCTGTTTTCCGACGAGCAGGGCGGCTTTTCCATCGTGGGGGTGCGCGGCAAGGGCACATTTTCCGATCCCGCCATCATTACCCAGCGGGTACACAGCGTCGGGCCAAGCCTGCTGACGGTACACACAACAGCGGGAGTTTCCGGGCTTTTGCGCCATGAGTCGTTCTGGCTGACGCTTTATCTGCAACTGGAAACGCACAATCAGAGCGAAGCGGGCTGGGTTGGATACCGGCTGGAACTGCAGGAAATACCGGGCGAGGCCAGCATTTACGGGGATGGCCTTTCCTTCAATCAGATAACCCGGGACGAGAGCTCCATTCTTTCCGACCGGTTTCACCGATATTCAATCGAACACGAGCCGGGTGACAGGCTGGTTTTTACCGAAGGCACGCTGGACAATCACGAGCAGGCAGTCTTCAGCCTCTTTCTGCTCGACCTTTCTCCCAAGGAAACATTCTACATCGAGCAGCAGCCGCAACTGCCGGCATGGTGACGGGTTTCGGCACCTGCCCTTCGGGATTGGCCTCTGTTGATGCAACACCTTGAAATCCTTCAGCCATTTCAGCACTCGCGGCGCCAACTGGACGAAATGCTCTGGACTCTCATTTCTGCGATTGCTAGAAAGGAATAATTTCCTTTTCGCCAAAGCCGTGACCCGGCGCGGCGTTGGATCGAGGATACCGGATGCTTTCCCACGACCGGATTTGGGCGGCGATTGATGCATTGGCCAAAAGTCATTCGCTTTCGGCTTCCGGCCTGGCGCGCAAGGCTGGGCTTGATCCCACCTCCTTTAACAAATCAAAGCGGGTTACCGGCCAGGGCCGCCCCCGCTGGCCCTCCACGGAAAGCATCTCGAAGGCGCTTCGAGCGACCGGCACATCGCTTTCCGACTTCATGGCGCTGATCGAGAACCGTGCGCCGGATGCCACCGAGATCATGTCGAAATACGGTCTGCCGCAATTGCGCAACGTGCCACTGCTCGGGTTTGCCGAAGCCGGCACTGGCGGGTTTTTCGACGATGGCGGGTTCCCGGTCGGTCAGGGCTGGGATGAAGTCCAGTTCCCCAGTTCGGACCATGACAATGTCTATGCGCTGGAGGTTTCCGGCAGTTCCATGGAGCCGCTGTACCGCGATGGCGATGTCATTATCGTGCAGCCGGGGGCCAGCATCCGCAAGCGGGACCGCGTCGTGGTCAAGACAAAGGAAGGCGAAGTCATGGCCAAGGAGCTGGCACGAAAAACCGCCACCCAGGTTGAACTGGTTTCGCTCAACCCGGAGCATGAGAACCGGGTAATCCCCATGAAGGACGTGGAATGGATCGCCCGCATCGTATGGGCCAGCCAGTAAGGCGAGCCGGTTTGATGGCACTGGTTTTGCTGGCTGCAATCCCGGCTGGCTGCGACAGTGAACAAAACCAGGAACACGATACCGGCCATGCTCCGGTGATCGGGCCGGCGGAAGAAGCCCGCAACGCGGCAAAAGAAGCGTTACCCCCTTCTCAAACTGCAATTTCAGACAAAGCAAAACGGAAAAGCGCCCTGGAGGCTCTTGGGCAGGCAATGCGGGAACCCAAACGCGAAATACGGGTGATCGGGAAAGGCAATCTGCCGGTACCGCCAATACCGGAGGACGGCCTGGTGCGGATATCACCAGCCGAACGGGCTGCTGAAAAGAATGCCCGCCAAAAGGCCAGGCTTCCCAAAAAGCCGGACCTGTTCCCCCGGCCGATCGTCGTGCGAGCCGGTGAGCTGCGCTCGGGGGAAACGCTGATCCGTCTTGCCGGCATCAATCCTGTACCAAGAGAGAGGCGATGCCAAACACCGGACGGGGAATGGCCGTGCGGGAACTTTGCCAGGGCAGCGCTACAGCGCTTCATCCGGACAAGAACAATCGCCTGTACCAACATGACCGGGGATGGCGAACGCTTTTCCGGCGAATGCAGGATCGGGAATACCGACCTGTCCCGGTGGCTGGTAACCCAGGGCTGGGCGACCGCTTCGGACAGCGCTCTCAAAGACATGGAAGAGGCAGCACGGGAGGCAGGAAAGGGGATCTGGAAAAACCGCAAACCCTCGTTCTGACGAGCGTGGTTCAACCCGCCTGCAGCTTTCCGTCCAGTGCCGAAGCAATCAGCCTGCGCGACGCATCGATGCCGTAAAGTGCCACAAACGAGCCGAAGCGCGGCCCCTGATCCTGACCCAAAAGCACCTGATAGAGCGTCTTGAACCATTCCCGCAGATTTTCGTAACCATGCTCCTTGCCGACCGAGAAGATCTCGGTTTGAATGGTTTCCGCATCCGCCGCCTCATCAAGGGCGGCCAGGCGCCGGTCCAGATCCTCAAGGGCAGCGCGTTCCTGCGTGCTGGGTGCACGGAAGGATTTTGCAGGCTTCACGAAATCCTCGAAATAGCGGATGGCATAGCCAACAAGCTCATCCAGTTTGGGATGGTTATCGGGCGATAGTTCCCCATCATAGTTGGAAATGAACCCCCAAAGGGTTTCCTTGTCGTGGGCATTGGAGGCACTGACGAGATTGAGCAGCATGGAGAAACTGAGCGGTATTCCCGAGGCCGGCGGATTGCCGGAATGGATGTGCCAGACCGGGTTTTGCAACCGCTGGCCAGGATCGCTCCGGCCAAGTGCATCCAGTTGCTGAAAATACTCATCAACGGCCCGGGGAATAACGTCAAAGTGAAGCCGCTTTGCCGTGCGTGGTTTCAAGAACATGTAATAGGCAAGGCTCTCGGTTGGCGCATAAGCCAGCCACTCGTCGATGGTAAGCCCGTTGCCCTTGGACTTGGAAATTTTCTGACCCTGATCATCAAGGAACAATTCATAGACGAAATGTTCCGGCGGTCTGCCGCCCAGAACCGAACAGATGCGGTCATAAACTGCCATGTTGGGCCCGTGATCCTTGCCGAACATCTCGAAATCTACCCCGAGGGCGGCCCAGCGCGCGCCGAAGTCGGGCTTCCATTGAAGCTTGCAGTGGCCGCCGGTGACCGGAATGGTGGTTTCGGTACCATCCTCATCCTCAAAGGTGATGGTACCCTCGCGCGCATCGACGTTCAGCATGGGGACGTAGAGGACCCGGCCCGACTTCGGTGAGATCGGCAGAAACGGCGAATAGGTCTCCCGGCGTTCCTCGCCAAGCGTCGGCAGCATCACCTTCATGATGTCGTCATAGCGTTCAGCAGCCAGCATCAGGACATCGTCGAATTTGCCGGACTTGTAATAGTCCGTGGCGCTGGCAAATTCGTAATCGAAACCGAAGGTATCCAGGAACCGCCGCAGCATGGCGTTGTTATGGTGGCCGAAGCTTTCGTGATCGCCGCCAAACGGATTGGGCACTGCGGTTAGCGGCTGGTGCAGGTAGGGTTCGAGTGCGGCCCTGTCCGGCACGCTGTCGGGGATTTTGCGCATCCCGTCCATGTCATCGGAAAAACAAAGCAGCCGGGTGACGACCTTGTCGGCTGTCAGCAGGCGGAAGGCGGTTCGAACCATGGTGGTGCGTGCGACTTCACCGAAGGTGCCAATATGAGGAAGACCAGAAGGGCCGTATCCGGTCTCGAAAAGCACGGTTTGCGGAAAGCCGGATTTTTCATAACGCTTTATGAGTTTGCGAGCCTCTTCAAACGGCCAGGCCTTGGACTTGCTGGCTGCGTCCACCAGTTCATCGGTTATGTCCAGGGCGGGCAGGGTTGCACCGGTCATGGCAGAAATCCTGGCTGTTTGAGATCGAAGAATGTCCGTCAGGCCACGCGTTTGTCATATGCGCGCCCGACCGAATGCGGTTTACTGCAAGCAGCGGGCAATTCCAAGCCTTGGCCGCGGGCCATCTGCCGACCGTGACCGTTTGTACCAGGCAGCCAGCAATCTTTCACCCAGGTTTGACTTGCCTTCCAGCGGGGTACATCAAATATACCTGCCAACGGGCGCAGAATGCATCTGCGCCGGACAGGCAGCGCAGAAAGGAAGATCATGTCGGAGGCCGCCGTCAGACTGGCGATTTTTGCGGGACTTTTTGCCGTCCTGGCCGCCTGCGAATATTTCGTTCCACGACGCGAACTCAAGCCGCTTAAAGCTCGGCGCTGGTTTACAAACTGGACCATCGTGCTCATCGACTCGCTGCTGGTGAGGCTGTTGTTCAAAACCGCTGCGGTCGGCGGTGCGCTATGGGCCACCGAGCACAATGTCGGCCTGTTCAATATGGTCGACGTGCCTTACTGGCTGGCTTTTCTGGTTTCCTTTGCCGTGCTCGATTTCGCTGTCTGGCTGTCGCACCTTGCTTCGCACAAGATTCCAGTATTCTGGCGCATACACCGGATGCACCATTCGGACGTGGATATTGACGTTTCCACCGCGATCCGTTTTCACCCGATCGAAATCATCCTCTCCATGATCTGGAAATATGCCGTTGTGGTGGCTCTGGGGGCGCCAGCAACTTCCGTGCTGGTCTTTGAAATCGTGCTGAACGGCGGCGCGATGTTCAACCATTCAAATTTCAAGCTACCGCTTTGGCTCGACCGCTGGCTGCGCCTTGTCATCGTGACACCGGACATGCACCGGGTGCATCACTCAACACTGCGCCGGGAGACCGACTCCAATTACGGCTTCAACCTGTCGGTCTGGGACCGCATGTTCAAAACCTATATCGACCAGCCGGAACATGGTCATGAAGGCATGACGATCGGTATAGAAGAATGGCAGGATGAGCGCCCGGCCGGACTGGTTTGGACGCTTGGTGTGCCGTTTCGCAGCCAGCGATAGGGTTCGGGCTTGTCTGCTCAGTAGAGGCCGAGGGGAAAATACCGCAGGTACAGTTCCTTGAACTTGCCCTTGTCGTTGATTGCCTTGAGCGCAAAATTGAAGGCTTCGGCGAGTTCCGTGTCCCCTTTCTTTGCCGCGATTGCCAGACCGCGGCCGAAATACTCTTCGGAGATATACGGGCCGCCGGTAAACTCACAGCAGTCTTCTGCACCGGAAGACGCCAGCCAGAATGAAGCCGATACCGCATCAGTAAAGACTGCATCAACCTCCCCGTTCTTGAGGGCGTTGAATGCCATCTGCCGGGTCTGAAATATGCGGGTGGTTCGTGAGGCAAAATTTCTTTCAAAATATGCCTTGTGGCCGGAACTTGCCACGACACCTACCGTCTTGCGGAATAGGGACTCATAAACCGGTTCGACAATTTCGCTGCCGCGCCGGGTAACAAACCGGCCGGGGATTTGAAGATAGGGTCTCGAAAATTCGTACTTTTCGCGGGAGGCCGCGGTAACCGCAAGACCGGCAATGACGGCTTCACCTTCCCCTTCCTCGATTGCCTTGTCCAGTTCGTTCCAGGGCAAGGCCTGTATCTGGCATTTGGCCAGTACATCGAGTTCACGGCATATCTCCCGGGCCAGATCGACATGGAAGCCGGAAAGCCGCTTTTTCCGGTCAACGAAGTTGAAAGGCGGAAAGTCTGTAGTGGTCAAAAAACGCAAGCGGGGGCGCAGCGTCAGGGAGGGTTTTACGAAGCGCTCGTTGGAATCCCAGAAGTTGGGAATAATCAGCGATTGCGCCGGCGAGTGAGAAGGAACGGACAGCGACATCACCGCCGCAAGTGCGGAAATCCACAAATGTTTCAACATGCAACGCCGGACTTTACCCAAGGTGAGAAACCTGTTTACCATCGTGACGGTAGTACCCACCATCGCTACTGACATTTGTTTTGGAGTTGTAGCAGGTTGGGCGATTCAGGGGAACACCGCACCTATCGGCAAAATTCTGGGAATAGAAAGATCGGCGGATTCGGCGAACTTTCGGGCCAACCGGCCTACCTGCTTGCCGGCGCCATGCATGGCGGTGGTGACAACAAGTCGAAATCCCGCGTCGAGCACGGCTTCGTCCTGCTGGATAATACCCGGATTGCGCGGCCGGTTTTGACACGAACCCAACTGGCCGTCCTGTGTTGTCTGCTGGCATTTTTTGCTGTCTTTGCCTTGTTTCACAAAAGTGCTGCAATCCTGGCGGCCTCTGCGCTTTTCAGTTTCTTCTATCTGGCGGTTGCGTTTTTTCGGGCTGCCATTCTTGCCGGAATCGACCGGATCGATACCGATGACTGGCACGGGGACAATGGCGTGAACAGCTACGCCATGCCCCCTGGCGACTACACCATTCTCGTGCCGCTTAACAGGGAAGCTGGCCAGGTGAAAGACCTGATCGCTTCGCTCGATCAGCTTTTCTGGCGCCCAGGCGGAAAGCATGTGTACCTGCTTCTTGAGCACGATGACGTGGAGACCATCGTTGCGGTCACCGCCGAATTGCCGAAGCCCGGCTTTCACCTGATGATCGTGCCGCCGGGCGGTCCGAGAACAAAACCGCGGGCGCTGAACTATGCACTGCGGCATGTGCAGGGCGATTACCTTGTCGTCTACGATGCCGAAGACCGGCCCCATCCGGCACAGCTCCTGGAAGCCGCCACGAAGTTCATGCGCTCAAGCGAAGATGTCGTCTGCCTTCAGGCACCGCTGGTTGTCGACAACGCCCATGCATCCTGGCTCGCCTGCATCTACGCCATGGAATACGACACCCTGTTTCGCGGAATTCTGCCGACACTGGCGCGCTGGCGGGCACCCATTCCGCTTGGCGGTACGTCGAACCACTTCCTGTTCGACAGGCTGCTTGAGGCGGGCGGCTGGGACAGTTTCAACGTTACCGAAGATGCCGATCTCGGCATGCGCCTGGCACGCCACCGAATGCTGTGCGGCACGATCACGCTGCCAACGATGGAAGAGGCCCCCGCCCGGTTGCTACCCTGGCTGCATCAACGCACAAGATGGATCAAGGGGTGGATGCAGACCCTGCTTGTGCATCTGCGCTCACCGGTGAGCACGGCGCGGGAAATGGGGCTGAGAAACTATGCCCTGTTTCACGTTATCCTGATATCGCTGGTGGTTTCCGTTCTGGTGCACCCGGTGTTTCTGGTTGCTTATGTCTATCAGATGTCACGGCTCTTTTCCGGCGTAGCGCTGTCGGCAACCGATATCGCAATGGCCGGCATCAGCAATTTCAATCTTGTAGCCGGGTATACCACGTACTGTCTTCTGGTGATGGCCATCGAACTTGCCGTGGTTCGGCCCCGGGAACGGAGCGGGCGTTCAGTTTTCTGGATTTTGACATTTCCGTTTTACTGGCTGCTGATTTCCGCTGCCGGCTGGCGGGCGCTGCTGCAGTTGATCGTGAAACCGCATATCTGGGAAAAAACCGAACACGGCGGAAGCGTGCGCACCCCGCCCCGCTGGCGGAGCGGGAATTTGTCATCCGGCATTGAAGAGTAAGTTCAGCCGGACCGGAAATGCTTTGAGAGCTTCAACCCCTGAGCCTGATAATTGGAGCCCAGATCCTGCCCGTACAGGGCGCCGGGGTGCTCCAGCATGCGCTCATAGACCAGCCGGCCAATGATCTGACCGTGCTCCAGAATAAACGGCACTTCGTGGCTTCTGACTTCCAACACACCGCGAGCCCCAAGGCCACCTGCGGCCGCGTGGCCGAATCCGGGATCGAAAAAACCCGCATAATGGACGCGGAATTCGCCCACCAGCGGATCGAAGGGAACCATTTCTGCAGCATATAGCGGCGGCACGTGGACGGCTTCCCGGGATACGAGGATATAAAACTCGTTCGGATCCAGCACGATATCCCGGTTTCCGCGATTGTAGATTGGCTCCCAGAAATCGTGAATCTCGAGCACGGCCTTGCGGTCGACGTCCACGACACCCGTATGCCGCTTGCCGCGATAGCCCACCAGTCCATTTTCGTCGCCGGTCAGATCGATGGACAGCCCAATTCCCTGATTGTGGATGTTGGGTTCTGAAGTGGCGACGAGCACTTCCTCTTCATGCAGTTTCGACAATTCGCTGTCGGTAAGCAGCGAAACGCCGGTGCGGAAACGAACCTGGGAAAGGCGTGAGCCGGTGCGCACCACGACGGGAAAGGTGCTCGGACTGATTTCCAGGTATAGCGGTCCGTTGTAACCCGCCGAAATCTGGTCGAAGCCCTGGCAATGGTCGCTGATTACGCGGGTGAAAATGTCCAGACGGCCGGTGGAACTTTTGGGGTTTGCCGAGGCTGAGACCTTTGCAGGAAGCTGTAAACCTTCCAGCAGCGGAACGATATAGACACAGCCTGTCTCCAACACCGCGCCCTGTTCGAGACTGAATTCATGCAGTTTCAGGTTTTCAAGCTTTTCGGCAACCGTCGTCTTGCCGGGAAGGAAGGAGGCGCGAACACGGTACGCCTTCTCCCCCAGCCGCAAATCCAGGCTGGCGGGCTGTATCTGATCGCTATCGAGCGGACGGGTGGCGGTCAGTGCACCGCTTTCAAACAGTTCTGCAATCATCCGGTCCGGCAAAATGCCTGCCGGTGCTTCTTGTTCGCTGTTCCCGCCCATGACTTCCGTTTGTTTGCTTGGCCCGCATGTACGGGCATGCTTCCTGCTCTAATCAATCGCGCCATTGACGCAAAGGGGTTTCGCCATTAAACCACTGATTATTGAACCGTGGTGATTTGGGCCGGCCGGCTTGCAGCCACGTAAAACAACTCGCTAAAAGGGCCGATGCACCCGAAAAGGGCATTCTCGGATCCGGTTAGCGCTTGCAGCCGGATTTTTTGTTTCCGGTTGCGCAGCACCAGGACGCGTAACACGATGACTGATCTTTCCAACCCGGCAAACTGGAATCCTGCCACGGCACTGGTCCATGGCGGTACATTGCGCTCGCCCTTCGGTGAGACATCGGAAGCACTCTATCTGACCCAGGGCTTTGTTTATGACAGCGCAGAATCCGCCGAGGCACGGTTCAAGGGGGATGAAGAGGGCTTCATCTATTCGCGATACGCCAACCCAACGGTACACATGTTCGAACAGCGCATGTGTGTGCTTGAAGGTGCCGAAGACGCGCGGGCCACAGCCTCCGGCATGGCAGCGGTTGCAAGCGCCATCGGCTGCCAGGTCAAAACCGGCGACCACATCGTGGCTGCAAAGGCTCTGTTCGGCTCCTGCCGGTGGGTGATCGAAACGCTGATGCCAGCCTATGGCATCGAGTGTACCCTGGTCGATGGCAAGGATCTTGATGCCTGGAAGCGGGCTGTGCGGCCCGAAACCAGGGTATTCTTTCTGGAAAGCCCAACCAACCCAACCCTTGAATTGTGTGATATTGCGGCCATTGCCGACCTGGCCCATGAGAGTGGCGCAAAGCTGGTGGTCGACAATGTCTTTGCAACGCCGCTACAGCAAAAGCCGCTGGCGCTTGGCGCAGACATCGTCGTTTATTCGGCAACCAAACACATCGACGGTCAGGGCCGGTGCCTTGGCGGCATCGTGCTGTCGGACAAGGCGTGGATTGAGGAAAGCCTGCACGACTATTTCCGCCATACCGGCCCCTCTCTGAGCCCATTTAATGCCTGGGTTCTGCTCAAGGGGCTTGAAACGCTGCCTGTGCGGGTGCGTCAGCAAACGGCAACGGCGCAAAAGCTGTGCCGCTATCTTGCTTCGCATCCCAAAGTTACACGGGCAATCTACCCTGGAGATGCCTCCCATCCCCAGGCTGATCTCGCAAACAGGCAGATGAGCGGTGGCTCCACCCTGCTGGCCTTCGAGGTGGAAGGCGGCAAGGCCGCAGCCTTTGCATTCGAGAATGCGCTCAGAATCGTCCGGATTTCCAACAATCTGGGGGATGCAAAAAGCCTGGTGACTCACCCGGCCACCACCACGCACAAGAACCTGAGCGCGGAAGATCAAATAGAATTGGGTATCTCGCCGGGTCTGCTGCGGCTCTCGGTGGGGCTTGAACATGAAGATGATCTGATTGCCGATCTTGATCAGGCCCTTGCCGCAACCGGCTAATCAGCGACCATAAAACGTTTCGCGCGCCTGCAGAATGCGAACCAGCGCGGTATAAAAACAGACTGCAGCGAACACCCAGGCAAGGGTTGAAAACCAGGCCGGGAATAGACAGGCCAGGACGAAGACCGCCAGGGTTTCGGTTGCCTCTGCCAGCCCGGTGGTAAAAAAAATCGACTTTGTGCCACGGGCATTGCCGGTGAGCTTGCGCTTTTCCGCCAGCGTGGCGAAAGCGAGAAAACTGGCACCGTTTACATAGAAAGAAAAAATCAAAGTCGCGCCGGCAAGAGCGTTTTGCTCAGGATCTGTGAAGATGAACCCAAGGGGTATGATGCCATAAAAGGCGAAATCCAGAACGATATCCAGAAAGCCGCCAAAATCGCTCGTCTTCGTCAGCCTGGCAAGCGATCCATCAAGACCGTCCGCCAGACGGCTTGCCAGCAGCAGAGCAAGGCCGGTCAAAAACCAGCCGGCGGCAATTGCGGCCGCTGCCGCCACCCCGACAAAAAATCCGGCAACGGTAATCTGGTTCGGCGTGATGCCGGTCTTGGCAAGCCTGGATGCGATCGCCATCAAAAGCGGATCGATCTGTTTTCTCGCAATCCCGTCCAGCATGCAATCGACCGTGTTTGAGCTTTCGCGCCGGCTTTCCTCGCCCAGCACAGGCAGTGCTGCGAAGGAAAGCGTCTGGCAGTTCTGGCATGAAGAATGTAGACTTGTCAGCATGTACCGACAATCGACCGATCACATCACCGTCAACGTGCTACCGGTATATATCGACGAGCGCTCGGACCCCGAGCGCAATCTTTATTTCTGGGCTTATCGCGTGCTGATCGAAAACGGCGGCAAGCGTGCCATCCAGTTGATCAACCGCTATTGGCACATCACCGATGCGAATGGTCAGGTTGAAGAGGTTTCCGGCGAAGGCGTTGTGGGTGAACAACCGGTCATCGGCCCCGGTGCAAGTTACGAATATACCAGTGGCTGCCCGCTATCCACGCCGTCCGGCATCATGGTAGGGCACTATGAAATGCGCTATGAGGACGGCAGCTCGCTAACCGTTGCCATTCCCGCCTTTTCGCTGGATATCCCCGATGCAGACCCCGTCTACAACTAAGCCGGCAGACCGCTCCATTTTCGGCATGGTGCGGCCGATCATGCTGGTCAACGGGCTGTTGCTGGCAACCCTTGGCGCTTCCATGCTTTTGCCGGCGGTCGTCGATCTGATGGCCAACAATGACGACTGGCAGGTTTTTGTTACTGCAAGCCTACTGACCAGTCTGGTCGGTGTCGGCCTCTACAGCGGCGCCCGGGGCACGGTAACCGACATGAGCACGCGGCAGGCCTTTCTGCTGGTGACGCTAGCCTGGATCCTGCTGCCGCTGTTCGGTGCCCTGCCCTATATGTGGTCAGGCGTTGTGCCCAGTTTCACCGATGCAATGTTTGAATCGATGTCCGGTATCACGACAACCGGCTCCACCGTCATCACCGGTCTCGATTACGCGCCGCCGGGCATTCTTCTGTGGCGGGGAATCCAGCAATGGCTGGGCGGGCTGGGCATTATTGTCATGGCCGTGGCGGTGTTGCCCATGCTGCAAATCGGCGGCATGCAGCTTTTCAAGATCGAAGCCTTCGACACGGCTGAAAAAATCATGCCCCGGGCAACCCAGATTTCAGGGTCGCTGACCCTGATGTTCATCTTCATAACCGTCTTGTGCACCATGGCCTATCTCCTGGTCGGCATGAAAATTGACGATGCCGTCATTCATGCGATGACAACCGTTGCCACGGGTGGCTTCTCAACCAAGGATGCCTCGCTTGCCTATTTCGACAGCTATCTGGTCGATGGGGTGGCAGCGCTGTTCATGGTGGCCGGGTCGATCCCGTTCATCCTTTATGTCCAGGCCGTTCGAGGGGAACCAAGCGCACTATGGCGCAATTCCCAGGTCCGGGCCTTTCTGTTTATTCTCTTCGCGTTAATCATGATCGGCTGGTGGCTGCATCCCGAACCGGACAACCCGGTGCGCGGGTTGTTTCACTCGCTTCTGAACGTCACATCCCTCGTCACGGGGACCGGATACACAACGACGGATTACAACGGCTGGGGGTTTTCCTCGCAGTTTTTCTTCTTCCTCATCATGTTCATCGGCGGTTGTGCGGGCTCGACATCCTGCGGCATCAAGATTTTCCGCTTCCAGATCCTGTACGAAACCGTCAAACAGCATGTCCGGCGCACCCTGCAGCCCAATGGCATCTTCATCATGCGCTATAATGGCCGGCCGCTGAAGGAAGAGGTTTCTGCAGCCGTCATGAACTTTCTGTTCCTGTTCGCCCTTGCTTTCTGGGTTACGACCGTGGCGCTCAACATGGTGGGGCTGGACTTCATCACCGCCGCTTCAGCCGCCGCAACGGCGCTTGCCAATGTCGGGCCCGGCATGGGTGACATCATCGGACCGGTCGGCAACTTCAAGAGTCTGAATGACAGCGCCAAGTGGATCTTGACGATTGCAATGATGGTCGGCCGGCTGGAACTGCTGACCGTTCTGGTGCTTTTCGTACCGCATTTCTGGCGGAACTGAACGGTGTAACAAACCTTCTGGCCTAGAGCGTGTCCGGTTTAAATGGAAGCAGTTTGAATGGATGGATTTTTCGCCTCCGGCAAGGAGAAGACCACAGCAGGATGTTTATCCATCCTGCGAGGATTTCGACGAAGCCAGGGCGCAAAAGACACCACAGCTAATGCAATACCATGTTGAATAGCTTTTGTTTTCTGCAATCGCCTGAACCTGGTTACCGGCGTTCAAACGATCCCATCAAACCAGGACACGCTCTAGTCTATTCCAGATCGCCGGGCTTGACGGTATAGACCGTGCTGCAGAACTCGCAACTGGTGATAATCTGGCCATCCTGCCAGCTTTCGCCGAGCTCATCCTGGGGCAGCGACTTCAGCACATCCAGTATTTTTTCGCGGTTGCAGCTGCACTTGTCCTCAATGAGACTGGCCTCGTGAACCCGCACGCCCTGTTCGTGGAACAATCGATAAAGCAGCCGCTCGGAACTGATCTCAGGGTCAGTCAGTTCATCGTCGCGGATCGTCTCGGTCAGAATCCGGGCTTCAACCCAGGCTTCATCGGTTTCCTCGGTCTGCGGCTCGTCTGCGTCCTGCGGTGCATCGCCGCCCGGCAAATCGCGGACCGTATACCGTTCCTGTGTTTCCGGTAGAAACTGTACCAGCACGCCCCCGCCCTGCCAGGTCTGCGAGGACCCCTGACCGCCGATATCCGGAATAAGAAGACGGGACACGGCAATGCGCACATGGGTCGGAATCTGCTCGGACTGGCGAAAGTATGCCTGTGCAACCTCCTCCAGGCTGGTGCCAGAGAGTTCGACAATGCCCTGATAGCGCTGGGTGTGGGCACCCTGGTCGATGGTCATGGCCAGGATGCCCTTGCCAAGCAGGTCCTCCGGACTATCGGCAGTTGCCGCCTGCGCCTTGGCCACAGCGTCGGCATCGAAGCTTGCATAGGCACGCACCGCGCCAGGGGTCTTGAAGTCAACCACCAGCAGTGACACAGGCCCGTCGGTCTGGGTCTGGATCGTGAAGCGGCCGTCGAACTTGAGCGAACTTCCCAGCAATACCGTCAGAACGATTACCTCTCCCAACAGGCGCGATACCGGTTCGGGATAATCATGGCGATCAAGAATGGAAGACAGCATCGGGCCAAGCTGTACCGCCCGGCCGCGCACATCCAGCGCCGGCACATGAAACGGCAATACAGAATCGATGCCGGCGAGGCCGGAGGTTTGAGGCGTGTCCTGCGTCATTGACCCTACTCGAGGCTGATGGTGAAGACCGGTGTCAACCGCCAATCCCCATGCACCAGGCAAGAATGCCCTTTTGTGCGTGAAGACGGTTTTCCGCTTCATCGAATACGACCGAATGCGGACCGTCCATGACAGCGTCGGTCACTTCCTCGCCGCGATGGGCGGGAAGACAATGCATAAAGAGGCTGTCGGGCTTTGCTTTCGACATCAAATCCTCATTGACCTGGAATGGCATGAAGACGTTGTGGCCACGGGCACGGTGTTCCTGGTTCATGGACACCCAGCAATCGGTAAAAACACAATCGGCGTCTGCCACCGCTGCTTCCGGGTCATTACCCAGATGGATGCTCCCGCCGTTCTTCCTTGCCCATTCGATATAGCGGGCCTCCGGCTCGGAACCTTCGGGCACGGCAATATGCAGTTCGTACCCAAAGCGGGCGGCGCCCTCGATCAGCGAATGCAATACGTTGTTGCCATCGCCTGTCCAGGTGAATTTGCGTCCTTCAAGCGATCCGCGATGCTGCTGAAAGGTCATCAGATCAGCCATGATCTGGCAGGGATGGGTATCGTCGGTCAAACCGTTGATTACCGGCACCGTGGCATATTCGGCAAGTTCGCGAAGCCGTTCGTGATCCGTCGTGCGGATCATGATGATATCCACATAGCGGGACAAAACCCGGGCCGTATCGGCAATTGTTTCCGAACGGCCAAGCTGCATCTCTGCACCCGACAGAAAGATGGTTTCGCCGCCGAGCTGGCGCATGCCGACATCGAACGACACGCGGGTGCGGGTCGACGGTTTTTCAAAAATCATCGCCAGCACCTTGCCGGCAAGCGGGCGGGCATCCTTGTCCGCACTGCCTTTCATGGCAGCAGAATCGGACAGGATCGAATTGAGGGTGCCAGCTTCCAGTGCGGAAATATTGAGGAAATGTCTGGGCGTATCGGTCATCTTCTTTTCCGTTCTCGCCAGGTCAGGTTTGAATTGTATCCAGGGCAGCAGTCATTCGGCTACGGGCCTCGCGCAGCTCTTCGGGAGTGATGGTAAGTGGCGGCGCAAAGCGTACCACATTGTCGCCGGCGCCAACCGCCAGCAAATGATGCTGGCGGAAGGCTGTAATGATGTCGGTATTGGGAACAACCGCCTTCAACCCGAGCAGCAGCCCCTTGCCGCGGACTTCGGTTACCAGAGCAGGATACTGGTCGGTCATTTCAGCCAGTATCTGTCTGAACAGCAGGGCACTCTGGTTTACCTGATCCAGAAAACCGTCTGCCGTGACAATTTCCAGCACCTTGCCCGCGACTGCCATGGCAAGCGGGTTGCCGCCAAAGGTGGTGCCGTGGGTTCCCGCCGTCAGGGCTTCTGCCACTTCCGCGCGGGCCAGACAGGCACCGACGGGAAAGCCGCCGCCAAGCCCCTTTGCCACAGCCATGATATCGGGTGCCCCCTCGCCCTTGTCGCCTGCCCATTCATGGGCAAAGAGCTTTCCGGTACGGCCAATGCCGGTCTGGACTTCATCATAGATCAGCAGGATGCCATGTTTGTCGCACAGCTCCCGCAGGTCGCGAAGGGTCTGACTGGGCACTTCCCGAATGCCACCCTCACCCTGAATGGGTTCTATCAGAATGGCGGCGGTGGTTTCGTCAATGGCGGCGGCCAGCGCATCTTCATCACCGAATGGCAGGGAGATGAAACCCGGTGTCTTGGGGCCAAAACCTTCCAGATATTTCGGCTGGGCGCCGGCAGCGATGGTAGCCAGTGTCCGTCCGTGGAAGGCGCCCTCGAAGGTAAGAATGTTGATACGGTCCGTTTCACCCCGGTTGTGGTGATATCGCCGCGCCGTCTTGAAACAGCACTCCAGTGCCTCGGCGCCGGAATTGGTGAAGAAGACGCGATCGGCGAAGCTGTGTTCGCAGAGCAGCCTTGCAACCTTCTCCTGCCCCTGAATGGGGAAAAGATTGGAGGTATGCCAGAGCTTTTCGGCCTGATCCTTCAGGGCCGCGACCAGTTCGGGATGGGCATGGCCGAGGGCATTGACGGCAATACCGGCGGTCAGATCCAGATACTCGTTGCCCTGATTGTCATACAGATGAGTACCTTCGCCACGCACGAACTCGATTTCGGGTTGCGCATAGGTGGAGAAGGTGTGTTTTTCAGCGCTCATTGGAGTGCTCCGGAACGTGAAATGCACCAGAGCGCCGGTTTGCGTTCTGGCCATCCAAATTGTTGTCGCATAGGGCCCGCCCAGACCGCTCAAAACTGCCCGGGAAAGCAAACAGCCCGCCCCACCGGGCGAGCTGCACTTGATTACCGGGTTTATATCGCGCTGCCGGTGGCAATTGTCAAATGTCTGCCAGCCGACACCGTCAGAACAAACAGCAGGCACCCGGCAGATCAAATGCTGCTTCACAAATGCCCTGCAAGGCACAAGTCAATCCGTAAATCCGATTCTGCTTTCCACAGGATTGTGAAATTGGATTCCCGAATATGGGGATAAACTGAAAAATCGATTCTTATTGCACCCCTTCGCCTTGTCACCGAGTCAAGCCCTACGCTAGGATTTTCAACGTTCCGGGAAAAGTGGGCATCCGGAAAAACAGAAAATTTGACGAGTATCGGCTCGCGCCGGGTGTATCCGGCGTTGCTATCTCTGATTGCGGCTAAGAACAGGATTTTTCAACCATGTCATGGACGGATGAGCGGGTCGATGTGTTGCGAAAGCTCTGGACAGAAGGCCTGAGTGCAAGCCAGATCGCGGCGGAACTGGGCGGTGTTACCCGAAATGCGGTGATCGGCAAGATTCACCGTCTCGGCCTGTCCGGGCGCAACAAGGGCACGGCTACCGGTGCGCCACGGCGCAAGACAGCCACTGCAAGAACAAATGGCGGAACAAAAGCAAAGTCCGTCAACAATGCAAAAGCCGGATCTGCAAATACCGCCAGTCCGCGCCCGGCTGCCGAGCTGCCGGACATTGAAAAACCCGACCTTCTGATGCTGGATCTACTCCAGCTTACCGAACAGACCTGCAAGTTTCCTGTCGGCGATCCGCAGGAAGCGGATTTCGGCTTTTGCGGCGTGAAAGTGCGCGAAAGCGATCCTTATTGCGAATACCATTGCCGGCTGGCCTATCAGCCGGCGGCCGAGCGGCGGCAAAGAGCTGCCAGCAAGACAGGTGCCCCCAAACAGCTGTCATCATCCTCGGGCTTCAACGCCTTCTAATCCATGGCTTGATCGATCTTTGCCTGGCAGCGTGAGCAGGAAAGTGTGAGTTGGTGTGCGGAATTTGCTTGCACACCAAATCTTTGCCAAACCTGTCAGCGTGTGGCTTACTCCGGGGCTGAAAAACGTTTCAACCCGGGAGTTTTCATTGGACATTCCTGACGCCCCCGTCGTTACGCTCAACATGGAAGGCAAGCGCCGGCGTTTCGATCTCGACAATCCGGTGCTGCCAGACTGGGTAAAGGACAACGCCTTTGCGAGCGATGGGTATCCCCACAAACGAAAGCTGAAGCGCAAGGTATATGAGGAGACGCTGGACGACCTGCAGGCCGAGCTGGTCAAAGTGCTCTACTGGCTGGAGGAAAGCGGCGAGCGGGTTATAGCGCTGTTTGAAGGGCGCGATGCCGCGGGCAAGGGCGGTACGATCGGCGCGATTCGCGAAAATCTCAATCCCCGCCGGGTCCGTGCGGTGGCGCTGTCAAAGCCGTCGGACGTCGAGCAGGGACAATGGTATTACCAGCGATATGTGGACCACTTTCCCACCACGGGAGAAATGGTGCTGTTTGACCGTTCCTGGTACAATCGGGCCGGGGTTGAACCGGTAATGGGCTTTTGCACGCCCGAGCAGCACAAGAAATTCCTTCGCGAAACTCCCGACTTCGAACAGATGATCACCCGGGAAGGAATCCACTTCTTCAAATTCTGGCTCACCATCGGCCAGGAAATGCAGCTCAAGCGCTTTCATGACCGGCGCCACAATCCGGTGAAGGTGTGGAAGCTGTCGCCCATCGACATCAAGGCGCTTACCAAGTGGGATGACTATGCGGATGCCCGCGATCAGATGTTTGCCGCAACCCATTCAAAGCATGCGCCGTGGACAGTCGTGCGCTCAAATGACAAACGCCGCGCGCGGATCAATGTGATCCGGACCATATTGCGTGCCCTGCCCTATACCGGCAAGGATGAGGCAAAGATCGGCAGAATTGACCGGAAAGTCATCGGCAAGCCTTAGGCTGTATCGACATTTAGAGCGTGTCCGGCTTAAATGGAATCGTTTGAGCGCCGGGAGTTTGGTCTTCGGCAAGGAGGAAAATGCGGCGCAGTGCAGGCACTGTCAGTATTTTCCGACACTGCCCGAAGGGCAAGGAGCCAAGTTCAAACGATTGCAGAAAACCCGATACATTCATGATGTTAAGTGCCCGGCTGTGGTGTCTTTTGCGTTCTGGCTTCGTCGAAATCCTCGCGAGGTGGCAAGGCACCGCGCTGCGGTATTCTCCTTGCCGGAGGCGAAAAATCCATCCATGCAAACTGCTTTAATTTAAACCGGACACGCTCTAGGGTCAGGACTTCTTCATCCGTTCCAACGCCAACAGCAGATGGGCTTCCACCTCGCGGCGCATGGCAGCGCGATCTTCCGGCGTTCCGGAAGTGAGAAGATAAAGATCGACAAGGTTGCCGATCAGGGCGGCCATGAAATGCAGCCGTTCGGGGTTTGCCGCCGCTTGCGGCGCGAACTTGCCGAAAAAGGGTTCGAATATGCTGCCCACTACCGACATTTCGCTGGCGCCTGTCTGGTCGGCCTCGATGGTGCGGATGGCCCGCATCGCCTTCAGCAGACCGGCATGGGCCGGAATGGCCTCCGCCGCATCGAGATATACTCCCAACAACGCTCGCGCCGCAGCTTCCATGGAAAGATCGCAAGGCAGTTGCGACAGGGCTTGCCCACAAGCAGCGACAATGCGCTCAACCGTTGCGTCGTAGGCAGCCAGAAGCAGTTCTTCGCGGTCGGTAAAATAGCGGTACAACGTCCCCACGGACACGCCAGCTCGGGCTGCAATTTCGGTCGTTGTCACCGCCGTAGCCCCTCTTTCGGCAACCAGCGCTTCCACGGTTTCCAAAAGCAGGGCACGGGTCTTATAGGCCCGCCGCTGCACGGGCGAAGCCTTGACCGCTGCCGGCTTATGATCCTTCACCGCAACTTTTTCATTTGCTTGCATTTTGGAATCCGTTGCCTTTCAAAAATGAAACTATTTCATTTTTGTTGACAAAGCCAGTTACAGGCAGCAATTTGCCCGCATTCACATTCGGCTTGTGTTGGGAGGTTTATCGGATGAAAACGGCTGTGAAGCCAACCATGTTTGCACTACTGGCTTTGGCCGCCGGTTTGAACCTGTCTCATGCAGCAGAAATCACCGTGTCGCCGTTTGACGGCCCTGAAAAACTGGCCGAGGCGCTCATCCTGGCGGAAGAGGGCGATACGATCATTCTGCAGGCAGGGCGCTGGAACCTGACGGACGGGCTGTCGCTTGATGCCGATGGCGTGACCATCCGCGGCGCCGGGCCGGAGCGCACAGTGCTTTCCTTCAAGCAGCAGGATGGTGCGGGCGAAGGCCTTCTGGTAACTTCTAACCGGGTCACCCTCGAGGACTTTGCGGTGGAAGACACCAGGGGCGACGGTATCAAGGCAAAGGATGGCGACCAGATCACCATGCGCAATCTGCGGGTGGAATGGACCAATGGTCCGGATGAGAAGAACGGTGCCTATGGTCTGTATCCCGTATCCTCAAAAAATGTGCTGATCGAGAATTCGCTGGTGCGCGGCGCGTCGGACGCCGGCATCTATGTCGGCCAGAGCCAGGACATTGTGGTTCGCAACAACCGGGCGGAGTACAATGTTGCCGGTATCGAGATCGAAAACTCGTTCCGCGCCGATGTCCATGGCAATCTGGCAACGCACAATACCGGCGGTATCCTGATTTTCGATCTGCCCAACCTGCCGCAGCAGGGTGGCCATGACATCCGGGTTTTCGATAATGATGTGGTGGACAACGATACGCCCAACTTCGCCCCGGAGGGCAACATCGTCGGCATCGTACCCAAGGGCATGGGCATTATGGTGATGGCAAACCGCAATGTGCATGTATTTGGCAACCGGCTTTCGGGAAACCAGACCACCCACATGCTGATCGCCGCTTATCCTGAAGACTATGACGATGACGAATACATGTTCGTACCCCGCGGGGTTTACATCCACGACAACACCTATGGTGATGGCGGTAACGCACCCGACACGGGCGAAGTGGGCAAGCTTATTTCAGACCTTACCGGAAAACCGGTACCCGATATCGTATGGGATGGCGTCACCCGTATTCCTGAATGGTTCAGCTGGGTATCGGCAGAGAACCGCATCTACATCAAGGAAGCTGAAGATACGACCTTTGCCAATCTGAAGATGATCTCGCAACTGCTGCTGCCCTGGAGCACAAGCCCCAAGCGCAACATCGCCGATCATGCCGGCAGTCTGCCGGAGCCCGCGCCGGTAAAGCTGGCGCAGGAAGCAGGCAGTTGAGGGCGCTGTGGGCAAATCGCTGATGCGCTGTGCAGCTGCATCCGCCATGGTGGCATTTTGCTGCAGCCTGCTGGCGGCAGGAAGTGCCATGGCGGTCGATGATGCCGCCATCCTTGCAAAGCGTCCGCCGAAGCTGCTTTCGGGTTTCGGTTTTTTTGCCGATGCGAGCCGGCAGGTTTCCGCCGAGGGCGTACTGCCCTTTGCCCCGGCAACGCCCCTGTTTACCGACTTCGCGGAAAAACGCCGCTTCGTCTATATGCCGGATGGCAAGGCGGCGGAGTATGACGGCAACGAAGCCTTCCGCTTTCCCGTTGGTTCGGCACTGATCAAGACTTTCGCCTATCCTGACGAGAGCGAAGACGGACTGCATCTGGTGGAAACACGGGTGCTGCTGCATCAAGAAGGCGGCTGGCAGGCATGGGCCTATATCTGGAACGATGCCCAGAGCGATGCTGAATTGAACATTACCGGCGCCAGGATCGACATGGAGATACCCGTGCCGGATGGCGGAATGAAGCAGATCACCTACGCTGTTCCCAACAAGAACCAGTGCAAGGGCTGCCACGCGATTGACGGGAAGATCACGCCGATCGGGCCGAAGGCGCGCAATCTCAACCATGAATTCGGATATGGCGACGGCATTGAAAACCAGCTTGTCCGCTGGGCCAGCGCCGGCATTCTGGCTGGTGCACCCGCCCCTGAAAAGGCACCGTCTGCTCCCGCCTGGCTCGATGAAACCGCTGCGCTCGATGATCGCGCGCGCGCCTGGCTCGACATCAATTGTGCCCATTGCCATCGCCGCGAGGGACCGGCAAGCAATTCGGGCCTGTTTTTGACCTGGGACGAAAGGGACAAAACGGCATATGGCATCTTCAAGCGCCCCGTCGCCGCCGGGCGCGGTTCAGGCGGACTTCAGTTCAGCATCGTTCCTGGTGCGCCGGATAAATCCATCCTGCTTTATCGTGTCAAAAGCACGGAACCTGGCGTCATGATGCCCGAACTGGGACGTTCGCTTACCGATCCGAGAGCTGTAAACCTGCTGCGCAACTGGATTGCCAGCCTGCGCTGAAGCTCTGCCTGACAGGTCTTACGGTTCAAAGCGGAGGCGGGCGTAAATCAGATCGATGATATCACCCTTGCCGCTGGTATCGGCCTCGGTTGTGATGTCGGTATTTACCGCGAGGAAAGCACGGGCGCCGGAATCGGTAACGTTGTTCATGTCCATTGAGAACACGATGCGCTCCGGCTGCTGGCCGACGCGAAAGCGCTTGCGGCCGCACACACTTTCGCCACCAACGCTGCATTCAATGGCGAACTGGGCAGGCCCGGTAAGGCCGGATTTGGCAAACAGCTCGACGGTGACCGGCTTGCCCATGATCTGCTGCAGCACGCCGCGTTCCATCTCCAGCAAAATGGGCTCCGCACTGACGCTGGCCTGGCCATCCTGACGCACAGACTGAAGACGCAGCATCTGCTCGTTCTGTATGGTGGTGAGTTCTGCCGTTCCGCGCCCGGCCGTAACAAGGGCGGAAAGATCGGTCGGCTCAAGCAGGGTGATGGTCGCACTGCCATCATCGGAAAGCTGGGTTTCACCGACTGGCCCGGGATTATCCGCCTGACCGTTGGCCGCATTCTTGTCGCCCATATTGGCGAAAAGCGCATACATTACCCACAGGACAACAAGCAGAATGCCCAGTGCCAGCGCGATTGGCCAGATCCTGCGCAAAATCGGGTGCTTGCGATTGTATACCGGGTATGGTTCGCGCTCGGCCGTCAACTCGTCAAGGTCATTGCGGTGCGGCGCTTCTGCTGCCGCCAAGCCGTTGCCCTGGTCCTCTCCGGTCAACGCGGCGCCGGATTGCGGCTCGCCGACTGCCGGAGGAGGCTCCGGCACGGAAGTCACCGTCGAAGGGTGGGTGGAAGCACCGCTGTCAGAATTTTCCGGTTGCGGCATGACAGGGTCTGACGGTTCCTGCCGAATGCCGCTTGCCGGCAGATCCAGGTTTACAGCCGGCTCGGATTGGGGCAGCGGAAAAAGCGGCTCCGGCGTGTAGTTATCAAGGTTCAGTGACTCATCGGGATATGGGGCATGCGGGTCATTGCCCTCTGCGGCAACCGAAGGGGCTTCATCGATAGAGGGTGCGCTTTGCGCGGTTTCAGGCTGCCGGTCACGTGATTCACCCGGCATCCCGCCGGTTGTGCCCAGACTTGCCTGCTCCAGCATTGCCAGCACGGGATCGGTTTCTTCCGAACGGTCCGGGGCAGCGCCAGGCAGATGGCGTTGCTGCGGCTCTGCTTGAAGATCGGCCGTCTGCTGGCCAGCGGTGTCCGGCATGGCATCCGGGGGGCGGTGAGATGCAGCACCGTCCGGCGGCGCCGGCTGTTCTGCGGCAGCGTAATCGGCCTCAATTGAAGCAATGGATGCTTCAAGACTGTCAACTTGCCGCTTTGCTGCCTCATCGCTCAAATCCGGCGACTTTTGCAGCATCTTGGTCAAGGCATTGCGGGAGGATTGATAAATCCGCTGGCGAACTGCCGGATCGCCGGCATTCTGGTTCTGCAATGCCTGCCGAATGAGCCCCTCGAAATTGGCCAAGGAATGACTTCTCCTGGTCTGTCGTTTCTTTCCTTAGGATCAGGTTTAGCAATTTGCAACCAAGCCCGCTATCCCGTTTTGTGTTTACCGGTCACGACCTGCCGCAAGCGACACAGGACAGGTTATCGGCCGGGCAGTGGTACCGGATGCCTGCCGGCACGATCTGATGGCTTGATTCAGTCAGGCACAGAGGATATTGACGTTTACGGTAACGTAAATGTTGGAGAACCGCATGCTGCCCCCGATACTGAAGGATGATCTTGCACTACCGGTGGTCGGTGCACCGCTGTTCATCATCTCCCACCCGGCACTGGTCATAGCCCAATGCAAGGCGGGCATCGTTGGCGCGTTTCCATCGCTCAACGCCCGCCCGATCGAACAGCTTGACGAGTGGCTTTCCCAGATCAATGAAGAACTCACAAGCCATAAAGAAAAAAACCCGGACAGCAAGACAGCTCCCTTTGCCGTCAACCTGATCGTCCATGGCTCCAATGACCGGCTGATGGAAGACATCAAGCTGGTGGTAAAGCACAAAGTGCCAATTGTGATAACGTCGCTTGGCGCGGTGCCGGAGGTCAATCAGGCCATACAGGCTTATGGCGGGATCACCTTGCACGACATCACAAATCAGCGCCATGCCCATTCTGCCATCAACAAGGGGGCAACGGGGTTGATTGCGGTTGCAGCCGGTGCAGGCGGACATGCCGGGCGGCTTTCGCCTTTCGCACTGGTTCAGGAACTGCGTGAATGGTTTGACGGGCCGTTGCTGCTTGCCGGCTCGATTGCCAATGGCGGTGCTGTACTCGCGGCCGAGGCCATGGGCGCAGATATGGCCTATATCGGTTCACCCTTCATCGGCACAAAGGAAGCGCGCGCCACAGATGATTACAAACAGGCAATCGCCGACTTCGGCGCTGAGGACATCGTCTACACGAACCTGTTTACCGGCGTGCACGGCAACTATCTGAAACAATCGATCATCAATGCCGGCATGGACCCGGACAACCTCCCCGAAAGCGACCCGTCGAAAATGGATTTCGGTTCCGGCGGCGGTTCCAAGGCAAAGGCCTGGCGGGATATCTGGGGATGCGGCCAGGGCATTGGCGCCGTAAAATCGGTGGCCCCGGTGGCAGAACTCGTGGATCGCCTGAAGCGCGAATACGCAGATGCCAGGGCCGCCATGTGCAAGCCATAGAGGTAGCGCCGGGCTTCGGCCTGTTTGGAAAGGGCCGGTCAGGTCAGATGGACGGTGGCCAAATGCCACACCGGTTCGGCAAGCGTTGCCAATTATCTTTCAAGCGCCGTAGATAGCGCCATGACTTGGCTGCAAACCAGACCGGTGAAGGAAGAAACCAGGCACAAGATCTGGCTGGTACTTCCGCTGGTCGTCATTTCCCTGATCATGACCGGCTTCGCCCACCGGGCAATGCCGTTTGATTCAGGGAGTGATCCTGCCGCTGATGTTCGGCAGGCCCTGCCGGATGGCGCTGTTCTTATTTTCTGTATCAATGGCGGCGGTGGCAATGACGACCATGACGATCATGGGGACGCGTGCGAATTTTGCCGGATTGCTTCTTCAAGCCATTCGCTTGACGGCCTTGCAGAGCTTGAAGCGATCCGCCTCAAACCGGTCAGGATCCTGCAACGGAAGAATGAGACTGTGCCTGTCCAACTGGGCAGTTACGGCAATCCGGCCCGCGCACCGCCTATCGCCTGATCACCTCAGATATCCGACCGGAAAAACGCCGATGCAACAAATCCGGCGAGTGACCGGAATGAATGCAATGCGGCAGAGATGAATCTGCAACGCAAGGGAATCAGACAATGAAACACGTTACTCAGGAAATTCTCGCGACCATCGCCATCACCATGCTGCTGGCTGTTTCCGCCTTCGCCGATGAATACAAGCTTGGGCCTCTTGAAATCGATCATCCCCATGCCCGTGCCACCATGCCGGGCGCACCTGTTTCCGGCGGCTACCTCGTGATCCGGAACACCGGCACAGAAGCCGACCGGCTGATCGGTGGTTCGGCAGAGTTTGCCGGCAAGACCGAAATTCATCAAATGAAGATGGAAAATGACATCATGAAGATGCGTGAAGTCGAAGGCGGGCTGGAAATCCCCGCCGGCGGCGAAGTCATTCTCAAGCCGGGCGGCTATCACGTGATGTTCATGAAGCTCGGCGAACAGCTCAAGGAAGGTGAAAAACGCAAGGTAACGCTCAATTTCGAGAAGGCAGGCAAGATTGAAGTCGAATTCAACGTCGAAGTCGTGAAACCCGGTGGCTTGGATCACAGCAAGATGGACCATTCCAACTGAACGCGTTTGGGCAGTTCCCTGCAGCAAGCCTTCACTCAAAAAGCAAAAGGCCGGCGGAACATTCCACCGGCCTTTTCAATTTTCCGGTGCCCTTCGGTGTCAGCCCGCTGCAGCCACTGCCCGCTTGGCCATGACCCGCACCAGGTTGGCACGATAGGCCTCATTGCCGTGGATGTCGGACAGCATGCCGTCTTCATCCACCTTGGCGCTGGCGACCGCTTCCGGCGACCAGTCCGCGGCCAGTGCCTTTTCCATTCCCTTGTGGCGGAAGACGCCATCATTGCCCGCGCCAGTGACCGCCACGCGAACATCTCCCTTGCCGTGATCGGCAACGAAAACACCACACATGGCATAGCGCGAAGCCGGGTTGGGATATTTGCTGTAGGCCGCCTTTTTCGGTGCGGAGAACTCCACTGCCGTGATGATTTCGCCATCCTTCAGCGCCGTCTCGAACATGCCCTTGAAGAACTTGTCTGCGGTAACCTGGCGCTTGTTGGTGTAAATGGTGGCGCCAAGCGCCATCATGGCGGCGGGATAGTCGGCAGCCGGATCGTTGTTTGCAATCGATCCGCCCAGAGTGCCCATGTGGCGCACGGCGGGGTCGCCGATATGCGAAGCCAGCGAACAGATCGCCGGGCAGGCCTTGGCCAGCTTGGCATTGGTTGAAACCTCGGCATGGGTCGTGGCCGCGCCGATGGTCACCTTCTTGCCGGAGACCTTGATCCCCTTGAGCTCCTTGACATGACGCAGATCGATCACGTCGCTGGGGGCTGCCAGCCTCTGCTTCATGGTCGGCAGCAGGGTCTGCCCGCCGGACATGAACTGGCCGTCGCCGGCCTTTTTGAACAGCGATTGTGCATCCTTCAGCGAGGAAGCGCGATGATAGTTGGTAGCATACATTTCTGATTCGCCTCCCTTAACCGTTGATGGCTGCCCATACCCGTGCCGGTGTGGCGGGCATGGCGAGATTGTTGTTACCGATGGCATCGGTGATTGCATTGATCAAAGCCGGCGGCGAGCCGATGGCGCCGGCTTCGCCGCACCCCTTCATGCCGAGCGGGTTGCCCGGACACACGGTTTCATGCGTCGAGAGCTTGTAACTGGGCACATCGTCAGCACGCGGCATGGCATAGTCCATGTAGCTAGCGGTCAGCAACTGACCGTTGTCGTCATAGACCGCGCTTTCCAACAGCGCCTGACCAACGCCCTGAGTGATGCCGCCATGGACCTGACCTTCGACAATCATCGGGTTGATGATCGTGCCGAAATCGTCAGCCGCCACGAACTGGACAATTTCCGTCTTGCCGGTTTCGGGGTCGACTTCCACCTCGCAAACATACGTGCCCGCCGGGAAGGTGAAGTTGGTGGGATCGTAAAACGCCCCTTCCTTCAGGCCCGGCTCCATGCCTTCTGGCAGGTTGTGGCCGGTATAGGCGGCGAGACAGACTTCGTGCCAGCCGAGCTTCTTGTCGGTTCCGGCGACCTTTACTTCACCGTTTTCGATGACAATGTCGCCCTCATCGGCTTCCAGCAGATGGGCGGCGATCTTCTTCGCCTTGCCTTCCACCTTGTCGAGTGCCTTGACGATCGCGGACATGCCGACAGCACCTGAACGCGAACCATATGTACCCATGCCGAACTGAACCTTGTCGGTATCGCCATGGATGATCTGCACATTGTCGGTAGGCAAGCCAAAGCGTTCGGACACCAGTTGGGTAAAGGTCGTCTCGTGGCCCTGGCCATGGCTGTGTGAGCCGGTGAGGATTTCGACCGTGCCGACCGGATTAACGCGCACTTCCGCCGATTCCCATAAGCCGACGCCGGCACCCAGCGAGCCGACAGCGGCCGATGGCGCAATGCCGCATGCCTCGATGTAACAGGAAAGACCGATGCCGCGCAGCTTGCCTTTCTTGGCGGCTGCCGATTTGCGCCTGGCAAAGCCGTCATAATTGGCAGCCTTCAGCGCCGCATCAAGCGTGGCATTATAGTCTCCGGCGTCATAGCACATAATGACCGGGGTCTGATGGGGGAACTCCCCGACAAAGTTCTTGCGCCGCAGATCCGCAGGATCCATGCCCATTTCGCGGGCGGCCGTTTCCATCATCCGCTCGACCACAAAGGTCGCCTCGGGGCGTCCGGCGCCGCGATAGGCATCCACCGGCGCGGTGTTGGTATAGACCGTGCGCACATTGCAGTGGATGTTGGCGATGTTGTACTGGCCCGACAGCAGGGTCGCATACAGATATGTCGGCACCGAAGAGGAAAACAGCGACATATAGGCGCCCAGATTGGCGATGGTATCGACGGAGAAACCGACGATCTTGCCATTCTTGTCGAAACCCATGCGCGCCTTGGTCACGTGGTCGCGGCCATGGGCGTCGGTGAGAAAGCTCTCGGTGCGGTCGCCGGTCCATTTCACCGGAACGCCGGTGCGTTTGGAAGCCCACAGGCACACGATCTCTTCCGGATAGATGTAGATTTTTGAGCCGAAACCGCCGCCCACATCAGGCGCAATCACCCGCAGCTTGTGCTCGGGTGCAACCTGATAGAAAGCTGACAGGACCAACCTGGCAACGTGCGGGTTCTGACTGGTGGTGTACAAGGTGAAGTGGTCGTCCGCCGCATCGTAATGGGCAAGGGCAGCACGCGGTTCCATGGCATTTGGAACCAGCCTGTTGTTGACGATTTCCATCTCGGTGACGTGGGCCGCGCCGGAAATCGCCTTGTCGGTTGCATCCTTCTCGCCGATTTCCCAGTCGTAGATAAGATTGTTCTTGGCTTCGGGATGAAGCTGCGGCGCACCTTTCTTGAGCGCTTCCGGCGCCTCGATCACATGGGGCAGCACCTGGTAGGAAACATCCACCGCTTCAGCGGCCGCCTTGGCGTTTTCGAGCGTATCGGCGACCACCACGGCCACCGCATCCCCCACATAGCGAACGAACTCGGTAGCCAGCGCCGACCAGGCGCCCATGTTCATCGGCGAACCGTCCTTGGAGTGGATCATCCAGCCACAAATGATGTTGCCGATGCCGTCGCCCGTTAGCTGCTTGCCATCGAGAACGCCAACAACGCCAGGCATCTTCTCGGCCTTGGCCTTGCCGATCTTCTTGATCTTCGCATGTGCGTGCGGCGAGCGGACGAAGGCGGCATAATGCATGCCTGCCATTTTGAAATCGTCGGTGTATTTGCCCTTGCCGGTGATAAAGCGCTGGTCTTCCTTGCGAAGTACCCTGGCGCCAATGCCTTCAACTCCCATTAGATTTCTCCTCCTTGGCCGGAAAGTGACAGCAAATAGCCGGTAGCAGACAGGAAGGTCTCACTGACCTTTCATTTGTCCCTTCTTGCTGCCGGTTCGCCTGTCCTTTCCGATGGTATTGCTGATCGTCTGTTCGCTGCCCGCAATTTACCGGGCAGCCCTATCGCATGCCCTTGGCGCCTGCCTCGATGGAGCGGACAATGTTATGATACCCGGTGCAGCGGCAGATATTGCCTTCCAGTTCCGCACGGATCTTGTCTTCCGAAAGCTTGCCGCCACCATTGGCCTTGTGGCGGTTAACCATGTCGACCGCTGTCATGATCATGCCCGGTGTGCAGAAGCCGCATTGCAGACCGTGGTTTTCCTTGAAAGCCTGCTGCATGGGATGGAGCTTGTCGCCCCCCGGACCCTGGGCGGCCAGCCCCTCGATCGTCGTTACCTCGCCGCCGGATGCCTGGGCAGCCAGCATGGTGCAGGCCTTGACCGCCTTGCCATCGACATGCACGACACAGGCGCCACACTGCGAGGTATCGCAGCCGACATGGGTTCCTGTCAGGTTAAGGTGTTCGCGGAGGAAATCGACCAGAAGCGTCCTGTCCTCCACCTCACGCTCAACGGCTTTGCCATTGACCGTCATGCTTACTGTTGACATGAAAATCCTCCACACAAATACAGCAGAATAGCCGGAGAACCGCATTCTGGCCGGATAGCCGTGGCCGGTAACGACCGATCCTCCCTGTAAATCAGTGTGGCGCAGGCCGAAGGTGTCGGCAAGGGGTGTTGGGGAGATTCTTCGAAAAATCCCGAAAGCAGCCGTAATCGCCAAGTCTGACGGCCACTCGAAGCAGTCAGCCGAGGCGGTTCACCAGCTTCCTGCTGGGAAAGCAGGTTGGTGTCATGCCCTGTTTGGCCTGCCAGCCGCCAATCGAACGCCGGGTCCTGAAACCCGGCAGGCCGTCCGCGCCGCCAACGTCATAACCGAGCTTCTCCAAGCCGCGCTGCATGGCGGCAATGTCAGAACGCAACAGATCGTCCACCTGCTGCCAACCGGCCTGGAAGGGCGGGGAACCATATTGCATGCGATCCCCGGCATGTCCGACAAACAGGGCGTAGAGATCGGACTCATTATACTCCTTGAGTACGTAGAAGTTCGGCGTGACGATGAAGGCAGGGCCATAACGCCCGGCGGGCATCATCAGGTAGCCTTGCTGTTTTGCTTCATGGGCGGGAAACGGTTTGCCATTGGCCCGGCGGATGCCAAGCCTGGCCCAATCGGCAATCTTGCGGCCCTGGTCAGGACCTTCCAGGGCACAAGAGACCGATTGCGGAACGGTTACCTCAAATCCCCAGTCGCGGCCTCTTACCCAACCCTTGTCGGAAAGATAGCCGGCAATGGAGGAAAGCGTATCGTTTACCGAATTCCAGATATCGGCCTTGCCATCGCCGTCTCCGTCGCGGGCATGGGCAAGAAAGGAGGACGGCATGAATTGCGGTTGGCCGAGAGCACCAGCCCAGGAACCTTTAAGGCCGCGCGCCGGAGCTCCGCGGCGCTCAACCATTTCAAGGGCAGCGAGCACTTCGGCTCTGAAATAGTCCTTGCGCGTTGCCATAAACGCCTTTGTGCCCAGAACCTCGAAGGCATTGTAGGGGATTTTTGCCTTGCCGAAGGCTGATTCCCGGCCCCAGATTGCCACTACGATGCGCCCCGGCACTCCGGTTTGGCCCTCCAATCTTGCCAACAATGCCGCGTGGCGGGCCAACAGCTTGCTGCCGCCGGATGCGACGGCTCCGATGATGTTCTCAGCGAAATAGGCCGAGGGCGCACGAAACTCGGCTTGCCACTGTTTTCGGTCAAGTTTCTTGCCGCTGCCGGGCAGGATCAGATCCGGCAGTTTGAGATTGGGCGTGACCCCATTGAAGGCCGCCTTGAACGTTGCTGGCGAGATGCCATTCGACCGCGCCTGCGGCCACAGATCATTCTGCAGCCATTGCCGGAACTGGCGGTCGATTGAGGCTTTGTCCATAGCCAGCACGACAGGAGCGGCAACAAGAAGCGCCGCAAGGGCACCTGTCAGAATATGTGAAACCCGCCGCATTCACTCCCGTCCGGTTTGAGTCGGTTCTTTTCGAGGCATATTGCAGCGGTCCGGCAAGAGCAAGGCAGGCCACATGCCGGCACGAATTTCACTTGCCGTTTGCAGCTCCAGGAACCAAGCTCTGGTCCAGGACTGCAAAGAGCACGGCGCTATGACGGATCAACATCAAAACAGGCTGGCAGAACAGGCGCTCGCCCTGCTTGAAAGGGATGAACCGGCGATCCTGGTTTCGGTTACCGGCACCAGAGGCTCGACACCGCGCAACACCGGAACCTGGATGATGGTAACGCGAGGCGCTGTTTTGGGTACGATTGGCGGTGGACAGCTTGAATGGCTGGTCACCGGCAAGGCGCGCGATCTGCTCGAAGCTGAAAAAGCAGGGCCCGTGGAACACCAGGTGCCGCTCGGTCCACAAATCAACCAGTGTTGCGGCGGGCGTGTCACCTTGCGTTTCGAACCGCTTGATTCAAATGCCCTGGCCCGGGTGGCGAGGCAGGACAGCAACAGACGAAATCCTGTCCAGATTCATGGTGCGGGCCATACCGGAACAGCGCTCGTCAGGGCGTTGTCCCTGCTGCCCCTTGACGTTCAATTGGTGGATGTGCGTGCGGAAGCCCTGGAAGACTTGCAAGGGAATGTCGATACCCGGTGTCTTGCCATGCCGGAACAGGCGGTGCGGGAAGCTTCCCCCGGCACGGCGTTTGTCGTGCTTACGCATTCCCACGATCTCGATTTCCTGATTTCAGCCGAGGCACTTTGCCGTGGCGATGCGGCCTATGTCGGAATGATCGGGTCAAAAACCAAGCGCTCTGTTTTTTCCGGCTGGCTTGGCGACAATGGCTATGATGCCGGGCTTGCCAGTCAGTTGGTCTGTCCGATCGGCGCGCAGGCAAGCGGGGTCAAGGTCAACGACAAGCGGCCGGAGGTTATCGCGGCACTGGTTGCAGCGGAACTGGTGACCTTGTTTGCAGCACAGGCCTGAGGCCAGTCAGAATCCGGCCTCCCGGATAAGCACCGATGCCACCCGCCTGAACATGCGCACCGCGAGGCTTTCGGGCGTTGCTTTGAGAACCACCTGACCGCGCACGGGATGGGCATACCAGACGGGCTCCAGTGAGGTGCCGTTGACGGGAGAAAGCCGGACCGGAAACCAGGCCCCGCGGGGTGCAAGCGCCCTTTCTGCAGTGTCCGGGTAAACCGGCACCGTGCCACCCTGGGTTTCAGCAAGCACTGCTTCGGTCAACCTGGCAGCCGACACAGACTGCTTTTCCAGCAGGACAACGGGAAACGGCGAAAGCTGCAGATTGTCCGGCAGAAACCTGCCGCCCGCCCCCTCTTCAATGCGGTGAAACCCTGCTTCGTGGACAACGCCCCTGATCTCCAGACGGACAGGCTCTTCCATTCCGGCAAGGCGCTGACCATGGACGGGCGGCAGCAAAACGGCGAGGCGGTGCCGCGGATTGAGCCACATGCCTGCCGCCAGTGCGGTATCGAGATTGGAAATCCTGCCATCATGGGGGCCAAGATTGTCAGTGCGGCTTTCTGGCGCAGCAAACCTGACCGCTCCTCCCTCAGATAGCCCGCCCTCGTTTCCAGAACGGCACGCAGGGAGCGGTCCCTGACATCGGCAGTCAGCCGGGCAAGGCGGGTGGAAACGAGCCGCATTTCGGCTTCAACCCGAAGCAGTTCGTCCTCCAGTCCTGGTGAATCAAGCCGGAAGAGGATGTCTCCCTGCTGCACCGGTTCGCCTTCTGTCACATCAAAACCTGCAAGACGTGCAGGCACCGGTGCATGGAGTGACGTTGCCCCTTCCATACGAAGGATCGCCGGAATGCCAACATTGCGAGACCAGGGAAAAACAGCCAGCACCACAAGCATCAGCAGTCCGCCAAGGGTAACAATCGTCCGGCGCGAGGCGGCAATTCGCTCGCGTAACTGCCACCACTGGACCAGTTCGCGCCAAACCGGCAAGGCGATGAACCAGGCTATTTCAACTACGAACAGGACAATGCCTATCAGCTTTACAAGAAAGCCGTAGACCAGCAGCGCAATACCGAGAAACAGGAAGAACCGGTAAACCCAGGTGCCCCAGGCATGGAGAACCACCAGCCTGCGCCGGTTTGGCGGCATGGTTTCAGGCGGCGGATCGCCGATGCCGAACAGCAGTTCACGCAGCCGCCAGCGCGCCAGTGCAAAGCCGCGCTGCTGCAGGTTTTCAATTCCCGTGAGATCCGACAGTACGTAGTACCCGTCAAAGCGCATGAAAGGGTTGAGGTTGACCGCTATGCTGGTGACCCAGGAAAGCGTGGCAGTGGAAAAGGCAATGGAGCGCAACGGTCCATCCGGCAGAAACACCCATAGCAAGGTACAAACCGATGCGAGCGCCAGTTCTGAGTAAACACCGGCAAGATCGATGTTGAGCCGTTGGCGGCGAGACTTGAGCGCATGTGCGCCGGTCGTGTCGGTATAGAGGATTGGAAACAGGACGAGAAAGGCAAGCCCGATGACCGGAACATCAACGGCGTATTTTCTCGCCATGAAAGCGTGGCCCAGCTCATGCAGGGTTTTGATAAACACCAGGCTGATGCCGTAAACCAGCAGCCCTTCCAGCGTAAGGAATCCCATAAACGTGGCAACGAACGCCCCCACTGGCGGGAGACGAGATAGAGCGACAGGACGGCGATCACCACAAAGGTGATGGCAGCCTGCCGGGTGAAAAGCGGCGCTACAAGGGGCCATGCCGTGTTCAAAAAGCGTTGCGGGCGGACCAGTGGAATGCGGAAGAAAAGGTAGTTGTGGACGATCTTCTTCCACAACTTTTGGCGGCTGGCTTTGAACTGGCCATACAGCGCCTGCCAGCTTTCTTCACCGCCGGTCTCCACCAGGCAGTTGGTGATCAGAAAACGGGCCGTCATGGACACTTCGTTCTGCGAGACATTTCGATTGAGACTGTTGGTCAATCTCGCTGCAAGCAACGCCGGGGCGATCGCACGCCATTGGCTTAACACTTCCACCGTCTGTTCGCTGATGCGAAAATACCGGTTGCGCAAAGCATCGAAGAGAAGGTAGGTCGCGCGGCCGTCCGGCGCCGCGCCACCGTCGAGGATGATCAGGTCCTGGCGCAAGACCGGCAGATGTTCAGCCGGGGCTGAATTATCCGGCGCCTGCACTTCTACCATCCCGTTTTCTGGCGCAGGAAGGCGAGCGGTTTCCTGAACAGCAAAAACCACAACGGCACGTTGTCGCCATACAGTTGCGCGGTTCCCCGCTGTCCAATGCGCAAGCGGGTACCGTCATTTGACTGCGGCTGCGCACGCAGCGGAAAGGAGAGTATGCCGGTCTCCGACAGTTCCGGCTCATAGGGCCGCCGATCAATTTGCGCTGCCACCGGTGACAGGGGGGTTGAATCGAGAAAGACCTTGGCCGAGGCTTCATCTGACAGGATGATCGTATCGGAAGTCTCAAGATCAATGGCAATGGCAACCTTGGCGGGATCGGCAATCCGCATGACCCGCTCGCCGGTATCCACCGGCCGCCCGGTCCAGTCTTCTATATTGGAAAACAGCAATACACCAGGGCCGCTCGCCCGCACATCAGCAAGGGCTAGACGCCTTCTTGCGGCAGTTCCCTCAGCAAGGGCAAGATCGAGTTCCGCTTTTGCAACAGCAAGTTCACGGCGTCCTTCACCTGAACCGAAAGCCCCCTGATTTGCACGGTGAAGCCGCGCTTCTGCCACCGCAATGTTCTGGACCGCCAAGTCTACATTGTTCTGTAATTCCGTCTTGTCGTAGGAAAACAGAAGATCGCCGGTTTTTACATTGCTGTTTGGCGGCAGATGGACCGTTTTGATGACACCTGAAAGCGGTGCTGCGACCATCTCCGGCTGGTGGGCAACAACCCTGGCCGACGCCAGAACCGTCAATGGGACCGGTATGAACAGTGCCGCAAACAGCGCTCCAGCCATCAACCAGCGCAGCGGACGATTGCGGATGAATGCACCCATCGGCCTGGCAGCGGGAAAAGCATTGAACGCATGGGAAACCGCATCACCAGCGCGCACTGCGAGCGCTTCATTTGCCGGATCATGGGGCCTGTCGGACAGTAATGATATGGCGCCGCATATTGCTCCATCACGTCCGGCAAGCGGCAGTTGCAGGACATAGGGATAGCCGTAGGGCTTTCCTTCCCCTTCCGTTGCAGGCAAGCGAAAGTACCGAAGGGGCGGTGCTTCCGGCGTGGTGATGCCCGATCCAACGGGCATTGCCGGGCTGCCGGCCGGCAATTTGCAGGCAAGCACACGATTCAGCCAGCGGGTGAGCGGCGCGTCACGGTCCGGCATTGCGAGCGCTGAAATCGCCTTAATGCGATATTGCTTACCGCCTGTTCCAACCCGTTGCACGATGACCTGGCGTGCTGGCAGGATCTGCGAGATCTCATTTGCTACAAAAAAGTCGAGTTCCCGGATATCGGCCGGGCGGCGCAAACCGGCCTCGAAGGCAAGCAGCTTCTGCGCAACTGCCGCCTGCTCGCCTCCGTTGTCTTTGGGTGGTTCGGATTTAAGCCCTGAACCGGTGCCGCGCATATCTGAAAAGTTCTGCCGGCGGTGCGTGCCGCCGGAAAAACGGATCGGCTCTGGCGCTGGCATCAGCTGTCACCGTGAAAACGGGCGGTGCCGCTCATGCCGGCCAGGATGCCACCATCCCCATCGATTGGCTCGGCATAAATGACCACCGTCTGACTGACCGGGTCCACCTCCGCACCAATACGGCCAACCCTGCTTTTCAGCGTCTCTCCGGTTTCTTCCACTGTAAAAGAAAAATCCCTGCCGGGTGCCAGCCAGCGGAGCCAGACCGAGGGCACGACCAATTCTATCTCAAGCCTGCTGTCGTCGAGGATCGACATCAACGGTTCGTTTGGCACCGGATATTCTCCCGGCGCGATGTTCAGATCAGCAATCCGGCCAGAGAACGGCGCAATGATAGTGCACTCGCGCGATACGGCTTCATTGACGGACAGTTCTGCGGCGGCCTTGTTGGCCAGTGCGCCCGCGAGGGTTACTTCATCCTTGCCGACGGCACCGTGTTTCAACAGCCGCTTCTTTGACTTGTAACCGATCCATGCCGCGTTGGCGGAGGCTTTGGACGCGTTCATCCGCGCCTGATAGCGCTCACAGTCAAAGGCAATCAGCGTATCATTCTTGTTGAACCGCTCTCCCACCTTGAACGGTATCTGCTTTGCCCGCGCTGTCAGTGCCGTGCCAAGATCAACCCGTGTTGCCGCGCGCAACAGGCCGCGTGCCTCAAACGCCTGATAGTCACTGACTACGCCTGATGCTTGCTGGGCCCAGGCATTTCCCGCGATGCCGGCTGCCAGCAGCAGAACGATGGGCGCCGCAATCCGGCCAGCCCGCAATCGAGAAGGTTTGCGGAAAGAGAAAATCCCCTTCCGCCAGTTTGCAAAGATGTGCCGCATCTTTATCTCCTTTAGTGTTTTACGTCCGTCAGCCTCCAACATCTCCCCGTTCGCGCCATACCTGCTGCAAGGAGGCAGCCAGCGTTTCAACATCTGAAGCCGTATCGAGATGGTCTCCCCACGGATCAACACCGATGGTCGCGTAGATTGCGCCAAAGGCATTTTGCAGGTCGGAATATGCAAGATCATATTCTGCCGATGCGACCAGCGCATTCATCTCCTCGCGGATCAGCGCCTGTTCCGATTCAGCGCCGGACGTTTCCGAAGCGCGCAATTGTTTGAGCAGCTTGTGCTGAACCGAATTGTATTGCGCGGCGGTTTCGGCCGATTTTCTCAGATAATGATACCGGGTACGCGCCACTGACACCTGGGTCATGATGGCCATTGTCATGGCAAGGCTGCGCTGGTCATTCAGGTACAATTCGGCATCCGTCACGGCCTTGCGGGCAGGATACTGAAACAGCTTCATTACATTCCAGCTCGCCTTTGCGCCCCACGATATCCAGTTGTTGTCGAGCAGCAGGTTGTTGGAATCGAAGTTGCTGCCGGCATAAAGCTGAATGCCCGGCAGGAGCTCGAGAAGTGCCGCCTCCGCTTCCTGTTCGCTGATGCGGCCCTGATAGGCCAGTTCGCGCATTTCCGGCCGGTTTTGCAAAGCAAGGCGCATCATCTCGTCGCCTGGAATGCGGATCTTCAGATGCGACAACCGCCGTTTCGGGATCACAAGCTTGTAGTTGTAGTCGGGTGGCAGGTTCATCAGTGCGGCAAGCTGGATCTTTGCGGTCTTCAACTCGCGAAGCATCCGCTGGATGTCCTGCTTGATGTCGATCAGTTCGCGCTGAAAGTTCAAGGCGGCAACCGGCGAGGAAAAACCCGATTCCCCCAGTGAGCGGGAATTGGCCAGGGCACGTTCGACACGGCCTTCCAGACGCTGCAGCCCTGTTGTCAGACGTTGCGCCGATACCGCCCGCCAATAGGCTGTGCGAACGTCCTCGATAATCCGGTTGATGACCTTGCGCTTCTGCTCCTCGGCAAGCATGGCGCGATTGGCTGCCTGCTTTGCACGCACATAGGACAATCCGAAATCCAGAATGTTCCAGGAAAACGAGATGTCCTTGGTAAAGACCGAAGCCTCTGCCGAAGTCGATGCGTTGGCCGAGCGCGGCCCGCCGGGGGGTTTGCTGTAGCTGTATGAGTGCTTGCTGCGAAGTGACTTGTGGGCATTGGCAACCAGCGACGGCAGCATATCGGCACGGGCCGCTTCAAGCTTTGCATCCGCCAATGCGCGCGCCATCATTTCCACACGGTGATCGAGATTGAATTTCAAGGCCCTGGCCATCGCCTCATATAGCGAGATGGCGCGGGTAACCGGTTCCTGTTCCTCCGCGACGCGGGCCATGTTGGTGCTTGCGGTGAGCGCCAATTCGCTCTCGCTGAGCGGCTGGGGTGTAACCACACACCCGGAAAGAACAAACCCTGCAAAGAGGAGACCCGCGGCAGCTGTTTGCCTGAACATCCGGGGCGGACCGGAATCGGTATCTAATTGTATGTGATAACTTCTTCGCCTCATGATTGTATGTCCCCATGTGCTTTGACTGCCGAAGCAGTCCGGTTCCCTGTTATCCCCAAATTGCGAATGGTGATCTGACGGCGGCCTTTTTTGCATCCACCAGCTTTCTGATCTGGTCGCTAAGACCGCGCGAAACGTCCTGTCCGTTGATGGCACGAATCTCGATCAACTGACCGCTAGCAGGCATCACGCCGATTTCGAGCAGAGTTTCGTTTCCGGCCTCATCGGCGCCACGCATAACGATCCGGGCTTGACTGCCGGCAGCCCGGGAAATGGCGAAAAGGTTTGCGCCATAGGCCTGAATCTCGCGGCCCGGCGCCTTGCCATCAACACTCTCCAGTTCCCATTCTAAGCCGCGGTTTGCAGAAGCGATTTCAATGAACAAGACCGGACCCCAAGCAAGCGTGCGGACAACAAAATCGCTGCTGTCGCTCCCTGACAGAGCATCGCCGCCGAGATAGTATTCGGCTACGGCATCGCGCAGGTTCCCGCCCTTAAGCCATGCGGCCTCTCCTGACCGATCAAGCAGGGCGCGGGTTTTCCCGATCCACTCGACCGTCTGGGTAAGCGGCAAGCCATCGGAACCAAGGGATGATGAAACCGCCAACGGGCTGATCTGGTAAAGCGCCTGTGTGACCGGATGATCGAGATTGAAGATGCCGGTATTGCCCCCCAGCGGGAAAATTCCATTCACCATGTCTCCGACAACAGTATCAGACTCCGGCAAGATAATCGGATCGCCGGGCCCGGAAATCGGCGGTAGCGGGTCAAGCGGCGGCACAATGCCCGGGTTGGTGATATCGCCGACCGTAAAGGCGAAGTTGACGGTAACTGTCCCGCCCTGTCCGTCATCGGCCGTGACGGCCACGGAATAAACGCCATTGCCATTTGGCCCGCCGCTGGCGGCAGAACCGGCAATGGTGCCGGTTATCTTGCCGGTTGCCGGATCGATGGAAAGGCCTGTGGGCAATCCGCTCGCAGAGAAGGAAAGCGTGTCCCCATCGGGATCGCTGAAACTGCCTGCCGTTTCCATTGCGAACGGCGCGCCTGCTGTCTCCGACTGATCGGGAAGGCCCGTTGAAACGGGCGGAGGATTGGAAATGGTGTAATCAATCGTTGTCGAGACGCTATCGCCATTGCTGTCTGTCACTGTCACCGTGATGACATGGATGCCATCGCCACCGGGACCGCTGATCGATGCGTCGGAAGGCGGTGTTCCCGTGATAATGCCGGACACGGGATTAATCGAGAGCCAACCCGGCGCCCCAGGCTCCAGACTGAATGTCATCGCATTGCCCTCGAAATCGTGGAAATAGGGCGAAACGTCAAATAACGTCAGTGGCGTGCTGTCGAAACCAGTCTGGTCGGGGAGGAAATTGTTGGGATCGGCCGGCACCGGCGGATCATTGGGATCGATGACCGGTCGGGTTGGATCGATGATGATTGGCGCATTGTTGCTGCCATTGACGGTTACCGTAAGGGTCGCCTGATCCGCTCCGCCATTGCCGTCGTCAATGGTATAGGTGATTGAAGTCGGCCTTGCTTCACCATCGGAAAGATCGCGGAAACCACTGCCGGGCTCGAACATGTAGCCGCCTGTCGCGCCGATGGTGAACGTACCGCCATTGCTGCTGGCAACCGCCATGCCAACATTGGCGGCATCCCCGTTGACCAGCGTGACGGTGAACGTATCACCATCGGGATCGCTGTCGGCGCCGTTTCCGTTGTCGGCAAACACGCTCCCGGTGATGGCAGTGTCCTCGTCTGTTGCAGCATTGTCATCACGGGCATCGGGTGCCGGATTGCTGATAGTATAGGTGATGGTCGTGGTGAAAGTGGCGCCATCCTCGTCGGTTACGGTCAACGGAATGAGATAGCGGCCAGGATTGCCGGAAGGATCGTCCCCACCCACCGATGCGGAAGCAGCAAGCGTGCCTGAAATCACGGTTCCATCAAAACTCAGGCCTGCAGGCAGTTCGGCCGGATCAATGGAAAAGGTCAGCGTATCCGTTGCGTCGGGATCGGACGCATATGCCGTGACGTCGAACGCTGTAATCGTTTCTCCGTCGACAGCAGACTGCGCAGGAATATAATTGTTCGGATCGGCTGGCGGCGTTCCGGGATTGGCCGGATCGAAAGGTACCGGGCCATCGTTCTGGCCGCTGACGGTTACGGTAACCGACGCAGTGCTGAAACCCCCTTCCCCATCGCTCAATTGATAGGTTGCAGTGGTCGCTGCGCTTTCCCCGCCACCCAGATAGTTGAAGTCGCCATTGGGATCGAAGGAAAGGCTGCCATCGCCTGCGATGGTGAACAAGCCACCGCCGGTACCGGCAATCTGCTGTCCGACTTTGGCGGCATCACCATCGGCTTCGCTGACGGTGAGCGGCGTATCGCCATCGGGATCGCTGTCTGCGCCATTGCCATTGGCAGCAAGCACGTTACCGCCACCAATAGTGGTGTTCTGATCTGTGCTGAAGGCATCGTCCTGTGCCACCGGTGCCGGATTGCCTACCGTGATGGAGAAGGTATCGGATACCGTGCCGCCATTGCCATCGCCGGCGGTTACCGCAACCGTATAGACGCCATCGGTTGCAGTGCCGGTATTGCCGTTCTGGGATGCCGATGAATCCATGGTTCCCGAGATGATACCGGTCGTCGGGTTCAGCGAAAGGCCAGCGGGCAGGCCGGTCGCGGTGTAGGTCAGCGTATCGGTGCCGTCCGGATCGTTGAAAGCAGGCTTGACGTCTATCGGAGTAAACGTCTGTGCGTCGGTGCCCGTGGCATCGGCAAGCTCACTGCCGGAAACCACCACGGGCGCATCGTTTGTTCCGGTTATCGTGACGGAAACCGTGGCAACCGACTGTCCCCTTCGCCGTCGCTGAGGGTGTAACTAACGCTCGTTGTGCGTGTTTCGCCGCCGGCCAGGTCATCGAAGTCGCCGTTCTCGGCGAAGGTGAAAGCGCCGTTGGCATTGATGGTGAACAAGCCACCCATGTCGCCTGTCACGGCACTTCCCACATCACCGGAAACGCCATTAACGGCTGCAACCGAAAGCGCGTCACCATCGGGATCGCTGTCAACGCCATGGCCGTTGTCGGCGGTGATCACATTGGCCGCGGCACTGCCCGCGCCCTCGGCAATTGCCAGGACGTCGTTTGTTGCAGAGGGTGCCGGGTTGGCGACCGTGTAGGTAACCGTGGTCTGCCCGGTAGCTCCATCGGGGTCTTCCGCGATTACCAGGACATCGTAGGAACCTGGAACAGCGATATTGGAGTTCTGGCTGGCATTTGCCGGCGGCGTTCCGGTGATAACGCCTGTGGCGGGATTGATCGAAAGCCAGGCTGGTGCGGCGCCACCCAGCGAATAGGTCAGGGTGGCACTGTCAGGATCGTGGAAGTAGGCCGATGCATTCAGGGCCGCCAGCGCAGCACTGTCGACGCCGGACTGATCGGGGATGATATCATTGGGATCGGCCGGCGGCGTGCCGGGATTTCCCGGATCGACAATGCCCGGTGCATCGTTGACCGCCTCAACGGTGATGAAGGCGGTTCGCACTGGCGTAGCGTCCTCGCCATCGGTGGCAGTAACGGTGATTTCACGCACACCGGTGGCTGGATCATCTGAAGCGTTTGCAAAACCGATTGCTGCAATGGCCGACTGGTAATCGGCAGTGCTTGCCGATCCCGTCAGGGTGACGGTGATTGTGCCTGCGGCCGTCAACTCCGCCGGTGCACCACCGGCCAGGGCAATCCCGGCCGGCAGCGTACCGATGCTCAGGGCGTCTCCGGCTTCCCCGTTGGTGAGCACAACCGTCAGCCCCGCAAGATGTGTGTTGTCCAGATCGGTGATCAATGCACCGTCGCTGATCGCCTCGGCAGCCGCCCCTTCCACATAGGTTGCCCGGTAATTGCCGGCATTGATGCCCGATGAATCGTCCGCATCAAGGTCAAGTGTCGGAACATCATTCAGCGGCACAACATGCACAACGGTATTGCGCGCCGTGCTTGCCGCCATGGCGCTGTCCGAGGCCTGTATCATAAAGTGGCGGTCTGCAGGGTCCGGATTGTTCGGGCTGGAGGCTGAAGGTGTAAAGCTGAGGGCCTGCAGGATTGCCGTCCAGTCAGCCACGGTGGTCGATGCATCTCCTGTCAATGTCAGGGTCAGCGTGCCATCCGCCGCCAGGGTGGGAGCAGGCATTGCCGTGGCGGATACATTGCCCGGCAATGTATTGGGGAAATTGATCGTGTCGCCGGCCTTGCCGTCTGTCAGCGTAACCACAATCTCGAGAATGTCGTCATCGGGGTCTGCAATCAGCAGGTCGGTATCGACGATTGGAACCGGTGAATCGTTTTCGTTGAACGTGACCTCAAAACCACCGTCATCGGTACCGTCGTCTGCCGGGTCGCCCGGCGTGCCGGAATCGTTGTCCGTATCGAGATTGAGCTGTGGCGCATCGTTGACTGGGGTCACCGAGATCGTTGCGGTGGCCGTATTGCTGCCGCCATTTCCATCGGACAGGGTATAGGTGAGCGGCGGAACCGCGCCATTGTAATCGGCGGCCGGAACGAAGGTAAGCGCGCCGGATGCCTCAACGGTGATCGTGCCGACCGGATTGGAGGCATTGTCGCTGATCGCGGTGGCATTGCCCAACATCAGCGTGTCCTGGCTGCCATCGCCATTGGTGTCGATCGTCGCCGAGGCAATCGTCAGCGTGTCGCCGCTGTCGGGATCGCTGTCAGCACCATTGCCATTGTCGGCCAGCAGATTGGCGTTGAGCGTGGTGTCCTCCGGCGTGGTCAGCACATCGTCCTGGGCAACGGGATCGTCATTGACCGCGCCGACATCGGAAAAGGAGAGCACCGCCGTGCCGGTCAGCGCACCGTCGGATACGGTATAGGTCGCCGAGGGAACCGGGCCGTTATAGCCGGAGGCCGGGGTGAAGGTGTAAGCGCCATCGGCAGCAATCGTCAGCGTGCCGACGCCGGTAATTGCCGCCGTGTCGCCGGCGCTGAAGGTCCCTGCAACTGTATCAACGGTGAATTGTGTAACGCTCAGTTCGGCAGGCGTGTTGTCGATATCGGTATCATTGGCAAGTACATTGCCGGTGGCGGGGATATCCTCGGTAACGGCAACCGGACCATCGTCGACACCAACCGGGGCGTCGTTGATGGGGGTGACTGTAATCGCCACTGTATCGGTATCGGAAAGCGGTGTACCGTCATTATCGGTGGAAAGAACGGACAGCGTGTCGGAGCCGTTGAAATCTGCATTGCCGTGGTAGGAAAGCGTTGCAAGGGCTGCATTGATCTCGGCTTCGGTGCCTGACAACGTCAGATCATTGGTAGCATTGGTGCCGGCATTGATCGTCGCGCCACCTGACAGATCGACCGCCAACGTTCCGCTCGTCACCGACAATTGTGTGGTGGCAAGATTGCCATCGATATCGGTGACCGAAATCCCGGGGATCGAAAGTGATGTATCCTCTGTGACCATCTGCGCCCCCGGTACCGTGTTTACCGGTGCATCATTAACCGGTGTAATATCAAACTGAATGGTGTTCGGCGACTGATCTGTATCAATGCCGCCATCGGCGGTCCCGCCATCATCTTTCACCTGGAACGTGAACGCGCCGACCCCATTGCCGTTCCGGTCTGTCGCCGGCGTGAATATCAGATTTGGAATATCCGCAACGGCGATCGCCTGACCTGGCGTAACTGGTGTTCCCGATAGCGTAAGTTCACCATCGGCAGCGCTCGGCAACGTCGTGATGATGATTGCATCAAATGAATTAGAGGGCGTGTCATCCGGATCGGCAAAACCGAAATCACCCGCTGAGAACGTATACGAGGTATCTTCAACGATCGTAAATGTATTGTCTGCGCCGGTCGGAGCATCGTTCACGTTTGCGATGATGATGTCGAAGCTATCAAGAATTTCGGCGGTATCGGGTGTTGCCGTAAATCCGTCCACATCGGTTGATCTGGCGCGGACATTCAACGTGACCGTGCCAACAAAGTTAGCGCCCCCGGTGTAAGTAAGCGTAGCAATATTCCAGGAGGCAATGTCTACAATCTGACTTCCGGCCGCGGCTGTGAAGGTGTTCGTACCATCAGATATAGTGTGGCCAACAGGGATGTTCGACAGTTCGAGGAGTGTGATCGTCTCGGACCCGTCGGTGTCGACCAGCGATGCGGCAAAGGCGCCGGAAATGTCGATGGCTGTGTCCTCGTCGCCGCTTTGGTCTGTTGTCGACAGGGTTGGAGCATCGGCGACACGGGAAATGTTGACCGTCACATTGTGCTGGTCGCCATTGTAATCGACGAGCATGGTTGTTGTCTGACCAGAGAAATGTTCGGGCGGAATGAACTCCATGCCGGCTATGTTATCGGCTTCCACTTCCCACTGCCCAGTATTCGGGTTGAGGGAGCCAGCCGAGAACGTTCCACCAGTGGGATAGCCGGAGATCGTCACCGGCTCGCGGCCCGACCATTGCGCCTGCATGACGGTCGACCATTCCTGGCCCGAGTCGTTGTTGCCGTTGGACCGGGCCGTGGCGTGCAGGGTCTGGCTGCCGTCGGGGTTGGTTATCAGGTTGAACCGGAGCGCGCCGACCAGATCGATGGTTGTCTGATTGAGATTGTTGAAGTTGGCTTCGGCATTCGTCCCGATGGCGTCCGTCAGACGCTGTCCAAAAGGCACATCGGTCCACACGATAAGATCGGGATTGTCGGCGCGAATCAGGAAGAACGAGCCGGAAGTTGTGCCATTGACAAGGTCAACAAAGATCCGCGCCGTGGCGCCGTGGTCGTGCTCGCCGCTGCTGGCGCCGCCGAGGTTGACTGCCGTCAAGGTGATGTTCCCGGTTTCGGCGCCGCCGGCAATGTCCAGATCCCACGTCGCAAGCGTGCCATCATCCACATAGGTGCTGACGACCGCGTCGCTGCTGAGCGTTCGGGCGCTGGAACCGATATCATATCGCTCAAAAGACTGGACGCTGATCAGCTCCTCAAAAAGACTGGCATGGTTGCTGCTGCGTTCCAGCACCAGATCGTTGCCCGACATCGAGATGATATAATTCGGCAGCCGATTGAGGCTAGCCGTTGTGTCGCCCACGACTGTCGCACCGCCAGCGGCTGTTGCATTGCGTGTGCCGGGATCGACAATGAAGGCCCCGCTGGTGATGTCATAGCCTGAGAAAGAATAGGCATTGTTATGATTGCTTCCCCGGCCCGTCTGGCCATAGAGCACACCACTGGCGAGCCCGGTCTCCAGATCGACGACGATGCGCCCGCCGCCATTATCCTCCTGCTTGGCGTCATTTGTGCCGCGCCCGTCCTGGATGTTGATCACCAGAAAATTTGCGTTCGGATCAGCAGCAATCGTCGCAGTCGTTTCAGCAGCGGTTGTGCCCTGATCCAGAATTGCGCCGGAGCTGCCAAGATAATCCGAGGAGCTTCCATCCGCGGTCAGGTACTCAACCAGATAGGCCTGGTCCAGGCTGGTCTGGCTCTCGACCAGGGAAAGCGTGTCGCCGCTGCGCGAAACGGTCAGGACGTTGTTATTCTGGGTGCCGGTCAGCGTTCCGCTGGTCGAATCATTGCCGAGTGTCACGCCGGAGAAGGCATAGCTATCATTGGCGTTCGTACCCTGTGCGAGAACGTGCAGGATATGACCGGAATAAGTGCCCTTGATCAGGTCGACCGTTACGGAAACGATCTGACGATGCTCCTGGGTGACGGCGTTGCTGCTGTTGTCTTCGCCACCGAAACCGGAGATGCGGATCGCCGTGGTGCGCGGCGGAATGGTGAAATCGGTGGGCGTGGCGCCGGCCGAGGCGTCGCGGAATGCGGTTTCGGTGGAAATCAGGTCAAGCTGCGATCCACCCGCGGTAAGCGCCGGATCGATGGTAATGCCGAGCGGCACGTTATTGTCTTCCGTACCACTGGCCGTTGCCGGCACGTTGATCAGGCTTCCCTGGGTGCGGTCGAGGGTAACGGTGGCCTGACCGCCGGAACCGGCATCGGTGAAGACATAGTCAAAAGTTTCAAGGCCCTGGCCAAGCGGCGACGTGGTTACATCGAGTGTGCCATCAGCAAGCAGTTCAATGGCCGTGTTGGTTGTCAGTTGCACCGGAACCCCGACGGCGAGTGCCTGTGGATTGCCCGGATCGGATGGATCGATAATCTGGGTCAGAAGCGCTGCGCCGCTGACTGTGTCATTGGCGAGTACGTCGATGTTCTCGGTCACATTGCCGGTAATCGCGATCCCCGAACCGCCGCCATTGTCATCGGCGCCGCCGCCCGAGGCAAGCAGACCATCCCAGGCCTCGGCTGCAAGGGAAGCGGCTTCGATTTCACCGGCGGAAACTTCGAGATCCCAATCGCCACCAAGCACCGCGGCTCCGGTCGTATCGGTGGAGGCTGATACATCGGCGCCGCTTGCTTCCATGAGGGCATTGACTGCCGTCTGGCCGCGGGTTCCGGCGGCAAAGTTGCAGCCATAAATGAGAATGTCCGCATCATCGGAAAGGGCGCCGCGGATCGCCACCATTTCATCGGCGTGTTTACCCTTGATTGAGGCAGCCGTCAGTTTGGCATCGCCCAGTTCGAGCGTGCCGGAACGGCCATGGGCGAAAATGTGGATGGCGGCGACGTCGTTGCGGTCCGCCAGATAGCCTGCAATCTGAGAGACCCCGTCCATGTCTCCGGACAGGTAGACTGCCTCATGTTCAGGGCCGATCCCGGCCATGATGGAATTCAGGTTCTTGATCGAGCCATCGACAAAGACGATTTCCACCGGCGTAGCTGTACCGTCACCGGTGGCGGCAGGATCTTCATCGGTATCAGAATTTGCATCAGCATCCGGAGCGGAGCCAATTGCAGCGGCAGGGCTGTCGGGAAAGCGCTGCGCAACAGCCTCCATTGCCATTTTTTCGGCAAGGTCAATGCCGGTTTCAACTCCGGCAGCATCCAGCAATATGCGCGGCTCCAATGCCCGAAGCAAAAGACCATCGCCACTTTCAAGGAAAACCGCTTCATTACCATTGCCTGGACGCATAGCGCCACCGGCCTGGCGGGTGGCCGGATTGTCAGTGCACTGTATGCCAGACCCGCTTGCAGCGCTGCGCGCCTTTGCGAAAAAACTGCTCTTGATGCCCATGGAAGCCTCTTAATCGTGGCCCCTGCCATGCCTGGGTGCATCCGCCGCACCGCAATTACTAATGGTTGTATATTAACATAAAGTTACTAGTCAAGGTTGTATTTATGATTTACCCCACCAACCAAACCTTTGAATTATATATATTTTTCAATCTGCTGGACTTCAGATGGACAAGCGCAGCCGTGGCCAATGGGCCATATGGCCCTCAGCGGTGTCCGCCGGGGAATCAGCGCGGCGGGATTGAATAGGTGGCGGTTGCCTGGGCCACCATGGCGTCGCTGCCCGGGCCGTAAATGTGAATTTCACACACTGCCAGCCGTTTTCCCAGCTTCACCAACCGGCCATGAGCCTCGAGCGCGCCGGGCTCGGGCTTGCTCAGAAAGTTGATCGACAGGTTGGTGGTGACGGCAAGCGCCACCTTGCCGATATGGGCCAGAATCAACAGATAGGCGGTAATGTCAGCAAGGGCGAACATGGTGGGACCGGAAACCGTTCCACCGGGGCGGATGTGGGCTTCATCCGTTTGCATGGTAACTGCAATGCCACCGGGACGGACTTCCTTGACTTGCCAGTTATAGACATCTGCCTCGCTGAAAACCTCGCGGACATAGGCCGTCACTTCCTCAGCACTCAAAACCGGTTCAATCACTTGCTGCTCCCCAAATTTCCAGCTTTCCTCAATTGCGCAACGATTGGGCAAAACCGGCGGCCTTTTTCAACCTGGCACGGTCGATGCCGGTGTCAAATCCCTTTTCCTCCACCAGTTCGATCACCCGCATGGTATCGACATTGCCGGCAGCGCCCGGCGCATAGGGACAACCGCCCAGCCCTCCGGCACTGGAATCAAAGGTTCGAAGACCGCGGTCCAGGCTAACGGCAATATTGTCCAGCGCCCGGCCTTTCGTGTCGTGGTAGTGGCCCGCAAGCCGCTCAGCCGGCATTTCCTGAAGCACCGCATCCAGCATGGCATCTATGGTTTCCGGTGTGCCGTGGCCAATGGTTTCGCCAAGAGAAACCTCATAACACCCGGCATCGCGCAGATAGGCCACCGAACGGGCCACCATGGCCGGTGGCGTCGGCCCGTCAAACGGGCAGTCGGTCACGCAGGAGACATAGCCGCGCACCGGCATGCCATCGGCTTGTGCCGCTTTGACAATGGGGGCAAAGCGCTCAAGGGATTCAGCGATGGTCGCGTTCACATTGGCCCTGGAAAATCCTTCGGAAGCGGATGCAAAAATGGCCACCTCGTCGGCTTTGGCCGCCTTCGCCGCCTCATAGCCTTTCAGATTGGGGGTAAGCACCGCATAGGATATGCCCGGCTTGCGGGTTATCCCCGCCATCACCTCGGCGTTGTCGGCCATTTGCGGCACCCATTTGGGCGAGACAAACGCCGTCACCTCGATTTTTGTGAAGCCGCAATCCGACAGAAGGTCGACGAGGCGGATCTTTTCTTCTGCCGGAATGAGGCGCTTTTCATTCTGCAATCCGTCGCGAGGCCCGACTTCGAATAGTGTGACTCTTTCTTTCATTGGGAAATTTTCTTTCAACAAACAGGTTCCGGCGGCAGGTCGTAAAAATCCCTGTGATAGATTGCGGGCTTTTCCGGCAGGCTTTTTTTGAAGGCTGGCCGGCTCGACAGACGGTGGTAGTAACCAGCAAGGTGCGGCAAGGCGGAAAGCGGTGTAAAAAAGCCCGCGATGTGAACCGAATAGCCCATATTGGTATCGACCGCAGAAAACCCGCTTTCAAGCAGGTAGTCGCGCCCATCGGAAAGGTGGGAATCAAGCACCTCCAGCGCTTTTTCCAGCCGCCGCCTTTCCAGCTTCATCAGCAGAGGCGAGCGATCCTTGTCTTCATGGATGACGATGTGCTGCTGGGTGAGCGTCGCACCGTGAACGGCAACGGTTTCCGCATAATGCAACCATTGCAGCCATTGCGGGCGCTCCGCACTGCCGGGTGGGCAGGCAAACCCCTTTTCCGGGTATTTTTCAACGAGATATTCCGTGATCGCACCGGTTTCGAACAATGTCAGCCCGCCATCCTGCAGACAGGGTACCCGGCCAAGGGGTGGATTGCCAGATAGTCCGGGTCCCGCAATTCCTTGCCGAAAGGATAGACCTTCAGCTTAAAATCAAGCGCCATTTCATGCAGCAGCCACAGGGTGCGCAGGGAGCGCGATTCGTGGCAGTGGTGCAGGGTGATCACGTTACTTCTCCCCGTCTTCGGCCTTAAGGGAAATCAGCACGGTCCCGTCCACCACCTGGTCGCCCTCGGTGACATTGACGGCGGCCAGAATGCCATCGCGCGGGGCGGAAAGCACATGCTCCATCTTCATCGCTTCCAGCACCAGAAGCGGATCGTCCCTGGCAATCTTTTGCCCGGGCTTTGCTGAAAGCTTTTTCACCAGGCCCGGCATCGGGGCAATAATGGCATCGGCGCCGGCTTCTTCGCCTTTAGTTGCCTCCAGCAGATCCGGCAAGGTGAATTCATACGTCTCGTCTCCAAGAAAAACCGCGAGATGGCCAGGCAATTTTGCAAAGCCGGGCGCGATTTCCTTTCCATCAAAAATTATCTGCATTCTGTTTGCCGGAAGATCGGCGAAAAGCAGCTTCGCCTGCCATGCCGCACCGGATGCCACATCCAGGTTGCGGCATGACCAGGCAATGCCATCTTCCGTTTCAAGCGCCATGGCAAGGCGTTCCCCATTCCACTCCAGATGGATGATTTCGGTTCGCTGACCCCAGAGGGAAAACGCACCGAGCGCATCAAACGGCTCATCCGGCGCTCCTGCAGCCGGCTGCATTGCAAGAAATAAGGCTGCACTAACAATTGCTTGTTCATCATTGCCTGATGGAGGCACCAGGGTTTCCAGATCGCGTTCGATCAGCCCTGTATCGACTTTTCCTTTCGAGAGTTCCTCATGGAGGCAAAGCGCGGAGAGAAACGCCTTGTTGGTCACCGTTCCGGCAACCTGCGTATGCCGCAGCGCAGCATGCAGCATCTGGAGCGCGTCGCTTCTATTATTTCCCTTAGAAATTATTTTCGCGATCATGGGATCATAAAAGGGGGAAATAACGCTTCCCTGCTCGACGCCGGTCTCGATGCGGGCATTGTTGGCAAAGGACAGATGGTGCAGTGTTCCGATGGCCGGCAGGAAGCCCTTTGCGGCATCTTCGGCATAAAGCCGCGCCTCGAAGGCATGGCCTTCCAGCTGGATATCCTTTTGTTCCAGGGGAAGCAATTCGCCGGCTGCAGCCCGCAACTGCCATTCCACCAGATCGACACCGGTCACCTCCTCGGTCACCGGATGCTCGACCTGCAGGCGGGTGTTCATTTCCATGAACCAGAAGCCGTCCGGTTTAAGGCCCTTCGACCCGTCGACGATGAACTCAATGGTACCGGCGCCGGAATAATCGATGGCTTTTGCCGCGGTGACGGCTGCCGAGGTCATGGCGGCGCGCATTTCCTGCGTCATGCCGGGGGCAGGTGCTTCCTCGATCACCTTTTGATGGCGGCGCTGAAGGGAGCAATCGCGCTCGTACAGGTGCACCACATTGCCGTGGTTGTCGCCGAAAACCTGCACCTCGATGTGGCGCGGCGCGGCGATGTATTTTTCAATCAGAACACGGCCATCGCCGAAGCTGGCCTCGCCTTCGCGCTGGGCGCCTTCGAGTGAGGCGGCGAAATCCTTGGGATCATCGACCTTGCGCATGCCCTTGCCGCCACCGCCGGCACGCGCCTTGATCAACACCGGATAGCCGATCTTGTCCGCTTCACCGGCCAGAAACTCCGGTTCCTGCCGCTCGCCGTGATAGCCGGGCACCACAGGTACGCCGGCCTTTTCCATCAGCGCCTTGGCAGCGTCCTTGAGCCCCATGGCGCGGATTGATCTTGCCGAAGGGCCGATGAAGACCAGACCCGCCTTTTCCACTGCCTCGACGAAATCCGGGTTTTCGGAAAGAAAGCCATAGCCCGGGTGGATGGCCTCAGCCCCGGTTGCCAGCGCTGCGTTGATGATGCGGTCGGCAAGCAGATATGGCTCCCGGCCGGTCTTTTCGTCACGCGGGCCGATGGGGACGGCCTCATCCGCCATGCGAACATGCAGGGCCGGACCGTGTTCGCCATCGGCATCGGAATAGATGGCAACTGTCTCTACGCCCATGCGGCTGGCAGTGTGGATGACACGGCAGGCAATCTCACCGCGATTGGCTATCAGGATTTTCGAGAACATCGGTCAGACCTCAATGCGTGTGGTGAGAATTTTGAGACTTGCGCCCCCAAAGAGCGCCGCGAAGGCCAGGTCGAACCAGCGGCGCAAACGCCCGTATCCGGCAGCTATCGGCTGCCAGGAGAACAAGATGGCGTAGCCAAGGAAAACCACCATGGAGGCGGTAATGAGCATGAAAAAGAGCGCGGCCACCTGGTCACCTCCGGCGCCCGCAGGCAGCGCGATGGCATAGATCGATCCCCAGGAGAGGATCGCCTTGGGGTTCGTCAAGTGCAGCAGCAACCCTTTGACAAACAGGTTGCGGGCCTTGACCTTCACCGTTTCCGCAATCTGCGGCGGATGCATCGCGCTCTTTACCGATTTCAGGGCAAGAAACAGCAGATAGGCCGCCCCCAGATAGCGCACCAGTTCGAACAGCCAGGCATGGGCCAGCATTACCGCGCCAATGCCGAGCGCTGCGGCAATGCCCCAGCCTGCCGAACCGGCAACGATGCCCGCGGCGATGGTGAGGCCGGGCCTGCGGCCATGCTGCATGGAGGTCGCGGAAATGGCAAGCGTAGCCGGGCCAGGGCTTCCGCCGGCAATCATCCAGGCCAGAATGATCAAAATCGTTCCGTAAACGGTCATCACATCACATCCTGAATACGCCGAATTTTGTATCTTCAATGGGCGCATTTAGCGCCGCCGAGAGTGAAAGCGCCAGCACCTGCCGCGTCTTGCGCGGGTCGATAATGCCATCATCCCACAACCGCGCGGAAGCATAGAGCGGATGGGACTGCTCCTCGAACATGTCGAGGGTCGGCTGCTTGAAGGCGGCTTCCTCTTCCGCCGACCAGTTGCCGCCCTTGCGCTCGATCGAATCGCGCTTGACGGTGGCCAGCACGCCGGCAGCCTGTTCGCCGCCCATGACTGAGATGCGCGAATTGGGCCAGGTCCACAAAAAGCGCGGAGAATAGGCACGGCCCGCCATGCCGTAATTGCCGGCACCGAAGGAGCCGCCCACCAGAAAGGTGAACTTCGGCACGCTGGTTGTCGCAACCGCGGTGACCAGTTTTGCACCGTCCTTGGCGATGCCACCCTGTTCGTATTTTTTGCCGACCATGAAGCCGGTAATATTCTGCAGGAACACCAGCGGAATTTTGCGCTGGGAACAAAGTTCGACGAAATGGGCTGCCTTCACCGAGCTTTCAGAAAACAGCACGCCATTGTTGGCGATGATGCCGATGGGCATGCCCATGACATGAGCAAAACCGCAGACCAGCGTGGTGCCATAGCGGGCCTTGAACTCATCGAAGCGCGAGCCGTCGACCAGCCGCGCAATCACTTCGCGAATGTCATAGGGCGTTTTCAGGTCGCCGGGCACCACACCGAGAATTTCATCGGGGTCATAGGCCGGGTCCTCCGGCGCGATGCAGTCGAGTTGCCGCGGCTTTGTGGTATTGAGATTGGCGACGATACGCCTCGCCTGCGCCAGGGCGTTGCTGTCATTATCCGCAAGATGGTCGGCGACACCGGAAAGCCGGGTGTGAACATCGCCGCCGCCCAGTTCCTCCGGCTCAACCACTTCGCCGGTCGCCGCCTTGACCAGTGGGGGGCCTGCAAGAAAGATCGTGCCCTGTTCCCTGACGATGATCGCCTCATCGCTCATGGCCGGAACATAGGCGCCGCCCGCCGTGCAGGAACCCATGACGACAGCAATCTGGGCAATCCCCTGGGCTGACAGGTTTGCCTGATTGAAGAAAATCCGCCCAAAGTGGTTTTTGTCGGCAAAGCCTTCGGCCTGATTGGGGAGGTTGGCCCCGCCGCTGTCGACCAGATAGATGCAGGGCAGACGGTTTTCGGTGGCAATCTCCTGGGCGCGCAAGTGTTTCTTGACGGTCATCGGATAATAGGTGCCGCCCTTTACCGTCGCATCGTTGCAAACGACCATCACTTCGCGGCCCTCCACCCGGCCAATGCCTGCAATCATGCTGGCACAGGGAGAAGCCCCATCATACATGCCATGCGCTGCCGTCGCGCCGATTTCCAGAAACGGGGTTCCAGGATCGAGCAGTGCCTGAACGCGATCACGCGGCAGCAGTTTTCCGCGGGAAACATGCCGCTCCCGTGAAGCTTCGCCGCCGCCTGCGCGCGCGGCAAGCGCAGCTTCCTCAACTGTCTTAAGCGCTTCAAGATTGGCCTTGCGATTGGCGCGGTAAGCGTCGGAAGTAACGGAGATACCGGATTTCAGGATAGCCATGGTCAGGCGCTTTCGTGGTTTTCTTTTGTATGGGATTTAGCGGTTTCAGCAGTGGCGCGGGCCCGCAGTTCCTTGCGGATGATCTTGCCGGTTACCGTCATGGGCAAAGCGTCGAGAAACTCGATCTCGCGGGGGTATTCGTAGGCTGCCAAGCTGGTCTTGACGTGTTCCTGCAAGCCCGCGGTGAGCGTCACAGACGGCGCAAAGCCGTCCTTCAGCACAACATAGGCCTTGACGATTTCAGTGCGTTCAGGGTCCGGCTTGCCAACAACCCCTGCCTGGGCAACCGCCTCGTGGGTGATCAGGCAGTCCTCGATTTCTGCCGGGCCGATGCGGTACCCCGCCGAAGTGATGACGTCATCGTCCCGGCCAACGAAACGAATGAAACCGTCTTCCACAATGCCCCGGTCCCCTGTCAGCAACCAGCGCCTGCCATCGGATGCAGTACGGAACTTGTCCTTCGTGGCAGCGGGGTTGTTCCAGTACTCAAGCATCATCACCGGCGTTCCCTCGGCAATGGCGATGTCACCCTCGCCCGAAGCCGGATTTCCAGCTTCATCGATGACCGAAACTTCATGACCCGGTACGGGCCTGCCAATGGCACCAGGCTGCGGCTCGAACAGCCGTGCACAGGAAGAGATCACCATGTTGCATTCGGTCTGGCCGTAGAACTCGTTGATGGTGACGCCGAGCGCCTTTCTGCCCCAGGCCAGCATTTCGGCCCCAAGGGGTTCGCCGCCGCAGGCAACCGTGCGCAGGCCGGGCAGCTGTGTATTTGCCGCCTTGAGAAATCTCAGCGCGGTGGGGGGAAAGAATACATTTTTAATGCCACCCTTTTTGATGATGTCGCTGCAGCCTTCGGCTGAGAACTTCTCCATGCGGGAGGCAACGACCGGCACACCGTGATGAAGACCCGGCATCAGCACGTCCAGCAACCCGCCGATCCACGCCCAGTCAGCCGGTGTCCACAGGCAATCACCATCTTCCGGCAACAGATCGTGGCTCGTTTCCACGCCCGGCAGATGGCCAAGCAATACCCGATGGGCATGCAGCGCCCCTTTGGGGGCGCCAGTGGTGCCGGAGGTATAGATCAAAAGTGCCGGATCATTGACAGCCGTATCGAGCGCCTGCATCGGCGCGCTTTCCGGCAGCGGCGTCTTCTCCGGCGCGATAATGTGAGCAAGGTTTGGCAGTTGGGGCTGAAGCGCGGCTATTGCCGGTGCGCCTTCCGGATCGGTAATCACCGCATTTGCGGCGCTGTCGGCAAGGCGGGACAGCAATGCCTGCTCACCGAACAGTTTGAACAGGGGCATGGAAACCGCGCCGATCTTCCATACTGCAATATGGGCGGCTGCCGTCCAGACCGACTGGGTGCGGTAGACGCCGACACGGTCGCCCCGGCCAATGCCGAGAGACACCAAATGGCGCGCCAGCCTGTCAGCCAGCCCACGCAGGTCACCAAACGTGACATCGCGGCGCTTCCCGCCGGTCAGATCGATGATCGCGGTCCGATCCGGCTCGCTGTCTGCCCATTTATCGCAAACATCGGCCCCCATGTTGTAGCGCTCCGGCACTTCCCAGCGGAAGCGGGCGCTAAGCTCTTCATAGGTTTGGGCGGACGGGAGCATCAAGCACATACCCCACGATTGACGATATCATTTTTTGATATTACACTACTACTTGTTCCGTTAAGGGTATTTCCAATCCAATGAGGTGGTGCCAGCTGCTTCGTTCCATTCAAAGGAATGCCCCGCATGAACGCGAAGTACGAAAAGACCCTTTCAAGGATTTTTGCCAGGCCGACGGCATCGGACATCAAATGGCGGGACGTTGAGAGGATGTTCCGTTCTCTGGGCGCGACAATTGAAGAACGGGCCGGCTCGCGGGTGGTTGTAAAGTTGAACAACGAAGTCCAGGTGTTCCACCGCCCCCATCCACGGCCCGAGATGAAGAAGGGTGCCGTTGAGGCAGTGCGGCGATTTCTGGAAAATGCAGGTATAAAATGATCCGATCCTACAAGGGATATGTACCGGAAATCTGGTATGAGCACGATGACAAGGCGTTCCATGCCATTGCGCAGGGAATTCGCAGCGTCATTCACGCTGAAGCATCGACACTGGAAGAAATTCAGAAGGAATTTGAGCTTAGCGTCGATACCTATCTTGAGTATTGTCGAGAAGAGGGTATCGAGCCTCAAAAACCGAAATCCGGCAATATTGCCGTTCGCATTGCGCCCGAGGTTCATGAGATGGTTGCCGACGCTGCAAATGCCGACGCCAAATCGATTAATCAGTGGATTGCCGAAGTTCTCAAGGAGGCGGCTGAAAAACGGCTCTCTGAGCGCTCGATCAAGATTCGTATCCGCTAAGAGCATTCCTACCGGTCCCTGAGATATTCCAGCTGGTCGGCAAGCACGAAATACTGGCGCGCCGTCTCGCCCATCAGGCAGGAGAGATAGGCCGGGCCCGCGCCCGTACCACCGCCCCACTGCACGGCTTCGTGCTCGCAAAGCGCATCGCGATAGGTAATCCAGGCGCGCTGCATTTCCTTCAGCGCGGGAAGTTTCTTCGGGGCATTCCAGCCACCAGCCTCCGCCTCCTCATCATCGCTGCGCTCTCGCTTGGAAAGATCACGATAGACCTCGTTCAGGCGGGCATCCCACCATGCCAGTTCCTTGTCCAGGCAGGCGCCCATGCCGACGGTGGAACTGCCTCCCTCATTTGCATCCATGCAATGATTGGCCGCATCGCCGGCGCATGACAGACGGTTTGCGCCTTCCTTGCCTGCAAGGCAGGCCTCAATGCGCTCCGGCTCAAACAGAAAGTCATCGGATTGGGAAAGGGCCAGGCCGGAACCTGAGAAAAACATCATTCCGGCGGCCATTGCAGCCATGCATATCCGGTGATTGGTTTTACGTGTCATGCCCTGTGCCCCGGATTGGCAAAGTCGAAACGACAGCCTTCCAGGCCTCACGATTATTGCCGTGATTGGGGATGCCATTGGCATCGCTGATCATCCTGGCAAGGTGCATGAGATTCCAGGTCATGATGGTTGTGTTGCGCTGGGTAAAATCATTGTCGAATCCGGCCCTTGAGCCATCCTCCAATTCATCGCCATAGGATGGGCCGGGGCCTGCTTCACCGATCCAGCCGCAATCGGCCTGCGGCGGTATGGTGCATCCCAGATGGTTAAGCGCAAACGCCAGCGTCATCGCCGCGTGTTTGACGCCGTCCTCGTTGCCGGTCACCACACAACCGCCCACCTTATTGTAAAAAATGCTCTGCCCCGGTTGTTCAGCAAACCGCTCATGGCATAAAGCCTCTCGATCAGAACCCGGCAGATCGAGCTTTCCTCACCCAGCCACAAGGGTGTGCCAATCACGATGATGTCGGCGGCATCGACGCTTGTCCAGATTTCAGGCCATTCGTCGGAGTTGGCACCGTGCTCTGTCATGTCGGGATAAATGCCGAATGCCACATCCCTGGAAGCCATGTGCACATGCTCCACTTCAACGGCGTTCCTTTCCAAGATTTCGCCAACCACGTTAAGAAGCAGCTTTGTGTGGCTTTCTTCCGGATTTGTCTTCAGGGAAGTATTGAAAAGTATCGCCCGCAGCCCATCGAAGCTGCTCGGGGAATTCTCGCACAATGCCGATTGTATCTCGTTCAATGCCATAGTCCATCTTCTCCCGTTATTTGGTGCCGGAAACCCTACCTCATTGCTTTCATCAGTTCGCGGCCGACAAGCATGCGGCGGATTTCCGACGTGCCGGCACCGATTTCCATCAGCTTGGCATCGCGAAGAATGCGGGAGACCGGGCTGTCGTCAAGATAGCCGGCACCGCCCATGGCCTGCACCGCCTGTACGGCCTGGTTCATCGCCTGCTCGGACGCATACAACACACAGGCAGCGGCATCCTGGCGGGTCACCTCGCCCCGATCGCAAGCCCCGGCAACCGCATAGACATAGGCACGGGCAGAATTCATCGCCGCATACATGTCGGCGATCTTTCCCTGCATAAGCTGGAAGTTGCCGATCGGCTCGCCAAACTGTTTGCGCTCGCAAAGATACGGCATGACGTGGTCGAGGCAGGCATGCATGACGCCAATGCCGATGCCGGACAGAACGACACGCTCGTAGTCGAGACCAGACATCAGAACATTGACGCCCTTGCCCTCTTCACCCAGCACGTTGTCGAAGGGCACTTCCACATCCTCGAAGATCAGTTCGCCAGTGTTGGAGCCGCGCATGCCCAGCTTGTGAAAAGGTTCGGAGGTTGAAAACCCTGTCATCGACTTCTCGATGATGAAAGCGGTAATGCCGCGCGAACCGGCTTCAGGATCGGTTTTGGCATAGACCACCAGCGTGTCTGCATCCGGCCCGTTGGTAATCCAGTATTTGGTGCCGTTAAGGCGATAGTGATCGTTGCGCTTTTCAGCACGCAGCTTCATGGAAACCACATCGGACCCTGCCGATGCCTCCGACATGGCCAGTGCCCCGACATGCTCTCCGGAGATGAGGCCAGGCAGGTAGCGCTGCTTCTGCTCCTGGCTGCCGTTCAAACGGATCTGGTTGACGCAGAGATTGGAGTGGGCGCCATAAGATAGCGAGACGGAAGCAGAAGCGCGGGCAAGCTCTTCCACGACCACCGTATGCGCCAGATAGCCCATGCCTGCGCCGCCATATTCTTCCTCCACGGTAACACCGAGCAGGCCGAGTTCTCCCATCTCCTTCCACAGCTCGGGTGGAAATGTGTTCGTTTGGTCGATTTCCGCTGCCCTTGGCGCCAGGCGGTCCTGGGCCCACTTGTGGGTCATTTCGCGCAATGCCTCGACTTCATCGCCCAGCGCGAAATTCATGCTCGCATAAAACATGGCTCCTCCGTTCAGCCGGCATCCTGCCGGCAGTCAGACGCCTTGAAGCGCCGGTTGTTGCACCCTGCCGGCTTGCGGAGCCACAACGTGCCCCAGACTGCCCAGCACCATCTTCACATAGATTTCCTCGATCTCAACCGCCTTCAGCCGGCCGCCGGAGCGAAACCAGGTATTGACCCCGGTCAGCATGGCAATCACCGCCATGGCGGCCACGGGAATATCGGCAACGGCGAAAACCCGCTTTGCGGCACCGATTTGTATTATTTTCCGTAAGAAACCCTCATAGACACGGCGCAATTCCTCGATGCGCTCAAAGCCATCGCGCTCCAGATTGCGCAACTCCATGTAGGAGATGAAGACAGCATCCTGCCGCTCAAGGTGATAGCGGATGTGAAAGCGCACAAACCCGATCAGTGCCTCAACGGGATCGGAGAAGGTATGGCTTCTGCCCTCCCAGGCCGCGATCAGATCGACCATGTGGGTTTCCAGCAGATCAACGAGAATGGCTTGCTTGGTCGGGAAATGATTATACAGCGCACCGGCCTGCAGGCCCACCTCAGCGGCGATCTCCCGCATGGAGACGGCGGCATAGCCCTTGTCCGCAAAGAGCCGCAGGGCAGCCTCGCGCACCCGTAACGCAGTCTCCTCACCCCGTGATCCCGCTGTTCTCGCCAAGATCGAGCCTCCAGCCTCAATAAATGAACGTTTGTTTATTTAATCATGGCGGCAGCGAGCTGTAAAGTGCCATGATGGTTGTTCAGGAGCTTGGAGCTGTCATATTGTAAACATCACCTCCGGGCAGCAAGAATTAAGGTTACGTTAACCATGATTGTTAACGTTTCATCGAAAACCGGAAGCCGGGACAAGGGAAAGCAGATGGGCCCACACACTCGCCAAACCGCCCTTCATTCAATGCCAAAGACACTACAGGCCGGTTTGCTGGCCTTGTCGCTGTTTGGGTTGATGGCCGCAACCTCCCAGGCCGCCAATGTAAGAGGGTTTGCCAACGCACAGGCAATTCAGTGGCGCGGCGGTGTGGTTCAGGTCGACACGGTGATGCCGTTTTACAAGCGCAACGGCTATCGCGGCATCTGGACCAGCGCCAATGGCCTGACCCGGGGCGGCCAGGAACTGGTTGGCGTACTGGAAAATGCGTGGCTCGATGGTCTTGATGCGCTGGACTATATCGGCGGCATGCCGGGCAGCGCATACAAGCTGCGCGGCGATGAACTTGCCGGTCTTGAACTGTTTCTGTCCTCTGCTGCGGTACGCTTTGCCCGTGACATGTATGGCGGGCGAACCACTCCCGCTGTCTCGGAGCCGGACATCGTCATTCCGCGCAAGAAGCTCGATACCATCGCACTGCTTGCATCGATGGAGAAAAACGGGCCGCAAACGGTGCTCGACAGACTGCGCCCGACACATCCGCAATATCATGCTTTGCGCAAGGCGTTGCTGAAAACACCAAACCCGGGCGTGCAGCGAAAGATTATCGTCAACATGGAACGCTGGCGCTGGCTGCCGCGCAAGCTTGGCGATGTGCATGTCTTCGTCAATACCGCCGCTTTCCTGATGTATACGCGGCACAACGGAAGGGATATCGATCGCCGGCGGGTCATCGTCGGCAAGAAATATCACAAGACACCGATGTTTTCCGACAACATAAAATATTCGGAATTCAATCCCACCTGGACCGTGACGCCTTCCATCGCCGGCAATGAAATGCTGCCAAAGCTGCGCAAGGACCCGAACTACCTCAAGAAAAAGGGGTATCATCTTTACGCCAGCTGGAAGGCCGATGCGCCGCGCATGAATGCCACCCAGATCGACTGGCAGTCCGTCAGCGGCAAGCGCTTTCCCTTCAAGATCGTTCAACCGGCCGGGCCCGCCAATGCGCTCGGTCAGGTGAAATTCCTGTTCCCCAACAAGTTCAACGTCTATCTGCATGACACCGCGAACCGGAAGCTGTTTGAGCAATCGAACCGGGCGCTCTCCCATGGCTGCATCCGGGTTCATGAGCCGCTGGCCTTTGCGCAGCTGCTCTACAAGCTGGACGGCAATCCGGCCGCTTCGAAAATCGGCCAGCTCGTGGCGTCCAAACAGACCAAGGGCGTCAATTTCAAGCGACCCATTCCCGTTCATCTGACCTATTTCACCGCCTGGGTGAAGAATGGAAAACTGCAGACTTTCGATGACATTTACGGCCGCGACCGGCTGGTCGGCAATATTCTGTTCGGACGAGTATAGGTCATGAATTGGGCGGCATATGATTGACCGCGGCACCGCTCCGGCTTAAGACCCGGCAGGAAGCCAATACCCTGCCGGAAGCCGTTCGTGACCACCAGCCTGACCCTCCGCAAACCCGATGACTGGCATCTGCATCTGCGTGATGGCGCGATGCTGGAAGGGGTTATTGGGTATTCTTCGCGCCAATTTTGCCGGGCGATCATCATGCCCAATCTGGTGCCGCCGGTCGTTACCACTGCAGATGCCGTCGCTTACCGCGAGCGCATTCTCGCCGCCAAGCCAAGGGCCGATTTCTTCAATCCCCTGATGACGCTCTATCTGACGGAAGAAACCGATCCGAACGATGTTGCGGCGGGATATGGCGACAACATCGTGACCGCTGTCAAACTCTACCCGGCCGGGGCTACCACAAATTCTGCAAGCGGCGTCAAGGACATCGTGAAAGTCTATCCGGTGCTGGAAAAAATGGCGGCGATCGGTATGCCGCTGTGTGTCCATGGCGAGGTCACCGATCCGGATGTGGATATCTTCGATCGCGAAGCCGTGTTCATCGAAACGGTGCTCGACCCGCTACGGCAGAAAATTTCAGGCCTGAAAGTGGTCATGGAACATGTCACCACGCGGCAGGGCGTTGATTACGTGCGTTCACAGGAAGAAAACCTGGCTGCGACGATCACCACCCATCATCTGATCATCAACCGCAACGCCATCCTCGCAGGCGGCATCCGGCCGCACTATTACTGCCTGCCGGTCGCCAAGCGGGAGGAGCACCGCCAGGCGCTGGTTCAGGCGGCAAGTTCCGGCGACAAACGGTTTTTCCTCGGCACGGACTCTGCCCCACACAGTGACCCCAACAAGGAAACGGCCTGCGGCTGTGCCGGCATTTTCACCGCTCCGAACACGCTTTCCTGTCTTGCCCACGTGTTCGAGCAGGAAGCAGCGCTCGACAGGCTGGAGGCCTTCGTTTCGCTCAACGGACCGGCCTTTTACGGGCTTCAACCCAATGAAGAAACCATCACGCTGGTAAAACACAGCGAGCCGGTAACATATCCGCAAAAAATTCACACCGGTGACGGCGATGTCACCGTATTTGATCCCACCTTCCCGCTTTACTGGGACGTTCAGTAAGGAAGCACGATGAGCCGAACTGTTTATGTTAATGGCGAATACTTTCCCGAGGAAGACGCCAAGATCTCCGTTTTCGACCGCGGGTTTCTTTTTGCCGATGGTGTGTATGAAGTCTGCTCGGTGACCGGCGGTAAGCTGATCGACAACCAGGCTCATCTGGAGCGCCTTCAGCGTTCGCTTGACGAACTGAAGATGGATGCGCCCTGCACGCTTGAGGAAATGGGAGCCATCCAGACCGAGATGCTGAAACGCAACGAACTGACCGAAGGATTGCTCTATCTGCAGGTAACGCGCGGAGCAGCGGAACGGGATTTCAACTTTCCGCCAGAAGCCAAGCCGTCGCTCGTCATGTTCACCCAGGCAAAGAAAGTGACCGAAAATCCCGTTGCCGAAAAAGGCCTTTCGGTGATCACCCTGCCGGATCTGAGATGGCACCGCCGCGACATCAAGACCGTCCAGCTTCTCTATCCTTCCATGTGCAAGGAGGAAGCGAAGGCCAAGGGCGCTGATGACGCCTGGCTGGTAGAGGATGGTCAGATAACCGAAGGAACCTCCAACAATGCCTGGATCGTGCTCGAAAACGGTACGCTGGTGACGCGGCAATTGTCGAATGACATACTGCACGGCATCACCCGGCGTGCGGTGATGCGCTTTGCGCGCGAACGCCAGATCAAGGTTGAGGAGCGCCCGTTTACCGTGGAAGAGGCACAAGGTGCCAAAGAGGCCTTTGTTACATCGGCCTCGGCTTTCGTCATGCCGGTCGTCTCGATAGATGGAAAGCCGGTGGGCAGTGGCGCAGTGGGTGAAACGGTAAAGGGTTTGCGGAAAATCTATCTCGAAGAAGCCGGCAAGCTGTAACCGCCGGAGCACAAACACCGCTTCGCCGTATCTTTGCGGCAGACAGATGACGGTCCCAGACTATTTTTGTGCCGGCAATCTGTTTACCTTTCTGCAGTTCAACAGGTCAGGCAGCGATGTTTCTTTCCGTATTCGACATCTACAAGATCGGTATTGGCCCTTCCAGTTCCCACACGATGGGGCCGATGAGTGCCGCTGCTCGCTTTCTTGAGGAAATCAGGAATGGCGACTGGCCGCGCCCGCAGGGTGCCACAGTGGAGCATGTCCAGTGCTCGCTGCACGGCTCGCTTGCCTATACCGGTGTCGGGCATGCAACCGATCGTGCGGTAATCCTCGGGCTGGCCGGTGAATTGCCGGATACGGTCGACCCTGATCAGATGGATGACATCATCGAACAGGTGAAGCGGGACAAGCAGGTTCGCCCGGCCGGCCATGCTGCCTATCGTTTCGATCCTGCAGCCGACCTCATCATGGATCGCAAGACACCGCTCATGGGCCATGCCAACGGGATGCAGTTCAAGGCCTATGCCGCCGGTGACCAGTTGTTGCTGCGGCGGGTCTATTACTCCATTGGCGGGGGTTTCGTGGTGGATGAAGCGGAACTGGAAGCGATGAAAACCGCGAAGCAGGCGCCTGTCGAATCAGGCGTTCCCTATCCCTTCCGCAATGCGAAGGAAATGCTGGAAATGGCCGAAAAATCGGGCCTTTCGATAGCCGCCATGAAGCGGGCAAACGAGGAAACGCATTATTCGCCGGAGGAGCTTGATTACAAGCTCGATCTGATCTGGAGTGCCATGGACCGCTGTGTCGACCGCGGCATCTCGCAGACCGGCATCATGCCGGGCGGCCTGAAGGTGCGCCGCCGCGCCAAGGACATCCACGACAAGCTGCAGCAAGAGTGGCAGTCAAACCGCCGCAATCCGCTGCTCGCCAATGACTGGCTGGCGGTCTATGCGATGGCGGTCAACGAGGAAAATGCGGCAGGCGGCAAGGTGGTCACCTCTCCGACCAACGGCGCGGCGGGCGTCGTGCCGGCGGTGCTGCGATATTATCTTCATTTTCACGAAGATGCCGATGCCAAGGGCATTCGCGACTTCATGCTGGCATCTGCTGCCGTCGGCGGCATCATCAAGCACAATGCCTCGATTTCCGGTGCCGAGGTCGGCTGCCAGGGGGAAGTGGGCTCTGCTTCGGCCATGGCGGCTGCCGGCCTTGCGCAGGTGCTGGGCGGCACACCGGAACAGGTTGAAAACGCCGCAGAGATCGCGCTCGAACACCACCTCGGCATGACCTGCGACCCCGTGGGCGGGCTGGTGCAGGTCCCCTGTATTGAGCGGAACGCGCTTGGCGCTGTAAAGGCGGTTACCGCCGCTTCCCTGGCCCTGAAGGGCGACGGCAAGCATTTCGTACCGCTCGATGCCTGTATCGAGACCATGCGCCAGACCGGCATCGACATGAACGAGCGCTACAAGGAAACCTCCGAAGGCGGGCTGGCCGTCAATGTGGTGGAGTGCTGAGCCAGATTGCTGCCGTGCCGGTTGACTTGGCCCCTCACGCCGTGCTGGCTTGATGCCGATTTCCTGTCTCTTGTCCGGCGGCTCTCCACCCATGTCCGTTACCCTTGCCGATATTCATGAAGCCCGCAAAACGATTGCGGGAACAGCCCTGCGCACCCCGCTGGTTCCATCAATCTATATGAGCGGAATTGCCGGACACGAATTTCTGCTGAAGCTGGAAAATACCCAGCCGATGGGCGCCTTCAAGCTGCGCGGCGCTGCCAGTGCCGTGCTGCGCCTGCCACCAGATACGCCCGGCGTTACCTGCTGCTCGACCGGAAACCATGGACGGGGCGTGGCCTTTGCCGCGAGAAAACGCGGCATTACGGCGGTTATCTGCATGTCCTCTCTGGTGCCGCAAACAAAGGTCGACGGTATCAAGGCGCTGGGAGCAGAGGTCCGCATCATCGGCAAATCCCAGGATGAGGCCTTGGCGGAAAGCCAGCGCCTTGCAGCCGAGGAAGGCTATGTTGAAATCTCTCCGTTTGACGATGCTCACGTCATCGCCGGTCAGGGCACGATCGGACTGGAGCTGATGGAAGATCGCCCGGACCTGATCACGATCCTGGTGCCGCTTTCAGGCGGCGGGCTGGCAGCTGGCATTGCCGTTGCCGCCAAGGCGATCAGGCCTGACATTCGCATCATCGGCATTTCCATGGACCGGGGCGCCGCCATGCACGCCTCGATGCAGGCAGGAAAGCCGGTGGAGGTTGAGGAAGTTGTGAGCCTCGCCGATTCCCTAGGCGGCGGGATCGGCGCCAAAAACAGGCTCTCCTTTCCCCTTTGCAATGCTTTGCTGGATGAGGTGGTGCTGGTGAGGGAGGAGGAAATCTACCAGGCCATGCAGGCGCTGTACTTCGAAGACCGGATTGTTGCTGAAGGCGCAAGCGTGGTCGGTCTTGCCGCCGTACTGTCGGGGAAGGTCAAGCCGGCGGGCGCGGCAGCCACCATCGTTACCGGGCGCAATGTGGACATGGGCGTGTTTACCGACATCATCAGCGGGCGGGATGTGAAACTTGGCGGCATGAACATCCATGGGCGCCCCTGGCGGCAGGCCTAAGCCGGAGTGGGTGGCGGAAAGGAGGATTGAATGGCCAGCGAGATACTGATCGTAACGGAGGCCGAACTGCGCCAAACCGTCCATCTTGATGAAACGGCGATCGCCGTTGTCGAGGAAGCCTTTGTGGCACTGGCAGGCGGCAATGTGGTCATGCCGCCCATCCTATCCATGGAGCTGGCCGAAGCCAATGGCGAGGTTGATGTGAAGACCGCTTACATTCCCGGCTTTGAGGGGTTCGCGATCAAGGTATCGCCCGGCTTTTTCGACAATCCGAAGCTCGGCCTTGCCAGCCTGAACGGTTTGATGATCCTGTTTTCCGCCAAGACCGGACTGGTTCAGGCGCTGTTTCTCGACAACGGGTATTTGACCGATATCCGCACGGCGGCAGCCGGTGCGGTGGCTGCCCGCCATCTTGCGCCCGAGCGGGTGGAAACTGCCGGTGTCATGGGAACGGGTGTTCAGGCACGGCTGCAGATGCAGGCGGCTCATCTGGTGCGGCCGTTCGAAAGGCTGCTTGTGTGGGGGCGCGATCAGGCAAAGGCGGAACACTGTGCCAAGGAGCTGGCGGAATTGCTCGGCATTGATGTCCGCGCCGAAACCAATCCGGAAAAACTGGTTGCGCGAAGCCAGTTGGTGGTGACCACGACACCGGCGCGCGAACCTGTGCTAAAATCGCAATGGCTTCACCCCGGCCTGCATGTGACCGCCATGGGCTCCGATCAGGCCGGAAAGAACGAAATCGATCCCAAGGCAATTTTTGAAGCTGATCTTTATGTTGCCGACCGGGTGAGCCAGACGGAACTGCTGGGCGAGTTGCGCAGCGCCATCGAGGCCGGGTTCTGGAAGAAAGACACCCCGCCGGAACTGGGCGCCATTGCCAGCGGCGCTGTGGCCGGGCGGCGCAGCGAGGACGACATCACCATTTGCGACCTGACCGGCACCGGAGCACAGGACACGGCCATCGCCACGCATGTTTATTTTCTGCTCAAGGACAGCGATGCAGGCACCAGGATCGAGGCATAGATGAAGAAACTCGATGCGCTTGACCTGAAAATCCTGCAGGTGCTGAGCACGGAGGGCCGCATATCCAAGGCGGCATTGGCCGAACGCGTCGGCCTGTCGGCGAGCCCCTGCTGGGAGCGGCTCAAACGGCTGGAACAGGCCGGCGTCATTGAGGGTTACAATGCCCGCATCAGCCTGAAGAAGCTTGGGCCCCATGTGACCGTCTTCGTGGCTGCGGAGCTTGCCGACCACACAGCAGCTTCGTTCCGCACCTTCGAAACCAGCATCAAGCGTTATGATGAGATCACCGCGTGCTGGGCCCTGGGCGGCGGTTATGATTACCTGCTGCAGATCGTGACCAGAGACATTGACAGCTATCAGCGGCTGATCGACGAGATGCTGGATGCAGGGGTGGGACTGGCCCGGTACTTCACCTATGTGGTCACAAAGCCGGTCAAGGGGCATGGCGCACCGCCACTGGATGTACTGCTGGGAGAGCAATAACCGGCAAGGCGGCGAATTGTCTGCAGGCACGGTAATCTGCAGAAGAATCTTCTGCCGCAGCGGGGGTTTTCAGTCTCCAGCCATCGGCTTGAAACGGCACAATGGTCCTCAAAGGAGGACATGTTCATGTCAGACAAGCCGGTATCCTTGCAGGAACAGGTAGAGGACCAACGCCTGGTGCGGGCGTTTTCCTATCTTGGCGGAAAGTGGGTAGCATCCTCTGCTGGCGAAACGTTTCCCGTTCGCGATCCGGCCACGGGTGACATCATTGGTGAAGTAGCCAGCCTTTCGGCTGAAGAAAGCCTTGCTGCCGCTGATGCTGCCCACGCGGCATTTCCTGCATGGGCGATGACGCTTCCCCAGGAGCGTTCGAAAATCCTGCGCCAGTGGTTCGACCTGATCATTCAACATCGCGAAGACCTTGCCCGGATCATGGTATGCGAGCAGGGCAAGCCGCTTTCGGAAGCACGCGGCGAGATCGACTATGCAGCGAGCTTTGTCGAATATTATGCAGAGGAGTCCAAGCGTCCCAATATCGAGGGCGTTACCTCGCACCTGCCGGATGCGGAAGTGGAGCTGTGGCTAGAGCCGGTAGGCGTTGCCGCGCTGGTCACACCATGGAACTTTCCATCTGCCATGCTGACCCGCAAGGCGGCTGCCGCGATGGCCGCGGGCTGCACGGTGGTCGCACACCCTTCCGGTGAGACGCCGTTTTCCGCCCTGGCGCTGGCCGAACTTGCCGAGCGGGCCGGCATTCCTGCCGGGGTGTTCAACGTGGTGACCGGGAAGGCGGCGACCATTGTCGAACCGTGGACGCAGGACACCCGCGTGCGCGCCCTTTCCTTTACCGGATCGACGGAAATAGGCAGGCTGCTCTGCCGCCAGTGCGCCGGCACGGTGAAAAAACTCGTCATGGAACTTGGCGGCCATGCACCGGTCATCATCTTCAAGGGATGCGACCTCGACACGGCCGTCACCGAAACGATCAAGGCCAAGTTTGCCACTTCCGGGCAGGACTGCCTGGGCGCCAACCGGATTTACGTCGAGCGGGAGATCTATGGCGAATTCTGCGAACGCTTCACCAGAGCTGCCGGGGAACTGACCCTTGGCAGGGGGATGGACGATCCCGACATCGGCCCGCTGATGAATGAAGCAGCCATCGCCAAGCAGGAAGCCCATGTTGCCGACGCGCTTGAAAAAGGCGCCACCCTTGCCTGCGGCGGCAAGCGGGCTGATCTCGGCCCGCTGTTTTATCAGCCGACCGTGCTGACCGATGTACCCGATAAGGCAGCGATCATGCAGGAAGAAACCTTCGGCCCCGTGGCGCCCATCGCACCGTTTGACAGTGAGGAGGAAGTGATTGCCAGGGCGAATGCCACCGAATACGGCCTGATTGCCTATCTGCACAGCCACGACCCCCGCCGTATCTACCGATTAAGCCGCGCCCTGCAATTCGGCATGGTTGCCGTAAACCGGACCAAGGTGACCGGCGCGCCGATTCCCTTTGGCGGCGTCAAACAATCGGGCCTTGGCCGTGAGGGGGCACGAAAGGGCATGGAAGAATTCATGGAAATCAAATATGTCTGCCGCGACTGGGCATGACTGGCAAAGGAAAGACAAAATGCTGAGAAACGACCAACTCGATCAGTGGGACCGAGAGAACTTTTTTCACCCTTCGACCCATCTTGCCCAGCATGCGCGCGGCGAGGCGGCAAACCGCATTGTGACAGGCGGTTCGGGCGTCTACATCGAGGACCGGGACGGTAAAAAACTGCTGGATGCCTTTGCCGGACTTTACTGCGTCAATGTGGGCTATGGCAGGCAGGAAATCGCCGAGGCGATTGCTGCCCAGGCAAAGGAACTTTCCTACTACCATGCCTATGTGGGCCATGGGACAGAGGCGTCGATCACGCTTTCAAAAATGGTGGTGGAGCGGGCGCCGGACAACATGTCCAAGGTCTATTTCGGCCTTGGCGGATCGGATGCCAACGAAACCAACATCAAACTGGTCTGGTATTACAACAACATTCTCGGCCGGCCGGAAAAGAAGAAGATCATCTCACGCTGGCGCGGCTATCATGGTTCAGGGCTGATGACCGGCTCGCTTACCGGCCTCACCCTCTTCCACAACAAGTTCGACCTGCCGCTTGACCGGGTGCTGCATACGGTTGCGCCGGACTTCTTCCGACGCGAAGACCTTTCCATGGATGAGGCTGCCTTCACGCAGTATTGCGCCGATGAACTGGAAGCGCTCATCGATAGGGAGGGGGCCGATACGATTGCCGCCTTTATTGGCGAACCTGTCCTGGGCACCGGCGGCATTACACCGCCACCTGCCGGATACTGGGAAGCGATCAAGTCGGTTCTGAACAAACACGACATCCTGCTGATTGCTGATGAAGTGGTGACCGGTTTCGGGCGTCTGGGCACCATGTTCGGTTCAGCGCATTACGGCTTTGAGGCCGACATCATCACCATCGCCAAGGGGCTGACATCGGCCTATGCACCGCTGTCGGGCTCAATCATTTCCGGCAAGGTCTGGAAGGTGCTCGAAGACGGCACGGACGAGCTGGGCCCCATCGGTCATGGCTGGACCTATTCGGCCCATCCCATCGGCGCTGCCGCCGGTGTCGCCAACCTCAAGCTGATTGACGATTTGGGACTGGTAGACAATGCCGGTAAAACCGGCGCCTATTTCAACGAGGCTATGACACAAGCTCTCAGCGATCATTCGCATGTGGGCGATGTGCGCGGTGAAGGCATGCTGTGTGCCGTCGAGTTTGTCGAGGACAGGGAAAAGCGCAAATTCTTCGATCCATCAAAGAAGACCGGGCCGGCCATTGCCGCAGCGCTGCTGAATCGCGGCGTTGTCGCCAGAGCCATGCCGCAGGGCGACATCCTCGGCTTTGCACCACCGCTCTGCCTGACACGGGAAGAAGCCGACATAGTGGTCTCTGCAACCGCCGATGCGGTGAAAGAGGTGCTGGGATAAGCCGCCCTATCCCACACTTGCCAGCAGGCTGGCATTGCCACCGGAGGCGGTGGTGTCTTCGGAGACCACTTTTTCGCCGAACAGCAGTTCGGGGTGTTGCTCCGGGTCGATGACCAAGACGCGCTTGCCTGGCCGGCTGGCAAGGGCCGCGCGCATGGCCGCCAAGTCATCCCCGCCATACAGCACCGCTGAAAGTTCCGGCGTGGCGAGCAGGTCTTTCAGCGCGCCGCCATGCTCTTTCAGGGTAATGGCACGATTTCCCGCTTCGGCCGCCAGGCGCTGTTGCCGGGCAATTTTGTCGTCTCCCGGCCCAAGACAGGCAACAAGGCCGCGCGGTGTCAGCAACCAGGTGTTGCGCTCGCCGGTTGGCCCCGGCATGTCGACGGTTCTCGCCTGCGGCAGGGACGCCGACAAGGGGGTTGTGAACCGCTTTGCATAGAAGGGCCCGCCCGCCTTGGGACCCGTACCCGACAGGCCCTCACCACCGAAGGGCTGCACGCCCACCACCGCGCCGATCTGATTGCGGTTGACGTAGATGTTGCCGACATGGGCAGCGGCACACAGCCGGTCAACGCGGGTGTCGATGCGTGAATGCAGCCCCAGCGTCAGCCCATAGCCGGTAGCATTGATGTCGGCCATAACCTGATCGAGCTCATGAGCCTCATACTCGACCACATGCAGTACGGGGCCGAAGATCTCGCGCTCAAGATCAAGAATTGAATCAAGGCGGAAGGCACAAGGGGCCACGAACGTTCCGTGCTTTGCCGTATCCGGCAGGTCGAGTTCGAACAGCAGGCGCCCTTCACCCTTGAGTTTCTTGCAATGGGCAAGAATGTTCTGGCGCGCTTCCTCATCGATCACCGGGCCGACATCGGTCGCCGGATCCCAGGGATCGCCGATCTGCAGTTCGCGGGCCGCTCCCTCCAGCATTTCCAGCATCTGCGGCGCCACGTCTTTTTGGACGTAGAGCACCCGCAGTGCCGAACAGCGCTGGCCGGCAGATTGAAATGCGGAGGTGACGATGTCGCGCACGGCCTGTTCAGGCAGCGCGGTGGAATCGACGATCATGGCATTAAGCCCGCCGGTTTCGGCTATCAATGCGGCATCGGGATTACCGGCAGCAAGCGACATGTCGATCAGCCGTGCGGTATCGGTGCCACCGGTAAAGGCAACGCCGGCAATATCCGGCGAACCGGTGAGCGCCGGCCCGATTGAGCTCCCCTCGCCCTGCACCAGTTGCAACGCACCCTTTGGAACGCCTGCCTTGTGAAACAGACCGACCAGATATTCTGCAATCAGCGGCGTCTGTTCAGCCGGCTTTGCAATCACTGTGTTGCCTGCCGCCAGCGCACCGGCGATCTGGCCGGTGAAGATTGCTGCCGGAAAATTCCACGGTGAAATGCAGACAACCGGCCCGAGCGGCTTACGATCCTCACCCCATTCACGGATTTCCGCGGCGTAGTAGCGCAGAAAATCAACGGCTTCGCGAATTTCCGCAACCGCATCAAGCCGTGTCTTGCCAGCTTCGCGCACGACAATGGCCATGATCTCGGCATGGTGTTTTTCATAGAGCGCTGCGGTTTTTTCCAGCAGGTGGGCGCGCTTTTCCGCCGCTTTGTTCGCCCAGGTAGAAAGTGCCTTTTTTGCTGCCCCAATGGCTGCTTCGGCATCCTTTGCCGTTGCATGAGTCACTTTGCCAACGCCATCCTTGCGATTGACCGGACTGGTGACGGATTTGCCCTTTGTGCCCCCCCAACGGGTTTTCCGAAACGGCTCCATGGCTTTCGTCAATGGCTCCAGCACGGCGGGGTCGTTGAGGTTCCAGCCGTGAGAGTTGCGCCGCCTTTCGCCATAAATATGGGGGGTAGAGGGATTGCAGGATGGGGGATGGTGTCGAAGGCCTCAAGACCTGCAAGCGGATCAGCGGCGATCACCTCCGGGGCAATAGACTTGTCCATCAGCTGATTGACGAAGGAGGAATTGGCACCGTTCTCCAGCAGGCGGCGCACAAGATAGGCCAGCAGGTCCTTGTGAACCCCGACCGGCGCGTAGATGCGGCGCGGACGCTTGTCGGTACGCCTGCGGATTTCGTGCAGGGCGTCCCCCATGCCGTGAAGGCGCTGGAATTCGAACGCAACGCCTTCCGGCGCCATGTTTTCAATCGCCACGACGGTGTGGGCGTTGTGGGTTGCAAATTGCGGGTAGATGCGATCCGTCATGGAAAGCAGCTTGCGCGCATTGGCAAGATAAGAGACGTCGGTGGCTTCCTTGCGTGTGAAGACGGGATAGCCTTCCAGCCCGAGCACCTGGCCATTCTTGATCTCGGCATCCCAATAGGCGCCCTTGACGAGACGCACGGAGATTTTGCGCCCAAGCACCCTGCACAGTTCATGGAGCCAGTCGAGCACCGCAGGACAGCGCTTGGAATAGGCCTGCACCACAACACCAAATCCCTCCCAGCCGGCAAGATCGGCATTGGCGAGCACTGCCTCGATAACATCCAGTGACAGGTCCAGGCGGTCAGCTTCCTCCGCATCAATGGCGAGGGGGATGTTGGCTGCCTTGGCATGGAGGGCCAGCGCGGTTACCCGCGGTACGAGCTCGCGCATAATGCGCTCGCGGTTGACGGTTTCATAGCGCGGGTGAAGGGCGGAAAGCTTGACGGAAATGCCCGGATTGTCGTGCGGCCAGTCATCTTTTGCGTGTTTGGCGATTTCGGAAATGGCGTCTGAATATGCCAGGAAGTACCGCTTTGCATCGTCCGCCGTTCGGGCAGCTTCCCCCAGCATGTCGAAGGAATGAAGATACCCCTCTTCCATGTCCTTGCCGGCATTGGCCAGTGCTTCCTCGATGGAGCGGCCAAGTACGAATTGCGCGCCCAGAACCTTCATTGCCTCGCCAACGGCGGTGCGGGCCACGGGCTCGCCCAGCCGCTGAACCAGCGAATGCATGACGCTTGCCAAATCATCTGCCTGCGCGGGAATGGTGCGAAAGACCTTGCCGGTCAACATCAAAGCCCAGGTCGAAGCGTTGACCAGCGAGGACTGCGCCCGGCCCAGATGGCGGGCCCAGTCGCTCTCGCCGATCTTGTCGGAGATCAGCGCATCGAGCGTTTCAGCGTCAGGGGTGCGCAGATAGGCTTCCGCCAGACACATCAAGGCCACGCCCTCATCGGTATTGAGGCCATATTCGGCAAGGAACCTGTCCATGATGCCGGGAACTGCCTCACGCCGGATGGTACGTACCGTTTCGGCCGCCTCGGCCGAGATCACCTCGCGCTGGCCTTTTCCCAATGCCAGCAGCGAAATCATGTCCGACACACACTGTGCCTCATCGCGATTGGTCAGCGCACGGATGGCCTTGCGGTTGCTGGAAAGTGCCGGACTGGAAACGAACATGGCCCATTCTCCCTGGAGCAATTCAGCTTTCTTGAAAGCTTGGGGCCTAGACAAAATCATGGAACCAGACCGTCGTCCCGTTTGCGATGAACCGTCAAACGATCCGGGATGTATTGCAGCCCGCCTGTCCTCCACGTGGCGGAGAGGACAGACCGCCCAAGCAAACTTCAATTACCCTATGATAGCACGCACATGTATTCTTTTTTCCTGTATTTTTAATTTTTCTCAGGTTATTTCACTATACACTGACAAATTTCCAGACAAGGGGCGGAAGCACCATGGACCGGATTGACCGGAATATTCTCAAAACCCTGCAGACAAGAGGCCGCATCTCGGTAACGGAACTTTCGGAAACCGTCGGCCTTTCAAAAACGCCCTGTACGGAGCGCATGCGGCGGCTGGAAAAGGAAGGGCTGATCAAGGGTTACCATGCAGAGCTCGATGTGATGGAACTAGGCTATCCCCATATTGCCTTTGTTCAGGTGGCGCTCGAGCGCACCACCACCGATGTGCTCGACCGGTTCAACGCAGCGGCAAGGCGCATTCCGGAAATTGAAAGCTGTCACATGATTGCAGGCGATTTCGATTATCTTCTCAAGGTGCGCACCCGCGACATGGCGCACTACCGCAAAGTGCTCGGCGATCACATCGGCGCATTGCCGGGGGTCGCCTCCACCCACAGTTATGCGGTAATGGAAACGGTGGTTGAAAAGAAGGGGCTTGATCCGGTGTTGATCTGAACCCTGATCTGCCTGGGAAAAATACATGATCCGCCAATTTGATGAACATACTGCGCTGCTTCTGATCGATGTTCAGAAGGGGGTTGATGACGGCGCCTATTACGGCACAGGCAAGGGCGATACGCTCAACAACCCGGCATCAAAAGACAATATCCGTGCCTTGCTTGACAGGGCACGGGTACAAGGCATGACGGTTGCCTTTACCCGCCATGACTCCATTGAGCCCAATTCGCCGTTGAAATTGTCGAAGGAAAGTGGCCAGCAGATTGCCGGCCTTGAGATCGCACCACGGGATATTCAGGTTTCGAAAAGTTCCAATAGTGGATTTATCGGAACTTCGCTGGAACTTGATCTTCGCCGCGCCGGCATTCTGCGGCTGGTCGTCGCCGGCTTCTTCACCAATTTCTGTGTGGAGACGACGGTGCGCATGGCCGGCAATATGGGCTTTGACACCTATCTGGTGCACGACGCCTGCGCGACCATGCCCCGCAAAGGTTTGGACGGCACGCTCTATGATGGCGACCTCGTCCACAACATGGCGCTGGCCTCCATGCATGGCGAATTCTGCACGGCGATAACAACTGCCGAAGCGCTGGCGCTGTTTGATGGCGATGCGCCGCATCTTGAGCGCGTACAGGGAAATGAGACCGGCACCGCCCGCTGAGTATCAAACCATCGCAGCAAGCCGGATTTGATATTGCCGGCATGCCGGTAGTCCGATGCACCTACATGCCATGCCTTCGCGAATAGCCATTGAGCGGCGGCGGGGTCCAGTCACCGAGATCACGCGGTTTCAGGACTTCCACCAGCAATGGGTGGCATTGCGCCGCTTCGCTGGAATGGCTTGCACCGCAATCGCCTCCCGGACATGCGGACAATGCGCCGAGAAGATGGATTTCAGCAAAGAACTCGATGTAGTCCCCCCGCCGCGCCGGACTGGCTTTCATGAAATACTGGCCGGTATCGCGGGTAAATCCGGTGCACATGAAAACATTGAGAACATCGTGCACATGCAGTTCGGCCTGCTTTACCGGCAGGCCGGTCTTCCTTGAAAGGGCGCGGGTCAGGTTGGAATGGCAACAGTGGTGATACTCCCCGCCACCGCTCAGCAGATTGTGGGTATAGGGATCGCACCGCGTGCCGATGACATCGTGCACCCCGCCGCCGAACTCATCAAAACCATACCAGTCCAGGGTATCGTGGGTAATGGTGGCCATGGGCCGCATGAATGGCAGATTGCTCCACAGCCGGTCGCCAGTGGTAACATGGGTGCCGTGCAGTGCCCGGGTCTTGCCGCTGAAGAAGCGTTCGTCAAGATTCTCCGAATTCCACAAATTGAGATCGCCGACCTGTGACCCTTGTGGACAGGAAATGCGGAAGAAATGTCCGGCAGGCACTTCGAATGTCACCGCATCGCGGGGTTGCGCGACGGCTTCATCGATCGCTTCAGCTTCCTTACGCAGAGCCTTGTACCAGCCGATCTGCCTAAGCGGCAGATTTTCCGGCGGATAGCAGATGACCGGCTCAACGGCACGGCGTTTACCGGCATCATCCGGCGGAGCATGTTCACTTGTCCTCATGGCGCCACCCTCACTTGGAATAGTCGCGGGTATCGTCAATCACCTTGCCATCGTTTGGCAGGGTGCCAACCACTTCGACCTTGCCTTTCAGTTTAGTGACGGCAGTTAGGGTCTTGGCGATGGCGGAGGCATCAATGCTTGCGCCGGCTGCAGGTTCGACCTGAAGCGTCATCGCGTCGGAAGCCCCTTCGCGGGCGACGACAAGACGGGCACTGGCAATTCCCTTTGATTTCTTGACCACCTCATCGACCTGTTTGGGATCGACAAACATGCCCTTGACCTTGGTGCGCTGGTCAGCCCGGCCCATCCAGCCCTTGATGCGCATGTTGGTGCGCCCACAGGGCGATGGTTCGTCCAGCACGGCGGAAAGATCGCCGGTACCGAAACGGATCAGCGGGTAGGCCGGGTTGAAATTGGTCACCACAAGTTCGCCCACCTCACCGGGGGCTACCGGATCGTCGGTGCCTGGCCGGACGATCTCCACGATCAGGTCTTCATTGACCAGCATTCCCGGCAGGGGCTTTCCCCGGTGGCTGCTTTCATAGGCGATGACGCCAAGATCGGCGGTGGCATAGCATTGCAGGACCTTGACCCCGCGTTCACGGTATTCATCGCGCATGGAAGGGAAAAGCGCTCCGCCGGAAACCACTGCCCTTTTGATCGAGGAGAGGTCCCTGCCCATCTCCTGCGCCTTGTCGAGAAGGGTTTTCAGATAATCCGGGGTCCCGGCATAGGCGGTGGGGCGGATGGCGCTTGCAGCCTCGACCTGCTGTTCGGTTGCACCGCTGCCGGCAGGAAACACATTGGCGCCCGCCGCCCTTGCGCCGGCATCGAGGATGAAGCCGCCAGGGGTCAGGTGAAAGGAAAGCGAACAATGCACCAAGTCGCCCTTGCTGATGCCTGCAGCATGAAAGGCGCGTGCACCAAGCCAGGGGTCGAGCCCCGACGGCTGCGGCTCCCAGATCGGGCCCGGCGACATGAAGTAACGGGTGCCGGACACCATTGCGGGGTTTGCGAAACCGCCAAACGGCGGCTTGTTCGCCTGGGCTTCCATCAACTCGGTTTTTCGCAACACGGGCAGACCGGCAAGTGCGCTGCGATTTTTGATCGCGCCAGGATCGACTTTCCTCAGCCGCTTTTTCCAGGCAGGACAGGTCTCCTTCACTTCGGCAAGAAAACGCGGCAGCTTGCGGAACAGTGTCCGCTCACGAGCCTTGGCATCCCGTGTTTCCAAATCGTCGAAATATCTGGTCATCAATATGTCCTTTGCGGTTGAGCGGATTTATCGCAGGATGCGTACCCAGCGGGCGAGATCGAGCAGGCTGACCAATGCACCGGCAACATAGGTCAGTGCGGCTGCCTTCAGGACCTGGCGTATAGCGGGCATGTCTTCAGGCTTGAGATAACCGCCCTGTTCCAGGATGGGCAAGGCCTTGTTGAAACTGGCATCATATTCGACCGGCAACGTGACAAGGTGAACCAGCACGCGGATCGACAAGAGCGCGACACCGAAGGCAACCAGACCAAAAAAAGCCAGCGGCGTGCGCACTATCACACCGAGAACGGGCGCTGCAAAAAAGAAGATCGAGGCCACCACATCCGAGGCGGCGGCGAACTTTGCCAGTTGCTGCCGCAAGGCGAGCAGCCGCTCACCGCGGTGATGCTGGATGGCATGGCCGATTTCATGGGCTGCGATGGCAACGGCGGCAAGCGATTTGCCCTCATGATGCTGTCGTAGAAGACGCACGGAACGGGTTTGCGGATCGTAATGATCGCCTTTTTCAGTGGTCTCGACACCAACACCGGTCAACTGCAATTCACCGGCAAGATGTTCTGCCAGTTCGCCACCGGTTCCGGGCAGATCGGCGCGGTCGGTGCCGTGTTTTGTGATGACGTGCTGTACCCAATATTGCGGCAGGAAGATCACCGCTCCGAACAACACGACGCCAATGACAACCAGTGCACCCATTGCTGTCGTTACCGTTCCATCCTGACCGGCCGATAGGCGCTGATCGCCTCCAGTACCGGCTCTGCACCGCCTTCGAGCGCAGTCAGGCTGACCTCGTGGGTTTGCGGGCCTTCGCCCCCCTTGCTACCCCAAAGAACGATCTTCAGGGAGTATTCCTGTTCACGGCGTATCAGCAGCAGTTCCCGGATCGATTCCCATGGCATGACATCATCTGCAATGCGCGCATCGAACAGGCCGGTGGGCTGTACGGCAAGAATTGTCTCGTTACGAAAATAGCGCGCCAGCATGCGTGCAGAGACGAAGGCGAAGAAGATCAGACCGGTAAAAAGTGTCAGCAGGTTCATCTGGCGCGTGCCGAAAATGCCCAGCAGCAGCCAGACCAGGCCACAAACGGCGAAGGTCAGTCCAGCGGCGATGGCCAGCGTGCGGCGAAAGCTCTCGCGATGATAACGAAATTGCGTCGTATTGCCTTCGCCGATCAATTCTGCGCCGGTTAATTCTGCATTGGGGAATGCGACCACCACACCGCCCGATCCGTTGTGTGCGCCATTGGGTCTTTTGCGGGCTGCTTCAGGCCCATTTCCCGGCTGATCCGCCATGGAGGCCCCTTTGACAACAGTGTTCCGGCGCGATCACGCGTGCTGCATCATGCCAGCCAGCGTTTGCGGCGCTTGTAGTGTTTGACGTCCCGGAAGGATTTGCGGCCCTCGCCGCCAACGCCGAGATAAAATTCCTTCACATCCTCATTCTCGCGCAATTGCTTGGCTTCACCATCCATGACCACGCGGCCCGATTCCAGAATATAGCCATAGGTGGCATATTTCAGGGCAATGTTGGTGTTCTGTTCGGCAAGCAGGAAGGAAACGCCCTCGTTTTCGTTGAGATTCTTGACGATCTCGAAAATCTCCTCGACGAGCTGTGGTGCAAGCCCCATGGAAGGTTCGTCCAGAAGGATTGTCGTGGGACGCGACATCAGTGCACGGCCGATTGCGCACATCTGCTGTTCGCCGCCGGACGTATAGCCCGCCTGGGATTTGCGGCGCTCCTTGAGGCGCGGGAAATAGCGGTAGACCATTTCCAGGTCATCGGCGATTGCGGCCCTGCCATCGGTTCGCGTGTAGGCACCGGTCAGCAGGTTCTCCTCAATCGACAAATGGCCGAAGCAATGGCGGCCTTCCATCACCTGGATGCAGCCGCGCTTGACGAGGTCTGCCGGTGCCAGATCCTGGATTTCCTCACCCTTGAACAAGATATTGCCCTTGGTGACCTCGCCGCGCTCGGCGCGCAGCAGGTTTGAAACCGCCTTCAGTGTCGTGGTTTTTCCGGCGCCGTTTGCGCCGAGAATTGAAACGATACCGCCCTGGGGAACCGACAGCGAAACGCCTTTCAACACGAGAATCACATGGTTGTAGATGACCTCGATGTTGTTGATCTCGAGCAATGGTTTTGCAGCACCAGCGCTCTTGTCGGTTTCAGGTGTTTCTTTCAGCATGACGTTTCTTTCCAGTTGGCTCAACGGTGCCGGGTTTTTGAGCGGGGCAGTTTGCTGCTGCACCGGTCGAAAATCCGGGCTGGCGAAAATCCGGGCCGGATGGTGAGCACCGGCGGCAGCCCGCCGGTGCTCGTGTTTTCAAATCCGTGCAGCCTAGTTGCAGTCGCGCGGCGTGATGTTGTTTTCCTTGGCGAATGCCTCGGAGTCTTCGGCGATCAACGGATCGATCACGTCACGGTCGGCCGCAATCCAGTCGGTAACGACAGACCAGGTTTTGGCCGAAGCATCCCACTGCTGAACCTTGCCGACGCCCGAACCGCCATGATTGCTGCAGGACACGGCGAATTCCGGTCCGAAGTCCGGCAGGCCAAGAGCAGCCATGCCATCGGCCGTGATTTCGAGCGCTTCCATGCCGTCACGCATCTGGGCAGCGGTGATCTGCGCGGTACCGTGGATTTCCTGCGCCTTTTTGGCTGCCTCAACAGCAAGCAGGGCAGCATACATGCCACGATTGTAGAGCACCGTTCCGGCGTTGGAGCCGTCGCCTGCCGCTTTGCCGGCATCGTATACGTGCTTCTTCAGATCTTCATAGATCGGATAGTCCATGCCCGGATTTGCAAGCGCCAGAGCCTTGTAGCCATTGGCACCGTCGCCGGCAGGCAGTACGTCGTTTTCAGAGCCAGACCACCAGATGCCGATGAAGTGATCCATCGGGAAGCGGATATTGGCAGCTTCCTGAATGGCAACCTGGTTCATGACACCCCAGCCCCACATCAGGACCCAGTCAGGACGGTCGCGGCGAATCTGAAGCCACTGTGACTTCTGCTCCTGGCCGGGATGGTCGACCGGAATGGCGTTGAAGGTAAAGCCGTGTTTCTTGGAAAGTTCTTCCAGGGTACGGATCGGCTCCTTGCCATAGGCGGAGTTGTGATAGACCAGCGTGATCTTCTTGCCGGAAATATCGCCGCCTTCCTGGTCCATGATGTGCTTGACCGCAATGGAAGCACCATCCCAGTAGGTTGCGGGATAGTTGAAGATCCACTCAAACACCTTGCCGTTGGCGGCAGACGTACGGCCATAGCCCATGGAATGGACCGGAATGCCGTCGGCGGTCGCCTTGGGGATGAGCTGATAGGTGATGCCGGTCGAAAGCGGCTGATAGATCAGCGCGCCGGAACCGATCCCCTTGGTCGATTCATAGCATTCAACACCCTTCTCGGTGTTGTAGCCGGTCTCGCATTCCGGGTTATCGATCTTGACGCCGCCAACGCCGCCATCGCGTTCGTTGATCAGCGTGAGATAATCGGCGTAGCCATCGGCGAACGGAATACCGTTCGGCGCATAAGGACCAGTGCGGTAGCTCAGCGACGGGAAGACGAGTTCGGCCATGGCCGGACCCACTCCCATCGTGGCAGCTACGGCAGCAGCCAGCAACATCGACTTTATTTTCATGTCATATCCTCCTGGGGTTTTAAGACACACAAATTAACCTCTCCTCCCGAGAGGGCATTTCGGATGGAGCCAACCCTAGTACGGGAAGGGCCACAACCGCAATTTCTCCTTGGTGATCCGCCAAAGCTGGGCAAGTCCGTGGGGCTCGACAATCAGGAAGAACACGATCAGCCCGCCGATCAGCATGATCTGGATATGGGCTGCAAGGTCGGTTGGCCAGCCGAACTGGTTGACCATGATGTTTTTCAAAAGCACCGGCAACAGCACCAGAAATCCGGCACCGAGGAAGGAACCGAGGATCGAGCCAAGGCCGCCAATGATCACCATGAACAGAACGAGGAAGGACTTGTCGATGCCGAAGGCCTCGGTCACTTCCGCGGCGCCCAGATAGTTGGCAAAGAACATCGCACCGGCCATGCCGATATAGAAGGACGATACTGCAAATGCGGACAGCTTGGCCTTGAGAGGCGAAACCCCGATGATTTCCGCAGCAATGTCCATGTCGCGGATCGCCATCCAGGAACGCCCGAGCCTGCCACGGGTCAGGTTGCGCGCCATCCAGGCGAAAACAAAAACAATGGTGAGTGCAAACAGATAGGTCGCCCAGGGCTGGGTGTTCGGGCCGGTCACGGCATAGCCGAAGATGGTGCGCTCAGGCGCGGTGATCTGGCCGGAAGCCGAATAATTGTAGAACCAGGCGAACTTGTTGAACATCCAGACCAGGAAAAACTGGGACGCCAGCGTTGCCACGGCAAGATAGAAGCCCTTGATTCTGAGCGATGGCAGGCCGAACAGAATACCGACCGCCGCGGTTACCAGTCCGGAAAGAATGGTGACCGTGAACATGTCCATTCCGGGGAAAGCCGTCATCAGCTTGTAGGCGGCAAAGGCGCCGACCGCCATGAAACCGCCCGTGCCAAGCGATACCTGTCCGCAATAGCCGACCAGAATGTTGAGGCCCAGTGCCGCCATGCAATAGATCAGCAGGGGCATCAGAACAGCCTTGTTCCAGTAGTCGTTGATCAGGAAGGGAACGACCAGGAAGGCAAAGGCGATGAAAATCCAGAACAGCCAGCGTTCCGACTTGATCGGAAAGGTCTGCTGATCGAGCGAATAGGTGGTTTTGAAATCACCGGCTTCACGGTAAAGCATGACTGAACCCTCCTATCCTATATTCGTTCAATGATCTTGTCGCCGAAGAGGCCCTGGGGCCTGAACAGCAGGAAGGCAAGCGCCACCACATAGGCAAACCAGTTTTCAATGGCACCGCCGACCAGCGGGCCGATATAGGCCTCTGCCAGCTTTTCGCCGACGCCGATGATCAGCCCGCCGACAATTGCACCGGGAATGGACGTAAAGCCCCCAGAATCAGCACCGGCAGTGCCTTCAGCGCAATGAGCGACAGGGAGAACTGCACGCCGGATTTCGAACCCCACATGATGCCGGCAACCAGCGCCACGAACCCGGCGATGGACCACACGATGACCCAGATGGTTCTTAGCGAAATGCCGACGGAAAGCGCCGCCTGGTGATCATCGGCCACAGCGCGCAGCGCGCGGCCTGTCGCCGTATATTGGCTGAACAGGGTCAGTGCCGCCACCAGAATGATCGCAATGCCGGTCGCCGAAACGTCGAGCAGATCGACATACATTCCCCAATATTCGGTACCCTCGGCTGCCCATTCGCGGGTAACATCCTCCCACCAGAAGGACCCGCCGGAAGGCAGACCCACATCCAGCGTCTTGACGTCGGACCCCCACATGAGGTCACCCATTCCCTCCAGAAAATAGGCAAGGCCGATCGTTGCCATGAACAGAATGATCGGCTCCTGATTGACCAGATGCTTGAGCACGAAGCGTTCAATCGCCCATGCCAGTACAACCATGATCACCATGGCGAAGAGGATGGCCAGGAAGGTGTTCATACCCTCCCCCAGTGATGAATGTCGGTGCCGAAGATCGCATTGATCAAATGGGAAAACGGTATCTGGCCGGTCTGAAGGCCAACCAGGGTAAGCGCGGCAAACAGCGCCATCACGCCCTGGGCGAAGTTGAAGATGCCGGAAGCCTTGAAGATCAGCACGAAACCAAGGGCCACCAGGGAATACATGATGCCGGCCATCAGGCCGTTGAGAAAAATCTCGATGAAATTGAGAAGGGCGGGACTCATGATCTTTTTTCTCCCTTACTCATCGTGGCTGACGCCGAGATAGGCGTCGATGACGTTCTGGTTGTTGCGCACCTCGTCGGGTGTGCCGTCGCCAATCTTGCGGCCATAGTCGAGCACGACCACACGGTCCGACAGGTCCATCACCACGCCCATGTCGTGTTCGATCAGGGCGATGGTGGTTCCGAACTGCTGGTTGACGTCGAGAATGAAGCGGCTCATGTCCTCTTTTTCTTCAAGGTTCATGCCGGCCATCGGCTCATCGAGCAGCAGCAAAGAAGGTTCGGCGGCCAGCGCACGGCCAAGTTCGACCCGTTTTTGAAGTCCGTAAGGCAGGCGGCCGACCGGCGTTTTGCGGATATGCTCGATCTCCAGGAAGTCGATGACGTGTTCGACGGCTTCGCGGTGCACGAGTTCTTCCTTTTCCGCCGGCCCGCGCCAGAGCGCCTGCCAGAAAAGGTTTCTGTTCTGCAGGGTAATGCGCCCGGTCATGAGGTTGTCGAGCACGCTCATGCCCTTGAAGAGCGCAATGTTCTGAAAGGTGCGGGCGATGCCCTGGTGGGCAGCCACATGGGGGCGCATGCGTGAGCGTTTCTCGCCTCGGAAAGTAATGGTGCCCTGCTGGGGATGATAAAAGCCGTTGATGACGTTGAGCATGGACGTCTTGCCGGCACCATTGGGGCCGATGATGGCGCGAATTTCGCCCTTGAGGATGTCGAAGGAGACTTTGGTGATCGCCTTCACGCCACCAAAGGCAAGCGAGATATCGTCAACCACCAGCAATTGCTCGCCAGGCGCAATGCCGTCGTCGGGCCGGGTCATGCGGATTTCGTGAATGGGCTTGAGATGCGCGTTCATTCCGCTGCCTCCTTCACATCCTCGGCAACGAAGCTCGGGGGATATTCCTCCATGTCGCGAATTTCGACGGTTGCGGAGATCTTGCCCTTGCGGCCATCTTCAAAGACCACTTCGGTTTCGATGTGTTTTTCCTTCGAGCCGTCATACAGCGCATTGATCAGCGGCGAGTAGCGCTCGGCAATGAAGGAACGGCGCACCTTCTGGGTACGCGTCAGTTCGCCGTCATCGGCATCGAGTTCCTTGTGCAGCACCAGGAAGCGGCGGATCTGGGAACCGGCCATCAGTTCCTCGGAAGCAAGGTCCTGATTGACCTGATCGACATGGGATTCGATGGTTTTGTAGACTTCGGGATGCTGGGCCAGTTCCTGATAGGAGGCATAGGCAATGTTGTTGCGCTCTGCCCAGCTTCCGATGGAGGTCAGGTCAATGTTGACGAAAACGGCGCAGTAGTCGCGGCCGTCGCCAAAGGCTACCGCCTCCTTGATGTTGGGGAAGAATTTGAGCTTGTTCTCGATGTATTTCGGCGCGAACAGATTGCCGTTCTTCAGCTTGCCCACATCCTTGGCCCGATCGATGATCTTCAGGTGGCCTTCCTTGTCGAAGAAGCCAGCATCGCCGGTGTGAACCCAGCCATCCCTGGTCTTGGTTTCCTTGGTTGCATCATCGTTCTTGTAGTATCCCACAAAGACCCCCGGCGAGCGGTAAAGCACCTCGCCGTTGTCGGCGATCCGGATTTCGACATCCGGTGACGGCTTGCCTACGGTGTCGGCGCGGATTTCTCCGTCGGGCTGCGCGGTGATGTAGACGGAAGCCTCGGTCTGGCCGTAGAGCTGCTTGAGGTTGAGGCCCAGCGAGCGGTAAAAAGAGAAGATTTCCGGGCCGATTGCCTCACCGGCAGTATAGCCGACCTTCATGCGGGTAAAGCCCATGCGGTTCTTCAGCGGCCCGTATACCAGATACTCGCCGAGGAAATACTTGAACCGGTCCCAGGCGCCAACGGAATCCCCATTGAGGATCGGTTCGCCGACCTTGCGCGCATGGTCCATGAAATAATGGAACATTTTCTTTTTCAGATTGCCGGCATCTTCCATGCGCACAATAACGCTGGTCAGCAGGTTCTCGAATACCCGGGGCGGCGCAAAGAAGTAGGTCGGCGATATCTCCCGGCGGTCGGCATCGGCGGTTTCCGGGCTTTCCGGGCAGCAAACACAATACCCGGCGGTATAGTGCTGGGCGTATGAGAAAATATGGTCGCCAACCCAGGCCAGCGGCAGGTAGGCGAGCGTCTCTTCCGTCTCGTTCAGCTTGTCAAAAACATTGGCGTTTTCGGCACTGATACGCAGATTGTCGAAAGACAGCATCACCCCTTTGGGGCGCCCCGTGGTACCGGAGGTGTAGAGCATGACGGCAATGTCGCTGCCCTTGCCCTTGTTGATCCCTTCGATCCAGGCCTTGTCGCCATTGGCCTCATAATCTGCCTCGCCCAGTGCCTCGACACCGTCGATGGCGTGCAGGTCAGTATGGTCGTAATCGCGCAATCCGCGGATTTCGTCATAGACGATCTTTTTGAGCTTTTTCAGCTGATTGCCCATGGACAGGACCTTGTCGACCTGTTCCTGGTCCTGGCAGACGGCAAACTTTACCTCGGCATGGTTCAGGACGTAGACCATCTCCTCGGCCACGCTGTCTGCGTAAACGGGGATCGGAACACCGCCCAGCGCCTGCACCGCGCAGAATGCCCAATAGAGGCGGGGGCGGTTCTGGCCGATAATGGCAACCTTGTCGCCACGCTTTACGCCCAATGCGGCGAGCCCCATGGAGAAGGCGCGGATTTCGGTCAGCAGTTCCGACCAGGTCCAGCTTTGCCAGATTCCCAAATCCTTGTGACGCATCGCCGGGCGATCGGCCATCTTCCTGGCATTCGAAAGCAAGAATTTCGGGAACGTGTCCATTGCCGCGCCGGTGCCTGAGCCCTTGGCGGCAGCGGTATTGGTCTGCGCGTTCATACGCCGACTATCCTCCCTAAAATGAGTGCTGTCTGCACCCTTCACCGTTTTCTGCAAGCCCCTCCCGGCATAAGCAGATCAATCCAGGCCCGTGTTGTATTGTGAATATCACACGGCCCGAAGAAACCGCGCCTATTGTGCAACCGGCACGGCTGAAGTCAACGCAAAGCGGTTGTGCAAAATTGCCCACCCGTTGTTCGCAATGCCAAAATTATTGGGCACCAATAGGCAAGCTGCGGAAATCCGGCCTTTTTCACCGATGCGCCGTTTCAACGCATCCGACTAAAGTCATAGGTGATGGTGGCCTGCAATGAGGATGGAAAGCAGTGATTTGAGCGCCAGTATCGAACTTGCCGGACTCAGGCGGCCAGAACCAGCCCTTCGGAATGGTCGCTTGCAAAGCGGACAAAGGCTTCCGGCGGCATGGGTTTTGCCAGGAAATAACCCTGCACCTTCTCGATACCCAGGCTGCATACGAAATCCCAGGTCTCGCGGTCCTCAATGCCCTCTGCAACAACCGGGATCGCCAGTTCACGGGCAAGGTCGACAGCAGACGTCACGGTTCGGCGGGAGAAGGAGTCCTTCACCGCATTCAAGACGAATGAACTGTCGATTTTCAGTTCCGAGTACGGAAAGTCCTTGAGATTGCGAATGTTGGCGTGGCCGGTTCCGAAATCGTCAATGGATATCTCGAAATCGTAGATTCTGAGACGTGACAGGACTTCAAGCGTTGCGGCATCCAGATTGAGGGTTGCCGTTTCGGTTACTTCGAAACCGACCATGGCGGCAGGCAGGTGGTATTCGTTCATCATCGCACAAATGCGATCGGGAAGGCTGGTGTTTTGCAGCAGCGAAGCTGCCAGGTTGAAGGCATAGTGCAGTTTCCGGTTGGCCGCCCGGAACTGCTGCACATCCTGCAGGAAGATATCAAAAAGCTGGAATGTGAGTTCCTCTATCAGGTCATTGTTCTCGGCATATTCGATGAACTGCGCCGGGGGAAAAGCAAATGAGCCGTCTTCGCCGATCCAGCGGGCGAGGGCTTCAGCGCCGCAGACCTGGCGGGTGCGGGTGTCGACCTTGGGCTGGTAGAACAGCTTGAACCGGCGGTCGGCGAGCGCACGCCGGAATACCGCCTCATCCAGCACCGGTTCTTCCTCCTGCGGCGCAGGTGGTGCCGGTACATCCGGTTTTCTGCCTGACAGAAAAATGTTGTCGAGCCCCTGCTTGCTGACCGGTTTTCCCAGATGCCCAATGAGGTTCAACCCCTGCAGATTGGCCAGCTTGGCTGCATGGACAAGAAGATCGCCCTTGACGCCGGACATGATTGCCAGAGCGCCGCGGTAATTGCGGTCGTTAAGATGGCGGAGAAATTCCAGCCCGTCCATCTCCGGCATCTGAAGATCGCTGACGATGAGATCGACCGGCTGCTTTGATGAATCGAGCAATTCCAGCGCAATCCTGGAATTGGTTGCGCTTTGTACCTGCGGGGTTCCCAGGCCCGCAAAATAGGAGCCCAGGATGGCGATCTGCACGGGATCGTCATCAACCAGCAATACGTTTTTGTAGAATGGTTCGTTCACGCTTTAACTCCTGGGAGAACTATCGCCGCTGGGACTTAATTTTCCTGAAATCCTCAAGGTTAACGTTCAGCCAGCGGCGCTGGCCGCTTCCTGCTTTTTACTGCCACTGCCATTGCTGATCTTGTCGAGCTCAAACATGACAAGATCGTATTCCCGAGATATATCGGCGAACATCGCCGTCATGGTCTGCTCAGCGGCAGCGTTGCCGAGGGCAGCATCCTCAAGATTCTGACAGATCGCACCGAGACGGCCGGCGCCGATGTTGAAGCTCATGGATTTCAGTGCATGGGCCAGCCGCCCGATTTCACCCGCCTTGTCATGTTCCACCGCATGAGACAATTCAGCATAGAGCCCCGATGCATTGACCTTGTAGAGGGCACGCAACTGCTGGAGCATCACTTCAAACCCGTCGCCGGCAATATCGCGCAGGTTCTGCAACATGGCAGGATCGAACACACCGTCCTGCAACACGGGAGACGTTTCCTCCGGTGTTTGTGCCGATGTTCCTTCATCAGCCGCCAGGTCTCCGCTTTCAGTGCCCTGCCCGTGCCAAGCCTGCTTCTCAAGCCAGTTTGACAGACAATCGGTTAGATCGCCGATGGTAAACGGCTTGACCATGATGGCGTCCATGCCGGCGGCATCGGCACGGGTTTCAATGGTTTCTGCCTTGTGGGCTGTCAGCGCGACAATGGGCGCAGGCGCGGTACCGGCATCGCTTTCCTGCTGCCGGATCCTGCGGGTTGCTTCAAACCCGTCCATCTCCGGCATGCTGCAATCCATGAAGATCAAATCGAATTCATTATCAGACGCCAGCTTGATGGCATCGAAACCATTGTCGGCAACGACCGGCTCGATGGCAAAGCGCGACAAGGCCAGCAAGGCCACCTCCCGGTTAACGGCGTTGTCGTCGACCAGCAGCACCCTGGCATCAGAATAGGCAGTATGATGGGAAGCCTCCGGCTTTGAGCGATAGAGCTCTGCCCCAAGAGCCTTGCCCTGGGCAACCCGTGTGGCGGTTTGAAGAATCTGGGGCGTTGAGACAGGAAGCAGGATGGCATCCTGCACCGTACCTGCAGCAACCAGTTTCTCCATCATTGCATCTTCAAGCGCACCGATGGCAACCAGCGTTGCATCAGGTGGCAGGGAGGGCAGTTCGGTAATGAGCGCTGGCAGGGTATAAATCAGTTCGGCATGCTGAATATCGCGTTCCGTGACATCGCCAGGGCTTACAGCGGTTACCGTGTGCCCGACACGGCGCAGGCCATCAACGATGACACGGCGGCTGGCCGTGGGCGGCAGAATGACCATTGCCGGTTTTTCCCCAGCGGCACTATCCTTGACCGGCAAAGCTGCCAAAGCCGCCACGGGAAGGGTAAAGTGGAAGCTTGAGCCCTCACCTTCCTTGCTATCGACTCCGATCTTGCCTCCCATTGCCTCGACCAGTTGACGGCAGATTGCCAGACCCAGGCCGGTTCCGCCGAACTTGCGGGTGGTCGTCTGATCGGCCTGGCTGAAACTGTCGAATATCTGGGCAGCGTTTTGGGGTGGGATGCCGATGCCCGTATCGGTGACGGCAAAGCGAAGAAAGGCGCCTTCCTTGGTCTGTTCACCCTTTACGCTGATCGTCACCGCGCCCTTTTCAGTGAATTTCAGCGCGTTGTTGGTCAGGTTGGTCAGAATCTGGTGAAGCCGCGTTGGATCACCGATAACCTCTTCGGGAACGTTTGCGTCCACCTGGCCGCAGATATCCAGCCCCTTGTCGCTCGCCGGCTTGAAAAACAGGTCGAGCGCGTCTTTCACCAGGCCGTGCGTGGAAACGGGGATTTTCTCCAGGTCAAGCTTGCCGGCCTGGATTTTCGAAAGGTCCAGGATGTCGTTGATGATTGCCAGCAGGCTGCGCCCGGAACGTGCGATAATATCCGCATAGCGCTGGTGACGCGCATCAAGACCGGCCGAGGCCAGCAATTCGGAACTGACCAGCATCGAATTCATCGGTGTCCTGATTTCATGGCTCATGGTGGCCAGAAACTCGGACTTGGCAGCGTTGGCGCGGTCGGCTTCTTCCTTGGCTTCGGCAAGATCGCGGGTGCGTTCCTCAACCCTTGCTTCCAGGGTTTCCTGATATTCCATCAATTGCCGGTTGCGGGTTTCGATGTCCTCAAGCATTCGGTTGAAGGACTGCGCCAGCAGTCTGATCTCGCCCTTGCCCGCTTCGGACGCCCGGGCGGTATAGTCCGACTCGCGGCCCAATCGGGTCATCAACTGCGACAGGTTGAATATCGGCAGGGTCAGGTGGCGAATGACGATGCGGCTGGCGGCTGTCGCCAAAAGGGCGAGCAACAGGGAAAGCAGCAGGTTGTAGCCAATGTTGAAGAAAAAAGCGCTGCGGACGTTCGATATGTCGGCAAGCAGGCGCACCGTACCAACCTCTTGACCGCCATGGATCACATCGTCGCTGACCCACACATCGTCGGAAATCAGAAACCCCGAAAAATCGCCTTGAGGCAGTTCGCCGCTGCGGCGTTCCAACAGGGTATCGAAACCCATTTCGGCAAAAGCGTCTCCGTTCCTGTCCAGCACTTCTGCAAAGCGGAACGATTCAAGCCGCGATATGCTCGTAAGGGCCTGTTGGACCTGGCGCCGGTCACCTTTTGCAAGCGGCTCGGAAACCGTGGACCCGAACACCACAGCCGTGTCACGCAGCACCGAGACCTGTTGGTCAAACTCTCTGCGGAACTCCAGCCAGGTAAAGGTACCGGATGTAAGGACAACCGACGTGAAGATAATCAGCCCCGCCGCCCAGGAAAGCCGGTTGCCGAGCTTTTCGCTGTTTTTGAGTGTGAATTCCGCTGTGGACATGGGGACCCTCGAATGCGCCACCACCGAAATGTCGCATGCAAACCGTAAGAAATGGTGAACAAACGGTTGCGCCGGAACAGTGGTCCGAGGTCTTGAGAGTCAGCGCATCAGATGTGCTGAGGCATTGGGGCCAACGCCGTTGGGGACCGGAATGTCCGACTTGGCGTAGTCGGAGTTGATCTGAACGTTGGGGCCCACACCGATTTCTATTCTGTTGGCGATGATAGCCGTCCAGTTGGATGCAAGTCCCAACCGGCTTTCCTTGTCGATGAACAGTTTTCCGTTGGCAAGGTAAATCGTGCCTTCGAACCGCTCGGCATCCTTGCTCTTGATCTGGAACAGCCGGTTTTTGGATGTATTGCGATCTTCAAAAAACAAAATGCCCGCCAGAGCGCCGGACTTTGGCGCAGTCAGATGAACCTGGGTGGAAGTACCAAAGTGGAAGGTGGATGACTCACCCACAAGCGAGATGCCGACATATTTGCCGATCATGGAAGCGTCACCCTCAACAATCAACGGACCGTCCTTGATGGTATAGGTGCCAGGCAGCAGAACCACCTGCGCCAGCCCCCCAATATCGATGCCGCCGCAATAGGTGCCCGGCGATAGGGTGACAACGCCGGCGGTAACCTTCAGATTGTGGGCCTTGCAGTTGCCGGGCTTGGGTTGCTTGCGGCTTGCAAGAGGATCAGTCAATTGGGGGCTGTCGGTGATCGGGCGAGGGTCAAAGGCTTCGAGCGGACCGTCATAACCGCCGCTCGAATAAGAGCTTTCGGCAGAAAGGGACGCGCCCTTGACCAGGGAAATCCCGTCGCTGGATTTTGAGTTCGAGTAGACCGAGCAACCATCCGCATTCACGGAGGATTTACCGGAAAGCGACAGGGCGCCGCTGGAAGACGGATCCAGGGCCACAACGCAGATGCTCTCCTTGCCGGTCAGCTTTGCCGTGGCATTGACCTTCAGCGGCAAGGCATCTGGCTTGATGAAATGGAGCAGCATGGGCGTCCAGTAATACGCCATGGAAACGGTGAGTTCCCTGTCGGCGGAAGCGCTTGCGCCAACGGTGACCGAGCCGTCACCATCTGCAAGACTCAGTTTTCCGAAAACTGTGGTGTTGGCATAGTTTTTGGCTACGTTCTCGGCCGTTTTCCTTGACGTGCCTGCAATGGCGAGTTCCTTGACGCCAACCAGTGCAGCGCCGTCGGCCACTTCCTGCAGCGCACCTTCTGCGTGCTGCATCATGGTATAGTCCACCGCACCGCCGGTCACGAGCATCAACGGCACCGCGGCAATTCCAAGGGTGGTGGCAAAGTTGCCCCGCCGGCAATTCAAGAAAGACCTGAGAAATTTAAACACTTCCAGCCGCCTGTTTTGAATGTCAGGCGGAAATCTAGCGAAAAAACGTTAAGGAACCGGCAATTTCAGCCGCTGCATATGGGGAAGTTGGAAAGGAATTCTTAACCCGAAACCCCTTAACCGGCAGCCCTGCTTCCGGCCAGTCCGTCCAGCCAGTCAGGGTCCATCTCGGGAACCGACGACAACAGAAGCTCGGTGTAATCGGGGTGGGGCGGGGAGAGAATCTCGCTTTTCGGCCCCTGCTCAACCACCTTGCCCTGGAACATCACGACGATCTCGTCGGAAATCGCCTTAACCGTCGCGATGTCATGGGTAATGAAAAGATAGGTGATGTTGAACTCCTTCTGCAGGCGCAGCAGGAGCTTCAGGATGCCTTCCTGGACGATCTGGTCCAGTGCCGAGGTAACCTCGTCGCAAATGATCAGTTCAGGCTCGGCAGCAAGCGCCCTGGCGATGCATATGCGCTGCTTCTGGCCGCCCGAGAGTTCGCCCGGCAGGCGGTCGATGAAAGTCTCGTCGAGCTCAATCAGGTTGAGCAGTTCGATCACCCGCTTTTCAACATCCTTGCCGCGTTTGCCGAGATAAAATTCAACGGGGCGGCCAATGATTTCGCCAACGGTCTGGCGCGGGTTCATGGCGGTATCGGCCATCTGGTAGATCATCTGGATTCGGCGCAACTGGTCACGATTGCGGTCCTTCAGGGCGCCCGGCAAGGGTTCGCCATTGAACAGCACTTCGCCTGCTGATGGTGGCAACAGCCCGGTGATGACCCGTGCTGTTGTCGACTTGCCCGATCCGGACTCGCCGACGACCGCAACGGTGCGGCCACGCGGTATCTTGATGGATACATCATGCAACACCTTGACCGTGCCGCCATAGGCCGCATCGACATTCTTGATCTCAAGCGCAATGTCGTTGGAAATATCTTCCGGTTTTTCGATCGACCGGACCGCCCACAGGGATTTGGTGTAGGGCATTTCCGGCTTTGTCAGCATTTTGCGGGTTTCAGCCTGTTCAACTTCCTCACCGTACCGCAGCACCTTGATGAAGTCGGCCATCTGGGCCACGACCGCAAGATCGTGGGTGATGTAGATGGCTGCCGTATTGAACTGCTCGACGATGTTGCGCATCGCCATCAACACCTCGACCTGGGTGGTCACATCAAGGGCGGTTGTCGGCTCATCGAAAATGATCAAGTCCGGGCGCGGGGACATGGCCATGGCGGTCATCACGCGCTGCAACTGCCCGCCTGAAACCTGGTGCGGGTATCGCTCGCCAATGGTATCGGGCGATGGCAATTGCAGGGCTTCATACAGCTCGATCGCGTCGGAGCGGGCCTTGTCACTGGGCTGCACATTGTGGCCAATGGTGGCTTCGACCGTCTGGTCAATCAGCCGGTGTGCCGGGTTGAAGGCTGCCGCTGCAGATTGCGCCACATAGGCAATGCGGGAGCCCCAAAGCCTGCGCTTTTCAGCTTCACTGGCTTTTACCAGATCGATCCCGTCGAACTTTATGGAGCCGCCCACGAGCTTGCAGCCCGGCTGGGTATAGCCCATGGCGGCCTTCCCCAGGGTGGATTTGCCGGCTCCCGATTCGCCGATCAGACCCATTACCTCGCCGCGGCGCAGGGTCAGGTCCACACCCTTGATGATTTCGTGCCAGCGTTCGTCGGAGAAGCCGTCGATGCGGATGTCCCGCATCTCCACCAGGATATCGCCCTTTTTACTGGCCTTGGTCTTCTTGCCGGCGGTCTTGGTCTTAGTGGTCATCGCGCAATCCACTTGTCTTGTGCAGGAACCAGTCAACAACGAAGTTGACGGCAATGGTCAGCAAGGCGATGGCTGCAGCAGGCAGCAGGGGCGTTAACGCCGCCGTCATGTCATACTGGGCAAATTGAATGAGGGAAGCGTTGTCGCGCACCATCGAACCCCAGTCGGCGGTTGGCGGCTGAATGCCCACACCAAGGAAGGAAAGCGCGGCAATCGTGAGGAAGACGAAGCAGAACCGCAAACCGAATTCGGCCACCAGCGGCGGCATGATGTTGGGCAGGATTTCCCTGCGCATGACCCAGCCCAGGCCCTCGCCGCGCAACCGTGCCGCCTCGACATAGTCCATCACCACCACATTGACGGCGACCGACCGGGTAAGGCGGAAAACCCGGGTTGAATCGAGCACGGCGATAATGCCGATCAGGCTCCAGACCGTGGAGCCAAAGATCGACAGCAGCATCAGGGCGAAAATCAGGCTGGGAATGGCCATGAGAACGTCAACTGCCCGGCTGATCAACTGATCGAGCCAGGAACGGTTGATCGCAGCCATCAGACCGAGCCCGCCGCCAATCAGGAACGAAAGAAAGGTGGTGACGAGCGCAATACCCATCGTGTTGCGGGCGCCGTAGATCAGCCGGGAGAATACGTCACGGCCAATCTGATCGGTGCCGAACACATGTTCGCTGCCCCATGGCGCATAGGGAACCGGGAATACCGCTGCCTCTCCATAAGGCGCGATGATCGGTGCAAACAGGGCCACGAAACAGTAGATGAAGATAACGATCAAGCCGAACCAGGCGGTGAGCGGTGCCTTTTTCAACTCGATCCAGATGCGCTCCAGCCGGGTGCGGCGCTTGCGCACCGCGCCAACTTCCGCCGCCGCCGAATAACCCTCTCCGGCAGGCTCCGCAGAGAGCTGGAACGACTCTTCCTGTGCATCGGAAGCGGCAAACTCGTCTTTTGGTGTGTTCTTGCCACTCATCGCGGATGCAAAAGCCTCGGATTGGTTACGATGCCGATGATATCGGCGATCAGGTTCAAAATGATGTAGGTTGCCGCAAAAATCAGGGCGCAGGCCTGAACGACCGGTATGTCGCGCGTGGTCACCGCATCGACCATCAACTGGCCGATACCCGGATAGACAAAGACCACTTCAACCACCACGACGCCAACAACGAGATAAGCAAGGTTGAAAGCAATAACGGTCGCAATCGGCGCCCAGGCATTGGGCAGGGCGTGCCTGAGGATGACCTGTGATGCGGAAACACCTTTCAGCTTGGCCATCTCGATATAGGGGCTCGCCAACAAGGCGATAATGGCTGCGCGCGTCATGCGCATCATATGGGCCACAATCACCAGGGTGAGCGTCAGGGCGGGAAGCGAGGCCCGGTAAACGCGCTCCCAAAACGGCGTGTCGGCAGTCACGTTTGCCAGCGAGGGAAACCATGGATTGAGCGAGGCAAGCAGCAGGATCAGGATATAGGCAACGAAGAATTCCGGGGTGGAAATCGTCGTCAGCGTCGCTGCATTGACGAAACGGTCATAGAGGGAATTGCGGTAGAGCGCAGCGGTAATTCCCAGGAACAGCGCCAGGGGCACGGAAATGACGGCCGCATAGCCGGCGAGGAAAAGCGTGTTCCAAAGCCGCGGCGCCACCAGATCGACCACTTCGCGGGAACGATCAACACCGGAAGCAGCCCGGCCGGAAAAGGATGTTCCAAAATCGCCCTGCACCGCAGAAGTGATCCAGTCGACATAGCGCAGCCATGCCGGCTTATCCAGGCCAAGCTCCTTGCGGAAGGCTGCGACGGTGTCTTCCGTAGCGGCCTGGCCAAGGACCGCTTCACCGAAATCACCGGGCAGAAGTTCTATCGATGAAAAAATGATGAGGGAGACAAAGAACAGGGTAACAAAACCCAGCGCCAACCGCTGCAAGACCGTCACCAAGACAGGATGCACGCCATTCCTCCCGATTATGTTTACGCCCCTTTCCGGCACTGCTGAAACAGCTTGCCAAGTCCAAGGGCGCCTCCTCCGTTTCGTAAGGTAGACAGCCAACTTGCCCGATGTAAAGGGCTTTTGGAAAGGTTGTGGATATGTGGACACATGCGTCCAGTAACGCCCGCAAATTTTGGAAGCGTCATAAAGATGTTCAAATAACGACATAAACTGGCAGCAGGCTGGAGCGTATCATCCAGGGTTCTGGCGTACAAACAGTCGTGACCGGGTGGAGTTGGTTGCATCTCAACATCCGGCCAGCGCCGGGAGGAAACGGCCCGCACAACCAGCCCGACCTTGACGAAACGCACGGAATTGGCTGGGATGTCAGGAACGTTCGGTGTTTGGCAGGCGATGTTTGCCCTACCGGATCAATGGTGAATGTCACAAGGAGGAAACACCATATGAAGAAGCAAACCTATCTAAAACGGCAGGCTGCCATGCTGACGGCAGGTCAGATCGACCGGCGCCAGTTCATCATGGGCGCTTTGGCTGCCGGGGTTGTTCTGCCATCGGCAATGACCATGGCAGACCATGCCATGGCGATGACAGCCAACAAGGGCGGCCATCTGAAAATCGGTAAAGGCCATGGCTCGACGACCGACTCGCTGGACCCCGGCACCTATGAAAACGGCTTCATGACCGCGACCGGCTATGTGTACGGAAACCACCTTACCGAGGTCGGCGAAGACGGCAAGTTGCGTCCCGAGCTGGCCGAAAGCATTGACGCATCGGACGATGCGACCATGTGGACTTTCAACCTGCGCCCTGGCGTGGAATTTCACAACGGCAAGTCCCTGACCGGCGAGGATGTGGTTGCTTCCTTCAATCATCACCGCGGTGAAGATTCAAAGTCGGCGGCCAAAGGACTGTTGACGGCGATCAAGGATATCAAGGCAGACGGAAACAGCGTGACCTTTACACTGGATGCGCCGAACGCCGACTTCCCCTACATCGCCAGCGACTATCACCTGGTGATCATGCCTTCAGAGGACGGCAAGATCGACCCGACCTCGGGCATCGGCACCGGCGGATACATCATCGAGAATTTCGAACCCGGTGTACGCGTCGTTGCCAAGCGCAATCCGAACTATTTCAAGGAAAACGCAGCCCATGCCGACAGTATCGAGATGATCTCGCTGCTCGACGTGACCGCCCGCCAGAATGCGCTGATGAACGGCGAGGTGCATGCGATCGACCGCGTCGATCCCAAGACCGTGTCGCTTCTCGCCCGCAATCCGAATGTCGCAATTCTGGAGAAAACGGGTACGCTGCATTACACGTTCCCGATGCGCGTAACGGCGGCGCCGTTCGACAATTACGATCTGCGCATGGCGCTCAAGCTTGCCGTCAACCGCCAGGAACTTGTCGACAAAATCCTGCTCGGCCACGGTGCCCTCGGCAACGACACGCCGATTTCTCCGGCAACCAGCTTCCATGCAGAATTGCCGCAGCGTGAGTTCGACGCCGACAAGGCCGCAGAACACTACAAGAAATCGGGTCACAGCGGAACGATCCAGCTTTCTGCTTCCGACGCCGCCTTTGCAGGCGCTGTCGATGCAGCCCAGCTCATCGCTGCGTCCGCCAAACAGGCCGGCATCGACATCGAAGTGGTTCGTGAGCCGAAAGACGGCTATTGGTCCAATGTGTGGAACAAGAAACCCTGGTGTGCCTGCTACTGGGGCGGCCGCCCGACCTCGGACTGGATGTATGCTTCGGCCTACGTCAACGACACCGAGTGGAACGATACGGACTGGCGTACCGGCGAAGCCTGCGACCGCTTCAACGAACTGGTCAAGCAGGCCCGCGCCGAACTCGATGAGTCAAAGCGTGCTGCCATGTACAAGGAAACGCAGGAAATCCTGCGCGACGATGGCGGAGCGCTTATCCCGATGTTCGCCAACCATATCATGGGCCTTTCCAAACAGGTCGGTCACAGCGAAAACGTGGCCGCCAACTGGGAGATGGATGGCAACAAGGCTCACGAGCGCTGGTGGCTCAACGCCTGATCATTCCATCGGCAAGAATATCGGGAGGCGGCGCAGGAATGCGCCGCCTTTTGCTTGAGGTGAAGAACCTCAGGTCAGCCCAGGCCGAAAACCATGGTCGGGGGACTTGCTGAAATTCGCACCCAATGGGCTGGCAGGTCGAATGTCTACATGGTCGCATCGTCCGTTGCGTCGATGCTTTCGGCCAGTTCGGGACGCAACCTGCCGTCTTCGCCATGGCATGGTCTGCCATGGTCATTGCCGATGGCAGAACAACCCCGACAGCCAAAGCGCCCCTGATCAGTACACTGAACTGAAGACAATCTGGATTGACCTTTCAGATCCGGCTTCCGCAGACAAGGTGTCATGAGCGAAGCAATTGAAACCACGCGGGAAAACCTTGGCAAGGTCCGCCGCGGCGGGCGCGGTGCACGGCGTGAATGCTGCGTGGCACTGGTTCTCGCACACCAGCACACTACCCAGCTTTCCACGGACGTGCTGGAAGCGATTTTCGGCAATGTGGGAACACTCATGGTGTTTCGAGTCGGTGCCACGGATGCTGGACTGCTCGCCAATCAACTGGCGGCAGATATCCCCACGCCCCGTGATCTCATAAATCTGCCCAACTACCGGATGTTCGTGAAGCTGATGATCGAGGGGCGACAGAGCAAGCCGTTTTCGGCGAAGACTATTGCGCCACTGATACCCAGGCACATTTGATAATTGTGCACAATCAGCTAACTTTAACCTCGTGGTTGTGCATTTGGGTGGGGATGTGACGCATGGGATGGAGAGGAACCTTACGATCAGTCAATGCCGCCATGCGCGCGGCGGAGCGAGAGGCGCAGCGGCGATACAAACAAGAGCAAAAAGAAGCAATTGCCGCTGATGCCGCCCAAGCAGTGGATGATTGGGAAGAGCACATCCGCAACTTAGTCACTATCCACACCAGCCTCTCCGACACCGTTGATTGGCACTCAGTCGCTCACCTGGGCGAACCCCAGAAACCAAACAAGTGTACGCGCCATAGGGAGAAACTTGCTCCGGCGATGAAGAACTTCAAACCCCACTTTTTCGACAAACTATTTGGCGGCACCGAAAAGCGAAAACAAAAGCTCATCAACTCCTTTTTGCAGGCAAAAGAGCGCGATACAGAAGAGGATCAAAAAGCGCTCGAAAAATACCGCAGTGATTACGCCGAGTGGGTAAGCGACAACGCCATGGCGCGAAAACTACTAGCGGGTGATCCTGAAGCGATGAAGGAAGTCGTCGCTGAAATGCAGTCGCTGTCAGCGGAAGACAGGATTGGCTCATATATTGAATTCAGATTTGCACAGGGAATAGTCCACGCAATTGCCGAGGTTCACACCGATGAGGTGGTACCCGATTTTCGCCGGAAGCAACTGGCGAGCGGCAGGCTGTCAGAAACGAAAATGCCGGTAGGCGAGTTTAACGAACTGTATCAAGACTACGTTGCGAGCGTTGCCCTTAAGGTGGCTGGAGATTTGTTTCAGATTTTGCCGCTTGGTGAGGTGCACGTCACCTGTCGAACGAACATGCTGGATAGCCAAACGGGTCATATGAGACCCACCCCAATACTCTCGGTGAAATTTGTTCGTGAGACGTTTGCCAGCCTCAATCTGGAACACATAGACCCATCTGATTCACTGCGGAACTTTGTTCACCAGATGGATTTCAAACGCACCAAAGGCTTTGAAGCAATCCAACCAATCCTGCCAATTACATAGACAAGTCAGGCTTGAAGTTTGGCGCTCTCAGGCTGCGGGATTTCAAATACCGGTTAGGCTCACCACCAATAACCAGTGGAAAACCTATCACTAAGGTGAGCCTGGAACGAGTCCAGGATTGTCACCGAAATCCGCTAAGTCCTTGAAAAAATTGGCGCACCCGAAGAGATTCGAACTCCTGACCCCCAGATTCGTAGTCTGGTGCTCTATCCAGCTGAGCTACGGGTGCGCTGGGTCCTGAAACCGCTGTGTCAGGGAACGGACCTTGGGTCCATCATCCATGCCAAACGCCGGATGTCAGGACCGGCGAACAGGTAAAGGCAATGGCAGCGAAAAGCAAGCTTGGATTCAGCAAATTTCGATCCCGAACCCGCCGGCTCCCGGAGCTTCATACGCCGCTTGGTCCCGGCAGCGGGCCGCACGAGCGGACACCCGCACCGACCCGTGCGGGACTACCGGTCTTGCGTTGCAGCCGGGTTGCCGCCGGCCGGCAGATCAATACGAAAAACCGATCCGCCTGCGCCTGTTTCTTCAAGCGCAATCGAGCCGCCATGGCCGCGCACCAGTTCCTGGGCGATGGCGAGGCCGAGCCCGGTACCGCCGGCCTTGGCAGAGCTCTGAAAAGCGTTAAACAGCGTTTCGCGGACCTCCACCGGGATGCCGGGACCGGTGTCGGTGATGCGGATGGAGGTACCTTCCGGCGCTTCGGCGGCCGTTACTTCCAGTGACAGAGAGCGGCCATCCTGCGGCAGGGATTCCATCGCCTGTACCGAATTGCGGCACAAATTGAGAATGGCACGAAACAGGTTTTCCCGGTCACATCGAAGCTGCAGTTGCTGCGGAACCAGATTGCGCCATTCGATGTGGGCGGATTTTTCCACAGACAGGGTCTCGCCAACCTCCTCCACCAGGGCATGAAGGCTGTGGTCCTGAAGGTCGGGCGCACGTTCAACCGCCTTGCCGTAGGCAAGCACCGATCTTGTGTATTCCACGGCCCGGTCAATGGTCCTGACGAGTTTGGGGGCAAGGCGCTGAACCGTGGGATCGGCAACGCCGGTCAGCCGGTCGGAAAACAGATAGGCAGAGGCCAGGATATTGCGCAGATCATGATTGATCTTGGAAACGGCCAGGCCGAGTTCTGCAAGGTGTTGTTTCTGGCGCAGGGTTGCCTGAAGATCCTTCTGCAAGGAGGAGAGACGGGCCTCGGCAATGCCGATCTCGTCTTTTCGTCCGGTCGGGCGATAGACCAGCGCCGCCTCTTCCGGATGCCTTGAAAACGCATCCATGTTGGAGGAAATACGGATGATCGGCCGGACAATCAGCCAATAGAGCGCCAGGAAGACAAGCCCGGCAGTGATCAGGGAGATGACCAGCGAGATGAGCAGAATGTTGCGCGCGTAGTTGAGCATTGCATCGCGCAGATAGCTGTCCATCTGGACCAGTTCGATGACTGCATCGCCCGACTTCATCGGCCCGGAAACATGGTAGACACGGTCACCGCCAAACAACAGCGTCGAAAGGGCCGAACGCAGCGTGTTCATCGGTTGCATCGTTCCAAGCGTGATGCGCTCCGTGACAGGGCCTGGCGCAGGACCGGAAGCCATCAGCCTGTTGACAGCGCCTTCGCGAATGGAAACCTGAAGCGACTGGGTTGCCTTCAACAGGTATTTCTGCGCCTGCGGCGACAGCATGATGTCGCTTTCGTCAAGATAGACGATGGAGGCCGCCTCGGCGGTATCAAGATGGTTCTGCAGCCAGACATTGCGGAAATTCGCCACCGAGGGAACGAAGATCAGCACTTCGGCAATCATCACGAAGATGACCGTCAGCACCAGAAGGCGGCCTGAAAGGCCACGGGCAACGCTCTGCCGGAAATGACGTCCGCGAACGGTATCATGCCCGCCTTGCTGCGGAACATCGGTTTTGTTCTTGGCTTCGGGTTTTTCGAGCATCGCCTATCCGAACTTGCGCAAGAAGCCTATCAGGCTTCTGACGAAGGGCTTGCGGGTCATGGGAGCAAAATAGGTGATTGCCGCCCTTTTCCCAATCTCTGCCATGGTAGGATAGGGCGGAATGTAACCGGCCACATCCTTGACTTTCATTTTCTGCGATATCGCCAGCGCCCACATGTTGATCATTTCTCCGGCGCCGGTGCCGGCAATGCCGACCCCCAAGATGCGGCCCTTGCGGTCCGTAATCATTTTTATCATGCCGGCTGTCTTGCCTTCTGCAATGGCGCGATCGTTCTCATGATAGGGCCAGCGCAGCACGTGGATATCCTTGTATTGTTTACGGGCCTCTTCCTCGGTCAATCCGACATTGGCAAGCTCGGGGTCGGTATAGGTTGCCCAGGGGATGATGCGGTTGTCCGGCTTTGCCGTCAGCCGGAACAGGATGCCGCGAATGACGAGGCCGGCGTGATAACCGGCAACATGGGTGAATTGAAGGCCGCCTGCCACATCGCCAATGGCATAGACGCGCCGGTTGGACGTGCGCAGGTCCGCCTTTACCTCGATGCCCTTGCGGTCATGGCGAATGCCTGCCTCTTCAAGGCCTAGGCCCTCCACATTGACGGCGCGGCCGGTGGCGATCAGCAGGTCCGTGCCATCCACACTACCCTCTTTGCCATCAAGCTTGTAGTGAACCCGCACGCCGTTCTTTCCACGGCGGGCAACGCGGCTCACCATTGCCTCTTCCACTATCTCAAGACCCTCGCCACGCAGCTTTTCCAGAACGATGGCGGAAAGTTCCGGGTCGTCCTTGCCGAGCGCCTTCAGGCCCTCGATGACGGTGACTTTGGAGCCAAGACGCAGATGGGCCTGGGCCATTTCCATGCCGATCGGCCCGCCACCGATGACAATGAGGTGGCCAGGGCGCCGGGTGTTGTCGAACAGGGTTTCGTTGGTGAAATAGTCCACTGCATCGAGACCGGGAATGGGTGGCACGAAGGCAGATGAACCGGTGGCGACAACGAACCGCCGTGCCTTGATCGTGTATTCGCCGGCCTCAATGGTACGCGGATCCGTGAAGCGGCCGGGGGCCTCAATCACCTTCACGCCAAGGGCGGTGAACCGCTCCACGGAATCGTTTGGCGCAATGGCGGCGATGGCCGACTTGATATGCTGATTGACCTTGCGAAATTCCACCTTGGGTTTGCCGGCAAAGACCCCGAACCGGGCGGACTCTTCAATCGCATGGGCGTGCTTGCCGGCTGCAAGGATGGCCTTTGAGGGCACACACCCGTAGTTGAGGCAATCGCCGCCCATCTTGCCTTTTTCGATCAGCACGACTTCAACCCCGAACGAGGCAGCGGCAGCAGCTACGGTCAACCCGCCTGAACCGGCGCCTATAACACAAATGTCGGGGGTAAGTGTTTCAGTCATGACAGTCCTTCCAGAACGCTACAGCGATCACGCCATCAGGCGGCGGCGCTTTATTGCCGTTTGCCCCGCAGTTTTTTGACGACCACCGGCAACAGGGAAATGATGCCGAGCGCCACCATGGCGATAATCACGTCGCCGGTAATCAGCGAGGCGGGATCGATTTCGCAGGTTCCCTGCGCCGCGCAGCCGGGATTAGCCCGTTCCTGCGCCATGATGACGCTGTCGAGGCCCGAGCCGATATAGGAATAGGCAAGGGTGCCCGGAATGATGCCGATAAACGTCGCCAGCACATAAGGCGCCAGCCGCATCTTCAGCAGTGCCGGCACGATGTTTATAACCCAAAAGGGAAACACCGGCGTGAGACGCAGGGTCAGCAGATAAAGAAAGCTGTCCTCCTGAAACCCCTTGCGCATTTTCTCGACAAACCGGCCGGTGCGCTTTTCCAGTGTGTCGCCGAAAGAGGATCTGGCAACCTCGAAGATAATCGCCGCCCCAAGCGTGGCGCCGACAACGGTCGCCATGCCGCCAACAAGGCCGCCAAACAAGAAACCTGCCGCGATGGTCAGAAGCGAGGCACCCGGAAAGGAGATCGCCACCAGACCGGCATAAAGAAGAATGAAACCGGCAATGCCCAGAATGAAGTTCCTGCTGACGAAATCGCCCAGTGCTTCGCGGTGCATGATGATTGAGGAAAGAGAGATGTAGTCGAACAGCCCGGCAAACCATGCACCTCCCAGCAGGGCAGCGATTACCCCGACCGGCAGCCATTTACGCACGGAAGAAGGGCCGGCAGGGCCGGCTTCGCTCCCGCCATGGCCGGAGGCCGGGCTATCTGTCTTTGAGTTAGGTTCCGTGGAAGCCATCATCTCTCGCCATTGTGGTGTTCATAACATTCAACCTATGCGTGCTCCATGGCATTTGTGCTATTTTGTGTGGTTATGCTTAAAATAGTCCGCCTGAACACACCGGGTGGCGTTAAATCACCGTAAATCAGCGCGGATGCAAGGCTTCACGCCCATTCTCACTGCCATTTGACGTTGCCGTTACCTGCCATCACGGCGGCGTTACCGCTGCACAAATCCGTTGGCTGCGTAGGGTCGAGTTCGATTGACTTTCGCCCGGACTGACACTATAAGCCGCGCAACTTCGGAAATCTGCAAGCCATGCTGCGCAAAACAGCGATGGACAACCGGCCAGGTGCCGGGATTTCCGCTCCCGGAACGACAAACAAACCGAGGCCTGCCAGCGGGCAGGAAGAAGCGATGAAACGGACCTTTCAACCCAGTAAACTGGTGCGCAAGCGCCGCCACGGATTCCGCTCACGCATGGCAACCACCGGCGGCCGCAAGGTTGTCGCCTCACGCCGTGCCAAAGGCCGCAAGCGGCTGAGTGCCTGACGCCGAGCGGCGTTAACAGTGCTGCGGACAAACACGCAGACAAGTTTTAAGCCCGGCCCGTCCGGGCTTTTTGCTGGAAGAAGCGGTGACATCTGAACATCAACATCCCAGGCTTTTGCCAACCGTTCGCAAACGGGCCCGTTTTATCGCAAACCGGCGCTCGCCAAAAACCGTGCTGGAAAGCTGCACCCTGCTGGGCAACATAAAGCCATGCGAGGACGAAGACGGGCTGCAAGCCGGCTATACGGTAACTGCCAAGACGGGAAATGCCGTCGAGCGCAACCGCATGAAGCGCAGGCTGCGCCACGCAGTGGCAGCGGCGGCAGACAATGCAAAGCGTGAAATGCCTGGTCCGCAAAAGGCGATCTGCGGCGAGATTATTCTCATTGCACGGCGCCGTGCCTTGGACATTTCCCATCAGGCAATGGTTTTAGAACTGACAAAAGGCATTGACCGCCTGCTGTCAAAAAGCAAAAAGGCTGCAACGAGCAGCCAGAAGGCCCCGCGGCCCGCCAACGGATAATATCATGGACAGCCAGAACAAGAACACGATCCTTGCAATCGCGCTTTCAGTCCTGGTGCTGATTGCCTGGCAATTCCTCTATGTCAGCCCGAAGCTGGATGCCGAACGCAAGGCCGCAGAACTGGAAGCCCAGCGCCAGCAGGTTGAGCAGAGTCAGGCAAGCCAGAAGGATGAAACGGCTGGCAGTGAGAACATATCGGATGCGGGCGATCTGCCCAATGCCGGCACCTCCGGGGACATTCCTGCCGTTAATCCTGCCGATGGCGCTGTTCCGGGCGTATCGGCCACCACGCGGCAGGCAGCAATCGCCAATTCAGCCCGCATTGCCTTCGAAAACGATCACATCATCGGGTCGATCAATCTGAAAGCCGGGCGGATCGACGATCTGCGACTGAAGGATTACCACCTGACCATCGACAAGACGAGCCCGCTGGTCACCCTGCTCTCTCCCTCTCAGACATCGGAAGGTTATTTTGCCGAGTTCGGTTTTGTCGGATCGGCTGAATCGGGTGATGTACCGGGACCGGAAACCGAATGGCAGGTTTCCGGAAACGACAAACTCTCTCCCGGCAACCCGGTCGTGCTTGAATGGCGCAATGCAAAGAACGTCACCTTCCGCCGTACCATCAGCCTTGACGATATCTTTCTGTTCACGATCGAGGATACGATTGAGAACAATTCCGGCAATGCGATTTCCCTTTCGCCCTATGCCCGGGTTACCCGTTTCGGCACGCCCCAGACGGCCAACATCTTTGTGCTGCATGAAGGGCTCATTGGCGTCTTCGGCGAGGATGGCCTGCAGGAAGTCGACTATTCCGACGTAAAGGACGACAAACAGGTATTGAGCGAGACCCATGAACGTGGCTGGCTCGGCATTACCGACAAATACTGGGCGACGGCGCTTATTCCAGATGGCAGCTTCAAGCCGCGCTTTGCCTATTTCGATTCCGGCCGCGAGCGTTATCAGGCCGACTATCTTGGTGAAACGCTGACCGTCAATGCGGGCGGCACACAGCAGGTCGGGCACCGTTTCTTCGGTGGCGCGAAGAAAACCGAAGTGGTCGACGCCTATCAGGAGTCGGAGAACATCGAGAGCTTCGATCTGATGATCGACTGGGGCTGGTTTTATTTCATCACCAAGCCGCTCTTCAAGCTGATGAACTGGCTCTACCACCAGGTCGGGAATTTCGGCGTTGCCATCCTGCTGACGACAGTGGTCATCAAGGCAGTCCTGTTTCCGCTGGCCAACATGTCCTACGCCTCGATGGCGAAGATGAAAAAAGTCCAGCCGGAGATGGAAAAGATCAAGGCCAAGGCAGGCGATGACCGGCTGAAGATGCAGCAAGAGATGATGGCGCTCTACAAGCGGGAGAAGATCAATCCGGCGGCGGGCTGCTGGCCGATGCTGATCCAGATCCCGGTTTTCTTTGCACTCTACAAGGTCATCTACGTGACCATCGAGATGCGCCATGCACCCTTCTTCGGCTGGATTCAGGATCTTTCGGCGCCTGACCCGACCTCAATCCTCAACCTGTTCGGCCTGTTGCCCTTTGAAAGCCCGGCCATTCTGGCGATCCTTGCCATCGGCATCTGGCCGCTGATCATGGGCATTACGATGTTCCTGCAGATGCAGATGAACCCCGCCCCGCCAGATCCAACCCAGGCGATGATCTTCAAATGGATGCCGATTGTCTTCACCTTCATGCTGGCGACGTTCCCGGCCGGTCTGGTCATCTACTGGGCCTGGAACAATACCCTGTCGATTGCCCAGCAGGGTGTGATCATGCGAAAGCACGGCGTCAAGATCGAGCTATGGGACAATCTGAAAAGCATGTTCAACCGCCAGAAGGGCGACACACCCAGCAAATAGCCTGGGCATGATCGTGATTGCGGTTTAGACTTGGTACTTGAAAGCCCCAATTTCAGGAGTGTCCTGCCAATGAACCAGTAACGCTCGGCCCCATACCCTTCCCTGCCAGTTCAAAAGCCGGCATTGATCGCGGTTGGCCGCTTTTCATCTTTCGTGAAATGCAAGCGTTGCGGAGTTCCCAAATGCACGGACCTGACCCGAATACTCTCTACCCCCTGGAAGGCTTTGCCAGAACGGCATTCCTGAAAAACTTCATCACCCGTTCCAACATCGAGGTTGGCGACTACACCTATTACGACGACCCGCACGGCGCCGAACGGTTCGAGGACCGCAATGTGCTGTATCACTATGACTTTTATGGCGATCGGCTGATTATCGGGAAATTCACGGCCATTGCGACAGGGGCAACCTTCCTGATGAACGGTGCCAACCATGCCATGGGCGGTTTTTCCACCTATCCATTCAACATTTTTGGTGGTGGATGGGAAAAAGGCTTCGACCCGCGAGCCTGGGTTTCCCAGAGCCGCGGCGACACAGTCATCGGCAATGACGTGTGGATGGGCCGGGAATGCCTTGTCATGCCGGGCGTTACCATCGGGGACGGGGCAATTGTTGCAGCGCGCTCGGTTGTCGTTTCCGACATTCCGGCCTACGCCATTGCAGGCGGCAATCCTGCGAGGGTGCTCAAATTGCGGTTTGACAAAACCGGCATCGCCCGGCTGCTTGACCTGGCGTGGTGGCATTGGCCCGCTGACAAAATTTCGGCAGCCATTGACGCCATCCGGGGCGCAGATATTGATGCACTGCAGAAAGCCGCACCAGCAAAGGGCGACACCAACGATGGCGGAAGATAAACAAGCAGCGGCCAATGCTGCTCCAGCTGCCGTATCCCGGGCGGCGTCTGGTGCCGTGCCCGGCCCCGATCCGGTCCTTGCCGAGAAGGGCCGGCAGCTTTTCGCCAGGCCCTGGGTCTTCATTCGCGGCGTACCGTCAATGCCCTTCCTGCCACCGGAAGGCCCGGCGGAAATTGCCTTTGCGGGACGTTCCAATGTGGGAAAGTCCTCGTTGATCAATGCCCTTCTCGGCCAGAAGGGGCTGGCCCGCACCTCGAACACGCCGGGCCGCACCCAGGAGCTGAATTTCTTCGTTCCCGACGGTTACAGCGGCGAAGCGGGCGATCTGCCGCCACTGGCACTCGTCGACATGCCGGGATACGGCTTTGCCAAGGCGCCCAAGGCGCAGGTCGAACAATGGACGAAACTGGTTTTCGACTATCTGCGCGGCCGGGCGACGTTAAAGCGCGTATTCGTGCTGATCGATGCGCGCCATGGCATCAAGAAGAACGATGAAGAGGTCATGGCGCTGCTCGACAAGGCGGCCGTTTCCTACCAGGTGGTGCTGACCAAGACCGACAAGATCAAGCCACCTGCCGTTGCCAGGCTGGAGGCGGAGACCCTTCAAGCGCTCAAGCGCCATCCCGCCGCCTACCCCGAAATCATCGCGACCTCATCGGAAAAGAAAACAGGACTTGGCGAATTTTATGCGGCGATAGCGGGATTGCTCTAGGCTATATCGGCATTCAGAGCTTTTGCGGCGCCCCGACCGCTACCACCGGGCCCTGGGCAATGCCTGTGGGCGAACCACCCTTCTGCTCAATGGAAACGGCAAGCAGGCCGCCTTTTTCAAGAACGCCAGCATGTTCGGGCGCCAGCACCACCGCCGATTTGCCCTCACTGATGACGCCAAGCGACACGGTCTGTTTATCCGGCTCAACCAGCCACAGTTCAAAGTCCTTGCCTGCCTGGGCGTCGCCAGAGACCAGCGTCATGCGCATTTCGTCAGAACCTTCCTCATGGACGGCCAGAAAACGGTAATCGGTATCGCCCGATTCAAGCGAAACCACCAGGATCGGCTGACTGCGTTCGGCCATTTCGGCCAATTCCGCTTGCGCGGTTTCAAGCCCTGACCGGGTCTGCGCCAGTTCGCTTTCCAATTCGGCAAGACGCCCGGCACGGGCTGCCAGTTCTCCTTCATAGGCCTTGAGATTTCGCTGGGCTTCGGCGGCGGATTTCTCCGCATCGATCAAGGCAATGCGGCTTTGGGAAACCTCGCCGGAAAGGCCGGCCGCCCAAAGGGCGAGCGCAACGGCAGCTGCCGTGCCGACGAGACTGAAACCGCGCCAGAAGGCAAGCGACTGCCACAGCCCGCCGCTGTTTTGACGGGCATCGGGAAACAGGCGCTTGTCGATGTGTTTTTTGATCGAGGCCGGGGGCTGCTGCGAACCATAGCCTTCATTAAGACCGTGCAGGCGGTTCTCCCACCGCTGCAGCGCCTGGGCAGCTTCGGGAGACGTCTTAACCAGCGCCTCGAAACGGCGGCGTTCATCAGCTTCCAGCACGCCGACAACGTATTCGGCGGCCAGCGCTTCCAGATCATCGCGGTCTTTTTCCTGCCGCTTAGCCATCGTCCAGACACTTCCTCAAACTGATGAGGCTGCGGCGCAGCCAGGTTCTCATCGTGTTCAGCGGTACCGAATAGCGGTCCGCCAGTTCCTGATAGCTGTAGCCTTCCATATAGGCGGAGACCACCGCTTCCGCCTTTTGGGGTTCCAACTCCTCAAGGCAGTTATCAATGCGTTCGCGTTCACTGGCCGCAACGGCGGCCTGCTCGGGGTCAGGCTCCGGGCTCGACAATTCCTGATGATCGTCGAGATCATCATGGAGACGTTTTTGCGCACGGATGGTGTCAATGGCATGGTTGCGCGCAATCGCATACAGCCATGCCATCGGCGCCTGACTGCCGGAGCGAAACCCGTCCGCCTTTTGCCACACCTTTACAAACACTTCCTGCAAAGCGTCCTCAGCCATGCTCCGGTCTCTCAGAATACGGATCAGCACGGCGAAAAGTTTCGGGCTTGCCGCAGCATAGAGCGTGTCAAAGGCGGCGCGGTCAGCCAGCGCGACGCGGGACAACAGTTCGTGCAAATCCGGTGCATTGGGTTCGTTCGGCAATTCAGCTTCCCATATCGGTGGCAAACCGCCGCGAGCGCCCCGGGCACCGGCAACCGATTGCTATTTCAAACATAGACGGTAAACAGGACCAAAACTAGGGCTGCGGCAAGCCCAGGCAAGGGCCGAACCAGCTAGAGCGCCACTTTCATTCAGCAAGGATACCATGAGCGAAAACTTCGACAATCTGAGTGAACCTGAAAAACAGGCGAGGCTGCTGTCCAAGGCCCTGCCCTACATGCAGAAATACGAAAACCACACGGTTGTGGTGAAGTATGGCGGGCATGCCATGGGGGATGCGCTTTTGGGCCAGGCCTTTGCGCGCGACATTGCACTGTTGAAACAGTCGGGCATCAACCCGATCGTCGTCCATGGCGGCGGGCCGCAAATCGGCCAGATGCTGGAAAAGATGCAGATCCAGTCGCGCTTCGAGAGCGGCTTGAGGGTTACCGATGAAAAGACGATGGAAATCGTCGAGATGGTGCTGGCGGGATCCATCAACAAGGAAATCGTCGCCATGATCAATGCCGAGGGCGAATGGGCGATCGGCCTCTGTGGCAAGGACGGTAACATGGTGTTCGCGGAAAAGGCGAAGAAGACCGTCATTGATCCGGACTCCAACATCGAAAAAATGCTCGATCTGGGGTTTGTCGGCCACGTCACTGAAGTGGATCGCACCCTGCTCGACCTGCTGGCCCGTTCGGAGATGATCCCCGTGATTGCGCCGGTGGCGCCGGGCCGGGATGGCCATACTTACAACATCAATGCCGATACCTTTGCCGGCGCGATTGCCGGGGCGCTGAGCGCCAAGCGGCTGCTGTTTTTGACCGATGTCCCCGGCGTGATGGACAAGGACAAGAACGTCCAGAAGGAACTCACGGCTACCCAGTGCAAGGCAATGATCAGGGACGGGACCATTGCCGGCGGCATGATCCCCAAGGTGGAAACCTGTATTGAGGCGATTGAAAAGGGCGTGGAGGGCGTCGTCATTCTAAACGGCAAGACGCCCCATGCAGTGCTGCTCGAACTGTTCACCGAGCACGGCGCGGGAACGCTGATTTTGCCGTCCTGAGTGTCAATACAGCCTAACCAAACCACAACAGGGCGAGTATCCCGGCGGTAACCAGAAAAACGCCCATGAGTTCGGTTGCCGTAATGCGCTCGCGAAAAACGAACCAGGACGTCGCCATGGTGAAAAGGATTTCCACCTGGGCCAGGGTCTTTACCACTGATGCCTGCTGAAGGGTCATGGCGGCAAACCAGCCGAAGGAGGCGAGCGCGCCGACAAGGCCGACCAGCGCAGAGGGCTTCCAGGCGCTTGCGATGGCGGAAAACTCCCCGGGATTGCGCCAGGCAATCCATGCAGCGAGCAGAACCGACTGCAGGGTAATCGCCACACACAGGGTCACGGCTGCCTGGATCATGTAACCCGGCCCTTCAAGGGACAGGGAAGCACCGCGATAACAGACCGCAGCAAGGCCGAAGAAGGCGCCGGAAAGCAGCCCCATTCCCGCCCCGGGTGACAGGAGGCCCGTGACAAGGGAAAGCGGCGTTACCCGGGTTTTTGCCACCGACATCAACATGACACCGGCCATGGCAATCGCGATGGCAATCAGGACGCCGGTGGTTGCAAATTCCCCCAGAAAAACGAGACCGAAAAGGGCAGCCTGTATTGGCTCGGTGCGCGAATAAGCAGAGCCAACGACGAAATTCTGGTAGGAAAAGACGGCTATCAACAGCGCCTGAGCGATGATTTGCGCCAAGGCGGCCACGGCTACCCAGGCGGCAAAGGAGGCACTAAGTGCAGGGAGCGGTTTGCCCTGCACTTGCAGCAGCAAGAACAACAGCAAGAACGCCACCGGAACACCGAAACCAAAGCGCACGAAGGTCGCGCCTGCCGTTCCCATCACGCCCTTCAGGTGCTTTTGCAGCGAGGAGCGAATGTTCTGCAGAAACGCCGCGCAAAGCGTGATCAGCACCCAGGGCTCGTAGAGTATCTCCATTTGGACAATAACCGGGAATGGGCTTCTGGCGGGTTGGTGGACGATCGGTTATAGCACCGATCATGAAAGACGCTTTCAGTAATATCACCGAGTGGGTGTTCGACCTCGACAACACGCTCTATCCCCGCCACACCGATCTGTTCAAGCAGATCGACTGGAAGATGACCGACTATGTGGCGTCATTGACGGGGCTGGCAAAAGACGAGGCACGCAAGCTGCAAAAGCAGCTTTATCGCGATCACGGCACCACCCTCAACGGGCTGATGATGGAATACAGCATCGACCCCCATGACTATCTCGCCCATGTGCATGACATCGACTATGGTGAGGTGGAGGCAAATCCGGCGCTGGGCGAACTGATCGCCTCTCTGCCCGGACGCAAACACATTTTCACCAATGGCGATGTGCGGCATGCCGAAAACACCCTGCGCGCCATTGGCATTGAGCCGGTTTTCGACAGCATGTTTGACATTGTTGCTGCCGATTTCGAGCCGAAGCCGGCACGCGGCCCCTACGAGAAATTCCTGAAGGCCCATGTGGTCCACCCGGTTGAAGCGGTCATGTTCGAGGACATGCCGCGCAATCTTGAAGTCCCCAAGGATCTGGGCATGGTAACCGTGCTCATCGTGCCGCGGTCAGGTTCGACCCACTCGGCCGAACAATGGGAACTTGCAGGCGGCGACGCGCCTCACATCGATCATGTGACCGACCACCTTGATGATTTCCTCGCGGACGTATTGGAAGCCATCGGGCCTGCCAGAAATCCTGCATGAGGCGCTTCACCTCCCTTGAAAAGGCGATAGACCAGCAGGCACACCGGCTGCTCGATGCACTGCCGGAGCGTGGCATCTACGGCGCGCTGGTTGAGTTTTTGGTGTTCGGGTTAAAGCAGGCATGGGCCTGTCTCTTTGGCGGGCTGATGCTGGCTCTGATCATCGGCACCCATCTTGCCTACCCGGACAGTGCGTGGCTGACACGCTACGATTTTCTGTTTTTGGCAGCGCTCACCATCCAGCTTGTCATGGTGTTGGGCAGGCTGGAGACCTGGGATGAAGCGAAGGTAATCCTGATTTTTCACATCGTCGGCACGGCCATGGAAATCTTCAAGACTCATGCCGGATCCTGGATTTATCCGGAAGAAAACCTGTTTCGCATCGGCGGCGTGCCGTTGTTTTCAGGCTTCATGTATGCCGCCGTCGGCAGCTATCTTGCACGCATCAGCCGCTTGTTCGACATGCGCTACACGCACTATCCAAGGCATTGGCACACGATGGTGCTTGCCATAGCGATTTACGTGAACTTTTTTGTGCATCATTTCATTTGGGATTTCCGCTGGCTGCTGTTTGCCGCAACCGCAGTGCTCTACTGGCGCTGTTTCGTTCATTACCGGGTCTTCCGCCATACCCATAAAATGCCGTTGCTGCTCGGATTCGGACTGGTCGCGCTGTTCATCTGGTTTGCGGAAAACCTAGGCACCGTCTCAAAAGCCTGGCTGTATCCCACGCAATTGCAAGGCTGGACCATGGTTTCCCCGGCCAAGCTGGGTGCTTGGTACCTGCTGATGATCATTTCCTTCGTGCTGGTGACAATCGTTCACAGGCCGAAGGAACCCGCCCAGCCCTAGGTTGTATCCAACTCAGGTTTTTGTGAAAGCTCAGTTCCAGGCAGGCAGTTCGAGGACTTCGCCCTCGAAGACGAGTGCACCGGTGCCGGCCAGCTGCTGGCCATCCTTCACCCGGGCATGCTTGCCGAAGGCGAGAACAACACAGTCACGGTTGAACGGCTGGACGCCCAGTTCAGGGGTGCAGGAAGCACGTTCACCAAAGCCGTTCCGGCGTTCGCCTTGCGAAGCGGAATGATTTTTTGGAATGTAGAACTGCGAGGCCATGCCTTGCTCCCTGTATTTAACGCCCGTGGTAACCGTTGTACCGTTGGCAGAACATTTCGGTTCCGTCCTTCCGGTAACGCATATGGCCACCGGTTGGTTGCAATTTAAGGCCTGAAAATTGTTAGGAATGTGTATTTTGTCACGAAACGTGAGTGTTTTTTATTCTCTTTTTGTTTCTGACAGTTAGCGGACTATCTTCAAAAACAAGACAATTTTAGCAGCCCTCGTATTGCCCGCCAAAGGGGCCAAATGGGACACAATAGTGGCAAGGTTACCCTTGGTTACGAAATCAGGGATTCGGCCGTTTCGCCCGATCCGGGGAAATCCGGGCAAGCTTTCCCGGTAATCCGGTGCGGCAGGCTTCGAACCGGGGAACGATCAGGCCCGGGGAAGCTCGTAGTGATTTACGATCAACTCCCAGCCTTCCTTTGCGGTATCGACGAAATGGAACAGATCGAGGTCTCCAGGAGAAATGGTGCCCTGGCGTGCAAGCTCGTCGAAATGGATGATCGAGGTCCAAAATGATTTGCCGAACAGCAAAAAGGGCACCGGATCCATGCGCTTGGTCTGGATCAGGGTCAGCGCCTCGAACATTTCATCCATGGTTCCAAACCCGCCGGGGAAGACGGCAATCGCCTTGGCGCGCATCAGGAAATGCATCTTGCGGATCGCAAAATAGTGGAAGTTGAAGCACAGATCGGGGGTGACGTATTCATTGGGTGCCTGCTCGTGGGGCAACACAATGTTGAGTCCGATCGAGGGTGCACCCACATCATCGGCGCCGCGCGAGCCTGCCTCCATCACGCCGGGCCCGCCGCCGGTACACACCACCATTTCCTTGTTGTAGGTTTTTGCTGAATAGAGCGAGGCCAGGCGGGCAAACTCCCGCGCTTCAACATAATATTGGGCATTGGCCTCCAGGTTTTTCTTCTGAACCTCATTCTTGGCCGCCCAAGCTTCCTTGCCGGGTTCGGGAATGCGCGCACCGCCGAACAGGACCACGGTCGAATCCACGCCGCGCTCGGAAAGGATCATTTCAGGTTTCAGCAATTCAAGCTGCAGGCGGACAGGGCGTAGCTCCTCACGGCAAAGAAAATCCTTGTCATCAAAGGCAAGACGGTAGGCCGGGGCACGGGTCTGCGGCGTATCGGGAACCTTGTGGGATTTCTCGACATCTTCCGGTGAAGGGACCAGCGGCCCGCGATGCATCTTTCGGGTGGATTGACTCATTTTGATCCTGTCATTGTTGCCGAAGCGCCAAACGTTGACGGCGCAAGCCCAGTCGATGTCGTTTTGCAGGCTCCGGCGGCTGGTTTATCGGGTACATAAGGTCATTGTCGAAACATTTTCCGGTCCGCAACCCGCTTGATTGACCCTTCGGCAGAGTTCGCATAGCTTCGCCGCGAATTCAAACCGATCCGGTTCACGTCACAGTGAAATCAGGACGGCGAATCTGTGCAGCAAAGCCGCAGGAATCTACCGAAGCAGGAGTTAAGAAATGTCCCAATCCGCCACCGCGGCTGATCATTCCGCTCTGGAAAGCATCATTGAGAAGGCCTTTGAGGAACGCGACGCGATTACCATCAGCACCACCGGCGAGGTGCGCGAAGCGGTCGAGGAAGCGCTCAACCTGCTCGACAGCGGCCAGGCGCGGGTTGCCTCGCGGGCCGGGGACGGTGCCTGGACGGTGCATCAATGGTTGAAAAAGGCGGTGCTTTTGTCCTTCCGTCTCAACGATATGGAAGTCATCCCCGGCGGCAATGGCAACGCCACCTGGTGGGACAAGGTACCGTCAAAATTCGAAGGCTGGGGGGAAAACCAGTTTCGCGCAGCCGGTTTCCGCGCCGTGCCGGGCTCGATCGTGCGCCGGTCTGCCTATATCGCCAAGGGTGTGGTGTTGATGCCTTCCTTCGTCAATCTCGGGGCCTATGTGGACGAGGGCTCCATGGTGGATGGCTGGGCGACAGTCGGCTCGTGTGCCCAGATCGGCAAGAATGTGCATCTTTCCGGCGGTGTCGGCATTGGCGGTGTGCTTGAGCCCATGCAGGCCGGGCCGACCATTATCGAGGACAACTGCTTCATCGGGGCACGTTCTGAAGTGGTCGAGGGCTGCATCGTGCGCGAGGGCTCGGTGCTCGGCATGGGTGTTTATATCGGCAAGTCGACGAAGATCGTGAACCGGGCAACCGGCGAAGTCCTGTATGGCGAAGTGCCGCCCTACTCGGTGGTGGTGGCCGGTGCGATGCCAGGCAAGGCGCTGCCCAATGGCGATGCCGGCCCGTCGCTTTACTGTGCGGTGATCGTCAAGACCGTCGATGAGCAGACCCGCTCGAAAACCGGCATCAACGAGTTGCTGCGGGACTGAACCGGCCCAATGTTGCCTGCAACGTAAAACCCCCGGACGAAAGAACATCCGGGGGTTAATTGGCATTCCTCTCGCATCGGAGAGAGAGAAAGCTGCGAGAGGCAATCCCACTTTGTCTACACCGGAGGCTTTGGCGGGTGAAGCAGTCTGCGCTTCTGCCGGCAAAGCTTCCCTGGGTGTTGCGAACCCGAACTTTTCCGTCCGTTTGGGGCGTTATCCGGCCAGTCCGGTCCGGGTCCGCAATGGGGGTGCCGTGCTACCGCGGGTCTTCAAGTCCCGCGGCAGGGCAGCTGTTCTTACTGGCAGATGGTCTGATAGCCGACGACCTGGCCGTAGGCGTTGCGGACCGGATACTGGCCGCAAACCGGCTGCTGCTGGACAACAATCGTCTGGGGGCGCGGCTGGAAGATGGCGCCTGCGATGCCCAGGCCAACACCGAAGCCGAGGCCTTTAACGAAGGGCTTCTGCCAGGCGGGCGGGCCGGCATAGGCAGGTGCTGCGGCAACCGCAAGGGTGGATGCGGCGGCGATGGCGACGATGGTTTTCTTGAAAGTGTTCATGACTCTCTCCTGTTGTTTTCGTTCCGGTTTCATCTTGGCGGTTCTGCTTCCGCCTTCGATGACTGCAATCTAGCTTTGGCGGTGGCCTGATGATGTGCATTCCGTCACAAGGCTTGTTTTTTCCCTATTTTTCAACAGGTTGAATTGATCGTCCCGTTTTGCGCCACGGTTTTCACTCCGGTTCGGTCCTGCTATGTTGTCCTGTAAACACAAACCATTCAGTGTTACGGCCATCCAGGGTTACGGGGAGGTTTCATGGCGGCGCAAAAGCGCAAACCGGGTTATGCGCCGGAAGACAAACGGGATGACGCCCCCGGTCTGTTATGGCTGTTTTTCGGCTTCTCCGGCCGTATCGCCCGGCAGTCCTACACCCTATCCATCCTGTTCCAGATCATCCTGTTCTGTTTGAGTGTTTACTGGGCGGTGGTTGCCGGAGAAGACCAGGCAAGGCTGACCTTTGCGGGCTTCGCCTTTATGGCGGTGGGCTTTTTCAATCTGTGGAGCAGCCTTGCCCTCAGCGTAAAGCGCCTCAACGACGTCAACCTGCCCTGGCCGCTGGCCATACTGCTCTTTGTGCCGGGCATCAACGTGTTGCTGATCCTGTTCCTTGCCCTGCGCAAAAGCCATCCGCAGACAAACCACCATGGCCCGCCACCATTTGGTGAACCTGATGATATCTCCCGCGATCCACCTTCGCAAAGCAGCCGTTTCGGGCGATAGCCATGTTGGCCACGCTGCTTTGTACTTTTCATTTTACAGCAAATAAGGCAGTGAAGCGGCATGAACGATTACACCGGTTTTCCTGCCGCCGCCCGGCATCTTGCCGCCATGATCCGCTGTCCTTCGGTGACTCCCGACACGGCGGGAACGCTCGATTATCTTGAAAAGGTTCTGGCGCCGCTGGGCTTTAACTGCCAGCGCGTCACTTTCAGCGAGGCCGGCACTGCGGATGTGGACAACCTGTATGCCCGTCTTGGCTCCGGCAGTCCCCACCTCATGTTTGCCGGCCACACCGATGTGGTGCCGGCGGGTGAAGAAGCTGCCTGGGCTTTGCCGCCCTTTGGCGCGGAGGTAAAGGACGGGGTGATGTATGGCCGCGGAGCGGTCGACATGAAAGGCGGCATTGCCTGTTTCATCGCGGCGGTGGAAGCATATCTGGAAAAACACGGAAAGCCTGACGGCTCGGTCTCGTTTCTGATTACCGGCGACGAGGAAGGCCCTTCGGTCAACGGTACCGACAAGCTGCTGCAATGGGCCGCCGGAAAAGGCGAGCGCTGGGACGCATCCATTGTCGGCGAGCCCTCCAATCCCGAGGCCATTGGTGACATGATCAAGAATGGCCGCCGCGGTTCTCTTTCCGGCCGCATCACCGTGCATGGCGTGCAGGGACATTCTGCCTATCCCCACCTTGCCGACAACCCCGTGCGCGGCCTGATGGATCTTCTCGACGCGCTGCTGGCAACACCATTCGATGAGGAGACCGATCACTTCCAGCCAACCAATATGGAAGTGACAACGGTGGATGTGGGCAATCCCGCCGTCAACGTGATCCCCGCAGATGCAACAGCCGGTTTCAACATCCGCTTCAACGACACATGGGACGGCGACAGCCTGAAGGCCGAAATCCTGTCACGGCTTGAAAAGGGGGCGAAAGCTTCCCGCATCCGCCATGGCAAGGACGCACCCGTCAACTATTCGGTCGACTGGGTGGGGCGGGTAAGCCCGGTGTTCCTGACCCGTGAAACGGAATTGGTCGGCAAGCTTTCCGCCGCCATCGCGGATGTTACCGGCAGGACGCCGGAACTTTCCACCGGCGGCGGCACCTCGGATGCCCGTTTCATCAAGGACTATTGCCCCGTGGTGGAATTCGGCCTGATCGGCCAGACCATGCACCAGGTGGACGAGCGCATTGCGCTTTCTGATCTCGATACACTCACCGCCGTTTATCTCAGATTTCTCGAAGGCTGGTTTTCCGGCCATTGAGGGGAGAAACCCATGTCCCACATCGAAACCCTTGAAGAACTTCAGGCACTCTATGGCGAACCCGGCCAGGCTTCGCTGGTAAAGGAAACTGCGGAAGTGATCCCGCAATACCGCGCCTTCATCGAGGCATCCCCATTCTGCACAATCGCAACCATGGGCGATGCGCGCGATGGCGGCATGCTGGATTGTTCTCCGCGCGGCGACCTGCCTGGCTTCGTACGGGTTCATGACGAGCGCACGTTGATGATGCCGGACCGCAAGGGCAACAACCGCACCGACACGTTGCGCAATGTGGTGGCGGACCCGCGTGTTGCATTGTGCTTTCTGGTGCCGGGCTCTCTCAATGCCTTGCGCGTCAACGGCGAAGCGCATCTTTCCGCTGATTCTGAACTGCTTTCCTCCTTTGCGGTGGAGGGCAAGGCGCCGCGCTCGGTGATGATCATCCGCACCCGTTCGGTTTATTTCCAGTGTGGCCGGGCTGTGGTGCGCTCAAAGCTCTGGGACAGGGATGTGCAAGTCGATCCGGCCAATCTGCCGACACCCGGCGAAGTGCTTGCCCATGTCAGTGACAATGAGGTGGGCGGCCCGGACTACGATGCGGAATGGAGCGGAAGGGCTCTGAAGACGCTTTGGTAGATCATGGCCAGCGGACCGTGTTGCAAGCCGTAAACTGCTAAAAGACGACGTTCAGCATAATCAGCGAAACGACCAGGAACAGGATGGTCATGATGCCGCCGGACTTGATGAAGTCGGTGACCTTGTACCCTGCCGGCCCCATGATCAGCGCGTTTACCTGATGGGTTGGAATGATGAAGGAATTGGACGTCGAGATTGCCACTGTCATGGCAAAAACTGCCGGATCGGCCCCAACTGCAACGGCAATCGACACGGCAAGCGGAACGAGAAGCACCGTCGCGCCGACATTGGACATCACCAGCGAAAACACCGTTGCCAGGATTGCCACGCCTGCCTGAAGCGCCCATGCCGGCCAGCCATGCAGAACAAAGAGAATTTGTTGCGCGATCCATTCCGCCGTGCCGGTGTTCTGTACCGCCTGGCCAAGCGGAATGAGGCTGGCGAGCAGAAAAACCGTGTTCCAGCCGACCGCCCGGTAAGCCTCCTCGATGTTGAGCACCCTTGTCAGGATCATGCCAACCGCACCTGTGAGTAGGCACAGGGACAGCCGCACATCGGTAAACAGGATGAGGGACAAGGATACGACAAAGAAAAACACCGCCCAGCCCACCTTGTGGGGCCGCAGTTCATCCTGCGGAAAATCCGCTGTCACGACGACGAAATCGCGATCGCGTTTCAGGCGCATCAGATTGTCCCAGCGGGTGTGGGCAACCAGCATGTCCCCTGCCTGAAAAGCCACCAGCCCGATCTGCGTTGGCTCGTGTTCTTCCGTTTTTACATGGCTGAGCGTTTCCTCGCCGCGATGAATTGCAAGCAGGCTCAATCCATAGGTCTTGCGCAGCAGCAGGTCGCGGGGGCTTTTGCCAATGAGTTTTGAATCGGGCGGGATGACCAGTTCGGCAATGCCGGCATTGGTCGGCGCGAATTCTTCGGCGAAGACATCCAGTTCCGGCCGCATTGTGAGGCCGAACCGGTCAGCGAATTGTTCCACCTCGGATTTGCCGCCAATGATTGCCAGACGACAGGGTGCGGCAATCTCGGCCGTCAATATCTGAATCATCGACGCCTTGCCGCGGTAGAAGGTCGAAATGATGTATAGATTGTTCTCGTTGTTGATGTCGGCGAGAATCTGCCCGACCAGCGGGCTGTCCTCCGGAACATCGACCTCGAACACATTGGCATGCAGACCATAAACGCGCTGCAGATATTCAGCGGTGCCACGCCCGGTCGTGACCTCCGACGCACCGGAAGACCCAGGCAGCACCCAGCGGCCGAGCAGAAGAAAATACAATATGCCTGTGGCGATCAGTGCGGCGCCGATGGGTGCGACGGAAAACAGGCTGAAGGGCGCCATTTTCTGGCCGTCGGGCAGGCTGGTGTTGGCCGTCAAAACAAGATCGTTGAGGAGGATGAGGGGCGAAGACCCCACCATGGTCATCGTGCCACCCAGGATGGCGCAGAAGCCCATTGGCATCAGCAAGCGGCTGAGGGGGATGCCGGAGCGGGTCGAAATCCGGCTTACCACCGGCAGAAAGAGTGCTGCCGCACCGACATTCTGCAGGAAGCTGGAAATCACGCCGACAGTACCCGATACAATCGGGAGCACGCGGCCCTCGGTCGTTCCTCCATATTTGAGAATGGCAGCCGCGACCTTGTTCATGATGCCGGTGCGGTCGAGCCCCGCTCCCACAATCATGACGGCTATGATGGAGATGACCGCGTTCGAGGCAAAACCGTCAAACAGGTGTGTGACATCGGCCAGCCGCTCGAGGCCCGGCAGGTAGGAGAATATGCCGACCAGAACCAGAACCAGCAATGCCGCCAGATCAATGCGAATGATTTCGGAGACAAACAGGAACACCGTGAAGGCCAGCAGGCCGATCACGACGCCCATTTCCATGGTAAAACCAATCGGTTCCAGCTGGTTACCTCCCCCGAATGCCCTTCCAGGGATGATCTTGCACCTGTCCGGCAGGCCGCTGCAAGGGTCAGGGCAACAAGATTCTACGCCCAGTCTGCGGACTGGCTACTGCACCACGGCACTGTCCGGAAGTTTGACTGTCGAAATCGACATCTTTGCGGAACCCTGACTGACCTCCCGCGAATGGGCCAGATAGACCAGCATGTTGCGCTCGCGATCATACAACCTCTTGACCACCAGCTTCTTCCATATCAAAGACCGCCCGCTCTTGAAGATTTCCTCACCATTGCTGTCCTGCTCGATTTCGCCCACTTCGATGGGGCCGGACTGCCGGCATTCAATGGCGGAATTCGACGGGTCCTCGAACCAGTTGCCCTGCTGCAGACGGTCGATGATACCACGCTCGAAATAGGCAAGGTGGCAGGTAACCCCCTTCACGTCTGGGTCATCCACCGCCTCAACGACAATATCGTTGCCGAGCCAGTCGACGCCGATCTTGCCGATCTCGTCGGCAGCGGCTGATGCCTGATGCAACATGAAGCCTGCTCCGGCGACCGCCGACAGCGCTGCAATACGTAACGTGTTAGCCAAGATTTGTTCCTTCCGGTAATTGCAATATCAACAAGCCAAACGCCCCTGGGCGAAAAACGTTCAATGCCGAAGGCGCCAGCATCAACCTGCAGGTGGCAGAGGGCAAATCGGTCTAAAGATACCCAGGGCGTGTATTGTCTCTTCCTATAGTCCAGTGACATTATGCTCTGCACGACAAACACGGAATACCGATGACCCTTACCAGTTCCTTCGCATTATTTTTTATCATGTGTGCGCTCGCCGCGCTTCCCAGTTCCAGCGTGGCGCTGGTGGTGGCCCGTTCGGCAATCTACGATGTGAAAAACGGATTGGCGGCGGCAGCGGGCATCGTGGCCGGCGACCTGATTTTCATGACCATGGCAATTTTGAGCATGACGGCCCTTGCCAGTCAGCTCGGCGCACTGTTCGCCATCATCAAGTATCTGGCGGCAGCTTATCTGATCTGGTTCGGCATCGGTCTGATTCGCAGCCAGCTGGGAAAACAACCTTCCGCACCCGCAACACAAATCGAGGCCGGCGGAAAGCAGGCATCAGGAAGCGGTACGCTGGCGGCCAGCTTCGGGGCGGGGCTGTTGCTGACGCTGGGCGATGTGAAGGCCATCTTCTTTTATGCGAGCCTGCTGCCGACCTTTCTCGATCTTGCCAGTCTGACCGCCGTCGATATCGCCATCATTTCGACCATCACCATTGTATCGGTCGGCCTTGTGAAAGCCGTCTATGCGGCCGCAGCAAACCGGATATCGGCGGCTTCAAAGGGCTTTTCCCGCGAGCGGGAGGCCAAGCTCCTGACCGGCGGCTTTTTCGTGTGCATTGGCGGCTATCTGGCAGTCAAAGGCTGACACCCGGCCTGCTGATCTTCAGACTTTCCGACTATGGCCCCTTTTAGCAGCGGGAAATTCACCCTGCTTGACATGCAACCATTTGGTTGCATAATGACTGCATGAGTGATTTGTTTCAGGCGCTAGCCGATCCCACCCGTCGCCGGTTGCTGGACTGTCTTTACGAAAAGCGCGGTCAAACGCTGAATGAGTTGTCGGCGGGCGCGTCCATGTCACGGCAGGGCATTGCCAAGCATCTGGCCATACTGGAGCGCGCCAATCTTGTTACCACCCAGTGGGACGGCCGCTGCAAGCGTCATTTCCTCAACCCGGTGCCGATTTCCGAGATCGTGCATCGCTGGGTCGGCAAGTTCGAGGATGCGCGTCTTGAAGCGCTGGCCGATCTCAAAACCCAATGCGAAACCGATCTTCAGAACAGGAAACACAAACGCCATGGCTGAACACACAAGCTCCGATTTTGAAACCCGGGCCTCAACCGGCAAAACCTGCGCCCCGGATTTCGTCTATGTGATATTTATCCGTGCTGATGTGGACACGGTCTGGAATGCCCTGATCGATGGCGAGTTCACACGGCGCTATTGGGGCCATGAAAACGTTTCAAGTTGGAAGAAAGGCGCGCCCTGGGAGCACATACGCGCGGACGGCAGCGGCAAGGTGGATACAAAAGGCCACGTTATCGAAATGAACCCGCCGGCCAGAATGGTGTGGAGCTGGGCCTTCGAATCCGAAGCGGGAGATCCAGCAAAGCGCTCGCTCGTCACCTATGAGTTGGAGGCCCTCGGCCCCGACACGCGGCTGACCGTAACCCACAGCGAACTGGAACCGGGCTCCAACATGGACAAGGGCGTGCGCGAAGGCTGGCCGGCAGTGCTGTCGAACATGAAATCGCTGCTGGAAGCCGGCACTGTGCTGCGTGAAGACCAGTGGCCAAAGTCGGCCAATGGCTAGCGAGTGTCTAATAATCCACCCGCTCGAAATAAAGACCGCAGGCCGGGGCGACGGGACCGCAGGCCTTGCGGTCCTTTGCTTCAAGCGCGGCCCGCAGATCATCCGGCCCCCATTTGCCCTCGCCAACGAGCTTGAGTGAACCGGCCATGGAGCGCACCTGATTGTGCAGGAAGGCGCGCGATGAGGTAACAATCTCTATTTCCCGCCCGCCCGGGCCACGATCGGCAGCAAGGCGAACATTGAGGGTGTCCAGCGTGCGCTCGGGATTTTTTGCCTGACAATCGGTGGAACGGAAAGTGGTAAAGTCGTGATGGCCCACCAACACCTTTGTCGCCTCATCCATGGCATCGATATCGAGCGGCTTTTTCACGTGCCAGGCACGGCCGGCATCGACCGTCAGATTGGCCTGGCGGTTGAGAATGACATAGCGGTAATGGCGGCGTTTGGCGGAGAAACGGGCGTCGAACTCCGCCGCAACCGTTTCGCAGGCAAGGACTGAAACGGGATGTCCGGAAATTTTCAAAAGCCCGTTTGCGGCCTCGCAGACTTTTCCCGGGCGCCATTCGGCTTCAAGGTCCACATGGGCGACCTGACCGAGCGCGTGTACACCGGCATCGGTTCTGCCTGCGGCAAACAGGGTTACCGGATGGCGGGCGAATTCGGCAATCGCCTCCTCAAGCGCCTGCTGAACCGAGGAAAAGCCATCCTGCCGCTGCCAGCCATGATAGGGTGTACCGTCATACTCTATGATCAGCTTGTAGCGGGGCATCAGGAAAGAACCGAACCTTTTTCCACCCGGTTGCCGCGCAGGAATTCAGCCGCGTCCTGTGCGCCCTTGCCGGCGCGCTGGACACGCATGAGCCGCACCGCACCCTCGCCACAGGCAATTGTCAGTTGATCGTCCAGCACCATTCCCGGCGCGCCGGAACCCCGTGCAATCGCCGAGCGCAAAACCTTTACTCGCACCGGTTTCTTGGCTTCCTGGCCGCCCAGTTCGAATTCCGTCCAGGCACCGGGAAAGGGTGACAGGCCGCGAACATGATTGTGCACCTGGCGGGCCGGCACGGACCAGTCAATGCGGGCTTCTGCCTTGTCGATTTTTTCGGCATAGGTAACGCCCTCTTCTGCCTGGGGCACCGTATCCAGCTGGCCGCGCTCCAGTGCGCCCATGGCGCGAACCATCAAATCGGCGCAGGTGGCGCTCAACCTATCGTGCAACTCGCCAGCCGTCATGTCGGGACCGATCGCCACTTTCTCGGCCATGGCGAGCGGGCCGGTATCGAGGCCTTCCTCCATTCGCATCACCATGACGCCTGTCTCTTCGTCCCCTGCCATGATCGCCCGCTGGATGGGCGCTGCCCCCCGCCAGCGCGGCAACAGGGAGGCATGGCCGTTCCAGCATCCGAGGGACGGCGCATCGAGGATTGCCCGGGGCAGGATCAACCCATAGGCAACAACCACCGCTGCATCAGCCTCATGAGCCGCAAATTCGGCCTGTTCGGCCTCGCCCTTGAGGGATTTCGGGGTAAAAACCGGAATGGCAAATTCTTCAGCCGTTTCGTGAATGGGGGATTTTTTTTCTGCCATACCGCGGCCCGCCGGTCGCGGCGGCTGGGTATAGACGGCAACGATATCATGGCCATGGCCGATCAGCGCGGTAAGAACCGGCACGGAAAACTCCGGGGTTCCCATAAAGACAAGTCGAAGCGGCATCGGTCTACAACACCAGCGGCGAGACGTTGTCCCGGCCTTCCTGTTTGGCGATCTTGGTGAATTTCTTGACCACCATGTTGCGCTTGAGCGCCGAGATGTGGTCGATGAACAGTTTTCCGTCGAGATGGTCGATCTCGTGCTGGGCACAGGTCGCCAAAACGCCAGTCGCTTCCATCACCGCGGGCTTGCCGTTGCGGTCGGTATATTCAATGGTCACCGAAGCGGGACGTTCCACATCGGCAAAATATTCGGGGATCGAAAGGCAGCCCTCCTCATAGGTGGAGAGCGCATCGCTGGCGGCGACAATCCGCGGGTTGATCAGCACATGGGGAACTTTTTTCGACGGCTTGCGCTCCGGGCGCTCCGGCGGTTCCTCGCCCTTCTCCTGCGCTTCGGCAACGGCCTGTTCCCAGGCAGCCAGTTCCGCGGCACGCTCGGCCTCGTCCCTGGGATCGCCGCAGTCCATCACCAGCAAGCGATAGGGAAAGGCAACCTGAATGCCGGCAAGGCCGATGCCCGGCGCCTCGTACATGGTCTCAAACATCGCATCAATCAGCTTTTGATGACGTTCATCAAAGCCTTCGAGCGGGGCTGAGACCCGGCGCAGCATGGGGTCCGGCAGGTTTACGATATCAAGGACGGGCATTGCATCTTGTCTTCTATGGATGTGTGCCTGAGATATGGGTTCCGGCCTGCCGCGTCAACGCGCCAAATGGGCGCGAATTCTCCCCGGTATTCCTGTTTTGTTCTTTTTGTTCGTTTTCGCGCTGCGAATCTGCTAGGCATCGGTGATGGAAACGCAAAACGGATTTGATTTCACCGCGCTGTTCGCCACGCCGCTCTTCGTTCTTGGCGGGAGGAGTTTCACCTTCGGCGAGGTAGTACTTGCCGCGCTCGCCCTGCTGACCCTTTTCGTCCTGCTATGGACCATGCTTTCCTGGCGGACTGCGAAACGCCGGGCAGCCAACGAAGCGGCAGCGCTCGAACGGGCGCGGGAAGCCGAAGCCCGCATGGCGGAACTGGTGGCAACGCAAAATGAATTGACCGGGCGGCTGACGGCGATGAACGAGAACCTTGCCTCGCGGCAGTCGGATCTGGCACGCACCGTCAATGAGCGGCTGGAATCGATGACCGGGCGCATCGGCCAGTCGATCACCGAGACGACGAAAAACACCCAGGAAAGCCTTACAAAACTGCAGGAGCGGCTGGCCGTCATCGATACGGCGCAGACCAACATCACGGCGCTGACCGGACAGGTGGTCGAACTGCAGGCGATTCTTGCCAACAAGCAGACGCGGGGTGCCTTCGGTGAAGCGCGCATGCAGGCGATCGTCGAGGACGGATTGCCCCAGGGTGCCTATGCCTTCCAGCCGACGCTGTCTAACGGTTCGCGGCCCGATGCAATCATCCACATGCCCAACGACACGCCCCCGCTGGTCATAGACGCGAAATTTCCGCTGGAAAGCTATCATGCGATCCGCGATGCGGAAACGCCGGAGCGGGCGAAGATTGCCGCCCAATCCTTCCGCCGCGATGTGGAAACCCATCTCAAGGCGATCCACTCGAAATATTTCATCAAGGGCGAGACCCAGGACACCGCCTTCATGTTCGTGCCGTCGGAATCGATTTTCGCCGAGATTCACGAAAAGCACGAAACCCTGGTGCAGAAGGCACACCGGGCGCGCGTCGTCATCGTTTCGCCTTCGCTCTTGATGCTGTCGATCCAGGTCATTCAGTCGGTGCTGAAAGACCACCGCATGCGCGAACAGGCGCATCTCATCCAGGGTGAGGTGGCCCGGCTGATGGAGGATGTCGGGCGGCTCGACGAAAGGGTACGCAAGCTGGCCACCCATTTCGGCCAGGCGCAGAAAGACGTTGACGAGATTCTGACCTCTTCCGGCAAGGTTTCAAAACGCGGCACCAGGATCATCGATCTGGAGTTCGACGAGGCCAAAGCCGTGGAAAGCGGAAAACGGGATGGTGCAAAAACCTCCAGCCGCCGCGGGTTGAAGGTCGTGGAGTGAGACCGGATGCAATGTGCCGTTCCCTCTTTCGTCATTCTCGGGTCCTGAGCTTGTCGAAGGACGGAGGACGAGGGAAGCCCCGCCAATCATAGCCGGAGACAAACACCCCGTTTCAACCGTACCGGACTACGAAGTTGCGCAGGATTTTTGCCGCGTGCTGCGGATTACCCTTGTGGGCTGCCTCAATCAGCGTGTCGGCTTCCTGCGGATCGAAGTAGCCGCGATGACGGTAGATGTTGATCCGCAATTCAAAGACATCGCCATCAGCCTCGGGGTGAAACTGCGTGGCGTAAACGCTCTTGCCATAACGAATCATCTGAAAGGGGCAGGCAGGCGAGGAAACAAGGTGGGCGCAGCCTTGCGGCAGGGCCTGCACCGATTCCTTGTGACCGACAAAGGCATCGAAGGTTTGCGGCAGACCGGCCAGCAGCGGGTCGTTGCTCCCCGCCTCTTCAAGCTGGGCGGTGGTGACGCTGACCGGTTCACTGTAGCGCCCCTTGGCGACCGGCGCGCCAAGATGATGCGCCAAAATGCCGATGCCGTAGCAGCAGCCAAGGAAGGGAAAATCCCGTGTTGTTATTTCCGGCATCAAAGACAGCACGGTGTCCTCGATGCGTTTTTCGACCGGTGACTTTTCTTCCGGCGGATCGGAAACGCAACCCGGTCCGCCGCCCACGATCACACCGGCATAGTCATCAAGCGAGAATGTTCCTGGCAACGGGTTTTGTTCCAGCCGCAGGCGATCGAAAGCAGATGGCGGCAAGCCGGATTTTCTGACAATTGCTTCGAACTCGTTGTCGGAGGCTTCGGTTTCCGGGCGAAGCTGCAGAACCAGAAAGGGCTTTGTCTGTTTTGCCATCTAAAAATCGCTTCTGCTCTTGATGGCGGCAGAGAGCGTGCCCTCGTCGAGATAATCCAGTTCGCCGCCAACGGGAACGCCATGGGCAAGGCGGGTGATCTTGATGTCCACGCCTTCCAGCCGGTCGGTAATGTAATGGGCGGTGGTCTGCCCCTCGACCGTGGCATTGACCGCAATGATGACCTCGGCGACGGACGAACCTGCCTGCGTGATACGGTCTATCAGGGCGGAAATGTTGAGGTCGTCCGGGCCGATACCGTCAAGGGGGGACAGCGTTCCGCCGAGCACATGGTAGCGGCAGTTGATGGCGCTGGCCCGCTCCAGTGCCCAAAGATCGGAAACATCCTCCACCACCACCAGCGTTGCAGCATCGCGGCGCGGATCGGTGCAAATCGTGCAGGGGTCCGCGCTGTCGACATTGCCGCAAGTCGAACAAAGGCGCACATGCTCGGCTGCATCGCGGGCAGCAACAGCAAGCGGCTCGAGCAGGCTTTCCTTCTTCTTGATCAGATGCAGCGCCGCACGGCGGGCCGAGCGGGGACCGAGTCCGGGAAGGCGGGCAAGAATCTGGATAAGGCGCTCGATCTCCGGGCCGGTGACGGATTTTGCCATGAAGCTAACCAACATTGCGTAAATGATTGAAATTCACGGCATTGAGTCTCAACTCACAGGCCGCCAGATATAACATTACATCTGCCGTCAAAAGAACATGATCGCCCTTATCTTCCAGCGCGCACAAACAAGCAGCATCCGTAGCACCGAGCCTTGGAAATGCCACATGCTCAACTACCACTTCCGCATTAGGGGTAAATTCTGTAGCGGCGTGAACTACATCCGCGAATGCGCCATGTAGGCCGGAAAGCAATGGTTCATCACAATAACGATAAAGATTGGAGGTTTCAGCCAGAACATAGCTGCAGGTTACTAAGCGGTCAAAAGTTGCTATCCAAGATTCAAGAAGCACGTAGTCGGCTACCGTGAAATCTCTTAGTCGACGGTGCCTCCCCACATACCGCTGCCGAACCCTCCCTACCAAAAGCAGTACCAGCAAGTTGGAGTCGATCACCAACGACTGCTTGGCAAAATCCTTCTTACTCATGCAGCTTCGCGCAATATCCGGTCCTTTACGTAGAGAACTCGCCCGGACTTATCGTCGATGGCTACCTGCTTGAATGTTCGATTCTCGTAGGGGTTTGGGCCGACAACCGTGGGCAGCGATGCACCACCGATCTTCGTGGGATTCCACTTGCGGGCAAAGCCGATGGTGATAAGCCAGACATTCTTCGACTCATCAAACCCGGTTTCTTCCAATCCCAGATGATCGATTTTCTCATCCGAAAAAATATCAGCCACGTAAGTTTTCGCAATTTTGATTGCCTTTTTGACGTCCATTGCAATCTCCGATTCCAAGCATACCAGCAAGCGGTGAAGAATAATCCGAAATCATCAGAACGGCAATTTCATGCCGGGCGGGATCGGCAGGCCAGCCGTCAATTCCTGGGTCTTTTCCGCCATTACCGCCTCGGCTTTCTGCTTGGCATCGCCATGGGCTGCCACAATGAGGTCCTCGACCATCTCGCCTTCACCATCCTTGATCAGCGAAGGATCGATCCTGACCGCCTTCAAGTCGCCCTTGCCGGAAAGCGTCACCGTCACCATGCCGGCACCCGCGGTCCCCACCGCTTCCACTTCGGCCAGGCTTTCCTGCATTTCGGCCATCTTGGCCTGCATTTCCTTGGCTTGCTTCATGATGTTGAGAATGTCTTTCATGACGGGTTCCGGCGCTGTTGAAGGTATGGTGTTTCAGAAAGCCAGATGGGCTTATTCAAAGAAATCGTCAAGGTTGCCATCGTCATTGGCGGGTTCATCGCCCGCCTCCTCTCCGGCAGCAGGCAGGCCTTCGTCAGCGGTTTCGCGGATACGCACATCGACAATGCGCGCACCTTCGAAGGCTTCCAGCACCGCCCTTACAGTGGGATGGCTGCGTGCCTTCTCGATCTGGCTGGATTTTTCGGCAAGCTCGATCTCTTCAAGAGTCGGCAAGCCTTCCTTGTCGGAAATGATGAAATTCCATCTCAGCCGCGTCCAGCGTTCGAGCCGTTCCTTGACATGCTGCAGGATTTCGTGCGGCGGATCGCCGACAAGATTGAACTCCAGGGTGCCTGATTTGAAAGCGACAAGACGCACATTGCGCCGCAGGAACAGTTTGACGCGAATGTCGCGCTTGTCCTCGGCAAGAAAAACCAGCTGCTCGAACCCGTCTAGAACCAGCGGCGGCTCTCCGGCTTCGCGAAATTCAGGCCTGGGTTGCGGGTCGGCGGCGGTTTTGCCGCTCCGGCCAGGCTGGGGGGTATGTTGTGCCGGCTTTTCTTCACGCGGTGCAAAGGCAATGGGAGCATTGGCCGGTGGGGCCAGGTTCGGTCCATGGCGGGTTTCTGAGGTTGCAGAAACAGCAGCACCCGGCCCGCCGGACGGTACCTCGCCGCCTCCTGCGGAAGCTGCCGGCTGCGGCGCATCGGACTTGCCGCCTTCAGATGCCATGCGCACAAGCTCCTCATGGGAGGGCAGGTCAACGGCATGGGTAAGGCGCACGAGCACCATGTCGGCAGCGGCAAGCGCGCGCTCGGAGGCACGTACTTCAGCCAGCCCCTTGAGCAGAATCTGCCAGGCGCGGCCAAGAACCCGTACGGAGAGTTTTCCGGCAAACTCCTTTCCCCGCACCCGTTCCGCCTCGGAAAAGGCGGCGCTGTTTCCGGCAAGCGCTGCCCCGTCGGCGGAGCCGGCATATTTCAGCCTGGTGACGTAGTGAATGAAGTCGGCAAGGTCGGTCAGCACTACATAGGGGTCAGCGCCGACATCATATTGGCTCTTCATTTCGGTAAGGGCAGCCGCGATGTTGCCGCTCATCACATGCTCGAACAGATCGATGACACGGGCGCGGTCGGCAAGACCAAGCATGGAGCGGATTCCGTCGGCCGTCACCTTGCCATCAGCATGGGCAATTGCCTGATCGAGGATCGACAGGGCATCGCGCACCGAGCCTTCCGACGCCCGCGCAATCATGCCAAGGGCTTCGCCTTCGGCTTCGGCGTTTTCAGCCCCGGTGATCTTCTGCAGGTGCGCCACCATGTCGCCCGCCTCAATGCGGCGCAGGTCGAAGCGCTGGCAGCGGGAAAGAACGGTGATCGGCACCTTGCGGATTTCGGTGGTGGCGAAGATGAACTTCAGGTGTGAGGGAGGTTCCTCAAGTGTTTTCAGCAGGCCGTTGAAGGCGCTGCGCGAGAGCATGTGCACTTCGTCGATGATGTAAACCTTGTAGCGTGCCAGCGCCGGAGCATATTGCACCGATTCAATGATCTCGCGAATGTCGTCGATGCCGGTATGGGATGCAGCATCCATCTCGATGACATCGACATGGCGGCCTTCGATGATGGCGCGGCAATGCTCGCCTTCGGCTTCCAGCGAGATATCGGGTTGATCCACCGAATCGGTCTTGTAGTTGAGCGCACGGGCAAGAATGCGGGCAGTTGTGGTTTTGCCAACCCCGCGTACACCGGTCAGCATATAGGCTTGTGCGATCCTGCCCGAGGAAAAGGCGTTGGAAAGCGTGCGCACCATGGGTTCCTGGCCGATGAGATCGTCAAATCTCTGAGGCCGGTATTTGCGCGCGAGAACCCTGTATTCGCTCTTTTCAGACATGCCGTCCCGATAATTCCTTGGGAAACTTCAGCCGGTCGCCCGGCCTTCAGGCGCCACTATACCGCAAATGACGGGAGAGCAAACCGCAGGGGCGGCGGCGAACTGCCTGTACACAGGGATAACCGCAGAAACAAACGCCAATCCCGCCGGAGCACCGGTGCGTCATCGGTTTGTAGAGGAGAAATTGAAGGTGGAAGACTGGCTTAAGGTGACCCGAGCAGAAACTCGTTGTGGCTGCTTCCTTCCGGACCTGACCAGGTTGGCGAGGAACTCGTCCACCACCAGCCTTCCAAGGCGGAATATCGTCTTTCGAAAGGCAAATTGCAAGCCATCCCCATCAATCTCCGCCAACATGCTGATGGACGGGCTGATTTCTGTTTTCCGGCAGGCTGGATGTGATAGTTGTTGGCGCCATGGCGCCCTGGAAACTCGACCCGCGGCTGGAAAACGATACGATGCTCATCGCTTCAGGCGATGCCTGGCAAACGCGGCTGATGAACGACAACCGCTGGCCCTGGATCATCGTGGTGCCGCATGCCGGCGATGTGCAGGATATCGATGACGTTCAGCAGGACAGGCTGGCCGCACTTTCCGATTATCTTGCGGACATTTCCCGGGCACTGAAGAAAATGGGCGTTTGCACCTCCACCAATGTCGCAACCCTGGGCAATGTGGTGACACAGATGCACTGGCATGTGGTGGGAAGGCGCGAGGGCGATGCCAACTGGCCGGGGCCCGTATGGGGGTTTGAAACGCCCCTGCCCTATGGCAAGGAGGAGGCTGAAGCCTTTATCGACTCCTTCCGGAAAGCCCTTCGTGCCCGCCCCTGACAAGCTGTCCAGCGACCCGTTTTTCAACACGGCCTTTCCCGAGCCGTCCCACTTCGTTGGCTTTGGCCGGAACGAGCTTGTGCGCGATGCCGAGAACAGGGACGAAACAACGCTCAATGCAGCGCTGGCCGAAACCGGATGCCGTTTCTATCTTTACAGCGGCAACAAGGTGCTGATCGACAAGGGGGCAGAATCCCGTGTCCTTTTCGATCTTGAAGAAGCGCGCCGGTGGGGCGGCAAACCGCAAGACGGTGTATTGCTTGGCCATGTCGGTGACGGCCCGCGCATTGCCTTGCAGGCGAGGATTGCCGAAGAATGCCTGACCGACCCTTACAGGCTCTACGATTTCCGCTCCCTGCTTTATTCATCCTCGGTGAGAGAAGAAGACATGGGCGCGATCGCCCAGGGCGGCAGCCTGTTGCACTGGATATCCGTGCATCGCTTCTGCGGCAGATGTGGAAGCCCCACCAGAACCGAAATCGGCGGTTATCGGATTTCCTGTACCAAATGCCATCACACGGTGTTTCCGCGCACCGATCCGGTTGTCATCATGCTGGCAGTGCGCGGTAACAAGTGCCTGCTTGGCCGCTCGCCGCATTTTCCGGAAGGATGGTATTCGACACTGGCGGGCTTTGTGGAACCGGGTGAAACCATTGAAGATGCGGTGCGGCGCGAAACCCTGGAAGAATCCGGTGTTTTGGTGCGGCGCGTGCGCTATTTTGCAAGCCAGCCCTGGCCGTTCCCACACTCGCTGATGATCGGCGTGCATTGCGAGGCGGTGTCGGAGAACATCACCTTTCAGCAGGACGAATTGGAGGATTGCCGCTGGTTTTCCCGTCAGGACGTTCGCCAGATGATCGCCGAAACGCATCCCGAAGGCGTCAGGTGCCCGCCGACACGGGCCATTGCCCATGCCCTGATCAAGGCCTGGGTTGAAGCAGGGTAGGAGAAACGAGCTGATGGATGTATCCGGCAAGACGGCGCTGGTCACCGGAGCAAACCGCGGCATCGGCCTTGCCATTGCTGAGGGGCTGAAGGCAGAGGGCTGCCGGGTGATAATCGGTGCAAGGGACCTTGAACTTGGCCGGCAGGCGGCGGAGAAAGCCGGCGTGGAAGCCGTTCATCTTGATCTTGAATCAGCAGACAGGTTTGAGGCAGTGCTCTCAAAGACCGGCGGTGTGGACATTCTGGTCAACAATGCCGGTGTACTGTTCAACCGGCCGATGATCGACCATCCAGAAGACTGGGCAACATCACTGGCGGTGATACTGGAAGCACCCTATCAGTTGTGCCGGCTGTGCGCACCGCACATGCGCAAGGCAGGCTGGGGAAGGATCGTCAATCTCTCCTCTGACTGGGGCGCCTTTAGTCAGGGGCTCGGCGGGCCCGGCGCCTATGGGGTGCACAAGGCCGCACTCAATGCGCTGACGCTGGCGCTTTCCCGTGAACTGCCTGAAACCATCAAGATCAACGCCATGTGCCCGGGTTGGGTGCATACGCGCATGGGCGGGAGCGCTGCGCCGCGTACGCCGCAAGAGGGCGCGGACACAGCGATCTGGCTGGCAACGCTCGGCAAAGACGGGCCAACGGGCGGGTTCTTTCGCGACCGCAAACTGCTTGCGTGGTGATCAGCGCTCGCCATCCTTGGGATAAATCCCGAGAATGCGGAATTTGTCGCAGAAGAACTGCAGTTCCTCCAGGGCGTTTTTTACCGGCACTTCATCGGGATGACCCTCAATATCGGCGTAAAACTGGGTCGCGGTAAAGGCGCCGCCGAGCTGATAGCTTTCCAGTTTGGTCATGTTGACACCGTTGGTGGCAAATCCGCCCATCGCCTTGTAAAGGGCAGCGGGAATATTGCGCACCTGAAACAGGAAAGTGGTGATCACCGGCTTCCGGCCTGACGGCGCCAGTTCCTTCTTCTTGGAAAGAATGAGAAACCGCGTTGTGTTGTGCGCCTCGTCCTCAACATCAGCTGCCAGTGTATCAAGGCCATAAATATCGGCCGCGAGCGCCGGAGCAAGGGCGGCAATGGTACGGTCGCCGCGTTCGGCAACGAGCTTTGCGGAGCCTGCCGTGTCCCCGCCCACTTCCGCCTTCCAGCGGTGCTTGCGTATGATCTTGCGGCATTGGCCCAATGCGTGGACGTGGCTGTAGACTGTCTTGATGTCGCGGATTTCCACGCCCGGCAGCGCCATCAAATTGAAGCGGATGGGCAGGAAGTGCTCGCCGATGATCCATGTTTCGTGCTGGGGCATCAAATGGTGGATGTCGGCCACCCTGCCGGCGAGCGAGTTTTCGATCGGGATCATGGCGAGGTTTATCTTGCCGGCGTCCAGCGCATTGAAAACGTCCTCGAACGTGTCGAAGGGCAACGGCTCCATCTTCGGAAATACCTGCCGGCTGGCGATTTCCGAATTGGCGCCCTGGGCGCCCTGAAAGCCGATCTTGCCGGTGCGCGTTTTGTCCGTTTTCATCGTTTCAGTCCGACATGTGTTTTTCCTGCCGACCGCATAGAGACAAACAGGCCGCGAGGCAATCTCCACGGAGCCAATGCAAGGTGAACCGGCTGCAAAACTTCAATCAGCCCAGGGCCAGCCTGGCCTTTTCAAGGTCTTCAGGCGTGTCAACGCCAAGCGGCGCTGTTGCGACAATCGCAATGTCGATGCGCATGCCGTTTTCCAAAGCCCGCAATTGCTCCAGCCGCTCACGGCGCTCCAGCGGCGAAGGCGACAAGGCAACGAATTTTTCAAGCGCCGCACGGCGGTAAGCGTACAGCCCGATATGGTGATAGAGCGGCCCGCCGCCCGATGGCGCCGTTGCCCGTGTGAAATAAAGTGCCCGCAACCGGTTTTCGCCGATTGGTGTTCCGACTGCCTTGACGACGTTCGGATTGGTTTTCTCGGCCTCATCGGCAATTTCGGTAGCCAGGGTTGCGATGTCGGCCTGCCCCTCCTTCAGCGGCGCCACGCTTTCACGGATCAGCGCCGGGTCGATGGTGGGCAAATCCCCCTGTACATTGATGACGAAACGCACCTTGCCGCCAGGATCAAGGGCTTTCAGAGCTTCATGGATACGGTCGGAGCCAGAGGGATGGTCGCTGCGGGTCATCACGGCCTCGCCGCCATCACCGGTCACTTCCGCGGCGATTTCCGCGCTGTCGGTGCAGATCACCGGGCGCCCTATGCCAGCCTCCCGCGCCCGGTCGAGAACGTGAAGGATCATTGCCCTGCCATTGATGTCGGCAAGTGGTTTTCCGGGCAGGCGGGTCGATGCCATGCGGGCGGGGATCAGAACGAGTGTGTCATCCATCGCGATGCGGCCTGACCGGCGGTATATTGCGGAAAACCCGCATTTCGGTGGCAAAAAGTCTCATTGGATGATCCAATACAGGCGTTGCAAGTCGTGCGCAAACCGATTAGTGGTTTGCGCGATTTATGTGCGTCGGCACCTTGATGCCGTAAACGGTGTGGTTTGCCGGAATAAATGAGGTTCATGAAGATGGATTCGTTTCGTTTCAACCAGGTGGCAATGGTCTTTCTCGGCACGGTTTTCGTGCTGTTTTCCCTGTCCATTCTCAGCGAAAGCCTGTTTCATGCGGAAGTGCCGGAACAGGCCGGTTATGAGATCGCGGCTGCGGAAGGGGAAACCGGCGGTGGCGAAACGGCTGATGCCGGACCTGCCTACGATCCCATCGAGCCGCTTCTGGCAAGTGCCGACCTGGGGGCTGGCGAAGCGGTTTTCAAAAAATGCGCCTCCTGCCACACATATGAGAGTGGCGGTGCCAACAAGGTCGGCCCCAACCTCTACAACACCGTCGGAGGGCCGATCGCCGCAAAGGATTTCAAATACTCTGCTGCGCTGAAAGAGTACGGTGCCGGAAAAACGTGGACCTACGAAGAGCTCAACGGTTTCCTATTCAAGCCCAAGTCGCATGTCAAAGGCACTGCGATGGGCTTTGCAGGTCTGAAGAAGACGGAAGACCGCGCCAATCTTGTTGGCTGGCTGCGCACCCATGCCGACAGCCCTGAGCCGCTGCCCGGTTCCTGACCGGCCCAATATCGATGCACTTAAAAGCCGGGTTTTTGCCCGGCTTTTTTGTTGACCGAAGGCACCGTCACCGGAAATTGACTCCTCCCTTTGTTGCCTCATGTCATCAACAAACCTAGAGTCATGCAAGGGTACCGCGCTGCATGAACGGAGGAATAAGAACACCTATGAAAAGAGCCGCAAGACTGCTCACCGTTAGTTTCGCCGCCCTTGTTGCGGTAGCCTTGGCAATGGCCTGCACAGCCCTTGCGCAGGACACAAGCGAAGAATCTGCATGGAAGCACGGTGATACGCTGTTTGGTGATCTGAAATATCCGGCCGGCTTTCCCCATTACGACCATGTGAACCCGAAGGCTGCAAAAGGCGGCCGGTTCAATCAGGCTTCCACCGGCGGCTTTGACTCTTTCAATCCGTTCGTCGTGCGGGGCCGCGCCGCACCCGGTCTCAGCTATACCGGCGGCATCCTTTGGGATTCGCTTTTCGAGCAATCGGTAGACCAGCCGAGCGCCTCCTACGGGCTGGTTGCCGAAGCCTTCCGGTTTCCGCCGGATTACTCCTCGGCTACCTACCGGCTCAACCCGAAAGCGCGATGGCATGACGGAGAGCCGATCACGCCGGAAGACGTCATCTGGTCGCTGGAGAAACTGAAAGCGGTCCAGCCGCTTTATGCGAACTATTACCGCAATGTGATTTCGGCGGAGAAAACCGGCGACCGGGAAGTGACCTTCCGCTTCGACATCAAAGGCAACCGCGAGCTCCCCCATATCATGGGCGATCTGCCGGTATTGCCCAAACACTGGTGGACGGCGAACGGGCCGGACGGCAAACCGCGCGACATCAGCCAGCCGCTTGATGAAATCCCTCTCGGCTCCGGCCCGTATCGCGTCAAGGAGATGAAGGTCGGTGAGTCGATCACCTGGGAACGGGTGAAGGATTACTGGGCGGCCGATCTTGGCGTACGCAAGGGGCGGTTTAACTTCGATGAAATCCGCTATGTCAATTTCAGCGACCAGACCGCAGCCTGGGAAGCCTTCAAGAAGGGCGGCATCGAAGACCTGTGGGCAGAAAACCGTTCCCAGCGCTGGGCGGAAGAATACATCTTCCCGGCCTTCAAGAAGGGCGATGTGTTGCGCAAGGCGTTTCCCACCGAAGGACCTGAAGCCCATCAGGCACTCTACTTCAACACACGGCGCGACCAATTCGCCGACAAGCGTGTGCGTGAAGCGCTGACGCTTCTCTACGATTTCGAGACCATGAACCGGACGCTGTTTTTCGATCTGTACACGAGAACCGACAGCTATTTCGAAGGCGGCGAATTGCAGTCGGAAGGCTTGCCTGAGGGCCGTGAATTGCAGATTCTTGAAGAATACCGCGGCCGCATCGAGGCGCGGATATTTGTCGAGCCGTTTACGCTTCCGGTGATCAAATCGCCTTCCGATACCCGCAAAATGCAGCGCGCGGCGCTGAAACTGTTCAGGCAAGCCGGCTACAATATTTCCGGAGGAACACTGGTCGACGGAAACGGCAATCCTTTCACCATCGAATTCCTCGGACGAAGTCCGGTGGATGAACGCATCGTTCTGCCCTATATCGAAAAGCTTCGCCCGCTGGGCATCACGGCTTCCCTCAGGATCGTTGATGCAGCACAGTACAAGAACCGGGTCGACAACTACGATTTCGACATGGTGACAAATGTTACCCTGCAATCGCTGTCACCCGGCAATGAGCAGCGCGAATACTGGACCAGCGGCATTGTCGACAAGCCCGGCGGGCGCAACCTTGCGGGCATTTCGGACCCGGTCATCGATGAATTGGTGGAACGCATTATCGTTGCCGAAAACCGTGAGGAACTGGTTGCCCTGACAAAGGCGCTCGACCGCCTGCTGAAATTCGGCTTTTACTCCATTCCGCAATGGCATAATCCGGACCAGTGGTATGCCTGGTGGCGCAAGCTGCAAATTCCCGAAAACCAGCCGCTTTATTCCGGTCTCGACATCTGGTCGGTGTGGATCGACACCGCCATAGAACGGGAACTCGAACAATGAAGGCAGGTGTGCCAATTGGCCATCTGCCGTTCACTCGCCGGAAGTTTCTCAAGACGGCGGCGGGCGGCGCGGCACTGTTTGCGGCGTCAAGTCTTCCCGGCATTTCCCTTGCGGGCAATCCAACCGGGGTAAAGCTGCACGGGCTTTCCTCTTTCGGAGAGCTGAAATATCCGCCGGACTATTCGCACTTCAGCTTCGCCGCGCCCGATGCGCCCAAGGGCGGGCGCTTCGCCTTTCAGCCCTCCTACTGGTACTACAACCAGAACACCCAGACCTTCAACACGCTAAACAGTTTCGTGCTCAGGGGCGAGGCCCCGCCGCGCATGGAATACTGTTTTGATTCCCTTATGGCCTGGGCCTGGGACGAGCCGGACGCAATCTATTGCGCTTTGGCCGGATCGGTGGAGATTTCGCCCGACCGCAATGCCTACCGTTTTGAACTAAGGCCTGAAGCGCGCTTTCACGATGGCAGCCGGGTGACGGCGCAGGATGTGGCTTTTTCCTACCGGACCATCAAGGAAAAGGGGCATCCGCAACTGTCCATCGATCTTGCGGACCTGAAGGATGCCGTTGCCCTGGATGAGGCCACTGTGGAACTGCGCTTTAACGGCGAACAATCCGACCGGGCCATTCTATCCGTCGCGCAGTCCGTCCCGGTCCTTTCCAAAGCCTTCTGCGAGAAAGTTCCGCTTGAAGACCAGGTAATGGAAATCCCCCTGGGATCTGGACCCTGGAAGGTGAGCCGCTTTTCAACGGGGCTGTTCATCGAATACGAGCGGGTGGCAAATTACTGGGCGAAGGACCTTCCCTTTGCCAAAGGTATCGATCATTTCGATACGCTGCGGATCGATTTTTTTCGTGAGCGGCAGCCTGCCTTCGAAGCATTCAAAAAGGGCGTCGTGCGCTGGCGGCAGGAGTTCACCTCGAAAACCTGGGCAACGGAGTATGATTTTCCGGCAGCGAGGGAAAAGAAAGTCGTCCGCATTGAACTGCCTGGCGAAAACCGGCCCAGCCTGCAAGGCTGGGCGATCAATGCGCGGCGCGGGAAATTTGCCGATCCCCGCACCCGGGAAGCCATTGCTGCTGCCTTTGATTTCGAATGGACCAACCGCAACCTGTTTTACGGTGCCTATGAGCGTTCCCACTCGATGTTCGAGCGATCGGAATTCGCCGCACGCGGTCTCCCCTCCGAAGCGGAGCTTGAACTGCTCAAGCCGTTTGACGGCAAGGTGCCGGAAAGCGTGTTCGGCAAGGCAGTACGGCAGGTGGAGACCGACGGCAGCGGCAACAACCGCGCTTCACTCCGAACCGCAACACGCCTGCTCCGGGAAGCCGGCTGGCAAAAGCAGAACGGAAGGCTGGTGGATGAGAGCGGAAACCCGCTGACCATCGAATTCCTGATCCGCGCGCAGGTCTTCGAAAGGGTGCTGGCGCCTTATGTTGAGAACCTGCGCACCATCGGGATTGCTGCTGAAATCCGCCTTGTCGATCCCTCGCAGTTTCAGGCCAGGCTGGAGCGTTTCGATTTCGACATTGTCGGCGTTGCAGCCTCCTTCGGGGCAACGCCAAGCGCCGAGGGGCTAAAACAGTTCTTTCACTCCGATAGTGCCGGCCGCCCGGGGGCACGCAATTATCCTGGAATACGCGACGGCGCCGTGGACCGGCTGATTGATGTCATCGAGCAGGCCGGCAGCCGGCAAGCCCTGATAACGGCCGTAAAAGCCCTGGACAGGGTCTTGCGTGCCCAGCATTTCTGGATTCCAAATTGGTATTCACCGAATCACCGCATCGCCATGTGGGATGAATTCGGCTGGAAGGAACCCAAGCCCGATTATTTCTTTCCGGTGGAAAGGCTGTGGTGGCTTGATCGCGAGAAGGCCGAGGCACTGCGCTGACCGAACGCAGTGCAGGCTCAAAATGCGGGGACAAGGGTTTCCCGGCAATGAAGACGGGGTATACCACCAGGCATGGGAGCCTATATCCTCAGGCGTTTGCTGTTGATGATCCCGACCATTATCGGGATTTTGACCATTACCTTTGCCGTGGTGCAGTTTGCGCCCGGCGGGCCGGTGGAGCAGGTGATTGCCCAGCTTTCCGGCCAGGGCGGGTCTGCTACCGACCGGTTGTCGGGCGGCGGCACTGACTTTTCCCAGGACCAGCAGTTCGAACAGGGTGGCGGCGGATCATCAAAATACCGCGGCGCGGCGGGGCTTGATCCCGAATTCATCGACAAGCTGGAAAAGCAGTTCGGTTTCGACAAGCCGCCGCTCGAACGCTATTTCCTGATGTTGTGGAACTATGCGCGGTTCGATTTCGGTGAAAGTTATTTCCGCAAGATTTCCGTTATCGAACTCATCAAGGAAAAGATGCCCGTGTCGATCTCGCTGGGGCTGTGGATCACGCTGGTTGCCTACGGGATTTCCATTCCGCTCGGCATTCGCAAGGCGATAAGCGACGGCAGCCGGTTCGATATCTGGACCAGCGGCGTCATTATCGTTGCCTATGCCATTCCGGGCTTTCTGGTGGGCGTGCTGCTGATCGTGTTGTTTGCCGGCGGATCCTATCTCGACTGGTTTCCGCTGCGCGGACTGACGTCCGAAAATTTCGATGAATTATCGCTGGCCGGCAAGATTGCCGACTATTTCTGGCATCTGACATTGCCGCTCATTTCCCTGGTGCTGGCGGCCTTTGCAACGACCACGCTCTTGACCAAGAACTCGTTTTTGGACGAGATCCGCAAGCAGTATGTTCAGACGGCGCGGGCCAAGGGACTTACCGAACGCCAGGTGCTATACGGGCATGTCTTCCGCAATGCGATGCTGATTGTCATCGCCGGATTTCCCGGTGCCTTTATCGCTGCATTCTTCTCCGGCTCGCTGCTGATCGAGACCATCTTCTCGCTGGATGGCCTCGGCCTGCTGGGCTACCGCTCGATCATCGAGCGCGACTATCCGGTGGTGTTTGCGACCTTGTTCATCTTCTCGCTGCTGGGGCTTTTCGTCAGCCTGATGTCGGACCTGCTGTATACCTGGATCGATCCACGCATCGACTTTGAATCGAGGAGCGTATGACGGCGGCGGCGCGTATCGATGCGGCACCGGTCCGGCGCCCGTGGATTGCCCTGTCGCCGCTCAATCAGCGGCGGTGGCAGAACTTCAAGGCGAACAAGCGGGGCTACTGGTCGCTGTGGATTTTTCTTGTTCTTTTCGTACTGTCGCTGTTTGCCGAATTTCTAGCCAATGACCGGCCGATTCTGGTCTGGTTCAAGGGCGGCATTTATTCGCCGGTCCTGACGGATTACCCCGAGGAGCACTGGCTGGGAGAAGACGGTTTTCTTGCCCAGACCGATTACAAGATCATCGAGATCGAGGAAGCGATCGCGGAAAACGGCTGGGCCATCTGGCCGCCGGTACGCTATTCCTACCGTACGGTGCACAACCAGGTTCCCGAACCGGCACCTTCCGCGCCTTCATGGCTTTATGACCAGGAGGCCCGCTGTCAGGCCTATGCACTGGGTGCGGAGGATCCGGCCTGCCATCTGGGCAACTGGAACTGGCTGGGCACGGATGATCAGGCCCGTGATGTGCTGGCGCGGGTCATTTACGGTTTTCGCATATCGGTTCTGTTCGGCCTCATCCTGACTGCCCTTTCTGCCGTGGTGGGTGTGACAGCCGGCGCAATCCAGGGCTATTTCGGCGGGTGGACCGATCTGCTGTTCCAGCGCTTTATCGAAATCTGGTCGTCGCTGCCGGTGCTTTACATCCTGCTGATCATCGCTGCGATCCTGCCGCCCGGCTTCTGGATTTTGCTCGGCATCATGCTTCTGTTTTCCTGGGTAGGTTTTGTCGGTGTGGTGCGGGCGGAATTCCTGCGGGCACGCAATTTTGAATATGTCAACGCGGCCCGGGCGCTTGGCGTGGGCAACCGCACGATCATCTTCAAACACCTGCTGCCCAATGCCATGGTGGCAACCCTGACATTTCTGCCCTTCATCCTCAACGGGTCGATCACCACGCTGACCTCACTCGATTTCCTCGGGCTTGGCCTGCCACCGGGCTCGGCTTCCCTGGGTGAACTGCTTGCCCAGGGCAAGAACAATCTGCAGGCACCATGGCTCGGTGTGACCGTCTTCGTCGTGGTCTCGCTGATGCTGTCGCTGCTGATCTTTGTCGGCGAAGCGGTCCGCGATGCCTTCGACCCGAGAAAGACGTTCGGCTGATGGCAGAAAACCCCCTCCTTTCCGTTCGGGACCTTTCCGTCGCCTTTACCCAGGGCGGCAAAACCAATCTGGCCGTCGACCGGATTGGCTTCGATATCCTGCCCGGCGAAACGGTTGCGCTGGTGGGCGAATCGGGATCGGGCAAATCCGTTTCCGCGCTTTCGATCCTGAAGCTGCTGCCCTACCCCGCCGCATCGCACCCGTCCGGCGAAGTCTGGTTTGATGGCGAAAACCTGCTCGACCATGATGAGCGCGACCTCAGGCGTGTCCGCGGCAACGACATCACCATGATCTTCCAGGAGCCGATGACCTCGCTCAATCCGCTCCATACGATCGAGCAGCAGGTCGCCGAGGTGTTGCTGCTGCACAAGGGCATGGATGGTGAAGCGGCCCGAAAACGAACGCTGGAACTGCTCAACCTTGTGGGTATCCGCGAACCGGAAAAGCGGCTTGGTGCCTATCCGCATCAGCTTTCAGGTGGCCAGAGGCAGCGTGTCATGATTGCCATGGCGCTTGCCAACGAGCCCAAACTGCTGATCGCCGACGAGCCGACCACAGCGCTCGACGTGACGGTGCAGGCGCAAATCCTGAAACTGCTGGGTGAACTGCAAAAGGCACAGGGATTGTCGATGCTGTTCATCACCCATGACCTCGGCATTGTCCGCAAGATCGCCCATCGCACCTGTGTCATGCAGGGCGGCAAGATCGTCGAAACGGGCGATACGGCCAAGCTGTTCGAGAAACCGCAGCATGCCTATACGAAGCACCTTCTTTCCGCAGAACCCCGGGGCGCACCTCCGGCAAGCAACCTGAAGGCGCCACTTGTCATGGAGGGAAAGGGCCTCAAGGTCTGGTTTCCGATCAAGCGCGGCTTCTTCCGAAAGACGGTTGATCACGTCAAAGCCGTGGACGGCATCGATGTCACCCTGCGCGAGGGACAGACGCTTGGGATTGTCGGCGAATCGGGCTCCGGCAAAACGACGCTCGGCATGGCGCTGGTGCGGCTAATCTCCAGCGAGGGGCGGATTGTCTTTCTGGGCGATGCCATCCACGAAAAGTCGTTCCGGGAAATGCGGCCCTACCGCAACCGCATGCAGGTTGTCTTTCAGGATCCTTACGGTTCGCTCAGCCCGCGCATGAGCATTGCCGAGATCGTTGCCGAAGGACTGAAAATTCACGCCCCGGACCTCACGGCAGGCGAGCGCGATGAACGCGTCTGCAAGGCGCTTTCCGAAACCGGGCTCGATCCGGAAACCCGGCACCGTTATCCGCATGAGTTTTCAGGCGGCCAGCGCCAACGTATCGCCATTGCCCGCGCCATTGTTCTGGAACCGAAATTCGTGCTGCTGGACGAACCCACCTCGGCGCTTGACATGAGCGTTCAGGCTCAGGTGGTCGAGCTGTTGCGCGAGTTGCAGAAAAAGCACGGGCTGACATACATGTTCATCAGCCACGACCTGAAGGTCGTGCGGGCGCTTGCCAATGAGGTAATCGTGATGCGCAACGGCAAGGTGGTGGAACAGGGCGAGGCAAAGCAGATTTTCGAAAAGCCGAAAACCGATTACACCAAGGCGCTGATGGCGGCGGCTTTTGATATTGAGGCGGCGCCTGAAGGCATTGTCGATCAATAGCGTTCCATTTTCCGCAGGATATCATGCCCTCACCGCTTCTCATCGACATCCAGTTTGAAAGCACCCGCAAGTTTGACCGCCTGCAGGCAGCTCTTGGCGGGCGTAATGTGGTCGACATCAACGATGGCAGCGCCCACCCGGAAACCTTTCCCGGTGTGCGCTATGCGCTGGTCTGGAAGCCGGATGGGAAACTGTTCAACCGCCTGCCCGATCTTGAAGTGCTGTTTTCCGTTGGCGCCGGCGTGGATCATATTTTCCAGGCGGATTTCCTGCCGGATGTGCCGATCGTGCGGTTTGTCGATCATACGCTGACGACCCGCATGAGCGAATGGGTGTGCCTGCAATGCCTGATGCATTTGCGCCAGCAGCGCGCCTATGACCGCCAACAGCGCGAAAGGCTGTGGCAGGAATTGCCGCAACCACAGGCAAGCGAAGTCACCGTTGGGATCATGGGGATGGGCCAGCTGGGACAGGATTCAGCACGCAAACTGAAGGCCCTCGGCTTTGACGTTGTTGGCTGGAGCAGGTCGGGAGGACCGGTGGAAGGCATCGACGTGTATGATGCAGCAGGACTTGATGCCTTTTTGGCCCTTACGCATGTGCTCGTCGGCCTGTTGCCGCTGACCCGTGAGACGCGGGGCATTTTCAATCGCGGCATTTTTTCAAGACTTCAGCGCCATGAAGAGATCGCAAGCCCGGTTTTCATCAATGGCGGGCGGGGCGGCAGCCAGGTCGAAGCGGATATTGCCGCCTGCCTTGAGGATGGAACCCTGGGCGGAGTCTCACTCGATGTGTTCGAGGAAGAACCGCTTTCTGCCGAAAGCCCCCTTTGGGGTTTTGAGCAGGCAATCCTTACACCTCATGCGGCCGCTGTTTCCGACATCGAAGCACTGGGCCGATATGTATCAAACCAGATCACCCGCTTTGAAGCCGGCCAGGAACTTGAAAACGTGGTCGACCGTTCACTTGGTTACTAGATCATGTCCTGTTTAGCTGGAAGCAACTTTGCCCAGACTGGCAGGGCGGCGCACGCCGATCGGTGTTTCGTACAAATGGGCAATGCGCCTGACGGCTTCGTCAGCCGGTTCGCTTGTAACATCCATGGTGTGGCCGTTTGCATGAAGCAGGTGCTGGAGGCCGCCAATCTCTCCTTGGGCAATCGCCACGTGGCCGCGCCAGAAAACAAGATCGCCGCGCCAGAGATTGCTCCAATCGGGATCAATGGCGACCGGCTCACCGATGGTGGCCGCCTGCATGTCGGAATCGCGCAGCACATCGATCCCTGCCATTTGCATGGCAAGCGAAACAAGGCCCGAGCAGTCTATGCCGAAGGCGGTGCTGCCGCCCCAAAGATAGGGCGTTCTCAGCAGGGTTTCGGCAACGCTGACGTAATCTTCGGCATGATTGCCGACGGCAACAAGGTGGTCTTCGATGATTGCTTCGCCACTGTCCAGAATGGCGTAGCGCGTGCCACGGGTTTCCGCCTTACCCACCACCACGGCGCCGGAGCCAAGGGAGCGGTAACCGCTGCGGGGAAGTTTCATGTCCGGCCCGGGATAAAGAAACGTGCGGGGGACGCTGACATGGTGGCTTGGGCTACGTTCGCCTTCGCCCAGCACATCTTCCAGAATCCAGCCAACGTAACCATTGCGCCGCGCCTGGATTTTCGCCCAGCCATTGCCGGTTTCAACTTTCAGCACGTTTTCGCCGTGCAGGAGTTGCGTGTCGAGACCGGCGTCCGCCTGCGGCTGACGTTTCACATCGGCGAAAAAGCCTGAAATCCAGGCAGGTTCCGCTGCCTGCTTTTCCGATTGGGACAAATACAGCCGGGGATCGTCGTCCCTTATTTCCGGCCAATTGAACTGAGGCTGATGCCGGTTCATCACAGCTCTTCCCCGGCGGCGAGGGTGATGGTGTCTGACAGTTTTTCCAAAAACAGGCTGCCTTCCACGGTTCGGCGAACCAGAACGTTGCGGCGGTCGCGTTCATCGCGGCGGCGCTCCACCAGGCCCATGGCGCCCATGGCATTAAGCGCCCGCGTGACAACCGGCTTGGTGACATTGAGACGGGCTGCCAGGCCACGCACCGTGTGGGGTGGCGGATCAAGATAGATGACCAGCAACAGCGTCAACTGGCGCAAGGTCAGATCCGGCCTGTCATCCAGCACCTGTTCAAGACACACCCGCTTCCACCAGCGCAAGGCCTGATCTGCCCGGATTTCCATTCGATTTCTGCCGTCAATCGTTTCGTAACCGTAACAGGTTACTGCGCGACCTCGGTCATCGCAAGAGGCAACCATTCAGGCCGTCGAAAAGCGTTCGGTAACCAGTTGATACAGGGCGCGGATACCCTGGGCTTCACCACCGACCGGGCACCAGGGTTTTGCAGCGGGTACCCAGCCGAAGATATCGAGATGAACCCATCGCGTTGCCGGCTCGACGAATTTCTGCAGAAACAGCGCCGCGGTCACCGAACCGGCAAACCCGCCGGATGTGATGTGATTGGTGTCGGCGACTTTGGAAGAAAGCATGGTGTTGTACGGCTTCCACAAAGGCATGCGCCAAAGTGGATCATGAAGGGCCGTGCTGGCAGCTGCAAGCGTGCCGGCCAGCTGCTCGTCATCGGTGTAGAAGGGGGGCATGTCCGGACCGAGGGCAACTCTGGCAGCGCCGGTAAGCGTTGCCATGTCGATCATCAGTTGCGGCTTTTCCTCATCGCCCAAGGTGAGCGCATCACCGAGCACCAGGCGGCCTTCGGCATCGGTATTGCCGATCTCGACGGTAATGCCCTTGCGGCTTGGCAGAACATCCCCGGGGCGGAAGGCATTGCCGGAAATCGAATTCTCAACCGCCGGGATCAGAACGCGGAGGCGGACCGGCAGTTTCGCCGCCATGATCATCATGGCAAGGCCCAGCACATTCGCCGCACCGCCCATGTCCTTTTTCATCAGCGCCATGGAGCCGCCCGGCTTGATGTTGAGGCCGCCGGTATCAAAACAAACCCCTTTGCCGACAAGCGTGACTTTGGGGTCCTTGGCCCTGCCCCATTTCATGTCGAGCAGCCGTGGCGCTGACGCGCTGGCTCTCCCGACGGCATGGATCATGGGAAAGTTCCTTTTCAGAAGATCATCCCCCTTGATCACACGCATCGTTGCCTTGAACCGGGTGGCCAATCCGCGCATCGCCGATTGAAGCTCATCCGGCCCCATGTCGCCAGCAGGCGTGTTGATCAGATCGCGAGCAAGATAGGCTGCCTCGGCTTCGCGGAAGAGCCGTTGTTTGTCGACGCCCTCCGGCAGGACAAATTCGACCTTGGAGCGTTTGTGTTCCTTGTAGCGGGTGAAGCGATACGCCCCCAGGGCAATGCCGAGTGCAGCGCCGTGCAGATCGCCCTGCATCTGGAGCCGGTAGCAGCCGTCAGGCAGTTTTGCGGCCAACGCCCCGGTATTGAGCGGCGTTGCAGCGTCATCAGTGCCAAACAGCACTGCCGATATCGCACCCTTCTCGTCCGGAACGACCAGGATTTTTCCCGAATCAGCGGTGTAGCCATTGGCCTTGATCCACTTCTTCTGGGGCGCAGGGAAGCTGCCAATTGCCTTTGACAGCGAAGCCTTGCTCACTGCAATGATTGGCGTTGCCTTTTTTGATCGGGCATTCGTAGCGCCGACAAACGGCAAACTGACAGGGTTCATTCTCATATTCCATTGCAGGCGGCAGACCGGCACTGGGCCGGGATCAGCCAAATTAACTTTCCATTAGGGTTAACAGATTATTGCTCGATGTATCAGCCCCTGGGCCATGGTGATTCGGGAATTGCGGTATGTTGTTCGAGATCAATCGAAAATCCTCCATTGTCATGATGCTGGCCGCCACGCTTGCGCTTTCGGCCTGTGCTACCGACAAAACCCGGACCGGCAGCATCAAGCGCAGCAGCGCCTCCATGTCGGAGCTATCCGTGCCGGAACTCAACCGGGCCATCGAAAGCTATGGCAAGCAATATGAGCGGCGGCCCAAAAGCAAACAGGCCGGGCTCAATTATGCCGATGCATTGCGGACGGCGGGCCGTACCGATCAGGCGCTTGCTGTCATGCAGCAAATGGTGATCCACCATCCCGACGACAACGATGTTCTGGCTGCCTATGGCAAGGCACTTGCTTCCAACGGCGAATTGAAAAAAGCGCTTGAAGTCATCGGCCGGGCCCAGCATGACGACCGGCCGGACTGGCGGCTGCTTTCTGCGCAGGGCGCCGTGCTCGATCAGCTTGACCGGCCCCAGGAAGCCCGCGTCTACTATCAAAAGGCACTGCAGATTGTACCGGACGAACCTTCGGTTCTTTCCAACCTGGGCATGTCCTACCTGCTGACCAATGAGCTGCCGAAAGCCGAACAATACCTGAAGATGGCTGTGGGTACCCGGAAAGCGGACAGCCGCGTGCGGCAGAACCTTGCCCTTGTAGTCGGTCTGCAGGGCCGGTTTGAAGAGGCCGAGCGCATCGCTGCAGCCGAAATGAGCCCAACGGACGCAAAGGCGAATGTGGATTATCTGCGCCAGATGCTCTCCCAGCAGAATGCCTGGAACATCCTGAAAGAGGATGACAAGGGTACAAATTAGGGCCAGTACCCAAAACCTCCCACACGCCACCGAATTCGTCTTTGTATCTGCGCCGCGATGCCTTGCAGCCGCAGTCTCCTCCCATGACAGTGCTGAAAAAGCAGCCGATGCTTGCTCCCGCAACGGGTGAAGCAGAACACTGACCATACCTCGACGGAACCATCCCGGTATCCGAACGTTCATCGAGTATCATTAACCGCATACTCGGGAGGTATCTTCATCATGCACGGCATTATCTATCTTATCGGCCTCGTGGTCGTTGTCCTGTTCATTCTATCTGCACTCGGGTTGCGGTAATCATGGCAGCCAAACAAACCACAAGAACTGCGGCAACCGCGGCCGTTACAAGAGCTGCGCCAACCGCCAACACCTCGTATTTGGAATGGGGCCCGGTATGGGCCGGCGCGCTGATGGCTGTCGCCATTTCCGTAATCCTGATTGAGTTCGGCAGCGCTGTTGGCCTTGCCATGGGTGAGCCTGTACGGGCCGACAACACCATTTCCTACAACTTCGTGGCTGCTGCTCTGTGGCTTCTGCTGGTCTCTGTGGGCAGCTCGGCTGCTGCCGGATACATTTCCGGCCGGATGCGGATGCCGATGGGCGATGCCGGTGAAGATGAGGTGGATTTCCGCGACGGCGTTCACGGTTTGACGGCGTGGGCGTTGGCGACTGTCTCGATGGCATTGGCTGGCGCCCTTGCAGGCATTGCGGGGTCGCTGGTTGCAACTTCACCGGCAGTTGATGCCCCTCAATTGTCTGAAAATCTGCAAGTCTGGGTGGCCAATCAGTCGGTCATTGTGGCTTTCGCCACGGCGGCAGGTGCTGCCCTGGGTGCGGCGGCAGCATGGGCTGCATCCGTTGCCGGCGGCAATCATCGCGACAATGGCATTGCCCTACATGTAGTCGTGCCGGCAGCTTTCAGAAAGAAGTAAGTATTTGAAGCGAAAACCAATTGCGCCGCCTCATTGGATGAGGCGGCGCAGATTTTGTGTGTGCAGCGCAATTACCAAACCCTGATGGCGTTCAGGGTTTTATAGCGTGTCCGGCTTAAATGGAATCGTTTGAACGCCGGGAGTTTGGTCTTCGGCAAGGAGGAAAAATGCGGCGCAGTGCAGGCACTGTCAGTATTTTCCGGCGCTGCCCGAAGGGCAAGGAACCAGGTTCAAACGATTGCAGAAAACCCGATACATTCATGATGTTAAGTGCCCGGCTGTGGTGTCTTTTGCGTTCTGGCTTCGTCGAAATCCTCGCGAGGTGGCAAGGCACCGCGCTGCGGTGTTCTGCTTGCCGGAGGCGAAAAATCCATCCATGCAAACTGCTTCCATTTAAACCGGACACGCTCTAGAAGATGTCTTTTTCGGTCAACCGGATAATCGCAGGACCGAGGATCACGGCAAAGAGAACCGGCAGGAAGAACACGATCATCGGCACGGTAAGCTTCGGCGGGAGGGAGGCCGCTTTCTTTTCCGCATCCGCCATGCGCTGATCACGGTTTTCCTGTGCCAGAACGCGCAGCGCATTGCCCAGTGGCGTGCCATAGCGCTCAGCCTGAATGAGGGCCATGGTAACCGATTTGACGCCCTCCAGCCCGGTGCGGGCGGCAAGGTTTTCATAGGCCTGGCGGCGCTCCTGAAGATAGGAAAGCTCGGCATTGGTCAGCACGAGTTCTTCAGCCAGCGGCGGCGAATTGGTGCCGATTTCAACCGCAACCTTGCGCAGGGCGGCTTCCATGGTCATGCCCGATTCTACGCAGATCAGCATCAGATCGAGCGAATCGGGCCAGGCACGGCGGATCGAAAGCTGCCGTTTGGAGACCTGGTTTCTGACGAAGACGATCGGTGCATAAAAGCCGGCATAGGCGATGCCCAGAACGATGGCCAGCTTCATCATGAATGTGTATTGCAGATCGGCGATGGCAAAGACGTAAATGCTTGCCACTGCCAGCATGATGGCAGGCAGGACGAGCCTGAAAAACAAAAACACATAAACATGTGATTGCTTGCGGTATCCCGCCATCTTCAGCGAGCTGAATGTGGATTCGTCCGCCAGTGCCTTTTTCAGATTAAAGCGGTCGACGAAATCCTTCATGAAGCCCGCGTCGGTCTGCTTCAGCGATCCCCTTTTTTTCTCTTCGGCCAGGCGCTCGCGCTCACGCTGGCGGATCTTGTCGCGCTCAACCACAACCGTGTTCATGCGGTCCGACAGTTCATCGCGCTGCAATACCGGCATGGCGATGGTCAAAATCGTGGCGAAGACCGCCAGCGATGCGAGAATCGCCAGAAGGTTCTGCGGCTCTAATACGATTGAAAGGAGATTGCCCAAACCCGTCGCTCCGGTCAGAAATCGAAGTTGATCATGTTTTTCATCACCAGAATGCCCATCGACATCCAGACCGCAGAGGCGGCAAGGATCATGTGCCCGGTCGAGTGTGTGAACAGCAATGTGATGTAATCCGGTGTCGTGATGTAGATCAGGATCGAAACGCACATGGGCAGCGAACCGATAATGCCCGCTGAAGCCTTGGCCTCCGATGAGACCGCCTTGATCTTGTTGTGCAGTTTTTTACGGTCGCGCAGCACGTTGGAGAGGTTGGAAAGCGCTTCGGAAAGATTGCCCCCTGCCGCTTCCTGGATCGAAACGACGATACCGAAGAAGTTGGCTTCGGCAACTGGCATGTTTTCGTAGAGCTTTCCAATGGCATCGCCGACCGTCAGGCCCATCTTCTGCGATTCCACGACGCGGTTGAATTCCGAGCGTACCGGCTCCTTTGCTTCGCGTGCGATGATGGCCAGGCAGTCATTGAGCGGCAGCCCGGCCTTTACCCCGCGCACAATGACGTCGATGGCATTGGGAAACTCATCCAGAAATGCCTTGAAGCGGCGCTTGCGCGTGAAGGAAACGAACCAGCGCGGAACGCCGAGTGCGCCGACAAAGACGGCGCCAATGACGACAATAAAGTTGAAGCCGGAAAACAGGGTTATAAAGCCGCAGAGAATTCCGAATACCAGGCTGAGAACATAGAATTGCTGCACGGTGATCGGCAGACCGGACTGCTCGATCATCTTTTTCAGGGTCACCTTGGTGCCGTGCTTTTCCTTCTGCTTTTCCTCAAGTTCTTTCAGGGAGTCCTGAACCGTCTTGCGCCGCTTGGCTGCATCCTGAATGCGTGCGGAGGCCTTTGATGCCTTGAACTGGTCACGATCCTTGATGCTGTTGAACCGGCGCGCCTGGTTGGCTTCCGAGGAAATGCGGTTGAACATGACGGCAAAGATGATGCCGCCGAACGCGAACGCGGCCAGCCCCATGATGGCAATAATGGTGAGGTCCAGTCCAAACATGAACTCAGATTCCCTGCTGGTTCTCGGTTTCAGCCGCATCCAGCGCGGCAGCCAGGCGGGATTCCTCATTGTAGTAGCGCGCGCGATCCCAGAAATGAGGCCGTCCGATGCCGGTCGACACGTGCTTGCCGATGATGTTGCCGTTGGCGTCTTCGCCGTCCATTTTGTAAATGAAGAGATCCTGCGTGGTGATGACCTCGCCTTCCAGACCGATCACCTCGGTGATGTGGGTAATCCGGCGCGAGCCGTCTCTCAGGCGCGAAGCCTGAATTATGATGTCGACAGAACCGACAATGATTTCGCGAACCGTTTTGGCCGGCAGGGAAAAGCCGCCCATGGCAATCATCGATTCCATGCGGTTCAGGCACTCGCGCGGCGAGTTGGCGTGGATCGTTCCCATGGAACCGTCATGGCCGGTGTTCATCGCCTGCAGAAGGTCAAAGACCTCGGGGCCGCGGACCTCACCGACGATGATGCGCTCCGGGCGCATGCGCAGGCAGTTCTTTACCAGATCCGTCATGGTGATCTGACCTTCGCCCTCCAGGTTTGGCGGGCGCGTCTCCAGGCGAACCACATGGGGCTGCTGGAGCTGCAATTCAGCCGAGTCCTCGCAGGTGATGATGCGCTCGTCCTGATCGATATAGCCAGTCAGGCAGTTGAGCAGCGTCGTTTTGCCCGAGCCGGTGCCGCCGGAGATGATGATATTGCAGCGCACCCTTCCGATGATCTGGAGGATTTGAGCCCCTTCGGGCGTGATCGACCCGAACTTGACCAACTGGTCGAGCGTGAGCTTGTCTTTCTTGAACTTACGAATTGTCAGTGCCGGGCCATCGATCGAAAGCGGCGGCGCGATAACGTTGACGCGGGAGCCATCGGGCAGGCGGGCGTCACATATCGGGCTCGATTCATCGACCCGGCGCCCGACCTGGCTGACGATGCGCTGACAGATGTTCATCAACTGGGAATTGTCGCGAAAGCGGATACCTGCCTGCAAGACCTTTCCGTCGACTTCGATGAAGGTCTGCTTTGCCCCGTTGATCATGATGTCGGCAATGTCATCCCTTGCGAGCAACGGCTCGAGCGGGCCATAGCCCAGAACGTCATTACAGATGTCCTCGAGCAGCTCCTCCTGTTCGGAGATGGACATCGCCAGATTTTTGATGGAAATGATATCGTTGACGATATCGCGAATTTCCTCGCGCGCAGCATCGGCTTCCATGCGCGAAAGCTGGCCGAGATCAATGGTGTCGATCAGTGCGGTAAAGACACTTGATTTGGTATCGTAATATTCTTCGGTCTTTTCCCGGATCACCGGTTTTGGGGGAGCCGGTTTTGCAATTGCCTTCTCAACGCGCTCAACAGCAGCAGCCGATGCCGTGGCCGTGTCCTTTTCAGGCACTGCCGGGGCTTCAGCCGGTACATCCTTTTTCTCCAGCTCGGGAGCTGTGGGCGGGGCTTTCAATTCGCCCGGATTGCCCTGATTTACGCCGCGTTTGCCGAACATTTCCTACCTCTGACTAACTCCTGACAAAGACCGTCAGTGTCACTTGTTCTTTCCGAGTTTGAGCTTCGACAAGATGCCGAGTGATCCCTTCTTCTCCACCTTCATTTCAGCTTTTCCGGTGACCAGCTGGGTCAGGTATTCTATGCTGCCGACAATAGCGCTCTTGGGATCGGCTTCCGAGATCATCTGACCGTTGTTGGAAGCCATGCCGAACAGGGCAGGCTCGAATGGAATAACCGCTGCCGGCTGTACATCGAGCGGCCGGATAAAATCGGCAACACTGATTTCAGGCCGCTTGGGAACGCCGACCTGGTTCATGACCAGTTTGGGCAACGTATCGTTGGGGCGCAATTCACCCAGCTTGTCGAGCAGGTTCTTGGTGTTGCGAAGATTGGCGAGTTCCGGGGAAGCGGTAATCACCACTTCATCGGCAATCGAGAGAATGTGTTTGGTCCACGCGCTCCACTGATGCGGCAGATCAAGTACGACCATTGGCGATGACCGCTGGGCGACCTCAAGCACACCATTGAAGGCATCCTGGGTAAAATCATAGGTGCGGTCGAGCGTGGAAGGCGCCGCCAGAAGATTGAGGTGATCGGCGCATTTGGCCAGCAACCGGTCGAGCAGGATATCGTCCATTCGATCAGGCGAGTAGACCGCCTCGGCAATCCCCTGCGGCGGGTCCTGATCAAGGTTGATGTTGGCGGTTCCGAAAGCCAGGTCGAGATCGGTCAGGATGACTTCACTGCTGTAACGGCTGGAAATGGTCCAGGCAACGTTGTGGCAGATGGTGGAAGACCCCACGCCACCCTTGGCGCCGAGGAAGGCTAGAACCTTGCCAAGCGGCCCGGCTTCGGGGTCGACAAAAATGTCCGAGATTGCCGACATCAGATCAGCCATTGAAAGCGGTGCAACCAGATAGTCGGAGACACCGTTGGCAATCAGTTCACGATAAACGCTGATGTCGTTGCGGTGACCGACGACAATGACCTTGGTGTCCATGTCGCACACCTCGGCAAGGCGGCTCAATCCCGTCATCAGCTCCACGCCGTCCAGCCTGGTTTCGATGATGATCAGATTGGGCGTCGGGGCGCTTTGGAAATACTCCACTGCCGAGGCGAGGCCGCCGTTGAGTACTTTTACCGTGGCCCGGGACATGCGCCTGTCACGCGCAGCCATGTCTATGGTTTGAGACACGATCTCCGTCTCGCAGAATGCCTGAACGGTGATGCGAGGCACCAACTGGATCTTGTTGAGATCGCCGGCCGCCGGGCTTTCAGAGCCCACTGCCGCTTCCTGCATTGTCAGATCTTCTTGCAACTGATTGGACATTTTATGTTCCCGGATAAACTTACTCTCGAACCCATCGCCTCAGGCGTTACTCACTAAGATCGGTCACCAGCTTGGTCGTGCCATCGCGCCAATCCTCGATCACCCTTGTGCGCTTGGTGGAATCAACCTCAGACATTGCCCTTGGCCCCAGAAGGTCTGCCGGGTTGGCCACCATCTGCGCCAAGTTGTTCTGTGTCGCGCAACCGAAGTTGTGGTAATTCTCGTTCTGGCCGGTGGCGATGATGTCTTCGGTCCACTGGCCACACTGGCTGGCAACACCGGCTGCAAGATCGGAATAGACGATCCGCAGGGTTGCCGATTCGCCATGCTGAGCGGCACTGTAGTGGCTGATTGCAATCTGGTGCGAACCGATGCCCAGTTCCTGCAACTCCTTGACGGCCTGGCTTGCTGCGCGGCGCGCTGCGTGCTCGTTCGACGAACCGGACGGGATGAGGATCATTATTGATCTGGCACCTGAGCGCCGGAAATCGCTGCCAATGCCCTTGACGATGTCACGGTCGCGCAAGGACAGCTGTTTGAGGTTGCGGGGAATGACAATGTCCCTTGCCGTTTCATTTTCCGATACAATGATCGGATGGCGCAGGCGGTAATCACTCGGCACCGAGCCCACCGTCGTCTGGTCCTGGTTGAAGCTCGCACAACCGGTCATGGTGACGGCACCGGCCGCCAGCAACCCGGCGAGCAGCAAGTTTCTGCTACTGGTTCGTTTGCTGCCGGTTTCAGGTTTGCGGCCGCCGGCATTTCTGCCCTGATGGTCTAACTTTTTCATCATCTCAACTCCGTACAAACCTTCCATCACTTGAAAATAAATCCCGGATTGCCGCGATAGCGCCCTGCCGGCATCTGGCCGTCAGTGGTTCCGTAGATGCGATTTACGCGGCCAAGGAACAATCCGTGGGTGTCCACCGCGGCCTGAAAATTGTCGTCCGGGCGGGCCAGGTTCTGGCGGGCAACCGGCCGCACCAGATAAGGCGTGACAATAATGACGAGTTCGGTTTCGTAGCGCTGGTAATCGCGGCTTCTGAACAAGGTTCCCAGGATTGGAATTCGGCTCAATCCGGGGAAACCGGAAATAACCTGACGCACGTCGTCCTTGATAAGGCCGGCAATCACCATTGAGCCACCGGAGGGGAGTTCGACCGTGGTTTCCGCTTCGCGCCGCCGGATACCGGGATAGGTCACCGATTCGACGCTTCCGCGCGGTGTTACAAAGCTGCCCTCGCTGGTCGGCTCCGAGACCTGGGTCTGGATATGCAGGCTGATCCGTCCTGGTGACAGTACAACCGGCCTGAAGCCGAGCGAGATGCCGTATTCCACGGTCTCGGAATTGTAGACAACTCCGTCATCAGTGTCGTCCTTGCCGGTAGGAATGCGATATTCCCCGCCGACATTGAAGGTGGCCGCCTCGCCGGAGATCGCCGTCAGCGTGGGCTCTGCCAGGGTACGCATGACCCCGGCCTGATCGAGCGCACGAAGCGTGGCTTCAAAGGAGCCGTCGTCATGGGAATAGGATGAAATCAGCCTGCTGGTGGATTTCACCTTTCCAAGGCCAAGCGGATTGTCGCCGATGATCCGCGTCGCCAGCCCGCCAACCGAAAGGCTCGACAACAAGTCGATGCCCAACTGCTTGACGATGTTGCGCTGGATTTCGGCAACGGTAACCTTCAGCGCGACCTGATCTTCACCATCGATCGTCATAAGGTTGACGATCGCCGATTCGCGGGTTTCCTCTTCACCGAAGCTGACGACCGTGCCGCCGCCTGCCGCGCCGGTGGAACCGCCCGCTGATGGCGTGGTCGCTTCACCGCCCTTGACGAATATCTGGGCGAGTTGGACAGCCTTCACCGATGCCTGGGGTGTTGGAACCGTTCCGGTCAGCACGATGTTGTCGTTGATGATCTCGACTTTCACATCAGCGCCGCGAACGTATTTTTCGATGTATTCTTCCAGACCGGCAACGTCGCGCTCGATGGCCAGATCAAGCGAAAGCAGCTGGTTGCCGGCATGGTCGAAGATAAAGATATTGGTCTCGCCGACCTGCTTGGCAAAAATATAGATGCGCCGTGATGTGCGGGTCACGGCATCGGCAACCTCGGGATTGGCGACCAGAATATCATGCGCATCGTCCGGCAGGTCGATAACCATCGACTTGTTGAGGCCGACCTTTACCGTGCGCGTTTGTCCGATCGCGTTCCGGGAAATTTTGATGTAGTTCTTGGTTGCCGCCTCCGCAGGAGCCGGCAATCCGCCTGTGATGAAGAAGGGCGCACACAACGCCGCCGACAACATCATGGTGCGGAAAATTTTTCCCCTGGTGTTACGCATTTTGTTACCCTCAGTCATCTTTCGATCCGTTTCATCGGCGTGTTGCGGGGATTAATCCTCACGGGATTTTCTCGGCGGTGCGTTTGCTTCCTTGATGGAGCCGTAGCGGATGATCCGCACGGTTCCCGATCCACCGCTGAGCAGGTGATCGCCGGTCTTTTTGACCTCTTCATTGGCGTCGGCAATCGAGCGCAGTGCCAGGGAAAGGCGATCAGCCGTCTGCTGGGCAACGGTAAGAATTTCCACTTCCTTCGGACTCAACTGAAGTGTCGCAGTTTCACCAACCACCACCTGCTCGCCGTCCTGTTCGCGGATGGACTGATCGATTGCCAGTACGCGTATGTTTTCAAGGATAACCTCGGTTGCAAATCCCTCTTCGCCCTCACCGGTGCGGCGGCGCGTCATCAGTACATCGACACGGTCGTTGGGAAGAATGAACCCGCCGGCCGAGGTCGCGGTTGAAATACTGGTCGCAACTGCCCGCTGGCCCTTCGGCAAAATGGCTGACATGAAGCCCTGGTCGGACTGGACCAGCTTGGAGTCGCGAAGCGGCTCACCGGCATAGATTGTTGCACGGGCAATCGAGCCGGTCATTTCGCTTGCAGCGTCCGGACGCCCGCTCATCGTAATGAAGCCATCGGCGACGCCGTTCTGCGGCCATTCACGCCACTCCAGCATGTCGGCCGATACCTTCGTTCCCATGGGAATGTCGGATGCTGCGATCAGCACCTCTTCCATCTGGATGGATGGTGCCTGCTGCTGAACCTGCTGCGGCTCGGGCTCGCGCTGCATGAGGTTCATCGCAAGGTACCCTGCGCCTCCTGCAGCCAGCACTGCTCCTGCCAAGACCACCAATTGTGCTTTTCTCATACCCGTACCCTCAAAACTGCTCCAAGCGCTGGAAACCCTCAAAGTCAGTTTTGTCAGGCAAAGGTGTAATTATGGTTAACGGATACCTAGCGATGATGGTTAACAGACTCGATACTTTGCGGAGCGAACCGGCTCTGGACCGCCCGAAACAAAAAACCCGGCCAAGCCGGGTTGTCTCAAGATGCAGGGATTTGCAGGATGACGGCTACATGCCGGGCAAAGCCAGATTGAAGACAGGTTCCATCCAGCGCGTTTGCGGATAGATTACAATGGCCGCCGCGCCAAGGGCGATGCCATAGGGGATTCCGGAATCTGCCCTGTAGAGCCTGGCAATCCATTCAACCTTCTCGACGCTACCGGGGATGATGTTTCCCCGCAGCCGCATCATGACAAGCGTGAGTGCCGCACCAATCAGTGACGCGATGAACAGGTAGGACAGCGCATGGTCCCAGCCGAGCCAGAGGACGGTGGCAGCGGCCAGCTTGGCGTCGCCGCCGCCGATATGGCCGAACGCAAACAGGGCAATGGAGGCAACCAGCACAGCGGCAAACAGAGCCCAATGCCAGACGAAGGTTTCCAGATCCATGCCTGTCCACCAGGCAAACAGAACAAATCCTGCGATCAGGGCAAGAGACACCTTGTTCGGGATCGTCATCGATACAAGATCGGAAAACGCCGAATAGATCATCAAGAACGGGAAGAAGGAAACAAGTGCTGCCTGAAGCATGGATGCCACCTGATAAGGTTACGTTCAAGCCGGATAGCCGGGTGCCGCAAGCCTATGGGTTTATGGTGAACAAGCGGTTAAGGGGCCGGCGCGCCGCTGCGGTTACAAAAAACAACAGGGCCGCCCAATGGGACGGCCCTGTGTCAAACCTTTACGCCAGGTCTTTGTGACCTGGTCTGGAAACCTTACAGGTTGCCAGCGATCGTGTTGAAGGTAGTGGAAACACCGCCACCAGTGGCGCTTACGCCGCCGATGATAGCAACAGAGATAAGAGCGGCGATCAGGCCGTACTCAATTGCAGTTGCACCGGACTCATCTTTCAGAAAACGAGATACGAATTTCATGGTTATGCTCCTTTTGATCCACGTGTTTTAGAACACTTGTGTCGACCGGGTTTTTCCCCGATCTGACGCCAATCTACGCCCGACAAATTGAGAACCCGTTAATTTCGGTCGTTAACAAAACCTTGCTCAGCCAGAAAGGAAAGCATGGTTAAACCACGCTGACGGCCATCAATAAAATTGCCTCAATCGGCAATGACCCGCAGACCCGATTGTAAGCATTCGGTATTCAAACAGGCCGCGCGGAAAGCAGCTCATATTTTGCCCGGGCTGCATGTCTGCAGAACCTGGTTTCCCGTCACTCATTATAATGTAAGGAAGTTGACCCTTTCGAGAGGCCAGGCTGTATCGACATTCAGGTTTCGCACGCGGCGCGAGACGGATTTCGTCTCTGGCAAGGCGAAAAATCCGCCGTGGTGTGGCCTCACCACAAGGGGTTTTCAACGATGCCAGGGGCAAAATCCGCCGCGTTCTGCTGAAATAGCGGCACGGAACCGGATCCAAGCGGTTGTGCTGATCGCGGCTCCGTTAGGGCTTCCTTTACCAAAAAAGCCGAATATGGCGAAAACCGTAACGCGTTCGGAGCCCACCATGTTCAAGCCTTCAAAGTCATGCCTGACTGCCGCTATCGCCGGTTGCCTGTTTGCGTTCGCCGCATTGCCCGGCCAGGCCGAGCCTGCTGTCGCAGAACCGGTGGTCGTAACCGTGGACCGGGCCAAGGTGTTCAGGATTTCCCGTCCCGCTGCCACGGTTATCATCGGCAATCCTGCGATTGCAGATGCAACGGTTGAGGATGACGTCACCCTTGTGCTGACCGGACGCTCTTTCGGCGTAACCAACCTGATTGTGCTCGACCATGATGGCGAGCCAGTTGTTGATGAAACGGTCGTGGTGCGCGGTCATGAAGCCAACACCGTGCGCATCTATCGGCGGGAAGAACGCGTGACGCTTGCCTGTGCACCGGTCTGCGAACCGACGCTTACCATTGGCGATTCTGCAGACCGTTTCGAATTTGCACAACAGCAGATAACGGCGCGCAACAGCCTGTCTGAAGGGGCGAAGTAAGCCTGCTGCCAGCGCAGAAAACCGATGAGCCGGGCCACAACCCGGCTTTTTCATTTTCCGTGATGGATGGCCGGATGGTTAACAGATCCTTTCGTCAATAGCCGAAATTTTCGAAATCCGGTGAAACACTATTTCAACGGATCGTTGATAGAGTGCAGCAACCTTGCGGAACCTACGGTGGTACAAATGCCAAAAACTGTAACAACCGATCACACTGAAAACAGGCCCAAGAGCTGCGGGTTTTTCAGTGCGCCCAAAATCGTTCGCCGGTTCTCGAAAGACCAGGATGGCGTTACGGCGATTGAATTCGCCATGCTTGCGATGCCGTTCTTTGCGCTCTTGATGGCTATTGTCGAAACTTCGCTGCTGTTCTTTGCCGGCCAGGTGCTGGAAAGCTCGGTCGACGATGTCGGCAGGAAGATCAGAACCGGCCAGCTCGATCAGACAATGACGGAAGATCAGCTTCGCAACGAAATCTGCGACAGTGCTGCTGTGCTGTTCGACTGCGACGGGCTTCTCATCGACATGCAGGTCGTGGCTACCTATGACGAATTGGGCGATTCACCCAAGCCGGAAGACGGTGAGCTTGATTCTTCCGATTTCAAGTTCGAGGCGGCCGGTCCCAAGCAGATCGTCATGCTGACCGTAGTGGCCGAATGGCCGGTCTTTACCAACTATCTGCAGCAATATCTGTCCGATCTGACCAATGGCAATGCGGTGCTGACCGGAATCGCTGCATTCAAAACCGAACCTTATTCCTCCTGACCCCGGTTCTTTGACCACGCCAGGCATGAATACGAGGACAAAACAATGAAAACTGCGACCGTGAAAGACAAAATGCATGCCAGACTTGAAGGCTTTCGCCTGGCAGCAGCGGCATTTCGCGACGACATCAAGGGCGTTGCCGCGATTGAGTTCGCTTTCATCGCACCGCTGATGCTGTTGCTTTATGTGGGCACAATCGAGATTTCCGGCGCGCTTTCGGCCAACCGGAAACTGTCCCGTGTCTCCAGCACGCTGGGCGATCTTCTTACCCAGGCGGAATGCTTCACCGATCCGGTGCTCAACGACATCATCAAGATCGCCGACGACATCATGTATCCCTACTCGAATTCTTTGAAAATTCGGCTGACGGGCATACTGATCGACAATGGAACCCGAAGGTACAATGGGGGCGCGGCTACGGCATGTCGCCTGCTGCAAAGGGATCGGTCTACAACGTACCCAACAAGATCAAGATCGATGGCAACTTTCTGATTGCTGCGGATATCCGGACCACCTACACACCTGCCGTTGGCTGGCTTGCCACCCACAAGGTTGGTGATCTGAGCAAGGATACCACCGCCATTCAGATGGAGGAGGAAATGTTCCTTCGCCCGCGTATCGGCAATAACATCGAGGTAAAGGGCAGTTGCTCCTAAACCGAGCCGGTTTCATGACGGTACAAAAACGGTCTCTTTCGAGGCCGTTTTTTATTGCTTTTTCCGATTACGATTCGTTGGCGTCTTCGGTTACCGTTGCCGAATTTTGCCGTCCGGTCCTGTTTTCACCGGCAAGGCCGTCATCTTCTGCGTCCGGTTCCCTTGGCACGGAGTTTTTTTCCTGCTCATCGAGGAACTCGATCAGATAGGAAAACTGCCCCTGCCGGGCAGGAAAAAACCCGCCCGAATAATCCGGCTCCAACTGGTCATAGGTAATCGGATCATTCTCATTGAGGCCGGTAAGCAATTCGCGCAGGAGACGTTTTGCCTCACCATCCAGGTTTTTTCGCACAGCGTGAACCCGGTTGGGAATTGGATCAGACTGCCACAGGATTAAATACGGCTGACCGTCGGAGGCCAGCTTCTTCAGACGGGCGAGTGTGCCGCGGGTTGCGACATCCGCATCCTGACCGGCTGGCGCCCAACCGGCCAGAACATCGCCCTCACCGGCAGCAAACCGGTGCAATGTTTCTTCTGCAGTGGCGGAGAACTGCCAGTTGATGCCCGCTGCCGCCCTGGCTGCCCTCCTGCGCGGGATCTCAAACCCCACCAATGAATGTTCCGACAGTCCAAATGCCGTCTTTCCGCCAAGTTGGGCGAGCGTTTTGATGGCGCTTCCCCGCCGAACGATCAGAACCGACCGCACCGCTTCCTCGCCGTCAGCCGTTCTTGCGATTACCAGTGGCTCGATACATTCACAACGCAGCCAGATGGCAGCATAGGCAGACGCCGGCAGAACGACATACTCAGCCGGCCTGTCCGACTGGTTGATGATCAACCGGCCGAGCTGACGATCCGTGCGCAATTCGGCCGGAAGGCCAAGCTTTTCCTGTACCGCCAGCCGGAAGGGTTCCAGGGCCGCGCGGCTGCCGGCTTCATCCTCACCGGAAATCAGTGCAATGCGGAAGACGCCAAGCTCTTCACGCCAATCGGCAGAAGCTGCTGTTGCAGCATAAAAAAGAAGGATGGCAAGCACAGATGCTGACAGCCAGACTGCCCTGGAAGAGAACCGTCGGAACGCAAGGGAAATGACCATGATGCTGCCGGATATCCTGTAGCTTGCGAAGCAGAACTGATATCCGTTACTACGGGATTGCGCCTGAATTGGGAATCCCCCGAACCACAGGTGATCCTCCCTGCCCGGCAAAGGGTGGAGAAGGGTCATCTCTCCGGCAGTGATCCATCGAAAAGACAAGTATGGGGAAAGAAGCAAATCATGAGCCGCGCCTTTTTGCTTGTATTGGATTCGGTCGGCATTGGTGGCGCACCGGATGCCGCGCAATTCGGGGATGAAGGCGCCAATACACTCGGGCACATCGCCGAGGCCTGTTTTTCCGGCAGAGGGGACCGGGAAGGATTGCGCTCCGGCCCCCTGAAGCTGCCGGTGATGGAGACCCTCGGCCTGGGACTTGCCGCCCGCAATGCCTGCGGAAAACTGCCTGCAGGCATGGACGCCAACCCCGGTTTGAAAGGTTGCTGGGCCAGCGCCATCGAGGTTTCAAAGGGCAAGGATACGCCCTCTGGCCATTGGGAGATTGCCGGTGTGCCGGTGATGGCCGAATGGGGTTATTTCCCAAAGACGGTTCCGGCCTTTCCCCCAGAGCTCACAGAACAGATCATCCTGGAAAATGACCTGCCGGGCATTCTCGGTAACCGGCATGCCTCCGGCACACAAATCATTGCGGAGCTTGGTGAAGAGCATCTGAGGACCGGCAAGCCGATTTGCTACACATCCTCGGACTCGGTTTTCCAGATTGCAGCCCATGAAACCCGTTTCGGGCTGGAAAAGCTCTATGCGCTTTGCGAATCGGTCTTTGGCCTGACAGCACCGATGAACATCGGCCGTGTCATTGCTCGTCCCTTTACCGGAGAGGATGCCGCTTCGTTTGTTCGCACCGGTAATCGGCGCGACTTTTCCATCAGGCCGCCAAAACCAACCTTGCTGGAGCGGGCAGAGGCCGCCGGGCGTGACGTCTTTGCGATTGGCAAGATTGCCGATATCTATGCCCATCAGGGGCCAACCCGCGTCTTCAAGGCAACCGGCAATGAAGCGCTTGGCGAGGCGACACTCACCGCCATGGACAACCTGCCCGATGGCGGAATGGTGATGACCAATTTTGTTGATTTCGACATGCTGTTCGGCCATCGGCGCGACGTTGCAGGCTATGCCGACGCTCTGGAACGTTTCGACCGCTGGCTTCCCTCCTGCCTGGGGAAACTGAAGCAGGACGATCTTCTGGTGATTACCGCCGACCACGGCTGTGACCCGACCTGGCAGGGCACCGACCATACCCGCGAACAGGTTCCGGTGCTGTTGTTCGGCAAGGGCTATGAGGCTGCAAGCGCTGGCACCCGCAAAACCTTCGCCGATATCGGCGAAACCGTCGCCCGTCATCTTGGTCTTGATCCAGGTGATGCAGGCGAACCGGTCCTGCCGGGGGAGTCAGCGGACTCTGGAGCACCAAGGGCGGCCGGGGGATAATCGACACGTGATCCGTCACATTCCCAAGGCTGAACTGCATTGCCATATCGAGGGGGCAGCGGCGCCCGATCTGGCATTGTCTCAGGCTGCTGCCTACAAGGTGGACGTTTCTGCCCATATCGACCGGGAAAAGGGCTATCTGTGGAAGGATTTTTCCTCCTTTCTGGAAACCTACGATCTTGTGGCAAGTCTTTTCAGAACGCCGGAAGACTATGCGTTGCTGGCTGAGACCCATTATCTCGGCCTTGCCCGACAGAACTGCCTTTATGCCGAGATTTTCGTTTCTCCCGGCCATGCGGGGCGCATAGGCTGTTCCTACCGGACGCTTATTGCCGCCATTGCCGAGGGCATGGACAATGCCCTCGCAAAGACAGGAATCGAAGGGCGCATGATCGTAACCGGCATCCGTCATGAAGGCGCCGAAGCGGTTGAAGACGCTGCAAGGCTGGCGGCAAAGCATCCGCACCGGCTGGTCACCGGCTTCGGAATGGCGGGTGACGAACGGGTGGGCCATGTATCCCAGTTCGCACGGGCTTTCGACATTGCGCGTGAAGGCGGGCTCCAAACCACCTGTCATGCCGGAGAGTTCGGTGGAGCCGGCAGCGTTGAAGCCACCCTTGAGCACATCGGGCCAAGCCGCATCGGCCACGGGGTGCGGGCCATCGAAAACCCGGCTGCGGTCGAGCGGCTGGCCGAAACCGGCACCGTTCTGGAAGTTTGTCCCGTTTCCAATCTTGTGCTCGGGGTCTTTCCATCAGCCAGGGCCCATCCGCTGCGCCAGCTTCAGGAGGCTGGCTGTCAGGTGACGCTCAATTCCGATGATCCGCCGCACTTCCACACCACACTGGAAAACGAATATCGGGTCGCTGCCGAAAGCTTCGGTTATGACGAAGATGCCCTCTTGGATTTGACCTGCACGGCCATTAATGCGGCATTTGTAGATGGGGATACACGAAAGCGGCTGCTTGAGAAGTGCGTGCCCGGCGCGATAGAGTAGAATTCCTGTTCGTCCCCGCACTCCGTTTTCCACAAAGGGTTGATATGAAAAACCTGACCGTCGTCGACCATCCGCTTGTCCAGCACAAGCTGACCCTCATGCGCCACAAGGAAACCTCCACCGGCAGTTTCCGGCGGCTGCTGCGGGAGATCTCCCTGCTGCTTTGCTATGAGGTGACCCGTGACCTGAAGCTGACGACGAAGGAAATCGAGACCCCGCTTTGCACCATGCAGGCCCCGGTCATTGCCGGCAAGAAACTGGTATTTGCCTCGATCCTGCGGGCCGGCAACGGTTTGCTGGAAGGCATGCTGGACCTGGTGCCATCTGCCCGGGTAGCCCATGTGGGCCTTTACCGTGACCATGAAACCCTTGAGGCAATCGAATACTATTTCAAGGCACCCGACGATCTGGACGACCGGCTTGTCATCGTGGTGGACCCGATGCTGGCGACTGCCAATTCCGCCACGGCAGCAATCGAAAAGCTGAAGGAACGCGGTGCGACAAATATCCGGTTTCTGTGTCTGCTGGCGGCCCCTGAAGGCATTGAGGCGTTTCAGAAAGCTCAGCCGGATGTGCCGATTTTTACCGCCGCGCTTGATAGCCATCTGAACGAAAAGGGCTACATCGTGCCCGGTCTGGGCGATGCCGGTGACCGCATGTACGGCACCAAATAGGCTGCCTCGTTAACCCCCGGTTTACCCTGCCTTCAAATGCAGGCCTACAATTGCACTGCAAGTCCGTCTCTTAAGGCCGGATTAGCGCCGATTACCTATATTTCCTGCCAAAACAACCTTTGCCGGGAAATTCCGATGGAAAAATACCTCGCCCTAGCAGGTCTCATGCTGGCCAGCGCCATAGCGGTACCGAAAATCCTCGATTCGCGGCTGGAAGAGGACCCGCAGGCCCAACGCCCGGCCGTACAGCAGCAACAGACCGCTCGAGCCGAGACGCCGAAGAATAAAGGCAGCTTTAATCCGCTGGATGGCCGGAAGGCGCGGATTGCCATGGATTCACGGGGCCACTTTCTAACCCAGGCCAAGATGAACGGGCGCAGCGAAGAAGTGCTGGTCGATACCGGCGCAACCTATGTGGCGATCAACCAATCCCTGGCCCGCAGGCTTGGCATCCGGTTGAAGGACAGCGATTTCAAATACAAGGTTCGCACCGCAAACGGCATTACCTATGCAGCAGCAGCCGTGATCGACGAAATCCGGATCGGCCGGGTTCGCGTACAAAACGTTCAGGCTTCGGTCTCCCGCGATGAATCGCTGAACACCGTGCTTTTGGGCATGTCCTTCTTGAAAAAACTCAAGAAGTTTGAAATCAGCGGTGATGAACTGATACTCATCCAGTAACCGGCAGCGCTCAGAAAGCCTACGCCGACCATCATACCCCCATCCGGCGAAGCCGGATGCGACGGAGTTTTCATGTCCTTTCCCAAGCCCGCCGCACAGCTGAGCCCCAACAGCCAGGCCTTTGAGATCACCCCGCTCGTGAAGCCGACGGGCTTCAGGGAATATGACGCACGCTGGTGGTTTGGTCATCCTTCGACCGATCGTGAACCCGAACTCAACCTGATGGGCGTCCAGGCGCTCGGCATGGGACTTGGAACGCTGATACGGGAACTGGGTGCCGGGCCGAGGATTGTCACCGGGCATGACTACCGGTCCTATTCGCTGTCGATCAAGCAGGCCCTTGTTACCGGCCTGATGGCCGCAGGGGCCGAGGTGATGGACGTCGGCCTGGCGCTTTCACCGGTGGCCTATTTTGCGCAGTTTGACCTTGATGCACCCTCGGTTGCCATGGTCACCGCTTCCCACAACGACAATGGCTGGACAGGGGTGAAGATGGGCGCGGCGCGGCCCCTGACCTTTGGCCCCGACGAAATGGGACGGCTGAAGGAGATCGTGCTCAATGGCGGGTGGAAGCTTGCCGGCGGAGGCAGCTACGAATTCGTTGAAGGGTTTGCCGAGCGCTACATCAGCGATCTGACGAACCGCAAACCTTTCAGCCGCGCCATTCGTGCGGTTGCCGCCTGCGGCAACGGAACGGCGGCCGCATTCGCCCCGGAAGTTCTCAAGCGCCTGGGCATCGATGTCGTCGAGATGGACTGCGAACTTGATCATTCCTTTCCCAATTACAATCCCAACCCCGAATCCATGAAAATGCTGCATGCCATGGCCGACCGGGTACGGGAAAGCGGTGCTGATCTGGCACTCGGTTTCGACGGCGACGGCGACCGCTGCGGCGTGGTGGACAATGAGGGGGAAGAGATATTTGCCGACAAGATCGGTGTCATGCTTGCCCGGGATATCTCTGCCATGCACGACAACCGGCAATTCGTGGTGGATGTAAAATCAACCGGGCTTTTCCTGACCGATCCGGTATTGAAGCAGCAGGGCGCTGAAACCGATTATTTCAAGACCGGCCACTCCTACATCAAGCGGCGGGTCAATGAGCTTGGTGCCATTGCCGGGTTTGAAAAATCCGGCCACTTCTTCTTCAACCAGCCGATTGGACGCGGCTATGACGACGGCATCGTGACGGCGCTTGCCATCTGCGACATGCTCGACCGCAACCCGGACAAGTCCATGGCCGATCTGCGCCGCACCCTGCCGGTTACCTACGATGCGCCGACCTATTCGCCCCACTGCGCTGATGAGACGAAATATGGCGTGGTTGATGCGATTATCGCTGGGTTTGAAGCCATGCGAAGCGATGGCAAGGCGTTCGCCGGAACACCGATCCGCGATCTTGTCACCGTCAACGGGGTGCGCGTGGTGGCCGACGATGGCACCTGGGGTCTGATCCGGGCCTCCTCCAACGAACCCAAACTGGTCGTGGTAGTGGAAAGCCCGGTCTCGGCAGAACGGCGCGATGCCATGCTGAGGGCCCTTGAGGGCGTACTCGCCCAACATGAGGAAGTCGGGCCGCTGAAATAGCGGCCACAACGCCTTTCACACCCGGCCTCGCTTTTCGCGGACTGCCCAAAACAGGCTGATACCCACCATTACAATGGCGAACTGCGCCAGGATCACGGCCGGCCAGATTTGGACAAAGGCGGCATCGAACCATTTGTGCGGTCCGAAGCTGATCAGCGCCGTGATACAGGCTGCAAGCGCAAGCCATCGGCCCGGCGCCATCAGGGCTGCAACGGTAAGCGCAACCGACGCCGACAAAAACGGCGCCAGGGCAAAAAACGGAATTGCAAGCGGTGGATGGGGCTGCGTTCTGGAATAGAGTGCCGCCAGCATCAGCACTTGCAAAATGGCGAGAATGACAAGCCCCTGCCTGCCCAGGGCGGCTGACTTCTCGATGCGTTCGTTCCCGGTGTTCATGTTCAAGTTCCCTAAATCCGTATACTATTATACGTTTGACAAAACCGTATGCATGTTTACGGTTGAAATGGCAAGGGCAAATTGGGACGGCATATGAAAAACAGGACCGATCGGGAGCGCAGGATATTCGAGGCTGCCTACAAGGTGCTCTCAAGAAAGGGCTTTAAAAGCGCTTCCATGCTCGCAATTGCCAAGGCTGCCGGCGCATCGAACGAGACGATGTACAACTGGTACGGCAACAAGCAGGGATTGCTTGCGGCCATGATCAAGGACAATGCAGACCAGGTGGCCGCCGACCTGGAGGACTTCGCCGCAAAAGTCCCGGACAAGGACACCGACTCCATTGCCAGGCTGGAGAAGTTCGGCTGCAAATTACTGGATCTTCTGACCGGCGAACGGTCCGTTCTGCTAAACCGGGCAGCGGCGGCCGATGTCGCCGATGGCGGACTGTTGGGCAGGCTGCTTTCCGAGCATGGCAGATCGCGCATGGTGGCGCTCATTTCCGGGACGGTTGAAGCGGCCCAGGCAGCAGGAAAACTGCGTGTTCACGACCGGCAGGAAATTACCGAAATCTATCTTGCCCTGTTGCTGGGCGATATTCAGATACGCCGGGTTATCGGCGTTACCCGCGCTCCACCACCGGAGGCAATTGCCGTTCATTCACAACGGGTGATCGAATTGTTGCTGGATCTGTTCGGCGCGGAAAAAGCTGCTGCAAACTAGAACGCGTCTAGAGCGTGTCTTGATTAGCTGGCGATTCGTTCGATAACGCTGTCCTTTTGTGCGCCGGATTCTTTCACAGCATCCAGAATGCGTTTTTCCGCGCGATCTGCCGCTGCTTCATCGCGCGCCCATATCTCGCACAAGGGGCTTTCCCCATCCCAGTCCCGGCGGGCAATCGCGCTCAACCCAACCGCATGATCCACCGGGTCCTGTGGACGGGTGCGCCCGCCGCCAAGTTCGACCACTGCCAGGCCAATCTGGCGGGTGTCAAAGCCAAGCTTACCGGCGAGCTTTGCATGACCCGGCGCGGCCATGACCGGGCGGTGTACCGGCGGTTTTTCAAGATAGATTTCCATGCGCTCAACAAAATCGGCCGGCCCGCCCAGGGCAGCGACCATGCGGGCGAAACGTTCAACCGCCGCGCCGCTATCGAGTGCTTCCTCCATGCGCTTTGCGCCTTCAGAGCCATTCGTGGCGATGCCGGTTGAAACCAGCATTTCGGCGCCAAGCGCGACGGTGACCTCGTAAAGGGCCAGATCCCTTGCCCTGCCGGTGAGAAAATCCACTGCATTTCGCATCTCCACCGCATTGCCGGCACAGGACGCCAGCGGGTGATCCATTGCGGTCAGCAATGCCGTGGTTTTCAGTCCCGCACCATTGGCTACCTGCACCAGGGAGGTTGCCAGTTCCCTGGCCTTTTCTAGATCATCCATGAATGCGCCGGAGCCGACCTTTACATCCAGCACCAGCCCATCAAGCCCGGCCGCCAGTTTCTTGGAGAGGATGGAGGCGGTAATCAGCGGCACACTCTCCACCGTCGCGGTGACATCGCGAATACCGTAAATCACCTTGTCTGCAGGGGCGAGATTGCCGGTCTGGCCGATTATCGCGCACCCCACTTCGCGCACCACCCTGCGAAACAGTGTGTTATCGGGCTGGGTCGTGTATCCGGGGATCGATTCAAATTTGTCGAGGGTTCCCCCCGTATGGCCAAGGCCCCGGCCGGAAATCATCGGGTCAAAGGCGCCACAGGCGGCAATGGCCGGCGCCAGCATCAGCGAGACGTTGTCTCCGACCCCGCCGGTCGAATGCTTGTCGACCACGGGGCCGGGAAGATCACTCCAGTCGAGCACTTCCCCGGAATCGCGCATGGCAAGCGTCAGTGCCACGGCTTCCTCCCGGCTCATGCCGTTCAAAAAGACGGCCATGGCGAGGGCGGCAATCTGGCCTTCGGAAACCTTGCCATCGCCAATTCCGGCAATGAACTTTGCTATCGCATCGGCTGGAAGCGCCTTTCCGTCGCGCTTGGTGCGGATGATTTCCTGGGGAAGCATGATCAGTAGCCTTCGCCTGCCGGTGCGCTTTGATCGCCATCGATGGTCGCCAGCAGGTCGGCCAGAACCCCGGAAGCGCCAAAGCGCATGGTGCGCGGCGTCGCCCAGCCCTTGCCCATGATTTTCCGGGCAAGATCGAGATAGAGGCCAGCATCCTGAGTGGTCTTGATGCCGCCAGCCGGCTTCAAGCCGACTTTTCCACCGTTCTTGCGCCCGTGTCTGCGAATTTCCTTCAACATGATGGCGGCGGCATCGGGCGTGGCGTTGACGGCCACTTTGCCGGTCGACGTCTTGATGAAATCAGCGCCTGCCTCCATGGCCAGCCGGCTTGCCTTGCGAATCAGTTTTTCGTCCTTCAACTCACCGGTTTCCAGGATTACCTTGAGTTTTGCCTTCCTGCCACACGTCTTTCGAACCGCCTTGACCATATGGGCGGCAACACCGTCGGCACCTGCCATGAGCGCCCGGTAGGGCAGAACCAGATCGATCTCGTCTGTGCCACTGACGATTGCCTGGCGTGTCTCGGCTACCACCGTATCCACATCCGTGCCGCCCCGGGGAAAATTCACCACGGTGGCAATGCGGATGCCGCTGCCCTTGAGCAGGGCTTTTGCCTGGGGAACATGTTCCTTCCAGATACAAATGGCGGCCACCTTGCCATGGGGGTGACGGCACGCCTGCAGAGATCTTCAATATCGCGCGCGGTGCAGCCCTCGTTGAGATTGGTCAGATCGAGCAGGCCAATCGCCTTTTTGGCAATTTTGCGAAGGCGTCTTTCCTCACGAGTCATGGATGTTGCTCCTGCAGCATGGCCGCAATCAGTCTGCCGAGGCGCTCCCCGCCTTTCGGCGCCATTTCCTTGGTTTCGTCATGGGAAAGCTCATTGCCGGTCATACCGGCGCCGAAATTGGTGATGACGGAAAAGGCTGCAACATCAAGCCCGGCAAAGCGGGCAAGGATGACTTCCGGTACGGTGGACATGCCCACCGCATCGCCGCCCAACTTGCGTGCCATGCGGATTTCCGCCGGTGTTTCAAAACTCGGCCCTGAAAACCACATGTATGCGCCTTCATGGAGTGCGATGCCTTCGGCCTTCGCCACCCTGCGCGCGCTTTTCATCATACCGGCATGATAGGCATTGGTCATGCCGACAAAGCGGCGGTCGCTTGATTCGCCAATCAGCGGGTTCATGCCGGACCAGTTGATGTGATCGGTTATCAGCATGACCGAGCCCGGCGGCATATCCTCGCGCAGGGAGCCTGCCGAATTGGTCAATATCAGCTGCCTGATGCCGATATCGGCAAGACACTCGATGGGCAATCGCATGGCGGCAGCATCGCCATGCTCGTAATAGTGCACCCTGCCCGACAGAAGAACGATCTGCGTTTGACCGATATGGCCCGCCACCACTTCACCGGCATGGCCGGAAACGCCGCCGGCGGGAAACCCTTCCAGTTCGCCATAGGGGATCCGTACAGCATCTTTTACCTGCTCTGCCAGCGCACCCAGCCCCGAGCCCAGCACAAGCGCGGTTTGGGGCATCCGCCCGTCAAGGCGCTCGATCAGTGTTTTTGTTGCCCCTCTCACGGCGTTTTTCCCATGTCAAAGCCCTTTGGCAGCAGTTCGCCCAGGGTGACGGTTTCCACCAGCCCTTCCCGGTTGCACAAATGCACCCTTGTGCCGGCCGTGCCGAATTCGGCAAGACGCTGGCGGCACCCCCCGCAAGGTGTACACAAATCGGCCTTGAGGCCGAGCACCGCAACTTCGGCAATCTTGCCGCCGCCATCCATGACCATATGCGCAATGGCACTGGTTTCAGCACACCATCCCTCCGGATAGGCGGCATTTTCAACATTGCATCCGGCAAAGGTCCTGCCGTCGGTGGTGCGAATCGCAGCACCAACGGGAAAATCCGAATAGGGGGCATGGGCTTTTTCTGCTGCCTTCAGCGCCAGCTTGTGCAGGTCTTCTGTCATCAGCGCTCCTTGGTGTAGGGCACGCCGCCAGCCTTTGGCGGCACCGCCTTGCCGATGAAGCCCGCCAGCAGCACCACTGTAAGAATGTAGGGCAGTGCCTGAATGAACTGAACCGGCACAATGCCGACTACCGGCAGTGGCACGCCCTGAAGACGGATTGCGACGGCATCGAGAAAGCCGAACAGGAGACAGGCCCACATGGCGTTGAGCGGGCGCCATTTGGCGAAGATCAGTGCGGCAAGGGCGATAAAGCCCTTGCCGGCTGTCATGTTTTGCACGAAACCCGCCGACAGGCCGATGGAAAGATAGGCACCGGCAAAGCCGCACAAAAGACCGCAGATCATCACCGCGCGATATCTTGCCCAAACCACGCTGATACCGGCGGTATCCACAGCAGCCGGATTTTCACCAACGGCCCGCAGCCGAAGGCCAAATCTGGTTCTGAAGATCACCCACCAGGTGAGCGGCACCATCAAGAACGCGAAATAGACAATGAGGTTGTGGCCTGAAACCAGGTCCCGATAGAAAGGTCCCAATACCGGGATACCGGACAGTGCTTCGGCGGCGGGCAGTTCCACCGGGTTGAAACGTGCGTCCTGACCGATCTGCGGTGTCCTTCCGCCCTGCCCGAACCAGCTCTGGCCCAAAAGCGCAGTCAGCCCTGCGGCAATGAAATTGATCGCCACGCCGGACACGATCTGGTTTCCCTTCACCGTGATGGAGGCAAAGGCATGGATAAGGGCAAGGCCCAGCGAGGCAAGCAGGGCAAACAACAGGGCAATCCACGGATTGCCGAAGACGACGGCGGCAGCAGCAGCAGCAAATGCACCGCCCAGCATTTTTCCCTCAAGGCCGATGTCAAATACGCCGGAACGCTCTGAATAAAGGCCCGCAAGGGCTGCCAGCAGAAGCGGTGTCGACAGGCGGATGGTGGAATCGAGTATCTGGAGCAGGCTGAGGAAATCCATCACCCAACCTTCCCCGAACCCAGGGCGGCAGCTTTTGCCGACTGCTGCTGACGGCGGCTGAAATAGCCCGACAGCGACGGGCGGTACATGTGCTCAAGTGCGCCGGCAAACAGGATCACCAGGCCTTGAATGACCACGATCATGTCACGGGAGATTTTCGGCATGTCGAAGGCAAGCTCCGCCCCGCCCTGCCACAACATGCCGAACAGGATTGCCGCAAAGATAATGCCGACTGGGTGGTTGCGGCCCATCAGCGAAACAGCGATGCCGACAAAGCCTGCACCGGCGGGGAAACTTTCCTGGAGGCGGTACTGGTCGCCCATGATCGGATTGAGGCCCATCATCCCGGCCAGAGCACCGGAGATCAGCATGGCAATGACGATGGTACGCAGCTGGGGAATGCCGGCGTAAACGGCGGCGGTGGGATTGATGCCGGTGGTGCGGATTTCATAGCCAAGCCGGGTGCGCCAGATCAGCAGCCAGACTGCCCAGCATGCAAACAGCGCCAGCAAAAAGGAGATGTTGAACGGCGCGCCGCCAAGCGATGTGCCAAAAAGTTCAAACACCCAATCAAGTTTCGGCAATTGTCCGCCATCCTGGAAGGTGCGGGTTTCCGGTGCCATGGAACCGGCGGGTTTGAAGACTTCCACCAGCAGGTAGATCATCAGCGCGGAGGCGATGAAATTGAACATGATGGTGGTGATCACCACATGGCTGCCGCGCTTTGCCTGCAGCCAGGCAGGAATGAAGGCCCAGGCGGCACCGAAAGCCGCCGCACCCGCAATGGCAAAAGGAAAGGTCACATACCAGGGAACGTAGTGATCAAGCGCAAGACAGGCGGCGGCAACGCCGATCCCGCCAACATATGCCTGTCCCTCGGAACCGATGTTGAAAAGACCGCAATGAATGGCCACTGCCACCGACAATCCGGTGAAGATGAAATTGGTGGCATAAAACAGGGTGTAGCCGATGCCGCCCCCGTAGCCGAAGGCGCCGCGCACCAGCAGATAGGCTGCTTCGAGCGGGCTTTCGCCGACAATGAGCACGACGAGCCCGGCCACCAGGAAAGCGGTAATCAGGTTGAGCAGCGGTATGAGACCGTAATCCACCCATTTGGGAAGCTGGTGCTTCATCAGCCACTATCCCCGCCGTCAGCCGGTTCTATCTGCATGTGTCCGTCTGCATCAAGCGGCGCGAAGGGATTGAAGGCCACTTCCCACAGATGGCCGTCGGGATCGGCGAAATAGCCTGAGTAACCGCCCCAGAACACTTTTTCCGGCGGTTTTTGAGGCGTTGCTCCGCAAGCAACGGCATGGGCGAATGCTTCATCCACTTCCTGTTCGCTGCGGCAGTTATAGGCAAGCGACACACCGCGAAAATCAGGCGGCGGAGCTGTGCTGACTGCAGCATCCTTTGCAAGGTCATCATGGCCGAAAAGACCAAGCACAATGCCCCGGCCCTGAAAGAAGGTTACGTTGTCGTTGGAAGGGGCAGCCACCTCCCAGCCAAGCGCCTCATAAAAGGCGCGGGCGCGAGCCATGTCGCTCACGCCGAGGGTTACCAGGGATATGCGCGGTTCCAGCCTGGTCATGCCGCCTTCTCTCCTCCATCTTGTATGCCCGCCATCAGCAGACCCAATTCGCCTTCGCTTGCTTCCGGCGTTCGCTCCCCGACAATCCTGCCGGCGAACATCACCAGGATACGATCGGCCAGAGACCGGATCTCATCAAGTTCCACCGAGACAAGCAGGATCGCCTTGCCCTGATCGCGCATTTCGATGATGCGCTTGTGGATGAACTCGATCGCGCCCACATCGACGCCACGGGTCGGCTGGCCAACCAGCAGGACGGCAGGATCACGTTCCATCTCGCGGGCCAGCACGATCTTCTGCTGGTTGCCTCCCGAGAAATTTGCCGTCTTGAGCCGGCAATCGGGGGGACGGATATCGTATTGTTCGATCTTCTTGCGGGCATCGTCGCGAATGGCGTCGATATCAAGCAGCGGACCCTTGAGATAGGTCTCGCGATCCTGATATCCGAGGATGGAGTTCTCGTTTTCCTCGAAAGGCAGGACAAGGCCCATCCGGTGCCGGTCTTCGGGAACATGCGCCAAACCCCGGTTGCGCAGGGTGGCAGCGCCGGCATCGCCGGAAATATCCACGGGCGAGCCATCGAGAATAACGGTGCCGGATTTTGCCTTGCGTATGCCGGCAATCGCCTGAAGCAGTTCGGATTGGCCGTTTCCGGCAACGCCTGCAATGCCGACGATTTCACCGGCATGCACATCAAACCCCACATCCTCAACCCTGGTTATGCCGCGGCCGTCGGTGACCGTAAGCCCCGTGACAGAAAGCTTCACCTTGCCCAGTTTGGCCATGCCTTTTTTAACGCGCAGCAGAACCCGCCTTCCAACCATCAGTTCGGCAAGCTCCTCGACGCTGGTATCGGCGGTTTTTCTGGTTGCCACCATCTCGCCACGCCGCATGACGGACACCGTGTCGGTTATCGCCATGATCTCGCGCAGTTTGTGGGTGATCAGAATGATGGTCTTGCCCTGCTCCTTGAGCTGCACAAGGATGCGGAAAAGATGATCGGCTTCGGCAGGGGTGAGGACGCCGGTCGGCTCGTCGAGAATCAGGATATCGGCGCCGCGATACAATGCCTTCAAAATCTCGACCCGCTGTTGCAGGCCAACCGGAAGATCGGCGATCACCGCATCCGGATTGACTTCCAGCGCATATTCACGTTCCAGCCGTTCCAGTTCACTGCGTGCCTTGGCAAGCGCACGGTTGAGAATGCTGCCATCTTCGGCACCCAGGATGACATTTTCGAGTACGGTGAAATTTTCCACCAGCATGAAGTGCTGGTGGACCATGCCAATTCCCCTGTCGATGGCCGCCTGGCTGTCGGGAATTTTCACCTGCTTGCCATCGATCAGGATATCGCCGCGATCTGCCTGGTAAAAGCCATAGAGCACGGACATCAGCGTTGATTTGCCGGCACCGTTCTCGCCGACAATGCCGTGAATGGTCCCTTTGGCGACCGCAAGATCGATATCCTTGTTGGCCTGAACCGGACCAAAGGCCTTGGAGATGCCCCTCAATTCTATCGCCGGCGGCTCCATTGCGCGAGGCTCTGGCACCTTGCCGGATTTCGTTGTGTTGCTGCTTGCCAAGGAACCTCACTGAATACTGTCCGTCTGCTGCCAACAGCAGGCGCGATTTGGCGGCAGGCAGGATTTGGCGGCAGGCAGGCAGGCAAGTCAAGACCGGCGATTGTCCCTTGACCTGAAATGCGGTGGCGCTAACAGTCCACCAATGATCCATTTCCACCTGCACATACCCAAAGGCTGAAAACGGGATGGCACGCCCTTCGCCTCTGAGCCGGGACGAGTTTGCGCTGTTTCGCAGCTTGCAGACCCGATGGTCGGACAACGACATATACGGCCACATGAACAATGTGGTGCATTACGCGCTGTTCGATACGGCCATCAATGGCTGGCTGGTTGAGCAGGGGTTTCTCGACCCGGTGAAGAGCGAGATCGTCGGCCTGGTGGTTGAAACCGGTTGCAGCTATTTTTCGGAAATGGGTTTTCCGGACCGGGTTACCGCAGGGATCCGCATCGGCCACATCGGCAGCTCTTCGGTGCGTTATGAAATTGCCCTGTTCTGCAACGATGAAGAAACCGCAGCAGCCCAGGGCCACTTTGTTCATGTTTATGTGGTGAAGGAAACGCGGCAACCCTCGCCGATTCCCAAGCCCATGCGGGCGGCGCTGGAAGACTTCCTTCGATAGGCACAGTCGGTATTTGGAGGCTGCGGTCGGAGAGGCGTTTCAGCAGGGCGCGGCGAGGTCGTCTGATTCCAGCGCATCCTCTTTCTTTTCACAATTGTCTGCAGTGCTGTCCTTGTTCCCGGCGGAGGACGTGGTGAGTTTGTCGGTTTTTTCCGAGTCACTGACCTGATCATCCCGTGGTGAAGGGATTGCAACAGTCCCCGGTGGAAGTTTTCCGGGGTTGTAATCGGGGTCGGCAACAAAATCGGAATGCTTCTTTCCGTCCGGACTGTCTGCTGCACCTGCAGCCAGAAGTGATTTCTCGTCTTGTGTCGGCGGTTTTTCATCGTGCAGGCCGTCAAACGGCCAGGCTTTTTTCAATGCACCAACGCTTACCGGGGCTACGTTCACGTCAATGTTGTGCGGCGCGCCTTCCACGCGATAGGGGCAGGACTTGCTGTTGCAGTTCCCGCCATAGGCAAACTGCCACAGCGTGTAGCCGTCCCAGTTGCCCATGGGAAAGACATCGCCGATATCCTCCTTGTAGCGGGCATACCAGAGCCTGAGCCGGGACAGCAGGGGATACTGCTCCCGGTTTTCCGCAATATGGCGGGCGGTTCGGTGATTGGTGTAAAGCAGGGGATAGCGGTCCAGATGCCCATAAAGGGCTGTTACAAACCGTTCGGCCTCCTCCAGGCTCATGAATTCAGCATCATCATAGTCCTCAATGTCCAGGACGATGACCTCATCGGATTGCGGCCTGGCGTATTGAACATAGTGCAATGCCTGCAGTTCGGGATCGCCCGCACGGCCCAAATGGTAGCTGCCCCATTTTAATCCGAGAACTTTGGCCAGCGCACGCCGGGTATGATAGAGCTCCCGGCTGACCGAGTATTTTCGCCACTGTGCACCACATAGCGATGTGCGATCGGCGCAATACTGCTGGGGAAGCCCGTCGCTTGCCTTGCCGATGAAGCCGGCAATGCGCCTGTCGGAAACAATGCGCTGCCAGTCCAGCGGATTGAGTTCATAGGCATCCAGGACAAGGGCATAATCCGGCTTTTTCCAGGGCTGATGTGTCTCGGCAGCGGCGGTTACTGAAGCCAACGCCGCAAACAGCGCCAACAGCGCCAGCAGCCATTTGCCAGCAGACGGCAGGACAGATAGGTAGACAAGGGCGTATCGCATCAATTGCCGGTATCCATGGCCTGTAGATTGATCCGCCCTTAAAACAATTCAGGTCTTGGCGGATTCGGGAAACCTGATTGGGTAGTCACAATAAACGGATCAAACCATTGTCCCGTTTCCGATGAAACGAGAAACGGTCCATGACAGCGCCACCCGGCTAACGGTGCAATGGCGGTACACTGGCGGTGATCGTGGACAAAATCTGGGTGAAAAGATGACAGCAGAGAGTTTTGCCGACAAGGAACAGCGTATTGTCAGGCTGGAGGAACAGCTTGCCTATCAAGCCGAAACCATCGAGGAGCTGTCCGCGGCAATGGCCCGTCAATGGGAAGAACTCGACAAGGCAAAGCGCAAACTCGATGCCCTGGCGGAACGCTTTCTGGCACTTGAGGAGACCACCCTTCCAGGCGCCGAAGCGACGAAACCACCTCATTATTGAAATGTCGCGGCTCAAGGTTGGTGACATGGCAGTATTCAAGGAATTGCTAACGGCTTTTCCCCGCACCGGAACGCTTGAATGGATCGGCTGCCGGCCGGCGCGGCGCGCGCCCGTTGTCACGCACCGGTCCATGAAGGTGCTGGAACGCGGTCTTGAGGAAGATCGCGTGCTTCGTGCGGGCAAGCGCTCGGTTACGCTGATCCAGGCCGAACATCTGCCCGTCATGGCCGCGCTTCTACAGACAGATGACGTTGCGCCAGAGATATTGCGCCGCAATTTGGTGGTCAGCGGCATCAATCTGCTCGCCATGAAGAATGCCGTCTTTTCCATTGGCGGTGCCGTGCTGCAGGGGACTGGCAGCTGCGCGCCGTGTTCGCGCATGGAGGAGGCGCTGGGGCCAGGCGCCTACAATGCGATGCGCGGCCATGGCGGCATTACCGCATCGGTTCTTGAGCCTGGAAACATTGCCATCGGCGATGCGGTGACATTTCTGCGCTTGCCGGAAGAAGCGTAAAAAACAGGGAGCCAGAATGTATCTGGCCCCCTGCTTTTTTTCTTTCGGTCTCCGCCCGGCGATCAATAGGGGCAGGAATTGTCCGACATGTAGTCGTGTACCGTAACGCTGCCATCAATAATGCCTGACTTGGCACTTTCCACCGCTGCCATCATGTCACCTCCAACCAGCGGCTTGTTGTGCTCATCCATGGCGATATCGACACCGCCCTCCTTCAGGCCAAGCACTTCAAAACCCGCAGACCAGGTACCGTTGTTGACGTCGGAAAAGGCATCGTAAACCGCAACATCGACCCGTTTGAGCATGGAGGTCAGAATGTTGCCGGGATGAAGATGATTCTGGTTTGAATCAACGCCAATGCCAAGTTTACCGGCATCGGCCACCGCCTGCAGTACGCCGAAACCGGTGCCGCCGGCAGCATGGTAGATGACATCAGCACCCTGATCCATTTGCGCCCTTGCAAGTTCGCCACCCTTGGTGGGATCGTTCCAGGCAGCGCCTGTCGTGCCGGTCATGTTCTGAATGACTTCCGCGTCGGCATTGACGGATTTGACGCCACCCACATAGCCGCAGGCAAATTTGCGGATGAGCGGAATGTCCATGCCGCCGACAAAGCCGACCTTGCCGGTTTTCGACGCCTTGGCGGCCATCACGCCAACCAGAAAGGACCCTTCATGTTCCTTGAACACGATGGAACGCACATTGGGCAGTTCAACCACCATATCGACAATGGCGAAGTTGATGTCGGGATATTCCTTGGCGACTTTCTCCAGCGCTGCTGCCTGGGAAAACCCAATGACCACAATCGGGTTGTTGCCATCGCGGGCGAACCGGCGCATGGCCTGCTCACGCTGCGCGTCGTCCGTTACTTCGAACTCGCGGTATTCAATGCCGGTCTCTGTCTTGAACCTTTCCGCGCCGTCATAGGCCGCCTGATTGAAGGAGCCATCGAACTTGCCGCCCTTGTCGTAGACGACTGCCGGCTTCGCATCCATCGCCATCGCTGACACGGTCATCAGCAGGCTGGCAGCAATCCCAAAAATCAGTTTTCTCATGTCTCTTCCCTGTTTCGATACTTGTGTTTTGAGCTTTCGGCGGATGAGGTATTTGCACCCGGCTGTTCGGGGCCGTACCGCCATTGCAGGAGTCCTGAGACCAATTCCTCCAGTCAAATCCGCTCCTGCGGGCGCCGGATCACAGGCCCGCCAAGCGTTATTCTTGCATGGTTGCCGGTGGATGCCTACATAATTTTGCCGGACTGCAGATGGCTGTGGGTAGCGGCAAGGATCCCGGCAGAACGTACGGTTCGGCCAAGCCAGCACCCCTTCATGGCGCCGGGCAGGGGCCGCCGGGCGCCTGCTTGCAACAATTCTGCCGGAGCTCATGTGAGCGCTATGCAAACGGGCCCCGCTTCTGTATGAAACGCCGCAGCGAGAGAACCGCCCGGCCGGTTGCGGCCAACGGTTTTCGTTATCATCTCCGAGCAAAAGCCCCGACCACCAAATTCGATCCAGTCCGTTGCCGCAAAAAAACGACAAAAAAGCCGAAAGCGCGATGCCGAATGAGGCGCAGCCTGCAGCGGAAAAACCGCTGACGGCGGCACCGATGTATGAGGACGAAAGCGCCTTCCGTGTCGTGCAGCGGATTTTCTCCGAAAACTTCGCCATCTACCGAAACAGCTATGTGCTGGCGATTATCTGCATGGTGGTCGTGGCCGGGACAACGGCGTTCAGCGCCTACATCATCAAGGATGTGGTCAACGAGGTTTTCGACGACAAGAAACTGTCGGCCGCCTACTCCATTGCCGGCATCATTCTGCTGGTGTTCTTTCTCAAGGGCATGGCCAGCTTTGGCCAGGAAGTGCTCTTGAAGCGCATCGCCAACAACATGGTGGCCCGGTACCAAAAACGCGCCTTCGACCACCTGCTGAAGCTTGGCGTCGGATTTTTCTCCGATACGCGGTCCGGATTTCTTGTCGGCCAGATCAATCGCAACATCAGCGGTGTTCAGAACATGCTGAACACCATTATCACGACCTTTGCGCGGGATCTTTTAACCCTCATCGCGCTGATTTTTGTCATGGTCTGGCAGGATCCGCTGATGAGCGTGGGATCGCTGGTGGTGATGCCGATCGCCGCCTATGTCATCTCGCGATACGTCAAGAAGGTAAAACAGCTTTCCCGCAAGGAAGTGAACGTCAATGCCCAGGTTGTCTCCAACATGATCGAGACGGCGCAAGGCATCTCCGTCGTCAAGGCCTTCACGATGGAAGAGCAGCTTAAGGACAATCTCAGCAAGCTGATCGAGAAGGCCGAAAAACAGGCCAACACGATTGCCCTGGTCAATGCCCGCACCAAGCCGCTGACGGAAACCCTGGGCGGATTTGCCATTGCCGGCGCCGTGGCATTTGGCGGCTGGCGCGTTATCGCACTCGACGGCAATCCGGGCGCCCTGCTCTCGTTTCTCGCCGCCGCAATGCTGGCCTACGACCCGGCCAGGCGCATTGCTTCCTTCAGGGTGCAGTTCGAAAAATCCCTGGTCAATGCGCGCATGCTGTATGAGCTGCTCGACACGCCCCCGCGCCAGTCCGACAAACCGGGCGCCAAGGCGATAGACATTAGTGGCGGAGAGATCGAATTTGATCATGTCACCTTCTCCTATGACGGCATCGACACGGTACTGCACGATGTCTCCTTTACCGCCAAGGCCGGTGAGGTTACGGCGCTGGTCGGCCCTTCAGGGGGCGGCAAGTCGACCATCATCAACACCATTCTGCGGTTTCACGATCTTGAAAAAGGACGCATTCTCGTCGATGGCCAGAACATTGCCGATGTAAAGGTGCACGGGTTGCGGCTCAAGACATCCTTCGTGTCGCAAAGTCCGGTATTGTTTGAAGGCACGATTGCCGACAACATTCAGTATGGCCGGCCCGGCGCCAGCCTGGACGAGATTGTCGAAGCAGCAAAAAAGGCGCAGGCCCACGATTTCATTTCCGATATGCCGGAGGGCTATGACACGCCGGTGGGAGAGATGGGGTCCAATCTCTCGGGAGGCCAGAAACAACGCCTGTCCATTGCCCGCGCAATTTTGCGGGATGCTCCCATTCTGCTGCTCGATGAAGCGACCTCCGCCCTCGACAATGAATCGGAAAAAGCCGTCCAGTCGGCGCTGGAAGGGCTGATGAAAGGCCGCACCACAATCGTCATCGCGCACCGTCTTTCCACCATTCGAAATGCCGACAAGATCATTGTCATCGACAAGGGAGTAATCCGCGAGGAAGGCAAACACCGCACGCTGGTCAGAAAGCCCAAGGGTATCTATGCAAGGCTGTACCGCATGGGCGCGCTGGATATTGACGCCGATGACGATACAGACAGCGAGGTGCGCACAGAAGCGCCCGCAAGGCGGAAGAAAGCTGCCGCAAAGACAAAAGCCGGCGCGTCCGGAAAAGGGGCGGCGGCAAAAGACGGGAAACGCACATGAAACTGGTGGTAACCGGCGCGTCCGGACGCATGGGGCAGACACTCATCAGGGCAATCAGCCAGAACGCGGATTGCCAACTGCATGCGGCGCTTGAACACAAGGACAGCCCGATGATCGGCCGCGATGCCGGTGAGATCTCGGGCCTTGGTCCGATGGGAGTGGCAATTACCGCCGACCCGCTTCCGGCCATTGCCAAGGCGGACGGCATCATCGACTTTTCCGCACCTGCCGCAACGGTGGAATTTGCCGGTTATGCGGCTCAGGCGCGCATCGCGCACATTATCGGGACAACCGGCTGCAGCGCCGGGGACGAGGGCGCCATCAAGGCGGCCGCACAGCACGCTACCATCGTCAAGTCCGGCAATATGAGCCTGGGGGTGAATATGCTCGCGGTTCTGGTGGAGCAGGCGGCAAAGGCGCTGGATGGCGACATGTTCGACATCGAAGTGGTGGAAATGCACCACAAACACAAGGTCGATGCCCCATCGGGCACTGCCCTGCTGCTGGGTCAGGCAGCCGCTGACGGGCGCTGCATCGAACTTGAGGAAAACAGCGTAAGGGTGCGCGACGGGCACACCGGCCCGCGGCCTGCAGGGCCGATCGGGTTTGCAACCCTGCGCGGTGGTTCGGTGGTCGGCGAACACAAGGTCATTTTCGCCGGCGAAGGCGAGCGGATCGAACTTGCCCATATCGCACAGGACCGCATGAACTTCGCCATGGGGGCGGTAAGGGCTGCGCTCTGGGCAAAAGGCAAGGCACCCGGACTGTACTCAATGCGTAACGTGCTTGGCCTTGGCAACTGACTTTAACCCAGCAAAAGAGCGACAAAGACAATGAGCGGAACGATGGTGCTGGTCCGGCATGGCCAGAGCGAGTGGAACCTGAAAAACCTGTTTACCGGATGGCGGGATCCGGACCTGACCGAGCAGGGCTTTGCCGAGGCCCACGAGGCCGGCAAGGTGCTGCGGCAGGAAGGCCTTCATTTCGACATCGCCTTTACCAGCGTGCTGCGGCGGGCCGAAAAAACCTGCCAGATCATCCTGGACGAGTTGGATCAAAGCACCCTTGAGACCATTCACGACCAGGCACTGAACGAGCGTAATTACGGCGATCTCGCCGGTCTGAACAAGGACGACGCACGGAAAAAATGGGGCGAGGAGCAGGTTCACATCTGGCGCCGCTCCTATGATGTGCCGCCGCCCGGAGAAGAAGGCGAATCGCTGCGCGATACCGGTGCACGGGTTTGGCCCTATTACATGCAGGAGATTCTTCCCCGTGTGCTTTCAGGCCAGACGGTACTGGTTGCCGCGCACGGCAATTCCCTGCGCTCGCTTGTGATGATCCTGGACCGTCTTTCAAAGGAGGAAGTGACCGGGCTGAACCTGGCCACCGGCGTTCCAATGGTCTACCGCCTCAATGCCGATTCCACCGTTGCGGACAAGAAAGTTCTGGGGGACATGTCCAAGGCCCACTAACCGCAAAAGGGTTGGCGCGGGTAGCGATGGGGTATTGACGTTTACGAAAAGGTCAATCAATTTGGGCACCGGTTGGCAGCCTTGCCAGGCATGCCGTTCTCGGCCAGTTATTTGTTCACACAGGAAAAAAGCGCGGCAGCATGACGGACTTGCATCCGATTCAGGTTTTCTTTTCAAGCCATCATCCGCTTGCAAGCAAGGTACAGGCCGATTTCACCGGCTCGGCGGGCAATACGGTTCGGGTTTGCATCGAAGCGCCGCAGGACCTGGTGCACGACCCTGAAATGAGCAGTCTGCATACCGGCTTTGCCACCATCGTCCTTGATTCGATCATGGGCGGAGCGGTCATGGGCAGCCTTGAGAAGCTGGTGCCGATCGCAACTGTTGGACTCTCCGTTAATCATCTGCGCCGGCCGTCCGCCGGAGAGACGATCAAGGGCAAGGCGGTGTGTGTTTCCGTCCATAACAGCCTTGCCTATGTGACGGGCGAACTGCTCGACAAGAATGAAGAACCGGTCGCCATTGCCACGGGCACCTTCATGATCGGCACGCGCGCCACATCGATCCGTGACCGGTCTGAGGAAAGCCGGATATGAACACCACCCCCGCCGAAACCTGGTTCGCTTTTGCTCCCGTGGAAGAGAACAGCTGCTGGAAGGTTGCGTTTCAGGAGCATCATCTCGGCAATCCGCTGATCCGCTCCATTCACGGCGGCGTGGTCGGTTCGCTGATTGAGCACACCGCCGAAAAGACGCTCGACCATGAGCTTGCCCACAAGGGCAGGCGCGCAAAGCTTGAACTGACCACGTCGTCGATCGACTATCTGCGTGTCACAAAGGATTCCGACCTTTACGCCCGCGGCAGCGTGATGCGGATTGCCCGGCGTGTTGCCTTCATGGATGTGGTGTGCTGGCAGGACAGCGAGGACCTGCCGGTCGCCCGCGGCGCCTGCACCCTGCGCATTCTGGAAGAATAAGCAAAATCTTCTTCAGGCGGCGTTTTCACTAACACTGCCCGCCATGCCCGATTCCCAGCCGAGAATGGCACGTTTGCGCGTAAGTCCCCAGTGATAGCCTGTCAGGGCGCCTGATTTGCCGAGCACCCTGTGGCAGGGCACCACAAAGGAAATCGGATTGCGGCCAACCGCACGGCCCACGGCACGCGGGGCCGGCTTGCCGATCCGTTCACCCAGCGCCGAGTAGGTTTCGGCATTGCCGAGCGGAATGGACAGCAAACCCTCCCACACACGAATTTCAAAATCGGTGCCGATCATCACCACGCGCAGCGGATCGTCCGGCTTCCAGCGCTGCGGATCAAAACTGCGCACAGCATAGGGCGCGGTTTTTGCCGGGTCGCTGGTATAGCGCGCCCGGGGCCAGCGGCTCTTCATGTCCTCAAGTGCTTCCTTTTCCCCGCCGGGATCACAGAAGGCAAGGCCTGTCATTCCCATCTCGGTTGCCATGATCAAAGCGGTTCCAAAGGGGCTGGGGTGAAAGCCATAGGCTATGTCCAGCCCCTCGCCCCTTGCCTTGTAGGCACCGGGCGACATGGCAACATGGGTGACGAAAAGATCATGCAGTCGGCCCGGCCCGGACAAGCCCAGCTCGTAGCTTGCATCAAGCAGGGGCAGGTCACCGCCGAGCAGCCGCTTGGCATGATCGAGGGTAACCGCCTGCAGGAAGGCTTTTGGGGAAAGCCCGGCCCAGCGGGTGAACAGTTTCTGCAATTGCGTCGGCGACTTGCCGACCGCATTTGCCAGGGAATTGAGATCCGGCTGCTCCTGCCAGTTCTCCGAAATCAGTTCGACCACCCGGCGTACGGTCTGATAATCACCGTCAATGTTCTGGTAGAGATAAGTCACCTGTCAGGCTCCGCTTGAGCGATTGCATCTGGCGCAAAACCTAGCTTTCGCGCCGTCGCACCGCCACCCGATTCTTGCTGCCGGCAGTTATACCGGCCGGTTGCTATAGCCGGGCCCTGGCAAGCGCTGCATCGAACGCCACGGCAAAACTGGCGCGGTCCGGCGGGTTGAGAAAAGAGCCGATGTCAAATTCCCGGCCTTTTTCGCGCAAGGCCATGCGCATGATACCGAATTCCTCATGGCGCTCGACGACAAAGCGTGTCCAGAACGGGTTGAAACGATGGGTCTGTGCGCGGCCCGCCGGTGAAACTTGGCGGAACTCTATTCCGTCATGCCATACGGCAATCTCTTCAAAGGCGCGCGCGGACCGGTAGTTGAGCTTGAATGCGCCCCAAATCAGCAAGGCATCAAGGCCGAAAAAGGCGAATACCGGCCATGCTCCCATGGACAGGAACAGGATGCCCGAGGCAAAGCAGGTCACACCGACAAACAGCATCAGCAGGATGAACCCCGTCTTGCTCAGGGAGCGGTGGGGGATCAGGCGGGCCGCAAAAATGGGGTTTTCGCGCGCCGGCGACAGACCTCCGTCCGGTTCTTCAACAGCGTTTTGCATGCTTTGCCTCTGCGGGGCTTTTCATTTTCCTGCACTCCCGCCATGTTCATCAGGTTTGCATCCCAAGCCTACAGGCACCACCAACCGGTTGAAAAGCTCGTCATGAAAAAAACTGACCAAGGCAAAAACGCAGAAAAGCCTGCCACCGGTTCTGAAATAGTAAAACCCAAGCAACGCAAGCCGGCAAAGCGCCTGCCGCGTTCACGCTACAGCCGGGAAGAGATCACGGAGATTTTCAGCCGATTCAAAGAACTCAGGCCCGAACCGAAAGGCGAACTCTACCACACCAACCCGTACACGCTGGTGGTGGCGGTCGCGCTTTCAGCCCAGGCAACCGATGAAGGGGTAAACCGGGCGACAAAGCATCTGTTTGCCGTTGCCGATACCCCGCAGAAAATGCTGGCGCTGGGGGAGGAGAAGGTTCGCGAGCATATCAAGACCATCGGGCTTTACCGCAACAAGGCAAAGAACGTGATCGCGTTGTCGCGCAAGCTGATTGACGAATTCGGGGGTGAAGTGCCGCAAACGCGCGAGCAGCTGGTTACACTGCCGGGCGTTGGCCGCAAAACCGCCAATGTGGTGATGTCGATGGCCTTCGGCATCCCGACCATGGCCGTCGATACGCACATCTTCAGGATCGGCAACCGGCTGGGCCTTGCGCCCGGCAAGAACCCCGACGAGGTGGAAGAAATCCTGATGCGGATCATTCCAGAAGAGTTTTTGTATCATGCCCATCACTGGCTGATTCTGCACGGGCGCTATACCTGCAAGGCGCGCAGACCGGATTGCGAACATTGCATCATCGCCGATCTCTGCAAGTCGAAGGAAAAGACCTGTGACGTACCGGCTTCCATCGTGCCAATTCCCCAGCAGACCCTGCCGGGGATGAATTAGACCACGTTTTCCAAGGGTGTAGGCCGGGCCGGATCGGGATACCGGCGGTCCAGTGCCTTGTGCAGGTGCACCATCAATCCGGCCGCAAATACCGGCGTTGCCAGATTGAGCAGCGGCACAGCCATGACGCCCGAGATGATCAGGCCGGCAAAGAAGATCGCGCTTGAATTTGCCTTGCGCAGGGCGTTGGCGTCTTCCTCGCTGCGAAACCGCATGGCGGCGAACATGAAATATTCGCGGCCGAGCAAATAGCCGTTGACCAGGAAGAAGATCGCCACATTGATGCCGGGCAGCAGCACCAGCATCAGGGCGACAAGGTTGGCGGCAATTACCACAAAGGTAAAGCGCAGGGCAAACCAGATCGAAGGGCCCAGCGCCATGGCTGTGCCCTGCCCGTCTGCTGCATAATGTGCCCGTTCGACATGTTCAGCCACGTCATCGAGAAACAGGCCCGCAACCAGGGCGGTGACCGGCGCCAGCAGAAAACCCGCACCGACAATCAGCCCGGCGCTCATAAGCCACAAAATCGCGGTGGAAACCCAGGGCCAGGGACCGAGAATGGGTGCCAGAAAGGCTGAAAACAGCATTTCCATGCCGATCCAGGCACCAATGAACAGCAGGATCGTCAGGCCGACAGATTTTAAAAGAACCGAGCGGAACTTCGGCTTCAAAAGCCCTGCCGCCGCCTTGCGCGCGGATTCGATAACCATGATCTGTTTTCCTCATGCGCGTGGTGCGCAGACACCTGCGAGATAGGAAACCGGCGGCGGCTTCACAAGGGGGCCGGTCTGTGTCTGCTTGCATTCGACGCGCCGATATGGGAAAGCGCCCGGCAACCTGCCGGACCCTTCGCAATTTCCCAAAATATCCTGGAGACTTTCATGACCGGACCCTTCGATGTGCTCACCATCGGCAACGCCATCGTCGACATTATCGCCTATGCCGAAGATGATTTTCTTGTCTCCGAAAACATCATCAAGGGTGCCATGAACCTGATCGATGTCGATCGGGCCGAGCATCTCTACGCGGCGATGGGTCCTGCCACGGAACAATCGGGCGGAAGCGCAGGAAACACTGCGGCCGGCATTGCAGGCCTGGGCGGCAAGGCCGCGTATTTCGGCAAGGTCAGCGATGATCAGCTTGGAACGATCTTTACCCATGACATGCGGGCGATCGGCGTTCATTTCGATACGCAGCCGCTGGCTGGCGACCCCCAACGGCCCGCTCGATGATCTTCGTCACCCCGGACGGCGAACGCTCAATGAACACCTATCTCGGCGCTTGCGTTGAACTTGGCCCTGAAGACATTGATGAAGCCGTGGTGGCGGCATCCGCCATAACCTATTTCGAAGGCTACCTTTGGGATCCGCCCCGCGCCAAACAGGCCATCCGCAAGGCTGCGGAGATCGCCCATGCCAACGGGCGAAGCATGTCGATGACGCTGTCCGACCCGTTCTGCGTCGACCGATACCGCGACGAGTTCCTCGATCTTGTCCGCTCGAAGACCGTAGATGTGGTCTTTGCCAATGAGCATGAACTCAAATCGCTTTATCAAACCGCTTCCTTCGAGGAAGCGCTATCGGCGATCCGGGGCGAATGCCGGCTTGCGGCGGTAACCCGCAGCGAGAAGGGTTCGGTGGTGGTAACCCGCGAGGAAACCCATGCGGTCGATGCCCACCCAATCGAAAAACTGGTCGATACCACGGGCGCCGGAGATCTGTATGCGGCAGGCTTTCTTTTCGGACTCACCCATGAGCGCAGCCTTGAAGACTGTGCCCGCATCGGCGGCCTGGCCGCAGCAGAAGTCATTCAGCAGATCGGTCCAAGACCACGGGCGAATCTGGCCAACCTGCTGGCGCAGGAAGGGCTGTAGGCCACCCTTGCCCGTGTGAGGTTATTCTTCCCTGCGCAAAAGGGCTTTCAGCGCATAGAGCCGTTCCATTGCCTCGCGGGGCGTCATGTCGTCGGGCACTGTATCGGCGAGCAGATTACGGATCTGATCGTCCTGCTGTACGGCGCGTTCAGCCTGTTTTGCCTTGACGGAGAACAACGGCAGTTCATCCACCAGCGCAGAGACCGACTGGCCGCTGGAAGAATCCTCCAGCTGGTGCAGCACATCGCGGGCCCGCTCGACCACCGCCTGCGGCAGGCCGGCAAGGCGTGCGACCTGAATTCCATAGGAACGGTCGGCGGTGCCGCGCACCACCTCATGCAGAAACACGACATCTCCCTGCCATTCCTTGACCTTCAGCGTGACGTTTTCCAGCCGCGGCAGCTTTGCCGACAGGGCCGTCAATTCGTGAAAATGGGTGGCAAAAAGCGTGCGGCAGCGGTTTATCTCATGCAGGTGCTCGATTGCCGCCCAGGCAATGGACAGCCCGTCGAAGGTCGCGGTTCCACGGCCGATCTCATCGAGAATGACCAGCGATCTTGGACCTGCCTGGTTCAGGATTGCCGCCGTTTCAACCATTTCCACCATGAAGGTCGAGCGCCCGCGCGCCAGATCGTCCGCCGCGCCGACACGCGAGAACAGGCGGTCGACAATGCCAAGGCGGGCGGACTTTGCGGGAACGTAGGAACCCATCTGGGCCAGGATCGCGATCAGCGCATTCTGACGCAGAAAGGTGGATTTGCCGCCCATGTTGGGGCCGGTGAGAAGCCAGATTTTTCCTGCCTGCGTCTCCTCGCCCTGTACCGGCTCAGCATCTGCGGTAATGTTGCAATCGTTGGCGATGAATGCCTGACCCGATTGCTTTTTCAACACCTGCTCAACCACCGGATGGCGGCCGCCTTCAACCTCAAACACGGTAGAGGTATCGGTCACCGGACGGCAGTAATCGTCTTCCAGCGACAGGCGCGCCAGCGCAACCGCCACATCGAGGCGGCTGACGGCGCGGGCAACTTGCTGAAGGGTGGCAGCTTCAGCGACGGTGGCCGCAGCCATCTCCTCGAACAGGTGCAGCTCAAGCTCAAGGATACGGCCGGCTGCATTGGCAATGCGGGTTTCAAGCCCGGCCAGTTCCGTTGTGGTAAACCGCATGGCGTTGGCCATGGTCTGGCGATGGATGAACTCGCCCTGGCGGGACGGCGCCTGCAGGGCGGGAGCGTTCTGGGCGGTTACCTCGATGTAATAGCCCAGCACGTTGTTGTGGCGGATTTTCAGGGATTTGACGCCGGTATCTTCACTGTAACGCAATTGCAGTTCGGCGATGACGCGGCGCGAATCATCCCGCAGTTTTCGAAGTTCGTCGATTTCCCCGTTTGCACCGGGGCGGATGAAACCGCCATCGCGCTTGAGTAGCGGCAATTCATCGTCAAGCATGCTGTCCAGCAGGTTCTTCAGTTCTTCCGGCTGCGCCGACAAGGTTTTGGAAACCGCCGCCAGCTCCTCTGGAAGCTGGCCTTGCTGTGTGGCCATGGCACCGGCAAGACCCTGAGCTGCGGCAAGCCCTGACCGCACGGCTTCAAGATCGCGCGGGCCACCACGATTGAGCGCCAAACGGGACAAGGCCCTTGGAAGGTCCGGATAGGCTTTCAATATTGCCGAAAGCTCTTCGGCCAGGCCCTGCTGGGTGCGCATGAACTCGACGGCATCAAGCCGCCTTGTGATGCGCCGGGGATCAACCAGCGGGTTCATCATGCGCTCAAACAACAGCCGCGCACCGCCACCGGTCAGGGTGCGGTCGATTGCAGAAAGAAGGCTGCCCTTCTTTTCTCCCGAAAGCGTTCTGGCAAGTTCCAGATTGGTGCGCGTTGCCGCATCGATGAACATCGTGCCGGAAGCGCTCTCGCGCAACGGCGGAGAAAGTGCGGGCTTCTCACCGATCTGGGTACGCTCCACATAGGCGAGAGCCGCGCCACAGGCCGATCTCTCCGCACGGGTAAACTCGCCAAAACCATCGATGGACTTGACGTTGAAGACCTCCTCAATGCGCTTTCCCGCTGACTGGCTGTCAAAAAGCTGAACCGGCTGGGGCGCAAGGGCGACGCCGCTTTCGACAAGTACCTGCATGACTGCCGCTTCTTCCCCGATGGTCTCGGGGTAGATGATTTCCCGGGCGGAAATGCGGGCGAGATCGGCTCCAAGACGGGCAGCCGCCGTTTCACATACGCGGAATTCGCCGGTTGAAATGTCGATCCAGGCCAGCGCCCAGTCCTCCTGCTCCTCGGAATGACGGGCGCGCCCCAGCGCTGCAAGATAGCTGGCGGCGGAGGGTTCCAGCAGTTTTTCCTCGGTTATCGTTCCCGGTGTGACCAGACGGACCACATCTCGGCGAACCACCGCCTTGGAGCCGCGCTTTTTCGCCTGTGCCGGATCCTCGGTCTGCTCGCAGACAGCAACACGGTGGCCGAGCGCGATAAGCCTCTGCAGATATTCCTCGGCAGCATGAACGGGCACGCCGCACATGGGAATGTCCTCGCCCAGATGCTTGCCGCGCTTGGTCAGTGTTATGCCCAGCGCCCGGGAGGCAATCTCCGCATCATGGAAGAACAGTTCGTAGAAATCGCCCATGCGGTAAAACAGCAGTGAACCGGGATTGGCCGCCTTGATCTCGATATACTGCTCCATCATCGGCGTGGCTTTGCCACCGCCTGCAGCCGCCGGTGCTGCGGGGCCTTGCGGTTCGTCCTCCTTGAGGGCCGGAGTATTGTTGTGCCGTTCAAGCATGTGCAGGTCTTTCTGGTTCGCAGATGCCCGGGCAGGATTGACCGGTGCACGCCGCATTGCAAGCATGGCAGGCGTTTGGCGAACCGGCAGGCACAGTGTTCCACAGCAATCGATGCAGGCAAGACCGGTTTGTCAGTCTGCCTTGTGGCGGCCTGCATCCGCACCATAGTAGCGCACATAGCGCGGGTTAAGGCGGGCGACCGGCAGAAGAACCAAAACATCGACCGTGCCAAAGGCATGATCGATTACCGCCTCCCGGGCAAAGATGGCGCCAAGGCGAAGATAACCCTTGAGGATCGGCGGCAGGCTGCGCAAGGCACGCCGGGCCTGATAGGCCTCCGGCGCCAGAATGGGCAGCGACACCGACGGCGCCACGGCGCTTACCTGCCATTCGTCCTCCGCCAGGGCCTGTTCGCCCAGCAGGGAAAGCGCTTCGGCATGGACGGCAGGATCGGTTCCCTCAAAGGAAGCGCAACCGAACATGACATCATGGCCATGGCGGCGCACATAGGCCCAACTGCCATGCCAGAGCAGTTCGACCGTGCGCTTGTCGCGGTAGCCTGGCGCAACACAAGAGCGGCCAAACTCCAGAAAGCTGAGGTCTTTGTGACGCTTGAGCAATGATGCGATGTCGTATTCGGCGGCGGAATAAAAGCGGCCAGCACGTTCGGCCATCTTGCGGTTCATCAACCGGTAGGTGGCGATCACCGGTCGCGATTTGCTTTCAGTGCCTGCCTTTTCATCGACCACGATCAGGTGATCGCAGTGGGCATCGAACGCGTCTTCATCCAACTCGGCATTTGCACCGGCGGCACCGGTTTTTCCGCGTTCCTCGTGAAACACGGCATAGCGCAGACGTTTGGCCGCCTCGATTTCCGCAGGTGTTTCCGCCAGCTTGACGGTCAATCCGCCAAGCCTGCCAAGGACGGGTTCGTCACAGTGTGGCCGTGCCGCTTCGGGCTGGCGTTTCGGATTATCGGTGAACTGGTCGAGCATGATGCCATCCGGTGCGGTGGTAACAGCAGCTAGAGCGTAACTGAAACTAGCACAGATGGCTGGCCATTGCAGGAAAAGAGCGGATAAGCAAGCCTGAATGCCAGATGGTGCTGCTTGTTACGCCGTACCTGCCATGTCGCTCCTGTCTGAAGCGGTGGTGCGGTCGACCCTTTTCAGCAATTCTGACGGATCGACCGGTTTTGACAGAAATCCGTCAGCACCGGCATCGAGCGCCGCCTGCCGGTTTTCAGAAACGCCATCGGCCGACAGGATGAGGATCGGGATGTAACGGGATACCTCATGCTGCCGGATTTCCCTAATGGCATGAATTCCGTCCATTACCGGCATGTGCATGTCCATCAACACAAGATCATACGCCGTCTCGCCGGCGCCCTGCCCTGTGCATTGCGCCACTGCCTCTGCACCGTTGCCAACGCGTATGACCTCATGGCCTGCTTTCGCAAGCGCTGCAGTTACCAAGAGCGCATTGATGTCGTTGTCTTCGGCCAGCAAAATACGGCGTTTCTGTCCGGCGGCGGGCAGATATTCCGGTTTGTGGTCATCTGCGCAAACTTGTGATTGCGACCCGCTTTTTTTGGCCGGTTCACGCGCTTTGCGGCTGTTGAGCACCGCTTCCAGGCTTGACTGGCGCACCGGTCGGGTCAGCCAGGCATCGGCGCCGCTTTCACGCAAACGCGGCCAAAGGGCTTTCTGTCCTGCGGTCAGCGATACGCAGACGCGCGGCCTGTCTTCATGGTCAAACGCTTGAACGGTTTTCAGCACCTGCCCTGCTGTTTCCCCGTCCACCAGAACCGTATCGCATCCGCTAAGCTTCGTTTCGGACACCGGCACGCTGGCACCCATGTCCTGCAAGGTGCGGGAAAGGCAATCCCTTTCGACTGGATTTTCCATCACAAGGGCAATCCGGCGGCCTTCAAGGGATGCCCGGTGAGCCGTGTCACTGCTCTGTTCAAGCGGAAGGGTGAAGGCAAAAACCGACCCCTGACCCCCGGTTTCCTGCAATTCCAGTGTGCCGCCGAACTGTTCGGCCAGGGCCCGGGAGATGGCAAGGCCCAGCCCCGCCCCTCCGGCAGAGCGGGCATTGTTATCTTCCACCTGCTCAAACTCGCGGAAGATGCGGGCACGGTTCTGCTCCGACAGGCCGGGGCCGGTGTCACGGATGCGCAGGACCAGGGTTTTCCGCCCACCGGCAACGCCAATCCCGCATTCAACGGCCACGCCGCCGCTTTGCGTGAACTTGATGGCATTGCCGACAAGATTGATCAGCACCTGGCGCAACCGCTCACCATCAGCTTCGATCTCTTCGGGCACATCGGGTGCCACATACAGGCCGAGGCCGAGGTCTTTTTCCGCCGCCTGGTAATGGAGCAGTTCAAGCGTATCCTCCAGCATGGCGCGCAGGGCGAAGCGCTGCGGCTTGAGGGCAAAGCGGCCCGCCTCGATGGTCGTAAGATCCAGCATGCCTTCGATGAGAGTGAGCAGCGACTGGCCCGAACGCCTGAGCGCCTCGGTATAGTTGTGCTGCTCCGGCGTCAGAGGGGTTGTGCCGAGCAGTTTCGACATGCCGATAATACCGTTCAGGGGCGTGCGCATTTCGTGGCTTGCCATGGCAAGAAAACGCGACTTGGCACGGTTTGCCTGTTCGGCCTGCTTTCGCGCCTCGGCATCAAGTTCGGTGGAGCGCTTGAAGGAGGTGATGTCGCGGGCGACGGAAAGAATGGCACTTTTACCGCCATTGCCGCCGCGTACCGGCAGGTCCAGCCAGTGATACCATTTGCGGCCATCGGGCGTGTCGATGACCAGTTCGGTCCGCTCGCCCTGGCGGACAAGCCGGGCGGGAAATCCAGTTGCTTCTTCCTGCGCGGGCCCGCTTTCATCCATTGCGGGCAATCGGTTGCCGGCAATAATTTCTTCCGGAGTAGTCCCCAGACTTGCAGCATAAGCAGCGTTGCAGGACAGGATCCTGTTGCCGTGATCGCGTATGGCGACAAGATCGCCGAAGGCATCGGTGATCGTGCGGTAGCGTTCCTCGCTTTCAGAAAGCTCCCAGGCCTTATCTTCCAGTTCCTCGAAGCGCGAACGCATGGCAGCGATGTCCGCGCCTTCTGCGCGCTGGCGGCTTTGAACCAGGCAAGCCAAAACACCGGCAAATCCCATGACAGCGATGGCAGCAGGTGATCCGAACGGGGCCAGGAAGGCAAAAAGACCCGCAGAGCAGATGATGAAAAGCGGGAGCGCATGGTTTGCGACAAAGGCTACAGGTCGACGGGAAAGGCCTGCGGTCAGCGCCGGCCTTTGGCGTCTGCCCCGCCGGAAGCGGGCCTTGGAAGCTTGCGGCCGATTTTCAGCATGCGCAAATTCCATGCCGTCAGGCGAAGCGCCTGCGGCCGAGCCCCGGCGGTCTTCGGCGTGCTTTTTCTGCGGTGCCGCCGCGTCCTTTTGGCGTTCGTTCGCGCCCATCCGGCGTTCCCTTGTTCCCGGCATGCAATTCCTGCCCTGATCCTGTCACAACAGGCTGAAGATTTGCTTGAAAGACATGGTAAACGCCCACCGGGAGGCCATACGCGAAAGAGCGGCTCCGGCGTCAGGAAAACAGCCTGGCTGCCCGGCCCCTCGGCTATCGGGGCAAAAGCGGGTTTCAGCAGGTTACGCAGCGAGCGCCGGACGCTCGTTCAAGGTTCGATAGGCAATTGCCTCGGCCAGATGAATGCGGCCGACGGTTTCAGCTCCGTCGAGGTCCGCAATGGTGCGGGCCACCTTGAGAATGCGATGATAACCGCGGGCGGAGAACCGCATGGTTTCGGCGGCATCTCGCAGCAATTTTGCGCCGGCTTCATCGGGCGCTGCAATCAGTTCCGTTACCGCCGAACCGAGCGCGGCATTGGTCTTCTGGGCCGGGATGCCCCGGTGCAGGTTCAATTTGCGGGCAAGGTCACTGTCGCCGGCAGAGCGTTTGAGCAAGGCATCAAGGCGCTCGGCCTGGCATTTGCGGGCTGTCTCGATGCGCCGTGCGACCATGGCGCTTTCCTCGCCCCCGCCGGTCGTCATCATGTCGGCAGCGGAGATCGCCGGCACTTCGATGCGCAGATCAATCCGGTCCATGAACGGGCCGGAGACCCGTGCCTGATAGTCGGTGGCGCAGCGTTCGCCGCGGCGGCAGGTGTGGCCAGGCTCACCCGCCATGCCGCAGCGGCAGGGATTCATGGCCGCGATGAGCTGAAAACGCGAGGGATAGGTAACCCGGTAATTGGCGCGCACAATGGCAGCCTCGCCCGCTTCCAGCGGCTGGCGCAGGGAATCGAGAACCTGCGGCGTAAACTCCGGCAGTTCATCAAGAAACAGCACACCGTTATGGGCCAAGGACACTTCGCCGGGGCGGGCGCGCAGGCCACCGCCCACCATGGCTGCCATGGACGCGGAATGGTGCGGTGCGCGGAAGGGGCGGCGGTCGGAGAGCCGGCCTTCCGCCAACTCGCCGGCAATTGACCGGATCATCGAGATTTCCAGCAGTTCCCTGGGCGCAAGTCTTGGCAGGATGCCGGGAAGTCTTTCTGCAAGCATGGACTTGCCCGCGCCTGGCGGTCCGACCATCAACAGGTTGTGGCCGCCGGCAGCGGCGATCTCCAGTGCCCGCTTGGCGGTTTCCTGGCCCCGAATTTCAGCAAGATCGGGCAGGCTTGCAGCCGGTTCGCGAATGCCCGGTTTGGGCCGGGAAAGCACCTGTGTTCCACGAAAGTGATTGGCAAGCCCGATCAGGCTGCGGGGAGCAAGAACCTCCATGTCAGGATCGGCCCAGGCTGCTTCCTGCCCGCTGGCGGCCGGACAGATCAGCCCCTTGCCGAGGGCGTTGGCGCCGATGGCCGCAGGCAGAGCGCCGGCAACGGGCATCAGCGTGCCATCAAGGGAAAGTTCCCCCATCACCACATACCGGTCCAGCACATCGGAGGGAATGGCGCCGAGCGCTGCCATTAATCCCAGCGCGATCGGCAGATCGAAATGGCTGCCCTCTTTCGGCAGGTCCGCCGGCGCCAGATTGACCGTCACCCGCTTGGGCGGCATGGCGAGGCCGGAAGCATGCAGTGCCGACTTCACCCGTTCGCGGCTCTCCGCAACCGCCTTGTCGGGCAGGCCCACAATGGGCATCTGCAACTGGCCAGGGGCAACCATGACCTGAACGTCGACCGGCACCGCCTCAATACCGTGAAAGGCAACCGTCTGAACCCGTGAGACCATCTCCCGCCTCCAGCAAAGCAGTGCCGCCTTGCCCGTTGGCAATACAGGGCAGCACGCATGATATCCGATTGCGGGCGGTGGGTTATCCGGGACAGCAGTTTGGCTGCTAATGCAGGCTTCAACCCGGACGATTGCAATCCTATGCCTGCAACCTTAGGCAGGATTCTCGCCGGGAGTCAAGTCTTTGTTCTTTTTTTGTTCTTTCCTTTGCCGCTGCAGGCGATCCTGACAGCAGGGCGCCTTTACCGCTTGTAGTAGAGCAGACAGAAAAACTTGGTACTGCGAAGCGGAATAACCGTGCGCGAAATACGCTTCCAGTTTCCTATGTCGTTTGGCTTGAATTCCAATTGGCCTTTATAGACATTGAGATACCACTCGATATTGCGGTTATTGTCTTTCCATTCGATTTTTATCTGGGGATTTAGATAACGTTTTGAACGGTCCACTGTGCACTGCAAATTTGTTGGAATTTTTCCCTTCTTTTGCATCTGCCTGGCGACCCGCATCACCTTGTCCTGAGACATATAGGGATTGGCTGCCTGCGCTTGCCCCCCAACATCGGCAAGCAAAGCCGTCAGAACTGTAGCAATCAGAAACCCGGGAAGAATTGAAAACCGTTTCACAGAGAATTTCCCCACTATACTCATGATTCAGATTTGGAAATTTAGTTTCAGGTTGAAGATGTAACCAGGTTGCCGCACGGCATCCTTGTTTTTGGTGCGCAAAAAACGACGACAATGCAAGTTCTTTCTACCGCTTGTAGTAGAGCAGGCAGTAAAACCGGTCCGATCCTGTGGGAAGCACCAGGCGCACCACTTTTTTCCAGTCGGCGCCGGCGCTTGGGGGAACTTCAAGCTGCCCCTTGTAGACATGCAATTCCCATTCAACGTTGGCGGTGTTTTCCTGCCAGTCAATTCTGACAATCGGCGCAAACGGGCCTTCGGGCTGGCCGGCCCGGCAGGACAGGGAAACGGGGTATTTCCCCTGACGGCGCATCAGCTCCGCCTGCCGCATGATGCGATCAGGATCGCTGCGGTCAAAAAAGGCGAAAGCCTTGCCGCTGAAGGCGGGGGTGATGATGCCGGCGCAGGCCAGCAGGATACAAAACACGACTGTGGACAGTTTTTTCATTTTCTCTTTTCAATTGCATCCCAGATCAGTGCTGCAACATCGGTACCGGAAAACCGCTTCACCTCGCGAATACCGGTTGGCGACGTGACATTGATCTCCGTCATCCAGTCTCCGATCACATCAATGCCGACGAAGATGAAGCCTTCCTCCTTCAGGCGGGGGCCAATGCGGGCACAGATTTCCTTCTCCCGCGCTGTCAGCTCCGCATGTTCGGCAATGCCGCCAACATGCATGTTGGAGCGGGCGTCGCCTTCTGCCGGCACCCGGTTGAGGGCGCCCACCGGCTCGCCATCGACGAGGATGATGCGCTTGTCGCCCTTGCGCACATCCTTCAGATAGCGCTGGGCAATGAAGGGTTCACGGTAAAGACCGTCGAACATTTCCAGCAGGGAGGAGAGATTCTGGTCCCCTTCGGCCAGCCGGAAAACCCCCGCACCGCCATTGCCGTAAAGCGGCTTGATGATGATGTCGCCGAATTCATCACGAAAGCGCCGGATCGCGGCAAAGTCCCTGGTGATAAGTGTTTCCGGCATCAGATCGGCAAATTCCATGACCAGGATTTTCTCCGGCGCGTTGCGCACGGCACGCGGATCGTTGACCACCAGCGTTTTTGGATGCACGCGTTCCAGCAGATGCGTGTTGGTGATATAGCTCATGTCGAATGGCGGGTCCTGGCGCAGCAAAACGACGTCGAGCGATGACAGGTCGGTCAGTGCCTGCTGGCCCAGGGTGAAATGATCTTCCTTGACGTCACGTACATCGAGCGCCTCGATTTCCGCTGACAGGCTGCCGCCGCGCAGTTGCAGCCGGTCCGGGGTGAAGTGAAACAGTTCATGCCCGCGCGCCTTGGCCTCCAGACACAGAGCGAAGGTCGAATCGCCTTCGATGGAAATCGTTGAAATGTGGTCCATCTGGACCCCGACTTTGAGCGCCATTGCCTTCACCCGATCATTGTCTGTGAACTCCACTTAAAGGAATTCACAATGCGACGGAATTGTTGAAGCGGGAATCAGTAAACAAATCCTCTCCGTGCTGGCGTTTCATTTCTTCTAGGTTAACGCAGCTTCGGAAAAAACCGTTGCCTGTACCGATTTTCAGAATGCGTTTTTCAGATGAACCGGCCAGCGCCAGGGCCGAATGGCGATGATGTCAAAACGCAGGGAAAGCCGGTGGGCATCGCGGCGGGTTGCAAGCCAGTGATGGGCAGCGCGCCCGATCCGCTGGCGGGCCTGGTATCCTACCGCATCGGCGGCGCCTGCCACGCTGTCACGCGCCTTTACCTCGACAATCGCCACGAGATCCCCCTTGCGGGCAATGATGTCGATTTCACCCAGCTTGGTGCGATAGTTGCGCTCCAGGATCCGGTATCCCTTAAGGCGCAACGCAACTGCAGCCAAATGTTCGGCGGCAAGCCCGTAGCGCCGCGCGCGCCGGCGGTTGCGGCGGTGATGCTGAGCCGGCGCATCGGGGGCTTGATCACTTCCCACGCTTTGCTCCTGAAACATGCAAGGCAAGCTGATAGAGTTCACGCTTGGGCCGGCCAGTCAGGCGCGCTGCTTCGGCAGCTGCCCGGCTGACATTCATCGTTTCCAGCAATTCGCGCAGCACGGTTTCGCCATCGACCTGGGCGGAAGTTACAAGCGGTTTCACGAGGATGACAATCTCCCCTTTCGGCGGATGCTCGCGGTAATGGGCGGCAAGCTGAGCCAGCGGAGCAGAGCGGAATTCCTCGTGCAGCTTTGTCAGTTCCCTTGCGACACAGGCGCCATGATCCTCACCAAAAACCGCCGCCATATCCTTGAGCGTCGCAGCAAGTCTTGAGGGCCCCTCGAAGAATATCAATGTGCCGTGGGTTTGTGTAAACTCCGACAGCGTCGCCTGCCGGGCGCCCTGTTTGGGCGGCAGAAAGCCGGCGAACGTAAACCGTCCGGCAAAAAGACCAGAGCCAGAAAGCGCGGTCAGCGGTGCGGACGCTCCGGGAATAGCAATAACCGGCATCCCCTCCTGAAGCGCTGCGGCCACCAGCCGCTGGCCCGGATCGGAAATCAGCGGCGTTCCGGCATCGCTGACCAGGGCGACCGATTGCCCCTCACGCAGCAAAGCGATCAGCTTCAGGCCTTCCTTGTCTGCATTGTGCTCGTGATAGGGGCGCCGGCGGGTGGTAATGGCATAGCGGGAAAGAAGCTTGCCTGTCACACGGGTATCTTCGCATGCAATCACATCGCAGGCGGCGAGCGTTTGAAGCGCTCGAATGGTGATGTCGCCCAGATTGCCAATTGGTGTTGCAACCACATAAAGGCCGCTTTCCAGCGCTGGCGCCTCGAAGTCCTTGCCGTGGATGATAAATGTGGTCATGAAAATCCTGCGGTGTCAGCCGATCTGCGCACCAACCGCCGGAACGGCTCCGGCAAAGCCTGTCACAGGGCGGGCGGGCCGTCCAGCCGGTTTGCGGCGTGCACAAACCGGATTGCAGTTTTGACGGCAGCAGACTTAACGTTGCGTCGGTTTTGGGTTAAAGGAGCGGAGGGAACGGTTCGAAGCTCCGGTATGCGCCAGGGTATCGACAAAAGGATGCGGAATGGTGACTGAAACGACTAGAACAAGCGCAGCCCGTGCGCTGGCAGCGCGCCTTTGTGCCGGACTGTTGCTGGCTCTTGCCCTCATCTCGTGCCAGTCGGCCAATCTGGGCAGCGCCACGGAAGGCCTGGGCAGCGAACAGGCCAACATTCCACTTGCGCCCAATCCCCAAGGCGAGGTTTTCGGCCAGGGCCCCGTGCGCATCAGCCTGCTGATCCCCAAGACTGCGCCGGGCAATGCGGCCACTGTCGCCAACGATCTTAGGAACGGCGCATTGCTGGCGATGCAGGATTTCGGCCAGAACACCATCCAACTGGTAATCAAGGACACCAAGGGTACGGCGGCCGATGCCCAGAACATGGCCACCGAAGCGATCAATGAGGGATCTACAGCCATTCTGGGGCCGCTGTTTTCGGGATCGGTAAGCTCTGCTTCCGCCGTTACGCTACCTGCCGGCAAGACCATGATCGCCTTTTCCAACGATCCGAGCGTCGCACGGCGCGGTGCCTATCTGCTTTCCTATACCCAGTCTGCCGATACCAGACGGCTGGTTTCCTATGCGTTGTCGCTCGGCAGGCGCAACATTCATGCATTCCTTCCAACCGGTGCCGTGGGTGTTCTGCAGGAAGCCACCCTGCGCCAGGTGGCAGGCCGCGCGGGGGCCAATGTTCAGATCAGCAAATACGAGCGTTCAGGAGAGGGCATTGAAGCGGCGGTACGCGAAGCTGTGGTCTCGGTGGAGGCTGCCGATGCGCTCTACATCCCCGAAGGGGGCAAATTCCGGAAGTCATCCTGTCCAGCCTGAAACGCGCCGGCGCGTCGCTTGAGGGCAAACAGGTGCTGGGATCGGGACAGTGGGAATCCGTCAAATTCGGCCGTCCCGAGCTTGAAGGCGCGCTATACACTGGCCGGGACATCACCAATTTCAGCGGTTTTTCCACCCGCTATCAGTCCACCTACAATCAGCCGCCCGGCCTGTTTGCGGGTCTTGCCTATGATGCGGTGACGCTTGCCATCAATCTGGTAAAAACCAAGGGCCCCAAGCAGGCATTCACGCCTGCTTCGATCGAAGACCGCCGCGGGTTTGCCGGGATCAACGGCGTTTTCCGCATGAAACCGGACGGCACCAGCGAGCGCGGCCTTGCCATCTACAAGGTGGTGAACGGGCAGGGAAAGCTGGAAAGCCCGGCGCCAACCCGCTTCACCGGAAGTTAGAAACGTCTCAACTCGCCAGATCGGCCACCACCGCATCGAGCAGCAACGCCCCCTGCGGCGTGGCGCGCAGGCGGCCCGCCTTGCTGGTCTCCAGCAGGCCCTGGGACGCCAGCATCCGTATGCGATCCGGGTTGAGCGGCCTTTCCGCCATGGCCTCGAACCGGGCCGGATCGATGCCTTCGCGCAGGCGCAACCCCATCAGCAGAAATTCATCGGCAGCCTCGGTCTCCAGCAGGTGTTCCGATTCCCGCAAGCCATTGCCTTCGACCATGACCTGCTGCCACCAGATTTCGGGATTTCTTTCGCAGGCCGTGGCAAGCTTGCGGCCATCTACGGTCAGCCTGCCATGGGCACCTGGACCGATGCCGGCATAATCGTGATAGCGCCAATAGGTCAGATTGTGCTGCGATTCTGCACCGGGGCGGGCATGGTTTGAAATTTCATATGCCGGCAGGCCGTGTTGATGCGTCACACCGGCAGTCAGTTCATAAAGATCGGCGGCAAGGTCCTGATCGGGCACGTTAAGCCTGCCCTTTCGGTGCAGATCGAAAAACGGCGTCCCCGCCTCGATGGTCAGTTGGTAAAGCGACAGGTGATCGGCGGCAAGCGCGATCGCATTTTCCAGTTCGCTGCGCCATGCTTGCGGGGTTTGTCCGGGCCGGGCATAGATCATGTCGAAGGAAAGGCGAGGGAAAATCTCCCGTGCCAGTTCGATTGCCGCTCTTGCCTCATCGGCGGTATGCAGCCGGCCCAGGAATTTCAACTGCGCATCGTTGAGCGACTGCACCCCGAGTGACAGGCGGTTGACGCCGCGCTGGCGGTATCCCTTGAAGCGGCGTGCCTCGACGCTGGAAGGATTGGCTTCAAGCGTTATTTCGGCATCGGCAGATACCGGCCAATGACTGGCGATCGCCTCCATGATGATGCCCACCGTGTCGGGCTCCATGAGCGAGGGCGTGCCGCCGCCGAAAAAAATCGAGGTAACCTCGCGCTCAGGTGCCAGCGCGGCCATATGGGCAATTTCCAGCCTGTAGGCTTCAGCGAATGTTGCCTGATCGACCGGCTTGTGGCGGACATGGGAATTAAAGTCGCAATAGGGGCATTTGGCGGCACAGAACGGCCAATGCACATAGACCCCGAAAGGATCGCCCGGATTGTGGTGATGTGCGCTCAAGCAGCCTCGCCGCCGGAAACCGGACCAGGGTCTGCATCCGGTACAACACCGTGGCCCGATGGAATGAGGCACTCCTGCGCGAATTTGGCAAAGGCCCGGGCGCGATGGGAAAGGCCAAGGTCGCCCCGGCCTGCTTCCCAGCCATGCTTCTGGCTTGCCGGCATTTCGCCGAAGGTCTGGTCGAAACCGTCCGGCCGGAAAACCGGATCATAGCCAAAACCCTTGTCGCCGCGCGGGGGCCACACAAGGGTTCCTTCCACTTCTCCGCGGAAATACTCGGCATGGCCGTCAGGCCAGCAAAGGCACAGAACGGCGACGAAACGGGCTGTGCGCTGGCGGGGATCTGTTGCCCCTTTCTTCTGCAAGACCTGTTCGACCTTCTCCATCGCCATGAAAAAATCACGCCCCGAACCATCGGGCTTTTCAGCCCAGTTGGCAGTGTAGACGCCCGGCGCGCCGTCAAGTGCGTCGACGCAAAGGCCCGAATCATCGGAAAGTGCCGGCAAGCCGGTGGCAGAGGCTGCTGCATTTGCCTTGGTGTAGGCATTTTCCTCGAATGTCGTGCCCGTCTCCTCCGGCTCATCAAGACCGTGATCTGCTGCCGATCTTGCAGCAAGTCCGAACGGACGCAGCAGATCGTTGATTTCCGCCACCTTGCCCGCATTGTGTGTGGCCACAACGATTTCGGTTTCTTCCAGATGTCTCATTCCAGATCCCACAGTTTAGGTTCGCCGAATTCCAGGCTGTTTCCCGCCACATCGCGAAAATAGAAGGAACGGGCACCATTGGGCCATGTCAATTCCCGTTCGATTTCAATGCCCGCCTCGCGAACCTTGTTCAACCAGTGTCCGTAGCCAAGCGGCGCAGTAGAAAAGCAGGCATGGCCGTTCCCTGTTGCACCGTGTTCTGGAACAGCAAACCTGCCCGTCGAAGGCTTTACGGTCGCTGCGGGATCGAAGATCAGCAGGACCGAATTCGCAAGCTGGAAGAATACATGCCGGCCCGGCACCTCGGCAACAACCTCCAGCTCCAGCTTGTGCGTATAGAATTGCCGGGCCGCCTCCAGGTCGTCGCAGTAAAGCGCGGTTTCAAGGATGGCTGGCGGCATGGGTTCATCTTATCCGTTCTGCAGTTTTACCAGATCGCCAATTCCGGCCCTTGCGAGCGCAAGCAGGTTCATGAATTCCTCCTCGCTGAAGGGCTTTCCCTCCGCCGTTCCCTGAACCTCGACAATACCACCTGAGCCCGTCATGACGAAATTGGCATCGGTTTCGGCCGCCGAATCCTCGACATAGTCCAGATCGAGTACCGGCGTTCCCTCATAGATGCCGCATGAAATGGCGGCAACGTTGTCGGTCAGCACATGATCCTGAACCATTCCGCGATGTTTCATCCAGGCAAGGCATTCCTTCAGTGCGATGAAACCGCCGGTGATCGATGCCGTCCGCGTGCCGCCATCGGCCTGAATGACGTCACAGTCAACCGTGATCTGGCGTTCGCCCAGCGCTTCAAGATCGACCACGGCGCGCAGCGAGCGGCCGATCAGGCGCGAAATCTCCTGCGTGCGGCCCGATTGCTTGCCTGCCGTAGCCTCGCGCCGCATGCGCTCATGGGTGGAACGCGGCAGCATGCCGTATTCGGCGGTAACCCAGCCGCGCCCGGCACCGCGCAGCCATGGCGGCACACGCTCTTCCAGGCTTGCCGTACACAGCACATGGGTGTTGCCGCACTTGATCAGGCACGATCCCTCGGCATGCAGCGAATAACCCTTCTCGATGGTTACGCTACGCATTTCGTCGGGTTTTCTGCTCGAAAGACGCATTCTGTCTCCTGTCCGGTTGTAATTGGGGGCAAACCGGCGCTGCTTGTAGAGGGAACGGCGGCAAAAATAAAGCACGGGTCCTGCAATCGAACACATCATCGGCAGGGCGCGCGGATTGCACGGCAGAAAGGATGCGCTATATTTTGACCATGACCAGCCCACTGCCCAAAAATCCTGACGGCAATCGCGAAAACCACGCCCTGATGGACCATCTGGACGCCCGTTCGCGTGATGTTTTCCGCCATATTGTCGAGAACTACCTTGAGACGGGTGAGCCGCTGGGATCGCGCAATCTTTCCAGGGTATTCAGCGAAGGTCTTTCAGCGGCAACCATCCGCAATGTGATGAGCGATCTTGAGCATCTGGGGCTTGTCTTTGCACCGCACACCAGCGCCGGGCGGCTTCCAACGGAAATGGGATTGCGCTTTTTCGTCGACAGTTTCATGGAGATCGGCGATCTGAGCCGCGATGACCGCCGCTCGATTGATTCCCAGGTTCGCGCCAGCGGCGATGGCCGCAGCATGGATGCCATCCTTACCGATGCAAGCCAGTTGCTTTCAGGACTGACGCAGAGCGCAGGGCTGGTCACCAGTGCAAAACAGGACTTGCGGCTGAAACATATCGAATTCGTGCGGTTGGAGCCGGAACGGGCGCTGGTGGTCATCGTCGGCGAAAACGGCCAGGTGGAGAACCGGATCATCGGCCTGCCCGCGGGCATCACCGCTTCCTCGCTGGTGGAAGCGGCAAACTACATGAACGCCAAGATCGCCGGGCTGACCCTGGGCGAGGCCCGCACCCAGCTTGAGCGCCTTCACAACGAAACCCGCGCAGAGCTTGATTCGCTGGTTACCCGCATGGTCGATGAGGGGGTGGCGGTATGGGCAGGCGCCCAGGACCGCGACCCCGGCAGAATCATCGTTTCGGGCCATGCGAACCTGCTCAACGACCTCAACGCGGCGGAAGACCTTTCCCGGGTACAGCAGCTGTTCGATGATCTGGAGGCAAAGGACAGTCTGATCCGCCTGCTCAACCTTGCCGAGGAAGGCGAAGGGGTGCGCATCTTCATCGGCGCCGAAAGCCGGCTGTTTTCCCAGTCGGGTTCCTCGCTCGTGGTTGCGCCTTACCGCGATGACAATCAGCGGGTGATTGGAGCGCTTGGCATCATCGGCCCGACCCGGCTCAACTATGCGCGAATTGTGCCGATGATCGACTATACGGCCGAAGTCGTCGGCAAGATGCTGCGCCGGTAACGGACAATCGCGGTTATTCCGCCATCCAGGGGTTGATTTTTCGTATCGGGAACCTGATATCGAGGCAAAATCGCACATAACCCAGGTCATGGACCTGTAAACAAAATCAACGGAATTAATCGCTGTCCCGTTTCTGATGAAACGCGAAACGATCCAGGGAAGAACAACGATGACGGACAACACCGAGCATCAGGCCAAAGACGCCGTGAACGAAGCCGAAGAGGAAGCCGTTGAAGGCGCTGCTGCGGAAAGCTCCGAATCGGAGAACGAGGCTGAAAGCGGCGAAAAGACGGGCGAAGAGGCCGAGATGGAAATTGCCGAACAGGCGGCAAAGAGCGGGTTTTCAAGCCCGGCTGCGTTTCTGGCCGCGGAAATCGAACGCGTCGAACAGGAAAAAAGTGATTTGAACGACCAGTTTCTACGCGCCCATGCGGAAATGGAAAATCTGCGCCGGCGCACCCAGAAGGATGTTGCCGATGCACGGGAATATTCCATAGCCGGTTTTGCCCGCGAAATGCTGCAGGTTGCAGACAATCTTCGGCGCGCCATAGATGCGGTGCCGGAAGACGCGCGCAATGGCGACGATGACGGGCTGAAGGCGCTTCTGGAAGGCGTTGAAATGACCGAGCGGTCGATGATGCAGGGGCTGGAAAAACACGGGGTGAAGAAAATCAACCCGCTCAACGAGCGCTTTGATCCCAATTTTCACCAGGCAATGTTCGAGATTCCCAATACCGACGTTCCAAACAACACCGTGTTGAACGTGGTCCAGGAAGGTTTCGTTATCGGCAACCGTTGCCTTCGGCCCGCCATGGTGGGTGTCTCGAAGGGCGGGCCCAAACAAGCGGCTCCCAAGTCCGAGAAGGCAGAAGAAACCGCCGATGGTGGCAGCGGCAGCAGCCAATAGCAGCCCTCCGCATATCGGTGAATGTCCGGGCGCTGGACAATTGCAAATTGTCGTGCAGGGGCATAATGGTGCGCCATCATGGCGAAGCAGACCCTTTCCAAGCCTCTGATCAACCCGACCCGTTTTCTGGACGATATCGAGGAACTGGCTGCAAACAGCAGCCATGCGCCTGCTTCCACCGCCCTGCGCGCGGAATTGCTGAAGCATTTCAAGGCGGTCTACCGGGAAGCCCGCACAAAAGCTGAAACCCTGTTGCTGGAGGATGGCGACGGGACACTTTGCGCCAAGCGGCTTTCCCACCTTCAGGACACGCTGATCCAGGCAATTTACCAGTTTGCCGCCCTGCACGTTTATCACAACGACAACCCCTCCAGCGGCGAGCGGCTGACGATTGCAGCCGTCGGTGGCTACGGACGGGGCACGCTGGCGCCCGGCTCGGACATCGACCTTCTGTTCATTTTGCCGTTCAAACAGACCCCATGGTGCGAACAGATCGTCGAATATGTGCTCTATTTTCTTTGGGACATGGGCTACAAGGTGGGCCATGCCACCCGCAACATAGACGAGTGCATCCGCCAGGCGAAGGCGGACATGACAATCCGCACCTCCATCCTTGAAGCGCGTTTCATTACCGGCGACAAGAAACTGTTCGGCGAGCTTGAAAAGCGTTTCCAGATGGAAGTGGTACGCAAGACGGCCAAGGAGTTCATTGACGCAAAGCTGGCTGAGCGGGATTTGCGACACAAGAAGTCGGGCGAATCGCGCTACCTTGTCGAACCCAACATCAAGGACGGCAAGGGCGGCCTGCGCGACCTGCACACCCTGTTCTGGATCGGCAAATACTACTACCGCGTTTCACGGCCCAGGGAACTTGTCTCAGCGGGCCTGTTCACCGCCGATGAATTCCGCCGCTTCAAGCGCGCCGAGCGCTTTTTGTGGACGGTACGATGCCACATGCATTTTCTTGCCGGGCGCGCCGAGGAACGGCTTTCCTTCGAAATTCAGCGGGAGATGGCGACGCGGTTGAAATATCTCTCTCATGGCGGGCTACTCGACGTTGAACGGTTCATGAAACACTATTTCCTGATCGCCAAGGAAGTGGGCGACCTGACCCTGATCGTCTGCGCCGAGCTGGAGGAGGAGCAGGCAAAATCGGTAACCGGCATCAACGGGCTTATCCGCTCGATCCGCTTTCCGGTGCGCAAGATCGCAGGATCAACCGATTTCGTCGACGATCACGGCAGAATCAATGTTGCCGATGAAGCCGTTTTCAAACGCGACCCGGTGAACCTGCTGCGCATCTTCAAGCTGGCAGACGACAACAATCTGGATATCCATCCCGACGCCAGATACCTGCTCGCCAATTCGCTGAAGCTGGTCGACAAGAAACTGCGCGCCAATGAAGAAGCCAACCGGCTGTTTCTGGCCATTGCGACCTCCCGCAACGGGCCGGAAACCCTGTTGCGCAAGATGAACGAAACCGGCGTGCTGGGACGTTTCATTCCCCCTTTCGGCAAGATCGTCGCCATGATGCAGTTCAACATGTATCACCACTACACCGTCGATGAGCACCTCATCCGGGCGGTGGGCGTGTTGTCGGCCATCGAGCGCAACCTGATCGGCCAGGACCATCCGCTTTCGGTTCGCCTTCTTCCGGAGATCGAGGACCGGGAAGTGTTGTATGTCGCAGTACTGATCCACGACATTGCAAAGGGGCGGCGTGAAGACCACTCCATTGCCGGCGCCAAGGTGGCCAGGAGCCTGTGTCCGAGGTTCGGATTTTCCAAACAGCGCACGGAACTGGTCGAATGGCTGGTGCGCGAACACCTGACCATGAGCATGACGGCGCAATCGCGTGACCTTTCGGATCGAAAGACGATCGAGACCTTTGCCGCCACGGTGCAGTCGGCCGAGCGGCTCAAATATCTGCTCATTCTTACCGTGTGCGACATCCGCGCCGTCGGCCCGGGTGTGTGGAATGGCTGGAAAGGACAATTGCTGCGCACGCTTTATCACGCCGCAGTGCCGCTGCTGACCGGCGGATTTACCGAGATCGACCAGAAGGGCGCGGTTGCCCAGGCACGCGGCAGCCTGGCCGACGCATTGCAGGATTGGGACGCAGAAGAGCTCAATTCAATTCTGGACCTTCACTACGATCCCTATTTCCTTTCAACGCCCCTGGAGAACCAGATCCGCCATATGGAGTTTCTGCGCCTTGCAAAAGCGCGTAACGAACAGCTCTCCACCATGGTACACACGAAGGATTTCGAGGCGATCACCGAAATCAACGTGCTGTCGCCCGATCATCCAAAACTGCTTTCCATCCTGGCGGGTGTGTGCGCGGTTGCAGGTGCAAACATTGTTGACGCGAAGATCCACACCACGCGCGATGGAAGAGCGCTGGATACGATCTTCATCAATCGTGAGTTCGAAAGCGACCATGAGGAGATCGAACGGGCAGAACGGCTTTGCAAGACGATCCGCGATGCGCTGACGGGCAAGGTCCGTCTTTCCGACCTGCGGGCAAAACAGCCAAGGCAGCGGCGCGCCACCAGGGCCTTTTCTGTGCCGCCGGAAGTTTCCATCAACAACAATCTGTCGAACGACTTTACCGTAATCGAGGTCAAGTGCCTGGACAGGCCGGGGGTTCTTTCCGACATCACCTTCGCGATTTCGGAACTCAATCTCAACATCGCATCGGCCCAGATCGCCACATTTGGCGAGAAGGCCATCGACAGCTTCTACGTCACCGATCTTGTTGGCGACAAAATTCGGCTGGAAGGCCGCCAGCGCAAGATTATCGACACGCTGACGCAGGCAATCAAATCAGGTACGGCTCAAATAAGGAACACCACGCCGCAAAGGGCGGTTCCGGCATAGGGTGAGGTAGCGGCTTGGGACTTGTTTCCAAATTTCTTTCCGTGGGTGCTGCCACGATGGCAAGCCGTGTGCTCGGCTTTGTCCGGGAGGCACTGATCGCTGCCCTGCTGGGAGCCGGGCCGGTTGCAGATGCATTCTACGCCGCCTTCCGGTTTCCCAACCTGTTCCGCCGCCTGTTTGCCGAAGGGGCTTTCAATTCGGCTTTCGTGCCGCTGTTTGCAAGCGAACTTGAAACCGGCGGACGGGAAGCTGCAAAAAAATTCGCCGAGGAAATTCTCTCCTCCCTGTTGCTGATCCTGCTTGTGATGTCGGGACTTGCCATCGCCTTCATGCCGTTTCTCGTCGGCACAATCATTGCACCCGGATTTAAGGACAATCCAGGGCAATTCGATCTGACGGCCCAGCTCGGGCGGATCATGTTTCCCTATCTTACCGCCATGTCTCTGGTGGCAATGTTCTCTGGCGTGCTCAATTCGTTCCGGCGCTATTTTCTTGCTGCCCTGGCGCCGGTACTGCTCAATGTGGTGCTGATCGCGGTATTGTGGGGCGGGTTTTCCACCAGCCTTGAGGAGGCCGCGCTGGGTAGGGCCATGGCCTGGGGCGTCAGCCTGTCAGGCGTGCTTCAGGTTCTGCTGCTGATCTACGGCATTCACCGCGAAGGCTTTCCCGTTGCGTTGAAATGGCCGCGCTTTTCCCCGCCTGTGCGTCGGCTGCTGGTGCTGGCGGTACCGACCGCGATTGCCGCGGGGATTGCCCAGATCAACCTGCTGGTCGGCCAGATCATCGCCTCGGTCCAGGACGGGGCAATTTCCATTCTCAACTATGCCGACCGGCTGATGCAATTGCCGCTCGGCATCATTGCGGTCTCCATCGGCGTGGTGCTGCTGCCGGAACTGACCCGCGCCCTGGCCGGAGACGATGCCGCCGAAGCGCGCAAACTGCAGGACCGCAGCATCGAGTTCGGCCTTGGGCTGATGGTGCCTGCGGCGGTTGGCCTGTTTCTCATTCCAGAGGCGCTGATTGCCCTCATCTATGAGCGCGGCGCCTTTACCCGCGACGTCACCCTTGTCACTGCGCAGGTGCTGGCCATCTTTGCCCTTGGCCTTCCGGCCGTGGTGCTGACCAAGATATTTCAGCCCTCCTACTACTCCCGCCAGGATACCCGCACGCCCATGTGGTTTGCCGGCGTGAATGCGGCAAGCAACATCCTGCTTGCCATTGTGCTGTTTCCGCGCCTTGGCATTACCGGTCTTGCCTGGGCGTTTTCCATCGCAAGCTGGGTCAATGCGCTGTTGCTGGGCGGAACGCTGTATCTGAAAGGCCATTACCGGCCGGGGAAAAGCACCCTGCGCAATACGCTGCTGATTTTGCTGGCCAGCTTTTGCATGGGCGCCGTCATCGTGCTGCTGCGCAATCAACTTGGCGCCAGCCTCATCGATGCGGCGCTGTTGCCGCGGGTGGCGCTGGTCCTCTGCGTTATCGCTGCGGCGGCGGTGGTCTACTTCGCCATTGTCATTGCCACCGGCGCCCTGCCTCGTGAACCCCTGATGCGGATGATACGCCGGCGGCACGGATAACACCTCCCCGCCCCTTGCCATTGGAGCCACGCTCCGCCATAACCCGCGCGTTTTCCAAACCATTGCACAGCCTGCCTCCGCTCCTTCAGGCCGGCGCACAGGAATTTGACATGGCACAGCCTTCCAACCGCGTGTTTTCCGGCATTCAGCCGACCGGCAACCTCCATCTCGGCAACTATCTGGGGGCGATCAAGAAATTCGTTGCCATGCAGCACAGCCATGAATGCATTTACTGCGTGGTTGATCTGCACGCGATCACCCAGCCGTTTTCGGTCTGGGGCGGGCCGGAGAAACTCGCAGACCACACACGCGAAGTGACCGCCGCCTATCTTGCCTCCGGCATCGATCCGGAAAAGAACATCATCTTCAACCAGAGCCAGGTGGTCGAACATGCCGAACTTGCCTGGCTGTTCAATTGCGTTGCGCGCATGGGATGGCTCAGCCGCATGACCCAGTTCAAGGAAAAGGCGGGAAAGGACCGGGAAAAGGCCTCGGTCGGCCTGTTTGCCTATCCCACGCTGATGGCGGCGGACATTTTGTTGTACCGGGCAACCCATGTTCCCGTTGGCGACGATCAGAAACAGCACCTGGAACTGACCCGCGACGTTGCAGCAAAATTCAACAACGACTTTGCCGAGGCCATCGCCCAGAAGGGCCATGGCGAAGCCTATTTTCCAATGACCGAACCGATCATTGAAGGGCCGGCAACCCGTGTGATGTCGCTTCGTGACGGTTCGAAGAAAATGTCGAAATCCGATCCTTCCGATCTGTCGAGAATTTCCCTGACCGACGATGCCGATGCAATTGCCAAGAAAATCCGCAAGGCCAAGACCGATCCTGCTCCCCTGCCTGAAACCCTTGACGGACTGAAGGAGCGTCCGGAAGCTGACAATCTGGTCGGCATTTATGCAGCGCTTGCCGAATGCTCGAAGGAAGACGTTATTGCAGACTATGGCGGCAAGGAATTTTCCGAGTTCAAACCCGCCTTGGCTGAACTTGCCGTCGAGAAGCTATCGGCAATCAGCGACGAGATGCGGCGGCTGTCCGATGACCCTGCAAGTGTCGATGCGGTCCTGCACAAAGGGGCAGAACGCGCCCGCGCCATCGCGTCGCAGACCATGTCGGAAGTCAAGGATATCATCGGGTTCCTGCGCTGAAACCCTCATGGGCTGGACGCTTCAGCGCAGCCTTTTGCCCCGCCGCATTGAATTGTACCGGTAGAACGCTTATCCTGTATTTAGAATGGTTCTAAACGGCTTGCTGCTGCAAATAGCAAAGAAGCCCGAAACCGAGGAAACGTCATGTTTATCCAGACCGAAGCGACCCCCAATCCAGCAACGTTGAAATTCCTGCCGGGACGCACCGTGCTGGAAAGCGGGCCGGCAGACTTCCGCTCACCCGAAGATGCGGAGCTCTCTCCCCTGGCACAGCGTCTGTTTGCCATTCCCGGCGTCAGCGGTGTGTTTTTCGGCTACGACTTCATCACCATCACCAAGGAAGGCGATGACGAAGACGGCTTTGACTGGGCCCATCTCAAGCCCGCCATTCTGGGCGCGATCATGGAGCATTTCATGTCCGGCCAGCCGGTCATGGCCGCCGGTGGGGAACTGCCGGAAGATGGCGAAGAGTTCTTCGAGGAAGATGACAGCGAGATCGTCAACACCATCAAGGAACTGCTTGAAACGCGTGTGCGGCCTGCCGTGGCCCAGGATGGCGGCGACATCACCTTCCGGGGATTTCGCGAAGGCATTGTCTATCTGCACATGAAGGGCGCCTGTGCAGGTTGCCCGTCTTCAACCGCGACGCTGAAACACGGCATCCAGAACCTGCTTCGCCATTTCATTCCGGAAGTACAGGAAGTCGAAGCGGTCTGAGCCGCATCCGCGTTTTTCCGGCAATGCTACCTAAGTTCCGGTTGTTTCCGGCCAGCGCGGGTCCATATTTGTATTATGATCTGCCTTGCCATGGACACCGCCGGACCCGATTGTGCTGCCTGCATCTATGACGGCACGAAGGATGCTGTTGTTGCCGAAAAGACAGAGCACATCGGAAAGGGGCATGCCGAACGACTGATGGGCATCGTGTCCGAGACGATGGCTGAAGCAGGCATTGCCTATCAGGATCTTGAGCGCATCATCACGACGACCGGCCCGGGCAGTTTCACCGGCATTCGCGTTTCCATCGCAACGGCAAAGGGATTTGGTCTCGGGCTCGCCATACCGGTTGTCGGCATCGGCAATCTGCACGGACTGCTGGAGCAGTTGCGCCGCTGGACCGAAAGCAGCGGCCAAGCAAGCATCGGCGCGATCAAGGACGCACGGCGGGGCGAACTCTATGCCATGCTGGATTTCGATACCCCGTTTGCCCCTGCAAATGCACCCTTTATGGCCGAAACCACCGAATTTGCCGCCATGCTGGCCGACACGCATTCTGCCCGCCATGGCGTAGTGCTGGGGTATCAGAACGCCTGCCCGCCCGGCCTTGGGGAGAATAACACCACCGTCAAACTGATGGCGGTCGATTCAGTCCCGATCGCGGTTTATGCCCGTCTCGGCGCTGAGTGTAACCGGGATGCATTTCCGCCAGAGCCGGTTTATCTGCGGCGGCCTGATGCCACCCCACAACGGGGGTTTGCCGTCGAACGCACGGGGTAGCGCTCTAAATCACTTGTCGCCCACTTGCCGTCAGCTGGAACGGCTGGCACAACGGCGCGAAACGGTTTCAGGCGGATTTGGATTCTTGCAGCTATTTGGATGGATGGGCCGGCAACGCCCCGGTTTCAACGTGGAAGAACCGACTTCGCAGGACCTTGCGGCCTGCGGCGATATTCACCGGGAGTCCTTCAGCCGCGCCTGGGAGGATGGCACGCTTGCCAACATGCTCAAAGCGCCGGGAACTGTGGCGCTGGTCGCCCGTGCCCATAAACCGGCCAGCCATCCGGTCCGTGCTTTCCTGATGTATCGCGTGGCGGGCGGCGAGGCAGAAGTGCTGACCGTTGCCACCGCGCGCAAGGCACGCCGCCACGGCGCCGCCAGGGTCCTGATGGAAGAAATGATCCGCCGCTGCCTGGCCGACCGGCTTGAAGAGATTTTCCTGGAGGTCGATGCAGGCAATCAGGCCGCCATCGGCCTGTACCGGAAACTGGGATTTACCCAGGTCGGCGAGCGGGCCGGCTATTACCGGCAGGGGCAGGATGAAACAGCAGAAAACAGCAAGCCCGGCAACGCGCTGATCATGCGGCTCGACCTTAGGGATTGACGGGCCGGAACTCGGGAGGACGTGGTTTTGGCGGCTGTCATCCGCTTGATACTCATCGTGACGATCGTATTGGCGGCAACCCTGGTGCTTGCTCCCGTGCAGATCGTTCTGATGCATGCAGCACCCAATCTTTCGCGGAAGATACCCCTGTTCTGGCATCGCATGGTGCTGGGTCTGCTTGGCGTTCGCGTGCATGTTCACGGCACGATGGAAAAGCGCCGCCCCTTGATGATCGCCGCCAATCATATCTCATGGTCGGACATCATGGTGCTCGGCAGCATTGGCGAACTTTGTTTCATCGCCAAGGACGAGGTAAAGGCCTGGCCGGGCATCAACTGGCTCGCACGCATGCAGCGCACGGTATTTGTCAACCGGCAAAGGCGGCGGGATGCCGGCGTTCAGGCCGATACCATTGCTTCAAGGTTGCTGCAGGGGGACGCCATGGTGCTGTTTGCCGAAGGAACGACCGGCAACGGTAACCGGTTGCTGCCGTTCAAGAGCGCCTTGTTTGCCGCCCCCCAGATTGCGCTGGAACAGTCAGGCATCGATCACGTTGCCGTTCAGCCGGTGGCCATTGCCTACAACACCCTGCACGGCATGCCGCTTGGCCGCTATCATCAGGCAATCGCGGCATGGCCTGGCGACATCGCACTGACGCCGCATCTCAAGCGTTTCGTGCTGGAAGGCGCGTTCGATGTCGATGTTGCCTTTGGCGAGTGCATTGACATCACACCGCAAACCAAGCGCAAGGAACTGGCCACGGCCTGTCAAAATGAGGTCCGCAAGCATTTCAGTACGCTGCGGCGGCTTTATCATCGCGAATGAGGCATGCTTGCAACGGCGGCAAGCGGACGATAGAACCCGCGAACGTGCCGCCTGCAGGTGAATGCAGAGCATTTGTCGCGAATTTCCGGCGAGACAATGGAACGAGACGAAACCATCACGACTGCAACTGCCATGGCAACAAAGCCCGGCCAGGATGAAGCCCTGGACCGGGATATCCATGCCTATGCGCGCGCCAATTCCCGCAAGGTTTTCGTCAAGACCTATGGCTGCCAGATGAATGTCTATGATTCTGAGCGCATGGAGGATGCGCTCACCCAGGGCGGCTATGTACGCACACAGAACATGGAGGACGCCGATCTCGTTCTGCTCAACACGTGCCATATCCGGGAAAAGGCGGCAGAAAAGGTTTATTCCGAGATTGGCCGCATCCGAAAGCTGAAGGAAGCGCGGAAGAATACCGGCAAACGCCTTACGCTCGGCGTTACGGGCTGTGTTGCCCAGGCGGAGGGTGAGGAGATTTTCCGCCGTGCACCGGCGGTTGATCTCATTGCCGGCCCGCAGACCTATCATGATATTGCCGCCATGGTGGCGCGGGCCGAAAACGGCGAGAAGGTCATCGAGACCGAATTCGAGATCGAGGAAAAGTTCGCCAAACTGCCAGCCCCGACCCGCCAGCAGACCATTGCCCGCGGGGTGGCCGGGTTCGTGACCGTCCAGGAAGGCTGCGACAAGTTCTGCACTTTCTGCGTGGTACCCTATACGCGCGGGGCAGAGGTTTCTCGGCCTTTTTCCCAGATCGCTGACGAGGCGCTTCGCATGGTCGATGCCGGGGTCAGGGAGATTACCCTGCTGGGCCAGAACGTGAATGCATGGCATGGCAGCGATGGCGGCAAGGCCATGCGGCTTGGGGATCTGCTATACCAGCTTGCGGAGATTTCCGGCCTTGAGCGGCTGCGCTATACGACCAGCCATCCCATCGACATGGATGACGGGCTGATCGACGCCCATCGCGATATCGGCAAGCTGATGCCTTATTTGCATTTACCGGTACAGGCCGGATCAGACCGCATCCTGAAGGCGATGAACCGCCACCACACGGCCGCCGAGTATCTCGACATTATCGAGCGGGTACGCAAGGCAAGGCCCGACATTGCCATTTCCGGTGACTTCATTACCGGATTTCCCGGCGAAAGCGATGAGGACTTCGAGGCGACGATGGATATCGTGCGGCGTGTAAACTACGCCTCGGCCTTCTCCTTCAAATACAGTGCAAGGCCCGGAACGCCCGGCGCCGACATGGAAGACCAGGTGCCCGAACCGGTGAAAAGCAAGCGCCTTTCCCGCCTGCAGGTTCTGCTTGGCGAACAGCAACAGGCATTCAATCAGGCCTGCATCGGCAAGACCATCGATATCCTTGTCGAAAAGAAAGGCCGCCATGAGGGCCAGTTGATTGGCCGCTCGCCATGGCTGCAATCGGTGGTGGTAGAGGGCGGGTTGTCAGAGATCGGTCACATGTTGACCGTACAGGTCACTTCCAGCGGTCCTGTGTCGCTGATGGCGGAACGGGTCTGACCCTTGCCTGCCATACTGGACAAAACCTGAAAACCGGAGCAAACATGAAATTTCAAACGCCCGGAGCGCTTTTTGAACGAGATTAAGAAGATCAAGCCTGCCCGCTCAGCCGACAACGCCAAAGAACGTGCCAGCGACCAGCTTGTTCTCTCCTTCGACAACAACAAATACGCCACACTGCTTTTCGGCCAGTTCGACGAGCATCTCGCCATGATTGAAAGCATGCTTGGCGTGGAAGCGGTGGCGCGCGGCAACGAGGTTTCGATGTCGGGCGAGGAATCGGCCGTGCACCGGGCACGCATGGCACTTGAACATCTCTACAATCGTCTTGAAGCCGGCGAGATGATCGAAAAGGGCGACGTGACGGGCGCGGTGCGCATGGCGATTGCCGAAGATCAGCTCTCCCTGCCGAGCATGGGCGAGAAAACGGGCCGGCTGTCCATGGCGCAGATCGGCACGCGCAAAAAGGTGATCCAGGCACGCACCCGAACCCAGGACCGCTACATCCGGGCAATGGATGCCAATGAGCTTGTTTTCGGTGTGGGGCCGGCGGGAACCGGAAAGACTTATCTGGCGGTAGCCTATGGAGCATCGCTGCTGGAGCGCGGCGCGGTTGAAAGAATTGTTCTCTCGCGCCCCGCCGTTGAAGCTGGCGAGCGGCTCGGCTTTCTGCCGGGTGACATGAAGGAAAAGGTCGATCCCTATCTGCGTCCGCTTTACGATGCACTCTACGACATGATGTCGGGCGAAAAGGTGGAACGGGCGCTCGCCTCAGGTGTCATCGAGATCGCTCCCCTCGCCTTCATGCGCGGGCGAACCCTGGCCAATGCGGCTGTCATTCTGGACGAGGCGCAGAACACCACCTCCATGCAGATGAAAATGTTCCTGACCCGTTTGGGCGAGAATTCAAAGATGATCGTTACTGGAGATCCAAGCCAGGTGGACCTTCCCAACGGCCAGACTTCCGGCCTTGTTGAAGCGCTCAACTTACTGCCGGATATCGAGGGGGTTGAGAAAATCGTCTTCAAGGCATCGGATGTGGTTCGGCACCGGCTGGTGACGGAAATCGTCAATGCCTATGACAGGGCAGGCAGCAGGAAAGCCGCGCAAAAGGCAGGTCGCGGGCGGCCAACTGCAAACTCCCGACAACAGGTGGATGATGCGGGTGAAAATTCCGCAGATTGACATCACCATTGAGCACGAGGGCTGGCCGGCGGAAAAAACCCTGCATGCACTCATTTCGGCAGCGGTGGACGCGGCGGCGGACACATTACACCTTGACTGGGAAGACGGCGCCGAATTGAGCATGCTGTTCACCGGCGATGAGCACATGGCACAGATCAACGGGCAATGGCGCGGCAAGGCGAAACCGACCAATGTGCTGTCCTTTCCCGCAGAGGAACGAACGATCGGGCAGGCAGCAGGTCTGATGATCGGCGATCTTGTTTTTGCACTGGAGACGATCAGGCGCGAGGCCGCCGAGCAGGAAAAACCGTTCGAACACCATCTATCCCATCTGGCCGTTCATGGTTTTCTTCATCTTTTCGGCTATGATCATGAGGAAACAAATGACGCAGAAGTTATGGAAGATGCCGAAATCAGGGTACTTGCAAAGCTTGGAATCGGCGATCCCTATGCTTATCTTGAGCAGTGAACATTCGATGATTCAACCAGCCTGGCAGTTGAATGCCGGGGAACGATGATGACACAAAGTGAAAACAGCCGGGTTCCGGCATCTTCAGGCGGCGAGCCTGATGCCATGGCCGGCGAAGACGACGAAGACTCCTCTAGAACGCCGGGCGTCCTTTCCGGCCCCGGCGCACTCCGACAGAACCAGCAAGTGATGAGAACGGCGCCCTTCGCGGCGGGCTGTTGTCACGTCTTGTTGCATCGCTCAAGCGCTCGAACCGGGGAAGCATCCGCGAGGACCTCAGCGATGCGCTCGCCCAGCACGACGCCCACAACAGCGATCTGACGCCTGAAGAGCGCGTCATGCTGAACAACATCCTGCGGCTGCAGGATGTACGGGCAGAAGACCTGATGGTACCGCGGGCGGAAATCGTGGCCGCCGACCTTCGAACGACGCTGGGGGAACTGCTGGTACAGTTCGAAGCTTCCGGGCACTCGCGCATGCCGGTTTACGACGACACGCTGGACGACCCGCGCGGCATGATCCATATCCGCGATCTGCTGGGCTACATCACCAAGGCGGCGGCGGGCAAACGGCGCAACGGCAAGGTGAATTCGGCCAAGCTCGATCTGACGCGGGTCGACCTGCAAAAGGAACTCGGCAAGGCCAATCTGGTGCGCACCGTCCTGTTCGTTCCTCCCTCCATGCTGGCGGCCGACCTGATGGCGCGCATGCAGGCAAACCGGATACAGATTGCGCTGGTAATTGACGAATACGGTGGAACGGAAGGGTTGGTATCGCTGGAAGACATCGTGGAGATTATCGTCGGCGACATTGAAGACGAGCACGATGACGAGGATGAACTTATCCGGGCGAGCGAGAGCGGCGCTATGATTCTTGATGCCCGCGCGGAAATCGAGGACATCCGCGAGGTGCTCGGCGGCAAGCTCGACGTTGGCGATCATGACGAAGATGCCGAAACGATTGGCGGTGTGATCTTTTCACTGCTGGGACGCGTGCCGGTCAAGGGCGAACTGATCGATGCATTCGGCTACGAGTTCCGCATTCGCGATGCCGACCCCCGGCGTATCCGGTCCATCGAAATGGTGCCCTCCAAGAAAACGGCTGCAAGAAAACCCAAAGTCAGCTGACCGGAAAGCGCCTGCTCCCCTTTCGTTGCGGCATCGAAGGGGAAATCTTGCCGGCCGGCGGAAGTCGCTTTATCCACTTGCGGGAAACCTCAATCCGATTCGGAGAGCGGCGTGGAGAAAATCGCGAAGCTGGCAGCCTGGTTTGTGCTCCTGCAAGGCTGGCAGAGGCTGCTGACCGCATTCGCACTGGGGCTCGCATCGGCGCTTGCCATGCCGCCGGTATATTTTTTTCCTGTTCTGTTTTTTACCTTTGCCAGCTTCGCCTGGATAATGGACGGCGCCTATAGCGATGCCAGAACAGGATTTTTCGGCCTGTTGCGATCGGCGTTTGCGCCAGGGTGGTGGTTCGGCTTCGGCTACTTTCTCGCCGGGCTCTGGTGGATCGGGAACGCTTTTCTGATTGAAGCGGAGGACTTCGCCTGGGCGTTGCCGTTCGCCGTTGTTCTGCTGCCTGCCCTGCTGGCTGTATTCTGGGGAATTGCTGCCGTCATCGCGCGGTTGCTGTGGAGCGATCATTGGGGGCGGGCGTTTGCGCTTGCAGCCGGCTTCGGCGCTGCAGAATATTTGCGTGGCACGCTCTTCACCGGATTTCCCTGGAATGCGATCGGCTATGCCATCATGCCTCACCCCGTACTGATGCAGGGTGCCTCGGTGCTCGGCCTGTATGGCATGACGGTGATCGCCGTGCTCGTCCTTGCCCTGCCGATGATTGCCCTTTCCGCCGGCAGCGGCGGCAAGGCCTGGCCCAGGCTCCCCTTGATGCTAGCGGTTGTCCTCGCCGCCGCCCAGTCGGGTTACGGGGCATACCGGCTGGCGACCGCAGCTGAAGCCGCCGACGGGCCGGCCATCCGCATCATGCAGCCCGCCATCGAGCAGCGCGACAAGCTGGCACCGGGGAACGAACTGTCGATCATCGAAACCTATCTGGATGTTTCGGTTTCCTCGCCTGAAGGCGATAAGGATGGCCTTGAGGGGATCGATTACCTGATATGGCCCGAGTCGGCCTTTCCCTTCCTGCTGACCGAACAGCCCGAGGTGATCGCTGCCATCGCCAACATGCTGCCGGAAGGCACCACCCTTGTCACCGGTGCTTTGCGGTGGGAGCCGGGCGGAGCGGGAAACCCGCAGGGTCACGTTTACAATTCCATTTATGTCATCGATTCCAACGGCGAAATTCTGGAAGCTGCAGACAAGACGCATCTGGTCCCCTTCGGCGAATACCTTCCGTTTCAAACCTTGCTGGAGACCTATGGTTTCGAACAGCTGACAAGGCAGGCAGGCGGCTTTGCCGCAGGTGCCCAGCGCAATGTGCTGCTGGGCAGCGGGGACCATCCCATGCTGCCGTTGATATGCTATGAGGCGATCTTTTCGGGCGCCTTGAGAAACGGGTTATCTGACGCTGCGGCAAAACCTGCGTGGATCGTCAACCTCACCAACGATGCGTGGTTCGGCAGAACCCCCGGCCCGTATCAGCATTTTCAACAGGCGCTGCTGCGCGGTGTTGAGGAAGGCATACCGGTAGTGCGCGTTGCCAATACCGGTATTTCCGCCGTCAGCAATGCCCACGGTCAAATTCTCGAATCGATCCCGCTGGGAGCACAAGGCACCGCCGACGCCGTGCTTCCGCAAGCGCTGGGCGATACCCTCTTCACCCGTTTTGGCCATGGCCCGTTTGGTGCGCTCCTGATTGCATGCTGCATCATTGCCCTGACGAGCCGAAGGCTCGGTATTGGTTGAAGAAAAGCACGGTAACAGTATTTTCGCCCCGAGAAATAAATTAGCCTGAACTCCCGCGGCGTAAGTTTGACTCAAAGATCAAAAACAAGCCATATTCCTCCATCTTGACGCTCTACCCACACTCCTGTGCGTCAAGTTCGGCCTGTTCGGGAAGACAGCCGACATCAAGAACCCACAGTGAACGCGCCCGCACGATACACCCGTTCGGCTGCGTTCTGCACCACACGCAATATTCATCTGCCGACAGGGGGTGGGGATGGATGCGTGCAAAGAAGAGACAAACATGGCGTCAGAGCAGCGCAAACCAAATCCAATTGACATTCATGTTGGCAGCCGGATCCGGCTACGCCGTACCATGCTCGGCTTGAGCCAGGAAAAACTGGGCGATGCACTGGGTATTACCTTTCAGCAGATTCAGAAATACGAAAAAGGCGCCAATCGCGTCGGCGCCAGCCGCCTTCAGGAGATTTCGCGTGTTCTGAAGACACCGGTCGCGTTTTTCTTTGAGGGCGCTCCGGGGCAGGACACAAGCGATGCCGGCTTCAAGGAAACCAGTTCGGCCAACTACGTGGTCGACTTCCTGTCTTCCAACGAAGGCCTGCAACTCAACCGCGCCTTCGTCAAAATCGAAGACCCCAAGGTACGTAAAAAGCTGGTGGAACTGGCAAAGGCGCTGGCAAACATTTCCGAAGAATGAATGCTGATCCGGTGAGGTAGACCGGGCGGCCCTCCGTCCGGCCACCGGGAACGTGCGAGGCAATTTGTCGTTCGCCGCGCTGCGCTCTCCTATTGATTTTGCCAAGCCAGTGGCTACAAAGCGCGAGATTTTCGCAAACCACGCATTTCAGGGGATTCCCATGGCAAGGCAAAATTATCTGTTCACCAGCGAATCGGTATCCGAAGGGCATCCGGACAAGGTTTGCGACCGGATTTCCGATGAGATCGTCGATCTGGTGTACAAGGAAGCGCGCAAGACCGGCATCGATCCGTGGAGCGTGCGCGTTGCCGCGGAGACGCTGACAACGACCAATCGCGTGGTGATCGCCGGCGAAGTGCGGGTGCCGCCAACCCTGATCAAGAAAGACAAGCACGGCAAGGACGTGATCAATCCGACGCGGTTCCGCTCGGCGGCACGCCGCGCCATCCGGGACATCGGTTATGAGCAGGACGGCTTTCACTGGAAAACGGCGAAGGTCGACGTACTGCTTCACTTCCAGTCCGCCCACATTGCCCAGGGCGTCGACAATGCTGCCGACCGGCAGGGGGAAGAAGGTGCCGGCGATCAGGGCATCATGTTCGGCTATGCCTGCAACGAGACGCCGGATCTCATGCCCGCGCCAATCTATTACTCCCATAAAATTCTGGAACTGCTCGCGGCAGCCCGCAAGAAGGGCGAAGGCGAGGCTGCAAGGCTGGGGCCTGATGCGAAAAGCCAGATCACCGTGCGTTATGAGGACGGCAAGCCGGCGGAGGTGACCTCTGTTGTGCTTTCAACCCAGCATCTTGATGAAACCTGGGATTCCAAAAAGGTGCGCTCGGTGGTCGAACCCTATATCCGGGAAGCGCTCGGCAGCCTTCCGATTGCGGCTGATTGCGCCTGGCACATCAATCCGACAGGCGCTTTCGTCATCGGCGGGCCCGATGGCGATGCCGGCCTGACCGGCCGCAAGATCGTGGTCGATACCTATGGCGGCGCGGCACCCCATGGCGGCGGAGCGTTTTCGGGCAAGGATACCACCAAGGTCGACCGCTCGGCGGCCTATGCGGCGCGTTATCTTGCCAAGAACATCGTGGCAGCAAAGCTTGCCGAGCGCTGCACCATCCAGCTTTCCTATGCCATCGGGGTCGCGCAGCCCCTTTCGGTCTATGTGGATACCCACGGCACAGGCAAAGTGGCCGACGCAACGCTGGAGAAAGCGATACGGAAAGCCATGGACCTTTCGCCTTCCGGCATCCGCAAGCATCTCGATCTCAACAAGCCGATTTACGCCCAGACAGCGGCCTATGGGCACTTCGGGCGCAAGCCGGGGCGCGGCGGTTCTTTCTCCTGGGAAAAAACGGACCTGACCAAGGCGCTCAAGGAAGCCGTCAAGAACGCCTGAGCCTGCGGTGAAACGGCAAACCAAGCACACGGGCAGCAGCGCCGGTCAATCGAAGCGGAAAGCTGGCAACTTTTTCGGGCGGCGCAAGGCAAAACCGCTTAAAGGGGCGCAGGAAGAAGCGCTTCGCACGCATTTGCCGAAACTGGCAATCAATCTTGCCGAGCCCTGCCCTGCGCAAGCCGAGGCGTTGTTTTCCGCCAATGAGTCCACGCCGCAGGCCATTGTACTGGAAATCGGCTTTGGCGGCGGCGAACATCTGGTTCACCGCGCCCGGCTGCATCCTGAATTGGCGTTCATCGGCTGCGAACCGTTCATCAACGGAATGGCGAAAGCAGTACGGGCGATCGCGGACAACGGCCTTGCCAACGTCCGCCTCTACGGTGAAGACGCTACCGGGCTGCTGGACTGGCTGCCGGATGGATCCCTGTCGCGCATTGACCTCCTCTATCCAGACCCCTGGCCCAAGAAACGGCACTGGAAGCGCCGCTTCGTCAACCCCGGCAATCTTCACCGTTTTCACCGGCTGTTGAAGCCGGGTGGCGAATTCCGTTTTGCCAGCGACATTGAAAGCTATGTGAACTGGACACTAAGGCACGTCTTCAACCACGGTGGCTTCGAGTGGACCGCCCTGCACCCGGACGACTGGCACAAGCCGTGGGACGAGTGGGTTTCCACCCGCTACGAACAAAAGGCAATCCGCGAAGGCAGGACGCCGGCCTATTTCATCTTCCGGCGCCGGTGATCGGGCAGATCAGGCAGGTTCAATAGCCGGTGTGCAGCGTTCCGGGCTTCGATAACAATTCGCCATCGATCCGTATTGCTGAATCTGCTACAGCCGGTTTTTTGGATTCGTGAACTGCCATGGAAGACAACACTGCCGGACGGCATCCGGGCAGCAGGCCGACTTTGACTGCCGCCATCAAATCTCTGCTCGTTCTGGGTCTTCCGCTGATCGGTGCCCAGCTTGCCCAAATGCTCATCAACGTCGTCGATACGGTGATGATGGGCTGGCTCGGCACGCGCGAGCTTGCGGCGGGAACGCTTGCCTTCCAGTTCTTTTTCATTTTGTGGATTTTCGGCAGTGGGTTTGCCTTCGCCATCGTGCCGATGGCGGCAACGGCTGTGGGCCGCGGCGACGAGGTCAGCGTGCGCCGGCATGTGCGCATGGGCATGTGGGTTCAGTGTGCCTATTTTGCCTTGATTTTTCTGCCGATGGGCTACATACGCGAAATCCTGATCGCTTTCGGGCAGGAGCCGGTTCTGGCCGGTCTTGCCCAGGACTACATGGACATCGCCAAATGGGCGATCCTGCCCAGCCTTCTGCTGATGGTTTTGCGTTCGTTTGCAACGGCGCTGGAACATGCGCGGATCATCCTCGTTATCACGCTGTTTTCCGCCCTACTCAACGGAGTGCTCAACTATGCCTTCATCTTCGGCAATTTCGGCGCGCCCCGGCTTGAAATACCCGGCGCCGCGCTTGCAACCCTGCTGACGAACCTTGCCGCATTTGCTTTCGGTGCGTTGTGGGTTGGGCTGCGGCCGGAATTTGCCGGCTATGAGGTCTTCAAACGGCTGTGGCGTTCCGATCTTCCCGCTTTCTTCGAAATCGTCCGCCTTGGCCTGCCCGTCAGCATCGGGATCATCGCCGAAGTCGGGCTTTTCGCCTTTACCGCCATCATGATGGGCTGGCTGGGCGAGATCGCGCTTGCCGCCCATGGCATTGCCTTGCAGATCGCAGCGCTTGCCTTCATGGTTCCCCTCGGCCTGTCGAATGCCGCCACGGCCCGGGCGGGGATTGCCGTGGGCAGACAAGACCGTTCCGGCCTTGTGCGCACCGGACAGGCTGCGGTGATCATTACCACCGCTTTCGCACTTTTGGCCGCGCTGCCGATGTTGCTTATCCCTCAAACCCTGATCAGTGGATGGCTCGCCGAAGGCGACCCCAACGCTGCTGCGGTGGTGGCGATTGCCGTACCGCTATTGGCCGTTGCGGCGTGTTTCCAACTCGTTGACGGGCTGCAGGTCATTGGCGTCGGTCTGCTGCGTGGTCTTAAAGACATGCGCATTCCCATGCTGATCGCTGTCTTCAGCTACTGGGCTGCCGGTGTACCAATCGCGCTGGCGCTGGGATTTGGCGCGGGGCTTGAAGGTGTTGGCATATGGAGCGGGCTGGCCGCGGGACTGACCCTTGCCGCCGTGCTGTTGATCCGGCGCTTCTTCCGCGAGGCTCAAAACCCCGCAGTCTTTGCCGTGTCCGGCAAGAAATCGCCCGAATGAAGGGATTTTTCTTGAAAACTGTCACCGTATTCACTATCTTGCCGTTAAATTCTCCGAGCATTCGAGAGAGTGGGAGCCTCCCGGCCCCGCTCTTTTTTGTTGCCGGTTAAACCGAAGCGGCACACCAAATACGGCAAGGCCGCAGGAAAACACCGATGGACGTTTCCAGCGACGACCGCATGATCACCGAGCAGGGACTTGAAGCCCGCATCGCCGGCATTCTGCGCCCCGAAATCGAGGCGCTCGGATACCGGCTCGTTCGCGTGCGGCTTTCGCAGATGAACGGCCAGACGCTGCAGGTGATGGCCGAGCGCCCCGACGGGACGATGAGCGTTGAAGACTGCGAAACGGTTTCCAACGCGATTTCGCCGATTCTCGACATTGAGGATCCGATCTCGGCCGCCTACCACCTGGAGGTATCCTCACCGGGGATCGACCGGCCGCTGGTTCGTGAAAGCGACTTTGAGACCTGGGCAGGCCATGTGGCGAAGCTGGAAACCGCACGCCTCGTTCACGGCCGCAAACGGTTCAAGGGCCGCATCATCAAGGTTGACGGCGGCAAGGTCCTGTTTCGCCGCGATGATGCCGGCAAGGATGAGGATGCAGAGTTTGAATTGGCACTCACGGATATCGCAGAGGCAAAACTGATGCTTTCCGACGATCTGATCCGTGATGCGCTGCGCCGCGACAAGGCGCTCAGAAAAGCAAATGGAATTGAAGAAAACGCCGAACCCGGCAATTGAACAAACCAAAAGCAGTTTTGCCGCCGGGAAGACCGAGGGCGGCATAAAAGGAGACTTGAACCATGGCTGTCAGTGCTAACCGACTGGAATTGTTGCAGATTGCAGATGCGGTCGCGCGGGAAAAATCCATCGACCGGATGATCGTCATCCAGGCGATGGCCGACGCCATCCAGAAGGCCGCGCGGTCGCGTTACGGCCAGGAGACCAACATCAAGGCCGACATCGATCCGAAAACCGGTGACATCAAGCTGCAGCGGCTTTTGGAAGTGGTGGAGAACGTCGAAGACTACACCACCCAAATCCCGCTTGACCTGGCCCGTGACAAGAACCCCGATGCGCAGATCGGCGACCATATCGCCGAACCCCTGCCGCCGATGGATTTCGGCCGCATCGCCGCCCAGTCGGCCAAGCAGGTGATTGTGCAGAAAGTGCGCGAAGCTGAACGCGACCAGCAGTTTGAAGAATACAAGGACCGGGTTGGCGAGATCGTCAACGGCACCGTCAAGCGGGTTGAATACGGCAATGTGATCGTCGACCTCGGCAAGGGGGAAGCGATTATCCGCCGGGATGAAACCATCCCGCGCGAGAATTTCAAATATGGCGACCGCGTACGCGCCTATATTTACGATGTACGGCGCGAACAGCGCGGACCGCAGATCTTCCTGTCACGCACCCATCCGCAATTCATGGCGAAGCTGTTCACCATGGAAGTGCCGGAAATCTACGACGGCGTCATCGAACTCAGATCGGTTGCCCGTGACCCGGGCTCGCGCGCGAAAATCGCCGTGATTTCGAACGATTCGTCGATCGACCCCGTCGGTGCCTGTGTGGGCATGCGCGGCAGCCGCGTTCAGGCGGTTGTCGGTGAATTGCAGGGCGAGAAGATCGACATCATCCCGTGGTCGCCCGATGCAGCCTCCTTCATCGTCAACGCACTGCAGCCGGCGGAAGTCTCCAAGGTGGTGCTTGACGAGGAAGCCGAGCGTATTGACGTTGTGGTGCCCGATGACCAGCTTTCGCTGGCAATCGGCCGCCGCGGCCAGAACGTTCGCCTTGCTTCCCAGCTTACCGGCTGGGAAATCGACATCATGACCGAGCAGGAAGAAAGCGAGCGCCGCCAGCAGGAATTCACCGAGAACACCGCACGGTTCATGGAAGCGCTCAATGTCGACGAAATGGTCGCACAGCTGCTGGCCTCCGAAGGCTTCGGCTCGATCGAGGAAGTCGCCTATGTGGATTCAGAGGAAATCTCTTCCATCGAAGGCTTTGACGCCGAGACCGCCGAGGAACTGCAGGCCCGCGCCCGCGAATTCCTGGAAAAGCAGGAGCAGGAACTCGACGAAGAACGCAAATCGCTCGGAGTCGAGGACGCGCTGAAGGAGATCGACGGGCTTACCACGGCCATGCTGGTCACCCTCGGCAAAAACGAGATCAAGACGCTGGAAGACTTTGCCGGTTGCGCGGTGGACGATCTTTGCGGCTGGATCGAGCGCAAGGACGGTGAGGTTCAGCGCTTCGAAGGGGCCCTGGACGAATACAAGGTTTCACGCACCGATGCCGAGGCGATGATCATGCAGGCCCGTATCAAGGCCGGCTGGGTTACCGAGGAAGAATTGCTCGCCGCCCAGCAGGCAGAAGAAGCCGAAGGCGATGAAGAAGGCGGCGAAGCGGAAGAAACTGCCACGGCAGACCAGGAACCCGCTGCTGCTGCTGCTGAAGCGCCGCAGGCCTGATACGATGGCACGGGCGCTGCAGGTAGCCGGAAAGGTTGAAGATGGCCAACAGCCGCAGTTGCATCGTTTCGCGCCAGCCGATGGACAAGGAAGCGCTGCTTCGTTTCGTTGCCGGGCCTGACGGCAGCATCTATCCTGACCTGAAGGAATCCCTTCCGGGCCGGGGTGTTTGGGTGGAGGCCCGGCGCGAAAGCGTTGAGCAGGCGGTGGCGAAAAACCTTTTTGCCCGCAGCCTGAAGACGCAGGTGAGTGCCGACAGCAATCTGGCCGATACGGTCGGGCAATTGCTCGGCGAACGGGCGATAAAGGCGCTGGCGCTGGCCCGCAAGGCAGGCACGCTCGTAACCGGTTTTACCAAGGCCGATACGGCGATCCGGTCGAACCAGGCAAGGATGCTGTTTCACGGCAGTGACGCAACCGCCGATGGGCGCCGCAAACTGGCGCAGGCAATTACGTTCGCCCGCGAGATGGGCGGTGAGGAAGTCGAGGTTTTCGACTGCTGGACTTCTGCCGAAATGGGCGCGGCGCTCGGACTTGAGGCTGCAACCCACGCTGTGGCGCTGGAAGGCGGGGCGACAACGGCACTGAAACGCAGTGTGGAGAGATGGCTTGCCTATGAGGGTAAGCTGACAGGTAGTTGACAGTAAAAAGGGCACGAAGCCGCCGCAAACAAGCGCGGCTGAGGCCATCAAATTTGAAATTGGACTGGATTTTTGCGGGTTAAAGGTCCAAAAAGCGCGCAATATCCAGTCCGGTAACGGACCAACAGGACACAGACTGTTTTATGAGTGAAGAAAACAACGACGAAAAGCTCAGCGTAAAGCCGAAAAAGACGTTGAGCCTGCGTGGTGGCGGTGTCTCCCAGGGGACCGTCAACCAGAGCTTTTCGCGTGGCCGCACGAAAGCGGTTGTAGTTGAAACCCGCAAGCGGCGCATCAACAAGCCGGGCGACACGCCGAAGCCGGCCGACAAGGCGCCTGCGGCACCTGCTGCTGCGCCAGCCCAGGCGGACGAGGCTGCCAGCAATCTGTCGCAAAGCGAGCTGGAAGCGCGCCGCCGGGCGCTTGAAGAAGCCAAGGCACGCCAGAGCGAGGAAGAGATCAAGGCTGCTGAAGAAGCCGCCAAGCGGGCAGAACTCGATGCACGGCGCAAGGCCGACCGCGAAGAACAGAAGCGGCGTGAGGAAGAAGCTGCAAAACGCGAAGCCGAACAGCGTACCAGCCAGGAGATGGATGCCGCCGCTGCCGCATCCGCAGCCCAGGCTGCAGCCGACCCCGATGCCGTGCGCAAACCGGTTCGCGAAGAGCCCAAGCCAAAAGAACTCAAGCCGTTCGAGCGCAAGCGCTCCACCGAGGACGACCGCACGCCTTCGCGCCCCAAAGGGGGCGATGACCGGCGCCGTACCAAGCTGACGCTGACCAATGCGCTCGACAGCGACCGCGGCGGCAAAGGACCGTCGCTCGCCGCACTGCGCCGCCGCCAGGAAAAAGCAAAACGCGCCGCGCTTGGCCAGACCGGTCCGCGCGAAAAGATTTCCCGTGAGGTCAAGTTGCCAGAAACCATTACCATTCAGGACCTTGCCTCACGCATGTCGGAGCGCTCGGTCGATGTCATCAAATACCTGATGAAGCAGGGCCAGATGATGAAACCCGGCGATGTTATCGATGCCGATACCGCCGAACTGATCGCCAGCGAATTCGGTCATACGGTCAAGCGGGTGTCGGAATCCGATGTCGAGGAGGGCCTGTTCGACACGTCGGACAATCCGGAGAACATGGTTTCCCGCCCGCCGGTGGTTACCATCATGGGCCATGTCGATCACGGAAAGACGTCACTGCTGGATGCCATTCGCAACGCCAATGTGGTGAAAGGCGAAGCGGGCGGCATTACCCAGCATATCGGCGCCTATCAGGTTGACCGGGATGGCCAGAGGATTACCTTCATCGATACGCCCGGCCACGAGGCTTTCACCGCCATGCGGGCACGCGGTGCCATGGCGACCGATATCGCCATTCTGGTGGTTGCCGCCGATGACGGCGTGATGCCTCAGACGATCGAATCGATCAACCACGCCAAGGCGGCTGAAGTGCCGATCATCGTGGCGATCAACAAGATCGACAAGGAATCTGCCGATCCCAACAAGGTCAAGACCGAACTTCTGCAGCATGAAGTGTTTGTGGAAAGCATGGGCGGCGAAACGCAGGAAGTGGAAGTGTCCGCGCTCAAGGGTACCAATCTCGACAGCCTGCTGGACGCCATCCTGCTGCAGTCCGAAGTTCTTGAACTGAAAGCCGATCCTGATCGTCCCGCCGAAGGGACCATCATCGAATCGCAACTCGACAAGGGCCGTGGCCCCGTCGCCACCGTGCTGGTCAAGCGCGGCACGCTGAGAACCGGAGACATCGTGATCGCCGGAAACGAGTGGGGCAAGGTGCGCGCACTGGTCAACGACCATGGTGAACAGGTTGACGAGGCAACTCCTTCCACACCGGTGGAAATTCTCGGTCTCTCCGGGGCCCCCTCTGCAGGCGAACGGTTTACCGTTGTCGAGAACGAGGCGCGGGCCCGCGAGATTTCCGACTACCGCCAGCGGCTTGCCCGCGACAAGGCGGTAGCCCAGATGGCCGGCTCACGCGGTTCCCTGGAACAGATGATCAGCCAGTTGCAGACTTCCGAGCTGAAAGAAGCGGCAATTGTGGTCAAGGGCGATGTGCAGGGTTCGGTCGAGGCGATCGAGCAGGCGCTTGCAAAGATGAATACGGAAGAAGTTGCCGCCAGGGTCGTGCATGGCGCGGTCGGCGGCATTACCGAATCCGATGTGTCGCTGGCAGCCGCCTCCAATGCACCGATCCTGGCCTTCAACGTTCGCGCCAACAAGCAGGCCAAGGAGGCTGCCGAGCGCGAAGGCATCGAAATCCGCTACTATTCAATCATCTACGATCTCGTTGATGACATGAAACAGGTCATGAGCGGGATGCTGGCACCCGAGCGCCGCGAGACGTTCCTGGGCTATGCGGAAATCCTCGAAGTCTTCAACGTCTCCAAGGTTGGCAAGGTCGCCGGCTGCCGGGTCAGCGAAGGCAAGGTGGAGCGTGGCTCGGGCGTTCGCCTGCTGCGCGACAATGTGGTGATCCACGAAGGCAAGCTGTCGACGCTCAAACGCTTCAAGGACGAGGTATCCGAAGTGCCTGCCGGGCAGGAATGCGGCATGGCCTTCGAGAACTATCAGGACATCCGCCAGGGCGACCAGATCGAATGCTTCCGCGTGGAGCATATCGAGCGCAGCCTGTAGTTTTTCCCGCAGGAGTTTCCGGCACGGTCCCATCCCGTCCGGAAAGGTGATCGCATGCAAACCCGCCCTGTCTGCCGCGCTTTCCATGACGCAGGTGTTTGCGAGGATGTCAGCGATGTCGGTCCACAATCAGACTGGCTGGCATCCACCCCTGCGATACCGAAATCCGCTCAGCCCGCGCCGGAAAGAAACGGCGCGCCGCGGATGTTAGTTTCGAACCATGTGGAAAACAGGACACCACTCACATGACGAAGTCCAAGCCCCCTTCCCAGCGCCAGTTGCGGGTCGGCGAACTGGTGCGCCACGCGCTGACGCAGCTGTTGCAGCGCGGCGAAGTGCCCGATCCGGTGATCGAAAAGACGGTGATCTCGATTACCGAGGTTTCCATGTCGCCGGACCTGAAGATCGCCACAGTGTTCATCTCGCCGCTTGGCGGTGAAGACCCCCAGCCGGTGATCAAGGCGCTGGCGGCCAACCAGAAATTCATCCGCGGGCGGCTTTCACCAGCACTCAGCCAGATGAAATACATGCCGGAATTCCGCTTCCGTGCCGATACCAGTTTCGAAAACTATGCCAAGATCGACGCCCTGCTGCACGAGCCGGAGGTTGCCCGAGATCTTGAAGCAGGCAAGGACGAGGAATGAGCCGGCAGCGCCAGAAGAAAGGCCGGCCGGTTTCCGGCTGGGTAATCCTCGACAAGCCGCTCGGCATGGGCTCGACCCAGGCAGTAGCCAAAGTCAAATGGCTCTACAAGGCGGCGAAGGCCGGACATGCCGGCACGCTCGATCCGCTGGCAACCGGGATGCTGCCGGTGGCGCTTGGTGAGGCAACCAGAACCGTACCCTATGTGATGGACGGGGCGAAAACCTACCGGTTTGCCGTGACCTGGGGCATGGAAACCAATACGGACGATCTGGAAGGTACGGCCGTTGAAACGTCGGACCTGCGCCCGGATGAGGTCACCGTCCGCCGTGCGATGGGAAACTACACTGGCACGATTTTACAAGTCCCGCCCGCCTATTCGGCGATCAAGATTGGCGGGGAGCGCGCCTATAAACTGGCCCGCGACGGCGAAGCGGTGGAGATTGAACCGCGCGAGGTGGAAATCCACCGCTTTGAACTGATGGAAGTCCGCGACTGCGACACCGCCGTCTTCGAGGTGGATTGCGGCAAGGGAACCTATGTTCGTGCGCTGGCGCGCGACATGGGCCGCGATCTTGGCTGTTACGGCCATGTCAGCGAATTGCGCCGAACTGCGGTGGAACCGTTCAACGAGGAAGATCTTGTTCCGCTCGATCAGCTTGCCGAACTGGAAGGTGATCTGGATGCGCTGGACAGCGAAATACTGGCAACCGGCATTGCGCTGGAAAACCTGCCGGAGGTCGCGATCTCGAAGGATCAGGCAACAAGGCTGCGTTCGGGCAATCCGGTCATCCTGCGCGGGCGCGACGCCATTGCCTTTGCCGAGGAAGTGGTCGCCGTCAGCGGTTCCGACCTCGTCGCCATCGGCCAGGTCGAGAAGGGATCCTTTCTGCCGAAGCGTGTGTTCAAGGTTTCGGCCGCCTAGAGCGTGTCCTGTTTGGCTGGAAGCAGTTTGAATGGATGGATTTTTCGCCTCTGGCAAGGAGAAGACCACAGCAGGATGTTTATCCATCCTGCGAGGATTTCGACGAAGCCAGAACGCAAAAGACACCACAGCTAATGCAATACCATGTGGAATAGCTTTTGTTTTCTGCAGTCGTCTGAACCTGGTTCCCGGGTCTTTGGGCTGCGTTGCAAAACGCTGACAGTTAGCCCCACCACAAGGGGTTTTCAACGATGCCAGGGGCAAAATCCGTCTCGCGCCGCGTGCGAAACCTGAATGTCGATACAGCCTTAGGTCAAGACACATTGCGCTGCCGGTAATTGCCTGTCAGAATTCACACAGGACAACAGGGCAGAAGACCGGGGAGGCAACAGCATGAACCATACCATCAAGACCCTTGTGGGCGCGGCGGCCATCGCCATTGCGGCCGGTTATGCAATGCCTGTCCCGCAGGCAAAGGCCCAGAGCCTTTGCGGCCATTATGTCGTTCTGGGCTGTTTTAAAACCCTGACCCAGGCGCAGAATCGCCTTACCCGGTTGGGCGGGCCCGGCGTTGGCGGATGGGCTGGCGCCAGGGTCGTCAACACCAATGAATATCCGAACTTCCGCAATGGCTGGTTCTGTGTCGCCGACGGGCCCTATGCTTCGCGCAATGAAGCGATGAGCATCGCGTGGAAGGAAGCCGTGCCGGATGCCTATGTGAAAAACAGCTGCTGACGGGTATTTCAACTCCCGCTTCAAGCGCACAAAAACCATTGGCATTTCCGCCGCATTTGCAGTATAGGCAATGCTGGAAGCGGGTCCTCCCCATTGTGTTTGGCGGGCCCGCTTTTACTTGAACGGCCCCTGCTGGACGACATCCCGGCTGCGGGCGGCGAACAACACAGGCGCTGCGCACGATGCAGTGCCGCAATCAACAAGGAAAAGACGATGTCGATTACTGCCGAACGCAAGGCGGAACTCATCAAGGAGTACGCCACCAAAGACGGTGACACGGGTTCGCCGGAAGTACAGATCGCGATTCTTACCGAACGCATTACCAACCTGACCGAGCACTTCAAGGGCCACAAGAAGGACAACCATTCCCGCCGTGGCCTGCTGAAACTGGTTTCCCAGCGCCGCCGCCTTCTCGACTATGTAAGGGGCGTCAAAGAGGAACGTTATCAGGACATCATCAAGCGTCTCGGCCTGCGCCGCTGACGTATCCGGGCGGGCCCTGTCGGCCCGCCTGTTTCATGATGGAGGCCTGAAACCGTGCCAGCCGCCATCGTGAACAACCGGCTTCCGTAAATTGGGGCAGGATTACCAGATATCCGGGGATGCCGGGTTTCTCGTTGTCTTGCCGCGGGTGCCAGAACAGCACGGACCGGGACTGATTCCGAAACCTGTTACGGCCGGAATCCATCCCGAATCTAGGACAAGATACATGTTTGACCATCACTCAATCGAAATCGAATGGGGCGGCCGCCCCCTGACGCTGGAAACCGGCAAGATTGCCCGCCAGGCCGATGCCTGTGTCATCGCCACCTATGGCGAAACGACCGTCATGTGCGCCGTCGTGTCGGAAAAAACCGCCAAGCCGGACCTCGACTTCTTTCCGCTCACCGTAAACTACATCGAAAAAGCCTATTCGGCCGGCAAGATACCCGGCGGCTTTTTCAAGCGCGAAGCACGCCCCTCGGAAAACGAAATTCTGGTTTGCCGCCTGATTGACCGGCCCATCCGGCCGCTGTTTGCCGACGGCTACAAGAACGACACCCAGGTGACCTGCATGGTCATTTCCCACGACCTGGAAAACAACCCGGACGTCGTTGCCATGATCGCCACCTCCGCGGCGCTGACCCTTTCCGGCGTTCCCTTCCAGGGCCCGATCGGCGGCGCGCGGGTCGGCTATATCGACGGCGAATACATCCTCAACCCGAATATCGACGAAATGCCCGAATCCGATCTCGATCTCGTCGTTGCCGGCACTTCCGACGCGGTTCTGATGGTTGAATCGGAAGCCAACGAACTTTCCGAAGAGACCATGCTCGGCGCCGTCATGTTCGGTCATGGAGAGTTCCAGCCGGTTATCGAGGCGATTTCAAAGCTGGCTGAAAAGGCTGCCAAGGAACCCCGCGAGCACATTGTGCCGGACCATTCCGACCTGCAGGGAAAACTCATCAAGCTGGTCGGCAAGGATATCGAAAAAGCCTACAAGATTTCCGACAAGCAGGACCGGTATGCCGCGCTTGACGAGGCAAAGGCAAAAGCAAAGGAAGCCTTTCTCGATGAGAATGCAACCTCGGAAGAGGCCAACACGCTTTCTGCCGTTTTCAAAAGCGTTCAGGCCCAGGTCGTGCGCGGTTCGATCATCAAGACCAGCAAGCGTATCGATGGCCGTGACCTTTCGACAGTGCGCCCGATCGAAGCCGAAGTGGGCATCCTTCCGCGTGCGCACGGTTCGGCGCTGTTTACCCGTGGCGAAACCCAGGCTCTGGTGGTTGCAACGCTTGGCACATCGGATGACGAACAGTTCATCGATGCGCTGACCGGCACCTACAAGGAACACTTCCTGCTGCATTACAACTTCCCGCCCTATTCGGTTGGCGAGACCGGCCGTATCGGCTTCACCTCGCGCCGCGAAGTCGGCCATGGCAAGCTTGCCTGGCGGGCGGTTCGCGCCGTGCTGCCCAGCCATGAGGAATTCCCCTATACCCTGCGGGCGGTTTCCGAGATTACCGAGTCCAACGGCTCTTCCTCGATGGCCACGGTTTGCGGCACATCGCTTGCCTTCATGGATGCAGGCGTGCCGCTGAAGGCGCCGGTTGCCGGCATCGCCATGGGTCTGATCAAGGAAGGCGATGATTTTGCCGTACTGTCGGACATTCTGGGCGATGAAGACCATCTCGGCGACATGGACTTCAAGGTTGCCGGCACCGAAGACGGCATCACTTCGCTGCAAATGGACATCAAGATCACCGGCATCACCAAGGAAATCATGGAAGTCGCCCTGGAACAGGCCAAGGGTGGCCGCGTCCATATTCTGGGCGAAATGTCCAAGGCGCTGTCAGCCAGCCGTGCAGAGCTGGGCGAATTTGCACCGCGCATCGAGAGCTTCAAGATTCCTACCGACAAGATCCGCGAAGTGATCGGTTCAGGCGGCAAGGTCATCCGCGAAATCGTCGAGAAGACCGGCGCCAAGGTCTCCATTGAGGACGATGGTACGGTGAAGGTCGCTTCTTCCGCCGCCAAGGAGATCGAAGCTGCGGTCAAATGGATCCGCTCCATCACCGATGATCCGGAAGTCGGCGAAATCTATCAGGGAACCGTGGTGAAGACCGTCGATTTCGGCGCCTTCGTCAATTTCTTCGGCGCCCGCGACGGCCTGGTGCATATCTCTCAACTGACCGAGGGGCGCGTCGCCAAGACCACCGATGTGGTCAATGAAGGCGACAAGGTCTGGGTCAAGCTGATGGGCTTTGATGACCGCGGCAAGGTTCGCCTGTCGATGAAGGTCGTTGATCAGGAAAGCGGCGAGGAAATCACCGCCGGAGAAAAGCCGGCCAACGACGATGAAGACGACGACTGATCGCACAAGCGATTTCGTTCTGAAAGGCCGGGGCAACCCGGCCTTTTTTGTTGGCCAGCTTTTTTGTTGCTTGTGCGCACGCGGGATGGCAGGAAACAGGCGGGGCAGCCTTGATATGTTTGTTCTGGGGGTAATTCATGCGCCTTGCCGTTTCCGCCTTTCTGTTGCTTGCCGTTTCGCTGCTCCTGGCTTCCTGCCAGACGCTGTCGAAGGATGAATGCATCGCCGCCGACTGGCGCGTCATCGGCGAACAGGACGGATCGGAGGGCCGGGACCCGCAAAAGCGGTTTGGCAATCATGCCAAGTCCTGTGAACGGGCAAATGTGGTGCCGGACCAGACCGCCTGGAACGAAGGTTATCAGCGCGGCCTGTTGAAATTCTGCACGCCGCTTCGCGGACTTTCCCATGGCCAGTCCGGCAGCGCCTATCACAATGTCTGCCCGCCCCAGCTGGAGGCCGGCTTCCTGAGCGGCTACCGGCTTGGACTTGAGGAAAGCAGCACGAAGGGCAATATCCGCAATCTGGAAGGCCGCATCCGCTCGGCAGAGTACTCGATTGACGATCTTGAAGAAAAGATCAGCAAGGGCAAGGTCGACCAGGACGACGCCAGACGGGAAATCCGGCGCCACCGCCAGGATATCCGCGACTGGAACCGGGAGATCGGCCGGGCGGAAGCCGATCTTGGCGAAATCCAGCGCCGTATCGAGTACTTTACCAGCGATCCGGCCAATACGGCCGTGCCCTACGCCGGTTGACCCATGCGGGCAGCTCGCCCCTGTCCAAGGCGGATTGAGCCACTCTTGATGTGCTCCATCTTTGTTGCGCCCAACCCTTGGTGAGCCAATGCCGCGTGATTTCCGCCATGCCCTGATTGCCGGTTTCGAACGGGATTTTGCCATCGCCCCGCAATCCGGCGAGCAATGGGCCGTGTTCAACGCCCATACCCTGCCCGCCACCGCGATCGACGAAGCAGGGTTCAACAACAGCCTGTTCCGCGCTGTGATGCATTGCGAACAGGGCTTCAGGCCGCTTTTTCTGGAATTGCAGCAGGCCGGCTACAACGCCGTAGCGCAACTGGAAAAAGGCACCGCGTTCGACCATGCAATGCTCTTTGCCAGCCGGTCGCGGGCGGCAAATGAACAGGGCTTCCGACGGGCCTGGGAAATGGTCAAGCCGGGCGGCCAGATCCTCATTTGCGGGGAAAAGCGGTCTGGTGTCGAGGGATTTGCCAAACAGCTGTCAAAAGCCTTCGGAATCCGGCAACGGTTTTCAAAATATCATGCCCTGTGCGTGCTAATGCAGCGCGGGGAAACCCCTCTGCCAGAGACATTCGGGAAAACCCCGCAGGAAAACAGCCATGCGGGCCTTTTTTCCGCCGCCGGGCCGGATTCCGGCTCGCGATTGCTGGCCGGGCACTTTTCCGGCGAAATATCGGGCAAGGTAGCCGATTTCGGGGCCGGCTGGGGATATCTGTCCCGGCAGGTTGCAAAGGCAGGCGGCGAGATTGCCTCGCTCGATCTGTTTGAAGCCGACTATCTGGCGCTTGATGCTGCCAGGACCCTGCTTTCAGAGTGCTCCAGCCTGGCCGCGAATTTTCACTGGCTGGACCTTACGGCTGAGCCTGTCAGCCAGCGTTTTGACTGGGTTGTCATGAACCCGCCTTTTCATCAGGGCCATGCAGGCAGCCGCCAGGCCCGTACGGACATCGGCCAGGCTTTCATCAAAAAGGCGGCAAACTGTCTCGTCAAAGGCGGCAAACTGCTTATGGTTGCCAACCGCACGCTCCCCTATGAGGAAACGCTGACAAAGTGCTTCAGCCGCGTTGAAAAACTGGCTGAAGAAGAAGGCTACAAGGTTTTCAAGGCTGTACGGTAGTAGCGTTCCAGCGTACTGGAGCTCAAATCCGCTTCAATTGGGCCTGCAGGGCGCTGTTGGGGCAGAATGCCGGCGGCGTGCGGTCATGCAATGCGTCTTCGCTGCCCAGCTCAAGCCACCTTTGACAGGCGGCCACACTGTCGCAAGAAGCGCACCGGTGGACCGCCTGTCTGAGGGAGGAAGCATTGCTGCAGGCAATGTTGGCATTTCCCGACAAAGCCTTGTCCAGTGCCCCCGTTTGACGGAACATTTCCTGCATCAGATCAAGATTTGCGCCGACTCGGCTGAAAAAGGTCATCGTTCATGCCTCCATTGCTCGCAGTGTCAGACTGACACTGCTGGAGGGCAAGCACTTTGATCTGGATCAATCCGGCAGCGAATGGAAGAAGAGCCGGACAAGGGTATGCAAGATAATTCCTATTCCTTGTCCATGGCTGCATCCATCGCCTTCAGATTGGCAATATCGGGCATGGAAATGGTGGAATAGCCTGAATCGACGAAATGAATTTCACCGGTAACGCCGGAAGACAGATCGCTCAGCAGGTAAAGCGCGGAACCGCCGATTTCGTCGATGTCGACAGTGCGGCGCAGGGGCGCGTTCTGCTTTTGGTAGTTGAACATCATGCGGGCGTCGGCAACGCCTGCACCGGCAAGGGTTCGCACCGGGCCAGCGGAGATCGCATTGACACGGATGTTCTTGGGTCCGAAATCGGTTGCCAGATACCGCACGCTTGCCTCCAGCGCCGCCTTGGCAACCCCCATGACGTTGTAGTTGGGCATGACCCGGGTCGACCCGCCATAGGTGAGGGTCAGCATCGCACCGCCCGCCTTCATCAGGCCGGCTGCGCGTTTGGCAAGTTCGGTAAACGAGAAACAGGAAATCACCATGGTGCGCGAAAAATTGGCACGCGTGGTGTCGGCGTAAAGCCCTTTCAACTCACTCTTGTCGGAAAAGCCGATGGCATGGACCACGAAATCAAGACTGTCCCATTCGCTGGCCAGTGTCTCGAACACCTTGTCGACGCTTTCGATATCTTCCACATCACAGGGCAGCAGCAGTTTCGCGCCAACGCTTTCTGCCAGCGGTTTTACCCGGCGGCCGAAAGCCTCGCCCTGATAGGTGAAGGCAAGCTCGGCGCCGTGTTCGGCCAGTTTTTTCGCAATGCCCCAGGCGATCGAATGATCGTTGGCAACCCCCATGATGAGGCCGCGTTTGCCCTTCATCAGTCCGTCCATCACTCAACTCCTAACCGTGATAGCGCTGCATTGCGAGGGTGGCATTGGTGCCGCCGAAGCCGAAGGAATTGGAAATAACGGTATCGAGCGACACATCGTCCATCCGGCTGCGGACGATGTTCATGTCGGAGAACTCCGGATCGAGCTCGCCGATGTGAGCGCTCTCGCAGATGAAACCGTTGTTCATCATCAACATGGAGTAGATGGCCTCCTGAACGCCCGTGGCACCCAGCGAATGTCCGGTCAGCGACTTGGTGGCCGAGATGGGGGGACAATTATCGCCGAACACTTCGCGAACCGCCTCGATCTCCTTCTGATCACCCACCGGGGTCGAAGTGGCATGGGGATTTATATAGTCCACCTTGGCATCCACCGTTTCCAGCGCCATCCGCATGCAGCGCGCAGCCCCCTCGCCGGAGGGCGCCACCATGTCGTGGCCGTCCGACGTTGCACCATAGCCGATGATCTCGCCATATATTTTCGCGCCGCGTGCCTTTGCATGTTCAAGCTCTTCCAGCACCAGCACACCGGCACCCCCGGCGATGACGAAGCCATCGCGGCTGGCGTCATAGGCGCGGGAAGCTGTTTGCGGCGTGTCGTTGAATTTCGAAGACATCGCGCCCATGGCGTCGAACAGGTTGGACATGGTCCAGTCGAGATCCTCCGAGCCACCGGCAAAGACGATGTCCTGCTTGCCCATCTGAATGGTCTCATAGGCATTGCCGATGCAGTGATTGGATGTGGCGCAGGCCGAAGAGATGGAATAGTTGACGCCCTTGATTTCAAACTGGGTCGCCAGCACCGCAGAAGCGGTCGAACTCATGGCCTTGGGCACGGCAGTGGGGCCGATGCGCTTTGGGCCCTTCTCGATGGTCGTCTGGGCCGCTTCGACAATCGTGCGGGTTGATGGACCACCCGAACCCATGATGATGCCGGTGCGCGGGTTGATGATGTCACCTTCTTCCAGCCCGCCATCGGCAATTGCCTGCTGCATGGCGATGTAGTTCCAGGCAGTGCCTTTGGACATGAAGCGCGCCGTGCGCCGGTCGAGCACCTCGAAAGGGTCGAGATCGGGTTCGCCATGCACCTGGCAGCGGAATCCGTACTGGGCATAATCATCGGCCCGCCGGATACCGGACTTCGCCTCACGCAAGGAAGACAGTACTTCCTGGGTATTGTTGCCGATCGAGGAGACGATCCCCATTCCGGTGACAACCACACGTTTCATATGTCGTTTCCCATTCTGCTCGGTTTCACGGCGCCTTGCGGCAGCGCATTTTTAAGCCGGCTTTTCCGGCCAGTTCGCCAGGCGGGCAATCTGCCTCAGGAAGCCTTTTCTTTCGACAGGCCAACCTTGAGATCGGATGCCGTGTAAATCTGCTCGCCATCGGCTTTCAGCCAGCCATCGGCAATACCGAGGTTTAGCCGGCCACTCATGACCCGTTTGAAGTCGACGCCATACTCGACCAGCTTGGTCTTCGGCGTGACCATTCCCTTGAACTTCACCTCGCCGGTCGACAGCGCCATGCCGTAGCCCGGCAGGCCGAGCCAGCCAAGATAAAAACCTGTGAGCTGCCAAAGCGCATCAAGGCCCAAACAGCCCGGCATGATCTCGTTGCCGATGAAATGGCAGGGAAAAAACCACAGGTCGGGTTTGACATCGAGTTCGGCGCGGATACACCCCTTGCCATGGGCACCGCCGGATTCAGAAACTTCCGTAATGCGGTCAAACATCAGCATTGGCGGGGCAGGAAGCTGCGCATTACCTGGCCCGAACAGTTCTCCGCGTCCGCAAGCCAGCAATTCCTCGTAGGTGTAACTCGATTGTTTTTCGGCCATTTCGCCCCGCTACAGGTTTCCTCCACATTTGCGCCGTCTTAACACAGGAAATTTTCAAAAACCAAAGGAAGTTTGGCGAGTTTTTCCCTCCAGTTGATTCCGGGAAATTGCACAATATTGCAACTTGCTGCGTGCTCGAACTGCCGCTCCTGGAATTTGCTCGCTCTGGCAATCGGCCGCAGGCGGCAATCTATTGCGATTAGGGGCGCCGGGAATTATATACTGACGGCAGGGCGTGGCTCTTCGAACTCCCGGCGCCTGCGGGCGGTGGTGGTTAGAGCTGCCGGTCAGGCGTGATATGCCAAGTGTGACATGCAGTGGACGGTTTGGCCACAATGGCTAGCAGGGAACCATACATGAAACGGAATGAAACAATGCCCGGTGACGGTGTTTTCTGCCATGCAGAGCAGGCATGTGCGGGGTGCGACAGCACCTGCAAAATGCTGCGCGAGGCGGGGTTGCGGCCGACACGTCAGCGCATGGCGCTCGCTGACCTTCTGTTTGGGAAAGGCGACCGGCATATCTCGGCGGAAATCCTGTTCGATGAAGCAGGCCAGGCCGGAGTGCCGGTATCGCTTGCCACGATCTACAACACGCTGCACCAATTTACCCGGGCCGGCCTGCTGAAAGCGATCTCCATCGACTCTTCGAAGACCTATTTCGACACCAATACCGGCGATCATCACCACTTCTACCTGGAAGATACCGAAGAAGTGGTGGACATGCCGAAGACCGGGGTTTCGATCGTCAACCTGCCGACCGCACCGGAAGGCATGGAAATCGCCTCCGTCGATGTGGTGGTGCGGGTGCGCCGGGCGCGATAGGCGACCTGTAACTCCGGTAATTCGTCAGTTTTGCGGTGCTGCCGGGCAGCTCACGCCTGTTCCCCCGATACCACAATAGCCCGACGGGTTTTTGGCCAGATATTGCTGGTGGTATTCCTCGGCAAAATAGAACTCCGGTGCTTCGCGGATTTCCGTGGTAATCTTGTCTTTCCTGCCGGCGGCATCAAGGGCCTGCTGATAGCGCTCGCGGCTTGCAAGGGCTGCCCGCAATTGCTGCGGAGACAAGGTGAAGATGGCTGATCGGTATTGCGTGCCATTGTCGTTACCCTGCCGCATGCCCTGGGTGGGGTCGTGGCTTTCCCAGAACAGGGCCAGCAATTCCTCATAGGTGACTTTCTTCGGGTCAAACACCACCAAAACCACTTCGGTATGGCCTGTCATGCCGCTGCAGGTTTCCTGATAGGTCGGATTGGGGGTGAAACCGCCGGCATAACCTGCCGCGGTCACCCAGACGCCGGGCGTTTGCCAGAAAAGCTGCTCTGCGCCCCAGAAACAGCCAAGGCCGAACACCGCTGATTCAAGATGGTCGGGATAAGGCCCTTCAGGGGATTGCCGTTGACGAAGTGGGTTTCGGCGGTGAGCAGGGGTTCACTGCGGCCGGGAAGGGCTTCCTGCGCCGTGGGCAGCTTCATCTTCCTGGTAAGCATGTTGATCAGGAACATGGCGAAACTCCCTCATGCCGCCCATGATCAGACCAGGCTGGATCTAGAGCGTGTCTGGCTTAAATGGAACCGTTTGAGCGCCGGGAGTTTGGTCTTCGGCAAGGAACCAGGTTCAAACGATTGCAGAAAACCCGATACATTCATGATGTTAAGTGCCCGGCTGTGGTGTCTTTTGCGTTCTGGCTTCGTCGAAATCCTCGCGAGGTGGCAAGGCACCGCGCTGCGGTGTTCTCCTTGCCAGAAACGAAAAATCCATCCATGCAAACTGCTTCCATTTAAACCGGACACGCTCTAGTCGCCATAGCGGTCCTGCAGCCGCAATTTGCGCTGACGCCCGGCCAGGGCAAAGAGCAGCCACAATATGCCGAACACCACCCAGCTGGGCGCGAGCAAAATTGTCTGGATCACGGGATCCCAGACATAGGGGTGGACATATCGCTGAATCGTTGCCTGCGCAAGATTGAGCGTCGACGGCGACAGGTTGAACCAGTCGACCCCGAGCGGGGTCATGACGAGGGACGAATCGGCAATAGACCGCGTGATGTCGAGCACCGCGGTTACCAGCGCCAGTGCCAGCGCGAAAAGAGCCAGAACACGAGACAGCGATTTGAGCATCTTGCTTCCTTCTTGCGCTGGAAAATAGGGTGGCGGGCAGGCTTGTGCAATGCACCCCGCATCGGGCGCCGTCAGTTCCTTTACAATTTTCCGTCAAAGCCGGTTTCGTGGGCAATCCCGCGCCGCCGCGTGCAACGCAATGCGAGACTTCATCATCTGCCAAACTCCGCGCTTGAACCGGCTTCGGATATTTGTATAAGTGCCGCCGGTTGCATGGTGTGCATTGCAGGCCTGTAGCCGCAGAGGTGGCCGAGTGGTCGAAGGCGCCCACGGTCCGGCAAGCCGGGCCGATTCAGATAAGGAAAGGCGTGCGCTTTTCTTCGACCCCCGGAGAAAACCGGGTCAAAAAACACAACGGAGAGGTGGCCGAGTGGTCGAAGGCGCCCACGGCCCGGCAAGCCGGGCCGATTCAGATAAGGAAAGGCGTGCGCTTTTCTTCGACCCCCGGAGAAAACCGGGTCAAAAAACACAACGGAGAGGTGGCCGAGTGGTCGAAGGCGCACGCCTGGAACGCGTGTAGGCGGGCAACCGTCTCCAGGGTTCGAATCCCTGTCTCTCCGCCATTTTCTGACTTCGCGCTGTCGCCCTGCGGGCGTCGCTCCAGGCGGGGCCTCGCATACGCTCGGGCGGCTCTTCGCCTTGCGAACCCTCCGGGTTCGAGCTTTCTCCCAAGGTCTCCGCCACTCCCAATTATCCAATTGTTTTAATTCGTTATTTTCTCCCCTGTGCGGAATCGCACAGCCTGCGGCCATCAAAACCGGCATGTTTGTCACATGAAAAGGGAACTTTCCGCACCGCGAGAACGTTTCAAAGAGGCAAACAGGAGAAGGCAAACGCCTTTTAAACCGATGAACAACAAACTTGCAGCAGCCATTGTAATCGCATCGACCATGACCGCCGGGGCATTTTCGGCGGCGGAAACGGCGGCAGCCAGCGAGTACGCCCTGTTCGACAAGCCGATTGCGCTTGCCTACGCTCCACAAAGCGCGCCCCTCGACAATCGCTTCGAACAGTTCGAGGATTTCGAAGAGGAACATGAGCTCAATGATGCCTGGCTCGGCATGCCGGTCCACTCTGCCGAAGGCGAGTTGGTTGGTTTTGTCGAGGATGCCTATCTTGATGAAAATGGTGATGTGGAGGAGTTGCTTGTCGGCCTGAGCGACCAGAACTATGCCGTCTACATTGACGCGAAGAACACCAGCCTGACCGAGTCGGAAGTGGCCGTTTCCCTGTCTTCCAACGCCATTGCAGGGCTTGAGCGGGCCGAAGATTACCAGCTCGTTCAGCGCTGAGAACTGCGCCCTTACACCTTTAACCAATTTACCGCGCCAAGCACCTGCTCCACGTAAAGACGGGCGTTGGCAGGTGCCGGGGGCAATGATAGCCTCCCCAGATGATCTTTATCGCACGATCTGAAAATGGCGAAACCGTCGAATACCAGGACACCAAGCGGTGGCTCTGGATACTCTCGGTATTGTCGCCGTCAGTGCCGCTTGTCGGCGCCATTGCCATGGTCTGGGCGGGGAACCCGCTGTGGGCACTGTTTCCGCTTGTTTTCTATTTCATGACCGTTCCGCTGCTCGATGCCTGGTTCGGCGAAGACAACGACAATCCGCCGGAAGCGGTGGTCGAGGCGCTTGCCGCTGATCCCTATTATCGAATGCTGCTGTTTGCATCAATCCCGGTCTTCTATGCGGGGTTTCTTGCGGCCATGTATGCGGCCATGCAGGAAGCAACGCCATGGTGGGCCATGGTGGCGCTGGTATTGGGCACGGGCGCTGCCTCGGGAGCGGGAATCACCGTCGGCCATGAACTGGGACACAAGCCCAGCCGGGCAGACCAGTGGGGCGCCAAGGCCATTCTGGCACTGACCGGATACGGCCATTTTCCCATCGAACACAATCGGGGCCATCACGTGAAAGTGGCAACGCCGGAAGACCCGGCTTCAGCCCGAATGGGCGAAAGTGTCTACCGCTTTGCCCTGCGTGAGATACCGGGAGCGGCCCGACGTGCCGTTGCCCTGGAACGTGAGCGGCTGGCGCGCAAGGGGCTGCCTTTCTTGCATTGGCGCAACGATATTCTGCAGGCCGGCGCCATTACCGCGGTAATCGCCGGGGGGCTTATCGCGTGGCTGGGGGTTGCGGTTCTTCCCCTGTTGCTCCTTCACCATCTCGTCGGATGGCTGCAACTGACGTTTGCCAATTATGTGGAGCATTACGGATTGTTGCGGGAGAAACTGCCGAATGGGCGGTATGCGCCTTGTGAACCGCGCCATTCCTGGAACACGAACCACATCGTATCAAACCTGATGCTGTTTCACCTGCAGCGCCATTCCGATCATCACGCCAATCCGCTGCGCCCCTATCAGACCCTGAGAAACTTTGATGAACTGCCGCGCCTGCCCAGCGGTTATCCGGGAAGCTATGTGCTGGCGGCCATTCCGCCGCTGTGGTTTCAGGTCATGGACCCGAAAGTGCTTTCCTGGGCCGGCGGAGATATTTCCAGGACCAATCACGTCCCCGGCTGTTCAACCCAGAGCGTGTCCTGATTAGCTGGAAGCAGTTTTTCCAACAAACAAAACGCTGTGAACGCTGCTGCAGCAGTTACTGGCGCAACGGCGAAATGCGAATCTCGACGCGGCGGTTCTGCTGGCGGCCGAAATCGGTCGAGTTGTCGGCAATTGGCCGTGTTTCGCCAAAGCCGACAATCAGCAGGCGGCGCGGATCGATGCCACGCTGGGAGATGTAAGTTCCCACCGAAACAGCGCGGCGCTCGGAAAGCTGCTGGTTGTATTCGGCGCTGCCGGTATTGTCCGTATGACCATCGATATCGAGCAGGGTTTGCGGGTACTTGTTCAGCACGATGGCGACCGAATCCAGCACACCGATGAAGTTCGGGTTGAGATCGGCACTGTCGGAGGCAAACGTGACGTTGCCCGGCAGATTCAGAATAATCTGGTCGCCGGCGCGGGTGACGCTGACACCTGAATTGAGCAGCTGCTGGCGCAGTTCCTGCTCCTGGCGGTCCATGTAGTTGCCGATGCCGCCGCCCACGAGCGCGCCAACACCTGCGCCGATCAGGGCAGCCTTGCGCTGATCATCGCCCTTTTTGTCCTTGGCAATCAGCAGGCCGGTTACCGCGCCTGCAACAGCGCCGAGCGCCGCGCCTCCGGCGGTGTTGTTGCGCTGCGGCTGGCCGGTCAGCGGATCGGTTGGCGTTTGGCAGGCGGTGAGGAGCGCCATCGCGCTCGCCAGAATTACAGCTTTTTTCATGAAACAGCCCCGGTATCGATTGGTTATGCGGCATGGTCGAACTCCATGCCTTAATGATGCAGGTGCAGGGTACACCCAATGGCGCGGAAACTGCCACCCAAGAAGGGCAAAAATACGGCCTGTATCTGAACGCAAAATGAACGCGGGAGGCAGTCTGATTCCGTTTGTCAGAAGCATTGAGCAAAAACGGGTGGTAAAATCCTAACTCAGGAATTTCCGGTCATAAGGATAACTGGTCAGATTTTCAAACCCGTCCTCGGTGACCAGCACCTGATCTTCCAGCTTGATCGAAAAACCGGCATCTTCCGACCCGATCAGGGCTTCCACGCATAACATCATTCCGGCCTCGAGCTCGTAGTCAAAGGCGCCGGGCACATGGTTTTGCGGATAGGCGATCAACGGCCACTCGTCGCAAAGGCCCACGCCATGCATGCGGCAGCCATACTGGCCTTCAACCAGATAGTCGGGAAGCTGGTGGCCCTTGAAGACGAGGTCGTCAAACCGCACGCCGGGCTTCAGCAATGCCATGTTTTCCATGATGTGCTGATAGCCGATCTGATAGTATTTCTTCATCAGATCAGTCGGTTCGCCATCGCCCAGAAACCAGGTTCTGGAAATGTCGACACAAAGGCCATAGGTGCCGATCAGATCCGTATCGAAAGCCAGGATTTCATTGTTCTGGATCACCCGCGGACCACATTCCTGAAACCAGGGATAAGTGCGCGGGCCTGATGCCAGAAGCCGGGTCTCGATCCACTCCCCGCCCCGCTTGATGTTTTCGGCGTGCAGAACCGCCCAGACATCGTCTTCCGTCATGCCGGGAGCGGCAGCCCTCTCCATTGCCGCGACTGCCTGTTCGCAGGCATGGACCGAACAGCGCATCGCCTTGATTTCCTCTTCGCCCTTGATCACCCGGGCTTTTTCGGTGACCTCTTCGCCCTCCATCACCTCAATGCCACGCTGTTCCAGCGCCTTGAGGCCCGCAACCATGATCTTGTCCACGGCAAGACGCCGGTTTTCGCCCGCATGGTCGCGCATCAGGGACTGTATTTCGCCGGTGAAGCTGTCTGCCGCACTGTCGGTTTTGTCGCCGGTGCCGAAATAGAACATGGACGCGCCGCCGCGTACCTCGCGTACAAGCGGATTGAAATCGGCCAGAAACGGCGAATTCTTGTAATCCCAAAGCACCATGTAGCCGTCCGCCAATACCAGACAGGCGCGGAACGGATTGTGAGCGTTCCAAAGCTGCATATTGGTGCTGTCGGTGGCATAGCGGATGTTGAGCGGATCCATCATCAACAGGCCCGCATAATCGCGCTTGTTGATTTCCGCTACCAGGCGGTCAAGGCGGAAGCGGCGCATTGCTGCCAGATTGGGGGGCTCAAGGCCGGCTGCTGCCCATTCCTCGAAAGCCAATGCGGTCGGGCCGATTTCAACCCGGTCATTGTCATCCGGCGATCCATCCGGTTTTACGGGCATGCGCCGCGACGGATCGATCTTGCGGTTTGAAATCTGGTAACCGCTGACGGCTTCAGGAGCATCCATCGCCTAGCCTCCCCTGCAGGACCTGTTGGTTCGTCTGACTGTTCAGGTTAGGACGGTAACGCGCAAAGGCCAGTAGCCAAAAGCGCCAAAGCTGCGCCAAATGCGCCATGGCCACATCTCGGGCCGATGCGAATTCTGCAGGATGCTACAGACGCTCGTCGATGGAAAAGGGCCGCGGCTTGGTCAGGAAGTTGACCCCGATGATCTGGTTCTTGCGCCAGACCAGGCGGCACAACGTCTTGGTGCGCCGGGTGTAGTTGGCCAGTACGAAGCGTTTTGGCAGTTCGCCACAGGAAACTTCAAGGCGGGCGCCACCTTCGGATATGTCATGGATCAGGCAGGCGACGCCGAATTTGCGGCCATCAAGGATGATTTCGCTCAGATCATTGGCCGGGTCGCGCCTGGATCTGCGTTGTTCCGAACCATCGAACGCGTTCGCAGGCGTTTTTCTCTCGGCCAGGTTTCTGGTCTCGAACTTCAGCGCAGGCTGGATCATCGTGTGTTGCCGCTTGTTGTGACATCTGTGGCAATTGTTACCGTAACAGTAGGGGGGAAGTGGTTAACCGAAAGTAAACGGCCAGAAGATACTCAATTTTTAAGTGCATTTCCGGAACATGCTATTCTTTTGGTTTTACCTTCGCCACGTAGCGTTCGCCGCCCGAGGAAACCCAGACAATGGTTGTCTGCCCGCCTTCGGCTGACCAGAACACATCATAGCAGGACCAGGCTTCATTGGGCGGCCACTGGGAGCAATACTGGCCGTTCGCCACTTTCCAACGGCCAAAACTGCCCTGATTGCCCTGCCAATAGCTGGTCGGCGCCGACTCATGGCCGCGCGGATCGCCGAAGGTCTGCTCGAAATCCTCGCCCACGGCCTTCGCATCGACCAGAAGCTCATAAATGCGCCTTTCGCCGGCGCGCTGTTCTTGCTGGGCGAAAGCAGGCAGCGTCAAAGCGAGCAATGCAGCAAGCGGTGCAAAAAGCAGGATGTGGATGTGCGCAGTCATGGGCTGAATCCGGTTTGTGGCATCAGGGAATTGTGCAACACTTGGCCCCCAGGCGGAAGCGACGATTGGTAACAACCCTGCGAGCGGCAGAGGAGGCATGGCATGCGCATAGCTGTATTCGGGGCGGGATCGATCGGTTGCCTGATCGGCGGCTCGCTGCTGGTACGCGGCAATAATGTCGTGCTGATCGGGCGCGAGCAGGTGGGCAGTGAAATTGCCGCGCACGGGCTCACCGTATCCGACCTTGACGGGCGCCATGAGACCATTGCGGCAGACAAGGTGCCCTATTCTCTCGATCCTGGAGCGGTGGCAGATTGCGATGTCATTCTGCTGACGGTCAAATGCACCGATACGCGCCATGCGGCAGAGGAAATTGCCCGGCATGCGAACAAGGAAACCGTGATCTACAGCCTGCAGAACGGTGTCGGCAATACGGATGTTCTGCGTGAGGTACTGAAGGGCTATCCGGTGGTTGCCGGCATGGTTGCCTTCAACGCGCTGTGGATGGAAAAGGCGCGCTTTCACCGTGCCACCGATGCAGGCCTTGTGCTGGGCAAGCATCCTGCCTCGCACCAGCTGGCACGGCTTTTGAAGCAAAGCCATATCCCGACCACCATCGCCTCGGACATGAAGGCGGTGCTTTGGGGCAAATTGTGCCTCAACCTCAACAACGCCATCAACGTGCTTTCCGACCTGCCGCTGAAACAGCAGCTGGAGCGGCGCAACTACCGCAAGGTCCTGGCGGCCTGCGTGGAAGAGGCGCTGGCGGTGATGCGGGCAAAAGACATCGAACCGGCAAAAATCGGCAAGGTCAGCCCGAAATACATTCCTTCCATCCTCAACCTGCCCGACCCGGTATTCAAACTGGTTGCCGGCAGCATGATGAAGATGGACGACAATGCGCGTTCCTCAATGTGGGAGGACTTGCAAAAGGGCCGTGAGCCGGAGATCGATTATCTCAACGGACGCATTGCCGAGGAAGGCGACAAGCTGAAAATCGCCACGCCCGCCAATGAGAAGATCACACAGCTGGTCAGGCTAGCCTTTGCAAACGGCAAGTCACCGCAGATGAGCGGGCAGGAACTGCTGGATGCCATTACCCCGCAGGTGTGAGGACGGAATAACCGCCCTCACACGGGTACACCAAAGTCAGCAAAGATCGAGAGCAAGCTGCGGCTTGCCGTTCGAAGTCTTTTCGGTAGTCGAACCATTTCGGTTGATGGTTGCCTGTACGCGGCGGCGGAAATTTGAAAAACTGTCAAACGTCACAACATCCACCGGCTCGGCAAGGTCGAGCTCAACGCGATAGCGGCCATGAGCGGCCTGTGCGTTTATCCCAATGACCTCGGCCGTAAACGGCTGCCCGAGATAGCTGCCTCCGACGATCTGCCCGACATGAACCGGCGGCCCCGCCTGCCGGTTGCCGCAGGCTGCATGCGCGGTGTTCCAGTCACGGAAGCCGTGCTGGCGCGCAACGAGCTCAAGGGATTGCGAATGGCTGACGGTTTCACCGGATTGCGCCATCGCATTGCGCAGGCGGCGGGCCTGATCTTTAAGGTTTTCAATCGTATGTTTCATCTGAACACCCATGCGTTGCCGCCCACCGCAAATATGCGGTGAAGCGCTGCCAGACATGCGGCTTGAGGGCTGGACGCCCCGGCTGGTGCCCGCGTTGCAGCCTGCCACATGTACTGGACGGCAGGTTGCCAGAACGAAATATCAACGGAACTTCACCAAGGACCGGCGTGGCGGCCCTGCGGACGGCGGGTGTCCGAAACCCGGTGCGCAGATAGGTCGCATCACCGGCGTTGTCAAGTTGCGCCGGTTTTCCGTCAGATGTCCAGGTTGGCTACGCTGAGGGCATTATCCTGAATGAACTCACGGCGCGGTTCGACTTCATCGCCCATCAGGCGGGAGAACAATTCGTCGGCATCGGTGGCGTCATGGACCTTGACCTGCAGCAGGGTACGTTCGTTGGGATCGAGCGTCGTCTCCCAAAGCTGGTCCGGGTTCATCTCGCCAAGCCCCTTGTAACGCTGCAGCGAGACGCCCTTGCGGCCGGCCTCGAACACCATTTCCAGCAGCGCGCGCGGCCCGGTAATCGTCTGGCTGTCCTCCTTGCGGTAGAATACGGGCGGCGTTGCATAAACCTCCTGCAGGCTGGGCGCCAGTTCATCGAGGCGCATGGCATCGGCGGAGCCGATCAGTGCCATATCGATCTGTGCAGCTTCCTTGACCCCGCGCACCACGCGCTCGAAGGACAGGCCCCCGTCGGGCATCAGTTTGGCTGTCCAGCCGCGCTCCGTCTCCTCGGCGATCGCATCAAGCCGTTTTGCCACATAGTCACCGGCAGCCTGGGCACGTTCGGTGTCGCTTATCAGTTCAGGATTGAGAATGCCGGCGATTGCAGCCTGCTCAACCACATCCCGGCTATAGCGCGAATGAATGGCGCCAAGGGAGGCGCGAAAGGACAGTGCAGTGGCAATGACAGCGCGCAGATCCTCGCCCGTGCGCACCTCGCCATTGGCAAGTTCAAGCCTGGCCTCATCGAGCCCGCCCTCAATCAGATATTCCTCCAGGGCACGCTCGTCCTTCAGGTACTGGAAGGATTTGCCGCGGGTAACCTTGTAGAGCGGCGGCTGGGCGATGAAGACATGGCCGCGCTCGATCAGTTCCGGCATCTGGCGAAAGAAGAAGGTCAGCAGCAGGGTGCGGATATGGGCGCCGTCCACATCGGCATCGGTCATGATGATGATCTTGTGGTAGCGCAGCTTGTCGATATTGAACTCGTCCTTGCCGATCGAGGTGCCGAGCGCCGTGATCAGCGTGCCGATTTCCTGGCTCGACAGCATCTTGTCGAAACGTGCGCGCTCGACGTTCAAAATCTTGCCGCGCAGGGGCAGGATCGCCTGGTTGGCGCGCGAACGGCCCTGCTTGGCCGAACCACCGGCAGAATCACCCTCCACCAGAAAGAGCTCGGATTTCGCCGGATCTCGTTCCTGGCAGTCCGCCAGTTTTCCGGGCAGGGAGGAAACATCGAGTGCGCCCTTGCGGCGGGTCAGTTCGCGGGCCTTGCGGGCAGCTTCGCGGGCGGCTGCCGCCTCAACGACCTTGGAGACGATGGTGCGGGCATCGGCCGGGTTTTCCTCAAACCACTCCGAAAGCAGCTGGTTGACGAGGCCTTCCACCGCCGGGCGCACTTCGGAAGAGACCAGCTTGTCCTTGGTCTGTGAGGAAAACTTCGGATCGGGAACCTTGACCGAAAGCACGCAGGTCAGCCCTTCCCGGCAGTCATCGCCGGTCAGGGAAACCTTCTCCTTTTTCAGGATGCCGGAAGTATCGGCATAGCCGGTAACCTGACGGGTCAGCGCGCCGCGAAATCCGGCAAGGTGCGTGCCGCCGTCGCGCTGGGGAATGTTGTTGGTAAAACACAGCACATTCTCGTGATAGGAATCGTTCCACCACAGCGCCACCTCCACGGTGATGCCTTCTTTTTCCGAATTCAGATAAATCGGGTTTTCGATCAGGGCGGTGCGGTTGCGGTCCAGATAGCGAACGAATTCCTGCAATCCGCCTTCGTAAAACAGCTCCTCGCTTACCGCCTCCGCGCCGCGCCGGTCGGTAAGGAGGATGCGGGCGCCCGAGTTAAGGAAAGCAAGTTCACGCAAGCGGTGTTCGAGCGTCTTGTAGTCGAATTCCACCATGGTGAACGTTTCGGGCGACGGCTTGAAAGTAACCTCAGTACCGGTTTCCTCCTTCGGGCAGTCACCGGTCACCTCCAGCGGTGCATCGGCGACGCCATGGGTAAAACTCATTTCATGAACTTTGCCGTCCTGGCGGATGGTCAGCTTCAGCCAGATCGAAAGCGCGTTGACGACGGAAACGCCGACACCGTGAAGCCCGCCGGAAACCTTGTAGGAGTTCTGGTCGAATTTTCCGCCGGCGTGAAGCTGGGTCATGATGACCTCGGCAGCCGAGATCCCCTCTTCCTTGTGGATGCCGGTGGGAATGCCGCGGCCATTGTCGGTAACCGTTACCGACCCATCGGCATTGAGCGTCACCGTCACCCGGTCGGCATGGCCGGCAAGTACCTCGTCGATGCCGTTGTCGACCACCTCATAGACCATGTGGTGCAAGCCGGAGCCATCATCGGTATCGCCGATATACATGCCGGGGCGCTTGCGCACTGCGTCGAGGCCCTTGAGGACCTTGATCGATTCGGCGCCATAGTCGCCATTCGGCGTGTCCCCACCAGGGGTTTCGTCCGGCGTCTGCGGAGTATCGCTCATACAAGATTATCCAGGTTTTGCCGCCTATTTTGCCGCCCTTTGTGCCGTCTGACGCAGCACTTCGAATCGCGGCATTTTCCCTCGATAAAATATAGGCTCTTTGGCCCAAAAAACCAAATCGGCGAGCCTTCTTTTTCGGCCGCGGCCGGGGCCTGGGCGCCATGGCAGGCCTGCATTGCCGGGCAAGTGGAAAACCGCCACAATACGGCGCTATCAGATGCCTGGCGAAAAACCGCCCAACACCCTGGCAATGCTCTCATGGATGCCCGCACAGAGCCTTTCATACCGCCCCATCCTGCGCCCCGCACGGAGATTCCGTCGATGTTCGAGGTCATACGAACGGTGCTCAGAAATCCGCTCGAGCTGTGGGGTGTACCGTCCTATACCAAGCCGCACATTCTGACGCGGTTTCTCAATGAGCGCACGCTGATCGTCAACGATCCAGGCCTGATCCGCCATGTGCTGGTCGACAATGCAAAAAACTACCGCATGGCAACGATCCGCCAGCTCATCCTGCGGCCGATCCTGCGCGAGGGATTGCTGACGGCGGAAGGCGAGGTATGGAAGCGATCCCGCAAGGCAATGGCGCCGGTCTTCACGCCCCGGCACATCGACGGGTTTGCCGCCTCGATGCTTGCAACCTGTGAAACCTTTTGCCAGCGCTACGGGGGCGATGATGATGTCCACGAAATCAGCCAGGACATGACGGAGCTTACCTTCGAGATTCTGGCGGAAACCCTGTTTTCCGGCGAAATCGCCGGACAGACCGAGAGTTTTGCCGATGACGTGAACCAGTTGCTCAACACGATGGGCCGCGTCGATCCGCTGGATCTGATCAAGGCGCCTTCCTGGGTGCCGCGGCTGATCCGGTTGCGCGGGCTCGGGGTTCTGGAGAAATTCCGCCGCCTGGTGCGCGATACCGCCGACCAGCGGCGCGGGAAAATGCTGCGGGAAGCGGAGAGCGTACCGGAGGACTTTCTTACCTTGCTGCTGCGTGCGGAAGGGCCGGACGGGCTGTCGCCGCAGGAAATTGAAGACAATATCATCACCTTTATCGGCGCAGGCCACGAAACCACTGCGCGGGCACTTGGCTGGGCGCTTTTCTGCCTCGCCAACGCGCCGGCAGAGCGCAGAATCGTGGAAGCGGAAATCGACCTGATACTGGGGAGCAAATCCGTTCCCCACCCGAAGGAGTGGCTTGCATTGCTGCCCAGGACCCGTGCCGTGTTTGAAGAGGCAATGCGGCTTTATCCGCCCGCGCCTTCCATCAACCGGGCAGCCGTTGAGGAAGACCGCTATGGCGACGTGATCATTCCCAAGGATATTACGGTACTGATCATGCCCTGGACGCTGCACCGCCACCGCGCCTTGTGGGATGAACCGAACGCGTTCATCCCGTCGCGTTTCTGGCCGGAAAACCGCGATGCCATAGACCGGTTCCAGTATCTGCCCTTCGGTGCGGGGCCGCGCATCTGCATTGGTGCGACCTTTGCGCTGCAGGAAGCGGTCATCGCGCTGGCCGTCCTGCTCCATCGTTTCCGCTTCGACATGGCGGAAGGAGCGAACGACCCGTGGCCGGTGCAGAAACTCACCACCCAGCCCGAAGGCGGCATCCACATGGTGGTGACACGGCGTTAAAGTGCGTTTTGGAAGGCCATTACCACAATGGTATCAATCCACCGGCCAGGCACAGGTCTGATCGCCTACATCCTTGCAGGGTTCATAGACCATGACCTCCGACTGTCCGCCATCATCCCAAACGACCTGGACCGCGACTGTCCGGGCCGTTTCCGGCGGCAGCTGGATGGCGATATCTTCAAGGCCGGAGCCGGACGGCAGCGCGAGCGGGTTCTGCGGATTGCATTTGACCAGTTCGAAGCGCTTGTCCAACAGATCGCTGTTGATGGAATAGCGGATTTCCGAAAGCCTGCAATGCAGGGTTTGAAGCGCCGTGAAGTAGACCAGTTGCTGGCCATTCCAATTGCGGAAGGCGACCCATCCAGAATCCCGCGCCCCATTCAGCATCGCCTGATACACCGCGCGGTCGGGAATGCGCGATTTGGTCTGTGCAGCGCCATGTCCAAACCCTGCCGTCAAAAGCGCTGTGGCAACCGCTACCGCTATCAGAGATCTTTGCTCGCCGGTCATTTGCCTGCTGTTGGTTGGGTCAACTTCCCCAAGTCTGCCTCAACAGGGCACACAGTGGCAAGCGGGCGTTCGGCCCTTACTCCCCAACCCCTCAAACAGCGCCGTTGACAGGTAACGCTCGGCGAAACTTGGGATAATGGCCACCACGTTCTTTTTGGCAAACTCCTTGCGCCTTCCCACCTTGATCGCGGCAAGGAGCGCCGCACCCGACGAAATGCCGACGGGCAGGCCCTCAAGCGCCGCCACCTCACGGGCCATGGCAAAGGCATCTTCGTTGGAAACCTGTACGATTTCATCGTAGATTTTCGTGTCCAGAACGCCGGGCGCAAAACCCGCACCGATGCCCTGTATCTTGTGCGGGCCGGGCTCACCCCCGAAAGTACCGGCGAATCGGCCGGTTCGATCGCCACAACATGCAATTTCGGGTTTTTGCGTTTCAGGTACCTGCCGGCGCCGGTAATGGTGCCGCCTGTGCCGATGCCGGAAACAAACGCATCCACCCTGCCCCTTGTATCGTTCCAGATTTCAGGACCGGTGGTCTTGCGGTGGATTTCCGGATTGGCCGGATTTTCGAACTGCTGGGGAATGACGGCATTCTTCGTCTTCTCTGCCAGTTCTTCGGCCGCCGCAATTGCCCCTTTCATGCCCTTGGGACCTTCGGTCAGTACAAGTTCAGCCCCCAGAAGCGCCAGCATCTTGCGCCGCTCGATGGACATGGTCTCCGGCATGGTGAGGATAAGGCGGTAGCCCTTCTGGGCGGCGGCAAAGGCGAGCGCCACGCCGGTGTTGCCGGAAGTGGGCTCGATCAGCACGCTTTTGCCGGGCTTGATGATGCCCTTCTTTTCCATCGCATTGAGCATGTTGACGCCGATGCGGTCCTTGACCGAGGCGATCGGATTGAAGAACTCCAGCTTGGCGAGCAGGTTTGCCTGCACCTTGTGCTTGTTTGCCAGCTTGTCGAGGCGGATGATCGGCGTGTCGCCGATGGTTTCGGTGATGTCGTTGAAAATGCGGCCGCGGCCGGGCGTCTTTGCCATGGGATTACTCCTTGTACCGGTTGCGGCGAGTAGACCACGGTCTTGCGCCGGTTGCCAGAAACCTGTGCCGCCGCAAGGAGAATCCAGAGAAGAATTTTTCTATTGCCTTGCAATAATGCAGGACGGATTGGCGCCGTCTTTCGCTGTCAGCGTAAATCAGCCGCCATCAACCCGTTTCAGCCTTTGGCAACGATCCAGCCCGCCGTGCCGGCCATGGCAGCGGCAGCAGACCGGTTGAGCCGCCGCAGTGCCCGGGGATCGGTGAAGAACAATCGTGCCCTGGAGGCAAGCGCCATATAGGGCGTCATGACGACAAAGAGCACGAGAAAGGTAAGAATGACCAGCACGCCGTAACCGGCAAGGGTTACCGCGCTCAAATCCATCACCGCAGGCAGGATCGCCATATAGAAAACGATGGTCTTGGGATTTCCCAGGGTGACCGCAAGTCCGGCGAGAAAGGAAGCGATACCGTCTCTTCGGCCAGCCGATTTTTCAACCTTGCGAACGGCGATCCCTTCGTTCCAGAAGCGCCAGGCGAGCCAGAGGAGATAGGCGGCCCCGGCCAGTTTGACGACAAAAAACGCAGCGGAAAATGCCGTGGCAATGAAGGCAAGACCGGCAATGGCCAGGGTCAGATAGATCACATCGCCAACCGCAAGGCCCAACAGCATGGGCACGGACCGGGCAAAGCCCGTTCCAAGCGCACGGCCGACCAGCGCGGCAACACCGGGGCCGGGAATGGCAGCAGCAATACCAAGCGCTATGGCATAGGCGAAGAAGGCGGCGACGGTCATGACTGGCCTTTGTTGAAGTTAGGACTCTTTAACAAACGCGAAAACCCATACAGGCGGTTCAGTTTCCCGTCGAGCCGAAGCCGCCGCTGCCACGCTCGGTCGCGGTGGCCAGATCGGCAAGTCCGATGCGGGCACGGCTGACCGGCGCAAGCACCATCTGCGCAATGCGCATGCCACGTTCAATGGTGAACGGATCTGTGCCGTGATTGATCAGCAGGATCATGACCTCGCCGCGATAGTCGCTGTCGATGGTGCCGGGTGTGTTGAGGCAGGTGATGCCGTGCTTGCAGGCAAGGCCCGAGCGCGGGCGAATCTGGACTTCATGGCCGGCAGGAATTTCAAGGATTAGGCCAGTGGGCACCAGGCTACGCTCGCCGGGCTTGAGGGTGAGAGCCTTTTCGACCGCGGCGCGGATATCCATGCCGGCGCTGCCCGGTGTCTCGTAGACAGGAAGGTCCAGCCCTTCGCCATGGGGCAAGCGCACCACATTCAAAAGAACTTCCGATCCCGCCATGTCGACTTTCCCCAATCCGGCACCCAAGTTCACCCTTGGCGCTCACTGCTGTCGCTCCAGACGGGCTTGCCTGCGAACACGCGCCAGATCAAGCGGCAATTCGGCGGTTTCCTTGATTTCCTCCATCACGAAGGAAGCCGATACATCGGTAAGCGGCACCCTGTCGATCAGACGCTGATACAACTCATCATAGGCCTTCACATCGGCCACGCGAGCGTGGAGCACGTAGTCGAGATCACCACTCATGCGGAATGCGGCGATGATCTGCGGCATGGACTGGATTGCCGAACGGAAGGCCGCCAGCCATTCGCGGTCATGGCTGGAGGTGCGGATCAGAATGATCACCAGAAGGCCGAGGCCGATCTTTGCAGGATCGACCAGCGCCACCCTGCCGCGCAGATAGCCTGATTCCTCCAGCCGCTTTACCCGCCGCCAGCAGGCATTGCGCGACAAATGCACCAGCTCGGCCAGCGCGTCGGCGGTCAGCGAAGCATCGCGCTGCAGCGCCTGCAGAATCTTGAGATCAAATTCATCCAAATCACTCATACCCGATTTTTTATCCCATTATTTACGCAAAAGTAACAACAGAATTGAATAATCACCCAATGGCATCGGGATAAACTCCACCAACAAATCATATGGAGGAAGCCATGTCTCAACTGATCAACAGGTTTTTCATCTCGCACCCCAACTCGGTGGACGAGAGTTATGGCGAACATGCATTGTTCGCATTCCGCTTTTCCATGGCGCTGTTTGCCGCCGCTTTTGCAGCGCTGGTGCACGCCATCATTCCGGGTCTGTGCGAAAAAACGGCAAGCCGCATCGTGCGCCGTCTTTATGAGCGCACCCACAACAGGGGAAACTAACCTGATGTGCCGCTGGGCCGCCTATTCTGGAAAGCCTGTCCATATCGAGGAAATCGTCGCCTCGCCGCGCCATTCCCTCATTGAGCAATCCCAGGCGGCGAGCGAATGCAAAACCAGCGTCAATGGCGACGGGTTCGGGCTTGCCTGGTATGGCGACCGCCCCGAACCGGGCCTCTACCGGGATATCCTGCCAGCCTGGTCCGACTGCAACCTGCGCAACATTGCACGGCAGGTGCGCTCACCGCTGTTCCTGGCCCATGTTCGCGCTTCCACCGGCACACCAACCAACCGCCAGAACTGTCATCCCTTCGTTATGGGGCACTGGGCGTTCATGCATAATGGTCAGATCGGCGGTTTTACCCATCTCAGGCGGGCATTGGAAGAGAAACTGTCGGACGCCCTTTATCAGGTCCGCTTCGGGTCGACGGATTCAGAGCTACTGTTTCTGCTGGCACTGCAGGAGGGGCTTGAAGAAGCGCCCGCCCGCGCCCTGATGAAAGCCGTCGAAACGGTTCTTGAAACAGCCCAGCGCCTGAGTGTTGAACCTCTGGTCAGGCTCACGGCAGCCCTGTCGGACGGCAGGCAGCTCCATGCGGTACGGTATTCGACCGACGCAATCTGCCCGACCCTGTATGTTTCACAGGAAACCATTGGCGAGGGATGGTGCCTTGTTTCCGAACCTCTGGACAGGCAGGACAGCAGGTGGGCCGCCGTTGAACCCGGCACATTTATTACGGTCAGTGGAGCAGAAATGCGCTGCGAGCCGTTCGGCCGGCAGAATGCAAGCAGCCGTGGCAAGCATCGCCAGTTAGCCGAAAGCGCTGCCTGAAGCAGACTTGCTGCTCTTCGGGGCCAGCCATTTTCTGATCATTTCGCCAAGGCGGTCGGGTGAAACAGGCTTGGCAAGGTAGTCATCCATGCCCGCTTCCAGGCATTTTTCCATGTCGCCTTTGAGCGCATGCGCGGTAATGCCGATGATCGGCGTGTGGCGACCGCTGTCGATTTCCAGCTTTCGGATCGCACGGGTGGCCTGAAACCCGTTCATTTCGGGCATTGAGACATCCATCAAAACGAGACGGGGATGCAGTTCCTTCCACAACGCCACTCCCTCCTTGCCATTGACGGCAATTCGGAAATTCAGATTTGCGGCCTCCAGAATCTGGCGGAATACAATCTGGTTCACCTCATTGTCTTCACAGATCAGGATATCGGCATGGTGCTCGTGGCCGGCATCTTCAGGCAGCGCCAAGGGGGACAGATCATCCGAGCCTGCCGCCGCCCGGGATGCGCTGGCGGCATCGGCCTCATTTGCTTCGGCCGGCTGCGGCATGCCTTCCTCCTGCAGCACTGAAACGATGGTTTCCAGCAGCATGGAGGAACGGGTCGGCTTGGTCAGATGACCGGCGATGCCGAGCGAGGAAAACGACTTGCCTTCACGGGTCTGATCCACCGAGGTGAGCATGATTACCGGAATATCGCCGATTGCCGAATCACGGCGCATTCTTTCGATAAATTCACCGCCGTTCATTTCCGGCATCTGATAATCGAGAACAATGCAGTCGATCTTGAGGCCTCTTTCGCCGGCCAGCCTAAGGATTGTCAAGGCATCCTCGCCGGTTCCGGCCGCCGCACCATCAAAGCGCCAGGCCGCCAGTTGCTCGCTCAGGATGGAGCGATTGACTGCATTGTCATCGACAATGAGGATCCGCGCGCCGGTGACATCCCGCGGAGGCCGCTTGCCAGACTTGCCGGTGGCATGTTCCGGCAATTCCATTTCAAACCAGAACGTGGAGCCTTCGCCTACGGCGGATTGAACGCCAATTCTGCCACCCATGAGCTCGACCAGTGAAGAAGCGATCGCCAGGCCAAGACCGGTGCCTTCGTGCTTGCGGTTTGAAGAGGCATCTACCTGGCTGAATTTTTCGAAGATCGTCTTCTGCTTGTCGGCGGGAATGCCGATGCCGGTGTCCTCCACCTCAAATCGCAGACGGTGAGCGCCAGCTTTCCCGGAAGTTCCCAGTGAAGAAACATTCACATAGACATGGCCCTGCTCGGTGAACTTGACTGCATTGCCAAGCAGATTGGTCACAATCTGCCGGATTCGCCCGACATCGCCGACCATCATTGCAGGCAGGGCCGGGTCGACCCGCACAATCATTTCAAGATCCTTTTCAGCGACCCTCGAAGTCACCAGCGTTGCCACATCCTCTATCGCCTCGGCCAGTTTGAAGGGAGCAGGATCAAGCTCCATCTGTCCGGCGTCGATCTTGGAGAAATCCAGTATGTCGTTGATGATGGTCAAGAGCGCCGAGCCGGATTTCACGATGACATCGGTAAACATCTGCTGTTTTGCATTGAGATCGGTTTTCGACAGCAATTCAGCCATGCCCATCACCCCGTTCATCGGTGTGCGGATTTCGTGGGACATGTTGGCCAGAAACTCCGATTTCGCACGGTCTGCATGCTGTGCCAGGCTACGTGCCTTTTCGAGCTCGCTTTCGTGTTCCTTTTGTTTGGTAATGTCGGAAATGGTAATGACGGCACCGCCGTGAATGCCGGGTGCTGCCTCGATGGCCAGCATACGGCCGGAGGGCGTGGCACGCTCGACACGGTGCATCCTGCCATCGCGCACATCGGCTGCTATCTGCGATGTCTTCCTTCGGCCGGCTTCCGTATCCTCATAGTCACCACGCTCGATCAGATATTCGAAATACTCCTCAATTGAGGTACCCACGCCGATCTCTTCAGGCAATTCAAGAAGCTGTCTGGCCTTGCCCGACATGTACTCGATTTTTTCATCGCTGAATATCATCAGTCCCTGCACCATCGCGGAGGTCGCCTGGGAAACAAGGCGGGAAGCTGCCTCGAACTCGGCGCGAATGCGCATTTGCTCGTTCACGTTCCGGCCGGAGCCGATATAGCCGGTGAATTCCCCGTCATCGCCGTACAGCGGCGTGCCGCTGGTGGAAATCCAGATTTCCTCCTGCCGCGCCTCGGACCAAATCCTGTAGGTAAAGTCCTTGAAAGGCAGACGGGTTTCCATCGCGTCCAGATGGCCTTGAAAGTCGGGATTGATTTCCCCTCCAACAATCAGCTCGCGGCGGGTTTTCCCGACAATCTGTTCAGGGCGAATACCGACTGCGCCGTAAATATGTTCCGACAGAAAGGTAAACCTCAGGTCCTTGTCCATCTCCCAGAACCAGTCGGCAGCAGTTGCGGCGAAGTCCTCCAGTTTTTGCCGGCTTCTCTCGATTTCTCCGGTGAGTTCTTCAAGCTTGCGCTCACGCCGGCGGATGTCGGACACATCGTTGACAACGACGCAAACATAGGATTCGCCCTCACTGGTGTCGAGGCGCTTGCAGCTGGAAACAACATCGATTCGCTCACCATCGGGCGTTTGCCAGGCTTCCTCCAGAACCACCGGCCTGCCTGTCTTCAGAACGATCCGCTCGCGGGCTTCCAGCTTGCTGGCGATGTGCTTTGCGGTCACATCCGACAAGTCCTTGCCGATCATCGCCTGACGGGTTTTGCCATGGAGCGCGGCAAAGGCGTCATTGACCATGACGTAACGCAGGGAGGAATCCTTCACCGCCACCGGATTGGCCAGGGTTTCCAGGGCAATGGCCGAAAGCTGTTCGCTCTGGTTGTTTTGCCGCATCTGCGTGACGTCCCTGCGGATGGATAGCGTCCCGGCATTGGGCAGGGGATAATCGATGGCGGAAATCAGCCGGCCGTCCGGTGTGGTGTACTCACGTTCCCTGCCCATCAAGGCCTGGCGTTTTTCAACCTGCCGGGCCACCCACTCCAAGGCATGGCTTTCAGGCTCAAGCACCTCGCTCGAGAGGGCATAATCTGTAAGGCACTCCTCGAAGGTCTTGCCGGTCCTGAATTCCGGACAAGCATAAAACAGCTCGCGGAAATCGGTGTTGAAGGCGACCAGGCAGTCTTTCTCGTCCCAAAGCGCAATGGCAACATCGAGTTTGGAAATCAGGCCGCCCAGAACAGCGGACAGGAAATCGGCGTCACGATCGGCAACGATTGCCAGATTGTGTGCCGCATCTCGGCCGTCAGCCCCGGCGCGGGGTTTGTTGTACTGGTGCGCCATAAAATTCCACACCTGACTGCCCGGATTTAACTCCGGGTGGATTCGAAAAGGTGCAGTTCGCCGCAACACAGCAATGCAACGCATGGCAAAGCGATCATCTGCCCCTGTCCGAGTAGTGCCGTGTCAGGGTTAACAACGGGTGAACGCAGTCCTTATTTGATGGCCGGCAGATGGCGTCAGGCCGTTGTGGTTGCCGCCGCCAGATGCTCGCAAATGCGCGCGACAAGGCGCTCTGCCACCTCTTTTTTGGTCAGCTCGGGCCACGCTTCCACACCCTGGCGTGTGAGAATGCGAACCCGGTTGCGGTCGCCGCCCATGACGCCGCCATCGCCGGCGCCAATGCCGCTGTCGGGGGAAACATCGTTGGCGATGATCCAGTCGGCATTTTTGCGCTCAAGCTTGGCCCGGGCATGCTCAACCACCTTTTGCGTTTCGGCGGCAAACCCGATCAGCAATGCGGGGCGCTGCTTGTGATGGCCGAGGCCCTTTAAAATGTCGGGATTCTCCGTCAGTTCCAGATGAGTTGGTCCCTTGCCGCCTTCCTTTTTCATCTTTTCATTGGCTTCGCCCCTGGAGCGCCAGTCTGCGACCGCAGCGACCATGACAGCGATATCGGCGGGAAGCGCTGCCTCCACCATGCGCTGCATCTCGCGGGCGCTTTCCACCCGTACCATCTCGCAGCCCTTCGGATCGGGAATGGAAACCGGACCTGAAACCACGATCACCTCGGCGCCGAGATCGGCAAGTGCCGCCGCGATGGCGTGGCCCTGCTTGCCGGAAGACCGGTTGGCGATGTAACGCACCGGGTCGATCGGTTCATGGGTCGGCCCGGACGTCACAATTGCCCGCTTGCCCCTGAGCGGCTTGGGGCGAGTATCGAGCAGTTCACCGGCCCGCTCCACGATCTGCATGGGCTCGGCCATGCGGCCTTCGCCCGCCTCACCGGATTCGGCCATTTCGCCGGCCATCGGTCCAATGAAGTGTATTCCGTCTTTTTCGAGCGTTTCCGCATTGCGGCGCGTCGCACGATGGCGCCACATGGCCGGGTTCATGGCAGGGGCAATCAATACCGGCCGGTTGGTGGCGAGCAGGACGGTGGAAGCCAGATCGCCGGCAAACCCGTTCGCCATCTTTGCCATCAGATCGGCCGTTGCCGGGGCGACGATGATGAGATCGCAATCGCGGGCGAGCCGGATGTGGCCGACATCGTGCTCGTCCTCACGGTCAAACAGATCGGCAAAGACTGTATCGGCCGTCAGCGCGCCAACGGAAAGCGGCGTGATGAACTCCTGGGCGGCCGCCGTCATGACCGCGCGAACGTGAACGCCGCGCTCGCGCAGGCGGCGTATAAGGTCAAGGCATTTATAGGCTGCAATCCCGCCGGAGATGATCAGCAGGACGCGCTTTCCGGCCCCGGGAAAACCTGCAATGGCCGGTTCGGGCGCCGGCGTTTCGGCAGGGGCTGCCGGTATTGCCGATATTGGCGGCTGATGCGGGACACCGGTACCGGCCGGGTCCGGGAACTGTGCCCGCTCCAGTTCTGCCAGCAGCAGGCGGGCCTCCTCCTCCATGGAGCGGCCGTTGGCCGCCGCACGCTGGCGCAAGGCCTGCTTGGTGGACTCATCGAGATTGCGTATGGTGATGCTGGCCATGGCATCAGCATGGCATTTGATTGCATTGATTTCAAGTAGTTGATTGCATTGCAATCAACTGATTATGGAATTGCTGCCTCGACATCCGTCGCGGCAAAATCCATGCCCTGAAACAGTAGCGGCAGGCTGCGGCTTTTTGCCAGGGCATAGGAAAAACAATCGCCGAGATTGAGGCCTGCGCGATGGCCTGACCCTTTTCCGTATCTGCACCGCGCTTCAACAGCCCTGTCCATCTGGCCGGCATCAAAATCGATCAACCTTACAGGAAGCCCCTCGATCAACTGCTCCAGGGCACGCAACCCGCGTTTTGGCGCACGGCCATGCATCACAAAGGCGCATTCAACATAGGTAACGCGGCTCATGATCCTGAGCGGCGCAGCAACAAGGGCATTCGCGAAACGTTCTGCATCGGCTTCTTCAAGCAGAATCGCAACAATGGCAGATGAATCAATCACCATCAGCGATCATGCCCTTCATTCCACAAGGTGTCCGTCAGTTCCTTGTGGGACAGTTCCTTGTACATGGGGTCAAGTGGCGCTTCATCCCGCAAACCCCGGGCCATTTGCAGAATATCTTCAGCTGCCTTGAACTGCATGTGCTTTACCGCCGTCTTTTGCATGCTTTCAGCGAGAATGCGCCGCACTTCCTGCTCCATGGAAACGCCGTTTCTGGCCGCCCGCTCGCGGAGCGCCTGCCTCACCTCGTCAGGGAGATTTCGAATTGTCAGCGTTGCCATATGCACCTCCACAGTTGCACGCCAGATGTTTGCTAGCAATGTAAGCACTGCTAGCAACGCTGTCAAACTTGAAGACTCCAATGCGCGGCGTTAGCCCATCTCAGGCGAAAAACACCTGCCAGGCCAAAATCGCAGCGATTACCCACAAGGCAATGTGGCCCCAGCGTGAATGGCGTGCTTCCGCCTTTCCGATTTTTTCTACCGTTTCCGGCGACAGGCGGAAGCCGGCCTCACCCATGTCGGCCATTTCCCTTGCCAGTTTTTCAGCGCGTTCCGACAGTTCGGGAAGCTGGCGGGCAAGATGCAGGCCGGCCTTCAGCCCGTCACGGGCGTCTGCGGCAATCGCCGCCGGACCGAGATTGCGGCGGATCCAGTCGCCAACCACCGGCTCTGCCGTCTTCCACATGTTGAAGTTGGGATTGAGGGTGCGCGCCACGCCTTCGACAACCACCATGGTTTTTTGCAGCAACAGCAGTTCCGGCCGGGTCTGCATGTCGAAGAGCTCGGTAACCTCGAACAAAAGGGTGAGCAGCTTGGCCATGGAAATGGTTTCCGCCGGCTGGCCGTGGATCGGCTCGCCAATGGCGCGGATCGCCTGGGCAAAACTTGCCACATCGTGATGGGCGGGCACATAGCCGGCCTCGAAATGAACCTCTGCCACACGGGTGTAATCACGGGTGATGAAACCATAGAGGATTTCGGCAAGAAAGCGCCGCTCCTTCTTGCCCAGGCGTCCGGCAATGCCAAGATCGACGGCAACGATATCCCCATTGGGATCGACAAACAGATTGCCGGGATGCATGTCGGCATGAAAGAAGCCGTCGCGTAGTGTGTGGCGCAGGAACGACTGAACCAGCGTTGCTGCCAGTTGCTGAAGGTCGTGGCCCGCAGCGCGGATACCGGCCACGTCGGACAGCTTGAGCCCCTCAACCCATTCCATGGTCACGCAATCGCGGCCCGACAGTTCCCAATCCACCTGCGGCACGCGAAAGCCCGGATCATCTGCGGTATTCTCGCCAAGCTCGGAAAAGGCAGCCGCTTCCAGCCGCATGTCCATTTCGATCTTGGCCGATTGTGCCAGCGTATCGGTGACCGCCACGGGCCTGAGGCGCCTTGATGCCGGGACATATTTTTCCTGCAGGCGGGCAAGGGTGTAGAAGGTTTCAAGATCGCGGCGGAAACGCGGCCTCACGCCAGGCCGGATTACCTTTACCGCTACCGTTTCTCCATCGCGCCTGCGGACTGCCTTGTGCACCTGGGCAACCGAAGCAGCAGCAACGGGCTCGGAAAAATCGGAAAACAGGTCTTCAAGCGGACGGCCAAGGGAAGCCTCGATCTGGCGCACCGCCTCGGCACGCGAAAACGGCTTCATGCGATCCTGCAGCAGTTCCAGGTCGCCGGCGATTTCAGCCCCCACCACATCGGGCCGGGTTGCCAGAAACTGGCCAAGCTTGACCCAGGAAGGGCCGAGGCGGTTAAGGGCGATGGACAGTTTTTCCGACCGGGTCGCATTCTTTGCCCTGGAACGGCGAATGAGACCGGCGAGCTTTTGGCCGAACCGGGCCGGTGGCGGCAGGGGATCGGAGGGAAGCGCGGAAATCACGCCCTCCCTTGCAAGCACATATCCGGCCCGCGCCAGCGACAAAAGGTTGGAGAAGACACTCATGATCATGATGCCGTCAAAGCTTCCAGCCGGAATGCAGCGCTGCGATGCCGCCCGAAAAGTCCGACCAGTCAACCCGGGAAAAGCCCGCCCCGGCAATCATGGCGGCAAAATTGCGCTGACTGGGAAATTTGCGAACCGACTCCACAAGATAGCGGTAAGGTTCGTCATCCCCGGCGACCGCCTTGCCGATTTGTGGAATTACCCGCATCGACCATTCATCATACAGCCTGTCGAGAACCGGCACCTCGACTTCTGAAAATTCCAGGCAGAGGAACCGTCCGCCGCGCTTCAGCACACGCCAGGCTTCTGCAAGGGCCAGATCGATGTGCGGCACGTTTCTGATGCCAAAGGCGATCGTGTAGGCGTCAAAGGCATTGTCCTCAAAAGGCAGTTTCTGGGCGTCGGCTTCGACAAATTCCACATGGCCATCCAACTTGCGGCCCACCGCACGCTTGCGGCCGACTTCAAGCATGGAAGCATTAATATCGAGCACGGTTGCCCGAACATTCCGGTTTGCCGCTTCCACCACGCCGAAAGCAATGTCGCCCGTTCCGCCGGCAACGTCGAGCAGATGCCAGGGAGTGCCCGGCTTGCGCGGCGGTGCCAGGCGGGCAATCATGGCGTCCTTCCAGACGCGGTGCATGCCGCCGGACATCAGATCATTCATCATGTCGTAGCGGCCAGCCACCTTGTGAAAGACATCGTTGACCAGAGGCTGTTTCTCGTCACTGACGACTTCCGCAAAACCAAAGCTTGCGGAAAGTTCTTCAGCAGATTTCGACCTTGTTTTTGTGTTCTGGACGGGCATGTTGCGGTTCCGGTGATCGAATGGCGGGCGTCCGGTCTGGCGTTCCGGCGTGTTGGTTACAACCTTATAGACAGCCTGGGAGCATATGGCACCCCGCAAGCAGGAACGGAGGCGATCCGGCCTTGAAGAAAGACCATAACGATACCAGCCGGCAATTGAATGCGTCAGCTTCCCGCAGGGGCGGCAGGGGGCGGTACGGTCATGCCTGAACTGCCGGAGGTGGAAACCGTGCGCCGCGGGCTGGCGCCGGTGATGGAAGGCGCGCGCATTGCTGCCGTGGAAGTCCGCAGGGCAAATCTGCGCTTTCCCTTTCCCGCAAAATTTGCCGAACGGCTTGAAGGGCGCACCGTGACCGCCATGGGCAGAAGGGCAAAATATCTGACGGTGGACCTTGATGACGGCATGGTGCTCATCATGCATCTGGGCATGTCTGGGTCGTTCCGGATCGAAATGGAAGCAGAAAACAGCCAGCCTGGCGTCTTTCATCACGACCGGTCGAAAAAACCTGCGCATGACCATGTGGTTTTTCACCTTGAGCGTGCCGGCAGCGGCAAGGCACGGGTGACCTACAATGATCCGCGCCGGTTCGGCTTCATGGACCTGATACCGCGCAGCACATTCGACCTGCATCCCCTGTTTTGCGATCTGGGGATCGAACCCACCGGCAATGCCTTGTCGGAAGACTATCTTGCTGCGTGCTTTGCCGGCAAGCGCACACCGCTCAAGGCCGCCCTGCTTGATCAGAAGCTCATTGCCGGCCTCGGCAACATCTATGTCTGCGAGGCGCTGCACGGGGCAGGGCTTTCTCCGAAGCGGCTCGCCGGCAGCCTGACAAGGAAAAACGGCACACCATCGAAGCGGCTTCGGCCCCTTGCTGCGGAAATCCGCAGGGTGATCGCCCGGGCAATCGAGGCGGGCGGCTCTTCGCTGCGCGATCACCGTCAGGCCGACGGCAGTCTCGGCTACTTTCAACACCAGTTTTCCGTCTATGGCCGGGAAGGCGAGCCCTGTCCGAAGCGGGATTGTGAGGGCACCGTCCGCCGGATGGTTCAATCGGGACGCTCAACCTTTTACTGTCCTGCCTGTCAACGCTGATGTGCATGGGCTGAAATGGACGAGCTGAAATCGGCCAAGCCGGCCTGTTTTTAAGCCCGATGCGTTGACTTTGAGCCCATTATCCCCTTATAAGCGCCTCGAAATTCCGGCGGCTCATTTCGGATGATGTGAGCCGCCGTGTTTTGTCGTGCTGCCGCAGCCAGGATACGCCGGTTAACAGGCGGGGCATGCCAGCGCGCCAGACCGAAAACCCGAACATGAACGCCCGATCAGGGCATTTGAGAAAGTCCGACCATGGCAAACACTGCCTCAGCAAAAAAAGCGGTCCGCAAAATCGAGGCCCGCACCGAAGTCAACAAAGCCAATCGCTCGCGCATGCGCACCTATGTGCGTAAAGTTGAAGAAGCGGCTGCCGCTGGTGACAGGGATGCCGCCAACGAAGCCTTCAAGGCCGCACAGCCGGAAATCATGAAGGCCGTCAGCAGGGGCATCCTGAAAAAGAACACTGCAGCCCGCAAGGTTTCGCGCCTCGCCAAGCGCGTAAAGGCTGCCAGCGCCTGATTTCAGGCCCCGGAGCTGCAAGGCGGGCGCAACGGTGTTGCAGCAGCCATTCAACGCTCAATCGCTGTAAGATTGTTGACAAACCCTGCCGATGCGCAGGGTTTTTGCTATTTTGGCGGCCGGCACCTGTCTGCCATCCATGCGGTAGCCGGTATGGCGATGTGCCTGAAGTCCGTTTCAAAGAGATTTGCCGAGGCAAATTTTCCGAAACACCCAAAATTGGAGGATTATTTTCCGTTATTTTTTTATTGTTTTTATTCAACAAGATACACCATGGTCGTTCTGAATTATTTCCTATCAACTGAATCAACACGGTTTTTTGAGTCAATCCCCCTTGGGTGAGAAAATTTTTTTCGCTCACTTCCGCCTGGCTGCGGCGGGCATGCAAAGGCGGCAAAAAACCGTTGAATCACAAGCTGTTTTTGAAATGGCACCCCGCTGATTTCCGTATCGGGAAGCGGTTAAAAAAATTACTTTTTCGAAAATCTCCGATTGCCTGTTGCAAGGCAAAATGGGCCTGTGTAGGTTTCTTCCTGTCGGCGGCAAACCCTAGGATTTCTGGGGTTTTCGCTCCCGGAAGAGGGGATTTCTTGTTTTGTGAGACCGGATGGATCATCCGGCAGCACCCAGTTAGGCACATGCCTGTGCGGGGCAGGGATTTCTATGTCTTTCGGACGCCGATAAGGCCGCTCTGCCGGCCGGGAAGCTCGCGCTTTCCGGACTCACGCGGATGCGGCAAAGGCTGCAAACTGCCCTCGCCCTGAGGACAGGCAGCCGGTTTCGGCGGGCTGGCCGGGGGGCTGGTTAAACACGACGCGGATTCTGGCCGGAAGGTCGGGACCCAACTGTGGCATTTGCCAGCCGGGGCATGGCGTTGTTGCGCTTTGATCAAAGCGTGAAGCGCTCAAGTAAAGCGTAACGGGGCTTTTGCTCCTTGTTCTCCGGAAACAGGTTCCGGAGGGTGAGGCGATTTGCCGGACGACAGGGCAAAAGCCGGCGGGGTCGTTGTCAACGTGCCGGCAAGGCTGTGAGCGTTGGAAAACGAAGAAAGGAAGATGGGCAATATGTCGTATGCGGGCGACAAAAGCTGCAAGGATACCTGGAACGCGCTTGAGGCGGACGAGAATGCCGTGCTGGTCGATGTCCGCACCACCAGGGAATGGGATGTCATCGGCGTGCCGGATCTCTCCCCCCTGAACAAGGAAACCGTGTTCGTGGAATGGCAGATGTTTCCTTCCATGGAAGTTAATGCGGACTTTGCCGAAACAGTGGATGCAAACCTGAGGGCAGCGGGAAAGGACCGCAACATGCCGGTGTTCTGTCTGTGCCGTTCGGGCGCCAGAAGCAAGGCGGCGGCGGCGGCGCTGACCGCGCTCGGCTACAGCCATGCCTATAACGTTGAAGCCGGCTTCGAGGGCGATCCGGACGAAACCGGGGAGCGGGCCAAGATCAATGGCTGGCAGCACGACAAGCTGCCTTGGAAAAGGAAGGATTAGGCAGCGCGGCGGCGGCCGCGAGGAATTGGCACAATGAGAACAGAAAAGCCGGCACAAAAGCGGGCAATATACAATCAGGCGGGAAGATGAAACAGACAAGCGGCGAAACTTTCGGGCAGAGCAAGGCAGCGGGCAGCAAGAAACCACCGGCAGGCAGAAAAAGAAAAAGCGGCGATGGTGATGGCACCGGCGGAGGAAGCGTCGACCATCGGGCTTGGATCAAGGTGCGTCAGAAGCTTCAGGCAAAGCTCGGTACCGAAATCTTCAACAGCTGGTTCGGCCGCATCAAACTGGTTGGAACCGAGGGCGGCGTGGCTGTTCATTCCGTACCGACGGCGTTTTTGAAAAGCTGGATCAATTCGCACTACCGTGACCTCCTGCTCGAACTCTGGCAGAAAGAGGACAAGGCCATTTTACGCGCCGATGTCATTATCCGCTCGGCAGTGCGGCGGACCAATGTGCGTGCTGCCAGCAAGCCGCTGAACGGCGAGGACGGTGCCGGTGAGGACGCTCGCAGGGGTGGCCAGCCGTTTTTGCCCCGCTCACAATCCAGCCGGAATGCGGTTGAGGGCGAGCCGGGATTTACCGGTTCCCCGCTCGATCCGCGTCACACCTTCGCAAATTTCATCGAAAGCAAGTCGAACCGCATGGTCTATGCGGCAGCCCGTTCGGTCGCCGAGGGGGATGGTTCGTCCGTACGGTTCAACCCGCTGTTCATCCATGCCAATGTGGGCCTCGGCAAAACCCATCTGCTGCAGGCGATAGCCTGGGAAACCCGGTTGCGCGATCCTTCCAAGAAGGTGCGCTACCTGACCGCCGACTATTTCATGTGGGTGTTCGCCAAGGCCCTGCACAACCACACCGCCCTGTCCCTGAAGGAAACCCTGCGCGATATCGACCTTCTGCTGATTGATGACATGCAGTTTCTGCAGGGCAAGGCGATCCAGGCGGAATTCTGCCATCTTCTCAACGAGCTGATCGACAGCGCGCGGCAGGTGGTGGTGGCAGCGGACCGTCCGCCCACGGAGCTTGAAAGCCTTAATGAGCGGGTTCGCTCCCGTCTCAAGGGCGGTGTGGCACTCGACATCGAGGCACCGGACTACGAATTGCGCAAGTCGATCCTGAACATGCGCTATGAGGAGGCCAAACGCGACCAGCCGGGGCTCGATATTCCCGAGGACATCCGCCATTACGTCGCCCGGCAGGTTAATACGAGCTGCCGCGACATTGATGGCGCGTTCAATCAGCTCCTGCTGCAGCACCGTTACAGCGACGGGCCGGAAGGGTATGAGGAGCTGGACAAGATGCTGCGGCACCTGATCCGCTCCGGCGACAACAAGCGTGTGCGCATCGAAGACATCCAGCGCGTCGTTGCCCGGCAGTTCAACGTTGCCCGCAACGACCTTCTGTCAAACCGGCGCACCCAGCAGATCGTGCGCCCGCGCCAGATTGCCATGTATCTTTCCAAGGTAATGACACCGCGCTCGCTGCCGGAGATCGGAAGGCGTTTTGGAGGCCGCGATCACACAACGGTTTTGCATGCTGTGCGCAAGATCGAGGACCTGATGTCGGAAGACCACAAACTTGCCCAGGAAATCGAATTGCTCAAGCGTCTGATCCTCGACTGAGCAGCAGGAACCGTCCCATGGCGGTTTTCCCCAGCAAAGCCACCGGCAGGACTGTCAAAAACACGCAGACCATTGCAAAATGCCGCGGATTTTCACAATCTGCGCTGCCCGGCGCGAATTCTACCCAGAAGCAGCAGCCGGCAAGATCAATCTGCCAGCCAGATCAACGTCCGGTTTCCCCATGGCAACCGCCTGGGAGGTAGCAGACGGGAACAGTCAAAATGCGTGTAACGATTGAACGGTCCAACCTTCTGAAGTCCCTTGGCCACGTGCACAGGGTGGTCGAGCGCCGCAATACCATTCCGATCCTGTCGAACGTGCTGCTGACGGCAGAAGGCAGCGAGTTGCACCTTAAGGCAACCGATCTCGATCTTGAAATCTTCGAGAAAGTGCCGGCAGTGGTCGAGCAGGCCGGTTCCACGACGGTTCCCGCCCACATGCTGCATGACATTGTGCGAAAACTGCCCGAGGGGGCGGAAGTCATGCTGTCGATGGAAGAAGACGGCAATTCGGTCAAGATCGCCGCAGGGCGCTCGCGCTTTACCCTGCAATGCCTGCCATCAACCGATTTCCCCGACATTACGGCTGGCGATTTCAGCCACATGTTCCGCCTGGCCGCGGCGAACCTAAAAAACCTGATCGACCGGACCCAGTTTGCCATTTCGACGGAAGAAACCCGCTATTATCTCAACGGCATTTATTTCCATTCGGTTGAAGAAGACGGCAAGCCGGTGCTGCGTGCTGTGGCAACCGACGGCCACCGCCTTGCCAGCGCCCAGGCTGAAGCCCCGTCGGGGTCTGAAGGCATGCCTGGCATCATCGTGCCGCGCAAGGCGGTCGGCGAGATACAGAAGCTGGTGGAAGATCGAGACGCCACGGTTACCTTTGAGGTATCGGACACCAAAATCCGCCTGACGGTCGGCGATGTGATCCTGACTTCGAAACTGATCGACGGCACCTTCCCCGACTATACCCGCGTCATCCCCACCGGGAACGACAAGGAACTGAAAATGGACCGGGCAACCTTCGCTGCTGCGGTCGACCGGGTATCCACCATCTCCTCGGAGCGCGGTCGGGCGGTCAAACTCACCATTGGCGAGGGGCAGGTAGTGCTTGCCGTCAACAATCCGGAATCGGGCACGGCAACGGAAGAAGTGGCCGTGGGCTATGACGCCGAGGCGCTGGAGATCGGTTTCAACTCGCGCTATTTGCTTGATATCACCAACCAGCTTTCAGGCGACGAAACGGTCTTCATGCTGGCAGACTCCGGCTCGCCGACCCTGATCCGCGATTCCGGCGATGACGATGTCCTGTTCGTGCTGATGCCCATGCGGGTATAAGCGCCCGGGTGCCCAGGGGTGTAAGGCGCGCCAATACGGCGCCTTGCGGATTTTGCCGCCAAATATGCTATCCATCGGGTGAATCACCCTTGTGCCGGCAAGAGCCCGGCAGGAGCGTTGCGCGATGGCCCGGACGGAAGAAACAGCACAAGACCAAGCCGCCGGGACAGAACCGGCCTACCGGCCCGTACATCTTGAGGTGCTGCGGCTGACCGATTTCAGGAATTATGACAGCCTTTCCCTCGAAATTGATCAGCGTCATGTGGTGCTGACCGGAGAAAACGGTTCCGGCAAAACGAATTTGATGGAGGCGGTTTCCTTTCTGTCGCCAGGACGCGGGTTGCGGCGGGCTGCCTATGACCAGATAGCCCGGGCGGGCGGATCGGGGGCATGGAGCGTGTTCGCTGCCTTAAGTGGCGCGCACGGGCCGGCCGAGATCGGAACCGGGCTGGTTGAAACTCCAGCAGGCATAGAAACCCAGCGCAAGGTTCGCATCAATGGCAGTCAGGCAAAAACCATCGATGCGCTGCTGGAGCACAGCCGGATTGCCTGGCTGACGCCGGCTATGGACGGGCTGTTTACCGGACCTGCCAGCGACCGGCGCAAATTCCTCGACCGCATGGTGCTTGCGATCGACCCTTTGCACGGACGGCGAGTCAACGATTTTGAAAAGGCGATGCGCGGGCGCAACCGGCTCCTGTCGGAAGACACTACGCCAGGGCCCTGGCTTGACGCGGTGGAAACCCAGATGGCGGAACTGGCTACCGCCATTGTTGCTGCCCGGCGGGAACTGGCCTCGCTTTTGTCGGCTGCCATCATTGCGCAGCACGAGGCAGGTTCACTCTTTCCCGACGCAGTGGTTGCCCTTGAGGGTACGCTTGAAAGTGCCCATGGGGACATGGCGGCAAGCGACCTGGAAGCCGAGTATGCCGCCCGCCTTCGCGCCAATCGATGGAATGACAAGGGGGCGGGCCGCACCCTGGAAGGGCCACACCGCAGCGACATCGCAGTCCACCACCGGCCGAAGTCGATGCCTGCTGCCTTGTGCTCGACCGGCGAACAGAAGGCACTGCTGATCGGCATGGTGCTTGCCCATGCAAGGCTGGCCCGCGAGATCAACGGCTTTGCGCCGATCCTGCTGCTGGATGAAATTGCAGCCCATCTTGACGAAAAGCGCCGCACCGCCCTGTTCGACATGGTGGACGGGTTGGGCTGTCAGGCCTTCATGACGGGCACGGACCGGGCACTGTTTACCGCGCTGGGCGAGCGCGGCCAGTTCTTCACCGTTGGCGGCGGCAGTGTTACAACCGGCTGAATTACACCTGGTCTGCGGAGCCACCAACATGCTCGATGAAAGCGAACTGGAACGCTATGCCCGCCACATCGTACTGGCGGAAGTTGGGGGAGCAGGCCAGCAGAAGCTGAAAGCGGCGAAAGTGCTGGTGATCGGCGCGGGGGGGCTTGGTTCGCCGGTGCTCCAATATCTTGCCGCTGCCGGAGTTGGCACGCTGGGGATTGCCGATGATGACACGGTTTCGCTGTCGAACCTGCAGCGCCAGGTCATCCATGACAGCAATGCAGTCGGCACCGCAAAGACGCAGTCGGCCGAGCATTCCCTTCAGCGGATCAACCCCTATGTGACCGCAATCCGGCACGATGAAAGACTGAATGAGGCAAATGCCGAACGCCTGATCGGCGGTTATGATCTTGTGGTGGACGGTTCGGACAATTTCGCCACGCGCTATCTGGCTGCAGATGTCTGCGAAAAGCTTGAAAAGCCGCTGGTGACGGCTGCCGTCGGGCGGTTTGACGGCACGCTGACGGTTCTGATGCCCCATCTTGCAGACAATAAGGGCAACCCCAATCCGCGCTACCGGGACATCTTTCCCGACAAGCCCGATGACGGATTATTGCCGGCCTGTGCGGAAGCCGGCATTCTGGGAGCGCTGACCGGCGTGATGGGTTCGCTTCAGGCGATGGAGGCGATCAAGATCATCACCGGTGTCGGCGAGCCGCTGGTGGGACGCCTGTTGATGATCGATGGCAAGGCGATGCGGTTTGAAACCATCCGTTACAAGCGGCAGGGTTGAATTGACCCTGAAAACGCCATGACAGTGATACTGCGGCGGATGATGCCGGGCGAGCCACACTGGCCCGCCGTCCTTGATCTGATTCTTGGCGCATTCGCTTATATGGACGGTGTTATCGATCCGCCTTCCTCAGCCAATCGCCTGACAATCAAAACCCTGCAGCAGAAGGCAGCGCGTGAACATGCACTGGTGCTTTTCGACGGCACTGCGCCTGCTGCCTGCATCTTCTGCGATCCGCGCGGCGACTGTCTTTACGTGGGTAAACTCGCCGTGGCAGAGAAATCGCGCGGGAAGGGGCTGGGCCAACGTCTGATGAGCGAAGCGGAAGCGCTTGCCCGCCAGCTCGGTTACCGGGAACTTGAACTGCAATCGCGTGTCGAACTGGTGAACAACCACCGGTTTTTCGAGGCGCTCGGTTTCACCAGAACCGCCGAGACGGCCCATGCAGGTTATGACCGCCCCACCTCGATCACCATGCGAAAAAGGCTCAAAGACTGAATCTCAGTGACATGCAGGACAGCCCGCCATCCACCAGGGCGGCCTGATCGGCGGAAAGCGTTATCACCTTGTATCCCTCAGACTGGAGCAGGGCGAGAGTCTTTGGAAATCCGCTGCGCAGGAACACCGGATCGTTGAAGCGGATCAGGTTGGCGGCTGCCTCCTCGCCCGCAACTGCCTCGATCACCCGATAGCCCTCAAAGCAGCCCGAATTGGCAAGCCGCGCCGTTGAAAAGATCGTATTGCTGTCAAGCAGTCCGCAATCCGATTTGAAATGCAGAACGCCGGGCGGCGTGTGCACGGTGCGGGTGCGGTAGCCGAGCGGCTCAAGGATTTCAGAAAGCGCGTCGACACCTTCCTGATCGGTGCGCTCCGACATGCCGATCAGCGCTTCGTCATCGGTCAGGAGAACATCGCCGCCATCCACAAAACCCCGTTCGAGCCGTTTAACCGAGCCAAAAATGGCTTCAAGCGCTGGGGCGACGGCAGCGGCCTCTCCATAGCGGCTTTCAGCGCCCGGCCGCAAAATGATCGCCGTGCCGCCAGCGCACAGGGCGGCATCCTCGATGAAGACCGAATCGGGAAACTCCTCCAGCGCATCAAGCACGGTAACCTTTGCCCCGGTTTCCTCCAGCGCCCTGGTATAGGCTCGGTGCTCTGCCAGAAACGTTTTCGGGTCAGGGTCGGTGCCCGCCTGCGCACGCAGGCCGCTGGCGATGCTCTCGCCGGGCAGGCGTGAAACCGCATGGCTGAACCGCCAGGAACGTTCTCCCTTCATCTCGCTTTCTCCAGGTTACACCATGTTCGGCAGAATTCGGTCGGGCGGGCGGTGGCCGTCCATCCAGGTGCGGATGTTGATGATCACCCGTTCGCCCATTTCCTGACGGCTCTCAATGGTCGCCGATCCCATATGGGGCAGGATGACCGCCTTGCCCTGCCGCGAAAGTTCCATCAGGTCCTCGCTCACCGCCGGTTCGTGTTCCAGCACATCGAGGCCGGCACCGGCAATCTTGCCCTCCTGCAGTGCCTTGACCAGGGCATCCTGGTCGATGATCTCGCCGCGGGCCGTGTTCACGATGATGGAGCCCGGCTGCATCAGCGCGATGCGGCGGGCTGAAAGAAGGTGAAAGGTTGCCGGTGTGTGGGGGCAGTTTACCGAAACCACATCGACACGGGCCAGCATCTGGTCCAGCGAAGCCCAATAGGTTGCTTCCAGTTCCTGCTCCACCTGTTCTGCCACGCGTTCGCGGTTGTGGTAGTGGATCGAAAGGCCGAACGCCTTGGCGCGTCGGGCAACAGCAGTGCCGATGCGGCCCATGCCGACAATGCCAAGGCGCTTGCCCCAAATGCGGCGGCCGAGCATCCAGGTGGGCGACCAGCCCTTGAAGCGGCCTTCGCGCATGGCATCAACGCCCTCATCGAAGCGGCGCGCCACAGCGATCATCAGTCCCAGGGTCATGTCCGCCGTATCTTCCGTCAGCACATTGGGGGTGTTGGTAACGGCAATGCCCTTTTCGGCGGCGGCGGCAATATCGATGTTGTCCACCCCGTTGCCGAAATTGGCGATCAGTTTCAATTGCTCGCCTGCCTGGCCGATCACCGAGCGGTCAATGCGGTCGGTGACCGTGGGAACCAGGCACTCAGCCGTTTTGACCGCCTCGATCAGCCGGGCACGGGAGAATGGCGTGTCATCGAGGTTCAGTTCCGTGTCAAACAGCTCGCACATGCGGGTTTCGACCGCATCGGGCAGCTTGCGTGTAACAATGATCTTCGGTTTCGTAGCGGTCATGTGCTGGCTGCAAACTCCTGCCCGTGCCGGTTTTCGCCCGGCCTTGGCTGATTCCGGCGATCTGTTGACGGCTCTTTAACCCTGTCCGGTGTAGCTTCAATCACCATGATTTTTCCCGGACGGCAAGCCTGTTTATCAGACGCATTTGGCACCGCCAATGGGCCTGCGGTCAAGACGGCAGCGGCCGGGAATTGCACATTTGGCCAATCAACCTGAAACACGGATTGTCGAGTAAAAATGAAGAAGTTGCGTTCTCTTCGTCATCTCACCGCCTCCCTGCTTACCGCCGGCATGCTGACCGCGCCACTGCTCTCAACACCGATTCTTGCTGCTTTGGGCACGGCCATCGCTCCAACTGCTGTCCTGGCTGCCGCAAACAAGGGAAAGTCCGGACTGCCACTGCCGCGGTTCGTTTCGCTCAAGGCAAGCAAGGTCAATATGCGCGTCGGGCCGGGCCGGGAATATTCCGTCGACTGGATGTTCACCAAACGGGGCCTGCCGCTGGAAATCCTGCAGGAATACGACAACTGGCGCAAAGTGCGCGATTCAGACGGCGCTGAAGGCTGGATTGTTCAAACCCTGCTGACGGGCAAACGCACTGCCCTGGTCTCACCCTGGCTGAAGGACGAAGGCGGCATGGTGGAACTGCACAGCAAGCCCGATACCAGCGCCCCTGTCGTTGCAAGGATGGAAGCCGGTGTGCTGGCAGAGATTGATGCCTGTGAAAACGGCTGGTGCGAGATCCAGGCCAGAGACTGGTCCGGCTATGCTCGGCAGGTCACTTTGTGGGGTGTCTATCCGGACGAGAAAATCGACTAGAGCGTGTCCTGGACCTTGATGCCACTACCGCGCCGGCCTTGGCGTCGGGACGGGTACCGGGCCGGTGATCGGTTCGAAAACGGTTCGTGCATTCTGCCGCCTTGTGGGTACTGCGGCAGCCGCCGGCTTTGCTGCGGCAGCGATTTTTTTCAACGGCTTGCCACTTGCCTCGATCGGGCGGCTGGCGAGCGCTGCCATGGGGTCAAACCGTGCCGGCAGATCGAGTTTCGGCGCGACAAACCCCGACAGGGACCTGGCATTGTAGATGGCAGCACGTCCCGGCTTTTCACCGGCTCTCACCACGCCCTGACAGGTTTTCGGAAGATCTGCCACGGTGATCACCTTGGGCTTTTTGGGCTTGGTCTTTTTTGCGGTTTTCTTTTTCTTGGTCTTTTTCTTCGGCGCAAGAGCGACATCAAACCACCATTTCAGGGATGAATCGCAGCCGGTTCCCGGCGTCGTCGCCTTTTGACGCCTGCAGTCCACCGAGCCTGGCGGGCAGCCGATCCGCAAATGGAAATGGTAGTGGTGGCCGTAAAATGGCCGCACTTTCTGGAGCCAGGAGCGGTCGCCTTTTACCGTGTCGCAGAGTTTCTTCTTGATGCCGGGATGAACCAACAGGCGCTCAACCTGGGGAAAGTTCGCGGCATGATAAAGCAGTTTTTCGAATGACTTGTTCCAGCGCCGGTCATCAACATAATTGGTGCCCTTCTTCAATATGGAAATCGCGCTGGTATCCTCGCGCTCGCGATAGGTCAGCCGCCGGTTGGGCATGGGTGTCAGCCAGATATCGGCATCAAGCCCGATCTGATGGGAGCGGTGACCGGTCAGCATGGGCCCGCCGCGCGGCTGCGAAATGTCGCCGACCAGCAAACCATTCCAGCCGCTGCGATTGGCCTTGATCGACAGTTCCTCGATGATGCGGATGAGATCGGGGTGACCCCAGCGGCGATTGCGGGAAATGCGCATCACCTGCCATGTGGGGCCGTCGAACGGCATGGCCACGGCGCCCGCCAGGCAGCCGCGTGAATAAAATCCGTGGGCAGCAGGCTTTAGCGCCGCCGCACCCGCCATGGAGCCGAACACCTTCTTTGCCGGGGTTTGCGCAACCGCCTGTCCCGAAAAAAGCATGCACGCAACCGTCACCAGAGCGATAAACCGGCATATCGCGAAGGGAGCTATGAATCCGGTCCTGGCAGTGATTTCCAAGGTATCAATCCTGAGCTGGATGTTTTGCGCTTCAGCCTTCCGGCGGCATGGTGCGCCATAATGATTTCCGGATGGTTTCTGGCTCAACCGGCCACCCGTCCCATCGTGCTGCCTCGCCGGGAATCACGTCCGGCCAGTTTACCAATGGGAACATGGCAATGGCAAGAATGCACGGCTTTGCCGTTTCAGACCGACCGTCCCAACAAATGGCGAACGTTGCAGCGGGCGGCAATGCCACCTATCTGGGAGATGAATACCACCATTAACCGGAGAGCGGCATGGCCGACACGCAATTGAGTTTCTTCCGCCAGCGGCAGCATGCCTGGCTCAATGCGATCCACACCTGGCTGCTGGTCGGCGGTTCCATTGTGCTGCTGGCTGTGGTTGCCTGGGTGTTTTTCGGCGCCAACGGCATCCTGTATGCGGCGGTTTTCGGCGGCGTCAGCCTTTTCATGGCAAGCCGTGTCAGCCCGCAAATCGTGCTGCGCATGTACAAGGCACAGAAGGTTTCACCGGCGCAGTTTCCGGCGGGCCATGCCATTCTCGACCAGCTTGTCGAGCGGGCCGGGCTTGAAAGCCGGCCGGAACTCCATGTGGTACCTTCCAACATGATGAATGCCTTCGCCGTGGGCAGAAAGCACAATTCGGCAGTGGCGATGACCGACAAGCTGATACGCGCCATGACCAAGCGGGAGCTTGCCGCCATCATGGCGCATGAGATCACCCATATCAAAAACGATGACATCAAGGTGATGGCGATTGCCGACATGGTGAGCCGGTTCACCTCGATGATGTCCACCTTCGGCACCTTCGCCCTGCTTGCCAATATCCCCTCGATCCTGTTCGGCGGCGGAGCTGCTGTTCCCTGGCTCGCGGTCCTCGTGCTGATGTTCGCACCGACGGCAGGCGGGCTGTTGCAATTGGCACTCTCGCGCACCCGCGAATACGATGCCGATCTTGGCGCGGCAATGCTGACGGGCGATCCCGACGGGCTGGCCTCTGCCCTCATCAAGCTTGAAAATGCGCAAAAGCCCCATTGGGAGGGCATGGTGCTGCCCGGCGGGCGCATTCCCAACCCGTCGCTATTAAGAACCCATCCCAGGACGGAAGACCGCATCGAACGGCTGATGGCATTGAAAGAGGCGCCGGAAACCATTGAAGAGATCGCTAGAGGCAGGAAACCTGCCGGCGAGATCATTCCGGGGGAAATGCGCCGGAAACTGCCCAAGCGCCCATCGCCCGTACCGCGTATCCGGCGCAGATGGGGCCGCAGCGAAAGCTCCAAATATGCCGACTATGCCAGCGTGATGAGCTCTGATGCCGTAAAGCCGCTGAAAGGCCAGGCCCGGCACAACAAACCGGCCAGCAAAGAAAGCCTTGCGCCCGCCGATGGAAAGCCGCGCATCCGCATCACCCGCGGCGGGGTATGGTGGTAGGGGTCAATCTTCCCGGCGCACCCTGCCGCGCAGTTTCTTGACCTGGCCGCGGCCTGCCTTGGCTTTCAGCCGGCGCTCGATCGCTCCCTTGGAAGGTTTGGTCTTCCTGCGCTTCTTGGGCGGCGGCCTGGCCGCTTCGGCAATCAGTTCGGCAAGCCGCGCACGGGCATCCTCGCGGTTGCGGCCCTGGGTGCGGTAGCGCGAAGCCTCGATCACCAGTTCGCCCTCGCCCGTCATCAGATGGCTGGCGATCTGGCGCAGCCGGTTTTTCACATAGGCGGTCAACGACGGCGAATTGCGCACGTCAAAGCGCAATTGAACGGCGGTTGCCACCTTGTTGACGTTCTGCCCGCCGGGGCCGGCCGCATGGATGAACTTTTCGGCAAGTTCGGATTCGGGGATTCCCATGTTGAATCTACTTCGGTTATTCTTTTTCGAGAGGAGAGCTCAGTATATAGTTCTTAGATGCATTTTCTGTACATTGACGACTCTACAGATCGTCCAAATCACATTTTCTCTGCCATTGCTGTGCCTCACCGAAGGTGGAACGAAGCATTTGCTTTCATCAAAAGCTGGCGACAACACCTTAAGGAGATTCACAACATTCCAATTGCCTATGAATTACACGCCACTCACTTTTTGTCAGGCCGCGGAAGTGGCCCTATTTTGGGGCACTTGTCGCGGCACAAGCGCGCGCAAATCTTTCATAAGCACTTTCAAGTGATAGAATACATGAAGCGGTTTGATGTTAGAGTATTTAATGTTTGCAACAGTGACGATGATCAATTTCGCGCATTTGAGCGACTGCTAAACCGTGTAAACAGAACAATGCAGGCGTGGGATTCCTATGCCTTCCTCGTGTGCGACGAAGGCAAAGAAACACAATATCGGCGCCTTGTTAGGAGGATGCGGGTCTTCAATCCAATACCAAGTAACCGGCAAGTCTGGGATAATGGGGATATATTCAAGAACATTCCAATTGAACGAATCCTAGAAGACCCGCAGTTCAAGCCTTCGCAGGACAGCTTTTTTATCCAGTCTGCTGATTTTATCGCCCACGGATTACTTCGTAGAGAGTTTCCAACACCTAACGCTAGGAAGCGAAGAATCCACCAGTCTTTTGACCAATTGAACTCCGTATTAGTTTATGAGTGTAATCGAGAAGATGCGAAAGGGATAATCCGATAAGCGAAGGGTGGGAACAAGTCCCACCCTTAAGCCAGACTTACCCCTGCTACTTCCGCAGTCTCAGTCAGGCATTATATATATAGCAGTATATGTTTGAAAATTCAATAGATTCAAATAGTTACTAACATATTCTGTAACTACTTGATTTGAATCGGTATTTTGCGCCCTACCCCCTCAACACCCCGCCGGTGGATTTTTCCACGTTCTCGATGATCTTTTTCGAGACACCCTCGATCTCCTCATCGGTCAGCGTCTTTTCGGTCGGCTGCAAAGTCACCTCGATGGCAATCGATTTCTTGCCCTCGCCAAGCGACGCGCCTTCGAAAACATCAAAGACGGAAACGCCGGTAATCAGCTTCTTGTCGGCGCCCGAAGCTGCCCGAAGCAGGCTTGCCGCGTCCTTGTCCTTGTCGAGCACGAAAGCGAAATCGCGCTTGACCGCCTGGAAAGCGGAAAGCGACAGCGGCGGCTTGGTTCTGGTTGCCCTTGCGCGCGGCTGGGGAATGGCATCGAGGAACATCTCAAATCCGCAGGCAGGCCCCGCCACATCGAGGGTTTCCAGTGCCATGGGATGAAACTCGCCAAACGTACCGAGTACAATTTTCGGCCCGAGCTTGATGGTTCCACACCGGCCGGGATGAAACCAGTCCGGCCCACCTGCTTCCACCTGCACCTTGGAGGCATCCATGCCGCAGGCTTCCAGCACGCAAAGCGCATCGGCCTTGGCATCAAAGACGCTCACGGCATCGGATTTTCCGGACCAGTGACGGCTTGCCCCCTGTAGTTTGGCGGTGCCCCGGCGGATGCCTGAAGCAACACGGCGCTGCTGGTCGGGTTTGTCGCCTTCATAAAGATGGCTGACCTCGAACAGCGCCACATCAGCTACACCATGATCCGCATTACGCTGGGCAGCCGTCAGCAGGCCTGGCAGCAGAGAGGGCCGCATGTGCGACATGTCTGCGGAAATCGGGTTGGCAAGCGCCAGTTCTTCCTTGCCTCCGCCAAAGGCATCGGCATGGTCTTTGGAAATGAAAGACCAGGTGACCGCTTCCAGCATCCCCCGGGCAGCCAGTGCCCGGCGGGCATTGCGCGAGCGAATCTGCCCGGTGGTGAGGATTTTCCGTGAAACGGCGCCAGGGGACGGCAGCGGCGATGGTTCAATCTCGTTGATGCCATGAATGCGCATCACCTCTTCCACCAGATCGGCCTTGCCTTCAATGTCCGGCCGCCAGGAGGGCACGATGAAGCGCACCGTGCTACCGGTGTCATTGCCGGTCGGTTTGAAACCGAGCTTCGTCAAGATCGCAATGCTCTCCTCGCGCTCAACGTTGAGGCCTGTCAGGCGTTTCGTTTCGGAGAAGGGGAAATCAACCTCCCTGTAGTGGTGACCGCTTGCCCCGACGACCCCGCCTTCGGTATGAGTGGGATTACCAAGGACGATTTCCGGCTGCGTCGGCGTACCGCCGCAGAAATCCAGCACCAGGTGCGTGGCAAGTTCCATGCCATCGGTCATGAATTCCGGATCGACGCCGCGTTCAAAGCGGTAACGGGCATCTGTGATGATGCCAAGATCACGCCCGGTACGGGCAATGTTCATGGGATCCCACAGCGCCGATTCAATCAGCACATCGGTCGTTGACCCGTCACAGCCGGAGTGTTCGCCGCCCATGATGCCGGCGATCGATTCAACGCCGTTTTCGTCGGCGATGATGCAGTTTTCCGGCGTCAGCGTGTATTCGCGCCCATCGAGCGCCAGGACCTTCTCACCCTCCTTCGCGCGGCGAACGGTCAGGTTTCCCTTGACCTTGGCGGCATCGAAAACGTGCAGCGGGCGGCCCCGGTCGAAGGTGACGTAATTGGTAATGTCCACCAGCGCATTGATCGGCCGCATGCCGATCGCAAGAAGGCGCTGCTGCATCCATTTCGGTGAGGGCCCGTTCTTTACGCCCCTTACCAGGCGGAGGGCAAAACCGGGGCACAGATCGGGCGCCTCGATGTTTACCTTCACCGGACAGTCACCCTCGCCCCTTGCCGGTTCGACCGAACCGTCCTTCAGCGTACCGAGACCGGCAGCGGCCAGATCGCGGGCGATGCCGTAAACGCCGGTGCAATCGGCACGGTCCGGGGTCAGGCCGATCTCGATGATCGGATCGTTAAGACCGGCATAATCGGCAAAGCGCGTACCGACCGGCGCATCTTCCGGCAGATCGATGATGCCCTGATGATCGTCGGAGAGTTCAAGTTCGCGCTCCGAACACATCATGCCATGGCTTTCAACGCCGCGAATGTTGCCGACCGCCAGCGTCAGATCGATGCCGGGCACATAGGTGCCGGGAGCAGCAAAGGCGCCGACGAGGCCGGCACGGGCGTTGGGCGCACCGCAGACGACCTGCACCGGCTTGCCGTCGCCCTTGTCGACTGACAACACCTGCAGCTTGTCGGCATCGGGGTGTTTTTCCGCCTTCAGGACCCTGGCGATGACGAAATCGTTGAAGCGGCCGCGGTCGTCAACGCTTTCGACCTCAAGGCCGATCATGGTCAGCCGCTCGACGATTTCATCGAGTGATGCTTCCGTTTCAAGGTGGTCCTTGAGCCAGGACAAAGTGAACTTCATCGTTTCAGGTCCGTTTCGTTATGGTCTTTTGATCGAAAGCGTGGCTTTCGCACGGGGTAGGCTGTCTTTCAGTTCCAGCCAGCCAAGCTGCTCGCCCTCGAAGGTATGAGCTTGCGGTGGATAGCGTTCCGGCGCGTCCATGAAACCGGTGTTGAAGAAGGTTCGGTCGGCGGCGCTGTCATGCTCCTGGGCAACGGGCGAACCGCACTCGCCGCAGAAAAGGCGATGGGCGGTGCCGTTGGTGTGGCGCTTGAGGCTGCCGGCCGATTGCCAGTCAATGGCGTCTTTCATGAAGGCCACCGCCGCAAGAACAGGCGCGCCGGCCGCCCGGCGGCAATCATCGCAATGGCAATAGACCGAAAACACCGGCTCTGCTGCCGCGATCATGACCATCGCGCCGCAGCGGCAGTGGCCGCGATGTTCGCTTTTGCCGGTCATGGCTTTGTACTGCCCTTTGTCTTGCCGGTTTTTTTGCTGCCGGATTTTCGGCGGGCAGGTTTTTTCCCGGCAGCAGTATTGGGCAATCCGAAAGGCTGTGTCAGGTCCACATGCAGTTTCTTCTTTTTGCTTTTGTAGCGCGCTTTCTGGCGCTCTTTCAGCTCGTCGAAAATGACAAAACCGATTTTGAGCCCCTCGTCCTGCGTTTCGTCCTTTGCCAGGGGAACGCGGGTCAGGGTCAGCGAAAGCAGGGCGGCATGAATGATGACCGAGGCGGGTTTTGCCGCCGGCATCAGCAAGCCGTCAATGCGCAGCAGGTCGCCCTCGCCCGGCACCACGGCAAGCACCTTGATCTGGCCTGCAGCCGAATAGGTAAAGACCTCAAGCTGTTCGGTTTCAGGATCAAGCGACTGCTGAAAGGCGAAGATGTGCTTGGCAACGTCCTGGGCGGCTTCCTCCGCCTGGTTGTCGCAGGCGGTCTTCTCCCATTCGGCAGGCCCCGGCGCGGTGCGGTCCCCGGCCCGCAATTGCGCGGCCATATGGGCATACTCTCCCGTCAGCAATGCTGCGTCGGTATAGCGGGTCATTTCTCTTTCCGGTTCAACGTAGTTGTAACTGCTTCAGCAAACGATCTTTTACGTTTTTCCAATGCAGCCATTGGTTCTGCTCTTTTTTCGGACGACAAATTCTCGGTTTCCAACTCTGCTTGTATCAATATGATTTTCCGCCGAAGCGAATTTTTTCTTTTTTCACGGGCTGCTTACCCAGCCGACTTAGCTTTGTTTTCCAGGTTGGTATTTCGGTTTTTGGGGAAAAGAATGCCTCCACTTCCAGGATATCGTCTGCCCCAATTGCTACTCATATCAATTTCTCACCTTGCTAGAATTCCGCCGACAATTTGAGAGCCAACCTCCGTTCGTCATCCTCGGCCTTGAGCCGAGGATCCAGCACCAAAAAACTCATTCGTTCACGCTGGATGCTCGGGTCAAGCCCGAGCATGACGGGTTCTGTTGCGATGTTCCTTCCAAACCAGCTACCAGCCAAGTGTTTCATACAAGTCATTCCATTCGGGATTGATGCTTTCGATCAGGTCCAGCTTCCATTTCCGGTAGTAGCGCTTAATGCTCTTTTCGCGCTGGATGGCATCGGCAACATTGAAATATTCCTCATACCAGACCAGCATCTTGCAATCATAGCGCTTGGTGAAGCCCTCTATCAGCCCTTCCCTGTGTTCATAAACCCGGCGGGCAAGGTCGCTCGTCACGCCGGTATAAAGTGTTCCGTTTCGTTTCGACGCCATGATGTAGACAAAACCGGTCATGGCATCAGTTTGTGGTTCTGGTTCCTCGGGTCAAGCCCGAGGATGACGAACGAGTTTGACGCTGCGATTGTTTCCTTTTCGCCTCCCTAGCTACTCAGCCCTCCGAACAGGGTCGGGATGTCGAGCGGGCGGAAGCCGTAATGGGCGATCCACCGCGCATCGGCGTCGAAGAAGGCGCGCAGGTCCGGCATGCCGTATTTCAGCATGGCGATGCGATCAATGCCGATGCCCCAGGCAAAGCCCTGATAGACGTCGGGATCGAGCCCGCTCAAGCGCAGCACGTTGGGATGCACCATGCCGCAGCCCAGGATTTCCATCCAGTCGCCGCCTTCGCCGAACTTCACTTCGGTTCCCGACCGGTCACACTGGATATCGACTTCCAGCGACGGTTCGGTAAAGGGGAAGAAGGACGGGCGAAAACGCATCTTGAGCTGATCGACCTCGAAAAAGGACTTGCAGAACTCCTCAAGCACCCATTTCAGGTTGGCCACATTGGCGGATTTGTCGATTACCAGCCCTTCAAGTTGATGAAACATCGGCGAGTGGGTGGCATCGGAATCGCAACGATAGGTCTTGCCGGGAATGACGATGCGGATCGGCGGTTTCTGGTTTTCCATGGTGCGGATTTGCACCGGCGAGGTATGGGTGCGCAGCAACATGCGCTCCCCCTCTTCCTTCTCGTTGAAGAAGAAAGTGTCGTGCATCTCGCGGGCCGGATGGCCTTCGGGGAAGTTGAGCGCCGTGAAGTTGTAATAGTCCGTCTCGATGTCGGGACCCTCGGCGATGGCAAAGCCCATGTCGGAGAAGATGGCGGTGATCTCATCGACCACCTGACTGATCGGGTGGATGCGCCCCGCTTCGGCAGGCGATGCGCGCACCGGCAGGGTGACGTCGACGGTTTCGGTTTTCAGCCGCTCCTCGATGGCTGCGCGTTTCAGTACCTGCCTGCGCGCCGCGATCGCATCGGTGACCGCACTCTTCAGCCCATTCAGCGCCGGACCCATGACCTGGCGCTCCTCGGCGCTCATGCCACCGAGCGTCTTCATCTTTTCGGAGATCGTACCCTTCTTGCCGAGCGCGCCGACGCGCACCGCTTCGAGCGCGGCTTCGTCGGCAGCAGCGTCGATGGCGGCAAGAATTTCCGTTTCCAGTGCGTTCACATCGGTCATGGCGATTGTGGTTCCGTACTATGGTTCAAAGAAAAACCCGCGCAGGCTCACCGGCCGGCGCGGGTTCCGATTACAGTATTCGTCCAAGCTTCGGAAGCGCCAGCCTTATTTGACGGCACTTTCAAAAGCGTTGGGCGTGGTATCTTTCAGATAGGCAAGCGCCTCCTTGGCTTTGCTGCAAACGGCAGCGAAAGCTTCGGCTTCATGGATTGCCATGTCGGACAATACCTTGCGGTCCATGTCGATGCCGGCCTTGTTGAGGCCGTCCATCAAACGCGAATAGGTAAGGCCGTTCTCGCGGGCAGCAGCATTGAGGCGCTGCACCCACAAGGTGCGGAAATTGCGCTTTTTTGCCCGGCGGTCGCGGGTGGCATACTGCATCGACTTGTCAACAGCCTGACTGGCGATGCGGATGGTGTTCTTGCGGCGGCCGCGGAAACCCTTGGCAGCCTTGATAATCTTCTTGTGCTTGGCGTGGGCGGTAACGCCGCGTTTTACTCGTGCCATGATCTAAACTCCTTCAATCCGTGTGCCTTGTGGTCCAACCGGTCTTCAGTTGGCGTAAGGCAGGTATTTCTTGACGATTTTCGCATCCGCATCGCTGAGCACCGTGGTGCCCCGCGCATTGCGGATAAAATCGTTCGAGCGTTTGATCATGCCGTGGCGCTTGCCGGCCTGTTGCGCCTTCACCTTGCCGGAGGCGGTCAGCTTGAACCGCTTCTTGGCAGAGGACTTCGTCTTCATCTTGGGCATTTGCGTTCTCCAGTGTTCAAAACAAACAGAAAAGCCCCGCCTGCCGAAGACATTCCCGGTCCATCCCAAAAACAAGGGCCCGAATATCGAGGGATCAGGAAAAGCAGGGGAGCTTTCGCTCTCAGACCGCCATGGCATGCCCTGCCAGCCGGTCAATAGCGGGGCTTATAGGGGGCGCTGCCTCAAATGGCAAGAAAAAAGGCGGCGTTCAGGATGGACTGTACCTGCGATATTTTTCAGAGTCACCGGCCAAACGAAAGCCCCCATTGCCGGCAGGCAACAGGGGCTTTTCGAACTAGTGCCGGTAGATAGATTTTCTACCGTGCAGGAAGGCTGTTTCAGCGCAAAATCGCAGGTTTGCCGTTTTGAGCGCTATCTGCTTCGACAGGTGCCTGGACTTTAGTGTCTGCCGGCCGAAAAAGGCCGGGTGCATAACCGGAAACCTGCTTGGTGGCCCGTTCTGTTACCGGTGCCCGTTCCATGTCACCAAACTGCAGGGTAAGGGGAATGCCTGCCATGTCGCCGGCAAGAACCGGGTTGGCGGTGGCAAGGGCGATAACTGCTGCTGCGACGATCGGTTTCATGATCTTTTTCCTTTTGTATGCCGGCCACCATGGCCGGCCTTTCATCGGGACCGCTTTGACCGGTTCGCCGGTCTGTGCCGTCCTGACAAGGCCAAGATAGGGAGGATTGATTATGTTGATAATCCGTCATATATGAAAATGACTATTCAGAAATATCGAATAATTAAATTCGCCCCTGAACCAGCCCTGCGGAGGAAGCCATGATTGAAAACCTCAAACCGGTAGCGGTCTTCGCCAAGGTGGCGGAAACCGGTTCGTTTTCGGGGGCGGCCAAGGCGCTGGGCATGTCGGCACCGGTGGTAAGCCAGCATATCAGCCAGCTCGAGAAGCGGCTGGATACGGCGCTTATCTACCGTTCGACACGAAGTTTGAGCCTGACCGATGCCGGCCGGCGTTTTGCGGTGCATGCCCGCAACATGCTCGATGCGCTGGCAGACGGGTTCGATGAGGTCGAGGGGGACACCCAAACACCGTCGGGAACGCTGTCTGTCGCCCTTCCGGCGCTCATTCTGGAATCGACCTTCATGGACTGGCTTGCCTGTTACATCGCCAAGTTTCCGCAAATTCACTTGCGGCTGTCGTTCGACGACCAGTTCAAGGATCTGGTGCGCGAGGGCTATGACCTGGCCATCCGCAGTGGAGCCATGGTCGATTCATCCCTGAAGATGCGCAAGCTGATGGACGGGGAACTGGCGCCGGTCGCAACCCCCGAAATGATCGAAAAGCATGGCCCTTTCAACCGGCCATCGGACCTGGAGCGCGAAGACGTGCCATGGATCGGGACCCATCTGGCGGTCAACCGGCTGACCTTTCGCCAGACGGGCGGCGGCAATGACTTTGAAGCCATTTCACCGAAACCCAACATCATGGTCGACAGCGCCTTGGGGGCGATCAAGCTGATCGAACGGGGCGCGGGGTTCGGCTTTGCGCCCAAATTCTATATCGAGTCGGGACGCCATGAGGGGCGCCTTGCGCAGGTGCTGGACAATTGGGAAACCGACCCCATCGGCGTTCACGCAGTGTGGCCGGCCAATAGCGGCAGGCGCTCGCTGTCACGCCATTTCATCAATTTCCTGGAGGATGAGTGCCTGCCCAACCTGCCTGCCGGCCTGAAGCGCACTGCCAGCGCAAAAAGGCCGGCTTGACGCCGGCCTTTGAAATCTGGGCTACGCCAGCAATCGTAGCAGGTTATTTCACAGGTGAGACCATCATCATCATCTGGCGTCCTTCAAGCTTGGGCTCCTGATCCACCTTGGAGATGTCGGAAATTTCTTCCTTCACACGCTGAAGCAGTTCCATGCCCAGTTCCAGATGCGCCATTTCCCGGCCGCGAAAACGCAAGGTGACCTTCACCTTGTCGCCTTCCTCGAGAAACTTCTTCACCGAGCGCATCTTCACCTCATAGTCATGGGTGTCGATATTCGGACGCATCTTGATTTCCTTGACGTCCTGGGTCTTCTGCTTCTTGCGCTGGTCGGCAGCCTTCTTCTGCGCCTGGTACTTGTACTTTCCAAAGTCCAGAATCTTGCAGATCGGCGGATTGTTGTTGGGGGAAATCTCCACAAGATCGAGCCCGGCCTCGGCAGCCATTTCGAGGGCTCTCTCAATGGTCACATTGCCATGGTTCTCGCCTTCGGCGTCGATTAGTTGAACCTGAGGGACATTGATTTCCTGATTGGACCGTGGACCGGTCTTGACGGGTGCTTGCGCTCTATGCGGACGGCGAATGGTCGTTTTCTCCTGTATTGTTTCGTTTGGCGGTTTTACAACGCACGAACTATAGCAGGCCGAAGAAAACTCCGGCCAGCACGCGCCGCATAGCATGAATCGATTTCAAAATCACATAAAAATGCGTAGGGGTTAAATCCCGGTGGAAGCCGGGCGAACGGCAGGCACAACGGGGAAATATCTTGAAGACAGAACACATCACCGTGGGAAGCGGCAGCGCGGCGCGCAAGATCGCCGTCCGCAACCGGCAAGGCAAGGCGCCGGGAGTTGTGTGGCTTGGCGGCTATCGGTCCGACATGATCGGCACCAAGGCCGAAGCACTCGACCGGTGGGCGAGCGAATCAGGCCGCCAATGCCTGCGGCACGATTATTCCGGCCATGGCGAATCGGGCGGCGACTTTGCCGATGGCACGATATCGCGCTGGCTGGAGGAAAGCCTCGCCGTATTCGAGCGTTTTGCGGCGGGCCCGCAAATCCTGGTCGGCTCGTCAATGGGCAGCTGGATCGCGCTTCGCATGGCCCAGGAGCTCAAGAAGGCCGGGCGGGAAAACAGGTTGCATGCAATGGTGCTGATTGCGCCGGCACCGGACTTCACCCATGAACTGATGCTGCCGGAACTCACCGGCGACCAGAAGCGGCAGCTTGCCGAACAGGGCTATATGGAGGAACCGTCGGAATATTCGGACGAACCGAACATCTTTACCCGTGCGCTGTTTGAGGATGGAGAGAAGAACCGGGTGATGACCGGGCTGATCGAAACCGGTTGTCCGGTGCATATTCTTCAGGGCATGCAGGATCCCGACGTGCCATGGCGCCATGCCATGAAACTTGCCGAATTCCTGCCGATGGAAAATGTGACCATGACGCTGATCAAGGATGGGGATCACCGGCTTTCACGGGAAAGCGACATCGCGCTGCTGCTTAGAACACTGGATGCAATGGTGGCGCACGCCGATGGCTGAAAACGAAGAGGAAAAACTGGCACAGCATCGTACGCGTCTTTCCGAGGACCGGACCTTGATGGCCAATGAACGGACCTTCGCAAGCTGGGTCGGCGCGGGGCTCGGATGCGTGGGGATTGCGCTTGGTATCCAGGCGATTTTCCGGGAGACCGAACCGACCTGGATCGCCAAGATGGCCGCAACGGTCTTCATGGCAACGGCAGTTTTGGTATTCCTGTCGTCACGGCGTAACGCCCGCCGCGCTCTCGAGCGGCTTGAAAGCCATGAAGCCACGCCGGTTTCCCGCAAACAACTGGATGTCATCGTGGCTATTCTCTGCATCGGTGCCCTTTTGATCACCGCCATTTTGTGGACGCTTTGATGCAATGCCGATTTCCCTGATTTCCAGCGCACTGGTCGCAGCGGTTGTCGGCTTTGCCGCGACGCTTGCCCTGCTGATCGCCGCTGCCCAGGCCGTGGGCGCCACCCCGGCGCAAACGGCGAGCTGGGTTACCGCGATCTGCCTTGCCAAGGTGGCTGAAACGCTCATCCTTTCATGGCGCTACAAAACGCCGATCATTACCGCATGGTCGACAGCGGGGCTGGCGCTGATCGGGGCAAGCACGGGGCTTTCCATGGAACAGGCCGTCGGGGCCTTTGTCCTGGCGGCCGTGCTGCTGGTGATCACCGGACTGTTCAAACCGGTCACGCAACTGGTCGAGCGTATCCCGGCCAGCGTGTCGGCGGGCATGCTGGGCGGCATTCTGCTGCCCTTCGTTCTGGCCGCTGCCCAGTCGGCACGGTTCGAGCCCGTCTTTGTGCTGCCGCTTGCCGTCCTGTTTTTCGTGCTGCGGTTATTCAATCCGGCCTTCGCGGTTATCGCCGTACTGCTGGCGGGCACTGGCTATGCGCTGGTATCGGGCGGGATCGCAGGCTCTGGAGGGCTTGAAGCCTCCAGGCTTGTCTTCATCGCGCCGGAATTCTCCCTGCCGGCCCTGATCGGCCTTGGTGTGCCGATCTATCTGGTCACCATGGCCTCGCAGAACATGCCGGGCATGGCGGTGCTGAAAACCGACGGGTACAACCCGCCGGCCGGGCCGATCATCGCGGTGACCGGCTTCTTTTCCTTCCTGTCGGCCTTTTTCGGTGCTTCCACCACCAATCTGGCCGCCATCACCGCTGCCATCTGTACCGGCAAGGACACCCATCCCGACAGGAACAAGCGCTGGCTGGTCGCCTTTCCCTATGCTGCCAGCTACGCCCTCTTTGCCCTTTTCGGTGCATCGCTTGCAGCGCTGTTTTCCAGCCTGCCGCCGAGCCTGATCGCGCTGGTGGCAGGCCTTGCCCTGCTCGGGCCGCTGGCCAATGCGACCTCGATCGCACTTCAAAAGGAAGACAACCGGATCGCCGCCATGGCCACTTTCGCCATCACTGCCTCGGGCATTGCCTTTTTCGGGGTTGGCGCCGCCTTCTGGGGCCTGGTGGCGGGCATGATCATTCTTGCCATGCAGCGGCTGAGGCACACATGATGGAACGCAAGCAGCACATCGATGCGCTGGGGGCGGTTCTGCTCATCGCGATCTCGGCCAATCTCGGCCTCAACCAGGCGCTGATCAAGCTGGTCAATGCCGGCATGTCGCCGGCGTTTCAGGCCGGGTTGCGCTCTGCCTTTGCGGTTCTGCCGGTGGCCGCCTACATGGCGTGGCGGGGAAAGAAAATCCGCTTTGACGACGGCAGCCTGCTGCCCGGCATTTTATGCGGATTTTTCTTTGCAGCAGAATTTTACCTGTTGTTCGGCGCCCTGGAGCGCACCACGGTCAGCCGTTCGGCGGTGCTGTTTTACACCATGCCGGTGTGGGTTGCCGTGGCGGCGCATTTTCTCATTCCAGGCGACACGATGACGAAACGGCGGGCACTGGGCCTGGTGCTTGCAATGGCCGGGGTCGCGGTGGCGATGTTGCGGCCTTCGGCAGGCGGTGCGGCCGGCAATGGCATCTCGGCGGACGTCATGCTGACGGGCGATCTGATGGCGCTTGCAGCTGCGACGGGATGGGCGGCCATTGCCATTCTTGCCCGCACGACGAAGCTCTCCAAATCCTCGCCGGAAATGCAGCTATTGTATCAGCTTGCCATCTCCGCACCGATCCTCATCGCGCTGGCCTGGTCCACGGGCGACATGTTCCGCGCCATGACGCCGCTGTTATGGGGCGCCTTTGCCTATCAGGTGATCGGTGTGGTGGCCGTGGGCTTTACCGTCTGGTTCTGGGTGCTGTCGGTCTATCCGGCATCCGCCATGGCAAGCTATGCCTTTCTGACGCCGCTCTTCGGTGTTGGTTTCGGCTGGCTCATCTTCGGCGAGCAACTGACCGCAAGCCTTGTCATCGCACTGGCGCTGGTGGGCGCGGGCATATGGCTGGTGAACCGGAGGTAGGGGCGAATCGCGGCTGGCTGCGCTGAGCCCTTTTGGCATTTCTGGAGCGCCGGCAAGTGAAGCCGGAATGCCGCGCGCAACGATACCAGCGCGAAAAACGCCGTTCCTCCCGCTTCAAATATCGCTATCTATTTCGCCAGAAGGGAATACATTCGCCTCACGAGGGAGGATTGCATGTCGAATTTTTGCGAATTCCAAAAGACAACATCCGACAGAAGCATTTTTGTAAATGCAAATCAGATAATCATGGTCAGCTACGGATCATCCGGCGACACCACGACCATCGAACTTGCAGGTCAACGCACGTTTGAAGTGCGCGGGAGCGTCAAAGACACCATGTTGAAACTCACAGGCACGCCCGGGTGATGCCACAGATTCCGATCAGGGAAAGCGACGCGAAATGATACGGTTTGAAAAAACTCCTGCTGCGCAAGGCAGGCGGGATGCTGACAAGACAACTACCGCCAGGAATGATACCCCGGCGGACAAAAAAACAGTGCCCGAGCCGGACAACTCATCACCAGAAGGTTCTGCATCCCGGGAAACCCGGGGTCAGGTTATTACGAAACCGAAGAACTGAATGCATGGCACAAAACCAACGGAATTAACCGTTGTACCCGGCTAACCCGCTGTCGAAACGTGAAGCGAGCCAGTTGCGCGGCGGATCCGCGATCGAGGCAACGGTGCGATTTTGCGCCGGTATTCGGGTTTTGAACGCAAGTGATGTTACACGCGCCGGGTTGTTTCGCCCGCACTGTCTTTTCTGTTTGGTATGACGGTACAGCGGACAAGCTGATCCAGAGCCGGTCCGTGTTCAATGATGCGAAGCAAATCGGACATCGCCTCAAAATAGTGTGTCACTATGTAGGGCTCCCCTTCTCCCTCATACTCGATGGCAGCCTTCCATCGTTTGTCGTCATGAAGCGTGAAGACATAGCTCATAAGCTCCATTCTACACACCTGTTCAAACGGTGATGCTGGTCAGAACGAAATAGATCATCACTCCTGCGATGCCTGACACAAGGAGAATCAGCAGCCACATGAAGAGATTTTTTGCCGTCTCGCCAAAGGGGTTCACTGAGGTTTCCTCCCGTTCGTCCGGCTCTCGCTCACAGGCGTGCGCTGTATTCGCTTGCCAGCCTTCGCTCCCTTATTTTTGCCGGGTGGTGTGTCGGTGACTTTCTGAGTTTCACCGGACAAGCGCGCTTTGCGGAGCTTTTCTGTCTTTGCCTTGCGGCGCTTGACTTCGTCGTCGATTATCGCGCGCGCTGTACGGTTTGTGACATCTGCCTTGACCTCGGCTTTTGACCGCACAGATCGAAACGGAACGTGTAGCTTCGACATACCAGCCATGATTCCCCCTTTGCTTCATGAAAATGCAAAAAGGCCGGGTATTGGAACCCGACCTCTTCCCTTCGTCCCGTTGAGTGGAGCCAGTACATCCGTGGTCACCAATCAGGGATGATACTTAAAGGGCCTGCAGATTCTCTGCCGCGTTTTTTCCGGACTTTGAGTTGAGTACAACATCAAAATTGAGCTTTTGACCCTCAACGAGGGTACTTAAGCCTGAGATTTCGACAGCAGAGATGTGGACAAAGACGTCCGGTTTGCCGTCGTCGGGCGCGATGAAGCCAAAGCCCTTGTTTGCATTGAAGAACTTAACTGTTCCCGTGTTCATGACGAATTCCTTTCAATCGGTCATAGCAAATGGTTTGCCGCCACGTATTCAGGGGCAAACCGGTAAGATCGACGTTGAGAGAGGAATATCGCTGTGAGCGCGAAGCTCTGGAAACAAAGTCCGACAAGCAAAATCGATGGATGGGAAATACGCCTCAAAGGTGTTCAAAACAAGTCCGTGCGTATTTAACTTCAGCCTGAAGGGAGTCGGGGCCAGGACTCATTTCGCTGATCTCGAAAGCAGCCCGGAAGCAACGGCTTCCATCGACGGAACGTAACGCCCGCCAAGCCCTCACCCGCTGCCGATCAGTACGCCGGCACCGAGGACCAGCGCGCCGCCGAGGAGGATCTGCATCATTGCCTTCAGCCACGGGGTTTCCATGTATTTGTGCTGTATCCAGGTGATCACGGCGAGTTCCACGAAAACGATGGCAATTGCCGTATAGGTCGCCACCCAGAAATCGGGAATGAGATAGGGCAGGGCGTGGCCAAGACCGCCCAGTGTCGTCATCACCCCGGTCACCACGCCGCGGATCATCGGCGAACCCCGGCCGGAAATCACCCCATCGTCGGAAGCAACCTCGGTGAAGCCCATGGAAATACCGGCCCCGACGGAGGCTGCCAGACCGACGAGGAACGTCGTCCAGGTGTCCTGGGTCGCGAAGGCGGTGGCAAAGATCGGCGCCAGGGTTGAAACCGAGCCGTCGATGAGCCCTGCCAGTCCCGGCTGGACATAGGTCAGCACGAACTGCTTGTGTTCGGCGGCCTCCTCCTCCTCGCGCACATCCTGGGGCGTGTGTTTTTTCTCGGCGTTCATGGCCGCGCCGATATGGCCGGCTTCGGCGCGGGCAAGATCGCCCAGCAGTTTGCGGATCGAGGCATCCTTGGCGCGTTTCATGGCCGCCGAATAAAACCGCGCTGCCTGGGTTTCCATGTCGGCTGCCTGCTTGCGGATCGCATCGATGCCGCCGATGGTTGCCAGCGTTCCCTTGGCCAGCCAAATCGGCTTGCGGGCATAAAAGCCGCGCACGTGCTCGCGGCGGATCAGCGGAATCTTGTCGCCGAATTTCTCCTTGTGCAGATCGATCAGCCAGCGGCGGTGCTCGTCTTCCTCCTCGGCCATCTCGGTAAAGATTTTCGCCGAATCGGGAAACTCCTCGCGCAGCATCTCGGCATAGGCCTCATAGATGCGGCCATCGTCTTCTTCCGAGGAGATGGCGAGCGCCAGCATTTCCTGTTCGGAAAGGTCGTCAAACCGGCGTTTTGAAAAATCGGCAAACCGCGAAAAGAGCGAAAGAACCATCGGACCAGTACCTGCCTGAGGGAAAATCGGATTGTAGGAATGAATTAGAATGATTCCAATCTATTAGCCACAGGGTGCAAGTCAACAGCACCGGACGTCTTGCCACAGGTCAATCCAGGGTGCGGCGGAACCGCGCCAGGGCAAGACCTGCAAACAGCAGGGCGAACAGGATGAGCGCCGCCACTTCGCCGGAAACGACCGGGTAGTCGGCCCCCTTCAGCATGATGGCGCGGATAACCCGAAGGAAATGGGTGAGCGGAAAAATTTCGCCAAAATACTGCGCCCATACCGGCATGCCGCGAAAAGGAAACATGAAGCCCGACAGCAGCAGGGAAGGCAGGAAGAAGAAGAAGGTAAGCTGCATGGCCTGCATCTGGTTTCGCGAAAGGGTGGAGATGGTGTAGCCGAGCAGGACCAGTGCCAGCACGAACAGTAAAATGCAGAACAGCAACAGCACGAGCGAGCCGACAAACGGCACATCGAACAACAGCTTGGCGGCAACCAGCACGACAACCACCTGAACGGCACCGACCACCAGATAGGGCAGGATTTTGCCGAGCATGATTTCGGCAGCGCTTGCGGGCATGGCAAGCAGGTTTTCCATTGTGCCGCGCTCGGTTTCCCGCGTCAGCGCCATCGACGTCATCATCACCATGGTCAGCTGCAAGATGACTCCGAGCAGGCCGGGCACGATGTTGTACTGGGTAATGCCCTCCGGATTGTAGCGGCGGTGAACGACCACCTGCATGGCATTGGCGGCGCGGCGTGCGGTTTCAGCCTCCGTGCCGAGCTCACGCAGCAGGGCGTTTGAAACCACCGTTTCCAGCGTCGAGATGGCGCCGGAAGCAACGGAAGGATCGGTGGCATCGGCCTCGATGAGGATTTGCGGCCGGTCACCGCGCTGGACCCGCACGGCAAAGTCCGAGGGAATGGTAACGACGAAGGAAACATCGCCGCGCTCGATCAGCATCTCGGCCTCGGTGGCGGAGATGCCTGTCTTGTGAAAACGGTAATAGCCGGTCAGCTCCAGCGCGCTTACCATGGCACGGGTAAACCGGTCCTGGCTGGCGGAAACAAGCGCGGCGGGCAGTCCCTTGGGATCGGTGTTGATGGCAAAACCGAACAGTACGAGCTGGATCAGGGGAATGCCCAGCATCATGGCAAAGGTGATGCGGTCGCGGCGCATCTGGATCGATTCCTTGGCGAGCATCGCAAACAGGCGGCCAAAGGAGAAGAAGCGGCCCATTCTATGCCTGCTTTCCGGTTGTGTGATGTTCGCCCCTGCTTGCCGCACCGGTGCTCATGTTGTCGGTTGACCCTGCCATGAACTGGATGAACACATCCTCCAGACTGGTTTCGCCCCTGGCAGCGGCAACGCCATGGGCTTTTGCCATCTGCCGCACGGAGCGCTCCAGCGCCGCCGCGTCGCGTCCCACCACATGCAGGGTCACGCCAAAGGGCGCGATCTGGTCGACCCCCGGCATGCCCTCCAGTTCGCGCGCAATGACGCCAAGATCCGGCCCTTCGAGGACCCAGGTGGTCAGTCCCGCCGAAGCCAACACCTCAGCCACGCTGCCGGAGGCGACAAGCCTGCCATAGGAAATGTAGTTGATGCGGTGGCAGCGCTCAGCCTCGTCCATGTAGTGGGTGGAGACCAGCACCGTCAGGCCGTCAGAAGCAAGTTGATGGATCTCATCCCAGAAATCGCGCCGCGCCTTGGGATCAACGCCGGCCGTCGGCTCGTCAAGCAGCAGCAATCTGGGTTTGTGCATGATGCAGGCAGCCAGCGCCAGGCGCTGTTTCCAGCCGCCCGAAAGGGTGCCGGCCAGCTGATGCTGGCGGCTGGTCAGACCCAGATCGGCCAGCGTTCCGGTGACGGCGCCCGGAGCAAGACCGTACAGGCGGGCGACGAATTGCAGGTTCTCGCGGATCGACAGGTCTTCGTAAAAGGAAAAGCGCTGGGTCATGTAGCCGGTTTCGCGCTTGATTTTCCAGGCTTCGGTGCGGATGTCATGTCCCAGCACCCTGCCCTCGCCGCTATCGGCACGCAGCAGGCCGCACATGCAGCGGATGGTGGTGGTCTTGCCGGAACCGTTTGGCCCGAGAAATCCCGATATCTCGCCCTTCGAAACCTTCATGGAAACATGATCGACCACGGTCTTGTCGCCGAAGCGCTTGACCAGATCACGCACATCGATCACCGGCGCTTCGCTCTTGCGCCCGCCTTGCGGCAAGGCTGCGGCTGGGGAAAAATCCGTCATCGGGTACCGTCCCCGCCCGATTGCGCCAGATCGACATCGACGATCTGGCCAGGCTTGAGCATTGCAGCACCGCCGGAGGGCGAGGCCTCGACGAGATAAACAAGTTTCTGCCGGCTATCGATCGAGTAGATGACCGGCGGGGTGAATTCGGGATCCGGGGCGATATAGGTGATGCTTGCTGTCAACCCCGGCGGGCAGTTGTCGCAATTGACCGCCAGCATGCTGCCGGCCGAAAGCTGCGCCAGTGCAGATTCTGGCACGTAGACGCGCAGTTTCACGGCACCTTGCGGCAGGACGGAGAGGACCGGTGCCTGGGGGCCGGCAATTTCGCCCGGATTGCGGATGATGTCATAGACCGTGCCCGCCACGGGAAGCGTCAGTTCGCGCTGGGAAAGCCGCCACTGGGCATTTTCAAGCGCGGCCTGTGCCTGTTGGACCCCGGCCTCGGCGGCGGAAATCTCGGCCGGCCGCGCGGGCAGCCGGGCAACGGCAAGATTGGCGCGGGTTTCGGCAACCTTGGCCTTGGCAACTTCAGCGCCCGTTACCGCATCTTCCAGCCGGGCCGCCGTGGTGGCGCCGCGTTTGATCAGGTTCTGCTGGCGCTCAAGCGTGCGCTCGGCCTCATTTGCCTGGGCGGCAGCGGAGGTAAGGGCTGCCTCCAGAACGGCGATTTCCTCCGCCCGGCGGCCGGTGCGCAGGTTTTCCAGCTTCATTTTTGCCTCGGCCAGGGCAGCGCGCGCCTGGGCAACGGCAATTTCCGCGTCGCGCTTTTCAAGACTGCCAAGCACACTACCGGCTTTAACGCGGTCGCCGCGCCGCACGGAAAGGGTTTCAAGCCGCGCCGTTTCCACAGGGGCGGCCAGCACGAACTCGCCTTCCACATAACCGGTTGCCAATGGTGGCGGCGGGGCACAGGTTTGGATCAGGGTTGCCGCCAGCGGCAGGGAACAAAGCAGGCCGGTCATGGCGCTTTCCTTTCTGTGGTACGGGCAGCGGTGCTGGCAGTGGCGGGAGCGGGCACCTCTTTTGCCTGCCGGGCGGCAAGGGCGGCGGCGCGCAGATTGGCCGTAATGGCCGCCTTGATGGCGTCGGCCTCCGCTTCTCCCATCTGCTGCCAGCCAAGCCGGCGCATCACCACCGGGCGGGCGATACGGAAATACACGATCTGGCCGATCAGCGAAAACACGGTGAGCTTCACCGTCTGGCTGTCCGGTTCGCCGCCGGTGGCCGCAGCCCAGAGCCGGCAGGCAGCGGTATGAACAGGCTGCATGATCTCGTCATAAAGAATATCGAGCACCAGGCCGGGACTGCCCAGTTCGCGCATGATGAAGCGGGCGATGGGCCGGGATGCCTGCTGGCGAACGAGAAAATCGACCATTGCGGAAAGGGCCCGTTCCAGCACCGCAAGCGAGGCATCGGGTGGCGGCAGTTCGCCTGCCTTGCCGCCGAAGGGAAGAATGGCGTTCCCGGCAATGGCGGAAAGCTTGGCGACGATGTCGCGGGCACAGGCTTCGTACAGCCCCTGCTTGCCACCGAAATAATAGGAGATGAGGGACAGGTTGACCCCCGCATCGGCGGCAATCGCCCGGATCGAGGTTGCCGCAAAGCCTGCCTCGCCGAACCGGGCGGTGGCGGCGGCAATCAGCGCCTCGCGGCTGCCACCGGCAGAGGCATCCGCCCGGCCCTTTTGATCCGGCGTCTCTTCAGGTCGCGCTTCTTTCCTTGATGATGGCGGCTTTTTCATCGTGCTGCTTTCGGCAGTTCCGGTATCGGCTGCGGGGGGACCAGCTTCTTCAGGATCCGTTCCGCGCCGCAGCCAACCGGCGCCGGGCCGTAGCACCCGGCTGCGTGCCACAAGTTTAATCAAACGATTGATTAATTGTCAAGAACAGGATGCCGTGCCCTGTCCGCTCGGATAAATGCCGGACAGATGGACGTGAACTGCCGTGATTTGACGGCAACGGTCATCCGCGCCACAAAAGGCGCAATGGGAATTGCCGGCCGCCCCCGGGGGAGGAGGGCGGAAATCTGCAATCTCCCTGAAGACGCGACAAACGGATACGAGACAATCGGGCAATATCGGCAATGGGCATTTTCGATACCGCGCTGGAAAAAATCGGGAAGTTTCTTGCCCGGGTGCTGGTCAAGGAATCCTCCGGCTACCGGCCCTATACCCCATCGGACCCGGCAACCCTGTCGCGCACCCTGGAGCCAGGCGACATTCTGCTGATCGAGGGCAACCAGTTCGTCTCTGCCTCGATCAAGTATCTGACCCAGTCGACCTGGAGCCATGCCGCCTTTTATGTGGGCGATGTGCTGGACAAAACCGATCCGAAGCATGGCGGGCCATGCGTGCTGATCGAGGTCAATCTCGGCGAGGGCTGCGTTGCCACTTCCCTCGACCGCTACAAAAGCTACAACACCCGCATCTGCCGTCCGGTGGGGCTGACCAAGGAAGACCGCCAGAAAGCGATCGATTTCATGATCTCGAAGATCGGGCTGAAATACGATACACGCAACATTTTCGACCTGTTGCGCTATTTCTTCCCAACCCCGCCAGTGCCCATCCGCTGGCGGCGGCGGATGCTGGCCTTCGGCTCGGGGGAGCCGACCAAGGCGATCTGTTCCTCGCTGATCGCCCAGGCCTTTCAGTCGATCAAATACCCCATCCTGCCGGAGGTGACGCTGGCGCCGGGGCGGGCGCATGCGGAGTCACGCTATGCACGGGGCGAGATCCTGCACATCCGCCATCACTCGCTGTTTACCCCGCGCGACTTCGACCTGTCGCCGTATTTTCGCATCGTCAAACCGACGATCGAATACGGCTTCGACTACAAGAAGCTTTCCTGGAGCGGCAAGGTCTCCGAACGCGACATTCTAAGGGCACGGCAGATCGTGGACGAGGAGAAGGGGTGAAGGGGAAGGGAAGCGGAAGTTCTGGAACTGGCAAAAGCAATCAACAGGTCCAAGAGAACCAGTTATTGGTGCTGAATTCCATCGCCCCCGTACCTTCCCGTCCGATCACCGCGTTCGATCCTCAAACAACCAGACCATTGATCAAGGCCCAAACTGTGTGATTTCGGCAACAGCGTTGTAGTAACAAGCCCAAATTGGACCGGGTTTTGCTGTGTCCAAGACGCAGATAGTGGCAAGCTTTCTCGATTAGCTTACCAATAAGATTTTGTTACCTTTGAACGAGTCACGTTTGGGGATATCGTGAACGCGTCGCTGAAGACCAGCACAAACAGCATCTCAAAAAAGTGGCAATCAACGTCGATTGGCACTGTGCTGTCGGGTGCGATGACCGCCTGTCTTTTTTTGGGATTGTCTGCCTCCTCGGCGAACGCTCAGTCCGCAGAGTTCCTTGCCTTGGGGGACCTACCGGGGGCGGGTTTTTTACCCAGTCATTTGGCATTTCTGCAGATGGTACTGCGGTAGTTGGTGGCGGTTCCTCGAGTAATGGCGATGAGGCGTTTCGTTGGACGCAAGCAACCGGCATGACCCCACTGGGTGACCTGCCAGGAGGGTCCTTTTCAAGTAATGCATTTGGTGTATCTGCCAGCGGTTCTGTTGTCGTGGGACAAAGCGAATCTGCCAGTGGTTTTGAAGCGTTTCGTTGGACGCAAGCAACCGGAATGGTTGGGCTCGGTGACTTGGCTGGAGGGAGTTTCAACAGCAATGCCCTTGGCGTTTCCTCTGACGGGTCCGTGATTGTTGGCAGAGGCAATTCGGGGTCTGGAACCGAAGCCTTTCGCTGGACGCAGGCAACGGGCATGGTCGGCCTTGACGATCTGCCCGGCGGTGGATTCGACAGCCAAGCATTTGCTGTTTCCGGTGATGGGTCTATCGTGGTCGGTCGAGGTAATTCCGCTCTTGGAACCGAGGCCTTCCGCTGGACGCAGGCAACCGGAATGGTCGGGTTGGGCGATCTGCCGGGTGGCAGTGCGTCATCGCAAGCTTTTGGGATTTCATCAGACGGTTCCACCATCGTCGGACAAAGTGCATCGGCAAACGGGACAGAAGCGTTTCGGTGGACACAATCGGGGGGAATGCGGGGGTTGGGCGATCTGCCTGGAGGCGCTTTCTATAGCTCCGCCCATGACGCATCCAGCGACGGATCGGTTATCGTCGGCCAAAGCCATGGTGGAAGTGGTTTCGAAGCCTTTCGATGGACCCAAGCAATCGGGATGGAGAGCGTCAGGCAGCTACTGGTCGATGACGGCATCGACATGACCGGCTGGTCTCTTGATACGGCGCAAGGTGTAAGCGATGCCGGTGATGTGATCGTTGGATATGGCAACAATCCATCCGGCAATACAGAGGCATGGCTTGCCCGGCTCGGTTCGGGCTTGATCACCGCATCTGCTGCCCAGAACTCCGTTGCGAGCCTTGCCGGTGTGACAGCGCGGCTTCAATACAGCGTTCACGATACCTCGGCAGGTCTCCTCGATGTGGCTTGGAATGGAGCATGCAGTACCCCAAAGCCTGATGATTTCTCAGATCGCTGGTGCGCATACATGGTCGGTCAGGGCACGTCCTCGCTTGATGACCTGGAGCAACTCACCGGTGCCTTGGCAGGCGGCTTTGCTTACAGGGGAGCAACTGGCTTCCGCACTGGTATAGGACCGACACTGATTGGTGGTCAGAGCGATCTTGCCGGGGGCGGCAGCAGCGATCATTTCGGCTATGGGATCGGAGGCTTTATTGCTGCAGGAGAACCCACCAGCGGTCCACAGGTTGCAGCCTCAGCGGCATGGGTAAGCATCGAAGCTGATATTGAGCGTGCCTATTTGAACGGCTCGGGGACAGACATGTCTCAAGGTACGACAAATGGCTCTGCTTATGGGGGCGAGATGCAAGCCGGTTGGCGTATTCAAACCGGACCCATGCAGAGCGTAACGCCCTTTGCCAACCTTCGCTACAGCCAGGTCGAACTCGATGGCTACACCGAGAGCGGAGGTGGTTTCCCGGCGATCTTTGACGACATCGACCAGGCAATGAGCACCTTGCGTCTTGGGATCGAAGGCAAACTGCAAGTCACGCAGACCATGGAGGTGACCTCGTCGGTTGCATGGGGAACCCACTTGAACAGTAGCGGTTCGGGCTTCAGCGGTAGTTTGATCGGATTGTTTGGTGTTGATGTAGCCAATCCAGATGCCGGAGAGGACTTCATCGAAGCATCCCTTCGGGCCAAGTGGACCAGCAATGGGACCCATATTGCCGCGACGATTGGCGGAATGATTGGTGTCGAAGGGGACGATGCCAGCCTGTTCGGTCGGCTCACCTTCACCAATTAGGCTTTTGGTCTGCCTCATTGGCAGACCGTGTCGCTTTAGCGACCCCGCGTATAAAAACCCGGGTTAGCCGGCGCGTTTATCAGCAACCAAATCACACTTATTCAAGCCCTCACCAGCCAATGCAGCTTTTACCAATGACCGCTTCGGTGAGCCACGCGCAGCGGATTTGAAAGGCAGCAACGGGCCGGAATCTTCCATGCCTGCCACACCGAACATCGGCACATCATGGAATGGATTCCCTCCTCTCGGCGATTGCAGGCAATCGCCTGCCGGGCAGTGGCGACAAGCACAGGAATGACGGCGGTGGTGGGATGAAGCCTTGCCCTAAGCGGGTATCGGGGACAACATGCCCGCTCTTGCCTCATGGTGAGCCTCCTGAGCTTGTCGAAGGGCGAAGGACGAGGGAAGCCCCTGAGGGGTTCAGCACAAAACAACCTGCGCCCCTTCGACAGGCTCAAATCCCTCCGTAGTCATCCTTGTGCCTGAAATCTTGCGCATCCCTTCGCTTCGCTGCGGTCCCATTATTGCGGTCTACGTGCGATTTCAGGTGAAAAACATATCCCCGCTCCCATTTCTTCCCCCTATCCTTTGCCCACTGTCTTCCAGCGCAAACGCCGGATTGATCGATCGCCGTCGAGACGGAGGAAGGCAGCAGCGGAGCGCAGCGCCGTTGGTGAAGGGTCTTGTCTGCTTTGGGCAAAGCCCGACGGACCATGGGCCTGCTCGAGGGCCGGGCTGGACTGTGTGCTGAATAGCCTCCCGGCACCCAAAATCTCCGCGCGGGGCGGCCTTCGGGGCCGCACGCAATGCCCCAGGAACATGGCGAGGCCGCCCCGCGGTTTGTGCTTGTTTCCTCAAACCAATGCATGCCACGGACAGGAAGGTGCCGCGTGGGCGATGATGCACATCCTCAGGAAGCCGAAGAAGCTGCACCAGCGCTTCGCTTTTCCGATCATCCCATTGCCCGGTTCAGGCAGAAAAAGGCACTGGCCCATTTTGCCGGCAAATGGCGCGATTGCATGTGGATGCGCTGCCGCCAGCGAAAACGCTGTACCGGCGGGCCGCGCGGGCAATGCCGGCGCTCCGGTACGCCCCTTTGCGAAACGGCGGAGGCAGCCTTCTGGCCATCGGCGCCGACGTGGCGCTGACATGAAGGCCCGTTCATGCAGGATGCCGGTAATTTTCCCCTTCCCGTTTGGCGCCGGCGCCTCTATATGCTCGCACCATGAGCAGCAATTCCACCTATCCCGGACGCGACCGCATCCGCAACTTTTCCATCGTCGCCCATATCGACCACGGCAAGTCGACGCTGGCCGACCGGCTGATCCAGGAAACCGGCAGCCTGGACAAGCGCGAGATGAAGGACCAGGTGCTCGACGCCATGGACATCGAGCGTGAGCGCGGCATCACGATCAAGGCCAATACGGTTCGGCTCGAATACGATGCGAAGGACGGCGAACACTATGTTCTCAATCTGATCGACACCCCCGGCCATGTGGATTTCGCCTATGAGGTTTCACGCTCGTTGTCGGCCTGTGAAGGCTCGCTGCTGGTGGTTGATGCCAGCCAGGGCGTGGAGGCGCAGACGCTGGCCAATGTCTATCAGGCCATCGACAACGACCACGAGATCGTCACCGTACTCAACAAGATCGACCTGCCGGCGGCCGAGCCCGAGCGCATCAAGGAACAGATCGAGGAGGTGATCGGGTTGGATGCTTCCGGGGCGATCGAGATTTCCGCCAAGACGGGCCTTGGCATTGGCGATGTGCTGGAAGCGATCGTCACGCAGCTGCCGGCGCCCAGGGATGGCGACATCGATGCACCGCTCAAGGCATTGCTGGTCGATTCCTGGTATGATGCCTATCTCGGCGTTATCGTTCTGGTGCGGGTCATCGACGGGGTCCTGAAGAAGGGCCAGACCATCCGCATGATGGGCACCGACGCCAAATACCCGGTCGAGCGCGTCGGCGTCATCACGCCAAAAATGGTGCAGACCGGCGAGTTGCGGCCCGGGGAAATCGGCTTCATCACCGCCTCGATCAAGGAGGTTGCCGACACCCGCGTGGGCGACACGATCACCGAGGACAAGCGACCGACGCAGACCGCATTGCCCGGCTTCAAGCCGGCGCAACCGGTGGTCTTTTGCGGGCTGTTTCCGGTCGATGCCGCCGATTTCGAGGACCTGCGCGCCGCGATGGGAAAACTGCGCCTCAACGATGCGAGCTTCTCCTTCGAAATGGAGACATCGGCAGCGCTCGGCTTCGGCTTCCGCTGCGGCTTTCTGGGACTGTTGCACCTTGAAATCATCCAGGAGCGGCTGGAGCGCGAATTCGACCTCGACCTGATCGCCACGGCGCCCAGCGTCGTCTACCGGCTGGAAATGAAATCCGGCGAGGCGATCGAGCTGCACAATCCCGCCGACATGCCCGATGTGACCTTGATCGAGGAAATCCACGAGCCCTGGATCAAGGCAACCATCCTCACCCCCGACGATTATCTCGGCGGCATTTTGAAACTGTGCCAGGACCGGCGTGGCATCCAGACGGAGCTGACTTACGTCGGCAAGCGGGCGATGCTGACCTACGAACTGCCGCTCAACGAGGTGGTGTTTGATTTCTATGACCGGCTGAAATCAATCTCCAAGGGGTATGCCTCGTTCGATTATCAGATGATCGGTCACAGGGCCGGCGATCTCGTCAAGATGAGCATTCTTGTCAATGAAGAGCCCGTGGACGCCCTTTCCATGCTGGTGCACCGCAGCCAGGCCGACAAGCGCGGCCGCACGATGTGCGAAAAACTGAAGGATCTGATCCCCCGGCATCTGTTCAAGATCCCGATCCAGGCGGCCATCGGCGGCAAGGTGATTGCCCGCGAGACGATCTCGGCGATGCGCAAGGACGTGACCGCCAAGTGCTATGGCGGCGATGCAACGCGCAAACGCAAACTGCTGGAAAAACAGAAGGCCGGCAAGAAGAAAATGCGCCAGTTCGGCCGGGTGGAAATTCCCCAGGAGGCATTCATTCAGGCCCTGAAGATGGGGGATGAGTGAGCGGTGCAGTTCGGAGCGCTACCGGTTAGTGAAAGTTCCGGCCCTTGGGCAGGACCTGGTGGGTTGAGGAAACCGCCGCATCGTTTTTCCGGCCGCTCTCCAGCGCCTGATCGAAAACCTGGCTCAGCCTGCGGCGGGGACGGTTTCCAGGCCCCGTCTGGTAGACGGGTTTTCGAAGCGCATCGGCGCGGGCAAGCCCGTCCAGCGGGGTATCCATGTTGACGACGGCCGAAAGCATCGGCGTCAGGTCTTCCAGATATTCCGCCACGAGGTGGACGACCCCGTCCTCGTTCTGCAGCTTGCCGCGCACGCCGATGCAGCGGCTGCCCAGAACGATGGTGCGGAACTTATCAAACACCTTGCGCCATATGATAATATTGGCGATCCCGGTCTCGTCCTCGATGGTTTCGAAAATCACGCCCTTGGCCGTGCCGGGTCGCTGGCGCACTAGCACAAGCCCGGCTACCTTTACACGCATTCCGGTGCGCATTTTTTCCAGGCAGACATTTTCCACACAGCCATGGGCAAGCAGGCGGCGGCGCAGAAATCGCATCGGATGATCTTTCAGGGAAAAGGAAAGACTGCGGTAATCGCTGATCACTTCTTCCCCGCCCGGCATAAGGGGCAAGGCAACCGCTGGCTCGCTTTGCAGGTCTTTACGGGCAGCACCCTGGCTTGCCGCCGCAAACAGCGGCAGGCGCTCCGCCGCGCTCAGCGGGTCGAGGGTCTTGACCGCCCAAAGCGCATCGCGCCGGGAAAGGCCAATGGAAGCAAAGCAATCGGCATCGGCCAGTTTTTCCAGCGCCCGTTTCGAAAGACCGGAACGCATCCACACATCGCGTATATTCGCATAGCCTCCGGCGCGGGCCTCAACCAGCCGCTCAGCATCGGTCTCGCCAAGCCCCTTGATCTGGTGCAGCCCCAGCCGCACTGCGTGGGTGTTTTTCATGATGCCGGCCATTTCCTGGTGGCGTGCATTGACGGCACAGGGCTCTGCGCCCGCCTCGAGGGTGGAATGCCAGCTGGAATGATTGATGTCAGCAGGCCGGATTTCCACGCCATGTTCGCGGGCATCGCGGATGAGCTGGGCCGGCGCATAAAACCCCATGGGCTGGGAATTCAGCATGGCGGCGCAGAAAACGTCGGGATAATGGCATTTCAGCCAGCAGGAGACATAGACCAGCAGGGCAAAGCTCGCCGCGTGACTTTCGGGAAAGCCATAGTCGCCGAACCCTTCGATCTGCCTAAAACAATGCTCGGCAAAGTCCCGCTCATAGCCATTGGCAACCATGCCCTCGACCATCTTGCGGTTGAAATTTCCGATGGTTCCAACACGGCGGAAGGTCGCCATGGCCCGTCTCAATTTGTCGGCCTCGCCCGGCGAAAAACGGGCGGCAACAATAGCGATGTTCATCGCCTGCTCCTGAAACAGCGGCACGCCAAGTGTCTTTTCCAGCACCTGTTTGAGTTCCGGTTTGGGGTAGCTGACATCCTCCAGCCCCTTGCGGCGCTTCAGATAGGGATGCACCATCTTTCCCTGGATGGGTCCCGGGCGGACGATCGCCACCTCGATCACCAGATCGTAATAACAGCGCGGCCTCAGGCGGGGCAGCATGGACATTTGCGCCCGGCTTTCGATCTGGAATACGCCAAGCGTGTCCGCCCGGCAGATCATGTCATAGGTTGGCGTGTCGTCCTCCTCGACGGAGGACAGGGTTTCCGTTCGCCCGTAATGGGTTTTCAAAAAAGCGAATGCCTTGCGCAGGCAGGTCAGCATGCCCAGCGCCAGCACATCGATCTTGAGCATGTTGAGGCTCTCCAGATCATCCTTGTCCCATTCGACGATGGTGCGATCCTTCATCGCCGCGTTCTCGATGGGAATAAGGGAAGAGAGTCGGTCGCGGGTGATCACAAAGCCCCCCACATGCTGGGAGAGATGGCGCGGAAAACCGATGATCTGGCGGGCAAGATCCATCATCTGCATGATGTGCTTGTCTTTCGGATCAAGACCCGCACGCTGGACATCCTGCGCATCGGGTGCGCCGGAATGACTGCCCCAGCGCGTGCCGGAAAGCGCGGTAATGGCATCTTCGGAAAGGCCGAACACCTTGCCCACTTCACGGATTGCCGATTTGGAGCGGTAGGTGATCACCGTTGCCGCCAGACCGGCCTTCTCCCGCCCGTATTTTTCATAGATGTACTGGATGACCTCCTCGCGCCGCTCATGCTCGAAATCGACATCGATATCGGGCGGCTCGTTGCGCTCCTCGGAGATGAAACGCTCGAACAGAAGATCGACCTTGCCCGGATCGACCTCGGTGATTTCAAGACAATAGCAGATGGCGGAATTGGCCGCCGAGCCGCGCCCCTGACAAAGAATGCCTTTGCTGCGGGCAAAACGAACGATGTCGTAGACCGTCAGAAAATAGGGCGCATAGTTCAGCTTGCCGATCAGCGCGGTTTCATGGGCAATCGCGTCAAGCACCTTTTGCGGGGGCCCGCCGGGATAGCGTTTCTTCAATCCGATGGCGGTCAACCGCTCCAGCGCTTCCTGGGAAGGAACGGGCTTGCCGCCAAGTTCCCTGAAAACCGGATCATCGGGATATTGATAAGACAGTTCGTTGAGGGAAAAACCGATCCGCGCGACGAGTTTTCCGGTTTCCTGGATGGCTTGCTCATATCCCTTGAACAAGCGCAGCATCTCTGCCGGCGCCTTAAGATGACGCTCGGCATTGGCAAGCAGTCTGGTGCCGATACTGGTCAGGGTTTCATGTTCGCGGATACAGGTGACAACGTCCTGCAATGCCCGCCGTTCGTGCACGTGGTAGAACACGTCGCCAATGGCCAGAAGCGGCGTTTGCGTCTTGCGCGCCACCGCTTCCATGGCCGCAAAGTGACGCTGGTCGCCCGCTCCATACCGCCGGCAAAGCGCAAGATAGGCATGTCCGGGGAAGGCACGGTGCAACTGCTCAAGACATTGTTCAACAGGGCCGGGCCGACTATCGGCTGGCACAACAGCCAGCAGGCAGCGCCCGCCCCATGCAAGCAAATCCTGCAAGGTCAGATGGCATTCGCCCTTGGGCGCGCGGCGTTTTCCAAGGCTGAGCAACTCACAAAGATTGCCATAGGCTTTGCGGTCCTTCGGCCAGATCAGGATGTCGGGCGTTCCATCCATGAATACCAGCCGGCAGCCGGTGACAAATTCAATGCCCGCTTCCTTGGCGGCCATGTGCCCGCGCACGATGCCGGCCAGCGAGTTTCGGTCGGTGATGGCAATTCCGGCAAGGCCGAGTTTCTTTGCCTGCTGCACCAGTTCTTCGGGATGCGAGGCACCGCGCAGAAAGGAGAAATTGCTGGTCGCACAGAGTTCTACATAACCCGGTTTGGAAGCGGTTTCGGGCGTCATGCAAACAGTCCGTGCATGAACCACTTGGGAGCGCTGGTCTCGCGCACGTAAAGCCCATGACGAAACAGCCAGAAACGGTACCCTGCCTCATCCTCGATACGGTAATAATCGCGCGTGTGATATCCGCGCCCGTCCTTCCACCATTCGCAGGCAATGCGTTCTGGCCCTTCGCACCGGTTGACCGAATAGGGCACCTTGCGCCAGCGGAACCGGCTGGGCGGGCCGTCGGGAACTTCTGCAATAACGTCGATCAGCTCAGGCCTCGTCAGCAGAAGAAGCGGACGGGTAACGGGACGCACGGTATCTGCCTCGGCAACGGCCAGCGCGCTTTCATGCAAACCGAACCGGGCGGGAGCAGAATGTATGGCGGGAGAAAAAGCGGCCCGGCGCTCCGGAATGTGGCTGTCATTGGCTTTGATAACCTGAATTTTGGCCGCCCCGAGCCTTGCCGACAGGCGGTCAAGGAGATACCCGATCCCGTCCTGTGTGCCGGAACTGGAAATCATGTCATGCTGACTTGCGGCAAGGGGTTCGGTTGCCTCGACGGACAGCCGCATCAGGTCGAAACCGAAACCGGCATCCCACCCGGCTTCACTGCCATCATGCAGGGCAGCGAGGCGCTCGTAAAACAGCGCTGCCATGCGGTCTGCCGCACGCAGGGCATTGCCCGACTGAACGCTCAGCGAAACGACATCGCCATCGACGCGAAAAAGGCGAAGCGTGCATTGGCGCATGCCGAGACCGCGGCGCTCAAGCAGCGGGACGATGTTGCCAATGAGCCGGGCAAGCATCTGCCGGATATCCTCTTCATGAACGATCGGATCGGCAAAGCGTTTTTCGGAAACCAGTTCCGCCACCGGCTGCATGGGCGAGAGCACTTCATCCTCCCGGCCAAGCGCATGGTCGAGCTGGCGCAACAGATGCGCGCCGAACCGGGCGGCAAGCGGCGCGCGAGGCAGTTCGGCGATGGAACCGATGTTGACAAGGCCCAGCTTGATCAGTTCGGCCGCTGTCTGCTGCGGCAGGCGCAAGGCGGATACGGGCAGGTGTTCGAGTGCTGCCGGGTGCTCGTCTGCAGGAACGATCCGCCGGGTCTTGTAGCCGGTCCCGTACCAGGCAATGGCCCAGGCAGCTCCGGCGGTATCGGCAATGGCGGCCGAGGCCTTGAAGCCCTGGGCGGCAAGCCGGGTTTCAAGATCTGCCAGCAAGGGAGCTTCCCCACCGAACAGGTGGGCACAGCCGGTAATGTCGAGAAACAGGCCATTGCCGTCACTCAGCGCCACCAGTGGCGTATAGCGTTCACACCAGCTGGCAAGGGTAGACAGAAGCGCGTGATCGGCCGCGCTGTCGTGCCGGATGCATTCAAGCTCCGGAATGATGGCGCGGGCATCGCTCAGATTCTGTTGTCTGGCAATTCCATGGCGCTCCATTCCTTCTTCATGAGCAATGATGCGCTGGGCATTCTTGATTGTGCCGATGACAACAAATGGAGGGCCTTCAGGACGCCCGGCCAAGCGCCAGGACCTGCCCCATTTCTGGCGGGCGATCCGGTCGGTGGCAAGAAACGGAAAGAGGATTGCCAGGATGCGCTGTTTGTGGGTTTTGCGCTGCATGTTCAAAGGCTCCGGTCCGCGGATTCCATGAAACGTGCCATTGTCCCGTCTGGCCGTTGCGGTTCTTCTCAAGGGTCAGGGCAAGCCGCATGCGCCCGATCCCCCAAGGGGTTTGTTCGCCGTACAGTCCTTCATCCGGCAGGGAGGGGCAGGCGCGCGCATGCCAGCGTGTCAGCGCAGCACTCGCCTCTTCCCCGCCGCTCTGGCGCAGAACCATGGTGAAAACACCGTTTTCACGCGCCCGCAGCAGCAAGCGCCGGCTTGCCGTTGCATCAAAGGCGGCCGGATTGCCCCTGATCTGGACAATCACCGCGGCCAATTCACCGCATCTGGCCGCCTCACCGGCGCTCCAGACCGCATCCTTCAGCCGCGATGGCCGGACAAGAACAAGGCGCCCTGCATCAATGCCGTGCTGCCGCAAGCCGTCGGCAAACGGCAGGCCGCCGTCGACAGCCGCAGCCGGATCGATGATCCAGAGGACCCGCCCGGCCACAGAGCCACCTGCCTTTCCGGCCCGCGCCAGCAAGGACAAGGCAAATCCCGTCGCTGCCCCGATGTCACGGCCATGGGCGCAGCGCACTTCGTGCAAGCCGTGCCGGGCAAGGCCGCCCGAAAGACAGCCATCGATGGCAGGCACGCCAAGAGACAGCCGGGATTTCTCCTGCGCGGCATTGGCATCCGGCAAGTGCCCGTCCTGCCCGGCCATCTGCTTGAGCATGGATAGGGAAGGCATGGCGTTTATCTACAATGTTCTTCTTTTGTTCCAGTTAATCAAAGCTGGTGAAGAGAGTCAAGCGGCTGCTTTCAGGAACCGTTCAGGCCGGATTGACCGGCGCATAGAGCAGGTCGGCAAAGGGTGCGAACCGCGCATTCTGCTCAACAAGCCCCAACCCGGCCTGCCAGATCTTGCCGGTGCGTTCCGGCCCGAGCATTCTCAATGTCATTGTATCGAATTTTTCGCGCAGTTCTTCATCGCTGAACGGCGAGTCGGGCCCGCCGCGGGCATTGATGTCTCCCGATTCAAACCGGGTACCATCCTTCAGTTCCACGGTTGCATCCGCCCAGCGCCCCGCGGGAAACCGGTCATTGTGGCGGTCGCATTCCTTAACGGTGATCAGGGAAAGCAGTTCGGCAGCTTTGGGGTCGGAAAGCGCTTCCCCTTCCACATGCTCCGGCCCGATGCGGCCATTAAGCAGAAAGGTCGCCACCGCAAAGGGCAGGCTGTATTGGGCCTGTGTTGTGTTTTCCGGTATTCCGGCAAAAAGCCTGGATCCCTCATGAAACGTCCGCACCTCGATGGAGGCAATGGCATCCGGCGTGATCTGGTTGGTGAGCATGATGGACCGCACCGCATCAATCGAGCCGTGCGCCCAGCGGCAGATCGGGTAGGGTTTTATGTAGTTGTGTTCAATGGTCCAGTGTTCGCCGAGGTCCTGCCAGAAGGGCGCTGCTTCAGCCGTTTCCACCGTCGCTGCCGGTGCGCCGGTAAAACCCATGGCTGCCAGAAGAACGGAGGATATGCCGACCATTGCCCCCATGCCGGAACCGTCATGCAACATGGAAGGATTGTCGATTTCGCGCATCATCTGGCTGCGGGGGCCGTGATATTCAGCAATGCCGATGGCATGGCGCAGGGTGTTTTCATCATGCCCGAGCAAGCGGCAGCCGAGAGCCGCAACACCAAGCGCATTCCAGGCACCGGAAGTGTGGTAATCGCTGACCGTGCCATGCAGCGCCAGTCCTGCCCGTGCGGCCACTTCATAGGCAATCACCAGGGCTTCAAGCGCTTCGCGCCCACCCAGCTCCGGCCGGTTCCCAGCAAAGGCCAACAGCGCGGGCACCACCGCACAGCCAATATGCCCTTGACCGGATTGAAGCCGTCATGACCATCCAGATTGTCGATCTGGGTTGCTGCCGCATAGGCGGCGCCCGGCAGGCTCGCCACTCTGCCGTCAAACAGGATCGGAGCGGATTTTTCTTCCGATCCCCCGGCAAGGAAACCGGTGGCAAATTCCCGTGCAATCTTTCCCACTTCCAGGTTTGCAGCACCGGCACAAACGCCAAGCGTATCGACCAGCAGCCGGGCGGCAAATTCAACCGAGCTATCGGGGATGGCCGGTTTGTCAGCCAGCACGAATTCGGCAATCTTTTCAAATTGCCCGTGAACCGGTTTGTATCCTGCGCCCGTTACGGAATCTGGCATGAAACCTCCTATACCGGATGGCCGGCCTGCTGGAACACCATCCTGCCTTTCAAGCGGCCAGGCAGCCTTTCAGATAACGACGGGATTTGGCAAGCCATGTCGGTATGAGAGAGTCAGCTTTGTCCGGGCTTGATGCCAAGCTGGCAAAGCGCAGCCAGCTTCAGGCTGTTCAACAAGGTTTCAAGATGACGGTGGTCGCGCGCTGTAAAGATGAAACTGGTGGCAGCGGAAACGACGAGCCCGGCAAGCGCCTCGGCCGTCGTGCCGCTCTTTTGCAATTCATCCGAATACGGAAGAAACATCGAGGTGAGAGCAGCCGTCTTCCTGTCTTCTGCCTTTTTGATCTCCGCTTTTCCTTCGGCATTGAAGCCTTCAATCAAATCACCGGAGTCGGGCATGGCGCGCAGCTGGTCAAAATAGGGCGTAACGCAGACGGCAAAAAAAGCATCCAGCTTGTCTTCCACCGCCTCAAGGCTGCTCCATGCATTGTCGACGGCCTCCAGCTTGTTTTCCGTGAGTTTTTTTATGACCGCGACCAGGAGCTCATCCTTGTTGGCGAAGGATGCATAAAGCGTCTGGCGTGAAATGCCGGCTTCCGCGGCAATATCAGCCATGGTCGTACGCCGTACCCCGTATCGGGATATGACGTTGACGGCAGCTTCAAGAATACAGGGTACGCGACGGTTCATTATTACAACTTGACAAAATTTGGTTATATGTCAAATACTGGTTTCCAGTATTGATGCCCCGGCCTTGTATTTTGAAGCTGGCAACATCGCGCACAACTAGCACAGGAGCGTTTGGTGACAAGTCTGACCGTGAATGGAAAACAATATGAAGTGGAAGTCGAAGGCGACATGCCACTTCTATGGGTGTTGCGTGACGAATTGGGCATAACCGGCCCCAAATATGGCTGTGGCATTGCCCAGTGCGGCGCGTGCACGGTGCACGTGGACGGCGTGGCCGTACGCTCCTGCCAGTTGGCAATCGGCGATCTGGACGGGGAAGTTACCACTATCGAGGGCCTCGGCACGCCGCAAACCCTGCATGCGGTGCAAGCTGCCTGGATCGAACATCAGGTCGCCCAATGCGGATACTGCCAGTCCGGCCAGATCATGCAGGCAGCTTCCCTGCTGGACGTCAACCCCGAGCCAACCGACGAGGATATCGATGCGGCAATGAGCGGGAACCTATGCCGGTGCGGGACCTATGTGCGCATCCGTGAAGCTGTCAAATCGGCAGCCGCCAAACTGCAGGAGGCGTAATCATGGGCAAGCTTGGAACCATCGCACGGCGCACATTCCTGATCGGCTCGGCGGCAGTGCTCGGGGGCGTTGCCTTTGGCACCTACATCGTGCGCAAACCCCACGACAACCCCTTGGCGGACAGCCTGCCGGAAGGATCGGCAACGTTTAATCCGTGGGTGCTTATCGACCAGGAGAAAATAACCCTGATCACGCCTCATGCTGACAAGGGTCAGGGCGTCGCATCGGCACAGGCCGCACTGATTGCCGAGGAACTTGACGTTGAGTTTGGGCAGTTTGAAATCAGTTTCGGTCAACCCAGTGCGGCCTACTGGAACACTGCCATGGCCGACGAAAGTGCTCCCTTCAAGTCCACAAACGAAAGTTTCACTGCCGAAACAGTACGTGGAATCATGGGAAGCGTGTTGAAGGTTATGGGTTTGCAGGGCACCGGCGGCTCGACCACCATTCCCGACAGTTTCGAGAAACTGCGATACGCCGGGGCGGTTGCCCGCGAAACGTTGAAACTGGCCGCAGCCGAACAGTCCGGCGTGCCCGTTGAACAGCTTAAAACCGCCAACGGGGCCGTTCTTCTGCCTGATGGCAGTCAACTAAAATATGTCGAACTGGCCGCAGCGGCCGCAAAGCTTGATCCGGTCGGTAACGTCACACTGCGCGATCCGGGCCAATGGCGCCTGATCGGCAAACCGATGCAGCGCCTTGACATTGTCGGCAAGTCGACCGGTACGCTTGACTACGGCATTGATCTGAAAGTCGATGGCATGGTCCATGCCGCCATCAAGCTGAACCCGCGCCAAGGCGGCGCGGTGAACGGCTATGATGCGAGCGCTGCGGAAAAAATGCCCGGCGTCAGCAAGGTTGTCCCGGTCACCGGGGGCGCAGCAGTCATTGCCGACAATACATGGCGTGCTTTTCAGGCAGCCGACGCAATTGAGTTTGACTGGGGCGAGGCACCTTATCCTGCCGAACAGGAAGAACATTGGAAAACGGTTGCCGCCTCCTTTACCGATGAACTTCTCGATAGCGAGTGGCGCAACGACGGTGATGTGGAAGCGGCCCAGGCAGAGGGTGGGGTGATCGAAGCCGAATACCGCTCGCCCTATGTCGCCCATGCCCCCTTGAACCGCTTAATGCTATCGTTCTGGTTACCGACGAACGCGTAGAGGTATGGACCGGTCACCAGCTTCAAAGACAGATGCAGGTTTTGGTAGGCGCCATCACCGGACACGAGCAGGATCAGGTGATTTTGCACAATCAGTTCATTGGCGGCAGCTTCGGCCACCGCCTTGAATTCGAGCACGTCAAACAAGCCGCCGAAATTGCCAACCAGATGCGCGGGACGCCCGTCAAGCTCACCTACACCCGTGAGGAAGACTTTGCCCATGACTTCCCCCGCCACATTTCGATCGGTCGCAGCAAGGGGACGGTGGCGAACGGTCAGGTAACCTCAATCGATCTTCAAATCGCATCACCATCGGTCATTGCATCGCAGATGGGTCGGGCGAACATTCCGATGCCTGGCCCGGATGCCCAGATATCAGCAGGGTCGTGGAACAATCCCTATGACCTGCCGAATTTCCGTATGCGCGCCTACCGCGCACCCGAACTGGCGCCGGTTTCTTCCTGGCGGTCCGTCGGTGCGCCGGGAGCCGGATTTGAATTTGACTGCTTCCTGGATGAATTAATCCATGCGGCCGGCGCCGATCCGATGGAGGAGCGCATCCGGTTGATGGGGCACGATGTGTCGAGAAAGGTCCTGGAGACCGTTGCCGATATGTCATCCTGGGGCGGCGAGCTTGGGGCCGGCAAGGGCAGAGGCGTTGCATTTATCGAAAGTTTCGGCGTGCCGACAGCTGAAGTCGTGGAAGTCACCGACACAGGTCAGGGCATCAGGATCGACAAGGTCTGGGTGGCCTGCGATGTGGGAACCATTGTCGATCCGGTGAATTTCGAAAACCTGGTTCAGGGCGGCGTTGTATTTGGACTGGGCCATGCGATGAACTGCGAGATTACCTATTCAGACGGGATGGCGCAGCAGAGCAATTATCATGCCCATGAGGCCATGCGGCTCTATCAGTGCCCCGAGATCTTCGTGAAAGGCCTGGAAAACGGCGCCAAGATAAGGGGCATTGGCGAACCCCCTGTCCCGCCGGCGGCTCCAGCCCTCTCCAATGCGATTTTCGCCGCAACCGGCAGGCGCCTGCGCGAAATGCCGTTCAACAAATTCATAGATTTCGTGTGAGGCTGAACAAGATGGGATCAACCTTGAAAACGCTGCACCTTGCAGCCTTCGTTCCGCTGTTTCTTGTTTGTGGCGGTACGGCACTCGCACAGACCACAGGCACTCAACAGCAGGCAGAATCCGAGCAGCCTGCGGCGGCTACCGCTGGCCGTGAGGAAGGCCTGGAAGCCTGGGCACGCATCCACGAAGTCGTCAGCCATCCGCGCTGCTCGAACTGCCATGCAGGGCCGGACAACCGGCCCATGTGGTCCGGTCCAAGTTATGGCAAGGCTCGCTTCCACGGCATGAACATCAATGCCGGTGAAAGCAGAATCGGGGCAGAGACAATTGCCTGCTCAACCTGCCACACCACGCTCTCCAGCGGCCGCGATGACGCCAACACAGTTCCTCACGCTGCACCGCGCGTTGCCGCGGACTGGCGTATGGCACCGGTGGAAGCGCATTGGTTCGGGAAATCCGGTGTGGAAATCTGCCGCCAATTGCGCGACCCGGAGCGAAATGGCAATCGTACATTCCAGGAACTGGCAGATCATCTGGACCATGACGTGATCCTGCACTGGGCATGGAACCCTGGGGCAGGCCGCGAAGCAGCACCTTATTCCCTCAAAGAGCATGTTGACGACATCCTTCTTTGGGGTGCTGCAGGAATGCCCTGTGAAGGCGACTGACAAAGCTGCACGCACCCTTCCGTTTTTCGCTGAACATTCACTTTCCGGCGCATACTGGTGACGGCCGATTCCGTTCTTGACGGTTCTGGCGGCACCGGTAACAGTTGAAATTCATCGCAAGGAGTGCTTTTGCAGGCGGGAAAGAACGAAAGGGAGGAATTGTAATGCGTATGAAATCTTTGGCATTTGCCGCAGCATTGTCGCTGTCGGTGGCTCTGCCGGTTGCAGCCGAACCGGTGAAGGTCGGCATGATCACCACACTTTCGGGAGGCGGCGCCGGGCTTGGAATCGACGTGCGTGACGGTTTTCTGCTGGCGGTCAAGCAGGCCGGCAACAAGGACATCGAGGTTGTCGTCGAGGACGACCAGCGCAAACCCGACATCGCCGTGCAACTCGCAGACAAGATGATCCAGAGCGAGAAGGTGGATATTCTGACCGGGATCATCTGGTCGAACCTTGCGATGGCGGTGGTTCCTGCCGCCACTGCGCAGGGAAAATTCTATCTTTCGCCCAATGCGGGCCCGTCCGCACTGGCCGGCAAGGGGTGCCATGAAAACTATTTCAACGTCGCCTGGCAGAACGACAATCTGCATGAAGCAGCAGGGGCCTATGCCAATGATGCAGGTTTCAAGAACTCGTTCGTCATGGCGCCGAACTACCCGGCAGGCAAGGATGCCCTGACCGGTTACAAGCGCTTCTACAAGGGAGAACTGGCGGGCGAAGTCTACACCCAGCTCGGCCAGAAGGATTATGCTGCCGAGATTGCGCAGATCCGTGCTTCAGGAGCCGACAGCGTCTTTTTCTTCCTTCCCGGGGGCATGGGCATTGCCTTCATGAAACAGTATGCAGCCTCCGGCGTGGACATTCCGCTGGTCGGCCCGGCATTTTCTTTCGATCAGGGTATTCTTCAGGCGGTTGGCGAAGCCGCGCTTGGCGTAAAGAATACGTCCCAGTGGAACAAGGACATCGACAATCCCGCGAACAAGGCTTTCGTCGAGTCGTTTCAGGCCGAATACGGGCGCCTGCCTTCGCTCTATGCAAGTCAGGGCTTCGACACCGCAAATCTCATTTTGTCAGCCATGGGCAAGGCCAGCGTAACAGATGCCGGCGCCTTCCGCTCGGCGCTTGAAGAAGCGGACTTTGATTCGGTGCGTGGTTCGTTCAAGTTCGGTACAAACCACCATCCGGTTCAGGACATCTATGTGCGCGAGGTGATCAAGGAAGGTGACGTCTTCACCAACAAGATCATCGGCACCGCACTGACCGGGCATGCAGATGCCTATGCGGGCGAGTGCACGTTCTAGGATTCGCCGATAAGGCGGAGACAGAATTGAACATCATCATCGCGGATGGGGCCGGCGCTCCGTCCGCCAGATATTTCTTCCGCCAACTGCCGGCGTCATCTGATAGCATCCGCAATGTCACCCATCCTGTTCATTGAACAACTGCTGAACGGATTGCAGTTCGGTGTCATGCTGTTTTTGATGGCATCGGGCCTGACGCTGGTGTTTGGCGTAATGGGGCTGATCAATCTGGCGCACGGTTCCCTTTTCATGATCGGGGCTTTTGCGGCAGCGGCGGTTGCCGGCTGGTCGGGGTCCTTTGTTCTTGGGCTGGCGGCTGCCCTGGCTGCCTCCGCTGCTGCCGGTGTCATCATCGAACTTGTTGTCATTCGCAAGCTGTACAATCGTGACCATCTCGATCAGGTTCTTGCGACGTTTGCCCTGATCCTCATCCTGTCAGAGGGAACCCGATGGGCCTTCGGCTCGTTCCCGCTTTATCTGGAGCGCCCGCAATGGCTCGCCGGGCCGGTCACCTTGCCGGGCGGGATCGAGTATTCCTCCTACCGGCTGGCGCTGATTGTTGCCGGCCTCGCGATCGCCGCAGGCCTGTTTTTTCTGGTGACCCACACCAGGCTGGGCGACCGCATCCGTGCCGGTGAAAGCGACCGGGAGATGATCGCAGCGCTGGGGGTCGATATTTCCAGGCTCTATACGATCGTTTTCGCCCTTGGGGCAGCCCTTGCCGGCCTTGCCGGAGCGCTGGTCGGCGCCATCCAGTCGGTTCAGGTCGGCATGGGCGAACCGGTCCTCATTCTGGCATTCGTCGTCATCGTCATCGGCGGCATCGGCTCGATCAAGGGAGCGCTGGTCGGAGCGCTGTTGGTCGGCTTTACAGACACGCTGGGGCGCTTTCTTCTGCCAATTCTTTTCGGAGCCGTAATGGACCCCGCCTCTGCCATGCTGGCAGGTTCGGCCCTGGCCTCGATGTCGATTTACGTGCTGATGGCACTGGTCCTCCTGATCCGGCCCCAGGGCCTTTTTGGAGAGGCGCCGTGAGCAGCACCTACCGGGAATGGGCGGTCAATGCGGTGCTGCTGGCTGGCCTCGTTCTGGTGCCGCTTTGGGCCTGGCTGACAGACGAACCCTTCACCATCACACTGGCAACGCGTGCGGTTATCCTTGCGCTGGCGGGAACCGGTCTTAACATCGCGCTGGGCATGGGCGGTCTGGTCAGCCTCGGACATGCGGTCTTCTTCGGCATTGGCGGTTATGCCATGGGCATACTGGCAAGCCATGCCCAAAATCATGAGCCGATTTTCATCTGGCCATTTGCCGTCGAGGGCACCCAGTCCATGCCGGCGATCTGGCTGACGGCGATGGTGGCCGGCGCCCTTGCTGCGCTTGTCATCGGTGCCCTTTCGCTTCGCACAAGCGGTGTCTATTTCATCATGATCACCCTCGCCTTCGGCCAGATGTTCTATTACTTCGCCATCTCGTGGCCTGCCTATGGCGGCGAGGACGGACTGGCGATCTATGTGCGCAACGGCTTTCCCGGCCTCAACACGCTTGACCCCATTCAGTACTTTGCGCTCTGTTTTGCCGTTCTTCTTGGCGTTCTCTTTTTCAATGCCCGGCTGATCCGCTCACCCTTTGGCCTGGCCCTCAACGCAGCCCGGCAATCGGTCCAGCGGGTTGAAACCGCAGGCATTGACCCCTTCCGCCTGCGGCTTGCGGCTTTCGTTGTATCGGGGGTGGTGACCGCACTTGCCGGCGCACTGTTTGCCGATCTCAACCGTTTCGTCAGCCCGGCAATGTTCTCCTGGCAGTTAAGCGGCGAAATCATGGTTTTTGTCATCCTGGGCGGTGTGGCGCGCCTGTGCGGCCCGCTGGCGGGCGCCGTGGTCTTTATCGTGCTTGAGCATTACCTGGGCGGTTTGTCGGAATACTGGCACATTTTCCTCGGCCTGCTTTTGCTGCTGGTCGTCCTGCTGGCAAAAGGTGGGCTTATCGGTCTGCTCTCCGGCAAGGGGGCTGCTCATGGTTGAGCATGATCAGGCCGCACTGGCGCTCCAAACACGAAATATCACCAAGGCTTTTGGCGCCTTGAAAGCCAATGACGATGTTTCAATCGACCTGAGGCATGGGGAGATTCATGCCATTATCGGTCCCAACGGGGCAGGCAAGTCGACGCTCATTCAACAGATCAGCGGCGCGCTGTCGCCCGACAAGGGGGAGGTCTATCTGGCCGGTGAAAACGTCACGCCTCTCAAACCCCATCGCCGCGCCCGCAAGGGGCTTGCGCGCACGTTTCAGGTTTCCGCACTTGCCACCGAGGACACCGTGCTGGAAAATGCCGTTCTGGGAGCGCTGGGTGCACGGGGCGGCGTGGCAGGGGTTTTCTTTCCCGCGCTTGGAAATCATGTGCTTTGCGAGAAAGCGATGACAGCGCTTTGCCGTGTCGGACTGCAGGACAAGTCCGACATACGCACCTCAAATCTTTCCCATGGCGAGCGCCGCCAACTCGAACTTGCCATTGCCCTGACGCTTGAACCGAAAGTGTTCGTGATGGATGAGCCCATGGCCGGGCTTGGCGCTTCCGGCTCAAAGCGGATGACAGGACTTCTGGACCAGTTGCGCGCCGAAGCACCAATCCTGCTCGTGGAACACGACATGGATGCAGTGTTTGCGCTCGCGGACCGTGTATCGGTGCTGGTTTATGGCCGCATCATCGCAACCGGGACAGTCGATCAAATCCGCGCTGATTCCCAGGTGCGCGAATCCTATCTGGGAGAAGATGCATGACGCTGCTGACGCTCGAAGGCGTTACCGCTTATTACGGCTCAAGCCAGGCGCTATTCAACGTCAACCTGGAGGTAGGCGCCGGTGAAGTCGTTGCGCTGATGGGCCGCAACGGCATGGGCAAGAGCACCACGGTCAAGTCGGTGTTCGGGTTGCTGCCAGCTGCGGGCGTTGTTCGCTTCTCCGGCCATGATCTTCTGCCGATGCCGCCCCATCGCGTCGCACGCCTGGGCATCGGTCTCGTGCCGGAGGGGCGTCGCTGCTTTGGCAATCTTAGCGTTGAAAAGAACCTCACCGCCGCAGCAAGGCCGGGCGACTGGTCCCTTAAATCGGTGACGGATCTCTTTCCCCGGCTTGGCGAGCGGCTCCCACAGATCGCTTCGTCCCTTTCAGGTGGAGAACAGCAGATGCTGGCGATTGCTCGCGCTTTGATGACCAACCCCAAACTGCTGGTTCTTGACGAAGCGACCGAAGGACTTGCGCCGCTGGTACGCAAGGAAATCTGGAAGGTTATCGCCCGGCTCAAACAGGAGTCCGACATGGCAATCCTGATCATCGACAAATCGGTTCGCGAGCTGCGCCAGATTGCCGACCGGGCGGTCGTCCTGCAGCGTGGCGAAACCGTGTGGAGTGGTCCGGTTGCCGCACTTACGCCCGAACTGACTGAGCGCTATCTGGGAGTGTGATTTTCTATTCTCCTCGCGGTTTCAGGAACGGCGTCAGCGCACGGATAATCCTGCTGTCGCGGCGCTCTTTCAAGGTGATGAGCGCTTCATCCATGACCAGCCTGGCATCGCGGATTGGAATTTTCACCAACCCCGAATCAGCGTCGAATTCCGCTTCCGAGACAATCCCCACCCCGCCACCGTGCAGCACAACATCACGCACTGCTTCGCGGCCCTCTACCTCTATGCCGGCGTTAAGCCTGACCCCTTTGCCAGAAGCATACTCTTCCAGCATGGCACGGGTTTTCGAGCCTTGTTCGCGCAAGACCAGCGGCAATTTCGCGAGTTCTTTCAATGTCAGCGAACCCTTGCGGGCCACTTCGCTTCCTTGCGGCGCAAAGGCGATGATCGGGGTGGAGCTCAGCCGCATCACGTCGAAATCCCGGCTGTCGGGAATATCGCCCAAAACGCCGACATCGGCCTTGTAGCTGTAGAGACTTTCCAGCACTTCCACCGAGTTTCCCGAATGGATCGAGACAAAGACATCCGGGTATCTCTGTCGAAATGGCCCAAGCAGATGCAGGATGTGATGCGGGGAGTCGGCGATGATGTTCAGGCGGCCGCTCTTGAGCGTGCGTTCAGCATTCAGATACTCTGCCGCCTGTTGTTCAACTTCGAAGAGCCGATGCGTAAATTCCAGCAGCTTTTCGCCGTGGGACGTCAGTGCAACCTGTTTTCTGTTCCTATCGAACAAACGGATATCATAGTCGATTTCCAGTTTGCGGACCTGATCTGAGACAGCGGGCTGCGTCAGGTGCAGGGCTTCAGCAGCCCGGGAGAATCCGCCGCACACCGCCACATGGTGAAAGGCTCGCAATTGCACATACCGCATGAAGCTGTCTGATCCCTATCATAAGTTTTTCACATACTTAGATAAGAACTATCGCTTTGAATGATGCAAGGGTGAATTCCGATAATGGCAAACCTCCGGCGCGCCGCCTTTCGTCTGGGCAATATCGATCTTTAGGTCGGAAAGTTTCCAACGGCAAATTCCGGTGGTACTCGTAAGGCCGGGAAAAACACCGGAAAAGGTACATGCAGCTTTCATTATTCTTGTTGCAACTGACCGCAGCGGTAATGCTGCTGCTTTATTCCACGCGCATGGTGCGCACCGGCATTGAGCGCGCCATGGGCGTCAACCTGCGCAACATGTTTCTGCGTTCCCGCAAGGGGACTGTCTTGAACGTGCTCGCAGGTATGCTGGCTGCGATATTGCTGCAGAGTTCAACGGCTGTCGCGCTGCTGGTATCCGGCTTTGCCGCGACCGGTGTCATGGGGGTAACCGGATCACTGGCCATCGTGCTGGGTGCCGATTTGGGAACGGCGGCGGTGGTGAAATTCCTCAGCCTCAATCTTTCGGCAATCGTTCCGGTACTTCTGGCCGGCGGAGGCATCCTGTTTCTCAAATTCGATTCGCGCACCACCAAGCAGGCCGGTCGGGTGCTGATGGGCATCGCTTTCATCCTGATCTCGTTGAAGATGATCGGTGAGGCCACCCTGCCGATGCGCGAAAGCCGGTTTCTTCCAGCTGTTGTTACCTATTTGAGCGCAGATCCCGTTACCGCTTTTGCAGGCGGAGCACTGATCACCTTTCTGTTCCATTCAAGCGTTGCTGCAATCCTCCTGTTTGCCACTTTTTGCGCGCTGGGCATTCTGCCGCTGGCGGCCGGGCTTTCACTGGTATTGGGGGCGAATGCCGGGGGCGGACTGGTAGCCGTCTGGCTAACCCGCAACTCGCACATAAAGGCCCGGCGCATTACCCTTGGAAATCTGATCGTACGGACGACCGGCGCCCTGCTAGCGCTTCTGGCTGTACGCTTTGCCGATCTCCCGCTTGACCTTCTGGGCAGCAGCGCAGCAACCCAACTGGTCAATTTTCATCTGGTGTTCAATGCAGCGCTGGTGATTGCCTTCCTGCCGCTGATCGTTCCGATGGCAACGCTTACCAAACGTCTCATATTGGAAAATGCAGAGGAAACTGGCGCCACAAGACCGGTGAGCGCACTCAATCGCGAGGTCCTTAATCAACCAAGTCTGGCGTTTGCCAGTGTAACGCGGGAATTGCTGCGCATGGCAGAACAGATCGAAGTGATGTTCAAGCCGTTGACGGACTTCTTTCTGGTTTCCAATCCTGCCGAAGCTGCCCGGATCCGCGCCATGGATGAAGAGGTCAACCGGCTGCATACAGGCATCAAACTCTACATTGCCGATCTCAGCCAGCGTGACCTGACCCCCGAACAGGCAGGCAGAGCAGCCCAACTGGCCAATTTCGCCATCGGCCTTGAACGGGCCGGTGATATCGTTGCCAAGGACATTCTGAAACTTGCCGACACGCTACACCGGGAAAGACTCAGCTTTTCCGAAGATGGCTGGGATGAACTTACCAGGCTGCATGACAGGGTTTGCGCCAACATCCAGCTTGCGATGAACGTACTGGTGTCAGAGGACCTTGAATCGGCCCGTCAGTTGATCCGCGAAAAGGAGAACATCCGCAACATGGAGCAGGAGAGCAACGACCGGCATCTGGAGCGGCTCAGCCATGGCGAAAAGGACAGCATTGCCACCAGCGACATTCATCTGGAGCTGGTGCAGGCGTTCAAGGAGATCAATTCGCGGTTCGTTTCCTTTGCCTATCCAGTCCTCACAAGGCACGGGGAGTTGTTGGAAAGCAGGCTGGCACAGGAAGGAAGCACATCATAAGTCTGACATATAGTTAGATACATGCTATCGATTTTACAGATGGTCAAGAAGCTCCTATACGCAGAAGGCATCGTACGTCCACCAGGGCCTTTCCCGCATTTTTCTGGAGTTTCTGATCCATGCCGGCAGACCACCATAGTGTACAACCCGCAAAGATTAGCCCTCCGGCCATGGGGGAGCCCTATTTGCTGACCCCTGGTCCCCTGACCACGGCGGCCAGCGTCAAGGAAATGATGCTGCGTGACTGGGGGTCCTGGGATGGTGATTTCCGAGCCATGACGGCGCAGATGCGCCGCGAACTGCTTTCCATGATCGGCGATCATGAACAGGCCTATGATTGCGTGCCGATCCAGGGCAGCGGCTCTTTTGTGGTGGAAGCCATGCTGGGATCGCTTCTGCCGCGCAATTCGCGCACGCTGGTACTGGTAAATGGCGCCTATGGGCAACGCATCGTCAAAACGCTGGCCTATATCGGCCGTGAAGCAGTGGTCATCGACAAGGGCGATTATCTGCCACCCAGGGGTGCGGAAGTGGCGGCTGTGCTGAAACAGGACCCGGCCATTACGCATGTGGTGGCCGTTCACTGCGAGACATCATCGGGCATTCTCAATCCGATCAAGGAAATTTCTGATGCTACCTACGCGGCAGGCCGAAAGCTGTTGATCGACTCCATGAGTGCCTTTGGGGCCATCCCCCTCGACGTAAACGAAATCCGCTACGAGGCGCTGGTGTCTTCCGCCAACAAATGCATCGAGGGCGTGCCCGGTTTCGGCTTTGTCATTGCGCGCAAGGGTGAACTGGAGGCGGCCCGCGGCAATGCCCATTCGCTGAGCCTTGATGTACATGATCAATGGGCGCATATGGAAAAAACCGGCCAGTGGCGATTCACCCCGCCGACCCATGTGGTTGCCGCCTTCGGTGAAGCCCTTCGCCTGCACCGCCTCGAAGGCGGGGTTGAGGGCCGTGGCGCGCGCTACAAGGAAAATTGCGAAAGCGTGGTGGAGGGCATGCGCAGCCTAGGCTTTGAAACCCTGCTGCGTGATCGTTGGCTGTCGCCGATTATCGTAACCTTCTTCTGCCCTCAGGACCCGAAATTCGAATTCGGCGCCTTCTATGATCTCATGAAGCAGAAGGGGTTCATCATCTATCCCGGCAAACTCACTGTGGTTGAAAGTTTCCGCATTGGGTGCATCGGCCAGATGGACCGTGCGGTGATGCGCAACGTAGTCGAGGCAGCCGGCCAATCACTCAAGGAAATGGGGGTGGACAGTGCCGCCCCGCCACAATCGGCGCTGGCTGAACGCGAAAAGCTGGCTGCATGAACAACAAGGAACGGAATTTGTCATGAACGATATGAGCGGTGTTAGGATTGGTGCAAACGGGCGCAGTTACGCTGTGCCGAAGGTGTGCGCGATCGGGATTTGTCTGGACGGTTGCGAGCCGGCTTATCTTGATGCAGCGATTTCGGCGGGTCTGATGCCGGTTTTGGAGCGGATGCGGGAATCCGGCACGGAGCGCCGAGCACACAGCGTCATTCCCAGCTTCACCAACCCGAACAATCTGTCGATCGCCACGGGCACGCCGCCGGCGGTTCACGGCATTTGCGGCAACTACCTCTTTGATCCAGACACGGGGGAGGAGGTGATGATGAACGATCCCAAATTCCTGCGTGCACCAACGGTATTCAAGGCGTTTTACGATGCGGGCAAGAAGGTGGCGGTGGTCACCGCCAAGGACAAGCTACGCGCCCTGCTTGGCCACGGGCTGACGTTCGATGACGGGCGGGCGATCTGCTTTTCCTCTGAAAAATCGGACACGACAACAGCCAACGAGCATGGCATCGACAACGCCTCTGCATGGCTGGGCCGGGACGTGCCGGAAGTTTATTCAGCGGAATTGTCGGAATTCGTCTTTGCTGCCGGTGTAAAACTGCTGAAGGAGTTTCAGCCCGATATCATGTATCTGACGACGACGGACTATGTTCAGCACAAATACGCGCCGGGCGATAAACAGGCCAATGCGTTCTACGAGATGTTCGACAAATATCTGGGCGAACTGGACGCGATGGGCGCGGCAATCGTGGTAACGGCCGACCACGGCATGAAGCCCAAGCACAAGGCGGACGGCACGCCGGCGGTGATCTATTTGCAGGATGTGCTGGATGAATGGCTCGGCAAGGATGCTGCCCGCGTCATCCTGCCGATCACCGACCCTTATGTGGTGCATCATGGTGCGCTGGGCTCGTTTGCCACCGCCTATCTGCCGGATGGCGCCGACGTTGACGGGGTTCTGGAAAAGCTATCCGCAATGGAAGGCATCATCGTTGCCGTAGGCAAGGCAGAGGCCTGCAAGCGGTTCGAACTTCCGGAAGACCGCATTGGCGACATCGTGGTAATCAGCGGCGAGAACCTGACGCTGGGCACCAGCGAACACCGCCACGACCTGGCGGCGCTGAAGGAGCCGCTGCGCTCCCATGGCGGGCTGACCGAGCAGGAAGTGCCCTTCATCGTCAACCGGATGATGGCCGATCTGCCAAACGCGCCTGAATTGCGTAACTTCGATGCCTTCTTCTATGCGGCGAAGGCGGCAGCGCTGTCGGCAGCATCATGCGAAAATGGATAATGCGATGAACACGATATCCCAGACGGTTCGCCATGAGGCGATGCGCATTGGCGGCGAGAAGGTAAGCACCGATGATGTTGTGGAGGTGCTCTATCCTTATACCGAAGAGGTGATCGGCACGGTGCCCGCCGGCAATGGGGAACATGCCGCCCGGGCTTTTGAAATCGCGGCAAACTACAAGCCACAGCTTACCCGCTATGAGCGCCAGCAGATCCTGTTCAGGGCCGGCGCACTGATCCGCGAGCGGCGCGAGGAGATTGCCCACTGGCTAACCCTGGAACTCGGCATCTGCCAGCAGCATGCGCTGTATGAGACCGGCCGCTCCTATGACGTCTTTATGCTTGCAGGGCAGTTGGCAATCCAGGATGACGGGCAGATCTTCTCCTGCGACCTGACCCCTCACGGCAAGGACCGCAGGATCTACACCATGCGCGAGCCGGCGCGCGCCATCTCGGCAATCACCCCGTTCAATCACCCTCTCAACATGGTGGCCCACAAGGTGGCCCCGGCGATTGCCACCAATAACTGCATGGTGTGCAAACCGACCGAGCTGACCCCCCTGACGGCGATCACGCTGGCCGATATCCTGTATGAGGCGGGACTGCCGTCGGAAATGTTCCAGGTGGTGACCGGCTGGCCGCAGGACATTGGCGAGGAGATGATCGTCAACGATCACATTGACATCGTCACCTTTACCGGCGGGGTGCCTGTCGGCAAGATGATCGCCTCGAAGGCCGGCTACAAGCGCACCGCGCTTGAACTGGGCGGCAACGACCCGCTGATCATCCTCAACGACCTCGACGATACTGACCTTGAGAAGGCCGCCACGATTGCCGTTGCCGGGGCGACGGGCAATTCCGGCCAGCGCTGCACGGCGGTCAAGCGCATTCTGGTGCAGGAGTCGGTGGCCGACAGGATTGTTCCAATGATTCTCGAGAAGGCGAAGGCGCTGAAGTTCGGCGACCCCATGGACCCGCAGACCCAGCTTGGCTGTGTCATCCATGCCAGGGCGGCCGAGACCTTCGAGAACCGGGTGCTGGCAGCCGAGCAGAAGGGAGCGAAAATCCTCTATCATCCCGGCCGCAAGGGTGCGCTTTTACCGCCCATCGTCGTCGACCATGTGCCTCATGATTCCGAACTGGTGATGGATGAGACCTTCGGTCCGATCGTTCCCGTTGTGCGCGTGCCCGATGACGATGCTGAAGTCATGGCAATCTCCAATTCAACGCCCTTCGGCCTGTCCTCCGGTGTGTGCACCAACGACTTCCGCCGCATGCAGGCCTATATCGGCGGCCTTGATGTGGGCACTGTCAACATCTGGGAGCAGCCGGGCTACCGCATCGAGATGTCCCCATTCGGCGGCATCAAGGACTCCGGAAACGGCGTCAAGGAAGGGGTGCTGGAAGCCATGAAGTTCTTCACAAACGTCAAAACATACTCCCTGCCATGGCCAAAACAGGCCAATCAGGGATGACGGCCAAAAACCAGCGGCCGGCAAAGGGAATCCGCCATACCGAGGGTGAGTCGAACACATCCAAAGCGCGGCTCGACTGGATTGCTGACAACGCCACAAATGTCTCCGGCCCGCTGCTGGAACGTGATGCGGCCGCCTTTCTGCATCAAAGCCTGTCGAGCCCCTGTGTTTCGACGATCGCCAAGGCCGAGGGCATCTGGATCGAGGATGTCGACGGACGCCGCTTTATGGATTTCCATGGTAACAGCGTGCACCATATCGGCTATGGCCATCCAAGGCTCAAGGAAGCCATCAAACGGCAAATCGATGAATTGTCCTTTTCGCCCCGCCGCTTCACGAACGAAGTTTCGGTGGAGCTTGCCGAAACCCTTGGGGAAATCGCGCCTGGCAAGCTCGACAAGGTCCTGTTCACCACCGGCGGATCCGATGCCAATGAAGTGGCGCTGCGCATCGCCCGTGCGGCAACGGGACGGTTCAAGACCGTAAGCTTCTGGGATGCGTTTCACGGCGCCGGTTTTGGCGCTGCTTCCGTCGGCGGAGAAGCTACCTTTCGCTCCCATATCGCCGGCCCGCTCCTGCCAGGCAGCGAGCATGTGGCGCCATTCAACTGTTACCGCTGCGCCTATGGCCATCAGGGACCGGACGCGTGCGGGCTTGCCTGCGCGAACATGGTGGATTTCGTTCTGAAGCGCGAGGGCGATGTTGCCGCCGTGATTGCCGAACCCATGCGCGCAGTCCCGATCGTTCCCCCGCCAGGCTACTGGCAGGCAGTGCGTGAGGCCTGCAACCGCCATGGTGCTTTGCTGATCATGGACGAGATTCCCACCGGGCTTGGCAAAACCGGACGCATGTTCGCCTTTGAACATGACGACATCGTTCCGGACATTGTCACCCTCGGCAAAGCCCTTGGGGTGGCATCCTGCCGATTGCCGCCGTGGTGGCGCGGAGTGATCTTGATGTCTGCGGCGATTTTGCCATCGGTCACTATACCCATGAAAAAAACCCGGTCACCGCGCGGGCTGCCCTGACAACGCTTGAAATCGTTCGCGAGGAGGGGCTGGCGGAACGGGCTGGCGAGCTTGGCGCCGAGGCCCTTGAGCGACTCGCAGGGTTCGCCCAAACATCACCCGTGATCGGCGATGTTCGCGGCCGTGGCCTGATGTTCGGCATTGAAATTGTTGCCGACAAAAACACGCGTCAGGCCGATCCTGGTCTAGCCGAGAAAATCTACTACCATTGCCTTGAAGCAGGCCTCAGTTTCAAGATCAGTGCCAGCAATGTGCTGACTTTGTCACCGCCACTGGTCATCTCCCGCGAAGAACTGGGCAAGGCACTCTCGATTGTCGAGAACGCCATCAACGCCTGCACATCCTGACATGCATTGATCTGATGGAACCACTTGCCGTTTCCGGCACCCCCTCTTCCTTTGCCATTGCGCTGATCCTGTGTGCAGCTTTGCTGCACGCGCTGTGGAACGCCATGGTCAAGGGGGCGGTCGATCAGCCAATGACCCTCGGGCTGGTCAATCTGGGGCATTTTCTGCTCGGCATTGTCATGGTATCGCTTTTCAGCATTCCAGCCGCCGAAAGCTGGCCGTTTCTCGTTGCTTCCACCGTCATACACTTTTTCTATTACGGCTTTCTGCTGCTTGCCTACCGCCATGGTGATCTCAGTCAGGTCTACCCGCTGGCGCGAGGCGTTGCGCCGGTGCTCGTGGCGCTCGGAGGTTGGGGTATCGCCGGTGAAGCCCTTCCGCTTTCCGGCTGGATCGGTATTGCGCTGGTAAGCAGCGGCATTGCCATCCTGCTGATCGGCCGGCGTATTTCCTTTCACGGCACTGCTTTGTTTGCCGCTTTCATGACCGGGCTCATCATCGCAGCCTACACGGTTGTCGACGGTCTTGGAGTTCGTACATCCCAAAACGCGTTCGGCTACATTGGCTGGCTGCTTGTTCTCGAGAGCATTTCTGCGGTGTTCCTGCTGACATGGCGCCGCCAAGCCCTCATGCAAACCGGTCCCAGACTTATTGCCGTCGGCATTTTTGGAGGTCTGCTTTCAGCCATTGCCTATGGCCTGGCAATCTATGCCATGAGCCTGACCCAACTGGCCAATGTCTCCGCCATCCGGGAATCAAGCGTGATCATGGCAGCGCTGATTGGTGTGATCTGGCTGGGTGAACGTCCCTGGAAGAAACGGGTTATTGCAGCCCTGGTGGTCGCTGCAGGTATCATCGTTCTGGCATCCGGCGGATAAGCCGGGACAAGCCATCGCGGATCAGGCAGGCACCATGTCAAGCAGCTCGCGCCAGCGGTGGCAGGCCACTTCATGGCCATCGCCTGGGTGTTCCAGCTTCGGTTCTTCCTGGCGGCAGATATCCTTTGCGTGCGGACAGCGCGTGTTGAACTTGCAACCCGGTGGCGGATCCGTTGGCGAGGGAATCTCTCCCTCAAGCTTCTGTGCCGCACCCCGATCATCGGGATCAAGGGAGGGGATCGCTGAAAACAGCGCTTTTGTATAAGGGTGGCGCGGTGCGGCGAACAACTGTCCTGTAGGAGCAGTTTCCACCAGCCTGCCAAGATACATCACCGCCACATGATCACAGATATGGGCAACCACCGACAGGTCATGGCTGATGAACAGGAAGGTCAGCCCCATGTCTTCCTGAATCTGCTTCAGCAGATTGAGAACATCGGCCTGGATCGAAACATCGAGCGCTGCAACGCTTTCATCGGCAACGATAAATTTCGGGCCCGACACCAGGGCGCGGGCAATCGAAATTCGCTGGCGCTGACCGCCGGAAAATGCATGCGGAAACCGGCGCAGATGCTCCAGGTTGAGCCTGCACTTCGCTGCGATCTCTCGCACCCGTGCATCGGTTTCTTCCCGCGTGTTCGTCAGACCCATCACCTCAAGGGGTTCTGCAATGATATCACGAACCGTCATGCGCGGGCTGAGTGCGGCATAGGGGTCCTGGAAGATAAGCTGCGCCCGCTTGCGATAGTCTTTCAACTCCGTCTTGGAGATGTCAGCCAGATCGTAATCCACCTCCCCGTCCGCGTAGCTGACATGGCCCGCCGAGATGGGGGCTGCCTTGAGAATTGCCCGGCCCAGTGTGGTCTTGCCGGACCCTGATTCGCCGACAAGGCCGAAGAAACTGCCGCTGTCGATGTCGAGGGAAACATCGTTGATCGCATTGAGATAGGTGTTGGCGCCCAGCAGGCTGTGGCCGATCTGATAGGTGACCGTTAGGTTCTTGACGGATACGACCGGCTTGCTCATTTCGCCTTACCTTTCCTGGTTCCGCCCTTCTTTGTGCCACCCTTCGCCTTGCGCGGTTTCGTTTGAACTCCCTTTTCCTCGACAAGATGGCAGGCGACCAGGCGACCCTTGTTGTCCTTGAGAAGCTGGGGAATTTCCTGTGTGCAGCGGTCGCCATACATAACCGGGCAGCGGGTATGAAACACACAACCGCTCGGGCGTTCCAGCGGGCTTGGAATATCGCCGGGAACCGGTGTCAATTCAGCTTCAAGATCATCCAGTTTCGGCAGAGCATTAAGCAGCCCCTGGGTATAGGGATGATGCGGTTCGCGAATGACCTGCCGCACTTCACCGGTTTCCACCAGTTCACCGAGATACATCACCGCCACCCGGTCCGCCGTCTGGGCGATTACGCCAAGATCGTGGGTAATAAAGAGGATCGCCATGTGGAATTCTTCCACCAGATCCTTCATCAAATCGATCACCTGCGCCTGAATGGTAACGTCCAGTGCCGTGGTCGGCTCGTCAGCAATCAGCAGTTTTGGGCGTGTGGACAGTGCCATGGCGATCATTGCCCGCTGACGCATCCCGCCGGAAAATTCGAACGCATACTGGCCAAAACGCCGCTCCGGCTCGGGTATGCCGACGCGTGCCAGCATGTCGACGGAGTGCTTCTTCGCCTCGGCCTTTGTCATTTCGGTATGAATAAGCAGCTGTTCGACCATCTGGTCGCCGATGGTGATCGCGGGTGCGAAGCTCGCCATTGGTTCCTGAAAGATCATCGAGACCGCACCACCACGGACCACGCGCAACTCGCCGGGTTTTTTCAGCGACAGGACGTCAACCTTGCCATCCTCCGTATCGAGAATGATGCTGCTTTTTTCGTCATACCGGGTGTTGCCGGCATTGAGCTGCATCAGCGCCTTGGCGGTGACCGACTTTCCCGAGCCGCTCTCACCAACGAGACCCAAGACCTCACCTGGCGCGATGTCAAAGGAGATGTTCTCGACCGCGGTAACAAGGCCTTCATCGGTGTTGAAGCGTATCGTCAGGTCTTTTACTGAAATCAGCGGCTCAGTCATTTCTTGGTCCCCGAATAGGGGTCGGATGCATCCCGCAACCCGTCACCGACAAACACGAACGCCAACACAAGCGCGATGAAAAAGAGCACCGGTATGAAATACCACTGGTAATTAAGCAAAACGTCGGCCTGACTGACATTCTGCATCAAGGCACCCAGCGAGTTGACCGGATCCTTCAAACCAAGACCGATAAAAGAAAGTGCCGTTTCCGAACGCACCATGTAAGGAAACGAAATCATCAGGTCGACGATGATGTAGCTGGTAAAACTGGGCAGCAGATGCCGGCGGATGATGTGCGAGGAGGAAGCACCGCACAATTCTGCCGCCAGCACATATTCCTGGCTGCGCTCGGTAAGAAGATGGGTGCGGATGCGCCGGGCAAGCGTCGGCCATCCGATGAAACCGAGAATGATCGAGATAAAGAAGAAGCGGGTCTCCGAACTCCAATGATCGGGCATAAAGGCCGCCAGTGCCATAAACAGCGGTATAGGGGGCACCGTTCGGATCGCATCCGTAATCATCTGCAGCAAGCCGTCAATCCAGCCGCCGTAATAGCCAGAGACGCCACCAATGATCAGCGCCAGGATGAAAGCGATCATCACGCCGAGCGTGCCGACAGCAAGCGATGTCCATATGGCGTGGAGCGTCCGGCCGAAAATGTCCTTGCCCGAAGCGTCGGTACCGAAGAGATGGATCTTTCCGCCTTCGACCCCGAACAGGTGCCGGTCGAAGGTGAGCAGTTTCAGATCAACATCCAGCCAACTTCCCGGCAAATCCCAGTCTATCTCGACAAAGCTGTATCTCCAGTCCTTGACGAAGAACTGCAGATAAAGCCGCTTGTCGCGGTTCTCTGTCATCACCCAGCGGAAATTGGTCTTGATCGACCGCTCTCGTTCTGTCGCATAGATGAAGGGCCGGATGGAGAAACCGTTTTCATCCCAGAACTTCGGGATCTGCGGAGCACCATTTTCATAATTGGCATCCCGCCCGGCAATGGTGGGATTGTATGGCGACAGGAAGGGTGCAAACAGCCCCATCAGCACCATGACAACCAGTGCCCACAGGGCGATCATTGCCGACCGGTTGGATTTGAATCGCGCCCAGATCAACTGGCCCTGGGACGCAGTGAAATAGGCTTCCTTGGCCTTCTCGTCGACACCGGCCTGTTTCTTGCGGCGCAGCCAGCCAAAGACCCCGCCCCCGCCTTCCGCAGCAATTGCCGTTGTCATGCCCGGGGCCGGCGCAGTTCCTTCCGCCCCGTGTACCCCATAGGCATCGAGATGTTCGGGCTGCTGAACCGGCGCCCTGTCAGGATCGTCTCTGGGAGGAGTTACGTTTTTGCCAGTCATCGTACTACCCCATCAGTCCGCGCCGCACCCTCGGATCGAGCAGTGCAAGAAGGATGTCGGTGACGAAATTCAGTGCCACGATACTTGCCGTTAAAAGGAAGATGATGGCACCCGCCAATTGCTGGTCGTTCGATCGCGCCAGCGCCTCGATGAGAAGCGCTCCTGCCTCGGTGAGAGTCAGGATCAGCGCCACGATGGGCAGCTCATTGAAGATACGATTAAGATCGAAGCCGAGCGAGTTGATCACCGGACCAAGGGCGTGCCTTGCCGGATACCGCCATAGCAGGCTTGATCCCGAAACACCCCGGGCGGCGGCGGCAGTGACATAGAGTTTGCCGATCTCATCCAGCATCAATGCGCGCACCGTCTGCAGTGCGAAGGCGGTGGCCGACCAGCCAAGAATGAAGATCGGCAGCCAGGCACGCGACAGGAAGTCCTGGAACTTGGCCCAGGACCAAGCCGCATCGCGAAATTCCTTTGAGAACAAACCGGTTAGCGAGTCACCGAACACAACGGTGGAAAACAGCATGATGATCAGCGCCAGCAGGAAGTTCGGCAGGGCAAGGCCAAGATAGGAAACAAAACGCAGCGTGTTGTTGGTTACCGGACTGTTCGAGCTTGCCGAGACGATTCCTATGGGCACCGCTATGAGATAACTGAGAAACAGTGCGGCAAGACAGATTCCCAGACTGATCCAGAATTTGTCGGCCAGCAGCTGATTGATGTTCAGCCGCAGGATACAACTGTCGCCAAACTCACCCTTGAAAAACACGTTGCCGACCCAACTGCCCCATCGAATGAGGAAGGGCCGGTCGAGGCCAAGGCGCTTTTCCTCCGCCTTGATATCGTCGATGGAAATCTGCGAACCCTGGGTGTTCTTGAACGCAAGATAGCGCTCGGCACAGGTGCCGGGAACCAGTTCCATCAATGTGAAAACGATTAGTGAAACGGTAAGCAGTGTCACAAGGGCCATGACTGCCCTGGTGAAGGCAAACTGCAAAAACTGCGCCATTCCCCCGGCCTCCTGTCGAGCAGATTCGTGATGAATCTTTTGTCTGACGGTCCGGGCGGAAACTATACCGCCCGGACCGGCTCAAAGAGAGCCTAACGGCTTACTCGTCCAAATACCACTGGTGTGCCCGGTAGGGGTAGGTCCGGTAGTATTCGTAGGAAGCAGTCTTGAACTCGACGAAGTTCTTCAACGCGTTGCGATGGTAGATCGGGTCTGGCGTAAGCGCCGTACCGATGAAGAGCAGGTTCGAAACCATGTTCTCAACCATGCGCGCCCCGAGTTTGTCGGATTCAGGCGTGCCGACAGGCGTCGACTGGAACGCGTTGATGTCGGCGATGAGCTGCTTGACGTAGTCCGGCGGCTCCACACCCTTTTCACCGTTGGAATCGACCCACTCGGCCCACAGCATTCCGGTGCGGTGTGCAAAGTAGTTTTCGAAGGGCGGAACCCAAAGCTCATTGTTGCCGAGGATAATACCGAGCGGCTGGCCTTTCTCCCACAAGCCCACATCGAGCTGGTTGGATGACTGGGCAGAGCGGTATTCATCCGGAGTAACCTCCTTCACCGTGGTCTTGATGCCCACATCGGACCAGTACTGGCCGATTAGCTCAACCACCTGGCCCGCAATGCCCTGGGTAGCAAACTGCAGGTTCAATACCAGCGGCTGGCCGTTGGGAAGGTCGCGGAAACCGTCACCATCGCCATCAACCACACCGACTTCGTCGAGCAGTGACTTGGCGCCGTCGGCATCATATTCGGTGGCAAAGGTCTTCCACTTCTCGTCGACAAAATCCGGCGCTGGCGAAAACCCGATATACTGCTGGATCTTGCCTTCGCCGAAATAGGCGACCTGATTGAGCTCTTCGCGGTTGATCGCGATCGACATCGCCTTGCGGAAACGAAGATCACCAAAGACCTTGCGTTTTTCCATGTCTTCCGAAGTAACGTTGAAAGACACTGCATGCATTGCGATCTTCGGCTTCAGATGGATCGTGTAGTCGCCTTTCTCCTGGTTTTCCAGAAGCAGCGGAGCATCCGAAAGTTGAAGCGACTGCGTCTTGTAGTCGGCTTCGCCATTGACCAGTTTAAGCAGGCGGACCTGCTGGTCGTTGGCATAGATTTCATCCTGCTCGCTGATGTAGGGTAACTGGTTGCCCTGGGTATCGACCATGTGGAAATAGGGATTGGCGACATAGTGCCTTCCCTCGGTCGTGTCACGGATGACGATATGGCTTTCCAGCGTCGGCATGGTGTTTGCCGGCAGCTTGTCCAGCAGATCCGGGCTGTTCAGCATCGGCGTTGGCGTATCCGTCCAGTCGGAATTGCCATAATAGGCCTTGATGGCAGCATAGCCGTTTTCAAATCCCATCGACTGGGCATGGCTGTCCGCATCGGCATTGATGTCGGGATGGAACTGGCCAAGGAAATGCTTCGGCTGGAAGCCCTGCCCGTAGTGGGTGGCGAAGTGGGCCAGCAGACCGGGCTTGGGTGCCGGCAGTTTGAAAATCACCGTTGTTTCGTCCGGTGTTTCGATCTGCATGCGCTCGCCGCCGACAAGCACATAATCCTTCGGTTTTTCGATCACGTTGGAGTCGAGCGCCAGATTGTCATACCAGAATTTCACGTCTGCCGAGGTGAAAGGCTGACCGTCGGACCATTTGTGGCCCTTGCGCAGGAAGAAGGTCAGTTCGGTGAAATCCTCGTTCCAGCTCCAGTCCCTGGCAACATTGGGTACGATGGTCGCCAGGTCATCGGAATAACGAACGAGGTTTACGTGGCGGGTGGAAAGGAAATCGGAAGTTCCGGCCTCGGTGGCATTGGACAGCGCATCAAGAGTGCCACCATATTTGCCGATGGATGCGTAGGGTGCAACGACCAGCGGCTCCTCCGGCAGGCGCTCTGCCAGCGGCGGCAGATCGGGATTGCCCTTGATCTGGCCATTCAGATCGCCAATGGCCGGGTTCTCGGCAAATTCAAGCGTGCAGTTTGCAGCGTCCTGAAATTCGCTCAATTCAAACTGTTGCGGATATTTTCCAGCGGCAACACCGCTCATATCGGCAACCGTCACAGCAGGACAGTTGGCGTTGGCAACTGTTGTTAATGCAAACAACGCCACGCCGGACAATAAAAACTTCTTCATCTTGTACCTCCACATTACGCCCATGCGACTTGCATTGCGGGCGAACCAACAATCCACCAACGCCAACTGCGTTGGCAACCAGTGGTCCGGTTTACTGTCTGCCAGGCCCATCTGCGAAAACCTGCAACGGTTCCCGCGGCTCTCCCCATAGACCAAGCCTATGGAAAGACTATTCCCTGCCTCAAATTTCCGTCAAGTAGCCAATGGGGCAAGACTCTGCGGACCAGACCGGCAGGCCACCGGCCAACCTTTTTAGCGGCACCGCAGAAACCAGACCTGTTTTCCGGCAGTTTCTCCTCCTCCCGGACCCGACATCGGGGACACCCACATGATGCGCACCAGACAAGCCATCTGTAAAATCGATAAATTGTATCGTTGCATCTGTCACGGTTATATCCTGATGGCAGCAGTTTTCAGGGTTGTCCCGACTACGGTAAGCGGAGGATAATGAAACACTTCACACCGGAAAACCATGCCTGCCGACATAAACAGTGCACCTTACCACGCCCCGGCACCTTACGACGAAATGCAGAACCGGGACCGCAAAAGAGCCGGGACGGCCAAGTCCTGCCCTGCGCCGGTAACAGTTTTATGACGCGTTGTGGCCGGGCGGGCTGCCTTGTCTTTTGTGCCCGCCATCGCAAAGCCGGTTGTCAGACCGCTCTGTTTTCAACAACACCCTTTCCGGTGATCATGACACGCGAAAACCGGCCTTCGGCATGTGTCATGCGGTGGTCGAGCATTGCCTGCGTCAACCGCAACAGGATGTCCTGTGAACCGGGATCGCGGGAAATGTCCCGCGCCTCGCCCTCGCCGTTCATGTCGAACAGCAGTGGCGGCAGGCCGCCGTTGAAATGCACCATGTTATAACGGCCGTCGCGGATTACCGCGAGATTGCTTTGCTCGCAGGCAAGGCCCAGCTCCCTCTGGGGAAGGCTCGGATAGAGGGGATTTCCGAATTCCAGTTCGGAATAGGTGTAGCGGCGCCAGTTGGCAGGCGTTTGCCCTTCCAGCAGCGGAACCAGGCTCTTGCCATCCATCGTGCCGGGAATCTCCGCGCCGATCATTTCGAGCAGTGTCGGCGCGAGATCAACGGACTCGCTTGGCAGATCAAGTGCCTTGCCGGCCAGGGCGTTGCGATCCGGGTCGCGGATGATCAGAGGAACGCGGAAGGCCGCATCATGGTAGCTGTGTTTTCCCCACAATCCGTAGTCACCGAGCATCTCGCCGTGATCGCCGCTGACCATCACAATGGTATCCTCATAAAGGCCGGCAGATTTCAGCGCGGCTAAAATACGTCCGAAGTGATGATCAACTTCAGCAGCAAGTCCGAGATAGATCGCCCGCAGCATGGCAATGTTCTCAGGCGTCGGTTCGAGATCCGGAAAGCCGATCACGGTGGAAGCCATGGGCTGGTCCGCCCGCGCCGGTGCAAGGTAAGGATGTTCACCGGCACCTTCTGCACCCGTTAATGCAGCTGGCAGGCCGGCGGGATCGACCAGCTTGTTATACGGTTCGGGTGCAACGAAGGGCGGATGCGGCCGGATATAGGTAACATGACCAAACCATCCGCCGGGCCTTGCCAGCAGCTCATCAATGACACGGTCGGTCAGAAATGCCGTGTCGCTATCTTCCGCCCGGTAGCGTGCCGGCCCGTTCAGCCGGCCGCCTGCAGGACGAAAGATTTCGGGAAAGTCCGGCACCTTGTATCCCCTGGCCTTCAGATGGGCCCGCCAGGGCCAACTTTCCTCCAACCGCATCTCCAGCGCTTCCACAAAGCCGGGCATGACCTGTTCGTAGGAATGCAGCACTGGATCGCCGGCGTCGAAGACACGCGGGTCCATCGTGGTGTCGGTGTAGCCGTAGAGCAGCGGCAGATAGCCGGCCTTGCGTGCTTCGGTCGCCAAGTTGGGCTTGTCGTGCGGCAGTGGCGTGCCATTGCGTACCGAGCGGTGGTTCATCGCATACTGCCCGGTCAGCAGCGAGATGCGCGAGGGCCCGCACGGGCTCGTTACCGAAACATGGTTGTTGAAGGTAACGGCCTCGGCCATGAAGCCGCGCAGATTGGGAAGCGGAACATGGTTGCCGAACAGGCCGGCCAGACAATCCGCACGGAACTGGTCAATAATGATGAAGAGGACATTCTTGCGGCGGCTCATGCCATTGCTCCCCGGTTTCAAGCGACAAATCTCATGGAGCTGCATGTAAGCTGCAGGCGGATAAATGCTCAAGGGCTTCGCCGCCTGTCACACGCAAACTTCCCGGCTGCGCCAAAGAACGGAGAGTATTGGGGCCGCCTTGTACCTTGTTGAACTCCTTCGTCGCCGAGACCCGCGCTTGTGGCGCCGATTGCAGGCCGTCCTTGGCCACGCTGCCACCATGGTGGCAGGCAATGCCAAGACGGGAGATAATCGTACGTTGGACAAATGGTGCCCAGAAGAGGACTCGAACCTCCACGGCCTTGCGGCCACTGGCACCTGAAGCCAGCGCGTCTACCAATTCCGCCATCTGGGCCCAACAAGGGCGAGGCCAGCCGGTTTTCCGGCGGCAGGCGTGACGTTTAGGCCGTGCCGCCGTGGCTGTCAACGCGTTTTCTCGCCCCGTCAGCAGCATGAATTTCCGCTTGTTGACGGACAGGGAAAACCGGTTTTCAGCGCGCCACTCTGCGCTCTGGACCGCGGCCGCATAATCGGCTAACCGGTAGACGGACAGCGGACCGGTTGCCGCAGTAATGCCGCCGGTGCGGGCGTTCTTCTCCCGGGCATTGTCCGCACCGAACTTTAACCGCAGGGCAGCGACCATGAAAAATCTTCCCCAACGCGTTACCGTTTTCGGCGGCTCAGGCTTTCTCGGCCGCCATGTGGTCAGGGCGCTTGCCAAGCGCGGCTACCGGGTGCTGGTGGCCTGCCGCCGGCCCGATCTCGCCCAGCATTTGCAGCCGCTTGGCGAACTGGGACAGATCAAGGCAATCCAGGCCAATGTACGCGTCAGATGGTCGGTCGACCGCGCGGTGCAGGGAGCAGATGCCGTCATCAACCTGACCGGTACCTTCAATACAGGCGGGCGCAACAACATGGCCGCAGTCCAGGATTTCGGTGCACGCGCCATTGCCGAAGCTGCCAGAGCCCAAAACGCCCGGCTGGTTCATGTCAGCGCCATTGGCGCCGATCCCGATTCGCCCTCCCGATACGGCCGCAGCAAAGCGTCGGGTGAAGCGGCTGTGCTTGAAACCGTCAAAAACGCGATCATCTTCCGCCCGTCCGTCATGTTTGGACCCGAGGATGATTTCTTCAACCGTTTTGCCGCCATTGCGAGGATTTCACCCTTTCTGCCGGCAATTGGCGGTGGCCATACCAAATTTCAGCCTGTCTATGCCGGCGATGTGGCCGAGGCCATTGCGCGTGCAATCGACGGCGATTTGAAAGGCGGGAAAATCTATGAACTGGGCGGTCCTCAAGTGGCAACTTTCCGCGAATGCATGGATGTCATGCAGGAAGTCATCCACCGGGAGCGGGGCTATCTCCCGCTGCCCTGGTTTGTGGCCGAAGCCCTTGCAAGGCTGACCGGCTGGCTGCCGGGTGCGCCCATTACCATTGATCAGGTGCAGATGCTCAAGCGCGACAACATCGTCTCCGAGGAGGCCCGGCGCCAGAAGCGCACGCTCGAAGACATTGGCATCAAGCCGCGCTCCATGCGCTCGATCCTGCCTTCCTATCTGGTGCGCTTCCGCCCGCAGGGCCAGTTCACGCGCAAGGGTGAAGCCTGATCGCGGCCTTCCCATCTACCCGGCATAACGCCTGTTCAAGCAGTCTGGCTGTGTCATGGACAGCCTGCTGAACCTGCCAGGAGAGATTTCCCCGGCCATTGCGATTGCCCTGTGTGCGGCGAGTTTTCTCACGTCTGGTTTCACGGCTGCCTTCGGCATTGGCGGCGGCGTGTCGCTGCTGGCGCTGATGGGGTTCCTGCTGCCAGTTGGCGTGCTCATCCCGGTTCATGGTGTGGTCCAGCTGGGCTCGAACACCGGCCGGGCACTGGTCCAGCGGGCGCATGTTCGCTGGCCGGTGCTTTGGATGTTTCTTGCCGGCGCGGCCATCGGCGCCCTTGCCGGCGCCCGTTTTGTCATCGAGCTTGACGATGCTGTGCTCAAGGTGGTGCTGGGCATGTTCATTCTTGCGACGGTCTGGCTGAAACTGCCTGCCCTGCGCAGGGCAGGCCGATCGACCTTCGCGGTGGGCGGGGTTGCCACCACATTCGCCTCGATGTTCGTTGGAGCGACGGGTCCCCTGGTCGTCATCCTGTTTGAAAAGCTGTTTGCAGACCGGCGTCAGGTTATTGCCACTCACGCAGCCGCCATGGTCGCCCAGCACGGTTTGAAGGTGGCTGCCTTCGGGGTTGCAGGGTTTGCATTTGCCGACTGGATACCCTTGCTTGCTGCCATGATCCTCGCGGGTTTTGCCGGCACGACAGCAGGTTCGCGCCTGCTCAATGCCATGCCTGAAGCGGCATTCCGCACCGGCTTTCGCCTTGTGATGAGCTTGTTGGCGATCGCCATGATCGTGCGTGGTGCGGCGGCGGCGCTGGGCTGAATACGCTATACCGCAGCAAGGCCCGGCAGCCCCGGCACCCAGTCGTAGAGCATGGCGAACAACAACAGGGCAAGCAGCAACCGGTAAATCATGAAGATGAGGAAGCTGACGCGTTTCACCATCGCCATCAGCAGTGCGATGGCAGCCAGGGCAGCAAGAAAGGTCAGCGCTGCCGCCCAGATAGCATCCGGCGGGATTTGTTGTCCGCTTTCGAGGAAATCAAGTGTCACGAATGCGCCGGCGCCGGCGATTGCCGGAATGCCGAGCAGGAAGGAGAACCGCGCTGCTTCCGGCCGCTCGAAGCCCATCAGCCGTGCCGCCGTCATGGTAATTCCGGAGCGGCTGGTACCGGGGATCAGTGCCAGGGCCTGCGCCACACCGATGATCAGCGCCGGTGCAAGCTTCATGTCCTCCATCTTCTTTAGATGCGGTCCGAAAACATCGGCCGCATAAAGCAGAATGCCGAAAATGACGGCGTTCCATGCAACCAGCTCCACGCTTCGCAGGCTGTTTCCGAGGCCGCTTGCGTTCAAAAAGATGCCGAACAGGACCGCCGGAATGGTTGCCAGCAGGATATAGCCCGCCATGCGGGAATTATCGTTGATGCGCAGCCTCAGCAGGTCGATGCCCCCGCCGATCAGCTTCAGCACATCGCGCCAGAAATAGGCGATGACCGCAAACAGCGAACCCACATGCACCATGACATCGGTTACCACTCCCTGATCCGGCCAGCCCGTGAAAGCGGGAATGAGAATGAGGTGCCCGGATGAGGAAATCGGCAGGAATTCGGTAATTCCCTGAACGATGGCAAGGACGATAATTTGTTCGATGGTCATTGAAAGAAGGTCCCGGTGGCTACCGCCTCGATCCTGCCGCAGGCAGCAACAGCACAAGCGCCAGCTTGCAGCGAATCGGCCCAGTCTCTATACCCGCTGCAGTAAAGGTTTTGAACGGTCGGCAGAACCATCTTTCATGATCCAGCTCTATCACCACCCCATGTCCGGCGCCTCGCGCTATATTCGCCTTATTTTGGGCGAATACGGTGTTCCTGCCGAGTTCATCGAAGAAAAAACCTGGCTGCGGCGCGAGGAATTCCTGACGCTCAATCCGGCCGGCACGGTGCCGGTGCTGGTTGATGATGCCGTTTCGAAGAACCGGGACACAACGCCTGCCGCCGTCGCGGGTGCCATGGTAATCGGGGAGTATCTTGACGAGACTGTCGGTGCGATGATGCGGGAAAAGCGCCTGATGCCGGAAAACTCCGCCACCCGTGCGGAGATGCGGCGGCTGGTCGAATGGTTCATCCACAAATTCGAGGCAGAGGTCGGGCGTTATCTTGTACAGGAACGGATCTGGAAGCATCTGATGCGCGGCGATGGAATGGGCGGGGCTCCCGACTCGGCAATGATCCGTGCCGGGCGCACGAACCTCAAATCCCATCTGCGCTACCTCGACTGGCTGGTTCAGTCCCGAAACTGGCTTGGCGGGAACCGGCTTTCCCTTTCCGATCTCGCGGCGGCGGCTGCCCTTTCGGTGCCGGATTATCTTGGCGAAATTCCCTGGGACAGCGAACCGGCGGTGCGCGACTGGTATGCCCGCGTCAAATCGCGGCCCTCCTTCCGACCGATCCTGGCTGACAAACTGGCGGGATTGCCGCCAGCCTCTCATTATGTCGATCTGGATTTTTAGAGGCATTTGTTGACCCGCCCAACCGACAAGACTGCCGTCCGCCAGCTGGCGGCATCGCTCGGCTTTTCCGGTTGCCGGTTTTGCAGCGCTGACCTTCCGAATAGTGTCGGTGAAGGCCTGCGCAGCTTCGTTGCCGCCGGATTTCACGGCACCATGGACTGGATGGAACAAACCCTCGATCGCCGGCTATCTCCCGAGACGATGTGGACGGATGCAAAAACGGCGATCGTTCTGGCAATGAACTACGGTCCCAACTTCGATCCACTTGCGGTGCTTGGCAAGCCGGACCGGGGCGCCATATCCGTTTACGCCCAGAACCGCGATTACCACGATGTCATCAAGGGGCGTTTGAAACAGATCGCGCAAAAGATCGCGGCCAATGGTTGCGACGTGAAGGTCTTTGTCGATACCGCACCGCTGATGGAAAAACCGCTTGGCCAAAAGTCGGGCCTAGGCTGGCAGGGCAAGCATACCAACCTCGTTTCGCGGGAGCTGGGATCATGGTTCTTTCTCGGCATCATCCTGACCGATGCGGTTTTCGAACCCGACGAAACGCACGCCGATCACTGCGGAAGCTGCAGGGCCTGCCTTGACGTTTGTCCGACCGATGCCTTTCCCGCGCCCTATCAGCTCGACGCACGCCGTTGTATCTCCTATCTTACCATCGAACATGCCGGACCAATCGACCGGGAATTACGGCCCCTGATGGGGAACCGTATCTATGGCTGCGATGACTGCCTTGCAGTTTGTCCATGGAACAAGTTCGCGGCGGCGGCGGCGGAACAGAAACTTCGCCCCCGTTCCGAACTGGTGGAACCAAGCCTGGCAAAACTGTCGGAACTCGACGATGCAGCGTTTCGGGCGCTGTTTTCCGGTTCGCCGGTAAAGCGAATCGGCCGGGACCGTTTCGTTCGCAATGTGATGATCGCCATTGGCAATTCAGGCAAAAAAGACCTTGCGGCCAGCGCCATTGAGCGGCTTGGTGATGGCTCGCCCACGGTGCGCGGGGCGGCTGCATGGGCCCTTTCGCGTCTGCTCGACGGACGCACCTATGCAAGGCTTGCAAAAGACCAACTGCAAATCGAAAACGATGAACAAGTGCGTGAAGAGTGGCAGAAAGCCAACGAAACGCCGTGACCCAGAAACAAAGAGGACGGGAGGCAATGCCGAAAGCTGAGGGAAAACTGTCGGATGAAGGTCCGTTGCTCATCTTCGGCTGTGGGTTTTCCGGCGAAGCGATTGCCGCGCAGGCCAACGGTAAATTCAACGCAGTTTTCGGCACGACCCGTAGTCGGGCAAATGCGGCACGGATTTCTCACGCCGGCGCCAAGCCGCTTGTCTTTGATGGCAAAGCCCTTTCGCCCCGGCTCATCGCAGCACTCGCCGATACCACCCATCTCGTGATTTCCGTGGCGCCGGGGGAAGAGGGGGATCCGGTTCTTAACGCATTTGACAGTGCAGCAATCGAATTGCCAGCCCTCAAATGGATCGGATATCTTTCCACCGTCGGCGTCTATGGCAATCATGATGGTGCATGGGTTGATGAAGAGACCCAGCCGCGTCCGGTTTCAAAACGCTCTCATCAGCGCCTTGTTGCGGAAACCGGCTGGAGTGACTTTGCCGAAACACGCGGTGTGCCTTTGGCTGTATTCCGACTCTCCGGCATTTACGGCCCCGGGCGAAATGCCTTTATCAACATCGAAAAAGGCACGGCACGCCGTCTGGTCAAACCCGGCCAGGTCTTCAATCGCGTCCACCGTGACGACATTGCCAGCGCGGTTCTGCTTGCAGCACAAAAGAACGCAGATGGCATTTTCAACATCACCGATGACGAACCAGCAGCCCCGCAGGATGTCGTTACCTTCGCCCACCAGCTTGCAGGCATCGCCCCCCCGCCGGTGACCGATTTTGTCACCGCCGAGTTGTCTCCAATGGCACGCAGTTTTTATGGCGAGAACAAGCGCGTCTCGAATGCAAAGTCGAAGGCCGAACTGGGCGTGGCCTATGCCTTCCCGGATTATCGCACTGCGCTGCGCCGCATGTGGCAGGATGGAAGCTGGAAGCCACGCTGAAGTTTGATCGTCAATCCCATTGACCCACCGCCGAGTGCAGTGAGGTCACTTCTTCATGCCAGCTTCGAATCCGGTCAGGACATTGGCGGTGTTGAGCCCGATTTCCTTTACGCCATAGCCGCCTTCCATGCAGAACAGGGTCGGCAGACCCGCCTTGGCGATTTCTTCGCCATAGCGCAGAAAATCATCACTTGAGAGGCGGAAAAAGGAAATCGGGTCTTTCTCGAACGTGTCGACGCCAAGCGAGATGATCAGCCCTTCTGCACCAAAATCCACGATGCGCTGCAGCGCATCCTTCAACGCCTCTTTCCATTTGCCATACAGCGTTCCCGGCGGCAGCGGATAGTTGACCGTGCTGCCCTCTCCTTCGCCTTCGCCTGTTTCGTCTGCAAACCCGAGAAAATGCGGAAAGGCATCAAGCGGGTCGCCATGGATGGATGCAAAGAAAACGTCACCGCGCTTGTAGAAAATGTCCTGCGTTCCGTTGCCGTGATGGAAGTCGACATCCAGGATCGCGGTTTTCCTCATGCCGTTGTCGCGCCAATACTGGGCTGCGGCACCGGCATTGTTAATGAAACAGTAGCCGCCATACTGGTCAATCGAGGCATGGTGGCCTGGCGGGCGGCAGAGCGCAAAGGCCGGCTTGCCGGTTTCAAGAACATGTTTTGCGCCGGTCATGGCTACCTGCATCGAGGCAATGGCAGCTTCCCATGTACCCGCGCTGATCGCCGTTTCAGCTGCAAAAGAATAATAGCCAAGGGCACCGTCAATATCGCGCGGCGGGCGGTTTGCCTGCATGCGGCGCGCCGGAAAGCATGCAGGTATTGCCTCGCCCTTATAGCCCTCGGCAACCCAGCGCTCCCAGATCGTTGCCATGAAGTCCAGATAATCCGCATCATGCAGCTTTCTGGCCGCCGAAAGGTCGAATGGGTCTGGTGATATGACTTCACCATGCCCCTGTTTCCTTACCGCATCAAGTATCCATTCGGCTCGGAACGGGGCTTCGAAGGGCGGCACGAGCTGCCCGCCGTGAAGTTCCGTCTTTGCATCACGAAGCGCATGCTTCTCGCTGTAAATCACCCGCATGAATTATCCTCCCCGTTGGAGCGCACCATAGCCGGGCGCCTTGTCTACGTCACGGCGGTTGAAGGCCTGTTTTGCCACTATCCTTTGGAAACTTCGAATTTTAACCATTTGCCCAACACCGCTTTTACCCGCTTCCTGTATGTTGAATTGGCATGATCCTTGACGGGCGGCGCCTTGCTGCAACCCTTTGCAGAAAGTGGCCGTACTGTGGGCGAAAGGAATTTGTAATGAGCTGTTGCGCTGTGAGCACACCCGTTGAAGCGCCGAGCCTGGTGCAACAGGCACGCGGCCTTGCCATGTATGTTCTTGATGACAATGCGAAGGTGGGTGACGCCAACAGGCCCTTCGCACAGGCGATTGCCTGGTCGAGCTATTTTGTTCTCGTCTTTGTTGGTCAATGCGTTTTCAACCAACCGGCCATGGCCGCCGCCATCACCGGCACGGGCGAACTGATGGGCCTGCTCGAACAGGCACGCACCATGGATGCCATGCTGCTGGAGTTGCGCGGGACGATATAGGGTTTAACGCTACTGCTTCCGAGCGCTGTGTTTCCGCGCGCCATCTCGGAAGATTCTCCACCGCAATTACAGGCCCAGTGGCGCACTGCCGCCACTCACTCAGCCGCACCCGGCAATCGCAGGGTGCAATGCAGCAGGATGCCCTGACAACATCACCATGATCACAGCGTCCAGACGAGTTGCCCAAGGGCAGGAAAAACATCTTGACATAAATACCAACCGGTTGGTATTTAATCTTCATGCCAAGGCCAACCAAACAAAATCCTGAACGCGGCGATGCCCGCAACCGGCTTCTCGAAGCCGCGCGCGATGTCATCCGAACCCAGGGCTTTACCGCCACAACAGTCGATGACCTTTGCAAAGCGGCGGGCGTCACCAAGGGTGCATTCTTCCACCATTTCGAGAACAAGGAGGCGCTGGGCGTCGCTGCTGCCGTCTATTGGACCGAGACAACCTCCGCTTTTTTTGCCAGCGCGCCCTATCACAACCATAGCGATCCGCTCGAGCGCCTGCTTGGCTATGTGGAATTCCGCAAGAACATTATCGACGGCGACTTGGCCGAATTTACCTGCCTCGTCGGCACCATGACCCAGGAGGTTTACGGCTCACACCCGGCGATACGCGATGCCTGTGCGGCAAGCATCTTCGGCCACGCTGCGACGCTGGAACCGGATATCGAAGAGGCCATGAAGGCGCGCGGGGTCACCGCGGACTGGACACCGGCCAGCCTCGCCGCCCACACCCAGGCGGTGCTGCAGGGTGCCTTCATTCTGGCCAAGGCCACTGGCGATCACGCGATCGCCCGCGACAGTGTCGACCACCTGAAGCGCTACATCGAAATGCTGTTCATGCAGAACGGAAGGAAGGGGAAGCCGCAATGAACCTCAAGCCTTTCTCATCACAACACTTCACCACAAAGGGAGAAACCAAAATGGAACCGACGATCTATCTTTTCTTCAAGGGCAATTGCCTTGAGGCGATGACCCACTATGCGAAAACCCTCGGCGGCGAAATACTGGACGTTTTCCGCAATGCCGACGCCCCTGATCCGGAAAGCCGCATGTCCGGTGGGGACGACATGGTCATGAACATGGCAATGAAGCTCGGCAGCGCCACCGTCATGGCTTCCGACAATACCGAGGAGATGTATGACAAGCCTCAGGGCTTCCGCATCTCCATCGCGCCGACATCGCGCGAGGAATTCGACCGCATCCATGACGCGCTGGCAAAGGATGCGGAGAGCATCGAGATGGCGCCGGACGAGACCTTCTGGGCCGAGCGCTTCGCCATGTTCACCGACAGATACGGCACGCCGTGGATGCTCAATTTCGAAGGCAACAAGGGCTCTGCCTGAACGGAACTCGCCTCAAGTAAGGAGACACAATCATGTATCGAGCTTTCATTGTGACCGCATTGCTGGCGGTAGCTGGCCCGGCATTGGCCGACGATAGACGGGTGGGCAATCGCGTCGAGGTCAATGGTATGACGTTGTATTACGAGGTTTCCGGCGAAGGCGATCCGCTGATCGTCCTGCACGGCGCCTACATGAACATCCCCTCGATGGGCGAGATCATCCCGATGTTGGCCGAAACGCACCGGGTCTATGCGCTGGAGTTCCAGGGCCATGGCCGCACAACTGACCTCGACCGGCCGATCACCTATCCAAATCTTGCGGGCGACGTGGCCGCTTTCATGGATGCGGCCGGGATCGAGAAGGCTGACGTGTTCGGCTATTCGATGGGCGCCGCCGCCGGGCTCCGACTGGCCATCGACTATCCCGAAAAGGTCGATCAACTCGTCGCGGCCTCGGTCGCCTACGATTTCGAGGGATGGCAACCGGCGTTCAGGGACTTCGTCCCGCAGATGAATGTCGAGATGTTCCTGAAGATGCCGTTTGCCGCCGAGTACCGCGAGCTGGCCGCCGACCCGGACGGATTTCCGGCGCTCGTCGAAAAGCTGATCGCCCTCGAACACGAGCCAATGGCATGGGGCGAGGCGGTGAAGGCATTGGAAATCCCGGTGCTGATCATCACGGGCGACGCGGACGTCGCGACACTCGAACATACGATCTCGATGTTCCGCCTGCTCGGCGGCGGCGTCATGGGCGACATGGGACAGCCGCTGCCGGAGTCCCGCCTCGCGGTGATGCCGGCGACCTCCCACACCGCGGTCGTCAACCAGCCCGAGCTTCTGCACGCCTTCATAGAACCCTTCCTTCAGGGCAAAACGCCGAAGGGATTCTTCGAATAACGCGGCACCGGGCCGGCTACTCGCGCAAGCACTTGGACCAATCAACATCTTGAGGAAGAATATCATGACCGATCTCGTTGCCTGCCTGTGGTTCGATCACGGCGAAGCAAAAAAGGCGGCGGAGTTTTATGCTGCAACCTTTCCCGGCAGCCATGTTGATCGCGTGAACACCGCCGTCTCCGACTACCCCGGCGGAAAGGAAGGCGATGAACTGACCGTGGAGTTTACCGTGCTCGGCCGGCCGTTCATTGGCCTGAATGGCGGCCCCAACTTCACGCCGAACGAAGCGGTGTCCTTTATGGTGGTTACCGAGACCCAGGAAGAGACAGACCGCTACTGGAACGCCATCGTCGGCAATGGCGGGCAGGAGAGCGCCTGCGGCTGGTGCAAGGACCGTTGGGGTTTTTCCTGGCAGATCACGCCAAAACTGCTGCTCGACCTGACGACGGGGCCCGACAAGGAGAAAGCCGGACGCGCCTTCGAGGCGATGATGACAATGGGCAAACTTGACATTGCAGCGATCGAAGCCGCAGCGAAAGGGAGTTAAAACCATGGAGAAGCATTACAAGGGTGGATGCCAGTGCGGCGCTGTGGCTTATGACGTCGATGTCGATCTGGACGAGGTGATTACCTGCAACTGCTCGCGGTGCCGGCCGCTCGGCGTTGTCCTGGCCTTCGCGCCGCGCGACAATTTCACGCTGCATAAGGGGGCGGAAAACCTGACCGAGTACCGGTTCAACAAACACGAGATCGCGCATCTCTTCTGCAAAACCTGTGGCATCCAGAGCTTTTCCTACGGCCGGATGCCGGACGGAACCGAGATTGCGGCGATCAACGTGAACGCGCTTGAAGGGGTCGACCCGCGGGCACTGTCACCGACCCATGTCGACGGGCGCGCGACGTAAACGAAAACCAACCTGGAGGAACAGATGTCTTACATAGACGGATTTGTGATCGCGGTTCCCACCGCAAACAAGCAGAAATTCATCGATCATGCGAAGAATGCCGATGGCGTTTTCACCGACCTTGGCGCAACACGCGTCATCGAGTGCTGGGGTGATGACATTCACGACGGCAAGGTCACTGACTTTCGCAAGGCTGTACAGGCCAAGGACAATGAATCCGTCGTTCTTTCCTGGGTCGAATGGCCCGACAAGAAAACCCGAGACTCGGCCATGAAAACGATGATGGAGTGGATGGAACACCCGGAAAAAGCCGACCCGCGCATGGATCCCGAAAGGAACCCGATGCCGTTTGACGGCAAACGCCTGATCTTTGGCGGCTTTACACCGGTCGTCGAGGTCGAAGCCAATACGAAGTAAAGGGAGATCCAATCATGCCAAACACCGTAACCCTGCACCGAGTCCTCGCGGCCAAGCCCGAGAAGGTCTATCGCGCCTTTCTGGAACCCGATGCCGTGGCAAGCTGGCTGCCGCCCTTCGGTTTTACCTGCACGGTGCATGAACTCGAAGCGAAGGAGGGCGGCAAACACAAGATGTCGTTCCGCAACTTCACCACCGGCGACAGCCATTCCTTCGGCGGCACCTATCTCAAACTCGTCCCCGGCGAGACGCTCGTCTACACTGACACCTTCGACGACCCCAACCTGCCCGGCGAGATGAAAGTGACCGTCACGCTGAAACCGGTCTCGGTGGGCACCGAAATGACGGTGGTCCAGAAAGGGATACCTGACCTGATCCCGCCGGAAGCCTGTTACCTCGGCTGGCAGGAGTCGCTGCGAAAGCTGGCGAAGCTCGTGGAGCCGGAAATCAAACAGTGAGGGAGTGGCGCATGCTTGATGCATATCGAAAGGAAGGCAGACATGACCAAGCAGCAGATTACCATCAAAACCACGATCGACGCACCGGTGGAACGTGTATGGGAAGCCTATACCACGCCTGCCGACATCACCCGGTGGAACTTCGCCTCTGACGAGTGGTGCTGCCCGAGCGCCGAGGCTGACCTTAAAGTGGGCGGTGCCTATAAAGCGCGCATGGAAGCCAAGGATGGCAGTCTCGGATTCGACTTCGAGGCTATTTATGACGAGGTGGAGCCCAACAAGGCGCTCACATTGGTGATGACCGACGGCCGCAAGGCACGCACCACGTTCGTAACCACAGAAAACGGTACCGAGGTTACCACTGTCTTCGAAGCGGAGGATCAAAATTCAATTGCAATGCAGCGTGATGGCTGGCAGGCGATTTTGAACAATTTCAAACGCCATGCGGAGAACGGTTAGACCCTGTCGCTTTCGGGCGAAAACGAAAGTTCCCGCCAAGCAACTGGATCGGGCAACGTCTTTCGGTTGTTCCGATTCCATCAAAACGAAATTGCTCTGGGTCCGGCAGCGATAATCAGTCCAGTTTTGTGCAAGTTCACCCGCGAGCCGGCAAGCGGTAGTGCCTGTCCGTTCCATGACAAGGCGGTTACCGTCACACCATGCGGCGCATCTGTTTCAACCGCCAAAAGATCAACCTCAGCCAGGTCTTTGCCGGTCAAACCGTCGGCATCAAACAGACCGACGACAAAATCTGGCTGGCCAGTTTCATGGACTATGATCTAGGATATTTCGACAATGAGACATGCAGGCTGGAACCACTTCAAAACCCCTTCGGGCCAAAAGTGTTACCCATGTCTCCGGTATGGACCTGGCGAGTCTGGCGCACCCGACAGGATTCGAACCTGTGACCTCTGCCTTCGGAGCGGGCATTTAGGTGTTTTTCGCACTGTTCCCAAACATGGCCATATTTGGAAAATACCATTATAATCATGATGTTAGAGCAATATCACGATTGACGGCTTTGGACTGAGATTTCCGACTTTTCGCTGATTTTGCTTCCGTATTGCTTCCGTGCGGGACCGCTGCCATGCCGAAAATTTCCAAGCGTCTGATCGACCAGAGCCCGCCAGGTGCGAAGGATTATTTCCTGTGGTGTGACGAGCTGAAAGGCTTTGGTGTTCGCGTCTTTGCGACCGGCCAGAAGTCATTCCTGATCCAGTATCGCGACGAAAACAATCGGACGCGCCGATACACGATTGGCCGCTATGGTCACCTTACTCCCGACCAGGCGCGCACAGAGGCGATGAAGAAACTCGGTGAAGTTCGGATGGGGCAAAACCCATCCGAACAGAAACGGCAAAAAAGAGCCGACATGACCATCGCCGAGTTGTGCGATCAGTACATGGATGACATCTGTGCCGGTCGATATCTTACCCGTTTCAACCGGCCCAAGAAGGCAACCACGATCGCCACGGATGTCGGCCGTATCGAGACCCATATCCGCCCGCTAATCGGCAAACTTCCAGTAGCATCACTGGACCGCCGAACAGTGGAGCGGTTCGTCATCGACATCCGGGAAGGAAAGACCAAGCGCAACATCAGGTCCGGCAAAAAGCGTGGGCGCTCCATTGTCTCTGGTGGCGGCGGAACAGCGCGCCGGACCGTTGCGCTTCTCAGTGGCATGATGACCTATGCTCGCGACATGGGATTGTGCGAAGCCAATCCTTGCCATGGCATCAGGTGCGGCGTCGATCAGAAGCGGACGCGGTTCTTCCGGCCTCAGGAATATGAAGCATTGGGACGGGCGATGGTTGAATTGGAGGCAGAAGGGATCAGTTCTGTTGCCATCAACGCAATCCGGTTATTGACGCTTACGGGATGTCGCGTCGGCGAAGTGCGGTTGCTCAAGCGCCGGGAGATCGATGAGCATTGCGGCTGCTTCAGGTTGGAAGACTCGAAGACTGGCGCGCAAATTCGGCCAATCGGCTCGGCTGCCTTTGCGCTGATCAGTTCGCTTCCAAGTGACCGTTCATCTGAATTCCTGTTTCCGGCGGTCAGGGGTAACGGCGCGTATGATGGTCTGCGCAAAATTTGGATCCAGATTTGCCAACGCGCCGAAATCGAAGGTGCCGTAATGCACACGCTCCGCCACAGCTATGCCTCAGTCGCGGCTGAGCTCAACTATTCCGACGCTACAATTGCTGCGATGCTAGGACACAGCCTTGGCACGGTCACCAGTCGATATACGCATTTTGTGGACGAGGTGCTAAGAGCCAGCGCGGATCGTGTGAGCAAGGAAATCGATTGCCGAATGAAGGCATATTCACCCTAAAAAACCAAGAATGTCAGCGAATTGACTTCATTTTCTTATTGGTGATCGGTTCGACTCTTTGTAACGCCGGGTGCGGATGGGGCTTTTTCTTAAATCTTAAGACCGGCAAATGGGCGTCAATTTCTCTGGTTTCGATCAAGTTAGAGATTCCTTTGGTTGTATCGATACTGCGTCCTCACGCACTCCGCGCTCAATTGGCGTCTACCGGGGGCTGCCGGAATTGTTTCCGGTTGCCTAAAAATTTTTTGCCCTAATACGAGCGGCACCAATTTGCGCAATGTCGCGCGTTTTTCATGTTGCGATTGAGTTGTTAAGCAAACATATCGTCTGCTTCTGTCTCGCGGAGGAATTAGCGCGTCGATTGCCAAGGTTTACCCAACACCGACATTCTGGCTTTAACACAATTCGTAAGCATGAAGCTTTACATTAATGGTGCGACGGCAGCGGTAACCGCCTATGATTGCTCGTGGGTGAATGTGGAGGCGAATTGTCGATTCATGCGGGATGTGTTCACCCCAATTCCTCATAGCGGCTGAAGACCGTTCCGGAACCGTCACGAGCAATCAGCATGACCTCATAGGCCTCGCGTTCCTCTTCCGGCCCCATGCCGGGAGAGCCGTAAGGCATGCCTGGCACAGCCAGTCCGATGGCATCCGGCCGTTCGGTCAAGAGGCGTCGGATATCGGCGGCGGGCACGTGACCTTCGAGGACATAGCTGTCGATCATGCCGGTATGGCAGGAAATCATGCTCTGCGGCACCCCGACCTCGGATTTGTAGGTCATCAGGAGGGTGCCATAGCGTTCCTCCTCGGTCACGCTAAACCCTTCGTCGCGCAGGTAAGCGATCCAGGCATTGCAGCATTCGCACCCGGTTCCCTTGACGACATGAATGGCGCTTGTCTGGGCCCAGGCTGAAGTGGTCCCCAGCGCGGCGGTGACCAAGCCTGACACTATCAATGCTCGACGGGAAAATCGGATCTCTCGGGTCATTGTCCTACTCCGTTGCTTGTATGGTTTACGCCGGGGCCACCGGTTCCCTTTCGGCAGGTCACTGCATGGCCCTGCGGATCTTCGGCACCGCGAAGCGGCGGTCCTCGTGGTAGTCGATGATGCTCGCAAAGCGGCCATCGGCGCGAAACAGGAACACGCCAGCCGTGTGATCCATGGTGTAGTCGTCCTCACGCGGAACCTTCTCGAACCGGGCACGAAACCCCGATGCTGCCCGTCCGATCTCGGACAAAGTTCCGGTCAGACCAACGATGCGTGGGTCGAAATGCGAGAGGTAGTCGGCCAGAACTTCGGGCGAGTCACGCTCGGGATCGACGGTTATGAGCGATACGTTCAGCCGGTCGGCATCGGGGCCGAGATCGTCCAGCCATCCTGAAATGTCGCTCAGAGTGGTCGGACAGACGTCGGGGCACCACGTGAAGCCGAAGAAGACCATCGTTGGCCTGCCAATCCAGTCGGCTGGCCGCACCCGCTCGCCGCCATGGCTGATCAGATCGAAGTCCATTTCGGAAATCGGCACGGGCAGAAGGTCAGCCGACGACGACACGGCGCCACTGCTTCGCCACCAGCCGAGACCGAGGGTGAAGGCTAGCGCGCCGAGCCCTCCGCCAATGCCAAGAATTACTGCCCGTCGGTTTCGCAATCTGGTCCCTCCACGAGCAAGGACAGCACTTCAGCATTCACCGTAACGTCGCCTGCCACCTCGAATGTCAGGGTGACCGGGAAAGTCTCACCCTCCTTCAGCGCCGCAGTCAGACCCATCAGCATCCCATGATAGCCGCCTGGGGCAAGCTGCACGGTCTGACCTGCCGGCAGCGGGATCGACATCGCATGCGGCATCGAGGCGACTCCGTCCGTCACGGTGGTTTCATGCAGCATCGGCCTGCCGGCAGCCGGGGTCGAAATGGCGACAAGGGCGTCATCGGATGCACCGTCGTTGGTAATTGCGACATAGAAGACCGCCGGACGGCCCGCGCCGATGGTCGCGCGGGACCATGGGTTGGCTATGCTGAGATCACCAAATGTCGTGCTTTCGCAGGCTATTGCCGGGGACGCGGCCATCAGAATGAGGGTGGAAATGATCTGGGTCTTCATCGCGATCACAATCTCGATCTCAGGTCTGCAAGGATTTCTGCGGCGGGAGTGCCGTAGCTGAACTGCCGTAGCCATTCGCCGTCGGGTCCGACCAGATATAGCGCCGGGCTGTGGGACATTGAATACCCGTCCGGGGCGGTCGTGTCATCCTGACGCTCGTAGTGGATGTAGAAACTGTCCGCAGCCGCCCGCGTTTGTGTGTCGTCACCGGCCAGTCCCAGAATGGATGGGTGGAAGGCGCCGGTGAACTCCGCAAGTCCGAGCGCCCGATCCCGTACGGGATCGACCGAGATGAACAAGGGTTGCACATTGGCAGCCTGGTCGCCGAGGTCGTCCATGACCTGCGCCACCTCGGCCAGCGTCGTCGGACAGACGTCGGGACAATTGGTAAAGCCGAAGAAGACCAGCAGGTACTTGCCCTCAAAATCCGCTTGCGTCCGAAGCTGCCCTTCTGCGTCCGGCAGAGCAAAGGTCGGACGAAACGGCGCTTGTTCACCGACAGATGGACCGCGATCCTGAGAGAATTGCCATAACCCGAATGCCAGCGTGGCAAAAGCGGCGGCGGACCAGAGTATTTTCTGCAGGGTTCTCAATTGCATCGTCTTTGGCGCTCTTCTCTTTGCACTGGCTAGACCCTCTAGCGGCTATAGCTGCAACCCCTCGCCAGGAAGATCACGCAAGTTTGAGCGGCGATCAGAGGGCGACTCGCCGCCCACCCTGCAACGAGAGACAGGAAACGTCTGTCCACACGTCAGATCTTGATCAAGGCTGCCGTCGCATACATGAAGGCAATCCCGCCGAGGAAACCGCCAAGGACTGCGGGAGAAAACAGCGCCGCTTGCCGATCCGCGTTCTGGCGCAAAAGATAGGCGGTGACCTCGACCATGACCTGAAGGATCGCGCCCACCCCGACGGCAAGCGCCAGGGCCGACCATTGCGGCGCATAGGCAAGACTTCCCGCCCACATGCCAAGGATGGCCGGTCCCCCGGCGAGGAGGGTCAGAGCTGCGAAGGTCCAGAGGGCCGGGCGAGCCCGCAGCATCGGCGCCGCGATGCCGATGCCTTCGGTGACATTGTGCAGCGCAAAGCCGAGGACGAGGAAGGTTCCCAATCCCGCCGATCCGGCCGCGAAGGCCCCGCCGATTGCCAGCCCCTCGCCGAAGTTGTGCAGCCCGATCCCGAGGGCGATGAAGAAGGCGAGCGCGATCCCTTCGGGACTGCCGCGCCATCGCCCGACCGCCATCAGCATTAGGAAACTCGCAAGAGCCGCGAGCCAGACCAGGGCAGACCCCTGGAACAGGGCCGCTGCCTCGGCCGCCAACTCCAGTGCCTCCGATGTCATGTCGATAAGAAGGAAGGCCAGAAGGCCCACCGTGAGCGCGAGAAGGAAATTCATCCCGCGCCGCCCGACGCCTCTCATGGCGGGATAGAACATCAGGCCGAGCGCCACCGGCAGAAGCCCGACGACGGCCCCGACGACCGCCTGCAGCCGAATTTGACTGCCGGTGGCCCGGGGCGTCGAGACGGCGACGGCGATCTCGTGTCCAAAGGTCGCGCCGGTGTTGGTCAACAGGTTGACGTGATGGGCCTCGCCGTGGACCCAAGGATAGGGAATGCGCAGCCAGACCACGCCGCCCCGCGCGATCGGCCCCGGAGGATCCTGTCGGAAGTCCCAATAGGCGTCATCCACCGCGACCTGGGCGATCACCATGTCCTCCGAGCCGCCCGCGCGCACCAGGAGCGCGATCCCCGAACCATCGAGAATGGTGCGCTCGACCGTCAGCGCCTCGACCGGTGGCGCACCGTTGTTGAAGCCGCGCAACGGATCGAGCGAGGCGATCCAGACGAAGGCGCCCAGCATCGCGGCAAGCGGCACCGCGACCAGCAGCAGCCGGGTGAGGGGCGAGCGGGTGGGATGGCTCTGCTCGCTCATGCGCCGGGTTCCCTCACGTCGAACATGCCGACCCAGCCGAGTTCTGTGAATTCGGCCTGATGGGCGTGGAACATGTAGAGGCCGTCCTCATGGTCGGCGAAACTGAACTCGAGGATCCCGCGCTGCGCCTGGCATTGCATGATCACATCGACCGTGCGCAGGGTCGGCGTCAGCGTTGTGCCTGTGTCGTAGTAGTCGAAGAAATTCGCGTGCAGGTGGAACGAGTTGATCGGGTCGAACTCGGTCGCGTTCATCAGGTAGACGCGCACCGGGCGCGACTTGTCGATCCGGATCGGCTCGTTCATGTAGATCTGACCGACCGTGTTCACGGCGTAGATCTCGTTCTCGCCGTCGAAATTGGTGTCGAAGGCGTTCATCACCATCGCCAGCTCCTGCCAGCGCGCGTTTTCCGGGCTGCCAAGGACGCGGGACGCCGCGACGGAGGCAAGCGCGGGAACGGTCTGACGAGCCGGGTCTGGGTCGATCACGAAGAGGCCGTACATGCCCTTGTGCATGTGCCGTTTCAGCGGCAGGGCGTGGCAGTGGTAGAGGTGACAGCCAAAGGGCCTGGCGTCGAACTCGTAGATGAATTCCTCGCCGGGCCCGATCAGCCCGGCGCCGGGGACACCATCCATGCGGGCCGAGTGGATGCCGTGAAAGTGCATGGAATGCGGGTGCGATCCGAGGTTTCGGAACACGATCCGCAGCCGCTCGCCCTCGCGCGCTCTTAATGCCGGCCCGGGCACGCGACCGTTGAACGTCCAGGCCGGAAAGAACACTCTCGGCGCGATCTCGATCTCACGGTCAGAGGCGTCGACCTCGAAGGTCCGCAAGGTCCGGCCGTCGGGAAGGATTTTGGTGCGTCCGGTGTCCCAGTCGGTCAGCATCGCGGTCGGTTCGAAGCCGTTCCGGGCGTGGTCGACTTGGCCTACGGTCGTCATGCTGCCATGCGCCATGTCGCCGCTCGGGGCAGTGTAGGGATCGGTGGGCGTGGACATGTCGTGCCCCGCCATCGGGTCCGGCGGGGATTGCGACCGCGCTCGGCCCGCCGCGACAGCAGCTCCCCCCGCCGCGGCCAGTCCGCCGACGAGCAGTGCACGACGGGATGCCGAGACCGACGCCCAGTCACTGTTGTCTGGAGCGTGGGCTCTGTCGTGATCTCGTTTTTCGTTTTCGGAGGTCATGGACGTTGTCTCGTTCGGCCGCGCAGATACACACGACATGGCGTAAAAAGTTAGCTTCGGCTAATAATCATTGCAAAGACTTTACGAGTCAATCGGGTTCGTGCGAAAGTAAAGTATGTCGACCGACGAAAACCTAGCATCAGAACACCAGGAATCCGAAGCTCGCCCTGCCGAAGCCCGGGTGGAAGCCTTCATTGGCGTTCGAGAGGCGCGGCGCAGCGAAGTAGCCGAAGACTATGTCGAGCTGATCGCAGAGCTTATTCATGAGCAAGGCGAAGCGCGGCCCGTCGACATCGCGGCACGAATGGGGGTGACGGCGCCGACGGTTGCTAAAACGCTCGGCCGCCTGGCCCGTGACGGTCTGATCACGCGCGCCAAGTATCGCTCGGTGTTTCTGACCGAGGAGGGGCGCGCTCTCGCCAAGGAATGCCGCGAGCGGCACGAGATCGTCCTTCGCTTCCTCTTGCGCCTGGGGCTTGACCCGGAAACCGCTGAACGCGATGCCGAGGGGATCGAGCATCACGTCAGCCAGCGCACGCTTGCGCTGTTTTCGGACTTTGCCGACCGCAACTGACGCCCGTGTCAGGAATTCTCCACGGCGAAGCGGACTTCAGCGATCAGGCTGTCGGGGCTGAAGTTCTCCAGCCGTTTCTCGTTCACATAGAATGTCGGTGTCTGGCGAATCCCCAGAGCCTCGACGTCGGCAGAGTCCTGATTGAGCGTGCCGGTTATGCCCGGAAACAGCCTGTCGCTTTCGGCCCTTTCGACATCGAGGCCGGCAGCGGCAGCTATCTCCCAGGCAACGTCCATTTGAGGCGAACCGTGTACCGCCCAGCCTGGCTGCTGTTCGAGCAGGGCATCAAGAACCGGCTCGAACCTGTCCTGCATGCGCGCGGCCTCGAGGATGCGCACAGCCTCGTCCGAGCCTTCGTGAAACACCGTATAGCGCAACACCACCCGAACCTGCGTCGGGAACTGACGGCGGATTTCCTGAACCACTGGATGGTAAGCGCGGCAGGCCTCGCAGGAAGGGTCGAAGAACTCAATAAGCGTCACCGGAGCGTCCGCAGGGCCGAAAGTCGGAGAGTAGGGGCGGACAAGCAATGTCGGGTCCGCGGCCGGCGTCTCCCCTGCGGCCGCTTCTGCTTCGGCCCTGCGGCGACGTTTCATCAGAAAAGCTCCTCCCCCGAAAGCGGCAAGGCCGAGGGCAGAGGCCCCGATCAAGAGAGCACGACGGTTCATAGGCGGTTTCCTTTCGGCAGGATGAGACAGATCAGGATCGCGGAAAACGCGATCAGTGAGAGGTAGGGGATCGGGATGCTCAAGATCGCCTGCGCCTGATCGGTGCAGGACGGTCCGTCCCTTGTGCAGGGAGCAACGCTTTGCGGAATCCATCCTGCATAGAGGCCAGAATGCCAAATGGCCAGCGCCATGCCGGCTAGAGTCAACGTCAGGCTGTAGGGCCTTGCCATCCCATCGCCACGCCAGAGCGACAGGCCGAGGATTGGCACCAGCGGGAACATCGCGATGCGCTGATACCAGCAAAGCGTGCAGGGCATCTGCCCCAGCACTTCGCCGATGAAAAGCGCGCCAAGCGTCGCAGCCATTGCGATCAGGAACGCGACCGTGATGAGAAGCTCGTCGCGGTTCAGCCGCTGGGATTCAGGGTCGGTCAACAACAGGCTCCTTTCGGCCGCGTGACGGAAAAGAGGCGACAAGGATGCAGAGCGCACCCAAGGTTATCGCGATATCCGCACCATTGAACGTGGGCCAGTGCCAGTCACGCCAGTAGAGATCGAGAAAATCAGTGACGGCGCCCTGCCGCAGCCGGTCGATGATGTTGCCGAGCGCCCCGCCAACCACCAGCGCCAGCCCGCCCCGCTCCAATGGGTGGCGGGCACGGAAGGCCATCACGGCGAAGATCAACGTCAAGACGCCGGTCAGAGCTGCCATCAGGACCGGTCTGCCAGCCATGACGCCCGACAGCATGCCGAAGCTCGCACCCTCATTGAAGCCGAGCGTCAGGTTGAAGCCGGGAAGAACCGGCACCACCTCGCCACGCGAAAGCAAGGACAGCGCTGCGGCTTTTGTCAGTTGATCGGCCAACGTGGCCAAGCCGATCAGCGCCATAACCCATCGCATGTTCATTTGGCACCCATACGGCGAAGACCGATCCAGCGCGGGACCGAAGCGGCGTAGCGTTCATACTCCTGGCCAAGAGATTGGCGCAGGGCAGCTTCCTCGCTGCGAATCTGACTGGTGGCCGACCAAAGGAACAGAAGTGCCGCAAGGATTGTAGGGGCCGAAGGCACTGCGAGCGCGACGCCAGCCAGCAGAGCGGCCTGCCCAACGAATGTTGGGTTGCGGCTGAAGCGGAAGAGTCCGCTCGAAACCAGATCTCCGGTTGCGCCAGCCTGGACACCAACCCGCCAGGACGTACCCATCGATACCTGTGCGACAATCGCAAGTAGCGCTCCGCCACAGGCCAGGCCAACCCCTGCAAGCCCGATCAACGGGAAGCGTCCCGCGGTCCAGAGCGGGTCAAGCTTGTGAAGGCCTGGAAAGGCCAACCACGCGATTGGGCCGAGGAAGGAGAGCACAAAGGCCGCGCGAAATCCCGCCGCGGCCCAGCGGTCCCTTCCGCGTGCCGTCCCAAACAGCCAGACCGATCGTCCCGCAGCTTGTGAGATACGCGCGTTGCCCCAGAAAAAGCAGGCGAGATAGGCAATAAAAAGCCCGAGCGCGGCCCAACCGAACCAGTTGATCATGTCAGCATTCCGTCTGTTCGAAGTGGTGCGAAAAGCCCAGGAACCGGGCCGTTTGGGCTTTGTAAATCTCGAACTGCGCACCATGTGATTTCAGCAGGTTGCGCTCCTCGAGAAAGATCGCAGCGACATAGAAGCCAGCCCACACAGCCAGTGCAGCAAGGATCGGCGGCGTCGGGAACGCCAGTGCCCAGCCGATCTGCCCTGCCCAGGTCGCGACGTAGATCGGGTTTCGGCTGTAGCGGAACCAGCCGCCGCGCCGGAGTGGCCCGTCCTCGCCGAAGGCCGTGGTCCAGCCCAGTTGCAGCGTTGCAAGCACGGCGACACCGAAACCCGCGATCATGAGCGCCGCCCCGACAGCAAAGCATGCTGTCCCGAGCTCGGGCGCAGCACGCGTGGCCGAGAGGATCGTCAAGGCGACCAGGCCCCAGAACAGGCACCGGAATGGCCAGATGAAGCCAGCGTAGGCGCTGCCCTTTCGATCTGCAGGCGGCCAGAAACCCATGGTTTCGTCCTGCAACGCTAGTAGCGCGCGCATGAGCAGCCAAACTCCGGCAACGAAAGGTACCCATTGAACATATGCACTCAGGTCTGACATCCGCCGTCAGCCTTCCCGTTCCGGGTTGAACCGCAGGAGCCGCAGCGCATTCAGCGTCACCAGAACCGTCGCGCCGGTATCGGCGAGGATCGCGATCCAGAGGCCGGTGACGCCGATCACGGAGGTGACGAGGAAGACGGCCTTGAGCCCGAGCGCGATGGTGACGTTCTGCCTGATGTTTGCCATCGCGCCGCGCGCAAGACGGATCTTGCCCGGAATGTCCGTGACCCGGTCGCGCAGGATCGCCGCATCGGCGGTCTCGAGTGCCACGTCGGTGCCCGATCCCATCGCGACGCCGACGCTTGCCTGTTTCAGCGCCGGCGCATCGTTGATGCCGTCGCCGATCATCATCACGCCGCCATCGGCGCTCATTTCGCGGATCGCTCGGAGCTTGTCCTCGGGCATCAAATCGGCCTGGAACTCTAGGCCAAGCCGGCCGGCGATGGCGGCGGCCGTGCGCGGGTTGTCGCCAGTCAGGATCATCGGAGCGACGCCAAGCCGTTTCAGCTGTGCCACGGCTTCGGCCGCATCGGCGCGTGGCTCGTCGCGCATGGCGATCAGGCCCAAAGGCTGCTTCTCGCGGAACACCGCCACGGCGGTCTTGCCCTCATCCTCGAACCTGGTCGCCATCCGAACGCCAGCCCCGTCGAGCCCGCCATTCTCGCTGGCATGGCGCGGCGAGGCGACCCAGGCGGGAGCGCCGGCGACCTCGGCCGTGACGCCCTTGCCCATCAGCGCCCGCGCGTCCTTCGACGGGAGGGCTGCAACCCCCACCTCCTTCGCCCTGTTCAGAATCGCGACGGCGAGAGGATGGCTCGACCCGGTCTCGACCCCCGCGGCGACGGCCAGAAGCTCGGCTTCTGTGGTCGTGCCGAACGGCATCACATCTGTCACAGCCGGGCGCCCATGGGTCAGCGTGCCGGTCTTGTCGAAGGCGATGCGTTTGACCGATGCCGCGGCCTCGATCACCGCGCCGCCCTTCATCAAGAGCCCGCGCCGCGCCCCGGTCGACAGGGCCGAGGCGATCGAGGCCGGAACCGAGATCACCAGCGCGCAGGGGCAGCCGATCAGCAGCAGCGCCAGCCCGCGATAGACCCAGGTGTCCCAAGGCTGACCGAAGGCCAGAGGCGGCACCAGCACGACCAGGGTCGCGACCGCGACGATGGCCGGCATGTACCAGCGGCTGAACCGGTCGATGAAGCGCTCGGTCGGCGCGCGCGCCTCCTCGGCCTCTTCGACCAGCCGGATGATCCGGGAAATGGTATTGTCCTCGGCCGCTTTCGTCACCGTCACCCGCAACGCCGCCTCGGTGTTGATCGACCCGGCAAAGACCGCATCGCCCGGCCCCTTGGTCACCGGGACGCTCTCACCCGTGACGGGGCTGTCGTCGACCCCCGACGTGCCCTCGGCGATCTCGCCATCCGCCGGCACGCGGTCGCCGGGCCGCACCAGAACGGTCTGTCCCACGCTCAGGCTCGCCGCGGCCACCTCTCGTGTGCTGTCTCCCACCACGAGAAGAGCGGTCTTCGGCACGAGGTTCGCGAGCGCCCGGATCCCGTCCCGCGCCTTGCCGGCCGCGACGCCCTCCAGCACTTCGCCCACAGCGAAGAGAAACACGACCAGCGCCGCTTCTTCGGCCGCGTCGATGAAGAGCGCGCCAATGGCCGCGAGCGTCATCAGGCTTTCGATGGTGAAGGGCTGGCCCAGACGCAACGCGGCGAAAGCGCGGCGCGCCACCGGTGCCACACCGATCAGGCAGGCCACGACGAAGGGCCATTGTCCGACGGTCGGGACCAACAGTTCGGCGATCCAGGCCAGCCCAAGCAGGAAAGCCGTGAAAATGACCAGCTTGCCCTTGCTGGTCTCGTACCATCGCTTCCCCCGGTCTGCCGGGTCGTCGTGAACGTGACCCGGGCTGCCGTGACCGATGTCCCGGGATCTACCAGAGCCATCGGACGCATGGTCGTGGTCGGCGTGGTCGTCACCGCCGTGGTCGGGTGCGCTTGCGCCGGGCAAGACAAATTCCCTTTTCGCGTCGGCGCCGCGTGGCGCGATTCTATAGCCAAGCGACTTGACGACGCTTTCGACCTTGTCGCGTCCGGTCTGTGCTTCATCCAGCGTCATGCGCAACCGCTCGGACATCAGACCGACCTCGACATTGCTGACGCCGGGCAGCCGCCCGACCGCGTCCTTGACCTTGGTTACACAGGACCCGCAATCCATCCCCGAGACGGTCCAGTCGCAGGTGGTGTTGTTCTCTCGGTTCGTCATTACGGTCCTCTTCAACGGGCGATTGATTTCATCGAATCAGATATCTAATGTCTCTAGCAACTATAGCTTCAAGGGAAATCTGATGCTGACCATCGGAAAGCTCGGGGCAAAGGCGGGGGTCAAGGTGCCGACGATCCGCTATTACGAGCAAATCGGCCTTTTGCCCGAGGCCGAGCGCAGCGCCGGCAATCAACGGCTCTATGGCTCGAAGGCACTCGAAAGGCTTGCCTTCATCCGGCACGCGCGCGACCTGGGGTTCACGCTCGAGGCGATCCGCGACCTTCTCAGCCTTTCCGACAACCCTGATCAATCCTGCGCCGCCGCAGATGCCATCGCAAAGGCACAGCTTCTCGAAGTCGAAAATCGCCTTGCGCGGTTGACAGCCCTCAAGGCCGAGCTTGAACGCATGGTGGTGCAATGCGCGGGCGGCAGGATCGCCGACTGCCGGGTCATCGAGGTACTCGGTGACCATTCGCTTTGCGCCACGGACCATCTGCATCCCGAGACCGAGGAGACACCATGAACGTTCCGGCGACGCTCGCAATCTACGGCGGGGCTGCTCTGGCCGAGATCGCCGGTTGCTTTGCCTTCTGGTCCTGGATGCGACAGGGCGCCGGCGCGATCTGGCTATTGCCGGGGATGGTCAGTCTTGCCGTATTCGCGTGGCTCCTGACGCTGGCACCCGCCGAATTCGCGGGGCGCGCCTATGCAGCCTATGGCGGGGTCTACATTCTTGCGTCGCTCTCCTGGCTTTGGGTCGCCGAAGGACGCCGTCCGGATATCTGGGATCTCGCAGGCGGAACCGTTTGCCTGATCGGCGCCGCGATCATCCTGTTCGCGCCGAGGACGATCGGAAATTGAGGCGGCTATAAACCGAGTTTTCATGGCGGAAACTCGAACCGCAACGAATTTGTGATTTTCCTTTTAAAAATTTCGTATGGAGCTTCCTCTCCATTAATCTGAAGTCGATGGAAGTGAACAGCCTTTTCCGTTTGACCCTCCTTGTCGGTCTTCTTTTTGCATCGCTTGGCGGTTCCCATGCCGCGAATGCGGAAACGATGATAGTTGTGGAAAGCGAACAGGCCCTCCTCATTTCCGGCGGGCACGATGACATTCAGGTCAAGAGCGATAAAAGTCATTGTCCGGATGAAATCGACGAGTCCGTGCAAACCAACCCTGGCTCGGGTTGCTGTATCGCTGCGTGCAATGCGTTCCAGCTGTCCGAACCCGTGATTTCGACTTTTCATCGCCTGCCAATCCAGATATTGGTCCCGTCGATGGTCCAATCTGCCGAAGGTTTGAAGCCGGAGAGCGTTTACCGACCTCCCCAAGCCTAAGCGACGCGTTGATCTGCTTGGCCTGCTGCCGGTTTCGTGGACACCGAGATAAGGTGTTTAACGGAACAGGAGAATGGGAATGGGAAGAAGGAAGTTCAGCCGCGAGTTCAAGCTTGAGGCGGTTAGATTGATCAAGGATCGGGGCGTATCGGTCGCGCAAGCGTCCCGGGATCTGGACATTCACGAGAATGTGTTGCGCAAGTGGATTGCGGCTTTTGGGGCCGATCCGCAGCATGCGTTTCCCGGCCATGGCCAGATGAAGCCGGAGCAACTGGAGATAGACCGGTTGCGCAAGTAAGTCGCCAAGCTGAAGGCGGAGCGCGGCATCCTGAAAAAGGCGGCGGCCTACTTCGCGAGGGAAGTGACATGAAGTTCGCTTTTATCGCGAGGCACCGGGGCATCTGGCCGGTGGCATGGCTGTGCGCGGCGCTGGATGTCTCCCGTTCGAGCTTTCATGCCTGGCTGAACCGCAGCCCCAGTGCGCGTGGTCGCAACGATGAGGCGTTGGTGACGGCGATCGACTGCAGCTTCAAGAGCAGTGATCGCACCTACGGCGCACGTCGCGGCCGTCGTCGACCTGTTCTCGCGGCGCGTCGTCGGTTGGGCCATGAAAGCCGAGATGACGGCGGGGCTCGTGACCGACGCCCTCATCATGGCTATCTGGCGCAGAGGAAGGCCCGACAGCCTGCTGCACCACAGCGACCAGGGCAGCCAGTATACAAGCGAGCAATTCCAGCGGCTGATGGCCGATCAGGCCATCACCTCTTCGATTAGCCGGTCGGGCAATGTCTGGGACAATGCGGCGATGGAGAGCTTCTTCTCGTCGCTCAAGACCGAGCGGACGGCCCGCAAGCTCTACAGGACGAGGGATGACGCCAGGGCGGATGTGTTCGATTACATCGAGCGCTTTTACAATCCGCGGCGAAGGCACTCGACACTGGGGGCTATCTGAGCCCTGTCGAGTTCGAGGAACGCGCCATGCTAGCTTAACTGCGTGTCCGAAAAACCGGCAGCAGGCCACGGAGCCTGATCTGCCAAAGGCCCGGAGCGTGAAGGTCGTCATGGAAGGGGGGCCATGGGCGGTTTCGTCGACTTCACCTACAATGGCAAGCGACTTGAAGGTGAAGATACCCCGCATACCAAACAGGCATGGGCGTTCAACGGCGTCGCAAATCTTTCCGAAAAGCCGCTGTTTCAGGCCAAAAGCGGCGAAACCATTGTAATCGAGACCGTCAATCAAACCGGTTGGGTCCATGCCATGCATATACACGGCCATCATTTCCGGATCATCTCGCGAGGTGACAGCTTAGTCGATGAAGGTAAGCCGTGGCGGGACACTTTTTTGGTGGGCCCAGAGCAGACGACAAAGATTGCCTTTGTCGCGGATAATCCCGGCAAAAGGCTTTATCATTGCCATATGCTTGAGCACGCAGCGGCCGGCATGACGACGTGGTTTGAAGTCATCTGAGTTCTCAGTGGAAAATAAATTGGAAGGGCATTATAGTTTTTTCATGCGCAAGTTGTTGTCATTGCTCATGTTTGTCATGCTGGTCTTCGGGGCATTTTTGCCGCCGACAGCGCAAACGCATGCGGGCGGGCCTATTTCAATCAGTACGGCGCATGACAATATGGAGATTGCCGATCTTGCGGCCTCCATGACGTGTTGTCAGAAATCCGAGACGGGCATGGATCACAGGGCAGGCAATTGCGGGATGGATTGCCACTATCTGCCAGTGTTCCTGGCAAGTCAGCCATCGCCCGTCATGGCAAACGTGCGTAGCACGGCCCATTCAGGACTTCAGCGACAGCCAGTCTATTTTCCGCTGCGCCCTCCCATTTCAATCTGAGTTGTTTTTCACCGCCGCTTTAGGCGTCAACAAACACTTTCGATTGAGAGGGAAACATGCTTTCCAAACGCAGTTTCATGCTGGGCCTGGCGGCCTCGGCACTTTCGCCAGCATCAATGGCAAGGGCACACAAGCGCCCGTTCAAGCTTGATCCGCGGTTCGAGCCGCAGACCGTTCGCTTTTCCGGATACAGCCCGGGTACGATCATCGTCGATCCACGCAACCATTTTCTCTACCTGCAGACTGGCGTGGGAACCGCACGTCGGTATGGCGTCGGCGTCGGCAAAGCCGGATTGGCGTTCCGGGGTTCTGCAAAAATCGGGCGCAAGGCCAAATGGCCAAGCTGGACCCCGACCAAGAACATGATCCGCCGGGAACCGGGGAAATATGCCAAATACGCTAATGGCGTTCCAGGCGGTCCGGACAATCCTCTCGGTTCGCGCGCGTTGTATTTGTACCGCAATGGCCGCGACACAATGTACCGGATTCACGGCACAACCCAACCGTCTTCAATCGGGCGTTCCGTTTCAAACGGCTGCATCCGGATGATCAATGCGCATGTCGAGGACCTCTATGAGAGGGTTCCGGTGGGCGCAAGGGTGGTGGTGCTATGATGGAAAACAGTCCGCAAAAACTGTTCCCCTATGCGCTCTCCTCCAACGTGGCGAGAGTCCATGCGCAACCCATCGAAGGCGTTCGTGAGACACGCAATACCGGCCATTGGATCATGATCGCATGCTGCATTCCGATGGTCGGTGGTGCGGGATTGCTGCTCTGGGCCATGGGCCCTGACGCAAATTGGGCTGAACGGCTCGGCGCATTAGTACCAATCGGCATTTGTCTTGGTGCGCACCTCGTCATGCACAAGATCATTGGTCGGACCTGTCACGGCCAACACTCACAAAAAGGACAAGACCAGAAATGAAAACACTGATCAAAATCGCGGCCACTTCCTTGCTGGCTGCCAACCTGCTTACACTCCACGCCCATGCAGGCGAGACTGATGACAAGCATATTACCGTCTTCAAGACACCCTGGTGCGGATGCTGTCAGGTCTGGGTCGAGGCCGTCGAAAAAGCCGGCTACACGGTCGAGACCAAAGATATGGAAGACCTTTCCTCCATCAAACAACAGGCGGGGGTCGGCAAGGATCTTGAGGCCTGCCACACGGCGGTGATGGGCGGAGAGCGCAAATACGTTCTCGAAGGCCATGTGCCGCTGGAAGCGATGGAGAAGCTTATGTCCGAACTACCCGACATTCGTGGCATTTCCACACCGGGCATGCCGATGGGATCGCTCGGCATGGGTTATGATCCGAAAGCGCAGTACAAGGTGTTGGCCTTCACCGGCAAAACCGGAGAGACGCCTACGGTATTTTATGAGGCCGGAAAGCAATGAACCGGCGCAGCTTTATCATCGGGGCGAGTGCGACATCCGCACTTGCCCTGACTGGGTGTTCTACAATCGATGCCGTCGACCTTGAGCGCAAGGCAGCGCCCGCCGGGCCGCCGCCCGGTTTCGTCTCCATATATGGACCGATCCCCAGCGAGCAATTCCCGATACCGGCTGTCGATTTGACAAAGGTTCCGCAGCAGTTCTGGCGCAGGCAGGTCGATTATTCGTCACCCCACCCTGTCGGCACACTGATTGTGGATACCAACACATTCTATCTTCATCTGGTGCAGGAAGGCGGCAAAGCCATGCGCTATGGCGTCGGACTTGGGAGGCAGGGTTTTGAATGGTCTGGACGCGGCATGATCCAGTGGAAACAGGCTTGGCCCAAATGGACCCCGCCTGCTGAAATGATCGAACGTCAGCCCGAACTGGAGAAATGGAGCGCTGAGAATGGCGGCATGCCGCCCGGCCTGGATAATCCGTTGGGTGCAAGAGCGCTCTATATTTTTCAGAACGGCGAAGACACGCTTTACCGGATCCATGGATCGCCCGAATATTGGACCATCGGAAAAGCGGTCTCCAGCGGCTGTGTCCGTTTGATGAATCAGGACATCATCGACCTCTATAGCCGTGTACCCGGCGGTTCGACCCTAATCGTTGTGTAGGTCTTGCCATGTTTTCAAAACGCATTTTGATCATTCTTCTGGGCCTTTGCGCAGCCGGTGCAATGATCTTCTTCGGCGTGGAGTTGCTTGGACGGGACGATGCGCAGGCCAATGCACTGCTTCGTCCAGAAGATCGGAGCCTTGTTGCCTTGGGCAGCACAATTTACGCTGACAATTGCGCGTCCTGCCATGGCGCCAATCTGGAAGGTCAGGTCGAGGATTGGAGATCGCCGGGGCCCGACGGATTGATGCCGGCGCCGCCACATGACGAAACGGGCCACACATGGCACCACCCTGACGAAATATTGTTCAAGATTACCAAGCTCGGAATCGTCAAGGCTGCCAATTTGAAGGACTACAAATCGGCGATGCCCGCCTACGAGGGTATCCTGTCCGATGCGGAAATCGTTGCGGTTCTATCCTATATTAAAAGCACATGGCCGGACGAAGTCCGCGCCGGACACGACGAGATGAATGCACGTTATGCCATGGAACCGGCGGAGACGCGATAGAGGCTGAACAACCAGCCAACTTGAAAGGAATATCCCCATGCTGACACGCCGCAAAGTACTTGCAGGTGGCGCGGTTCTGGCTGCGGGTGCGGCTGCTTACGGCATCATGGATGGCCGTAGCTCCATAAGCCTCGCCAAAGCAGCAAATCTGCCGCGCCTCAAAATGCCGCCATTGCTGGATACACTGGCGTCTGGTCGATTTGAGCTAATGGCTCAAGCCGGTGAAACCCGCTTTTTCGATGGGAGATCGACACCGACACTAGGTTTCAACCAAGCCTATCTTGGTCCGGTTGTGCGAATTCAGAATGGACCGCTGCAACCGAAGGTCGCCAATGCCCTCACGTGGCCCGTCAGTTCGCACTGGCACGGCCTGCTGGTTCCCGGCGAACACGACGGCGGGCCGCATCTTCCGATTGCACCGGGTTCCAGTTGGTCGCCGGACATGGAAATCAGCCAACAGCCCTGTACCGCCTTCTTCCATACCCACATCCATGGACGGACTGCACAGGATGTTTATGCCGGGCTGGCCGGCGTAATCCACATCGTTGATGGCCGCGATGGCGAGCGAGGCTTGCCGGAATCTTATGGCACGGACGATCTGACACTCATTGTTCAGGATCGAAGGTTCACCGGAAACGGCAACATGGTCTACGCGAATTCCATGATGGACATCATGCACGGAATGACCGGCGAAACCATTCTGGTGAACGGCCAATTCGGGACCGCTGCCCATGTGCCCAAGGGCATCGTGCGACTGCGTCTCGTCAACGCCTCGAACGCGCGGATTTATTCATTTTATCTCAGTGACTCGCGACCGATGCATCTCATCGCCACGGATGGCGGATATCTTCCCCGGCCCATGGCACTTGAAACTTTGCGTATGGGACCTGGAGAGCGCGCTGAGATCCTGGTCGATTTCACGAGTGGGCAGGCCGTGTCGCTGATGAGCGATGGGGATCCCAATCAAGGGATGGGAGGCATGATGGGCCGCGCGCGTGGTATGCTCGACGGTTTGACAGGCGCGCGGCGTTTTGAGGTTTTGCCGTTCTTGGTCGATGAACGTCTTCCTGCATCTGTCGACCTCTTGCCTGATGCGATTGGAGGCGAACCGCCCGCGCTCGCGGATTCCGAAACCATCAAAACCAGACGCTTCTCGCTCGACATGGGCATGGGAGGCGGCATGATGGGACGCGGCGGCATGATGGGGGAGGCATGATGGGCGGCTTCGCCATCAACGGCGATCCGTTCGCGATGAACGTGATCAACGAACGTGTGAACCTTGGCGATACCGAGAGATGGGTCGTGAGCACTAACATGCTTGCTCATCCGTTTCACATTCACGGAGTGGCGTTTCAAGTCATTCGCGAAAACGGCAGGGATCCGTTGCCCGAAAGTACGGGGTGGAAAGATACGCTTGTGATCGATCAGGAGAGCGAATTACTTGTTCGGTTTACCCATCCTGCGGGCTATGAAACGCCGTTCATGTATCACTGCCATATCCTCGAACATGAAGACGGAGGTATGATGGGGCAGTTTACGGTGAGTTGAGGCGCATCAGATGACAGACTTGGAGGAACATTGGGAAAAAGCTTACGAAAAGGGCGACAGTAGCGTTTCCTGGTTCCAATCGACGCCCGAACCGAGTCTGGGACTGATCCTAGAGCATCGTGCAATTGCTAAACGCGGCGTCATCGATATTGGCGCCGGGGCATCCGCATTGGGAGACGGACTTTTCGAGGCCGGACTTAGCGACATCACACTTCTGGACATATCGGCCCGTGCACTTGAGATCGCGCGGCGGCGCCTGTCTGAAAAGGGATTCGTGCCCAAAATCGTCATCCACGACATCACAGACTGGAATCCGGACCGGACATGGGGTGTCTGGCACGACAGGGCCGTTTTTCATTTTCTCGTGCGCGAACAGGACCGGACTGCCTATATTGAACGCCTCGACAAGGCGACCACCAAGGGATCGATAGTGGTTATCGGGACCTTCGCGTTGGACGGTCCCGAAAGATGCAGTGGACTGCCGGTTCATAGATACTCCCCGGAAACATTGCAGGACGCTCTCGGCGCGGCGTATTCGCTAAAGAAAACTTGTCAACACATTCATGTCACCCCCGCTGGCCGGGAGCAAAGGTTTCAGTTCAGCGTCTTTGTGCGCGAATGAACTCACTCAGGATTACGGTTGAGACTTTGCCGGAACGGCAGTGGTTCATTTCATCAGGTATTTCACCAAAGCGGCGATCATCAGCAGAACCAGTATTCCGATGAGCCACATCCAGATCCCGCCTGCTCCCATCATGCCGCCATATCCGTCGTTCATCATTATTCGGTCTCCCTTGCCTTGATCCCTGCAATCTGGGTTCTTGTTAGCCAAAGCGCGGCTAGCGGCACGATCAGCCATTGCAGAAGCGGGCTGAGGCCTGTCCCGAAGGGTGGAACGAGCGGCATCAGTTCGGAATAGGTCCATCGCAGGGACACTTGGGTGTAGTAGTACTCGAAACCGATGGTCAGGCCGATCCCGATACCCAGATAGAGCAGATATTGTCCAGTCGTGGGATTGTGCAACCAATGCCTTGTCCGGGCTACGATACTGGTCGCCACGAATGCCGTGAGGGCGAAACCCACATCACCGAACGTGGCCGACATGCAAAGCTTTGTACCGTCCCAATGGTTCATTTCGACCATACCGGCATAGGTAGGCGCCTGCACGAATTCCCACACGAAGTGCAGCAGAAAGGAAAAAAATGCGATGTTGAACTCCGGCGACGCCAGAATTACCCGAAATCCAGATCTCATGGTGCCTCTATGCACCGTCCAGCTGCTGGAAAGTCAAGCGTGACCCGTGATTTGTATCACTGATCCGCCCCGGATTTAGCTTCCGATGAAGCGAAATCCATATTGTTTTCTCGGCAGGGCCTTGGGAGATTCACGATCTTTGGGTACGTTCGGAAAGTTTTCCCATTATTGTTGATGCCCGAAACCCCCGATCCGCCTTGATGAAGGCTTCCAGCATGTGTGGGATCAGGTCGGGGACGGTTTCCTTCTGGCGGTATTCCGATTCGTAGGCCTGGGCATAGGCTTCAAGAAGCCGGTTGAGTTCCGTGCTTGCCGCGAAGGTGATCTTGACCGTTTCACGGTCGGGCAGTTTGCCGAGCTTGAGCGGGCTCATCGGGTGGCGGTCTCCATTGGCGGCAGGATGATGTCCTTGTTGACGAGGACCCGGATTGGCCAGCCTGGACGCACGGTGATGGTCGGCTGGATATCGAGATTGCGCTGGACGATCTGCTGACCTGCTTGGCTCGCGTTCTCCTGTGCGCTTTCGCGGATCGCAGCGATGAGATCGTTCTCGCTCGACCCGAAACTCAATTCCGTCCCGACACCAAGCAAGGTAGCGAGGCCGATACCCTTGAGCAATTGCCAGGTGTGGAAATCCACCCGGTCGGCAACACCAGCATAGCCGGCGGTATCGGTTCCGGGCAGGTTGTCGATGACGATGGAGGTGCCGTCAGGCCGAATGATGCGCTGCCAGACGACCAGCGCGCGATCCTGGCCGAAACTGATGTTGCTGTCATAGCGACCGATCAGGCGCGATCCTCGCGGGACGAGGAGGTGCTGGCCGGTTACCGTGTCATAAGTGTGCTCGGTCACTTGGGCGATGACAGTGCCTGGTAGATCCGAGTTCAGGCCCGTCACGAGGCTGGCAGCGATAATTGTCCCAGCCATCAGCTGATAGGGCGAGGCCGGGCGCTGCATGGTGTACTCATTGTAAATCTTTCCATCCGGGCCCTTTTCGAGGAAGGCGAGCTTGGCCTGCTGACCGTTCGGATCAGGTGCTGGGGTGCCGGGCGGACCTTCTAGGGCGGCAAGGGCAGCGAGCGGATCGAAGGCCGTGTTCGCTGACGGATCAGATGGTGGCGCTGGGTTTGTCTGTGCCAGTCCAATCTCTTTTGTCTGCACAGTGAAAAACAACTTGGATTCATTAGCTTGCGCTGCAAGCCGCGCCATGCGGATTCGTTCGGCCCTTCGGAAATCCTCTTCCGGGTCCGGCCGGTAGCCGGGCGCACCGCTCGATGGCAAGACCGGGATGTTGAGATCGCGTTCGAGCTGCGTGATCGGCATGCCCAAATCCCCCTGGTTCGGGGGCCGAGTTGCGGGATGTCCTCGTAGCTGGCAGGCAGCTTCTCGATGCCTTCCGGTGTCTGGCTGCGGCCCGGACCGATCAATTCCGTCCGTTGCGTTGTTCGCCAGTCCGGGGGATCGAGCGCGATCAGGACGGCGCCGGAGATGAACACCAGAACCAGGGCGCTTCCAGCATAGAGCATCTTGCGGCTGATCCGCGTCACGGGACGCGGCCTGGCACGCAGTTCGAGCTTTTCAGGATCGATCTTGGGTTCGGGTGTGGTTTGGGCGTCAGCGGTCATGGCGAATCCCCCAGAGGTTTTTCGCTGAGGCCTTCACTGTCCGCCACGTCGCATCGGTCCGTGTAATGCGGACCACCTGTTGCGGATCGCTGCCGAAACGGAGTTCAGCCGCCGCAAACAGCCGGTCGACGATGTAGTAATTGTCCCTGACCCGGTAATTGACGAGGGCCGGCTCGCCATTCGAACCAACGATGAAGAGCGGCGGAGCATCCCCCTGGCGCAAGCCAGACGGAAACTGCAGATAGACCTTCTTGCCATCGTCGAAAGCGCGCAAGGGTTTCCAGGGCGCGTCGCCTTCAATGCTGTAGCGGAACTTCAGATCATCGATCTTCAGGCCCTGGTCAATGGTCAATTGGGCGTTCTGGACGGCCGCCTCGTTTCGCTTCTGCAGTGCCACCAGATCGGAATAGGGATAGATCCACGAAACAGACGCCATGTAGGTCTCCTCGGTCGAGCGCATTTCGAGGTGATAGGTGCGGCGGTCCGTGTTAATGACGAGATTGGTCTGAAGGTCAGACGCAATCGGCTTGACCAGGATATGCACCTGCTCGGCGGTTCCCGTGCCGGAGGTCGTGTCCCCCACCACCCAGCGCACCGTATCGCCCGCCGAGACCGAGACGAGTTTCTCGCCCGGTTCAAGGGCGATGTCCGAGACCTGGTTGACGGCGGCATAGAGCTGGTAGAGCGCGCCCTTCACGAAGGGATAGTTCTGGATCGCATTGATATAGCCGTCTTTCGAGGGTTCGATCTTGGCCGCCTTGTTGGCGTCGATGATGCGCGCTTCCGGTGGGCGCTTGTCGTCCGTCTTCTTTGCCAGTTTGCCATTCAATTCTGCTGGCGCCTTTTTCATCTGGCCGGGCAGCGGCAGCGGCTCGGGCAGTTTCACGACTTCCACCGGTAGTGCGGGTTCCGGCTGATAGACGGCGCTATCAAACTCCAGATCGTCATAGGAAACCTGCGGGACTTTTTTCGCCGTCGCGCAGGCGGAGAGCGCCAGTGCGAGCGAGAGGCACAAGACGGTTTGCGCCCAGCGGCGCTTCGAGGAAAAGACAGGCATTATCGGTCTCCTGGATTGGGCAAGATGGGTCGGACGGGTGCGGATTCGGCTGGTACCGGATCGCCGGGATCGGTCTTGCGATGGGTCGAGCCGGGGACGCTGCGGGAACTGTCGAGTTCGCGCGACCAGTTGAGGTCCGTGACGTAGATGCCGAGCGGGTTCTTTCTCAGTGTCTCGGCATCGCGCGGCGGGTCCACCGCAACGCCGAGCAGCGCGGTCCAGCGTTCGGTGCCTGCAAGCGAACCATTCACGTAACGCCGTTCGAGCCAGCGGATCTGGAAGGATCGGTCGGAGGCCCGCACCACGCTGGTCACCTCGATGGCGACCGTTTCATCCCCTACCCGTGAGAAGGGGTCGTCGGCGCGGGCATGTTCGTTCAGCGTGTTGGCGGCGCGCGCCGTGGCAAAGTCATAGGCCGTCAGCCAGTTTCGCCGGAGAACCACCGGATCGATGGGAAGGCCCCGGACCTGTTCGATGAAATCGGCCAGATGGAACGCGATCTGCGCATCGCTCGGGACATAGGCTTCAATCGCAGGCCGCACGGCGCGGGCTGCACCATCGGATTCCAGTTCGACGACGTAGGGCACAACACTCGATTGCCCGGCCTGCCAGATGACACCGCCCGAGAGGATCAGCGACAGGCCGAGCGAGCCGAAGGCGGCAAACCGCCAGTTGCGGGCATGGGCCAATGCGTCGCCCATGCGCTGGTCCCAGATTTGTGCTGCCTTCTGGTATGGGGTGACGGGTTCAGGTGTATCGCCATAGCGGTTGCGGGATCGTTTGAAGATCATGGAGCACTTCCTTATCGGTCGGGATCAAGTCTCGGGCCTTCGGCGCTGCCGCCGCGGTCACCGTCTCTGAGGGTGTGGGTTGCGACCATGCCGGCTTCGCGCAGCCTCTGGCGGCGATGCATCTGTTTCGCCCAGGCCGGCTGGTCGTTTGCAGAATTCGCCGTGGCGACACCGGCGCCCCGCCCCATGGCAGGACTATTGCCGCCCGTGGCGCGGAAGCCTGCCGCCTGACCGGAGCGGAACGCATCGCTCACCGGAGCAGTGGCTTTTGAAGCAACATTTCGCGCTGCCGCCCCAATTGTGGCTTGCCCGGCGCCCGCCATGCCGCCGGACTGGAATCCGGCGCTGGTCCGACCAGCAAGCGACGCGGCAGCCGTGACGCTGCTGCCTGCAGCGCGTCTGGCCATGCGTCCTGCGCCCGAGGCCAGTACACTCCCAGCGACACCTGCCCCGGCAAGACCGATGGCCGTGCCCGCCGCAGCGCCTGCCCCCAGTTGCGGTGCACCGGAGACGAGCCCCGCGGCAATGCCCGGAATGAAGATTGCGAGGCCAAAGACCGTGATCGCGGCGAGGATGATCGAGGCGGCATGGCGCAGATCGATGTCACCGGAAGGCCGTGTCGCGAACGAACCGAAAATGGTCGAACCGATGGCAACGACGATCGCCAGCACCATCAGCTTGATGCCTGCGGTGATCACATTGCCGAGCACCCGCTCGGCGAGGAAGGCCGTCTTGCCAAACAGGGCGAAGGGCACGAGCACGAAGCCCGCGAGCGTCGTCAGCTTGAACTCGATGATGGTGATGAAGAGCTGCACCGACAAAATAAAGAAGGCCAGCAGCACGATCAGCCAGGCGAGCATCAGCACCATGATGGTCACGAAATTCTCGAAGAAGGTCGTAAAGCCGATCAGTTCGCCTGCCGCTTCCAACAATGGCCAGGCGGCGGTAAAGCCGGTCTCTGCGACAAAACCCGGCCGCATCAACTGGTCCGGACCGAAGGGCGCGCTTCCGGCCTTGAGGCCGAGGCCGGCAAAGCTCTGAAAGACAACGTCAGAAAGGGACCGGAAATTGTTCAGAAGCAGCGCGAAAAAGCCGACATAGAGGACCTTCTTCAGGAGTTGCGCGATGACGTTGTTTTCGCCCATCAAGGCCCAGAACAGGCCGGCCAGCACGATGTCGATGGCAACGAGGATCGAGACGAGGAAGGCGACGTCACCGGACAGCAATCCAAAGCCGCTTTCGATGTAGCGGACGAAGGTCTCGGTGAACTTGTCAATGATGTTGAGGTCGTCCATATCTCTGGTCTCTGGTCTCTGGTCTCTGGTTTCCTGCAGGCACGACTTGTCCGGTCGCGGAAACGGCGTTTCCGCGTTGGTGCATTTCAGTTTCGAGGAACCGGACCGGTAGCGAGGGGAGGCTTCGCCACCGGTCCGGCATCACCCACGATGACGAGCCTGTCCCCTGCGGTTGGCTCGCTTCGCTCTGGCGCTAGCGGGTGGGTGAATAGGCCCCGTCGGCAGAACCTAGGAAACTGTTGAAGCGCACACGCGCCTCTTCCTCGGCTGCCATGCGGCGGGACCGGTCCAGCGTCTCGGCCCGGTATTGCGCGGCCATCAGCTGCTGCAACTGCAGCGACTGCTTGACGGAGAGGCCCGTCAGTTCATTGCCGGCCTGGCTCGCCTGCAGATTGCCGACGGCGGAACGAGACCGGTTTAACAGTGTGTCGAGAAGCCCGGCATCCTGATCGGTGTTCTCGGCGATCTTGGCTTGCAGGTTTGCCGAGCGTTTCCAGGCTGCGAGCGTCTGATCCCAGCGTACCTTGGCGTCGCGGACCATTTCGTCGCCGGTGAGCGAGGCAGCAAACTCGTTCGGGAAGAGTCGCTGCATTTCCTGGGTGGTCTGTTCGACCTGCATGCGGATGGTATTGCCCTGATCCATCAGCGTCCTGATCTCACCAAGGGTGCGGGCGAGTTCCGGCGAGATTGTCGAGCCGAGGCTTGTGAGGTCGAGATCCATTTTCAGGATCATCTGGGCCTCGTTGCGCAATTGCTCGATCTGCTGATTGACCTCGGAAAGCGAGCGCACGGCGGTCAATATGTTCTGGCGGTAGTTCCACGGATCGAAGACCTTTTTCCATGCACTGGCAGGTTGGCTGGTGAGCGTCAGAGCCGAGAGCGTCAGCCCGGCGATGAGTGCCGCCGTCGAGGCGGTTCGTTTGAGGGCATGTCTATTGGGCATCGGGAGTCTCCTTTGCGGGCTGCGGGGCTAATTGTGGTGACTGGTGTCTGGGCTCCGGTTCGATCTCGGGAACGGGATGCAGTTCATCCTTGTCGGAAGCCGGGTCGGGAGGGTACTCCTCCGTACTGGTCGCCAGCATCGCGGTGATCTCCTCGATCTGGGCGTTGAAGCCGTCGAGCCGGTCGAGATGAGCGGCGATGAAGCTGTTTGGATCGGGCCGGTCTTCTGGTGGCAGGTCCGGCAGATCAAAATCGGGCAGCAGGTCGGCAGCCCAGCCGAGTCCCTTCGCCTTGAACCAGGCGGCGGCGAAACTGCTGCCGGAAGCCGTTGAGGGATCGCGCAGCAATGCGTCGATGCGTTTCTGGTCGTCCGGTGATCCGGCACCGCATAGCGAAAGTCCGACCGGTCCGAGGCCCAGTTCAAACAGGCGGTTGCCGCGCTGAGACTGGTAGTAATAGTCGCGTTTCGGCACGGCGCGGGCAATCAGTTCGATCTGCCTTGTGTTCAATCCGAAGCGCTCATAGATGGCGCGCGATTGCGGTTCGATCGCCCGGTCATTGGGCAGAAACACCCGGCTTGGACAGCTTTCGATCAGGGCCGGTGCGATCGAGGAATTCTCGATATCGGCGAGCGACTGCGTGGCGAAGATCACCGCAACATTCTTCTTGCGCAGCGTCTTCAGCCATTCGCGAATGCGCGCGGCAAAGAGCGGATCATCGAGAAACAGCCACGCCTCATCGAGGATCAGGAGTGTAGGGCGACCATCAAACCGCGCTTCGAGGCGATGGAACAGGAAGGTCAGCACCGGCAGCACCAACTGGCGGTGGTGCATCAACTCCTCCATCTCGAAATGCTGCACGTCAGAGACCGAAAGATCATCGCGCGCCGCATCGAGCATGCGCCCGAACGGGCCTTCCAGCGTGTAGGGTTGCAGCGCCTGGCGCAGCCGGTTCGATTGGAGAAGCAGCGACAGGCCAGTCAGAGTCCGTTCTGGCTTGGGGGCAGAGGCAAGGCTCTTGATTGCCGTCCAGAGGGCGTCCTTGACCGGTGGATCGATTGTGACGCCTTCATTGGCCAAGAGACCTGTCAGCCAGGTCAGTGCAAAGGCCTGTTTGGCACCTTTGTCGATGTTTGCGAGCGGTTGGAAGGCGAGCCCGCCATCGAGCGCCAGATCGAAGGCCGTGCCGCCCATGGCAAGAAGCGCGGCCCGGGCCGAGCGCCCCTTGTCGAAGACGAAGACCTGGGAGTTCGGGTAACGGCGGAACTGCAGGGCGATCACCGCCAGCAGCACCGACTTCCCAGCCCCGGTCGGGCCGACAATCAGCGAATGGCCGACATCGCCCACATGCAGGTCGAAACGGAAGGGTGTCGCACCGCGGGTTTTGGCGGTGATCAGGGCTGCATCATTGAGATGTTCATTGCGGTCCGGTCCCGCCCAGACGGCGGAGACCGGCATCATGTGGGTGAGGTTGAGCGTATGAATGATCGGCTGGCGGACATTGGCGTAAGGGTTGCCCGGCAATGTGCCGAGCCAGGCATCGACGGCATTGAGCGTCTCATGGATGGTGACAAAACCGCGCCCGTTGATGATCCGCTCGACGGCACGCAGCCGGTTGTCGGCCTCGCGGGCGTTTTCGTGCGATACAACCAGCGTCGTCGTCACATGGCCGAAAGCGACATCATCGGAGCCGAGTTCCTGCAGGGCTTCATCAGCATCGAGCGCCTTGTTGTCAGCATCACTGTCAATGAGGGCGGTTTCCTGATTGAACATGACTTCGCGCAGGATCGCAGTGATCGACTTCCTCTTGGCGAACCATTGCCGCCGCAGGGTCGTCAGCTGTTTCGTGGCGAGCGGCTTGTCGAGGCTGATCCAGCGGGTGACCCAGCGATAGTCGAAACCGAGATCATTCAAGTCATCAAGCATACCCGGCACGGTCGCATTGGGGAAGCCGAGGACGGTGAGGAGCCGCAAATGCTTGTTCCCAAGCATCGGCTCCATGCCGCCCAGAAACGGTGTGTCGGGCAGGATCGCATCGAGATAGGCAGGGGTCTCCGGCACCGCGACTCTATGGTGTTTGGTCGAGATCGTCTGGTGCAGGAAACTCAGCGTCTCGCTGTCATCGAGCGCGCGGGCTTCCGGCAGGATATTGGCGAGAAGATCGATGGCGCGGTCGGTCTCGGCGATGAAGCTTTTCAGGTGATCGCGATAGTCGACACGCTTCTTCGACTTGTCGCTCGATTCATAGAGCAGGCCTTCGCTGCGATTGGTCCGGTCTTCCGGCGGCAGATAGAGGAAGGTCAGATGATATCGGCTCTCGAAATGCGCCCCTTCCGCATCAAGATCCCATTTGCGCTCCTGATCGACCAGCCAGGACGCCGCATCGGGAAACCGGCTCTCGGCATAGGGCGCGGACGGCACCCGTGTTGCCTCGAAGAACAGCGACCAGCCCGAACCAAAACGCCTCAGCACATTGTTGATCCGCGCCGAGACCGCGACCAGTTCGGCTTCCGTGGCGCTTTCGAGATCCGGCCCGCGATAGGAAATGACCCGCTGGAATGACCCATCCTTGTTGAGGACGATACCGGGTGCGATCAGCGCCGCCCAGGGCAGATAGTCTGCCAGGCGGTCCGGTTTGCCGCGATATTCGGCAAGGTTCAGCATGACCGCCTCACACCGACAGTTCGGTTCTGTGGCGGATGTGCCGGGTCAGCACCTCGACAAAGGCCGGGTCCCTGCGCGTTGCCCAGACCGCGATCATGTGGGCGACGAACCAGAGCAGGAGTCCCGCGATCCAGAGCCGCAGGCCGAGCCCGATCGAGGCGGCAAGCGTGCCGTTGAGGATCGTGACGGCGCGTGGGGCGCCTGCCAGCAGGATCGGTTCGGTCAGGGACCGATGCAGCGGTACCTCGAAACCGGGAACGGCGCTTCTCGTATGGATTGGTGATGAACTCATGACACCACCGCCCCGCCGCCAAAGGAAAAGAAAGAGAGAAAGAAGCTCGTCGCGGCAAAGGCGATGGAGAGGCCGAAGACGATCTGGATCAGCCGCCGGAAGCCGCCCGATGTGTCCCCGAAGGCGAGGCTCAGCCCCGTGATGATGATGACGATCACCGCGATGATCTTGGCCACCGGGCCTTCGATCGATTCGAGGATCTGCTGCAGCGGCGCTTCCCAGGGCATGCCCGAGCCAGCAGCATGGACCGGCATGGCGTAAAGCGCGGTAAAGGTGACAGCCTCGGCAGCGGTAGTGAGGGAATTTCGCAATCGGCGGTACGGACGGGAAATGGATGTCGGGTTTGGCATGAGGTTCCTCTCTGCTCAGACAGTGGTGAGATGGGTGGGGGCGAGCGGGGAAAGCCGGTAGTCGCCATTGGAATCGAGACCGGTCACTTCCGAGACGGTGCGGATCTTGCGCGCCGCGCCGCGGCCCTCGATGAAGACCAGCACATCGACCGCGTCGGCGATCAGGCGGCGCGGCACGGTCACGACCGCTTCCTGGATCAGCTGTTCGAGCCGGTAGAGCCCGGACCGGTCGGAATTCGCATGCACCGTGGTGATGCCGCCGGGATGGCCGGTGTTCCAGGCCTTCAGCATGTCGAGCGCCTCGCGGCCGCGAACCTCGCCGACAATGATCCGGTCGGGTCGAAGCCTGAGCGTCGAGCGCACCAGATCGGCCAGGCTTGCCACATGCGGTTTGGTTCTGAGCGCCACGACGTCGTCGGCCGCGCATTGCAGTTCGCGCGTGTCTTCGAGGATCATCACCCGGTCGCCGCTCGTCGCAACTTCTGCCAGCAACGCATTGACCAGTGTGGTCTTGCCGGAGGATGTGCCGCCGACCACGACGATGTTCTTGCGGTCCACCACCGCTTCCGACAGGACCTTGGCCTGCAGCGGCGTCGCGATCCCTGCATCGACATAGTCTTTCAGATCGAAAATCTTCGAGGCCGGTTTGCGGATAGCAAAACAGGGCCCGAGGACGACGGGCGGCAACACGCCCTCGAAGCGCTCGCCGGATTCAGGCAGTTCCGCCGAAACAATCGGTGCCTCGTCATGGACCTCGCCGCGCATATGGGCAGCAACCAGCCTTATGATGCGTTCGGTCTCAGCGGCCTGCATCGGGCTTGCCATGTCGACCCGGCCTTCGCCGACCCGTTCGATCCAGAGCCTTCCATCCGGATTGACCATGACCTCGATGACACTCTCATCCTTCAGTGCCGCCTCGATCAGGGGTCCGAAGGCGGTGAGCAACATCTGGCGGCGGCGGTTCCCGGCTTCAGTCAGCAGCGCGGCCTGCAGATCGGCTTCGGTGATGCCGTAAGGATCATCGGCCATGGCGCGCCTCCGTCAGGTCTTCATCGTCCTCGAACGCCATGTCGTCGAAACCGTCCTCCTCAAACGTGTCGTCGTCATCAAACGGATCGAGGGCGAGGTCCTCGTCGCCGTCCTCGAACACAACCGGCCGCAGCGTCGGCAGATCGTCATCAGTGTCCGCGAACGTGTTCTGCGCAACAGCGGGCTTTGGGTTTGGTGTCGCGCCGTTTGTCCCCTCGGGTTTGCCATCCGGGTTGATCATGAACAGGTCTGGCCGTGTGTCGGCGAGCGTCTCGAGCACTTCGGAAAGAAGGTTCTGGTCACGCGCCAGCCGCCGACCGACCTGGGCAACGAACTGTTCGAACCGTTCCCTGCCGAGCGCATGTGCATGAGCCTGGTCACCGCCGGACAGCGGCGGTGTGATGGTCAGGAAATAGCGGATGAACAGCGCCAGTGTTTCGAGCGTCACCGACAGGTTACGATCCATGCGTTCCTGCGATCGCGACATCCGGTCGAGGCGTCGGATCAAAGCCTCAAAGGTCTCTGCGCCTTGTTCTGGATTGAGGAACTGATCGAGCGCGTCGCTGACAATGCGCGACTTGTTGGCGCCGGGCCGCTTGCAGAGAAGCGCCAGTTGCTTTGCCACATGGTCCTCGAGATAGACATTGATGCGGGGTTTCATGGGCTTAGAACTCCGGGAGGAGATCGGGCTTGTGCCCGTCGTTGTTTATGGCGTGGGCGCGCTGGACGGCGCGGTTGGCATCGCGCTGCCGGGTCTGGGATCGTGCCAGGGCATCGGTGCTGGTCGTGCCGCCGTCGAAATCATCATCGAGCAGGGCAAGGTCGGTTGATGGGGTCGGATCGGGTGCGGTGCCGAATGTGTCGAACAGGCTCGGCTCCTGTTTGAGGCCACCCTCATCGCCTGTCGCGAAATGATCCTCGACGATGCGACGTTGCAGCGCCCGGCTGATCTTTTTCGTCTGCCTGCCCCAGTCATGGGCCCGGCCCTGCGGGCAATCGGCATAGGTGCCGCTGCCGCTCAATTCGGGTGCCGGGAGCAGCCGCGCGGTGAAGTTGTTATCTTCGTAGTAACGCAGTTTCCGCGCCCGGATTGGCGGCGAGCCAGCGAGCATCACAAGCGCTTCGTCAGAGGGGAGTTGCATCACCTCGCCCGGCGTCAGCAGCGGGCGGGCCGTTTCCTGGCGCGAGACCATGACATGGGCAAGCCAGGGCGCGAGACGGTGCCCGGCGTAGTTCTTCTGGGCCCTCAACTCCGTTGCCGTGCCAAGCGCGTCGGAAATCCGCTTAGCGGTGCGGTCGTCATTGGTGGCAAAGGCCACCCGCACATGGGCATTGTCGAGGATCGAATTGTTCGGCCCGTAGGCCTTTTCGATCTGGTTGAGCGACTGAGCGATCAGGAAGGCGCGAATGCCATACCCCGCCATGAAGGCCATCGCGGTCTCGAAGAAATCGAGCCGCCCCAGTGCCGGGAACTCGTCCAGCATCATCAGCAGCGGATGATCTTGTTTGCCTTTGACTTTTTTGGCGTTCGGGTTCGGCAATTTCTCGGTGAGGCGGCGGCCGATCTGGTTGAGGATCAGCCGGATCAGCGGCTTGGTCCGGGAAATGTCCGACGGCGGGACGACCAGATAGAGCGACACCGGACGGTCTGCGTGCTTCAGATCATCGATCCGCCATTCGCATCGGGATGTGGTCTCGGCGATGATCGGATCGCGATAGATTTCGAGGAACGACATCGCCGTCGAGACGACGCCCGAGAGTTCGTTCTCGGATTTGTTGAGCATCTCGCGGGCAATCGAGGCGACCTCCGGATGCACCTTCGGCGCGTCCTTCGTGCCGAGATGGTTGGTGGTCAGCATGATGCGAAGCGTTGCCTCGATCGTGCGCTTCGGGTTCGCCAGGAAGGTTGCTACCCGGGCAAGTGTCTTTTCCTCTTCGGCATAAAGGACATGCAGGATCGCGCCGGTCAGCAGGGAATGGCCGGTCTTTTCCCAATGGTTGCGCTTTTCCAGCGCGCCTTCGGGATCGACCAGAATGTCGGCGATGTTCTGCACATCGCGCACCTCATGCGGTCCCTTTCGCACTTCGATCAGCGGATTGTATTTGGCCGAACGCGGATCGGTCGGGTTGAACAGCAGGCAATGAGAAAAGCGAGAGCGCCAGCCTGCGGTCAGCGTCCAGTTCTCGCCCTTGATGTCATGGACCACCGTCGAACCGGTCCAGGTAAGCAGCGTCGGCACGACAAGACCGACACCCTTGCCCGAGCGGGTCGGGGCAAAGGCCAGAACATGGTCAGGTCCATCATGGCGCAGGTAAGAAGATTTGGTGCGACCGAGAAAAACGCCGGTATCCTGAAGCAGGCCAGAACTGGCGATGTCCCGGTCGCTTGCCCATTTGGCCGAGCCATAGGTGGTGACGTTCTTTGTCTGCCGCGCCCGCCACAACGAACCGATGATCGCCGTCGTCGTGCCGAGAATACCGCCACCGGCAGCCAGGGTACCCGCCTTGCGGAAGATCTCCGGCGCATAGGCCTCATAGGCATACCACCATTCGAACAGCCGCCACGGATAGTAAACGGAAGCGCTCGCGAATTCGAACCAGGGTTCACCGAGGCCCGGCTGGTAGCCGAGCTTGTACGCCGTCCACTGGGTCGATGCCCAAAGCGTCCCGGTGATCGTTCCGGTGACGATGGCTGCCTGGCCGATGAGAAGGGTGGTGGGTTGCATGTCTGTGCGGCGAATGGTTGTTTCTGTTCGGCGCCAGCAAAGAGAAAAGTCGGCCCCACATCAATTGAACGGAAATCCACGCAAATCCACACTGCAACGGCCCAGTCTTGCTCCGGCATTGGCAGTCCAATTACTGGATAGACTGTCCATCAGATCACTTTATTTTACAGCAACACTTGGCCGGTTTGGCGCGCGATGGTGGCCATTGACGTGCAATGGCGGGCTGTTGATCGCGATGACCGGTCCAATTTGGCGGCAAATTTTTGTGCGTGAATCAACAGCTTGGGGTTGTGTTGACGTGATCGAACACCCGGATTGCAAGGGTTTTTGGAGGGCTTGACAGGACCAGGCCAAGCCTTCCGTCATGTTACAAACCGGCCCGCAAGGTTCGATAATCCCGAACTGGGATAATCCGGCTTCGGGATTACTGGGAAGACCGTTCTTTTGTCTGGACGGTCTAAATGCCGGGTTCACTGGGTAGCGCGCGCTACAACACGTTTATTGAGTTGATGAAGCGGGCCCGCCTTGAAGCCGGAATGACGCAGCAGCAGGTGGCGGACGCTCTGAAAGCGCAGCAAAGTTACATCGCCAAGTTCGAGCGCGGTGAACGCCGCCTCGACCTGATCGAGTTTCTTGATCTGGCGGCAGCCTTGAAGGCTGACCCACACGCCATAATGAATGCCCTGGCGAAAGCCGGAGAGGAAGAGACCTGACGGCCACGGCGCCGTCCATTCAGCACCATGGAGGGCACGTCCATGTTGGCGACCATTGACCCACACGACAGCTGCTTTCTGATCGTCGAACCCTCGCGCCTGCACAGCCGCCTGCTCGGCAAGGCGGCAGAGAAGACCACGGCGACAAAATTCCAATTGCTCGATGAAGCCGCAGATCTCGCCAGAGTGCCGCGCTGGTTTGCCGTCTATGGCCAGAGCAGGAAGGAAGCCTGGCTCTCCTCGCCCTGTTCGCGCAAGCGCAACCGCGTGTTTCCCTGTGATGACACCAAGATGCCCTGGCACAATCGCGAACTGATCGAGGCGATCAGGTCGGAGGGGCGGGGTCGGCTGATCCTGTGCGGCTTCTGGCTCGATTCAGGCCTGGGCGCAACGGCGCTGGAAGCTTTGAGCGATGGGTTCAATGTTCATGTCATCACCGATCTGACATTCTCCCGGGACCGGTCTGGACGGCGCGAAGCCTGTCGTCGGCTGGAACAATATGGTGTGGTGCCAATCCTTCTGAGCCAGGTTATCTATGAACTGATGAGCTGGACGGAGGATGGCGAGGCGGTCGGTGGTTTGAAGCAAATCCTCGAACATCCGGTGTTTCGGTAGCGCCAGTTGCGGAGCCCGGAATTGCAGTTGTGGTTTTGGGTGTTGAAGGGGATGGACGCATCCGGCTATCGCCGGACCGGGCTGTCATGAACCGAACCCTGCGCATCGTGCGATACTGGGTTTCGGCCGGTTGGTTTCCATCCCTTGCGCGCCATAGCGGGCTTAAGTCAACTTCAATGATGTAATCCGCCAAAACCAACTAGCGTATAAGTGTCAGGTCTGACACTGATTTAAGACAAATATTCCAATAAAAACCGTCTGAAATAACCACTTGAACCTATAGTTGCTAGACGAGTTATGATGATTGCCAATTTGAACTCAGCAGCCTTAGGAACAAACATGGCAGGTTCACATAAACACATAGCCCCGGATGCAGGAGATGCCCGCGTCTTCTGGGCTGTTATCGTCAATCTGGCACTCACAGTTGCCCAAATCATCGGTGGCATACTATCGGGAAGCCTTGCGCTGATCGCCGACGCGATTCACAATCTGTCTCACGCACTATCGCTCATTATCGCGTTTTCCCGCAAGATTGCGCGGCGCCCTGCTAGTGAATCCATGACATACGGCTATGGACGTGCCGAAATCGTGGCCGCGCTTATCAACTACACAACACTTATCGTCATCGGACTTTATCTTGCATATGAAGCGATTTTTCGATTTTTCGAACCGTAAGGGGTGGATGAATGGCTCGTGGTCATAATCGCCACTGTCGCGCTTGTTGTAGATGCTGTCACAGCCCTGCTCACCTATTCTTTGTCAAAGCAGAGTATGAACATACGAGCAGCGTTTCTGCACAATGTTGCTGACGCACTTGGCTCAATCGCAGTCAATGTGGCCGGTACACTCATTATTGTCTTAGATTGGCAATGGATTGACCCATTGGTCACGCTTTTAATTGCAGGCTATATTCTCCGGATGTCTTTTTCGGAAGTCGGTCCAGTCATTCGCATCTTGATGTTGGGCAGCCTTCCCGAATTGGAAGCCAAACATATATTGCAGGAAATAGAAAAAACCGAGGGTGTGGCGGGTGTACATCATTTGCATCTTTGGCAAATGCAGGAACACGAAAATGCACTCGATATGCATTTGGTTATCGTATCCGGACGGTGGGATGAAGCCGATGAAATCAAAGAAACGGTCAAATCCGTTCTCAACAGCAAGTTTGGAATTTCGCATATAACCATTGAAATGGAATGCTCCAGACACGCTTGCATAGAACCCGAAATTATCGGTCACCATCTCAAAACTGATTATTCGAAAGCAACTATGATAAAGTCTACCTAAAGTATTACTATAGGGTCAGAAAGTATTTCTGATTCCAAAATGATGAGATCAAAATGATAAAAATTCCACCTTTGGCAGTCATGGCAATCTGCCTCGTTTTGTCTGCAACAACACACACATTGATGCCCATAACACAATTTGATGCAGGCTATGTGGCACCGAGCATTTTTGGATTTTTGGGAGTAGGGTTTGTTTACTTCGCTGTCATGGATTTTAGAAAACACAAAACCACTGTTAATCCACTGCAACTATCCAATGCAACATCACTTGTCACAACCGGGGTTTATTCAATTTCTCGAAACCCAATGTATGTTGGCATGACTTTGCTGACGCTGTCTTTTGCAATTTTTCTTGGAACGCTAAGCGCCTTCTTCGCGCCTGTGCTTTTCGTGGTTTACATTACCAAGTTTCAAATCAAACCTGAAGAACAAGCGCTCAATACGATCTTTGGCGAGGAATGGGCTACTTATCAAAAGACCACACGACGCTGGCTCTGACAGTTATTAGCGTTGATCAAAATAAAGTCACTTTATCAATGCACCGTCAGAGCGGGTAAATTGGAGTTTCAATTCTGACCATGAAAAACATCGTAACCATTGTGGGGTTAACGTTAATTCTATCCGATAGCTCTGTTTTGGCAGATGAACTTTCGGTTACCCGCTTTGTCGGGCCAGATGAAAATCACTATTCGTATTTCATCAATGGGCTTGCAAGTGCAATCCCGGCTGTCGGTTATGGCCTTCGCGATCTGAGTCTAAGCTTGGGTGGTAAGCACTATTCCTACGTCACCCCGGTAGAAAGCACCGTTCCAATTCAAATCTCAGTTATCGCAGATATTCAAAAAAAGCTTGATACCAATCCAGATGCCAAGTTCAACCTGGTCGGGGTAAGCTATGGTGGAAACATCGCAACCCTCATCGCACAACAATTAAATGTGAGAAAAATCCCAGTAAATTACCTTGCAGTCATTGATGCCCCAGCACCGGTTTCGATAACGTCGAATGTGCATCGAGTCGATAATTTTTACTGTCGCCGTGTCGGTTGTATCGGGCAAAAGATCCGACTTTCCAGAGGCAACAAAACCACCATTCGACAGCAGTTTCTAGTTCGTGAAAATCATATTGCGTTAAGTGCTTCTCAAACTGTAACCGAACGCATCACCGGGCAATTATCCGAGATAGCAATGGATATTGTTTCACCTGCATCACCTGAAAATTTATTAGGTCTCATAGATGATCAAGAATGAATGATGTAAATCGTAGTGACCATTGTTTTTGAAACACGCTGAAATGATAATTACAATTTAGTTAAGGCAGTGCTTGCTATTTGACTAAAATTGCCCCCCGGAGATTCCCCTCAATTTTACATGTAAATGATATCAAACCCTTGGATTAACAAGGGGACTGTCAATGCTAAAATGTATAATAACTGCCCTAATGGTGACAATAACTGTCAACACAGCAAATGCAGATGCACTTCATCGCAATCCATCGCAACCGCGCAACGCACTAAACATGAAAGCCTTTGGAAACACTTCCATACCGATAGGCGCTTATGAATATTGCAATCGTTACCAGGTACGCTGCCAAGTAAGCGATACAACACCTATTCTCAACCTAACAAAAGAAGCGTGGACCAAAATTGTTGATATCAACTACAGTGTAAACTCAGAGGTCGTACCGTTGACTGACATGGAAAATTTTGGCGTACCCGAACGCTGGGAACTGCCGGGTGAAGCGGGGGATTGTGAAGACTATGTTTTGGAGAAACGTCGGAAACTAGAACAAATAGGTATTCCTTCAGGCACCATGCGGGCGACGGTTGTTTATGATGCAGATGGCGGCGGTCACGCTGTGCTAACGGTCGTTACGGATCAGGGAGATTTCATTCTCGATAACAATAACAATCAGGTCTTGAGATGGCAGGATGCGGAACTCACTTACCTGAAGCGTCAATTGCCTGGGGATTTGACGAAATGGGAAAGCCTGCAGTCCAGCTGATCGAGGTCGCTTTCAGGTTTCATATTTCAAATGAAGGACACACTGCGTTGCAAACCCGCAACGCAGTGTTTTTTTTTGGTCTAATCCAAATTATTCGACCAGAATTTACTTCACTTTTACCATACCCTAGGTACAACGCTTGATATGGTGAAACATTTCTTAACAGCCACAATTTGTTGTATGTTGGCACTCGCGGCAATCGCGAGTTCCAGCCATACCTCAAATGCAGCCGATTCCAACATTGGTTCATCATGTCATTACATTGTAAACACTATGGACGCTTCTCTTGTAAATGTTGTGTCCAACAAGACCGGAAGCAATATCGATTTCCTTGGATCGGGTTTCCATTGCCTGTCTCACACCGGCTTTTTTGTAGCTGCCGAGACAATGCCATTCGTTTTAGGTTTTAGACAAATCCATCAGATCAGCGAAATGCAATTATCATTATTTAAATCAATCTCGAATATTCTTCGTCCTCCTATTCATACAATTTAAGTCTTTCCCACCGGCTTTTGGCCAAAATGATTTAAATTGTCTCTAGGAGAAACCATATGTTTACGCGTCGATCGCTGATGGTCGGTCTGGCATCAATTACATTTACTACTGGCATGACACCAGTTTATGCACACACAAAAAAAACCAAACTTGATCCGAAATACAACCCACAAACAGTCAAGTTTTCCGGGTATCATCCTGGAACGGTTGTTGTAGATACGAAACAACATTTCTTATATCTCCAATTACCCGGCGGAAAAGCCCGTCGATACGGGGTTGGTGTTGGCCGAGCCGGGTTAAAATTTAAAGGGACAGCCACTATAGGCCGTAAGGCTGAATGGCCACGTTGGACGCCGACTAAGAACATGATCCGTCGTGAACCCGAAAAATACGCCAAGTTTGCAGATGGTGTTCCTGGAGGGCCGAGCAATCCGCTCGGATCGAGGGCGCTTTACCTTTACCGAAATGGCAAAGACACCCTTTACCGGATTCACGGTACTACCCAACCATCCTCCATTGGTCGATCAGTTTCAAACGGATGCATCCGAATGATCAACGCCCATGTTGAAGATCTTTTTTAACGCGTGCCCACTGGCACATCTGTAGTGGTCAGATAGTTCCGCCGGGAAACTGAAACATTTTTACAATGGTTAGAGCGGGCAACACTCCCGTTCGCCAACCTTGAAAGGCAATTTTATGAGAAAACGTGACTTTTTAACCGGACTGACTGCGTTCGGTCTGATTCCACTTACTGGTTGCAGTACAACAGAACAGCCAAACAGATTTAGTCAAAAAGACGATGCTGGGAAAATCGGAGATTTTAACGGTATCTACGGAGCAAGAACCGATGGAGGTTATAGCCTTCCAGCCATTGACCTTAAAAAAGTTCCGAAAAAATTCTGGCGTCGCCAGGTTAATTTTCCAACCAGCCATCCAGTAGGTACCGTTGTTGTGAATACAAAAACCTATTTTTTGCATCTTGTCCAAGAAAACGGCAAAGCGATGCGATATGGCGTTGGTCTCGGACGCCAGGGTTTTGAATGGTCGGGAGATGGCGTTATTCAATGGAAGCGGAAATGGCCTACCTGGACCCCGCCCGATGAAATGATTGCCCGGCAACCCGAACTTGAAAAATGGAGTTCAAGAAATGGCGGCATGCCTCCTGGATTGAGCAATCCGCTTGGTGCAAGAGCACTCTATATCTTTCAAAATGGTAAGGACACGCTTTATCGCATTCATGGCTCACCTGAATTCTGGACAATTGGGAAATCGGTTTCCAGCGGGTGCGTTCGGATGATCAATCAGGATGTAATTGACTTGTATGATAGAGTGCCAAACAAAAGCCGCCTTGTGGTGATCTAAATTGGGATGAGACACAGTGTTTTTGCACAATACAGAAAGCATGGGGAAAATGGGAATACCACTTCGATCAATCTCTATGATTCTTGCGATAAGCGTTTTTGTATTATCTGGCTGTGTCTCTTCCACTCTTGATTTGGCGGATCGAGGAAACATAAAAATTCCCGCCAAGATGATCACCGAAATGAATGAAAAAGGCATGACACAATCCAGCCCGGTTTTGGTTCGCATTTTCAAGAAGGAAAGTGAATTAGAGCTCTGGAAAAAAGACCAGACGGGCAGATACGCACTACTAAAGACGTATCCGATTTGCAGATGGTCTGGGCAACTGGGACCAAAGACCAATCAAGGCGATCGTCAGGCCCCGGAAGGTTTTTATACCGTCAGTGTTGGACGTTTGAACCCGAAGTCGCTGTATTTCCTCTCTTTTGATCTTGGCTACCCAAACAAATTGGAAGCGGCAAAAGGATATACCGGTTCTGCTCTCATGGTGCATGGAGCCTGTTCTTCATCGGGCTGCTTCGCAATTTCAGATGAACATGTCGGGGAACTATATTCCATCGTTCGCGATGCCCTGCGGGGAGGTCAACCTGAATTTCAGGTGCAATCCTATCCGTTTCGTATGACGCCAAACAATCTTGCAATTTACCGTGACAATCCAAACTTTGATTTCTGGATGGATCTCAAGCAAGGTTACGACAGGTTTGAAGTCCTCCGCCAGCCACCAAAATTCAGTTTTTGCGAAGGACGATACCGGTTTGGTGAAGCGGTTGGCGACGCAAAATTTGATGACCCTATGGCCGCATGTCCTGAATTCGAAATTGCCGCGGAGGCGGTTACTGAAAAAACTACTGGCGACATCGAAATGATGGAGCAGATAATCAGTCAGGGAAATGTGATGTCTTATGCCTATAGCGATGGCGGCATGCATTTCGACTTCCGCAAAATCCTTTCCACAAAAGGCCCGGAGTATCTATCCAAACGAACATCTGCTTCCAAAGTGCCTGTCAGCCGACCAAAGTCGGCTCTTGCAGATCCATTCACTCCCGCAAAGAATTAGATAGTCTGCAGTATCCATGAAACCGGTACGATGATCAAAAGTAGAACCGGTTGATGTAGCAGATAAATGGGAAGTGTTCGCCGTCCGGCCCAAATCAAAGAATTGCGCAAATTTCCAAGACTTGTAAAACGACGAGAATGAGTCTTTATATCTAAATGCTTGACTGTTTTTGCAAAAAAAATTCCCAGCAAAGTGAGCCCAAACCAGGGAAGCACGGGTACAAAATCATTGCTAATTGGCGGACTGGAATAAAGACCTATCCAGGCCAGCCATCGGGAATTGAAAGCGTCTATTTGTAGATATTGCGGAAATGCCAAAACCAGAATTCCCATAACCAAAGGTACAATGGCTGGTGTTTTCAAGAACACAATGCCGAGCAAACTTGCAATGGCTATCGAATGCAATATCCCAAAAAAGATAAAACTGGTTGGAAAGGCAAAAAACGTTATCAGAGTTATCGCCAAAGCTGCTGCTGAAATAATCGACAAGCGCCTTAAGAAGGGGCCTTTTTTGACTACCCCATTCGGATGAGCAAGAACGAGACTATATCCAACAAGAAACATAAATGTTCCGGCAAGAATACGCCCGAATCCCAGCCAAATCGGATGAAACGCCACGCCTGATATTATGCCTGTAAACTCCAAATCCCAGACCATGTGAAATATAACGACACCACAAATTGCAACGCCGCGTACAATATCCACCGCATCAATACGCGATTGTTTGACAATTGCCGAACCAGATTGATAATTCAGAGGCAACATGATTTTCGACGCAGCATTATGCGGCATTATATCGGGTAAACAACTCGGTTGATCCATCTGCTTTAAACAGCATGACATCGTAGGCTTCGCGCTCATCTTCTGGACCCATACCAGGGGATCCATATGGCATGTTGGCAACGGCAATCCCCAAACCATCCGGTTTGTCGGCGATCAGTTTTCTGATATCGTCAGCCGGTACATGCCCAACCACCACATACTCGTTGATCATGGCTGTGTGGCAAGAGAACAGTTCTTGTGGGACATTGTTCTCCAAATTCAATTTGACCAAATCTGCAGGATGAAGTGATTCAGTTGTCACTTCAAAACCTTCCTTGATCAATATTTCTTCCCACGCAGTACAACAGCCGCAACCAAGCCCCTTCACAATGTGAATGGCGGAGCTTTCTTTACTCCATGCTGGCATTGCACTCATGACAAACATAGAACTCACACCGGTCAAAAAGGTTCGCTTGTTTATCAGCATATTTAGTTTCTCCTTTTACATCTCATAATCAATAGGTAAATATATGGAATTAATTCTATGTTGTCGATATAGTTGGATCATATGCCAGTAAACGCAATGCATTCAATGTAACAATAACTGTGGCTCCGGTATCAGCAAGAATAGCAATCCAAAGTCCCGTCATTCCAAAAACGGTGGTTACGAGAAAAATCGCCTTCAGACCTAAAGCTATTGTGATATTTTGTCGGATGTTTGACATTGCCGTTCGTGCCAAACGGCGTGACATGAGCTTGATCATGGCGATTTGGATGAGCGTTTTTGTGGTGCTGGCAAAACGCTCGAAGTCCTTCGACAGGCGCCGGTTGATGCCAAGCCAGGCGAATGTCCGCTCGACGATCCATCGCTTTGGCAGAACCTCAAAACCGGCCTGATTTCGCTTGACGATTTCCAGCGGCCTTGGTGCATGCGCTTGCGCAACCGGCCCCTGATAGCCGCCATCGGCGCAAATCCTTTCGATGAATGGAAGTCGTGCGGTGACCTTGTTGAAGACGAGCGCTGCGCCGTCACGATCCTGGATATCGGCGCCGTGCACTTCACATTTGAGGATCAATCCGAGCGTGTCGACGAGGATGTGGCGCTTGCGGCCCTTGACCTTCTTTCCAGCATCGAAACCCACCTTTTCGCGCGTATCCCGGCCTGTTTTGGCCGATTGGCTGTCGATGATCGCGTAGGAAGGCTGTTGTTCCTTGCCCTCCAATTCCCGCGTCTGGCAGTAAAGGCGTTCATGGATGGCATCCCATGCGCCCTCGCGCTGAAACTGCTTGAAGAAATGGTTCACAGTGCTCGCGGGAGGAAAATCGCGCGGCAGCATCGACCATTGGCAGCCCGATTGCAGGTAGTACATGATCGCGTTCATCACACTGCGCATGTCCGTGCTTCGTGGTCTGCCACCCGATTTGGCTGGTGGAATTACCGGTGCAATCAACGCCCACTCCCTGTCGGTCAGATCGCTTGGATAGCGCAGAAAAGACCTGTTATGATCCGCGCGGGTGAAGGGTGTCCAAACCATCGTGGTTCTCCATATTTGTTGCAAAATACGAAGAATCTGATTTGCGCCCTTCACTCAACCGGACTTCTTGGACAGACACTAACCAATCCTGTGTAGCTGCAGATGCAATTGCAAGAAAACAGCTCATAGCGGTCAAGCAAAGAGTGAGTATGCTCCAAGATCTACAAAAGGAACTGGAAAGTATGGTCAATCAGTGAGCAAACGGTAAGCTCTCAGACTTCCGAGTCATCGGCGTATTAGGAAATCACGCACTTTGTTTACATGAAAGTCATTGACCCCAGCTACATAATTTTGCTTCATCCAACCCGATATACCCGCATTGCTTTTGCAAACCATCTGCGACGAAGCCAGTTGGTGAATGGCAAATCAAAGAGATAATGGGCCAAATATCCAACCGCAAGTGACATGATGACCACTGCCAATGAATATGTGAACACTAAGTTTAATGGAAAGAGCCCATCAATCAACTGCAACCGCGAGAATAAAACGGATGTCGCACCAATAATGAATGGGTGAGTCAAATAGATCGCGTAAGAAGACTCGCCAATTTCTAACGCAAGACGAGGAACTCTGACTTCATCATAGCCCTTGGTAAGCACAGCAGCAAAAACCATAAGCGTCGCCGGAATACCATAGTGAACCGCCCTCATTTGGTCGATACTCTCGTTGAAATTGGGTACTACCAATAATAGAATTAACCCCAAACTTCCAATGCCCAAGCCGATGCCCCGTGTGAAACGCAGCCCTTTCATATACAGATAGCCAAGCAGCATACCTGCTAAAAATTCCAAACTTATAGTATGACTTAAGAATCTTATTATTGCGGGTACTTCGGCAGTGTTTCCTCCAAATATTCTTGCAAGCAAACTGGACGCAACAATTGTGCCCGCTATGAAAATCAACCCCTTTGTTCGCGAGAAGCAAAGTCCAATAGCAAAAATGATGTAAAACAAAACTTCATATTGAAGCGACCAACCCAGTCCAAAAACTGGACGGATTAGTCCATCAGTTTCTCTGGCATAAGGCCAAAAAAGATATGAAGACAACCATTGCTGCCAATCAGAGGTCGCGGACTTAACATTGCCCGGAAACAACACCACTACTGCAATCATCAAACTCGTCGTAACCCAATACAAAGGTACGATGCGGATAAGGCGTCGAGCCATGAAGTTGCTGGTTGCACGTGGCTTTCCAAAAATATCCCAACAAGTGTAAGTCATCAGGAAACCTGAAATGACGAAGAACAGATCCACTCCGAAGTCTCCGGGGAAAAGTTTGGAATTAAAGCTATCAACCCTATCAACCAAAAGCGCCGCCAGTTCATGCGCGATATGACTGATTACAACGCATAAAACGGCTGCAGCACGAAGAACCTGGATGGTCTCCATTTTGGGTGTAGATGTTGTCATAGGTCTTTCCGTAAGATTTCTTACGACCAGATTAGGACAACTTGGTAAATAAAATCATATGTCATCAGAATACTGTCGCCCGCTAATGCAGGCGGCTTTTTTGTTTCTCTCCCCCGGTGCGCGTGGTGGGCGGCTGTCAGGTCTAGCCCCGCTGCGCCAGGCTGCAACCCGATCCCTTCGTGACCGGGTCTTCCAGTCGTTCCTCCTTCCAGCCCGCATGTCTCTCTGATCGCTGATCCGCCTTTGCCGGCGGGTGCGGCCCGTCTCGGGTCAGCGGCGCTTGTCCTGCCAGTCTCGCCGCCCACCCCGCTTCCGGGGGTGAGTGCGGCAGTTGGACCAGAGAGCAGGAGGCCGCCATGGCGAAGAAGAAACGACAGAACAGGGAACAGCAGACGGAGACGGAGAGCGGCGGCAAGGTCGATCTCTACCAGTCCGTCACGGACAAGATCATTGCCGAGCTTGAGGCAGGCCGCCTGCCGTGGGTGCAACCATGGGATGGCCAGCACGCCGCTTGCCAGATCGGACTTCCGGTCAATGCGGTTTCCGGCAAGCCCTATTCGGGGATCAACATCCTGCTGTTGTGGGGTGCGGTGATCGAGAAGGGATATCCGTCCCAGATTTGGCTGACCTACCGCCAAGCCAAGAGCCTTGGCGGCAATGTGCGCAAGGGTGAGCGCGGTGAGATCATCTGCTATGCCGACCGTTTCGTCACCAAAGACGAGAAGCAGAACGCCATCGCCGAAGGCCGTGACGCAGTCGCGATCCCGTTTCTCAAACGCTACCGCGTGTTCAACATTGCCCAATGTGATGGATTGCCCGAAGACCTCTACCGGCTGGACGCCCCCTTGCCGGAGCGGAAAATCGTGCCGCAGGCCGAAGCCTTGGTACAGGCGACCGGCGCAGACATCCGCATTGGCGGGGATCGCGCCTTCTATGTGCCTGCGCAGGATTTCGTGCAGCTGCCACCGCAACCGGCCTTTACCGACCAGATCAACTATTACCGCACCTGCTTTCATGAACTGGGGCACTGGACCGGCCACAAGTCGCGGCTGGCCAGAGAAATTATGAATTTGGACCAGAGTGGACGCGGCAGCACCAAGACCTATGCCCGTGAGGAACTGGTCGCGGAAATGTGCGCCGCTTTTGTTTGCGCCACGCTCTCCATTCAGCCGACCGTGCGCCATGCTGATTACATCGGCTCTTGGCTGGAGGTCCTGAAGGAGGACAAACGGGCGATTTTCAAGGCTGCCAGTCAGGCCAGCAAGGCAGCGGATTACCTGTTGGCCTTCCGCAGTGATGAAGCAAAGGTGGCAGAACCTGCCGAGCAGGTGGCGGCATGAGTACCGCCATCACCCCCCAACCGGTCGCGCCGCTCACCGAACCCACGGAACAGGGGAGCAGATGCTGGTTGCCGGTGTCGCGCCCGTCACCATCCGCGACAGGCTCACGCTGATGGCGCTGCGGCCCATAGCACCGCGCCGCAATCCCAATGCGTCCCAGAAGCCCTGCGATCACGGCCTGTTCGATGAAGTCCGCCGCGACCAGATCGACCTGATCGATTTTCTCGACGCATGCCCATCAACCAACCCCACCCCTGACACAAAGGAGTAAGACCCATGGAACTCGCACACATTCCCCTCGACCAACTGAAACTCACCAAGGTCAATGTCCGTCATAGCCGCAAGGTACCGGACGTGTCCGACATCCTGCCCTCGATCCGCGAACGCGGCATTTTGCAGCCGCTTCTCGTCCGTCCCAATGGCGAAGGCTTTGAAGTGGTCGCCGGTCGCAGGCGCTTCTTTGCCGCCCAGAAGGCATTGGAAGAAACCGGCGACTTTGCACCGGTTCCCTGCGCGATCATGGCAAAGGGCGACGATGCCGCCGCAATTGAGGCCTCGCTTCTCGAAAACGAGGCGCGCATGCCCATGGACCCGATGGACCGCTACGAGGCCTTCGCCAGACTGGCCAAGGAAGGCCGCAGCTTGGCCGAGATCGCAGACCTCTTTGCAACAACCGAGGCCTTTGTCCGCCGCACCATGGCGCTCGCCAATCTGCTCCCCGCCATCAAGCGCGCCTATCGCGAGGAGAGGATCGAGCATGGCACCGTCCGCCTGCTCACCATGGCGACCAAGGCCCAGCAGGCCGAATGGCTGGACCTGTTTGAGAGCGACGATCATCACGCTCCTCTGGGCAACCAGCTGAAACGTTGGCTGCTCGGAGGGGAGAATATCAGGACTTCTGTCGCGCTGTTCCCGCTACAGGACTACACCGGCCAATTGGTCACCGACCTCTTTGCCGAAGAACAATATTTTGCAGACAGCGAAGCCTTCTGGCAGATGCAGGAACAGGCGCTTCAGGCCCGTGCAGAGGAATACCGCGCCAAGGGCTGGGCATCGGTCGTGGTACTGGAGCGCGGAACGTATTTCGCAAACTGGGAACATGAGAAGTGTTCGAAGAAAGATGGGGGACGCGTGTTTGTAACCGTCAGTCATAATGGGGAAGTGACCTTCCATGAAGGTTATATCACCCAGCGCGAAGCACGGGCCAAGGAACGCGCCGTCAATGGCGCAGGCGAAGCTGGAACGGATACCAAGCCGCCAAAGCCGGAAATCACCAAGGCAATGGAACGCTATCTGGAACTCCACCGCCATGCACTGGTTCGGGCCGATTTGTTGGCCCATCCCGACATCGCGCTTTGTCTGACAGTCGCGCACATGATTGCAGGTTCGGCGCTGTGGACCATCCGGCCCGACGATCAACGCGCCCCGAAACCGGAGATCGAGGCGTCTGTGATGGCATCGCCATCACAAGCCACCTTCGATGCCGAACGCGCCGAAATCCTCAAACTGCTCGACATGGACGAGGACCGATGCGAACTGGTGCGCCATACCGGCGACACCTATTGGACGGCAACGCTCTTTGCCAAGCTGCTCAAACTGTCCCGCGAAAATGTGCTGCGCATCCACACCTTCGCTATGGCTGAGACTCTGCAATCGGGTTCCTGCCTTGTCGAAATGCTGGGCGTCCTCATGAGCACCAAGGCCGAAAGCCGCTGGCAGGCCGACGACACCTTCCTTGATCTGCTGAAGGACAAGGGCACCATCAATGCCGTCCTGTCAGATATCGCAGGGGCGACCGTGGCCGAGGCCAACGCCAAGGAAACCGGCAAGACACAGAAAGGCATCATCCGCGATTGCCTGACCGGCGGCAACGGACGCAAACAGGTCGACAACTGGGTTCCGAACTGGCTGCGGTTTCCGATTCAAAGCCACACCGATGCGCCGATTGGCACCACCAGAATGGGTAGCGAGTGGGAGCGGGTTGCCGGTCTGATGTGACCGGCTTGGTGGTCGCAGTCGCCTGCAAATGATGAGGGTTCCGTGTCCAGCCGGATGCGGAACCCTTCTTTTGTGTCAACCGCGAAGGCAGTATTGCCCGTGTCCTTGCATAATAGCCGGAACATCTTCTCCCTGCCTGTCTTTGGCGAGACAAGACCTTTGTCCGGCTGACCGCAATCGCTTCGCCTTGAGAATTTTCCCCGCATCTTCGATGCTCCTCGCGGACGGGCCTTGCCCTCCAAAATTCTCCTGTCTCCGCGATCCTCCACATACGTTCCGGCCCCTTGTCTGGCCTTCGGCTGCACGCGGGATGCAGGCACCGGATCGTCAGGTCCTTTCCGTTCGCCGTCAGGCAGGGAGATGGTCTCCCGCCACAATCGAAAAGGAACAGGACAATGGCTGCAATCGGATATGTCACCAAGCTCGAGGATGGCCGCTATCAGGGCAACCTCAAAACCTTCACCATCCGCGCCGAGGTCACCTTCACGCCCAACCCGGACAAGTCGAACGGCAACCAGCCAGACTACCGCATCTTCTCCGACGGGATCGAGATCGGCGCGGCCTGGATCAGAACCGCCGAAACCTCCGGCAAGGAATATGTCTCGGTCTCCATCGCCGCCCCGAGTTCGGCCCGAACAAGCTCTACGCCAATCTCGGCAAGGCCGCCGGTCAGGACGATGACAACGTCTTCGCCCTGATCTGGAACCCACGCGATTGAGCCAAACTCACAACGCAGACAGCGCCCTTCGCAAGCGATTGCGGAGGGCGTTTTCGTGCGCGTCTGACTCCAAGCGTGATTCGCTTCCGGGTTGAGTTTGGACGACACTATCGCCCGAAAACTTGAAAGGGCTTGGGGGTGCACATTGACCGGGATGTGAAGCCCTTGAGCGAGCGCGCAACAGACTTCCTGACGCAATTCGGACGCACAAAGTCCGACTATACCTGTTGCAAGGGGCTGACGAAATCCGAATGGGCATGGGAGTTCCTGCGCCGTAATCCCGACTACAAACGATCGTTCATCGTCAGCCGATCAAGACTGACGCAAATCACGCGCTTGAACAATGGTACGCCGGTGATGCGGCCAAGGGGGTGTCAGGCGGGCGCATCCGATTGGGGCCTTGCGTGCTTTTCCGATCCCGGTTTGTCTGCGGTACAAAAACCGATCTTCTGGTCGCAATCGGTACTCAAGCATCATGCTGAAGCGGAAGCTGTAATTGCTGAACCTGATCCGGCACAGGCTGATCTTGATGTCTTCCGCGACCGGAACTGCGCCGCGATTCTCGAACGAAGACAGGGTGTATCGGTGCTACTCCGGACACCGAAAGAGGCCATCGATTTGCAGATAATGGGCGCAAACATCCTGCTCAATCCGGCGCGTCTGTTGTTCCGAGTCGACGGTCTCAATGCTGTGAAATCCCGCGCAGCGACGCTGCTTCTGCTATTCCACACCATCCAAACGCGCACGTCTGGCAACACCAATCCGCTGCCCCGGCTTCAGCGTCTTGGTCTGTTGAAAGCGCTCGTTGCGCTCGACTGCAAGCAGTCTGGTGGCTCGCTCCAGGACACGGCCATCGTGTTCCGATCGCTTCGCTTGACCCGGCTTTCATGGTCCACAATCGGCGATGAAAGCCTCAAAAAACAGGTCATTCGCGCTCGCAATCGCGGCCTTAAACTTATGCAAGGCGGTTACCAAACCTTGCTCCGCTGAGTGCTGGTGACGGTTTCCTCAAACGCATTTCCGTCACTACCGCGCCATCCCCATCAGCGCCTTTCCTGTCTCCGCAACCGCCAAACATAGAGCGAAACGGAAAGGAAAGCCTGCGATGACCGACGACCAGCCTGATAGCAAACGCCCGACATTCCTGAACCCGAAACAGGCCGCCGATTATCTTGGCCTGAAGCCAAACACGCTCGCCAAGATGCGCGTTTATGGCAACGGCCCAAAATACCGCAAGCATGGTTTCCGCGTGCTTTATGCCCTGCAGGACCTGATCGATTGGTCCGAACAATCAAGCCGCAGATCGACATCGGAAAACCCCGATGCGTGACGCGAGACACGGACGGCTATGGAGTAATTCCTGGCTGTCCATCACTGCATTTGGCGTCGCTCTTGTCGCGGTTTCAGCAGCGCAGATCGTCCCAAAGCGGATCGTCTGGAACGCGTCTCCCAGCGTTCCGACAGGCCTCTACTGGATCACAAATGGCACGCCGATGCGCGGTAATGTCGTGCTAGTTGAACTGCCGGAGCCCTACAAAGCCATCGCCGATCAACGCGGCTATCTGCCGAAAAATCTGCCTGCCTTGAAGCGCGTTCGTGCGCTTTCCGGCGACCAAGTTTGCCGTTTCGGGCGCACGATTTTCGTCAATGACGAGGCGGTTTCAGTCGCGCAATTACACGATATTCGCGGACTGAAGCTCTCCGAATGGAGCGGTTGCCGCACCCTGAAACCGGACGAAGTCTTCCTGCTCAATGATCATCCGAAGAGCTTTGACGGGCGTTACTTCGGGCAAGTTGACCGCAGCACAATCACCGGAATCGCGGATCCACTCTGGACCGATTGAGGCGCGTGCGGTTTGGATCGGGATGGCGGGGATTGGGGAGAGCAGTTGAGGGAGTTATGGCAAGATAAAGGGGTGACACCGTGCGGGGGTAAACGACCGTGAGCACACGGGTTTTTTGGTGTCATGCCCATAACGACAACACCATTGCGCCGGCAAAGCGCTGTCACGCCACGATGAAATTGACACCATCTTGGCAATGGCAAATGGCATCCCGATCTCTCCAGAAACAACGGTTTCAAAGAGGTGAGACATGGCATCCGACGAGTTCCATCCCAAGCTTGGCCGCATCAGGGCAAAGCCGGGTGCAAAGAACCAGCGCTATCTCAACAAGGTCATCAAGACCATGCGCCAGGCTTCGCAAAGGCCGGGCAGCAAATCGCGATCATCTTTCACTGGCAGCCGGATCGGCCGAGGCTACTCTGCAGGCACCGTCCTGACTTCGCAAATCAGGCAACCGGGACGTCGTCGGGTTATCGTCAAGGCGCGATTCACCTCGTTCAAGCGCGGCGGTCTCGGAGCTGCAAGGGCACATCTTCGATATATCCAGCGCGATGGCGTCACACTCGAAGGCGAAAAGGGACAGTTGTATGGTCACGACGCGGACCAAATGGATGGAAAGACTTTCCTTGACCGAAGCAAGAGGGATCCGCACCAGTTCCGTATCATTGTCGCCGCCGAGGACGGTAGTGAATTCCGCGATCTGAAACCTTTTGTCCGAAGCCTGATGACTCAGGCGGAAAAGGACCTCGGAACCAAGCTCGACTGGGTTGCCGTCGATCACTTCAATACCGGACATCCGCACACCCACATCGTCATTCGCGGCAGCGACGAGAAGGGTGGTGATCTTGTCATCGCGCGGGACTACATCTCGCAGGGCTTGCGCGAACGCGCCCGCGATCTGGCGACGCTGGAACTGGGTCTGGAAAGCGCGAACAGCATCCAGAAGAAACTCGCGCTCGAAGTTGATGCAGACCGTTTCACGAGACTGGACCGGTCGATCCTTCGGGACTCTGAAGAGGGCATCTTGGCGATCACGTCGAAGACCAGTCAGGACAAGCGACAGCACTCGCTCCGAATGGGACGGCTTCGCAAGCTTGAAAGCATGGGTCTGGCTGACGAACTGAAACCCGGTGTCTGGAAGCTCGCCGAGCGTACCGAAACCACACTTCGGCAATTGGGCGAACGAGGCGATATCATCAAGACCATGCAGCGGGTCTTTAAGGAGGTGGGCATCGATCGCGGTGCAGCAGACTATTCGGTCTTTGATGCCAGTAAGCCCGGCCTGAAGATTACCGGCAAGATCGTTGCCATGGGCCTCTCAAACGAACTGCAGGACCAGCACTATGTCGTCGTCGATGGCACAGACGGTAAGCTGCACTATGCCGAGATCGGTAGGCTTAGCCGGTTCGATCCACCGGGCAAGAATATGGTCGTGAGTTTGCGTGGCAACCTAACACCAGATCACAGCCAACAGCATTCAAATCGCCAAGCACGCCTGTTCATTGAATCCCACGTCCCCTTCCGCGATTTGGCAACGGCGGAAGGCGCAACCTGGCTGGACCGAAAGCTACTATCTCGGCAGCCGGAGACGTTCCGCGAAAAGGGCTTTGGTGCGGAAGTAAACCAGGCGCTACGGCAGCGTCAGCGATGGCTGGTTCAGGAAGGGCTGATGACCGAGCAGGATGGCCGCCTGATCGCCCGCCGCCGGATGCTTGATGAACTCACGAAACGGGAAGTTTCGAAGGCAGCGTCATCGTTGGCAAAGACAATTGGAATGGAGCATGTGGTAGCATCGGAACTTGGCCGATCTAGCGCCAATGTCAGCAGTTCTGTTAAACTAGCTTCCGGCCGTTTCGCCGTGCTGCAGAAGGGCGAGCAGTTCGCACTTGTCCCGTGGCAGCAGGCAGTGCGAATGCGGAAGGGAATGGGGCTCGGAATCTTGAATGGAAAAGGGATTTCAAGGTAAGATAGCCCGATTAATAGCTTCTAGCACCAGTGAATATGTCCGTCTCGCAACCAAAAATGTGCGCGACAACCTGACTGTCGCCAAACCGAGGGAAGAAGCGTTGGAGGCTCATGCTCTTGAGTTTTGAGCGACCAGTTTGGCTTTACTTCTTGCAATAGCATGAGCTCTAAATTGTCACCGCATCCACACGGACACTGCATGGAAACCGACCAGTCAACATCATCCTCGCGACAAAGATATACGTGTCGGGAGGGGATGGGATCAGGTGGAGTATCACCTTCAATTAGAACCAATCTGCGCCTAGGTCCGTAGCGTTGCCACAGAGATCGAATCCAGAAAGCGATTGTCATGCCGCATCCTTTCGTCTCTGTTTCGCGAGAGCTGGCAATCCAAGTAGTGGCTCGATCAACCCCCGACCTACATCGTTCGTTGGAGCTTGTTTGAAGTCGCTATCGGAACTGAATTCAACTTCTCCAGCCGCATGCGAAAATAGGGTTCGTGAAAACCCATCACTTCCATCGAGCCTGTAGGGAAATTGGCGTTCTAACCATTCTAAGACAGCTTCAGATGCCACCCGCATATTCAGCGCCATGACAGACGGCGCTTCTTCATGCACACCCTTGATGTAACCAGCTTCAATTTCCCGCTTGGCTACCTCGGGTGCATTTGCGATGAGGTATTCCCGTCGCAGACCATCAGCGGTAACGACACCACGGTCAGTCAGATTGGGACCGTCGGGCCTAACGTAGTCGATACGCCCACAGACGTCTGCGATTCTGATATGACCGTCAGCGTCCAATCGCGTGGGTATCGTAACACCCATATCGATTAGTGGGATAATGCAACACTGAGCGATTAGCTCTGCGATACTCCGCCCTGCCATGCTATCCACGCAGCAAAAGAGAACTTCTGCCGCAGAGGCGGCGATAACAGCTTCTCGATCCTCAATCGAACAGTTGACAACAGTAACTTTCGTCCTTGGCGCATAGCTTGCTATTGCCTCGGCCATCATTTCGGTCTTGAGCCGTTTTCCGTTTGCGTCGGACACGGTGGAATTTACTATACGATTAAGATTTTTTTGCTCCACTCTGTCGAAATCGATCAGTATTAAATGGCCGACACCTTTACGTGCCAACAATTCGGCTACAATCGATCCGGTTCCGGATATGCCGATTATGCATGCGGCCTGACGTGCAAAGGACTCGGCCATCCCTGATCCGAAGGGCATCACGGGTTCGGAATTCTTGGCCGCTAGATCTACAATATTCTGACCGACCCTCCAGACATGAAGGATCTTCGATGCTTCACCGGCCCGATCATAGAGGCGTGCTCGCATCGCTCCATCCGGAGTCATGATTGCCGATCCATGGTGGAACGCGTTACCTTCGATCGCTGCAAACAAACCCGGCATGGCGGCACGGTCACTTTCATCATCAGTTTCTGAAAAATTCAACCAGCCGCCTGGGTGGCTGTGGATCAAGATGATCGCGTCGCCGTGATCTTCAGCTTTATCGATGGCTTCTTCGACACTGGCACCTGGCCAACTGATATAATCAACCTTCCGCACCAAGCATGAGTTGTCTGGAACATTGATAATATCTGCAACAATCAGCCGCTCGCTTTGCGGACCCACGTACCGGCAGATCAGAATCGCTGCTGATTCCAAGCCGTCACCCGGAAATAGCATGTCTCGCAAAGCTTGGTGCTGGCGTTCGGTTAGGGAGAGGGTTTTTGTCATTCTCCCACCTCCTTCAACAACGATGCCTCGATTACCGCTACGTGGGTCATCACGCTGTCTGTTGCAGGGTTCCAGCGAGTCTGGCCGTTGAGATGGCGAGACCATTGCTGATACGTTTGCCCTGAGATGTCCGTCCGCCCGGAGGTTTCTCCGATTGTTGCACCAGACTTGAGTGTCAGATGAGGAAAGCAGTGAAACATGTCAATTTCCGAGCGCGGATACGTTGGCGGAATATCGATTGCGATATCAATCACCGCGTGATTGAAGCCCTCGGGCAAAATAAAGTTCCGCAACAGTAGCCATCTACGCCCGCCTTCCACATAGGTTTCCCAGACCAGACCACGCTCATTGAGATAGGCTTCGTCCTTTTCCAGAAGTACAAACTCGCGGCGAGGCGCACTGAGCGCCTCACCATTGTTGATCTGCGCCGGCGTCAGTCGCAGTTTTTCTATTCCGGGGTGCGTCAGATCAATCGTGTCCGTCAGCGCGACCTGGAGCTTCGCTTCACCTTTGCGCTTCAGGATTGCAATCCATCCCTTGTCAGGATCGAAGCCCGCTTGAGCCAAGGCGTCTTTCACCACGACCATGGGGGTAGTGAGGGTCAGCAAAACGCCTTGCACGTTGAGCTTCCAGAAAGGTTTCCGTGAGGAAATTCGTTCAACGCCTTTGCTTGCCAACTGGATGCTGCCATCATTGGTAAGCTGCTTGTCTGGCGCATCAATGCGCTCGAGAAACAAAGTCTCACTATCGGAAATGTCAGCATATTTCCGAAGATCCGACACCGTTATCTTATCCGCTCCCCACTCAAAGCCACGCTCATTCACGGTGAAGTGGTACACACGATCTGAACAAAAGGAGATGAAGGACGGTTGTTCATTGATTCGGAGGTCAATTGTCTCGTCCAGGCCGATCGACTGACCACTACCTTCTCCAACTTTAATCAGAATATAGTCGCTGGCAGGTGACAGTCCCGCTGACTCGCGGATTTGGCGGCCAGAAAGGACCGCGTCATTGGTTTTGATGGCAGCGCCATCAACTTTAAAAATCAGTTCGGTGTCAGCCATCTTGTTCATCCTTTCGGTTTGACTGGCTTAAAATGTCGCCGAATCTTTCCCAAAAGGGTCTGAATTCATTGACTTTCAATGTTTGCTCCCATATTGGGTGCATGTTTATGACTGACTCCATCACACTTCAGAGTCAAGTCAAATTGTTCCCATTTTGGGAGCTTTTTTAAATTCTGGTCCTGAAAGGGCTCAAATGAAAGTTTTGGGACTGGACATTATCGAGAGTTTCTTGGCAAGTTGCGCCGACCAGCAATGTCGAGACGCGCTTACTGCCTTCGTGTGCGAGCTTAGGCATCGTCGATGGGCCGATGCGGAAACTCTCTTGATCGACTACCCACAAGCAGAGTTAGGCGAATTACCCGAAGCGAGGTTCCGGTTGGCAAACAACACACTTTTCATCGAAGCAATGGTTCATCTCGAAGGCGGCGTCGTGCTGCTGACAAGATGTGATGAGAACCGCCATCGTGGCTCTGATTCTGGTGATCAAACGGAATGGGAGGCCGCATGATGCTAAAACCAATCAAAGATAAAAAGAGTCACGAAGCTGCAAAGCGAAGGATTCAAGAGCTTATCCAAGCGCCTGTAACAGAGGAGACAACAGATGAAATAGAAATTCTCGCTACGCTCATTGAGAAATACGAGCTTGATACGATCTCAACCGACACACCATCGGCACTTGGAGCCATCAAGCTTCGAATGGAGCAGAAGGGTATGACACCGCGCGAATTGGAGCCCTATATCGGTTCTCGGGCCCGCGTCTCTGAGGTGTTATCTGGGAAACGTAAGCTTTCTATGGACATGGTGCGCGCCCTTCATGCGGGACTGGGTATCCCATATGAGTCCCTAATGAAGAAAGAAGAGGTCGGATCTGCTGAAGCCGTTGAAGTTGGCCAAACTGTTTTGACAAAGCTTAGGGAGCTTGGGTTCGATATTAGTTTGGATGGTGTGGGTGAATTTCTCAACGCTTCGTTCGGACAAAACCACGTCCCAAGGCTGAATAGGAAAACACGCACGCAGCGAGCGAGTGGAAAAACCGACGTTAATGCATTGCTCATTTGGCAAGCGGCGGTTCTTCAAAAAGCGATGCGCAAACCACCAATTGGCGAGTTTTCAAGGACCGCAATTGACAAGAAATTCTTGCGTTGCATTGCGCAACTCAGCACACATCCACAGGGGCCGCGTATAGCCGTCGAGGAGCTGTCAAAGAACGGTATCATCGTTGTGGTTTTACCGCTATTGCCAGGCACGTTTTTAGATGGCGCCATTATGCTCCTGAACGGTAAGACACCGGTTATTGGATTGACCTTGCGCCACGACAGGATCGATAATTTTTGGTTTACGCTGCTTCACGAATTGGCCCATCTCGTGGAGCATTACCAAATTCTTTCGTCGACAGACCACGTGTTTTTCGATGAACTGGATATCGAAACCGATGACGAAATCGAGGCGCAAGCTGACAAACTTGCCAAGAACAGTCTAGTGCCATCGAAGTTCGCCAAGATTTGTAAGAAAAAGTTTGCGCGGACGGAGGAAGTCGAGGAAGTAAGCCAACAGGCGGGTGTACACGTGTCAATCGTTGCTGGTCGCTGGCAGAAAGAGAACAGTGACTACAAGAAATTTTCGCGTTTGATCGAAAGGAACACGGTGCGCGAGATGTTGCGAAACGCTTAAGTTTTGTCGTACGGCTAATTCCCGTACACTTGACATGTACGCCTATCTCCCGTACATAGGTGGAGGTTCACTTTAACCTGAGTGTTCGGGTTGGCCCTAACGCCGGAAAGGAGGCAATCATGTTAGCATTTGAAGATGCGACAGTTTCAGTCGATGAGCCGAAGAGTGCTCGCCTTGAGGCACGCACGCAGCCGTCTGTAAAAGATACGATCAACCGTGCAGCAACACTGAACGGCGTCGATGTCAGTTCTTTTATCGTGAGCGCTGCTTACAGCGCTGCCCAATCGACGATTGAAGCACACAAAGTGACGGTCCTTGAAAGCAAGGCGGATAGAGAAGCATTCTTCAATGCGCTCGATAATCCTCCGAAGCCAACCAAGCGACTGCAAGAAGCGTTTGCAATTCGCAAGAAGCTGATTGCGAATGCCGACTGATACGGAAAAACAAGTACCATTCAAAATTCAGCCGTTCGATCCAAAGACACATGATCGGGCGGCTTTTTCTTGTGGCGTCCCACAAATCGACAATTACCTAAAGCTGACGGCGAAAAAGGGTGCCAAAGCAGATGTCGTTCGCATATGGGTCGTTATTGACGCTGAGAACCAGATTGTAGGTTTTTACGGCATCAACATGCATGCGGTCGATGTCAAGGAGATGCCTGCTTCCTACAAAAAGAAAGCTATGAAGCATGGACTGCTTCCTGCGGCGTTCATAGCCATGATCGGCGTCGATGAGAAGCATCAGGGCAATGGCTTGGGAAGTGCACTGGTGGCTGACGCACTCGACAGGATTGCACGCGCCTCGGAGGAAATTGGAACCTGCGTGGTCATGTTGGACGTATTTGATGATGGAAATGTAGACGCTGTCACCCGTCGCAAGAACTACTATGAGAGCTTCGGATTCATCCCCCTTCCAGATCAGCCGCTTCGGCTCTTCATGCCCATAGCAACCGCTAGGGAAGCGTCAGGATAGATAATGGATCGCGATGAATTCTTTGACGATGACTATGTGGCGGATCAGGAGTCGAGTTTCAGGCCGCACACCGACATCACGTCGCACGAATTGACGTCAGCGCTTCATTCATTGGCTTTGCTTCGCGATGACATGTATCTCGGCCTGCAGGTGACGAACCTGGCGGTGGTCGATCAGTTCATCATGAACCTCGAGCATCACACGCTTCAGGAATACTTTCAGACGGATAAGACCCCTCCGACCACAATGTTTCTTAATGCTCAGTCGCAGATGTGGATCTTTGCAGCCTACGAGCTCCTGAGGACCTGGAGGGCACGAGCGAAGGACATCATCAAACTGGCGAACAATGGAGGCTTGGAACTCAAGGCAGCGAGCTTAGAAGAAGATCAGGGGTATCTTCACGCCGGTCGTGAGATGCGTGCAAAGCAATTGAGGCAGATTGCTGCCGATCCATCGATCATCGAGACGATAAAAATTGACCTTCGCCGAGCGCATATTCCTTTTTCGAGACTTGAACACCTCAGAGTATCCTTTGCCAAACATGAAGTGCGTGGGCGAAACAACTCGATCGCCTACGCGCCAGGCTACGGCCGTATCAACATGATGAATGGCTCGCTTCAGTATCAACTAGAAAATGGGCCGGTCATTCTCGACACCATCAGCAGACGTGATGTTGCTGACGAACTACGTGCGCTGAATGATCAGAGTAACATTCCAACCGTCGAGGATCTTGCAAGCTTCGATGAGTTCATGCGGGCATCCTTGTCGAAAGAGGAACTTGAAGCGATACGCGCGGACAGTTCGGAGTTCTAATTCGCAATCTCGGTCAATCTAACGAGCACCGAAATTATGGATCAACATGCATAGTCTTGGAGAAATTCTGCTTCCGTATTGCTTCCGTGCGCACCCGAAGGGTCAACTAGCAAATTGTATTGCGCTCATAAATAATTGATTTTGAAGAGAATTTTGGCGCACCCGACAGGATTCGAACCTGTGACCTCTGCCTTCGGAGGGCAGCGCTCTATCCAGCTGAGCTACGGGTGCGGGCGGCGCCGGACCGAAAAGTCCGACCGCAAGCCCCATTTAGACCAATCGCCGGACTGCTTCAACGCCAAACTGGCGGCAGACGCCCACGGCAGCTTCAAACGCAAGCGGTCACGCCTCCGGCAGACAGCATGCCCGGAAGCAGTCTGGAGAGGGTGCTGGTAACACGTTGCAACTCCTGCCGGGTTGCAAGCGCTGGAAACCGGGGCGCATGAAGGTTTGAAATACCACCGGCACACAGGCCGGCAGATCGGAGGGCGGGTAAACGATTTGCAAACCATAGCGGCGGTAGGTTAAGCGCTGAATGCGAATCGCCCGCGACCTGGAGCAAGCCTTGACCATACGGTTTCACAAAAACGACCTACCCGGCCTGGAAAACTATCCGGGCGATGTCGCCATCGATACCGAGACCCTGGGACTCAAACCGGCCCGAGACCGCCTTTGCATTGTTCAATTGTCGCCGGGCGATGGCACTGCCGATGTGGTTCAGATCGAAAAGGGGCAAAAACGCGCGCCCAACCTGCAGAAGCTTTTGCGGGACCGCTCCAAAACCAAGATTTTCCATTTCGGACGCTTTGACATCGCCGTTCTGCTCCATGCTTTCGGCGCCGAAGCTAATCCGGTCTATTGCACCAAGATCGCATCCCGGCTGACGCGAACCTATACCGATCGGCACGGGTTGAAGGATTTGTGCAGGGAACTGCTCGACGTGGAACTGTCCAAACAACAGCAGAGTTCCGACTGGGCCGCCGAAACCCTGAGCCAGGCACAGCTCGAATATGC